>CAWIJP010000029.1:175000-607429 GCA_963836305.1 uncultured Acidobacteriaceae bacterium | reverse complement strand
GCCCCTCCGAAGAGCTCCTCCACCACTCGCATATCCGTAGTCTTCTTATAATTCGGCAGGCTCTCGATGAACACGCGTCCATATTGTTTTTTTAGGATGCGGTTATCCAGCAGCACCAGCAAACCGCGATCATGCAGCGAACGGATCAGGCGTCCGAAGCCTTGTTTCAAAGTGATCACCGCTGACGGAACTTGATATTGAAAAAAAGCGTTGCCGCCATCGGCGTCAATTGCCTTTACCCGCGCGGCGACGACCGGATCGCTCGGCACGGCGAAGGGCAACCGGTCGATAATCACGCAACTCAACTGCTCACCTTGCACGTCCACCCCTTGCCAGAACGACGAAGTTGCAAACAGCACAGCATTCGGCGTGAGCCGGAACTCCTCAAGCAGCGCGCTCTTCGGCGCGTCTCCCTGCCGCAGCATGGGAAACTCCAGTTCTCCCAGGAGGCGCTGGTAGATGTCATTCATCTGCGCGTAGCTGGTGAAAAGCACGAACGCTCGTCCACGTGTGATCTCGAGCAGCTTGCGAATGCGCTCCGCCGCTTTCGCCGTAAACTGCGGCGTTCGCGTATCGGGGAGATCTGACGGTACGTAAAATAGCGCTTGATTCTCATAATCGAAATGCGAAGGCAGTATCGATTCGCGGGCATGTTCCAGTCCCAACCGCTGGCGAATGTATTCAAAACCTCCTCCCACCGCGAGGGTCGCCGAAGTCAGCACTGCGCACTCCAGTTTCGACCACAGGCACTCCCGCAGGATGGGTCCGACATCGATCGGGGTCGCCTGCAAAAAAACATTTTGCCGACTCTGGAAAGCTTCTTTTGCGTCTTTGTGTCTCTGGGGTGAGTTCGTCCGCCCGCGTCCACCGCGCCGCTCAATCCAGAAGACGGTGTTGCAGTCATCCGATTCGAGGGCGAAGCCGAGTTGCACCTGAAGCTCCTGTATGCGCCGGGCAAAGTTAAAAACTTCCTCCGGCTTCTGCGGCAACGCTTCCAACTCCCCCGCCAGCCGTGTTAGCGATTGATTGAACGCTAGAAATTCATCGCCGTTTTCCTCCAGAAATTCTCGGCGGGTCTCGAAGGCGAAGCGTCCCTCGCCCGGCGGCAATAGGGAAAAGAAAAACTGAGACTTCTCCCGTAAGCTTCCGAGCGCTCCGGAAAGCGACGCGGAAAGCATCCGGTTATGTTGCATTGATGCTTCCACATCGCGCGCCAGATCTTCAATGCGTAAATTGCTCACGGAAATTCCGAAATAGTTTCCTGCCACATCTTCCAACTCGTGCGCTTCATCGAAGATCACTGCCGCGGCTTCCGGCAGAATCCCCGCATCGGGCGCGCCCTCGGCTTGCAGTTTGATGGAAAGATCGGCAAAGAACAGATGATGATTGACGATAATGATGTCGCTTTCCATCCCTTTCCTGCGCATTTCGGTAACGAAGCAGCGCTCCCACTCGCTGCATTTTTGTCCGATGCAGGCATCGGCGCGCGCATCCAGTTTGTGCCAAAGGGCGCTGGCCTCGGGCAATTCAGCGAGTTCCGCGCGGTCGCCGGTCGAGGTCGTTTTCTCCCACGCCGAAATCGCACGATACTGCTCGATCTCCTCCAACCCGCTGAGCACCGGCTGATCCGTGAGGTCGTAGAGCTTCTTGCGGCAGAGATAGTTGTTGCGGCCTTTCATGTAGCAAACGGAAAGACGGGGGCCGGAAGACGATTTCCCGAACAGCGCCTGCTCCAGAAATGGGATGTCTTTATAGAAAAGCTGTTCCTGAAGATTCTTTGTGCCGGTCGAAATGATCACTCGCTTGCCGGAACGTATCACCGGCAAAAGATAGGCAAGCGTTTTCCCCGTCCCCGTGCCGGCTTCCACAATCAAATGCCGTTTTTCCTCCAGCGCCTGCTCGACGGCTTGCGCCATCTGCAATTGTCCGCGCCGGAATTCATACGCCGGATGCGTACCCGCCAGCACTCCGCCCGGCGCAAAGAATTGGTAAAGAGTCGAACCAGAAACGCCCGAAGCGTCCTTTCCACCATCGGCGGAGCGCGGGGAAGTCGCGGACGAGGCGGGCTGGGAACTTAAAGTCACGGGAGTCTCTATAATAAACATTCCCGGTCATCAGCATTGTTTACCGTTCATTTTGACTCAACCCACTTACAACTCGACCAGCACTCTCGCCACCACCGCAGCCGGCGTTCCCACGTTGCCATCGTGGGCCGGCCTAATGTAGGCAAGTCCACGCTCTTCAATCGCATCGTGGGCTCGCGCCGCGCCATTGTTGGCGACGAACCGGGCATTACGCGCGATCGCCTTTACGGTGATGCGGAATGGCGCGGCCGCCGCATTCGTATCATCGATACCGGCGGAATTCTTCCCGAAGAAAAAGATTTCATCCCATCGGAGATTTTTCGCCAGGCGCGAGTCGCCTTCGATGAGGCTGCTGCCATCATCATGGTAGTCGACGGCCGTGCCGAACTGGCCGCGCCTGATCTCGAACTCGTGCGCTTGCTGCGAAAGACTGGGCGCCCGCTGTTTCTCGCGGTGAACAAGGCTGATTCGGAAAAGCAGGCGAACATCGTTGACGAATTTCATCGGCTCGGGATCAAACAGATGTTTCCGATCTCCGCCGAACATGGGCGCGGGATCGACGACCTGCTCGACGCGAGTTCTGGAAGTGGTGCCAGCGAGAAAGATCTCAACACAGAGAACACGGGAGACATTGAGGAAGTACAGAAAGAATCGTCTCGAGGCAGAAGATGGCATCTACCGCCGATGTTCAGCCGGTCTACGAGACCAAGGTTGCCATTATCGGCCATCCCAATGTTGGCAAGTCCACTCTGCTGAATCGTCTCACAGCCTCTGACCGCGCCATCGTGTCGCCGATTCCCGGCACTACGCGCGACGCAGTCGACGAAATTGTGGAACACAATGGCCGGCGCTTTCGATTCATTGACACGGCCGGCATTCGCCGCAAAGGCAAGACTCACTTGATGGCGGAAAAACTTTCCGTTGTGATGGCGCGCAAGCATCTGGAAGGCGCCGACATCGCGTTGCTGGTGATCGATGCCACCGAAGGCGTTAGCCAATTGGATGCTGCCATTGCCGGATATGCGCACGAAAGCGGACGCTCAATGATCATCGTAGTCAACAAGTGGGACCTGGTCAGTAGCGGGGCGGCAAAAGCTGGCAGGCCGTCGAAGGCGATGCGCATGCGGGAGAGCAAACGTCCCGGCGACCAAGCTGCTTATGAGGAGCGCCTGCGTTACGATCTTAAGTTTCTGAACTATGCGCCTATCGTTTTCATTTCGGCGCACACCGGAAAAGGTACGGAGAAAATCTTCCCGTTGCTCGAACAGGTCGCCACCGAACGCCGCAAGCGAATCTCCACCTCCGCCATGAACCGCTTCATCGAAACCGTGGACTTCGAGCGCGCCTCCGTGCCCGATGCGCTCGCGCGTGAAGATCCTCTACATGACCCAGGCCTCAGTCGCGCCACCGACGTTTGTGCTGTTCACCAATCGTGCGGTGAAGCTGCATTTCTCCTATCAGCGATTTCTCGAGAATCAGATCCGCGAAGCGTTTGGTTTTCTAGGCACACCGATTTGGATTAAGAATCGGGCGAGAAATTGAAAGTCTCAGGACGCCCTATTCTCCCGCGCACTCCCCGATCCATCGTCAGCAACCCCACCCTGTCAACCCCGCGTGATGCGCCGCATCGATTACATCCGCCACGTATTGGAAGTCGACATCGGCATCGCCGTGTACGAAGACCACTTTTTCTGCGCGAGTTAAGTAGATTTTCGCGAGCCGCGGTTCCAAATCTTCCCAGCGCACGTCTTCCTGATTGATCTTCACTGTTGGAGGCTGATTTTCCTTCGTCCACACCACCTGAATGACGACGGTGCGTGATCTGCTCCTGCTCGGCCGTCTGCTTCTGATCGGGCTGCGGAATCTGCGCATTCTCGCCTTGCTCTTTATCCATCGAGACCACGACCATGAAAACGATAATCAGTGTCAGCAGCACGTCGATCAGCGGAGTAACGTTGATTTCTGGACCACGCGCACCACCGCCCGCCATTGAGAACGACATAGAAAGCTCCTCGGCTTCTCTTTTGGCACGCGCGTGTCTGCAACATCAGACACCTGACGCGACGTAAGAGTTCCCGAAGCGCTTTTAGCCTTATCCGGCAGGCGCCGGAGAAGGCGGCAGCGGAGGTGGTTGGTACGGAGGTGCGGCAAACGGCGGACTTTGCGGCTGCGCCAGTGGCGCGGGATAAATCGCCGCGCTTAACGGAGGATAGCGAGCCGCAAAAAAATAAATCGAATATGCAGGGAAGAAAACAACGACAGGAACGGAAATCAGGGCGACTAGATATAAAACAATTGCCAACAAAACACATCCAATCACTACCGCGAGAGTGATCGTATAAGCGTTCCAGGTGAGCCCCGCACTTTTGCCCGTCAGAACGGCCAGAATGCTGAGCCCGACCGTAGGTATGGCGATGAATAAACCCAAGATCAAAGTTGCGATGCCAATCACGATACCCGCGCCGATGGCCATTACAATCTTCATGCCGATGTAGCCGGCGTATCCGCCCATCTCGGCCTGGATCATCGGCCACAATCTCCGCCATCCTTCCAGCGCGCCGATTTCTTCCAGAGCCATTTGTGGCACGACAAAATCTTTGGTTAGCACAAAAATTACTGCCATGGAAACGCAAGAAGAGCAACAGCACAAAGAAAAGGACGACGCCCCCGAGTATCAGAGGAAGCAAATGCTGTCTTGGTTCACTCAGCCAGCCCATGCCAAAAGCAATAGCGGCGGGGAAACCGATCAGTACGGCAATCCCGCAAAACGAAGCCAGAAGGTAAAGCAGTTTCCAGAGAAAGTAACGCCATCCCTCGATCTGCCGGCGACTCCATCCCTGACGAATGCGACACTCTTTCGCGATGATGCTGTCGAACAAAATAAAGCGCATCACGCTGCTGATGTACATAAAGATGAGACCGATTACGAACGCGCTTACAACCAGAATGGCGATCAACCCAGCCAACAGAGCAGGATTAATTCCTCCGAATGCTGACGGAAGAAAATGCCGGGAGGCGCCAGGATGCGCGGGAAGCCGGAAATTGCTGCCGTTGAATCCTCCGCCGGAGCCGAGTTCGCCGGCCAGCAGTCCTACGAACGCGAGCCTGGTCCATTGGCCGAAGCGAAGCGGCTTGAACAGTTGTTGCTTCGTGTGTTCGATGGCCAGCGAGATGGTGTCGACGGCGGAGATCGGCAAAGGGCACCTCGTTCTATGAATGACTTAGCAGAAAGGTACTAAGAATCCGGCTGGCGATCAAATTAATTCGAAGCGATCATTCGTAACGCAGCGCTTCCACTGGATCCAGTTTCGATGCGCGCAAGGCCGGAACCAGTCCGCTGATTACCCCCACGAGTAATAACACCGCGCTCGAGAGCAGGACCGTCATCATGGAAATTCGCAGATGAATATCGCCCTGGCCGGAATTGTCTTCGAACAGTGGTCCCATCATGGGGATCGTTCCCACCGCCCACGCAATTAGATAGGAAAGCAAAACGCCGATCGCGCCGCCCAGTATCATGATCAACAAAGTTTCCGCTAGAAACTGCAGCTTGATGTGGCGCTTGCGCGCGCCCAACGCGCGCCGCAGACCGATCTCCCGAATGCGTTCGTCCACCGAAACCAGCATGATATTCATCACGCCCACGCCGCCGATACCAAGGGTTAAAGTTCCGACGAATGCGAGCAGCACCTGCAGCCCAATCGTGAGCGCATCGATCACCGGACGGAATTCATCCCGCCCGAACATCTGGAGCGCCTTGGGATCAGTCGGCGAAAAATTCTGCCGCGTCGCCAACGCCGCCAACACTTGTGCCATCGCTTTCTTTTCAAATTGTGGCGCTATCGGTTCGAAGACCAGCACCCGCGCGTAACGGGTGTTCCATAAATCTCCGGCTGTGGAGTAAGGGATCCATGCCGAATCGTCGTCACTGCTGAAATAATTGCTCAGCTGAATTTTTCGCGCCATCACCCCAATCACGGTGAAGCGCACTCCGCCTACTTCCACGGTTTCGCCTATCGCGGGGCGTCCACTGAAGAGTTGTTCCTTGATGCGTCCGCCGAGAAAGATCACGCGTCGCCGCTCAAGTTCATCTCCGGCATCGATCCATCGGCCCTCTGACGGTACTTCGTTGCGCATTTCGCCATACTCGGGGCAAACCCCGCGAATCGCCGCCGTTCCCACCATGCGGTCGCCGTAAGAAATTCCCGGACGATTTACGGTTTCACGGCACACATGTCTCACCAGCGGCGCTGTTGCCTTCACCATGTCGACGTCGGCCTGTTCGATCAGGACTTTCTTTCCGGCACGCTGTCCGCCCGGCTGCTCGCTGGTTTGCTGCGGCCAACAGATCACCACACTCTTGCCGAACGCGTCGAATCCATGCACCAGAATGCTGCGGAAACTGCTGCCATAAGCGATCAGCAGCGTGACCGTGGCAATCCCCCACACAATGCCCAGCATGGTCAGGAAGCTGCGGGTAAGGTTGCGCTTGAGTGCGATCCAGGCTTCGAGAACAATTTCGATGAGCATTCGTTATCCGCCAGCCTCATAGCGCAGCGCTTCGATGGGATCGATGGATGCCGCTCTCCGCGCTGGGTACAGCGCGGCCCCAATGGCAATGGCACCGAGCAAGCCAGCGGCGACAAGGCCTGAAGTCCAATCTGGAATCAGTCCGGCAAAAAAATCGGGCATGGGTAACAAGTTCACCAGGGCGCAGAATCCGAATGCCACTCCCAGGCCAATCGATCCACTCAGCAATGCGATAATCAGCGCCTCGACAAAGAACTGCCGCAGAATCGTTCCCGCCGGAGCGCCAATCGCTTTCCGGACGCCGATTTCACGCGTCCTCTCGCGCACCGCAACCAGCATCACATTCATTACGCCAATACCTCCGAGAAGCAGCGTCACAATGCCGACTGCGCCTAGAAAATATTTCATGCCGTCGGTCATCTGCCGGAATGCTTTGGCCTCCTGCACCGTGTCCCAGATGGGACAGGCTTCCTTATCGTCGGGATCGTAACGGTGCATGCGCGCCAGCGCGACCCGCACTTCGTGCTTGCACGCTTCATGCTGCTCCACCGACTTCGGAGTCACCAGCAATTGATCGAAAGTGGTCGGCGTTCCCGGAGGCTTGTCCGGAAAATCGCGGCGCATGGCGGAGAACGGAATAAATATTTTGTTTACATCCCAGCCGTCATAGCTGGAATCCTGTTTCTTCTTTGCCATCACGCCAATCACGACGAAAGGAAAATCATTTAAATAAACATTTTCGCCAACCGGATTTCGGCCAGGAAATAATTGCTTGGCCGCGTCCGATCCAAGAAACGCCACGCGCCTGGCCTCGCGCATGTCATTCCAGTCATAGAAGCGTCCCAGTCCGACGGTCAGACTGCGAATCTCACTGAACTGCGGATACGATCCGGTTACCTCGAGCGATGCGTTGTTGAAGTTGCTGTGCGTGAGGACAGTCTCTTGCTCCAGTTCCGGAATGGCATATTCGCAATCCACGCCCTCCGCCTGAACTACCGGCACATCCGGATCTTCCCAGTGAACCAATCGTCCGGCGTGTATTCCGCCGGCCTGCAGGCTGGTGCGTCCGTGGAAAACGATCATTACGTCTTTGCCCAGGGTTTGCGATTGTTCTTCCTGCCCTTTGCGCAAGCCTTCGCCGGCCGCCACCATGAGCACGATCGACACAATCCCCCACGCAATCCCAAACATGGTCAGAAACGCGCGCAGCTTGTGCGCCCACAGGGTGCGCATCACATCGACAATAAGATCTCGCAGCGTCATCGCACTTCTTGATTGGACGCAATTGACCAGGGAACGTGAGCCTGCTGCGCCGTATTTGGTCCACTATCAGATACGAATCCCGCAGGAGCTTTGTTGCATAAAAGTTGGGATCGTGTTGGATCGGCAATTCTCTTTTAGTTACGGGGAGTGATGGTTTTCTCCATCGTAAAAAGAGGAGTACCAAATAAATCGTTCGGCCCTTCATCGGTGCGTCGAAAACCGAACGTTTCATACAAACGGATCGCCTCACTCAGAAAGGGAGTGGTGCTGAGAAACAGCCGGACACATTGCTCACTGCTCGCCCATTTCTGCATGTGCTGCAGGAGTTTAGTTCCGATTCCCGTTCCGCGCGCGGAGGGCAGCACCGCCATCCCGCGAATGTATGCAGATTTGCCTTTAACGACGATGGCAACTGTGCCCAAGATCTGGCCATTACGTAGCGCAACCCAAACTGGCCCCTCTTGCATACGCTCTAGAACTTGGGGTGCAGTCAGTGCAGTCGCTTTAAAGCCGCCAACGGTGTAAAGAGGCTCGAACGCAACGAACGATTCATACAGTAGCTTCGCAATTGCAGGAGCATCTTCCGGTACCGCGCGGCAAATCTCAGGTTGCTGGGACGCTGGCATTCTGAAAGTCTCTTCCGCAGGCGCGAGTTAGGCTTGGACCGCGGTTGTTCCGACCCGTTCGATCCATCCGTCGAACGCTTTGAGCGCCAGCTCGCACTGCATGCGATGCCGCTCCTTGCGATCGCGAATCTTTTTCTCGAGCGGGGGCAGAAGGTCAAAAGTGATATTTGCGGGCTGGAAACTCTTGGCTTCTGCGTGAGTTACATAATGTGTAAGCGATCCAAACGCCGAAGCTCGTGGCGGCGGCATGGGTTCAACTCCGCGAGCCAAGGCCGCGGCGTTCACGCCCGCCATCAGCCCAGTTGCAATCGACTCCACGTAGCCCTCCACGCCGCATATTTGTCCCGCAAATAAAACTCCGGGATGTGCCTTCATCTGAAGCGTCTCGCCGAGGAGCGCCGGACTGTTGATGTATGTATTGCGGTGAATCTGCCCGTAGCGCAGAAAGCGGGCACTTTCCAGCCCTGGGATCATGCGCAGCACTCGCGCCTGTTCTCCGAATTTCAAATGGTTTTGAAATCCGACCAGATTGTAAGAATCGGCTCGCAGATTTTCTTGCCGCAATTGTACGACCGCATACGGCATTCGTCCCGTGCGCGGATCTTTCAGCCCCACCGGCTTCATCGGCCCAAAGCGCAGCGTATCCCGCCCGCGCCGTGCAATTTCTTCAATCGGCAAACAACTTTCAAAATAATTCAACTTTTCCCACTCTCGCTCCTCCACTGATTGCGCGGCCAAGAGTGCATCATAGAAATGGTCGTATTCCTCTCGCGTCATCGGACAGTTAATGTAGTCTGCCGAACCCTTGTCATAGCGAGCTGCCATGTATACGCGCGACATGTTAATCGAGTCCGCTTCCACAATCGGGCTTATCGAATCGTAAAAATATAAACGGGGGACGTGACTCGATTGTTCTTGGAGGACACTCAACCGCGCTATTTCCCCAGCTAGAGCTTCCGACGTTAGCGGCCCTGTAGCGATGATAGTGATGGTCTCGTCAGTTTCGTCGATCTGCGTTACCTCTTCGCGCCGCACAGTAATTCGTGGATCACGCAAAATCGTCTCGGTAACTTTTGCCGCAAAGGTCACGCGATCAACCGCTAATGCATGCCCTGCCGGAACGGCGCACTGGCGCGCAATCTCCAAAAGCAAGGACCCTGCTCTCCCCATTTCTTCCTTCAGCAGCCAGGGAGCCGTATTCTCGGAATCTGATTTCAAAGAGTTCGAGCAAACCAGTTCCGCAAAATCCGCGGTCTGGTGCGCTGGAGTCGATTGCATTGGCCGCATCTCAAACAATTCCACATCGATACCACGCCACGCACACTGCCACGCCGCTTCCGATCCTGCCAATCCCGCTCCGATAATTCTGATCGTGGACATTCCTTTTCACTTTCTTCGCGGTTGGCGAGGTTCGTGAATTCTTTCATGCCTTTCCAGCATTTCCACGAACTGGCGAATCTTTGCCGCCCGGGTGGCGGCTTTCTTTACGGTTTGAATGCGAAACAGGATGGCGTAGCGGTTCGCTCGATCGAGTAAGCCGAAAAACTCGCGTGCTTCCGGACTTGCATCTAGCGCCGCCTGCAGATCGTCAGGCACTTCGGCTGACTTGGGCGAATCGTAAGCCGATTCCCAGCGTCCGCTTCTCTTTGCACTCTCGATCGCTTCCAAACCCGCAGCCTGCATGCGGCCCTGCGCAATTAGCGCCAACGATTTTTCCCGGTTGATCTTTGACCAGACACTTTTCGCGGATCGAGGAACGAATCTTTGTAACCACGCCTGTTCGCTTTCAGGTTTCTTCTGACCATCGATCCATCCGTAGCAAATGGCAATCTCCAGCGCTTCGCCGTACGAAACCGAACGTAATCTCGAGCCTTTCTTCGCCAGCCGTAGCCATAATCCATCGGACCCACGATGGTTAGTTTCGAGCCACTCTTCCCACTGAATCAGGCTTGAAAATAACCGCACTGGTCCCGCGGGTTTTGCTTTAGCGCCCTTGGGTTTTGCCTTCACAGAATTACCCATGACCTGGTTTGCCGGAGTGCCGAGTCTCGTAGGCGAACAGACGCTCCACGAGAATAATGGTAGCAGGAGAAGAAGAGCAGAAAGAATAAGGGAGTCAGGAAAGCGCTAATGGTTGATGAGTGTTGAGTGGCTGGCTACGCACTCCCAACTCTCGTTGCGGCGGATCCAGGTATCGGAAAAGCGTTCACGGAGCGTGTAGGGTTTGCCGTTCCTCTCGCCGGTTTCACGATAAATTCCTTCGACCACGGCAGCAGCCCCGTAAAGATGAACATTCATCGATTCGCTCACAATCCGCTCGGCCCGAACCATCTCAGATTGTACGCTGGCGAGATATTGTTCCTTGTCCATCAGCGTGCCATCGTAGTCTACGTAAACCAGCTCAGGTCCTAGCAATAGCTTGAGCGCAACGGTGTCTTTCCCGCGCACCGCCTGATTCCACGCGTTTTCTAAAGCAAGAATCCTGCTGCGGTCGCCATCGGGCTTGCCCCCGGCCTGCGCATTGACTTGCGCAGAGAGCAGCAGAACAACGAGAATAACTTTCCGCATCTCAGCTCCTTCAGCCCGCTCAGGATGACGAGAATTCGTCACGACGATAAGCGCTTAATGCAGAATCGGAGTAGTGGCGGCGGCCACGCACATCCAGTTTCCACCGGTTCGTACCCAGATGTCAGTGAATCGACCATGCCGCAGATAAGGCCTGCCGTTCTCCATTCCCTTGACCCGGTAGCTTCCGACCACGACTGCAGCGTTTCCAAACATTTGGACACTCATTCCTTCCGCCACAATCTGCTGCATGTGAGTCGTGTTCGCTTTCACGCGTGCCAGGTATGCCGCTTTCGTCAACACCGCGCCGTCATAATCGACGTATATCAAAGACTCATCGAAGATTGCTGAGAGCGCCTTCACATCCCCGCGTTCTAGCGCCTGATCCCAGGCGTGCTCCAAAGCCAGTACATTCGACCGGGCGCCAGGGTCTCCGGAAGTTTGGGCTTTTGCGAATTGCCCCGCCGAACAAAGCAGAACAAAAACGAGACAGATATTCTTCATGGTGTAGTCCTGATAGGAAATATCGGCATTCCGCAATCTTTTCTGTAGGGGGCGCTCTAATTTCGTTTGCGAATCGTCGAGTGCGCATGATTCCTTTAAGATGAGCAAAGTCATTTTGATACTGGAGGATTCGATGGCACGCATCAGCCTGATCGCACCGGAGTCGGCGTCTCCCGAAGTGCGCGAGATTTACGACACCACGCTTCGCGGCAAGCCCGGCAATGTGCAAAAAGCGCTGGCCCATCGTCCCGAGATGCTTAAGAATTTTCTAAGCTTCTACGCCACCGTAGGAAGGTCTCTCGACCGCAAGCTCTATGAACTGATCTACCTGCGCGTCTCTTTGATCAACGGATGCCGCTATTGCACGCAGCACCATGTCGCGTCGTCGAAGCGCGTGGGTCTCACGGCGGAAGATTGGACGGCGCTGAAGGCTGGAAATTGTTCGCGCTATGGTGAGAAAGAACGGGCCGCCCTGGTTTACGTCGAACGGTTGACGCGTGCCCCGCACGAGATCACAGAGAGTGACTTCAACGAATTGAAAAAATATTTCTCCGATCCGGAGATCGTCGACATTCACATGCTCGCCGGACTCGCGAATCTCACCAACCGCTTTACAGATCCACTGAGGCTCGAGTTGGAATTTCCCGAGGAAAAAGTTTAGGCAGTTGCCGCGGATTTTCACAGATCACCACGGATGAACCAGACTTTGCTCTGGAGCTATCCGTGTAAATTTGTGGCTATAGAATCTGTCTCGAGTCTCCGACACGCTTGGTCACGCGCTCGCGATCCAGAAATTCCAGCAGTGGAATGGCATATTTTCGGCTCACTCCGGTCAGTTCTTTGAACTTGCCAACATCAATGGTTGCAGATTTCAATTTGTACGCTGCCATCAACCGCCGCAACCCTTCCAACGCGCTGCGATGAAAAACTAATTCATCTGAAATTTTGATCAAGACCTTGTCGCGTAGCAGCAACGTCACGATCTTCTGGGCTCGCGCTTTGTCGATCTTCAGCCCAGCGAGAACTTCGTGGAGTGCCGGCACGTTCAGCCCAGCCGTCATAAACGCGCTTTCGATCTTTGTCTTTGATTCCGCTTCTTCATCCTTCATTACCACGCCGTGGCCGGGCAGGCGCACCAGATCGCCGAGGACTTCGATTTTCTTATCCCGCACCAGCATGGCAACAGCTGCAGCAAACACCTCGGCTGACGCCGCGACTTGATCGCGCAGTTGTTCCTTGGCAATGCCTGTTACGAGTGGGTTCTCTTTCTGAAAGTCCTCAACCGCGCCCATCATGAATAGCTGGAGGCCAAAGACCGCAGGAGCATGGATTAGGAGATCCTCAATTCGCAGGATTCGACCCTCATTGATTGCAGCGGCTAGCCGTTTCTCAATGAAATTCTTTGTCCATCCAGTCTCGGCAATCAGTCGGGAGAGGGCTATACCGTGATGATCACGTCTTGCAATCCGCGCTCTGAGGACCCCTTCCGCATTGCCGCCAGCCAGTACTCGAAGAAAGTCGACTTGTCCCGGCAATCGCGGAATCGGAGCGGTATCCAGCACAACTCCGCCGCCAATCGTGACCACAGGCGAAAATTGTCGCAGGATGAATCGGTCTCCCGGCAATAACAACGCCGCCTCTGGCAGTTTCACCCGAGCGAACGCCTGCTCGCCAGGCTCGATCTGTCTCGGCCCAGTCAAAATGATTTCCGCAATAGTCTCCATCGTGTAGCAATGAAGATGCACCCGTGCCCGATTCTTCAAGGGACGAGCGGCCGAAGATAGCAGTCGGAGAGAGACATCCGCCCTGCGGGTTTTCTCCAGCGTCGCTGGGGGAACCAGAGTCATGCCGCGTGATAGATCTTCCGTACTCGCGCCCGCAAGATTGAGAGCGGTCCTTTGGCCAGCGACCGCTTCGTCGGCAATCTCCCCATGAACTTGCACTCCGCGCACCCGAACGCGCTGACCCGTGGGAAAAACCTCCAGCTCGTCCTCTCGGTGAATCGTTCCCGCCACCAGCGTTCCGGTCACGACCGTACCGAAGCCTTTCATAGTGAACACACGGTCAATCGGTAGCCGCGGGATAGCATTGGAATCCCGCGGTTGTATTTCCTGTGCAACGCCAACCATCGCGCGCCTAAGTTCTTCCAGCCCGGCACCAGTCAGAGAGCTCGCCGCGATTATAGTTTTTGGGTTGTCGAGGAATGTCCCGCGCAGGAACTCTTCTACCTCGAGTCGCACCACCTCAAGCGTTTCCGCGTCCACCGCGTCAGATTTCGTCAGCACCGTAATGCCGCGCTGCACGCCCAGCAGTTGCAGAATGTCGAAATGCTCCCGCGTCTGCGGCTTGATCGCTTCATCCGCAGCGATCACCAGCAGTACCAGATCGATTCCGCCCACTCCCGCAAGCATGTTGCGCACAAAGCGCTCGTGCCCAGGGACGTCGACAAAACCCAGCCGCAAAGTTTCCCCAGCCGGCCCCGGCAAATCCATGTGTGCAAAGCCGAGGTCGATGGTGATGCCGCGCCGCTTCTCTTCCTGCAATCGATCCGCATCAATCCCGGTCATAGCCTTGACCAGCGCAGTTTTACCGTGATCGATGTGACCGGCCGTGCCGACAATAATCGATTTCATCTGCTAGGCATCTTACCGGAACAGGCAGTTCAGTAGAGGACAGTTGGCATTGCAGAGCACAAGCGCTTGTCGGAGATTTCGGCGGCAACCGTTTCAGCGGAAAAAGAAACCAAACACGCGGCAGGTGCTCTTCCAGCCAACTTGTTACCGCGCACCGGGGAGAAGAAAGTTGTCCACACATCGAACTCACCTCACCCACCGCGCATTGGTCTCTATCTCAATCTTGCTACTGTCCGCGAGTGCACTCTTAGTGCAGAACGGATGCGGCGACGCACCGCACACTCCAATTCAGCACGTTGTGATTATCTTCCAGGAGAACCGTACGCCGGACAACTTGTTTCACGATCCAGTGCTGATCTCGCGTGGCGCCGACATCGCCAGCGATGGAGTGAATTCCAAAGGCCAAAGAATTCCGCTGACCCCGATCGACCTGGGCACGAACGGGAATAATCCGGATTACTATGACTTGAGTCACGCTCATAGCGCCTTTCTGCGGATGTGTCATTTGAGCAAATCAGGTAACGTATGTGAAATGGATGGCGCTGACCTGGTCGCTGCCGAATGCGCCCCACCATACCCCAATTGCGTGCCGCCGAATCCCCAGTTCAAATATGTCAATCCGCTTGAAGCCCAGCCTTACTTCGAGATGGCCGAGCAGTACACATTTGCCGATCGCATGTTCCAGACGAATCAAGGCCCAAGTTTTCCCGCTCATCAGTTCATTCTTTCCGGTACTTCGGCTCCAAGCGCAGACAGCAAATTCTTTGCTTCGGAAAATCCCACAGCTCTCTTTACGGGCTGCATCGCCCCGCCTACAGAGAGAGTTCCTCTCATCGATCCCAGCGGGAACGAGGGCTACTTCGTCTATCCCTGCTTCGAGCATCCCACTCTGACTGATTTACTTAACAAAAAATTCGTGAGCTGGCGCTACTACGTTCCATCGCCAGGATCGATTTGGACTGCCCCAAATGCGATCCAACACATGTGTAAACCCAATGTGGCCCCGCCGAATGGCACAGTTTGCACGGGAGCCGATTGGACCGATCATGTAATAGTGGCAAGTCCGCGGAACCCCGCTCCAGTACTGACGGATATTGCGAATGGACGGCTCGCCGACATGAGTTGGGTCATTCCCAATGGAGCCGAATCGGACCACGCCACGGAAAACGACGGATCCGGACCATCATGGGTTGCGTCCGTTGTGAACGCCATTGGGAACAGCCCCTACTGGTCAAACACGGCCATCTTCATTACCTGGGACGATTGGGGAGGATGGTACGATCACGTGCCGCCGCCGAAGATGCTTAATTCTTATGAGTACGGATTTCGCGTGCCCATGATTGTGGTGTCGCCCTACGCTAAAGCAGCCTACATCTCACATGTCACACATGATTTCGGAAGCATCTTAAAATTTGTTGAGGTCACGTTTAATCTGCCGTCGCTGGGCTACGCCGACGATCCTGCCGACGAACTCTCCGACATCTTCGACTTCAGCCAGCAGCCACTTCCATTTCACACGATTAACGCTCCGCTCAAGGCGGAACACTTCCTCAACGACACACGCCCACCCACGGATCCCGATGATGACTGAAGCTTAGGGCGAGAAAGAAGGCGCGCATGCGCGGGCCGCCATGACTGCCCGCGCCCTGTTTCGTCTCTATGCTTTTCTATGCTTTGATGTGGCAACTGGCCAGCCCGCGCTTTTCCAAATACTGCTGGTGATAGTCCTCTGCGGGATAGAAGGTGACCGCAGGGACGATCTGCGTGACGATGGGCTTGGAGAAGCGGTGGGCTTTCTCCAGCGATTCCTTCGAAGCTTGCGCGGCGGCCTGTTGCTCCGGCGAATGGAAAAAGATAGCTGAACGGTATTGCGTGCCCCAGTCTGGACCCTGGCGGTTGAGCTGCGTAGGATCGTGGTTCTCCCAGAAGACCTTCAGTAAATCCTCGTAGTGGATCTTGGCCGGATCAAATTCCACTTCTACCGCCTCGGCGTGGCCAGTGCGGTCCGTGCAAACTTCTGTGTAGGTCGGATTCTCGGTGTTTCCGCCAATGTACCCCACGCGTGTCCCCAGCACACCCGGCATTTGCCGAAAGGTGGCTTCTACTCCCCAAAAACATCCGGCTGCAAATGTGGATTTCTGCATCTAAATTTTGCTCCTCGTCGGCCCACCTCGGTGTGGCTCTGCGGCGGGCATGTCGTCCGCTCGTATAATGCAATCCATTAGATGACGAACTGGGCAGAAAGTCACGTTATTGCAAAGCGGACGAGAAGAATGGAAGAGAAGGGTGCCGTGGCCCTCTGGCAATTGACGCTGCGGGAGGATTCGAGATAAAGTTCCGCCAAGGTTGTTGTGGGCGTATTCCCAGGAGAAACTGTGGTTTTCAAATCCAGCCGGGCTAGAGATACGTCTCGCTTTGCCCTCTGGCTGCTTATCGCGTTTTCAATCGCGCAGACTGCGCTGGCTGCAGTGGGCCCGGTGGCTACCTTCAGTCCGCAGCGTCGCGTCGGTTACGACAATGGCGATCAATGGGAACCCGCGCTGGCCGCCGACGGCCAGGGACACATCTATATTTTGTTTCCCCAATATGGAGCTGTCAGCGGCTGCCGCGCGTGCGCTACCCCAACTATCTCGCTGCTGGTCAGCAATGACAACGGAACGTCGTGGGAAGCTCCGCATTCGCTGGCGCCTTCGGCAACCGGCCAGTTTGATCCGCAAATCGTCGTCGACCCCGTCGACCGGCAAACCGTGTACGCCTCCTGGCTGCAGGACAATAAACGCGATGTCATCGTGGCTCGGTCCCAGGATTTCGGCCGCACTTGGTACTTTTCTGTGGCGGCACGTTCGCCCGATGATGCCGATAAGCCAGTGCTCGCGGTCCATGGCGCTGACATCTATGTGGGATTTAATCACGAGCAAAATTTTCAAGTAGCCGCGTCTCATGATTACGCCCAGACCTTTACATCGGCAGCGGTGAATCCCGGCGCGAAGCCGGGTTGGTCGCTGGCCGGGGGCGCGACAGTGGATGCCGGCGGCAACGTTTACTTTTCGTGGACAGCTTACGCGCGGCAGGAATCGAGCGCTCGCCCTGTCAGCCTTTATGTCAGCCGGTCCTTAGATAGCGGACATACTTGGAACACGGTGTTGCTCGACGTTTCAGGCGCGGCCCCCGATTGCGCAGCCGAAGGTTGCGAAGCCGGCTATCTGGGGGCACAAGCCGCACTCGCTTCGGATGCGGCCGGAACTCTTTATGTATTGTGGAACGCCGGCACTACGAACGGTGGAAACGAGCGCATCTTCTTTTCTTCTTCGACCACGGGCGGAGCAAGCTGGTCGGCCAGGACGGAAGTCTCTTCTGCACAAGTTTCAGCAGAGCACTGTTTTCCCGCGATTGCGGCAGGCGAGGCGGGCGATGTGCGCATCGCGTGGATGGACACGCGAATCCAGCTTCAGGGAAATCAGCCACTGTGGAATGTTTTTGAGCGCAGTTCGAGCAACGGCGGAGCGACCTGGTCGCCTGAAGCTCAGCTTTCAGGGCCACAGCGCGGTTACGATTACATTCTTCCCGAAGGTTTCCAGTTTCCGTTTGGCGACTACTTTTCAATTGCCATCGATAACTTGGGAAATACCCACGTCGTGTGGGGCGAGGGGCGCAATTACAAATCTCCGGGGTCGATCTGGTACACCCGCGGTCGTTAGCTTACCGCTGATCTAGCGGATCATCCCTACTCGACGATCAGTCCACCGACCAGATCGGCCAAGCGCGTCACTTGGCGATCCTCGCACCAGCGCTGCAAGTCGCTGACAATTTTCTCGGTAGCACAAGGATCCCAATAACTCGCGGTTCCAATCTGCACCGCGGTTGCGCCCGCGAGCATAAATTCAACGACGTCAGCCGCGCTGGAAATGCCTCCCATGCCAATTACTGGAATATTCACCGCATGTGCGGCATCGTAGACCATGCGCACCGCTATCGGCTTGATCGCGGGCCCGGAGAGTCCGGCGGTCACGTTTGCAATACGCGGCTTGCGCGTGTCGGCGTCGATGGCCATGGCTACGAAAGTATTCACTAGCGAGAGCGCGTCTGCGCCTGCCTCCTGAGCGATGTGGGCCATCTGCGCGATGCTGGTCACATTGGGCGAGAGCTTCACGATCAGCGGGCGGCGCGCAACCCGCTTTGCGGTAGTCACCACTTCATCGAGCGACCGCGGATCGCTGCCGAACTGCAAGCCACCGTGAGCTGTGTTGGGACAAGAAACGTTGAGTTCGTAAGCCGCGATCCCCTCGCCATCGTTCAGAATCTCGATGGTTCTTTCGTAATCCTCGCGCGTGTAGCCGAAGATGTTGGCGAAAACGGTGATATTCGTAATCTGCCGGAGTTTGGGCAGCTTCTCTTCCAGAAACGCCGCAGCACCGATGTTTTGCAGGCCGATGGCATTGAGCATGCCGGCGGCGGTTTCCCAGAGACGCGGCGGCGGATTGCCGATCATCGGTTCCCGCGACAGCCCCTTAACGACGAACCCGCCCAGTTTGTCGAGGTGAACTACATCCTCGAATTCGACGCCATAACCGAACGTGCCGCTGGCGGCAATGATCGGGTTCTTAAGCGGGATTCCAGCGACGCTCACGCTAAGATCCAGGGACTGCCTGGCATTCTCGTGAGCGGGCGTCACTGCGGACTCCTCTGCGCACTCGATCCCGCGGGAGTCGGCTCTGCAGCATCCTCCGCGTGGTGAGCCGGAGCCAGCGCCTCGGTCAGCACTCGGCCAACAGCATGAGTTGGAGCGTTGATGCCGAGTAGCGATGCCAACGTCGCCGCCATATCGACCGGCTCCGAATGTGTTCGATAGGTGCCCGGCCGAAATGGCAATCCGTAAAAAGCCAGCGGCACGTGGGTATCGTAGGTGTAAGGTGATGCGTGGTCCGTGCCTCTTGCCGGGCCAACCGTATAAGGCTCCTGAACTCCCATCACATACCAGCCGCCCTCCGGCGAGTAGCTATTCAAGAACTTCTTGCCGAGAGCGGTGTCGGGTACTTCGCCTTCGGCTAACTGCGATTTAGTGTAGTACGAGCGTAGTCCTGCCTGCTTCATCGCCTCACCCACGGCAGTTTCAGCTTCTTGCTCTTTTATGCGAGCTGCGACGAAAGCGTCCTGATCGAGCCACGTAATCGGATAATCGAGTTTGATGTAGGCGGCGGCGTGACCCGGCGAAAACTTTGCCGTCAGCGCGCCATTTATCTGCGCTTCGAGTTTACGCGCATCCAGATTGGCGGCGGGAATGCGCAACTTCTTTGCGGCATCGGGCAAAGCGGAAACTCCATGATCAGCCGATAGTGCGATCCACACATTTGCCAGACCGATCTGATGACCCAGAAAGTTGAAGAAGTCGGCTAGTTCGCGATCGAGCGCCAGCGCCATCGCCGCCATCTCGGGCGAATCGGGACCAACCTGATGTCCAAGAATATCGTTTGCGGAAAGACTGACGGCGAGCAGGTCCGTGGCATGTCCACCACCAAGACCTTCGTAGACTACTAATTGCTTTGCGAATTCGAACTCATACTCGTTGGCGAAGGGAGTCGAGCCGATCACTTCGTAAAAT
The DNA here is from genome assembly GCA_963836305.1 of uncultured Acidobacteriaceae bacterium. GTDB lineage: Bacteria > Acidobacteriota > Terriglobia > Terriglobales > Acidobacteriaceae > Sulfotelmatobacter. Next base: position 587,625 of record CAWIJP010000029.1, on the reverse strand, counting down.
CCGGCGTCGGATCCGTCTTTACTCTTGCGATGCGCAGTCGAGCGCAACATGTCGCCGTTATTATTCTTCCAATCGCGGTCCCAATATTTCGCGGCGCGATTTCCTGAATTAAAATCCTGCGCCCACTTGGGCAAGTCGTTGCGATAATAGGTGGAAGTAATCCATGCCCCGCTCTTGGGTTCAATCCAGTAGGCGGCATCGGCCGCAAAGCCTCCAGGCAGCACGGCAGCGCGGTCTTTCAGTGAAACGGCGAACACGCGCGATTGTCCCTGGGTAGCGAGTTTAAGTTCGTCGCCTAACGTATCAGCTAACAAATTGCGCGGCGATGCCCCCGCCTTTTCTTCGGCTGAACCTACCTGTTTAGTGGTGTCATCCTCAACCGAAGTCACCATGTGCTTCTTACGCGGATCCCACCATTCGTTAGCCGCAATGCCATGACCGTTACTGTAAGCGCCCGTAAAAAGCGTGGCATGTCCCGGAGCGGTGCGGGTATTGGCGTAATCATAGTTGCAGTCAGTGAAGTTGGCCCCATGATCGAGCAGCAGGCGAAATCCGCCTTCACCAAATTGATCGCGATAACGCTCCAGATAGTCGCCGCGGAACTGGTCGATCACAATCACGACCACCAGTTTGGGATGGCCGTTATAAGCCGAGGCAAAACTCGCGGCAACGTTGCCCAACAAAAGCGCGGAAAGAATCAAAAGCCGCGCCGCCGCGGGAAAATAATGGTGCGCAAGTGAAGAGCGGGGGAGTGATCTCATCGCGAAGCTAGTTTACACAGTCGGGACTTCCGCGCCAAAAGAAGAACCTGCTGTTGTCCTGACGAGCCGTTTCAAGCTAACTCTCGCACCCGCTATAATATTCGGTTGCGTCCGGTCCTCTGTTCCGAACCGTGGGCCGCGTGAAAGGAAATCATGCCGACTGACATCATCATGCCTCAGATGGGCGAATCCATCGTCGAAGGCACTATTACGAAATGGCTGAAAAAGCCCGGTGACAAGGTTCAGCGCGACGAACCGCTCTTCGAGATCTCCACCGACAAAGTCGACGCAGAAATTCCCGCCCCCGCCTCCGGCGTTCTGCAGGAGATCAAAGTCTCCGAGGGCAGCACCGTCGGCGTGAATACTGTCGTCGGTACTATCTCCGTGGATGGCGAAACTGCGGCCGCCCCGGCGAAAGCCGCGCCAGCCGCTCCCGCACCAGCGCCAGAAGCAAAGCCGTCAGAGAAGAAAGAAGAGAAAAAAGCCGCACCAGCTGCCGCGCCCGTCGCCATCGCGACTCCTCAGCCACAGCCAACGGAAGAAGGTGGCGATGAAGCTCGTTCCTCCCCACTCGTACGCAAGATCGCCCGCGAGCACGGTGTCAGTCTTTCACAAGTTGCGGGCACAGGCCTCGGCGGCCGCATTACCAAGCAGGACATCATGGCGTTCATCGAGCGCCCTGCTTCAGCACCTGCCGCTGCGGCAGAACCCGCTCCTCAGCCTGCGGCCGCACGTCCCGCCCCGCCACCCGCTCCGGCGCCCTATCCCGGCGACCTCGTTCCCATGACGAACATGCGCAAAATCATCGCCCAACGCATGATCGAGTCGCGTCGTACCAGCGCTCACGTCCATTGCATGTACGAAGTGGATTTCACTCGCATCGTGACCCTGCGCGCAAAACAGAAGAACGCTTTCGAGCAGCGAAACGGTGTCCGACTCACCTTCATGCCGTTCTTCGTACGCGCTGCCATCATCGCCTTACAGCAATGGCCAATCCTCAATGCTTCGCTCGAAGGCGACAGCATCCGGTACCACCGCCAGATCAATGTCGGGATCGCCGTCGCCTTGGATTGGGGCCTCATCGTACCCGTCCTGAAGAATGCTGGAGACCTCAATTTTCTCGGCTTGCAGCGCGGCATCACCGACCTTGGCGAGCGCGCTCGCACCAAAAAGCTCAAGCCCGAAGACGTCGAAGGATCCACTTTTACCGTGACCAATCCCGGACAGTTCGGCGCCGTCTTTGGCTTGCCCATCATCAATCAGCCCAACTCCGCCATTATGGGTGTGGGCGGAATCACCAAGCAGCCTTTAGTTGTTACCGATAAAGACGGCAACGATTCGATTGCCATCCGTTCGGTCGTCCACCTCACGCTCGGCTACGATCACCGCCTGATCGATGGCGCCGTTGCTGACCAGTACATGGCGCTGGTGAAAAAGACGCTCGAGAACTGGAATGAAGAAGTTGGATAGTTTCGTTACGCCGGTGGTTGGGCGTTTGATGCCTGCGTTTGCTTGCACCAAGTGGAAGCATTAAGACATTCCACAGTTCCGTCGATAATTTTAGAAATTCCATCTCGAAATTTCCCCGGATCGATGATCTCCCGCGCCGCAACGGCATCCGCCGTGGCCAGCGCGTTCTGCAGAAACGACATGGCCGCGTCCTTCTTCTCCGCGCCAGACTTGTTTCCGAAAAGTCCTTCCGAGTTATAGATTTTGATATCCCCGGGCCCGGGTGCACTTTCGTCCACATAGAATCCCAGCGGCTGTGTTCCCTGCGGAATCATCGAGTCCGCTTCCATATTGGCGAAAACCAGATGATCGCTTGCTCCCTGCACGTACACACCATACTGATCGAACCAGTTCACCAGAAAATGCTGAACCGTCAGCCACGATTGCCCGTTGACGTTAATCACCGGAACATTGCTCAGCGCCATCGGCACAATCGCTTCGTTATAAAAAGTTGCGGGATTTCCCGATGCAAAAACGTAGAGGTACCCATTTGCGAGATAAAAATCCCCCGCCGCCGTCAGGTTCGACGACACCGCCACTACCTTCTGACCCCAAACCGACCCGAACAAACAAAAATTAATCGCCGTATAAGTCGCCGGCACCGCCGCCTTCCACGCATTCCCCGTCACCAGTACCCACGCCGTCGATGGCACCGCATAGTACCCCGTTAGATTCGGTGCCGCTCCGCTGCCATAAGCATCGAACTTAATCGGATTTCCCAAACTTCCCGAAGAACCAGGCGCCAGGCTCTCATTCCAGACATCCCCCCGCTTAAACAAAATCGAATCCCCCGGCTGAAATGTCTGCCCGTTCACATGCGCGATCGTCTTCCACGGCACCGATGTGGACGTCCCGGCGTTCGCATCGTTTCCCGCACTCGAACTCACGTAATACGTCGTCGCCCACATCCTCGCTCCGCTCGCCAGCGCCAGCAGAATAATCGCTCCCTTCATTGTCATCCTGAGTGGAGCAAGACGACTCGCGGAGCGAATCGTTTTGCGCAGTCGAAGGATCCCTCGCATCTTCACGCTGTCACCCGCCTTGATAAAAAGTCGCACTGCATCTCTCTCCGCTTTTCTCTCCCCAATAAAAAAGCCATCGGCTCTCGCCGATGGCCCTCAACTCTCTCGCGCCTTACCCTTCTCGTTCCGCCTCGTCCTGCACGTTGTCCGCGCTGTCGAGTTCGTTGTAGTCCACCAGCCCAGCGTCAGCCGAAGGCGCTGGCCCAGGCTGAGTTACTCGGCTCTCCGACGACGCAGGCGTCGCCAACTGCCCGCCCTCCGAGTCCGTCCCGTTCCAATTCGTGACCGCTGGATTCCGGTCACTCTGCTCAAAAGCCTGCGTGCTGGATGGTTCTGCCGCTTCCGGATCAATCGCACTCCCCATAATGTTTTCCGCCTCTCAAGAAATATGTAGACCCAAAAAATAAATAAACAAATAAAAGTGGGGACAGCCGCCCTCGGCTGTCCATTCGAGCGCAGCTCGATTGCCGTTCCCTGCATGCTCAAAACCACTCGCAAAGCAGCCCCAACAAAAAAGCCACCGGCTCTCGCCGATGGCCATCCCAACCTCACCGCCAACCCTAATGAATTTCCCACGCCATAATCGTCGCCTGCGTCGGATTGTCCGCCGGAATCGTAATCCCACTGTTCAGTGTTCCGCCCGCCGTCACACTCTCCGCCGTCCCACTGCTCCCGCCCAGGAACGTAAATCCCGCTGACGTTCCCCCATAAACCTGCGCGCAAGCACTGATGCAACTACTCGTAATCGCCAGATAATATTTCCCCGGCTGCAACGTAGCGCCGCTCGCCCAACTCAACGTCTTAAACCCGGTGCTCGGCGCGAATGTCGTCCCCGCGGTGCTTCCAATGTGCGCCACAACACTCCCCGAACTGTTCAGCACGCCAATGTCATATGTATTGCTCGAATTATCCGCCGTCGAAACGTCATACGTAACTTGCGTCGTCGTCAGCGGAAACGTCAGCACCACTCCCCACAGCTCCGCCTTGTTCGCCGTACTCGAGAAGCTGATCGCCGTCCCGGTCGTGTTCGTCGTGAGCCAGGGAATCGAATACGCTGCGCTGCTGCTCACACTCGAACCCGGCATATCCAAAAACATCTGCACCGTCGCGCTTCCCGAACTCGCCTGCAAAACTCGTCCCAGCACTTGCGTTCCGCTCGGCTGCGTCACTCCCGCATCGTGGCACAAAGGATAAAATCCTCCGCTCGCCGTGCTCGATGCCACAACAAAATCCCCCACCACGGTCGCCGCTCCATCGAAGCTGCAATACGCCGACCCCATTCGCGCCAGCGTGACCACTCCCGAAGTTCCCGCATTCGCAATCACCACCCCGATCGCTCCACTCATCAGCGCGCTTCCCGGTTTCGCCGCGCAACCCGCCGTAGTAAGCACCGCTAACCCGTTGATGATTGTTCCATTCGTCGCATCGTTGCAAAGTTCGTAACTCTGATTCGCGAACTTCCCCAGCTCAAAGCCGCTGCCGCTCGTAGAATTTCCCGCCGCATAAACCGTCCCCGGTCGCAGTCCGCTACCCGTCCCCGTACTATTGAACGATCCCACGTTGTAAGTCTGGTCGATCCATGGCTTGAAATTGCTGCTCGCGTCCACCACCCACTTCAACCCGCTGTTGACCCAGAAACCCAACCCCGGCGCCGCTCCAGCCGCCGAATTCTCGCTCCGCACAACTGCATAGTTGTCGGTCGCGTCATATCCCAGCGAAGTCCGCTGCCACGTCGAGCTGTTCGTGTAGATCGAATACACATGCAAGTTCTGCGCCGTCGACCCATACTCGCCCACATCGCTTGCATCTTCCTGAAACAGATTCGAAAAAAATGAACTGCTCCCTGTCGTCGCCACTTTCTGCGGAGCGCCACCGCTCGCCGAAATATAAAAGTTCCCGTCGTTCGAAAGCCCCAACGACGAAGTCCCCGCCCCCGCCGCTGCCATGGCCGTACCCGGTACCGGCGAACTCACCGCCCACGGTCCCGCCACCAGCAACTGCCCGTTCACCGTAAGATTTCCGCTGAACGCCCCCGAGGACGCTGCAATCCCGTTGCTTCCCGTATAGGTCAGTGTCGAACCGTTATCCGTGAGTCCGCTGTCACCACTTACCGCCGTGCCATTCGCCGAATACATCGCCACCTGCGCCGCGGTCCCGCTATTCACCGTTCCCGATCCGCCCCCTCCTCCGCACCCCGTACAGATTCCCGTCACCGTTAAATTCCCATTGACGTGCACCGGTACATTAAATGTCTTCGCACTCGCAGTCAGTCTCTCCAGGTAGCTCGAATTATCGCCCGCATTTCCGATGTAGTTCGAAATCGCTACCGGCGACCCAAATGCCAATTGCTCCGCTCCCGGAACCGCTGCAACATCCAGTCCGATGTAAGTATCCCCAGGATCATTCGGCGGACGGAATCCGATCGTCGACAGCGTCTTCGCAAAATTGGAATCCACCAAAGTGATGATGTGGTGCGGTTGTATATTCCCCACTCCAGTCGTGGGATATTCGAAATTGATTCTCCCCTTCACCCCGCTGCCCGTTCCATTGTTGTAACTTCCGTCCTGAAACAGCAGCCCGCCAATCGGCGGGTAGGTCCCGGTTACTTTCCCTTCCAGGCACTGCTCCCATGCCCCGCCAAACCACGACCCGATCGCCGCCGTGTCTCCGCACTCACGGACTTGCAAGGTCGGCAGTGCATTCCAATCCACCGAAACCACATCCGCCGGCTCGGTATCGAATGAAGCCACGGGGTTGTAGTAAGAAGACGATCCATCTCCCGAAAACACCGCGCTCCCTGGCCAGAACGGCAACACCGGTTCCCAGCCCAGCGATTGAATCGTATAACCGGCCGTGTTCGCTCCTGCCGCATCCGTATAGGTGCACACCAGTCCCGAACACTGCGCCTCACTCACGCCCACACTTCCGCATGCAGTTATGCTTCCTCCTGCACACGAACCCTTGGTCGGAAAACTGGGAGCATTGGCCGCCAAACTAGTCGACGGTTGCATTCGCAGGATGTCGTAAGCCACCGTATCCCCCGCGTTCTGCGGCGGAATATGAGGCCATTGCACCGACACATTGCCCGCTCCCCCGTTGGTGAAAGTCACCCCGGCAAAAAGTGGCGCGCTGTATATCCCCGCCGTAGTGTCGTGAGCAATCACGTAATAGTTCAATTGCGTCGATCCCGAAGTTCCACTGAAAGGAAACGACACCCCATGCCCCGCCGGCTGTTCTCCACCACGCACCGTCAGAGGTTGGACATTCCCTTCATAAATCACTCCTGTCGCCCCGAATGAACTTCCCAGGTATGGATTAGGACAAGGTCCCGCTCCCTCCTCCATATAGATATCATCCATTTCAGTGCCACCATAGTTGCCCAGGATGTTCATCGTATTCACGCCCCACATCCCGAAGCCCTGCATCACCGAATCCGTCACCCGCGTCACATTGTTTGCGTAATTCGTCACTCCATTCCCCGCGCACTGTGGACTGATGTTTGCCTTGTCGATCCAAATCACCGGCGCGCCCCAATTCGCCGCATAAACGTACGACCCGCAGTGATTAGCCGTGCAGGTCAACCCCTGACTTCCATCCGCATCGAAGTTCCGAATGGTCGCAGCCTCATCATCGTCCATCACAAAAAATTGATTGAACGAACCCCCGCCTCCCGCCGAAGACTTGATGTCATCCATCGTTCCCGGCATCGCATTGTCTTCCACTGCTGCATTTTCAATCGCGATGGTTCCCGGACTTGCGACCGACGCTACATTGGCCGCAGTCTGGTTGTATGTAATCGATGTTCCCGAAACCGTCACCGGCCCGTGATTTCCCCAATATGTCGGATTGTCTGTAAAGTTAATATTGACCCGGTCCCCCGTCTGAATCGTGCTGCAAGCTGAAACGGTCGTGATAGTCACAACATTCGTCTGCCGCTGTGTATTCAGAATCAGGCAGCCATCGGCGTGCACCGTTGAAGTAAAATTCACCCCCCGCAACGTGATCCCGCCGTAATGATTGGAGTTCACCTGGTCGCCCAGAAACATGCAACGGTCTCGAGTCGAGCACGAGAGCAGCGTTCCATGACCTTCAATCAGCGACCGGCTGCAGTGCGCAAAAATCGATCCATAAACCGGCAACGCACCTGCTGTCGCGCCCGTCGCCGGAAGAATCACATGCGCATTCGGATTTCCCGAGTTCACTCCCGCGGGCAAACCACAAGCATCGTTAATCGCCTCCTGAATCCCGCTCGACGCGCTGCCAATCGTATAGCCGGCCGAGTGCGCATATTTTGGCGTGAACAGCACCGTCCCCGAGGCCGCACCCGGTGTACAAGTCCCTCCCTGCGTCAAAACCGGCTCCGCCGTTCCTCCCCCACCCTGCACGTACATGAAATACATCTGATACGAAGTCGTATCGATTCCTATCGGACACGGCGTCAGCGTTACCGTCGCCTGCAGCCCTGCCGCCAGGCTCCCGCTCGGCGAGGCGCTCCAGTTGTCGCTCGGTGTCACATATCGAACGCCACTCAGATTATTCACTGTCATTTGCGAACCCACCGGTTGCACAATGCTCTGGCTTCCCGTCGGACTAATTGTCACCCCGCCCGATCCGCCGCCCGGCGCCGCCGGAGCATATTGTCCCGATGCCGAAGAATAGGTCAGCACCTGCCCGTTCGCGGGAGTTCCCGCCGCCACCGGCACACTCTGAATCGCAGTCGCATTCGCGCTCGATCCGCACGGTCCCCATGCTCCGCTTCCCAGCAAACAATTCAGCCCGGAAGCCGTACCGCTCCCTAACTCATTCGTCGGCACCAACCCGGCTATCAGGTCCGCTTTAACGGTCACGCTCGCATCCACGTATTGTTTTGGAGCCGATTGCAGCGGCGCCGTCGGATTCCCGCTTAGAGTCAACGGACCCGTCATCGCCCCGCCCGCCGTCGGCAGATAATTTTCCGCTCCCACCGCCTCGATAGAGGAATCCACATAAGACTTGTTCGTCACATCTCCCGCCCCCAGGGGCGTCGGTACATTCGGCGGCGTAGAAAAAGTTTTGGTCCCAGTCACCGTCTCCGTTCCCGACAGATGCACCACCGCGCTGTCGTTCGCCTTCCCCGCCAGTTCCGAGTTCACGTATTGCATCGATACCGGTTGCGCCGCCGTTCCCGCTCCCGGCGTCGTTCGCACCATCGCCAGCGTTGCCGGAGAACTCGTCGGCACCACCCAATCTTCGCTTCGCACTTCCCCGGGCCCTAACTGGTACACCACCGTGTAGTAAACGCCAGCCGGAGTTGCGCCCGCGTTCGCCGCGAGTGCCACATTCAAAGCTCCGCTGGTTCCCAGCGTCACGTCGAGCGTTCCCGCTCCCACCGCGCTTCCGCTGGCCGTCACGAACGCTGGCCAAGTAATCACCAACACCCCCTGTGCCGGTGTTCCATCCGCCAGGTACACGGTGTCGACCACGCTGGTCAGCGTCGGACCACTCTGCGGACTGGGCGAAGCTCCATTCGCCGCAGGCTCTGCCGCGGGCGCTTTCGCCTCGGAAGAACTCGTCGGCTTCTCCCCATTTTTCGCGGCAACTTCACCCGCCATAATCCGAACACCCGATACGACCATCGCCGCCGCCAGTGCCAAATAAAAAAGCCGCCCCGCCGGACGGCATGTCTGCAACATACTTCCTCCTCAATCTTTTCATCCTGGGCAAAGATTTTGCTTCCCGAAGCACAATCGCAGTCGAAGGATCCCTTACCCGTTCAGATCTGCCCAGCAATGCATTTTGATTGCTTCACGATAACGTTACCCGGTCAACCCTGAACACTCTCAAGTCCGCCCTTGCAGAAAATCTTCAACGCTCCGTACATAGACCTCGGCAAAATCCGCCACCGGCCTTCGCGCCTCCATCAACTGCATCGCGTCTTCCACGCTCCAACCCATCACACCCAACAGAGCCAGCGTCATCATCGGTGCCCGATGTACCCCAGCCGCGCAATGCACCAGGAGTTTCGTTCCATCTTCTTCCAGTGCCGCCAGGGCAAAATCTACTCCACGGGCAAATATTGCAGCCGGCTTCGGTTCAAAATCATCGTCCACCGGATTCCAACAGACCGCGATTCCATGCGCCCCTGCCAACGGCGTATCGTCGAACTCGATCTGCATATCGATGATGTGCGTCACCCCGGCACGCGCGACCGCCGCCATGTTCTCCGCCGTCCAGATCCCCCCGCCCACGCCAATCCGCTCCGTCACCCACGTAATGTCAATCCCCATCTTTGGCCGTGCAACCCGGACCTTTCTCCCCGCCGTATTTTTCCCAGAACTCCGAACTTTTCGTGTTGTCGAATTTGTCGCGGAAGTCGGCTTCAGCAACTTCCCCACATTCGATTCTCCTCGCGGCGAAATCGAAAGCCCCGGAGTGAACCTCATCCGCTCGCAACTCCGGTTCATTCTACGGCATCCTCCACGTCCCCGCGCCTCCGCTGCAGCGCTTCGTTTCGCTCTCGCATTCGTGCGCTTTCTAGTTCTGTTCGAGATACTTCTGTTCGGGATAAGATTCGTCTGCCGGCTTTCCGCCATTACCCTCAGCGCCTCTCATCCCCATCGCCCTGTCTGAGAGCCCAACCGTCGGGGCGTCGTCATCGCAGACCACGGGGTCAGTCGGCAATCCCAACCGCTTTAACAACGAGTAAGCTAGCGAGTTTTCCGGTTTGGCGGAAGTCTCCGCCGTCGCCGGATACAATCCACACACCTCAAACAAATACTTCGCCGGACCCACTTCTCCACCCTTTGCCAGCTCGATGAATTGAACCACAATTTCATTCACCGACATCCGTACCAGGGTCGCAATGCTCTTTCTCGCTTCCACAAAATCAACCGGCACTTTCATATCAGACCCCGCTGGCGCAATCCTCTTCGCGGCTACCTCGCACTTGCCGCAACTCTCAAACCGCCTCCCGCCGCTGGCCTTGGTACGACTCTTGACTTTTGATTTTTTCATCCGCAGCGCTCCTCAGCCCAAAAACACGAAAGGCGCGCTTTTCAGCGCGCCCTGAGATGATATATCTTTTTTCTTAACTCTACAAAACCATTATATCATACTGCATAGGGTAAATGGGACATTTTTAAAAATTTATTTTCTTCATCTTTTCGATCACTTGCGCAAAAACCATACCCTTCCCCCTCTTGACAAGATTTTTTGAGAAGTTCTTTCGCCGCCGCTGCGCATCTTTGCTATTCATCGCGATTCTCCGTCGTCTCGGGCAACCGTTCCAATAAGTCGGACCGCAGAAAGCTCTCGCTCAATTCGTCAATCAACTCCGGCAGTCGCCGCTCCAGCGTTCTACGTGTGCACTGCAGAATTCGCGCCGCCGACTCATGGTCGTACTCCTGCAATAACACCCGTGCCACCATTTGCCGGTCGAAACTTTTCAGCCGGTCCAGGCACTTTTCCACATCATGCAGAAAAATGACCTTCGCTTCAAACGTCGTCGCTGTAAAAGCCGAAATCTTCGCCCGAAATAATTCCCGCCCCAACAACGAAGGCAATCGTCCCGCCTCCAGCGACCAGCGCATGTAGCGACGCAGCAACGCCGCCGTTTTCTTTCTGTAGAGCCATATATCAGGATCGCTTTGCCAATCATGCTGCGCCGCAATCTCGATTTCCATTCCTGCGCCAGTCGTTGCCCCGATCGTATGCGAGTCCAACTTAGACCACGTCCCCTCCGACCTTTCGTTGTTTGCCAAGATCAGCACAGCTGCGACGTCTTTCCCCAGATCGCCATCCGCATTTGCCGCCATCCACTTCACGCCGCTGCTCATGCTGCACCTCCCACCGCGTCCATGTCCGTTCCTTCATACCCATCAAACTCGGCTGCATTAATTGCCAGCCGCGGCCCGCGCGGCACCCTTGGCTTCTCTATCTCGCAGGAGGCCGGCGGCAATTCCGCCATCGCCCGTCCGCAAGCCACGCAATAGATCTGTTCGCCCCCCACCGGACGAAGCCACAATCCCCGCAGCGTTCGCAATATTTCAACTCCAGGCTCAACTTGTTCGTCGAAATGCTCTTCGCTTTCATCGCTCCTCCTGAGGCTCCACGCTGCGCCCTGAGCCTTCGTGGTTGAAACGCCTTGGTTGGAATGCAGACGCCAGCCGCCGAAGCAAAAAGCCCTGCGCCCGACTGCCGCTCCCGAAGCGGAAATCGAACGCAGGGCTCGTTTTTCTTACGACGACCTGCTTGCGCTATTTAATTGTTCGGAACGCTCGAACACGCGCTCCGCTACTGTCCGGCCTTACAATTCAGCCGGCGTACCGCCTGCCAACAGCGATCCTGCCTCCCGCTGCCGGAAAAATCCCTCCTCATATCCAGACTTTAGGACCCGCCCGTTTTGTACGACTACGCTGATCCTTCCATTGAAATTCAAAGTCTTCAGCAGACTCTCCATAGCCGCGGAAAGCGCCTCGGAGGCCCGCACCTTCCGGCGGAATTCTATGAAATTCGTTCCTTCGTTTGAGTTATCCGGCCCACTCATGGTCCGCTCGCTCCCTTTAAAACAAGTTGAGTTATAAACTTCAGGTAGCCTATAGCTCCTAATTTCCGCAGTGTCGTTATACCTAAGCAGCTGTGGAAATCGCTTTTGAAATAGCGCATTGCTATAATCCATGCTATACTCCCCGCATGAAATTCCGAGTCCTGCAAGACAATCTCCGCAATGCTCTTTGGGAGCGTATCGAGGAAGGCGATCTCACCGGCCTCCGCCTGGCCCAACAGACGGGCTTCAAACAGGCCCACATCTCCAACTTCCTCAATCGCAAGCGCGGCCTCAGTCTCGAAGGCATGGATCGCGTCCTCGCCGTTCAACATCTTTCCGTACTCGATCTCCTCGACCCCTCCGAAGTGAACAAGCGCGCTTCCATCCTGCCGCCCAGCAATGACGAGTTTCAGAATGTCCTTCTCACCGATGGCACGGTCGCTGCCACGGAACCCTTGCTCACCAGCATGGACGTGAAAGAAATTCTCAAATTCAAGAAAACATTTCTCAAGAAGCTGAAACCCGAAATTGAAGGCGATCGCGAACAATGGGAACGCTTTGTAGTAATTAAAGTGGGCGCTCGCGAAGGTATGAGCATGTATCCGCGCCTGCTTCCCGGCGCCACGCTGCTCATCGACCGCCACTACAATTCACTCAAACCCTATCGCAAGGGCGAGTTCAACATGTATGCCGTCCTGAAGGATGGAACCTGCACCGTCAAATACGTCGAAACCGCTGGAAACAATCTAATCCTGCGCCCCCACAATCAGGACTATCCCATCGATGTTATGACCATGGAGGAAGGAAAATCCGCGTCCGATTATCTGGTGGGCCGCGTCTGCCACGTAGGCATCGAAACTTAAGAAGGTAAAATTAGTTCTCGACTCCAAAAATTTGTATTAGCGCGAGAACTAAAAAACGAGAATTGTTACTCCGCATTCAAACTATCGAACATCTTCCACAGCTTGTCCGCGGTCGCGCGATAAATCAAGTAGCCGCTGCCCGTATCCGCAGTCTCGCGAAATAAAAGCTCTCCACGACCATCTCCGTCCGCGTCGACCACGTCAATCAACTCCAGCCGGGGTGTCACGTCTAGATGGAACCGGTCGGTCACGCCAGAATACAGTTTCCGCAGGTCGCCATAAATATCGGTTCGCGCCACCAGCATTATGCTGTACGGCTCGGCCGCCGGAGCCGATGCTCCCGGCGCAACCGGAATATGTGCCTCCGCACTCAAAATCATTATCGGCTGATCAGTAAGCCACAGGTTGAATCCGTTAAATTGAATGTTCTCAAATACCGGCTGCAATGGCTTTTTTGAAACCTTGCGACCACCAGTCGCCGCCTTGGAAGTCACCGGACGCGCTGGAATCTGGTTCTTCGCCATCGCGGCGGCATACGCCCTTACCTCGGCCGCCGCCAGGGCTAACATCTGATTGCGCCGCTCATCCTCTTCCCCGGTTTTCCAGAAAAATTTGTAGGATTGCGGATCCGGCCCCGCCGCATCGGAAATCGCTGCCACCATGCGCACCGGCGGGCTGCCCATTTTCGAACCCGCCGCGGATTCAGCGCTACTGCTCCCTTTCGCAGCTACCGCCTTGTCATCTTCATCCGGAGGTGCCGACGTAGTCGGCTTGCCCCGCCGTAGCTGCGGCCGATAATAACTTCCATCTGCATCATCAGACGATGATTGACCCTTTGACGAAGCAGTCGATGCTTGAGCAGCCGAACTCTGAGCCGGTGACGTCTGACTTGGAGGTGGTTGACTCGGAGAAGCTTGCCCCGAACCGCTGGGCGCCGGCGGCTTACCGCTCGCATCGGCAGGCTTGTCACCGCTCGGCGGGTTCGGAGTTTTTGGCGTTTCCTGCCCCGCAGGCGAACCAGCAGGCGATTTCGAGTCCGGCGAACTTTCGAGTCTGACGCCTTCGAGTCCGACGTCCCCGCCGTTTTTGGCTCGCCCTTTCTCGTCAGCCGCGGCGGTTCATCGTCGCTGCTCCCTCCCATCCCCACCGGCACGTCTTCCGCTTTTCGACTGTCCTTCGGCGCCGAGGTTCCCGGCGGCAAGTAAGTTCCCGTCCCCACCCACGGATGCGCGCTCCCCGCACTCTGGCTATGCAGCGCTCCATTCACAACGAACAACCCATCCGGATCGCCCGTCTGTTCTGCCTCATACACCGTACCCGATTCCAGCGCCATCGGGACCGGGTCCGCCTTGTACGCGCTCGCATCGTAAAACTTCCCGTCAATCAGGATGGCGACCGGAATCAGCGTCCCCTTACTACTGCCGCTGAATTGCACAACTGCTACTGCGCGCGGCTCCTTACCGTTTTTCGGTTTCCTGTTCTCCTGCGGCCGGTTTCTTTGGGGAACAATCTGAGGCCGCTCCTCTTGCCCGGCACTTGGAGTCGCCGCCCACCCACATAGAACGAGCACCACAATGACGAATGACCCCAATCTGCGATATAAGAATCTCTTGGAGACAGCTCCTCCCGGCGCCGGCTCAACCCGTGCCACGTCCGCGGATGCAGCCTTCAACCCTGATTCCCCTGGAAGCGAGATACTCATGAATATCAACATCAATGATAAGGCTCCCGAGTTTACTTTGCACGACGAGAACGACAAGCAAGTTTCGCTCAAAGCACTGCGCGGCAAAGTTGTCGTACTCTACTTCTACCCTCGCGCCGATACTCCCGGATGCACCGTGGAGGCTTGCGCCTTTCGCGACACCTACAAGCAGATTCAGAAAACCGGCGCCGTCCTCCTAGGCATTTCCCCGGATACTCCGAAAGCGCAGAAAAAATTCCAGGATAAGTTCAAGCTCCCCTTTTCTCTACTGGCTGATGCCGACAAGAAAGTCGCCGAGGCCTACGGCGTCGTTCAGGAAAAAAATATGTATGGCAAGAAAGTAATGGGGATCGCGCGCACTACATTCGTAATCGGACCCGATGGCAAGATCCAGCACATCTTTCCCAAAGTAAAGCCCGAAGGCCACGCCGTCGAGGTTCTGGCCTACCTGAAAGAATCAGCCAAAGGCGCGGCGTAACGTGCGGCGTCAAAAATCGCAGGTCGGCAGTCACGTGCAAGAGCGGCGCTTGAGCGGCCTGCCCTGAGCGAAGTCGAACGGGCCGCGTAAGGATTTCTAGGGGATTTGGGCTTCAGCCCCTGTGGTCGCTTTGCCGATCCTTCCTGCTCACAGGACAAACCCATCGGAACGCTCCTAGGATTTCAATGGAATGGAAAAACACGCCACTCGTCCAAATGCGATCGCGATTCACCCCCTGAGCCGCGCCTTCTTCGCCCGCAGCCCCAGCCGCGTAGCTCGCGCGCTTCTCGGCAAAATCTTGGTCCGCGAAGGCGTGATTCGCCTCGCCGCCCGCATCGTCGAAGTCGAAGCTTATCTCGGAGCCAACGATCCCGCCGCGCACTCCGCCGCAGGCAACACTGCGCGTAACTCGGTCTTGTTTGGCCCTCCCGGTTTCGCCTACGTTTATTTCATCTACGGCAACCACTACTGTTTGAATGTCTCCTGCGAGCGCGAAGGCAAAGCAGGCGGCGTACTATTCCGCGCCGTCGAACCACTCTTTGGCATGGAAGAAATGGCCCGCGCTCGCGGAATCTCTCTTCTCACCCCGCGCGATCTGCCCCGCCTCACCAGCGGCCCCGGGCGCCTCGCCCAAGCCTTCGGCATCACCCGCTCCCGCGACAACGGCGCCGATCTTACCTCGCCCGCTTCCGGCCTATGGCTCGGCGAAGATGGCTTCCGCGCTAAAAATATTCGCACCACTCCCCGCATCGGCATCACCAAGGCAACCGACCAGCCGCTGCGATTCATCCTCGCCGGAAATCCATTCATTTCCGGCAAACGATCGATGCGCCCATCGCTACTTGACACGCGGGTGTAAACTTGCGCTCGGGTTAAGTGCCTGAGGACCGCACGGCTCCAGCCATTTCACCTAACTGCCGGCGGCCGACCGCCAATGCGCCATCGAGCCCAAGACTTTTTACGGCATCCTCCGGCTCGAACAATTCATCTCATCGAACAGGAATCTGCATGTCTCGGGTCTCCGCGCTTCGCATATCGATCGTCGCTCTCGCCGTGCTGGTAGCCGCAACCCCTATTGTCTCCCGAGCCGCGAATGCCTCGCTTCTTCGCTCTAACACCCCAGCGCCTACGTCCAACATCGTCATCGGTTTCGTCGGTGGCTTCGTGAGCCATGACAACCCTCACCACGGCCCCGTTCAGCTCGCGCAGCGCATCCGTCAAACCGTCCCCAAAGGGACTTACGTTCGCGTCTTCGAGAACCGGCGCAGGAAGCGTGCCTACGACGACGTCCTTCGTCTCCTCGACGTCAATCACGACGGCGTGCTCTCTCCCGAAGAAAAAACTCGTGCTCACATCGTTCTCTTCGGCCACAGTTGGGGAGCCTCCGCAGCCGTGCTGCTGGCGCGCGACCTGCGCCGCCGCGGCATACCGGTTCTATTAACCGTCCAGGTCGATAGTGTAGCCAAACTTTGGCAGAACGATTCCGTCATTCCTGATAATGTCTCCGAAGCCATTAACTTTTATCAGACGGAAGGCTTCGTTCATGGCCGCCGGCAGATCGCTGCCGCCGATCCGGCTAAGACGGAAATTCTTGGCAACTACCGCATCGATTACAAGAAGACCCCGGTTGACTGTCCTGAAGCCTCCTGGTGGGACCGCATCTTCACCCCCGGCCACATGCAAAGCGAGTGCGACCCTCATCTCTGGTCACAGATCGAAACCTTAGTCAGACAAAGGCTCTCGCCACAACCCGTTTCTGCAGCGTTGTCCAACGCGCAGCCCACTCGCTGAATCCCTTACGCTTCACAGCAAAATATTATCGATAAGTCTTGTCCCTCCCACGAACGCCGCCGCCGCTACCAGCACACCTTTCCCAACTTTTTCCACGGAATCAAGACTCTCCGGATTTACGACTTCGAAATAGTCGAGTCGCACCAATTCTTCTCCCGCAATTTCTTCGCGCCCTGCAGCCATCAATTTCTCCGCACTCCGTTCCCCCGTCTCGAATAACTTCTTCACCCGCATCAGTGATCGATGCAATACCAGCGCCCGTTTTCGCTCGTGCAAATTGAGATAAGCGTTCCGAGAACTCATAGCCAGCCCATCCGCCTCACGCACAATCGGACACCCCACAATCTTCACCCGAAATTTCAGGTCGCGCACCATCCGCCGGATAATCGCCAACTGTGCCGCATCCTTCTGCCCAAGAAATGCCGCATCCGCATCGACAATATGAAACAGTTTCGCCACCACCGTAGTCACTCCACGAAAATGCCCCGGCCGCGAACGCCCGTCCAGCTTGTCACTCAGGCCATCTACCGTAACCCACGTCACCGCGCCCGCCGGATACATCTCCTCAACCGAAGGCGCGAAAAGCACCGCCACTCCTTCTCGTTCCAGCAACTCGCAGTCCCGCTCAAAGCTCCGCGGATACTTCGCCAAATCCTCACCCGCACCAAACTGCGTTGGATTAACAAAAATCGAGGCCGCCACCACATCGCAGTCGGCCTTCGCCGCCCGCACCAGCGACAAGTGCCCTTCATGCAACGCGCCCATGGTCGGCACAAAGCCCAAACTTTTCCCATCGCACCGCGCCGCCTCGCAAGCCGCACGCATGTCCACGATCGTTTTGCAGACTTTCATCGAAAGGATGGTAATTAAGAGGAGGGAATCCAGTTGATGGCTACATGCGCGCTTTGCAGTTCCCCGGCAACAATTCCCCGGTTCCGTCGTAGCGCAATCTTGTCCTGCTCCGAACTCGTAGCCTTCGCGTCCACCAGAATGGCAACCGCGCGTCCATAAGGCCACGCCGCCGCCGGCAATTGCGCCAGAGCCTTCAAAACTTCTTCCGGCTTCACAAACTGTTCTTCATTTGCTGCCACATCAGTCAGCAATCCCACCGCCGCCGGACGCACCACCAAATAAGGATTGCTCCAATGCTTACTCTCCTTCAGCACCGGAAATTTGGCCGGATCGGCCGGAGCCACAGCCTGCAGTTGAGACACAGCGTCGGGTGCGTCAACCTTCTGCCGCGAGCACCCCGTCAGCAGAAAACACAAGCTCGACGCCGCTATCAGTGCGCCTCGCAGCCCACTCCATCGACGTGCGAAAAGCTTCACCGCACCACCATGGGGACGTCAGTCTTCACTGCCCACACCAGGGCGACCACCCACCCAATCATCGTCCAGCCCAGAAAGAAATTCAGCAACACGATCGCAGTAATATCCCGTTTGCTCCTCACCAGAGCAATGATCGAAGGCAGAAAATACATCACAAACCCAAATCCGAAGAACGGCAGGAAAAAACCAGGCAAGAGGTGCGTCATAAATCCCTCCTCAATAACCATAGCCTAGCACTGCAACCACTGTGTTTTGAAGCCAGATGTTGTGTTATCCGTGCAGATCCGCACAAATCCGTGGCTAAACATTTTACCGCTGCATCGCCCGCTTCCGCTCCAGTACCGTATCCAGCGCCGCCTTGGTCTCCTTCGGCAGATGATAAGACTCCTCATCCGACGGATATTGCACCGACTTCACATCCGCGCGAAACTCCCGCGCCGCCTGGCTGATTAACCCAGCCGCATCGCCGTAGTGCCGCACAAACTTCGCCGGAGCGCCAAAAGTAAGATTGACCAAATCATGAAACACTAGCACATGACCATCGCACTCCGGTCCTGCTCCAATCCCAATCGTCGGGGTGCCCACTTCCGCCGTAATCATCGCCGCCACTTCGCGCGGAATCCCCTCCAGCACAATGCAGGCCACACCTGCCCGATCCAGCGCCACCGCATCACGCATTAACTGCTCAATCCCGCTCAAATTTTTCCCCTGAACCTTATACCCGCCCATCACATTCACCGACTGCGGAGTCAACCCAATATGTCCAGCCACCGGAATCTCCGCATCGATAATTCGCCGAATCAACTCCGCCCGCTTTTCTCCGCCCTCAATCTTCACCACCTCCGCGCCGCCTTCTTTCACAAAACGCGTGGCATTGCTCAAGGCGCTTTTGTCGTCGATCTGATAAGACCCATAAGGCATGTCCGCCAGTAGCAGAGCACTCTTTACGCCCCGCCGCACCGCCTTCACATGATGCAGCATTTCATCCACCGTCACCGACAACGTGTTCTCATACCCCAGCATGGTTTGCGCCAGCGAATCCCCCACCAGAATCATCTCGATTCCAGCTTCGTCCACTAGCCGTGCAGTGGCATAGTCATACGCGGTCAAGCATGTAATAGGTTCGTGTCGGAGTTTCTGTTCCCGCAGGGATGCGGTCGTGACCTTCCGGCGGTTCTCATCTCGACCAGAAATGTCGGGACGCCCGCCAATCGGGGTGATACTCATCTTGTCCTCCAGTGCCCCTCCAGCCCAGCCGGATAGAGCCTGTCCGCATCTTCTTGGATGCTTAAACTATTGTAGCCGCAAACCTATCGTTCGTCGACAGTATCCTTTTCCTGCTCCTTCGTGATACTTAGTGACCTTCGTGGTCATTGATTTTGAGCCATTTCCCTGATTTTGAGCCATTTCCCTTACCGATACCCGAACTCTTTGCATATCCGCCCTATCAGCCAGCGCCCACCGGAGGCAATTACGCCGACCGCACCGCCAGTCCCTACACCCCCAACGCTTCTTGCCCGCCCAGCGGCAAGAAATACTGTGTCCCCTTAATCGGCTCCGTCACCTTCCGCAACAGCTCCTGCAAATCCTCATTCCGATCCACAAAATCAATGTCCGACGTATTCACGATCAGCAGATCTGAAGACGTGTAATGAAAAAAGAAGTGCTCATAAGCCTTCACCACTTCTTCCAGATATTCATCGCTCACCGCATGCTCGCCCAGAGCATTCTTTTTCTTCAGCCGCTTCTTTAGCACCTCGGGTGTCGCCTGCAAATAGATCACAAGATCCGGCGTCGGCAATTTCTCGCGAAAATGATTGTAATAACGGTTGTAGGTATCCAGTTCCTGATCGGTCAGATTCAAGCAGGCAAACAGCTTATCTTTTTCAATAATGTAATCCGCCACCACGGTCTTCTGCGAACTCGACCCTAGATCCAGCGCCTGCAGTTGCTCAAACCGCCGCACCAGAAACTCGAACTGCGCCTGAAACGCCGCTCCTCGATCTCCCTCGTAAAACGCGCCCAGAAAAGGATTCGACTCCGGCTCCATCACCCGTTGCGCATTCAGCCTTTCCGCCAGAATTCGCGCCAGCGTGCTTTTACCCACCCGGATCGGCCCCTCCACAGCAATGTAACGCGGTAGCTCGAAAAGATTCGCCATGGCCTCCCAATATTTCGGAACTGGCAGCATATCTCGGATATCGCCGAGTGGCAATTGCGCGAAGAGTTAACAGAAGAAATTGAGCGATTTCGCCATTTCTACGATGGTGTGTTTTCAAATAAGTTTTGTCATCCTGAGTGTAGTGAGTGCTCCGCGAAGCGAAGCACTCACGAAGTCGAAGGATCCCTGCTGGCTTGCACAAAACTCGGCGTGGAAACCCGTTCTCACAATCCTGCACGTACGGAGGTGCACGAAGTAATCGCCAATCACAAAATCACCCAATGAAATACAATCCCCACATGCTTGCCCTCGCCGCAATCAGCGCCGCATCCCTCGCGGCATCCGCGACCGCCGGCTACCAGTCGATGGCCCCCACCGGACAATTGTTCGGAAAAACTTTCACTAGCCTCGCGCGCGGCTCGCGCCAAATCGCTCTCAGCTATGACGATGGTCCCAACGACCCGCACACTCAGCGCCTGCTCGAAGTCCTAGCCAAACACAACATTCAAGCGACTTTCTTTCTCATCGGACGCTACGTCCAGCAACGCCCCAACCTCGCTCGCGAAATCGTCAAAGCCGGACACATCATCGCCAATCACACCTTCACCCACCCGCTTTTGATATTCAAAAGTGAATCAGAAATCAAACGCGAACTCGCCTCCTGCCAATCCGCGCTCCACGACGCCATCGGTGATCATTCAAATCTCTTCCGCCCACCCTTCGGCGGGCGTCGCCCCGCCGTTCTCCGCGCTGCCCGCGAACTCGGCCTCGAACCCATCATGTGGAACGTCACCGGCTACGACTGGAACGCTCCGCCCGCCGCCATAATCGAAAAAGAGGTCACCAGCAAAATTCGCGGCGGCGACGTAATCCTTCTCCACGATGGCGGCCACAAACAAATGGGCGCCGACCGCTCCCAAACCGTGATCGCCACCGATCACCTGATCAAACGCTACAAAAATGAAGGATTTGAATTCGTAACAATTCTGCAGATGATGGCCAAGTCAGCAGCGAGCCGTCAGCCACTTTTGTCATCCTGAGCGGAGCGAAAGCCTGCCCTGAGCGAAGTCGAAGGGGATCTATGTACTTGCCTCCGCGACCCCGGCGGTTCTGGACATCGCCACAACTCTCGTAGCCTCCGCCTCTAGCCCTTCATCCCCGCAAATGCCCTCTTCGCCGCCGCCACCGTCTGCTTCACATCCTCTTCCGAATGCGTCGCTCCCAAAAATGCCGCCTCATACTGCGATGGAGGTAAATACACTCCACTGTCCAGCATCGCTCGAAAGAATTTCCCAAACGCCCCCGTATCCGATTTCGAAGCCGACTCCCAATCCGTCACCGGCCCCTCCGTAAAAAACCACGTAAACATCGATCCCACCCGGTTGTAGCACAGCGCCACGCCCGCCTCTTTCGCCGCCGCCGCTACACCTTCTACCAATTCTTTACTCAACTTTTCGATCCACGAATAAATCCCTTCCTTATGTTCCCGCAGATGTTTCAGCATCGCGCATCCCGCCGCCATCGCCAGCGGATTCCCCGACAGCGTCCCCGCCTGGTACATCGGTCCCAGCGGCGCCACCAGATTCATAATCTCGTTCGGACCGCCATATGCCCCTACCGGCAATCCCCCGCCGATAATCTTCCCCATCGTCGTCAGGTCCGGACGAATGTTGTAAAGCTCTTGCGCTCCTCCAAAAGCCACGCGAAATCCCGTCATCACTTCATCAAAAATCAACACAGATTTTTCCCGCTCCGTAATCAGCCGCAGCGCCACCAGGTAATCATCCGCCGCCGGCACGCATCCCATGTTTCCCACCACGGGCTCCACAATCACGCATGCAATCTGATGTTTGAATTTCTGGAACGCATACTCCACCGCCTGAACATCGTTAAACGGCAATGCCAACGTGAACTGGATAAACTCCTCTGGAACCCCCGCCGATCCCGGTATCCCCAGCGTTGCCACTCCCGATCCCGCCTTCACCAGCAGCGCATCCGAATGCCCGTGATAGCAACCTTCAAATTTCACAATATATTTCCGCTTCGTATACGCCCGCGCCAGCCGAATCGCCGACATCGTCGCCTCGGTCCCCGAACTCACGAACCGAACTTTCTGCACGTGCGGAAACGCCGAGATTACCAACTCCGCTAAATCTGCTTCCACTGCCGTCGACGCCCCAAAACTCGTGCCGTTGCACGCCGCACTCACAATCGCGTCCAGCACGTCCGGCGCGGCATGTCCCAGAATCAGCGGTCCCCACGATCCCACGTAGTCGATGAATTCATTTTCATCCGCATCCCAGATGTGCGAACCTTTTCCTCGCACAATGAACGGCGGATCGCCTCCCACCGAACCGAACGCACGCACCGGTGAATTCACTCCGCCCGGAATCATGCTTTCCGCACGCTGCTGCAAACGGCGCGACTGCTCCACCTTTCGCGATGTTGTGGATGGCATCAGGGCTCCCACGCAAAAAGGATATAAACGAACACTGCGCGACCGATTACTATACCAGCGGCGTTCCCCCGCGAATTAATCAGATATTCATCGTCCTGCCATATTTTTGCAACATCGCCCCGGTAACCTCAGGTCATCAAGTTGCCCTTCTAACCGGGAGGGTTTTAAAGGATGGCTTCGGGGGCTCCAAGCTATCCTTTTTTATTTGCAATCAGTTCCATCTGGGACGGCAAAAATCGCCGCGCACACAAACCCCACATACCCTGGCCCGCGCATTCAGCATCCAGCTCCCATCTGTAACATTCCTTTAACCAGTTCTGCGTAGTCTCATCCGTGACCCAATAGTCTCATCAACTCGGGAGTTTTCGCCGCACTTGCCGGATTCTACGCTATTAACTGTAGTTAACAGGTTATATATACCGAGGTTAATATCCTGGTTTGTGAATTCGGTTGCTGGCCTGGTTCACCGCGTGACGAAACTCACAATCGGAGGTGATATTAGGCACTGAGCCGATCTCCCCTCCCGAATACTGTGGAATTATGAAATTGAAATTCATTTTCAATATCGCGAGGGCCACAGGATGCAACTTGTCAGCTCGGGCATTCCACCCGCGATCCGTAGTCTGCCTGATTCTACTGTCGCTCTCCGCCGCTTCTCCATTCATCGCCCTCGCCCAGCAACCCGATGCTCCTTCCTCCGCCAATATCTCCAAGCCGCAGCCGGACGCAGCCAATCCCTCCGATTCCGTCGCCGACCCAGCCCCCGAAACCATGCTCCCGCATTTCCACGACACCAGGTATTGGCTCTCGGGTCAGGCCAACTTCATCTTCCAAACTCATCCGCCATTCCCCGCGGCATACAGCGGCCCGCACAGCCTTGGCCCCAACTATGAGAAAGCCACATCCCGCGTCTTAACCCTCTACAGCGGCGTTCGTCTCAACAATTCCACCGAACTTCTGGTCGATCTGGAAGAAGCTGGCGGATCCGCACTCAGTCAGGGTTTCGGCCTTGCAGGTAACACCGATCTCGATATCGTCCGCAATCCTCTTTTGAGCAAAACTCCTTACCTGGGCCGGGCCATGATTCACAAGGTGTTTGCTCTGAGCAAAGACAAAGTGGAAAACGATCGCAGCTTCCTCTCCCTCTTTGACGAACTCCCGCGCCGGCGCTTGGAAGTGCGCTTCGGCAAGTTCACTCTGCCCGATTTCTTCGATGTGAATTCCGTAGGCTCCGATACGCACTTGCAATTCATCAACTGGACCACCGACAACAACGGCGCCTGGGACTATGCCGCCGATACCCGCGGCTATACCGTCGGCCTCACTGCCGACTACGAAGATCGCAACTGGGGGTTCCGCTTCGCCGAAGCCCTCATGCCCAAAGTCGCAAACGGAATCGATCTCGTTTATCGCCCCTGGCAAGTCCACGGGGAAAATTACGAGTACGAACTCCGTCACGGCTTCATCCCGAAAAAAGCCGGAGTAGTCCGACTATTGGCCTACACCAACTCTGCCAACATGGGTATCTACCGCGACTCAATTATTCAGTTCGAAGATCATTCCACTCCAACTCCGGAATCCGCTCCAGAGATCACCAACCATCCCTGGCACATCACGCGCAAATACGGTTTCGGAATCAACCTCGAACAGAATCTCGCCCGTTACTTTACCGCCTTCGCACGCTTCGGCTGGGATAACGGTAAGACCGAATCCTTCGCCTATACGGAAGATGATCAAACTTTTGCCGAAGGACTCGGCGCCAACGGTGCCTGGTGGCATCGCCAACAAGACCGCGCCGGCGTTGCATTCGTCTCAAATGCTATCAAGAAGGACCACCAGAATTACCTCGCCGATGGTGGCCTCGGCTTCTTGCTCGGTGATGGCGCCCTCAACTACGGCCGCGAGAATATCATCGAAACCTACTATACAGCCCACGTCTGGCGCGGCATTTACGTGGCACCCGGCCTGCAACACATCAACAACCCCGGCTACAACCGCGACCGCGGCCCCGTCCTCGTCCCCTCGTTCCGCCTCCACGTAGAGTTCTAATGGCCTCGGACCATAATTCCGCGCTGGTTAAGGATCGAAAGCGCGGGGATAAAATCAGAGAAAATGGTCCAGCACTGCCATCTCAATTCCTTCGACCCTCCCAAACACCGGATCGTTTGTAACTAAACCAGTCGCTCCAAAGCGTAAAGCGGTCGCTGCCTGGATGGCATCGGGAGTTCGCAACTTATACTTTGCGCGGATTCTCGCGGCCGCGTCTGCTGTTTCCAAATCCGGTGGAATCCAGTGCAAGTTGGGATAGAGAGAAAGTAGACCGTAGAAGCTATCGATCTTTTGTCGATCATCCTCCCGATAGCCGTGGACCAACAACTCTGTCATTGTTATGGTTGAAGTGAACGCCTGATGACGGGGCTCTTCGATCCATCGGAAAACGGCGTCCGTCAGCGCGACATACCTCGGATGCGCCTGTATCTGATAGATGAAGCAGCTGGTATCGAGAGCAATACTGCGATGACGCCGAAGAAATCTCGCGACCTCACTCACTCCCAACTTTGGCGTTCCTTCTCAAGATAATCGGGCGGAAACAGGTTTTTCCCCAAACCGCGAAGTGCCGCCGCGTAGGACTTCGGCCGCTTCATCATGATGATGTGCTCCCCGCGCACAACCACCACAAGTTCGTCGCCCGACTTCACTTTTAGCGCGTGGCGCGCCTCACGCGGAACGACGATTTGATTCTTGGACGATAATCTGGCGATGCTCATGCTTTACATTTTACCATAAAGTAAAGGAAAGACATTGCGAATCACTTCCCCACCTTCACCCCTTTCCAGAACGCCACATACCCTTTAATCTGCTTCGCCGCTTCTTTCGGCTCCGGATAAAACCACGCCGCTCCCGCATTCCGTTTCCCATTCACTTCCACATCGTAATAACTCGCCGTGCCCTTCCACGGACACACCGTATGCGCCTCACTCGGCTTGAAATACTCCCGATGAATCGCATCCGGAGGAAAATACTGATTCCCCTCCACTTCGACCGTCGCACCGCTTTCAGCCAGTACCGCGCCTTCCCACATTGCTTTTGCCATAGTGCCCATATAGATTCCTATCAGCTTCCTCAGGTTCACAAGTTTCGGAGACGCGATGCAGCCAGCAACCAAAACGCATTTCAACGGACACTCGATGGTCGGCGCTCTTGATCGCGTCCTGGTATGCTCGCCGCGCTCCGCCGGTTGGGATCGTCCGGCTCCTTGGCAGGAACTCGGCTTTCATCACGCCCCCGATTTCAAGGTCGCGCAATCTCAGCATGACGCTCTCTGCCGCGAGTTACGAACCGCTGGAGCCGAACTCATCGAACTCCCGGCCTCGCCCGATCTCTCGCTCGACGCCGTCTACACCCACGACGCATCTCTTCCCACTGACTTCGGCCTAATGGTGATGCGTCCCGGCAAGCCCAACCGCCTGCCCGAAGGCCCGCATCAGGCCTCGTTTTGCGAAACTCTGGAGATCCCCGTTCTTGCTTCCATCCTGTCCCCCGGCACCATCGAGGCCGGAGATATCCTCTGGCTAGATTCCAAGACTCTCCTGATCGGCCACGGCTACCGCACCAGCGCCGCAGGTATTCAGCAGATGCGCGATCTCCTCTCGCCGAAAGGAATCGAAGTTCTCTCCGCGCCACTCCCTCACGGCTCAGGACCGACCGCATGTCTCCATCTAATGTCCCTGATCAGTCTCCTCGACAGCCATACCGCCCTCGTCGATCTCCCCTGGCTCGCGGTAGAAACTGTAGAACTGCTCAAATCCCGCGGATTCAAATTCCTCGAAATCGATCCCCCCGAGCGCGACACCTTGGCCTGCAACGTCCTCGCTCTGGGAAACAATCGTCTGCTTGCCATCGAAGAAAATCACAAAACTAACGCCCGCCTTCGCCAAGCCGGATTCGACCTCCGCACCTTCCCCGGCAGCGAACTCTGCATCAACGGCAGCGGCGGCCCCACTTGCCTGACCCGCCCCCTGCTCCGCCAGTAGGTGGCCACGTGAAGAATGGGTGCCCCATGTCTCGCCGCCTTTGCGAGACATGGGATTTCCGGCATCGCAGCACATCTGCGGACAAACCACCGACTCCCCTCTCCTGCTAAAATTAAAGAGCATGCTTCTTCCCTTCGTCCGCGAACTCTTCGTGGACGTACAAAAGCTTCCCGCCTTCGCGCGTGTTGCCTCCCACCTCAAGGAGGGCACGGGGCGCATTCGTGTCTCCGGTCTTACCCCCACCGCAAAAGCCTTGCTGCTCGTGCTTTTCCAGCGTTCCGCGCAACGCCCGCTCATCTTCGTCGTTAAAGACAACCACGCCGTCGAGGAGTTTCTTCCGGTCCTTCGCGGCTTTTGCGAACTCACTTCCGCCTGTGATCCCGACTCGATCGTCGCCCTTCCCGCTCGCGACGTTCTCCCCTTCCAGAATCTTTCCCCGCATCCCGAACTCCAGGAAGAGCGCGCCACGGCCTTATGGAAAATCGCCACCGGCGCCGCATCCATCGTCGTCTCGCCTGTCGCTGCAACCGCGATTCGACTCCGCTCCAGCGATTACTACACCGATCTCGCCCGTACCATCCGTCGCGGCGAATCCTTCGATCTCGATTCCCTTCTCGCGCACCTGAACACAGTCGGCTACACCTCTACCGACGTGGTCGAAATGCCCGGCCAATATGCCGTACGCGGCGGCATTCTCGATGTCTACTCCCCCGAAGCTGATCGCCCTCTGCGCGTCGAATTCTTCGGCGACGAGGCCGATTCCATCCGCAAGTTCGACCCCGCTTCCCAACGCTCCTCCACTCCGGTGGACGAGGCCCTGCTTCTTCCCCTCACCGAAACTCCAGTCAGCGAGCATCTTCTCGGCGCAATTCATACCCGCCTCAGCGGAAAAAGAATCGAAGGCTCCGAAGAGATCGTCGAAGCCGCCGTCCGCGCCGGAGGCCTCAACGTTTTTCCCGGCTGGGAGTTTTATTCACCCGTTGCCGGAGCCGACAGCTCTATCTTCGATCTCATCCCTCGCGCCGCTGTTCTCCTCGACGAAACCCATCAACTGAAGGAAGAATTCGACCGCTTCTGGACTCGTGTCGCCGACGCCCACGAGCGTAGCGGCGTCGGCAATCTCGTCCGCCCCGAGGATCTTTATTTAGCACCCGCCGACTGGTGGCAGAAAACATCAAACCTACCCGGCGCTGATATCGAACACCTCGGCATCACCCGCAACTTAGACGATCAGTCCGAAGTCTCGTTCCTAACCCAACCCTCGCCTCGCTTCCACGGCGCGGTCCCGACGATGCTGCAGGAAGTCCAGAAACTCAACGCCGATGGCAAGCGTGTTCTCTTCGCCGTCCCCAACATCGGCGAAGTCGAGCGCCTGGCCGACGTCTTCACCGAATACAACGTCTCCTTCAAGCTTGGCAGCCGCACCCGCGGAGGCGAAAGCTACGCCGATGAAACCAGTTACTTCGCCGGCGAAGTCCTCACTACCACGCTCGCCACGGCCTATATCCCCGAGGGCGTCCTCCTGCCCGAAGCCAATCTCGCCATCTTCGGCTCACGTGACCTCTTCGACGAATCCGAGTCTGTCGCCTCACGCCCGCAGCGCTCGAAATCCAAAGTCTCCGCATTCCTCTCCGACTTCCGCGATCTTCAAGTCGGAGACTACGTCGTCCACGTCGAACACGGCATCGGCCAATATCAGGGCCTGAAAGAAATCAATCACGGCGATGGCCCCGCCGAATTCATGCTGCTCGAGTTCGCCGAAGGCGCTCGCCTCTACGTGCCGTTAACCCGCCTCGACCTCGTTCAAAAATACCGCTCCTCCGAAGGTGCCAAGCCAGTCCTCAGTCATCTCGGCACTCAGTCCTGGTCAAAAACAAAAGCTCGCGTGAAGAAGGCCATGAAAGATATGGCCGACGAACTTCTCAAGCTCTACGCCGAGCGCAAAACCGCCGTCGGACACGCCTTTCCGCCTGCCAACGAATGGTTCCGCGAGTTCGAGGACGCCTTCGAATTCAACGAAACCGATGATCAGGCGCAAGCCATCAAAGATGTCATTCGCGACATGGAGTCCACTCAGCCCATGGACCGTCTGCTCTGCGGGGATGTCGGCTACGGCAAAACCGAAGTCGCCATGCGCGCCGCCTTCAAAGCCATCGCCGATAATAAACAGGTCGCGGTCCTAGCACCCACCACGGTTCTCGCCTTCCAGCACTTCGAAACTTTCAAGCAGCGCTTCGCCCCGTTCCCCGTCACCATCGAGATGATGAGCCGCTTCCGCAACGAGAAGCAGCAAAAAGAAATTCTGCAGAAAACCGAAGCCGGAAAAATCGATGTCCTCATCGGCACCCACCGCATTCTTTCCAAAGACATCAAATTTTCCGATCTCGGCCTCTTAATCGTCGACGAAGAACAGCGCTTCGGCGTGCGCCACAAAGAGCGCATTAAGCAAATGCGCAAGCAGGTCGACGTCCTCACCATGTCGGCCACGCCCATCCCGCGCACCCTGCACATGTCTCTAGTCGGCCTGCGCGACATGAGTGTGATCGAAACTCCGCCCAAAGATCGCATGGCGATCCAAACCGTCGTCGCCAGTTGGGACGAAAAATTAATCCAGTCCGCAATCGAACAGGAACTCGAACGCGGGGGGCAGGTCTACTTCGTCCACAACCGCGTCGACACTATCTGGGAAATCGCTGCCAAAATCCAGGCTCTGGTTCCAAAAGCCCGCATCATCGTCGGCCACGGACAAATGTCCGAAGGCGAACTCGAAAAAGTGATGCTGAAATTCATGCACCACGAAGCCGACATCCTGGTCTCGACCACCATCATCGAAAACGGTCTCGACATCCCGCTCTGCAACACGATTCTGATCAACCGCGCCGACCGCCTCGGCCTCTCCGAGCTCTACCAACTCCGCGGACGCGTCGGCCGCTCCAACCGTCGCGCCTACGCCTATCTCATGCTCCCGCCGGAAATCGAACTCACGCCCATCGCCCGCCGCCGCCTCGCCGCACTGAAAGAATTTTCCGACCTCGGCGCCGGATTCAAAATCGCCGCCCTCGATCTCGAACTCCGTGGCGCCGGCAACATGCTCGGAGGCGAACAAAGCGGCCACATTGAAGCCATCGGCTTCGAGCTCTACACCCAGATGCTCGAGCGCGCCGTGCGCGAAATGAAAGGCGAAGCCGCTCCCGACGAAGCCGAAACCCAACTCAATCTCGGCCTCAACATCCGCATCCCAGCTGACTACGTCCCCGAAGAAAATCAGCGCCTGCAAATGTACAAGTGTGTCGCCCGCGTCGAAACCGAGCAGCAATTAACTGACGTCGCCGCTGAACTACAGGACCGCTACGGCCCGCCGCCGCCCGCAGTCCGCAACCTTCTCGACTACGCGTCTCTAAAATTGTTGTGTATGAAAGTCGGCGTCAACGCCATCGAACGCAAACGCGACTCCGTCACTCTGAAGTTCCAACAAAATGCCACCGTCGATCCCGAGCAGCTAGCCCGCTTCGTCGCCGCCCAGCGCGGCGCTCAATTCACCCCCGACGGCCAGTTGAAGTTTGCTCTGAAAGCTACAGCCTCAGACGAAGTCCTGCGGTCTCTGCGCACTGTTCTAGAGCAACTAGCCAGCGCCGACACAGCCTCAGAAGTCCGCTCTGCTACAAGGCAAGCTTAGTTTTATAAAGTAAAGCAAGGAAGCGCTCAGAGTCTGCATGCGGGCCGACAAACAAGCGTCTGCATGCGTGTGGAGGAACACCTTGCCGCATCGTCACGCAATGCCCGCATCAACCTCGCAAACATCCGCATCGACCTCGCAAGCATCCGCATCGACCTCGCGGACACGTGCACGACCGTGGGAGAGCGGCGCTTCAGCGCCGCGTACAGCTGCTCGCATACTCGGGCTTTAGCCCCTGTGGTTCGTTTTGTCCGTTGACTTGCGTTCTCACTTTTTGGCGGCGCCCAAATGAAAAACCAGCGGCCCAACTCACACTCAATCCCTCTAAGCAGCTTCCTGTATCGCCAGCAACAAACCCAAGCATTTACAATTGCTCGGCAACTGAACTCGAACAAATAACGTCTACCGAACCGCCCTTATGCCTAAGATGAAAGTCTGCAAAGCCGTCTTTCCCGCCGCCGGCCTCGGCACCCGCTTCTTACCCGCAACCAAAGCTCAGCCAAAAGAAATGCTCCCGCTGGTCGACAAGCCCATCATCCAGTACGGCGTCGAAGAAGCCATGGCCTCCGGTTGCAACCAGATCCTCATCATCACCGGCCGTGGCAAGCAAGCCATCGAAGACCACTTCGATGTCAGCTACGAACTCGAACACATGCTCGAAGAGCGTGGCAAAACCGATCTGCTGCAAGTCGTCCGCTCCATCTCCGACATGATGTACGTCGCTTACGTCCGCCAGAAAGAAGCTCTCGGCCTCGGCCATGCCGTTCTGATGGCCCGCGAAATGGTTGGCCACGAACCCTTTGCCGTCCTCCTCGCCGATGACGTGATCGACGCCAAAGTTCCTTGCCTCAAACAAATGGTCGAAGTCTTCGACGAAAAGCAATGCTCGGTTCTAGCCACGCAAGTCATCGAAGGCAAAATGATTTCTTCCTACGGCGTTCTCGACGTCAAACCCGTCGACAGCCGCTTCGGCGATCGCCTCTTCGAAATCAAAAACATGGTGGAGAAACCCAAGCCCGAAGACGCTCCTTCCAATCTCGCCATCATCGGCCGTTACATTCTTACCCCCGCAATTTTTGACTGCCTCGCCAACACCCCCACCGGCGCTGGAGGCGAACTCCAACTCACCGACGGCATGCGCCTCCTCCTGCAAAAAGAAAAAATGTACGCCTACGTCTGCGAAGGCCGCCGCCACGATACCGGCGACAAACTCGGCTTCCTGAAAGCCACCGTAGAATTCGCACTGAAACGCGAAGACCTTGGCGACCCCTTCCGCGAATATTTGAAAGGATTGAAACTCTAAGCCTTCAAAAAAGAATGGCTTCAAAGGAGGCTTTCACAAAAGGCTTTTCAAAAAAGGAATGTCATCCTGAGCGAGGATTTTGCTTCGCGCCAGCGAAGCAAAACCGCAGTCGAAGGATCTCTATTCCCAGCCCCGGCGTCGAGATTTTCTTGATCGAGCCGTGCCGCTTATCGCCGTAAGCCTTTGGGTGGCGCAGCGCTTCAGCGCTGCGAAAAAACTCCTCCAAAACAAACAATGGGCTTTAGCCCCTGAGGTACGCAATTACCCACCCAACGATCCCTTCAACTTCCTCGACTTCTCCTCCACCCCGCGCGCCAGTTTTTCTTTGTGCGCCTCAAGCTTTTTAGCCACAGTCGCATCTCCCAGCCCAATCATCTGCGCCGCCAAAATCCCCGCATTCGTCGCCCCCGGCTTCCCAATCGCCACTGTCGCAACCGGAATCCCCGCCGGCATCTGCACCGTTGCCAGCAACGAATCCATCCCCTGCAGCGACGTCGAAGGAATCGGCACCCCAATCACCGGCAAAGTCGTATGCGCCGCAATCACCCCCGCCAGATGCGCCGCGCCGCCCGCTCCCGCAATAATCACCTGAATCCCACGCCCCGCAGCCTTCCGCGCGAACTCCGCAGTCCGCTCCGGCGATCGGTGCGCCGAAGTCACATCCATCTCATACCCAATTCCAAACTCCTCCAGCGCCTTCCCTGCCTCGCGCATAATCTCCAGATCAGAATCACTCCCCATCACAATCGAAACCAATATTTTTCCCATGATTCCTCTTAGCTAAAATGTCCTTCCCTGTAAATTGTTCTTCTTGTAAATTGTCATCCTGAGCCAGGATTTTGCTTCGCGACAGCGAAGCAACACCGCAGTCGAAGGATCCCTTTCACGTCGGTTTCGCCCCTGGCCTTACGAGGAATCCCCTCCACGACTCCGATCGGGTGCCCCATGTCTCGCCTCTTTTGCGAGACATGGGATTCCCTCAACCCCTCCTCAACGCCCACCCCGCAATATCCCTCCGGTAATGCGCTCCCTCAAAACGAATTCGCCCGCAAGCTTCATAAACCCGTTCCACGGCGGTCTTCAAATCCGCAGCCCGCGCCGTCACTCCCAGCACTCGCCCACCAGACGTATAAAAATCCCCATCACGCTTTGCAGTCCCTGCGTGAAACACCTTCACTCCCTCCACCCCCGCAGCTTCCTCCAAGCCCAGAAATCTTCTTCCCCGCCTCGAACGCCCCCGGATATCCTCCCGAACTCATCACCACGCACACCGAAGCATCAGCAGACCACCTGAAATCCCCTTCGCTTACCCGCTCCGCAACCGACGCTTCCAGCGCATCCACCAGATCGCTTTCCAGCCGCATCAAAATCGGCTGCGTTTCGGGATCCCCAAACCTGCAGTTAAACTCCAGCACCATCGGTCCCCGCGCCGTCATCATCAACCCGCAATAAAGCACGCCCTTATATTCCGCCCCCTCCGCCTTCATTCCCTCCACCACAGGACGCGCAATATGATTCACCAGCCAATCCCGCATCTTGTCATCGATAATTTCAGCCGTCGAATAAGCTCCCATCCCTCCAGTATTCGGACCGGCATCGCCATCTCCCACGCGCTTATGATCCTGCGCCGCCACCAGCGGCACAACCCGCTCTCCGTCGCTTAACACTAGAAACGAAACTTCGTCTCCCACCAGACATTCTTCCAGCACCACCCGCGCTCCCGCCTCGCCCACCATCTTTCCGCTTAACATTTCCGCCGCCGCATTGGCCGCCTCTTCTTTGCTCGCGGCAATCACCACACCCTTGCCCGCCGCCAGCCCATCCGCCTTCACCACCACCGGCGCATGAAAGTGCGTCAAAGCATCTCGCACTTCCCCCATCGAATCGCAAATCGCATAAGCCGCGGTCGGAATGTGATATCTCTGCAGAAATTCTTTCGCGAAACTTTTACTCGCCTCCAGCTGCGCCGCCGCTTTCGTAGGCCCAAATACAGGCCAACCCCGCCGCGTAAATTCATCCACCACGCCCAACGTCAACGGCAATTCCGGACCAACCACAGTCAAGTCCGGCCGCAACCGCTGACCCAGCTCAACCATCGCTTCCAGATTCTTCAAATCCACTGGCAAGCACTCCGCCTCATCCGCAATCCCGCCATTCCCCGGCGCGCAATACACGTTCGAAACCCGCGCCGACTGCCGCAGTTTCCACACCAGCGCGTGCTCTCGTCCGCCACTTCCCAGAACAAGAATCTTCATAAAAAGAAATTCAAGGTTAGGGGAGAGCCGCACCCCTGTCAAACATAAACCAGCTCACGTACGCGAGATCTCCGGTTACCCCGTGCTCCTCTGTGTCCCCCGTGTTAAAGATTTTTCTGTTCCACCCACGCCATTAACCATGCTTAACTCCGTCGTATAATCTTCCCAGATGATCACTGTCTCCAAAGAGGACTACCTCAAAGCCATCCTCGAAGCCGAATGCGAAGGAGAATCCGTAATCTCCGCGCGCCTCGCCGATTGGCTCAAGGTCTCCGCTCCCGCCGTCACCATGGCCTTGCGCCGTTTGAAAAAAGACGGCCTGGTCCGCGTTCTGTCCGACGGTCACGTCCGTCTCACCGCCGCCGGGCGCAAAATCGCCCGCAAACTCACCCTCCGCCACCACCTCATCGAACGCATGTTAGCCGAACTCTTCGGAATGGAATGGTGGAAGGTCCACGACGAGGCCGAACGCCTCGAGCACGCCGTCTCTCCCGATTTCGAAGGCAAACTCCTCGCCAAGCTCGGCAAAGGCGGCATCTGCCCCCATGGCAATATGAGTGAGATGGAAAGCCCCGCCAGTCGCCGCCGTCGCGGACTACTCCTGCTCGCCGACGCCCAACCCGGTATCGCCTACACCGTCAGCGGAATCTACGAACGCGACCGCCGGCTTCTCGAATTCCTAGAAGCCCGCGGCATCCGCCCTGCGGCGAAGTTACGAATCATCGATCGCAACTACGATCAGACCCTGACTCTCTCCACAACATCCGGCAATATCTCCCTCGGCCCCGCCGCCGCCGACCGCGTCTGGCTCACCCCCACCGACCAGCGCTCTAAATAACCCCTGTCATCCTTGAAGCAGCGCTTGTCATCCTGAGCGAAGTGGATGGATCGCGAAGCGAGCCATCTGCGAAGTCGAAGGATCTCTACCCCTCCCCGGCTGTCTCTTCGTTAAGCATTGCTACTCGTCTGAGTTCGGAAAAGGCATAGGTTCGGGAAGGGCACGACTTTAGTCGTGCCGTCGGAGCCGAGAAAGATTGTGGGCTTAGCCCTTGAGGCTACGCTTCGCTTTGTGATCAGCTACGGCCCGCACTTAACCATAGTTTATCCCCTCATGTATACTTACGCTAATCCGCCGCCATTCCGCCGATGAAGCCAGTCCCCACCCAAACCGAAGCCGAAGTAATCATCACTCACGAAGACGTCGACCGCGCCCACGATCGCTCCCGCGTCTCCGCCGCCCGCGCCCGCCGCGGCTTTTCCTCGAAGGCGCGTCTCCTCTGGCTTCTCGCCGGCCCCGGCGTCCTCGTTATGCTCGGCGAAAACGACGGCCCCAGCATGCTCTCCTATGCCGCCACCGGTGCCAAGTTCGGCATAGGTTTCTTCCTCCCTTTCGTCGTTCTCACCTTCTGTATGGCCATCGTCGTCCAGGAAATGACCGTCCGCCTCGGCGCCGCCACCCATCGTGGCCACGCCGAACTCATCTTCGAGCGCTTCGGTCCTTTCTGGGGATGGTTCTCCATGATCGATCTCGGCATCGGCAATTTCCTCACGCTGATTACCGAGTTCATCGCCGTTCGCGCCGGCCTCGGCTTCTTCGGCGTGCCTCCCTGGACTGCGATTCTCATCGCCCTCGTGATCCTCTACGGCGCGTTAATGAGTCACCGCTACTGGACTTGGGAGCGCATCACGCTCGCCGCCGCCCTGTTCAATTTAGTATTCATTCCAGTCGCGCTCATGACGCATCCAAACTGGCATTCGGTCGGCCACTCTTTTCTCACCTGGCAACCGCTCCCGGGTCTTAACAAAGACACTCTCCTCATCGTCCTCGCCGATATCGGCGCAACCGTCACCCCTTGGATGCTTTTCTTCCAGCAAAGCGCCACCGTCGACAAAGGCATGACCACCAAAGATATCCGCTTCGGCCGCGTCGACACCGTTCTCGGAGCCGCGCTCGCAGCCGCAGCCGCCGTCGCCACCATCCTCGCCACCGCTCCGCTCTTTGCTCATCAAATGACCGCCGACAATTTTCAGGCTGCCGAATTCGCTCAGGCTCTCCAACCCATCATCGGACGCTTCGGCGCGTCCCTCTTTGCTCTCGGTATGTTCGAAGCCGGCATCGTCGCCGCCATCACCATCTCCACCTCTTCCGCCTACGCTTTCGGCGAGGTCACTCACAAACCTCACAGCCTTAACCTTCCCATGGGAGAAGGTAAATCTTTTTACGCCGTCTTAACTCTCTGTGCCGCCGCTGCCGCCGGCATCGTACTCATCCCCGGCCTGCCGCTCGTCTACGTAGTTCTCATCGTCAACGTAGTCGCCGTCCTCGCCATGCCCCCAGCCTTAGTCTTCCTCTTCATGCTGGTCAACGACAAAGAAATCATGGGAGATCTCGTCAGCCCACTTTGGGCAAACATCCTGTCCTCCGGCGTAGTTTTCGTCCTGACGGCCGCCGGCATTCTCTTCGGCATCAGCATCCTCGCCCCCAACATCTTCGCCGCATTAGGAGGAACGTAAACATGAATTTCAGGCCGGAACACGTAAATGCCGAAGTAGAAGTTGTGGTTACAGTGGATGCGAATGTGGGGGCAGCCGCCCTCGGCTGTCCAGTCGAGCGCAGCTCGAACTCTTCTTGCCCACCCCTCACCCGACGTTTGTCATTCCGAAGGCGGTCTTTCGGCCTGAGGGACCTGCTTTTGCCTGCAGCTCAGCAACCAGTGGGAGAATTGCATGACGAAAAAATCTAGCCACACGCCGCCCGTCGTTTCCCCCGCCGACCAAACCCTCGTTTTCTCCTCCCTCGAACACGATCAGCTTGTGGGCGCAAAAAAGCACCACATCCCCCGCCGTCATCTCAAGGGCCCCGAACTCCTTGTCCTGTGGTCCCTCCGTCTCTATCTCCTTTTCATGATAGCCGTCGTCATCTACCAAGTCTGGACCGCCGCAAGATAAGCCCAGATTTAATGGAATCGGCAAAGGCACGACGTTCGAAACGGATCGGGAAGGGCACGACTTTAGTCGTGCCGCTCCAGCGACGAGAAAGAGGCGGCCTTTAGCCCCTGAGGTTGGCTTCGCCCAGCGGAGGAGAGAGATTGACTCGGATTACTCCGGCTGGCCTCAAACATTTTCTATTCTTGAAACGACCGTTTCATTTATAATTACCCTCAAATGAGCCGAACGGTGAACAAACAGCGCCCCGCGGAACTCCGCACCGCCATCGTTCAATATCTCGTCAAACACGGCATCGCGGATCTTTCGCTCAGGCCCCTGGCGAAAGCCGTTGGCTCCAGTCCTCGGGTTCTGCTCTATTACTTCGGCTCGAAAGAAAAAATGGTGGTAAAACTTCTGGCGGAAATCCGCGACCGCCAGCGCACCACATACGGTCAGATGGATGCGCCCACTTTCGAACAGGCTTGCCGCGCCATTTGGAAGTACATGAGCGCGCCCGAATCCGAGCCGCTCTTCCGTCTTTTTTTCGAGGCCTATGGACTCGCCCTGCGTCACCCGAAACGCTACCAGGATTTTCTCAACTCCACCGTCGGCGACTGGCTGACGTTCGTTGCCGCTCCACTGATTCGCGAAGGCCACAAGCGCAACCAGGCCCGCGCTTTCGCCACATTAATTCTGGCCGGACTCCGGGGCTTCATGCTCGACTACTGCGCCACGCGAGACCGCAAACGTCTGGATCGCGCCGTGGAACTCTGGCTGCGCTCCCTGGATCCGATTCTGCTCAACCAAAAATGAGAAGGAGGTAATCATGAAACAACCGTCAACAAAGCCTGCCAAGGCCGGCCCGCGTCTGATCTTCATCTTGTTCGCCGGCATTCTTCTACTGGCATCGTCGCCCGCCGTTTCTCAAGTCGCCACGGGCTCCATGGACGTTCACTGGAACGAAGGAGCACCCGACTGCGCCACAAACCTGCAGCCTCCGCTCCAGGTTCACCCCTACAACCCCACCACTTTTATTCTGCGCGAGAATCCATGCGCCACCGCCGAAGCGCCTTTCATGTATCTCCTGGTCGGCTCGACCAAAGCTCTCCTCATCGATACCGGCGATGTTTCTGACCCAAAGAAAATGCCGCTGGCGCAAACCGTGCTGGCTTTACTCAGCCGGCCAGATCATTCGCAACTGCCGCTCCTTATCGTCCACACTCATGGCCATCTCGATCACCGCCTCGGCGACTCGCAATTCGCAAATCTTTCAAACGTTCAAATTGTCGGTACAGATCTCGCTCACGTTCGCCAATACTTCGGCTTTTCTGATTGGCCCAAAGGTCTTGCTCAAATCGATCTCGGCGGCCGAATCATCGACGTGATTCCGACTCCAGGCCACTACCCATCCCACGTCTCCTATTACGACCGCCAAACCGCGCTGTTCTTTTCCGGCGATTTCTTTTTGCCCGGACATCTCATCATTGACGACGCCAAAGCCGATCTCGCCAGCGCCAACCGCGTTGCAGATTTCATCCGCGATCGTCCCGTCACCTATGTCTTAGGCGGACACATCGAGCTCAACTCCGCTGGCGAAATGCTTCCTCTCGGCTCCAACTACCATCCCCGCGAGCACGTCCTCCAGCTAACCAAGCAGGATCTTCTCTCGTTGCCCACAGTAGTAAGCAGCTTCAACGGCTTCTACTCCACCTACGGAATCTTCGTCCTCTACAGCCAAACCCGAATTCTGCTGGCCCTGGCATTCGCTTTGCTAGTCGTTCTCCTAGCCATCGCAATGCTGCTGCGCTCATATCTGCGACGTCGCAAACAGCGACTGCGGCATTGATCCAAAATAAACGTCCGTGCTTCAGGCGATTAAGTCCGTGCTTCCAGCGCTGGCAACTGGCCGCTCAAGCTTTTCCCTCTCTGATCCGCTTCGGGCATAATGTCTCATAGACAGGAGTACAGATGGCCCGGCGACTACTCCGCCAACCCACGATTGTCGTCCTTATCCTTTCTGTAATATCCGCAGGACAGAGTTCCTGGGAGGGAAAGAATCTAGCTGGGGAAAAAGCATTCCAGGAAGGCCGGCTACTGGACGCGAACCGGCTTTTCACCGACGCCCTGCGAGACGCCCAGCAGTTTGGTCCCAACGATGTGCGACTCGCGCCCATCTATAACAACCTGGCCCTGGTCTCCTTCGTTCAGAACAACTTCATCGCCTCAGAAACTCTCTACGAAAAGTCGATTGCCGTAATGGAGGCGCAAGGCCAGGAGAATCCTCTTCTTTTACCCGTTCTTGACAACCTCACCAGCCTTTACGTCAAACAGTGGGCATTCGGCAAGGCAATCCAAACTTCGTGGCGTGCCTGCCACATTCGGGAGAAGAAATTCGGTCCGGAAAACTTGGAGACGGCTACCGGCCTGAACAAACTCGCCACCCTCTATCTAGACAGTGTGCGACTGCTTCCTCAGTCCTCATCGGATACATTGCCTCCGCTCGTTCCCGCGAAAGAGAGTCCGGCAGCGAAGAACTCTGGCTGCGAGTTGCAAGACTTCAGCCCCTCGATCGAGCATGCCCCCACGCTCGATGACGCCACCAAACTGGCAATCGCCGAATCGCTCTTCAATCGAGTGCTCGGAGTTCAGGAAAAGGCTTACGGAGACGAGAATACCCGCCTGGTCGATGTGCTGCAGAATCTCGGCGAGGTCCGTCACGCGCAGGGAAAAATCGGAGCCGCCGAAGAGGCGTACATTCGCACCGTCGCCATCGTTGAGAAGAGTTTCGGCCCGGACGATCTCAAACTCGCCATGCCCCTGCAGCAACTCGCCGAATTGAAGACGGAGGACGGGAGCTATCCGGAGGCAGAAAAACTTTACCAACGCAGTTTGCGGATTGATGAGAGCAAGTTTGGCCCAAGCGACCCTGCGCTCGGCCTGGTCCTGACCGGATACGCCACACTATTAGAGAAAATGCACAGATCAGAAGAAGCTAAGGCCCTCACCGACCGCGCCAATTCTCTCACCATCCCTCGTACCCTTACCAACACGGCACTCAGCTCTGCCAATTCCGTGCCCTACATTTTAAGGTTCCAAGAGTTCGCCTACGACCAGTACACCGGCGTCCAGCAGACATGCATGCTGATCCGCGCGGACGGCCGCGTTCGAATGGAACAACAGCAACAGGAACGAACCGGACCGGCAACAGTTCCAAAGCTAAGGTCCCCCGACGGCATGCCCGACATGTCAGGCTTGGGACAGCAGGAAACACTGAATGACTCGTCCCACGCCGGCTCCAATGCTCCCAAAATATTCGAGAGTTCCCTCGACGCTAACTCCGTTCAGCAACTAAAGGCAATCTTGTCTGCCAAGGAGATCCGTGACATTCAGGGAATCTACCCCTCGCGAAAAGAAACAACTTCCCTCAACAACGAAAAAATCTCCGTCTCCATTTTGCGCGACGATGGCGTTCAGAATTTCGCGTTTCCCGATACCTCGGCGCGCCAGCCCTATGAAGCCGAACTGAAACCACTTTTCAAGTGGCTGAACACGGCCGAAAAACACAAGGGATCTGCCGCTAAGGGAGCGATGGCGAACAACTGCTCGCCGGACGCTCCGAAGGCTGTGCCCATCCAATTCAGTTCGTCGCGGGCTAAGTCGCCTCAGAATCCCCGCGCCATCGTGGCAATGGATAGCGAAGCCAATCAAAGTCCATACAAAGACATTCGTCAAAATAAAATTTCCGCGATCAAGGTCAACGTCAACCTTGTATTAGTCCGCGTCGTCGTCCGTGACTCTCAGGGACGAACTCTTGGAACTCTGCGGCAGCAGGATTTCCGGCTACTGGATAACGGGAAACCGCAAACCATAACCAGGTTTTCCCTCGAAGAACCGGGTGCGGAAGCCAACGCGAACGGCAGGGCTCCGGGCGGTATATCTGGCGTAGTCGGTAGCCAGAGCGCTACCACCCCCGCGACTGTCGATCGCAGCGTGGCCTATCTCTTCGACGATATTCATTTGAGCTCTGCAGACTTGAAGCAACTGCGCGACGCCGCGGATCGTCACCTATCTTCACTGCCACCGACCGTGCGGGCGGCTATCTTTACAACTTCAGGACAAACTTCCCTGAATTTCACGGACGACCGTACCAAACTTCACGAGATTTTATTCCGCATCCAGCCGCGTCAGGTTGCCAGCGCTTCAGGCAGCGGTTGCCCCGACATCGACCCTTACATGGCAGACCTAATCGCGAACAAACAAGATGAAGATGCTCTCGGTGCGGCTACAGAAGATGCTCTGGTCTGCGAGTATGGGAGTGACTTGCGCTTTGCGGCAGCCGCCGAGATGATGGCGAAAGCGACCGCCCAGCAGCAAGTAGCTTCCGCCGAGATGCAGACTCGGATTCTTTTGCAATCGTTCCAGACCGCAGTGCGCCGGCTGTCGGCCACACCGGGGCAGCATGCACTTGTCCTGGTTTCGCCCGGATTCGTCGCTCCGAGCCGTGAACAGGACCTTAGTCAACTCATCGACGAGGCCTTGCACTCCGACATCATCATCAGCACCCTGGATGCGCGCGGCCTCTATGTTGACTCAGTGGCGCAACCTTCCAGTGCGAACCTGCAGTATCGCCGTGATAGCGCATCGGCAAATGAGGAGATATTGACAACCTTGGCGAACGCGACCGGTGGTACGTCGTTTCAAAATAGCAACGACTTCGCTGCCGGCTTCACTCGCGTTGCCCAAGCCCCCGAGTATTACTACATGCTCGGTTTTTCCCCGCAAGGTGAACAGTTGGACGGCCGCTTTCACAACCTGACTGTCGCTTTGAACAATGGCGACAAGCTCACGTTACAGTCCCGAAAGGGATACTACGCCCGGAAACAATAGTTCCTCAAGTGAGTTGCGCGGCTTCCCTCTACGCAATCCTGGCCAGAACGACTAAACTTGTTGGTTGCGATATTTGCTCTTTCAGGAAGGCATCATGTCTCTAAACAGTTTCAACTCCCGCTCTTCTCTTAAAGTCGGCAACAAGGAATACGAAATTTATCGTCTCGACGCCCTCGATAAACAAGGCATCTCCACCAGGCATCTCCCTTACTCGCTACGCATCCTGCTTGAAAATCTTCTTCGCACCGAAGACGGCCGCAATGTAAAAAAAGAAGATATCCGTTCCATGGCCGCCCGGAACAAAAATTCGAAACCCGATAAAGAAATCGCCTTCACTCCCAGCCGCGTACTCCTGCAGGATTTCACCGGCGTCCCCTGCGTCGTCGATCTCGCAGCCATGCGCGACGCCATGCAGCAACTCGGGGGTGATCCCGCTCTCATTAATCCTTTGCAACCCGTCGAACTCGTAATCGACCACTCCGTGCAGGTCGACGAATTCGGCACTGCATCTGCCTTCGACATGAACGCGCTCTTGGAATTCCAGCGCAACAAAGAACGCTACTCATTCCTCCGCTGGGGCCAAACCGGATTCCGCAATCTCGCGATCGTCCCTCCCGACACTGGCATCGTCCACCAGGTCAATCTCGAATATTTAGCGCGTGTAGTTTTCGTGCAAGATTCAAACTCCCACCGCGTAGCCTATCCCGACACCCTCGTAGGCACCGACTCCCACACCACGATGATTAATGGGTTGGGGGTTTTGGGATGGGGCGTGGGGGGAATTGAGGCGGAAGCTGCGATGCTGGGGCAGCCTGTTTCCATGCTGATTCCGTTGGTGGTAGGGGTGAAGCTTACGGGACGGTTGCGCGAAGGGGCGACTGCTACTGATCTTGTTCTTACGATTACCGAGATGTTGCGCAAGCACGGAGTCGTCGGAAAATTTGTCGAGTATTTTGGTCCTGGTCTGCGCGATCTTC
This sequence comes from uncultured Acidobacteriaceae bacterium, assembly GCA_963836305.1. GTDB lineage: Bacteria > Acidobacteriota > Terriglobia > Terriglobales > Acidobacteriaceae > Sulfotelmatobacter. The sequence continues at coordinate 544,968 of CAWIJP010000029.1, read as the reverse complement.
CGCTGGCCGATCGCGCGACGATTGCCAACATGTCGCCGGAGTATGGTGCAACTTGCGGCATCTTTCCTGTTGATAAAGAAAGTTTGAAATATCTAAAACTCAGCGGACGCACTGCGGAACAAGTTGCATTGGTCGAAGCTTACTGCCGCGAGCAGGGACTGTTCCACGACGACAAAACTCCTGAGGCGGAATACTCGGAACTTCTATCGCTTGATCTCGCGACCGTCGAACCAAGTCTTGCCGGACCGAAGCGACCGCAGGATCGGGTTGTGCTTTCCCAAGCGGGAGAATCGTTCAACAAAGCTCTGCCTTCGCTGATCAAGCCAAAAGCTGCCGCCGCGAAAGCCGCGCCGGCCGCCAACTCCCAACGATGGGAACAGGAAGGCGGCAGCCCTGCTGCCATCGGCGTCGAAGATCCCAACGTGCACGAACACGTTCCTGCGAGCGTGAAAGATTCTCTCAAACACGGCAGCGTCGTGATCGCGGCCATCACCTCATGTACCAACACTTCAAATCCCTCGGTCATGATCGGTGCAGGAATCGTGGCAAAAAAGGCCGTTGAAAAAGGTTTGTCGATTCCACCGTGGGTTAAAACATCGCTCGCGCCCGGCTCCAAAGTTGTGCGCGATTATCTGGAGAACGCCGGGCTCACTCCTTATCTTGAAAAACTTAAATTTCACATCGTCGGTTACGGATGCACTACCTGCATCGGCAACTCTGGTCCGCTGCCTACGGAAGTCTCGCAAGCCATCGACGAAAAGGATCTGGTCGTCGCATCCGTTCTTTCCGGCAATCGCAACTTCGAAGGCCGCATCAACTCCGAAGTCCGTGCGAATTACTTAATGTCTCCACCGCTTGTCGTCGCCTTCGCCTTGGCCGGACGCATCGATACCGACCTCCGCAAAGACGCCATCGGCAAGGGCAAAGATGGCAAGCCGGTTTACCTTGCCGATATCTGGCCCACGCAGCGCGAGGTTGAAGAAGCAGTCGAGCACTCCGTAACCGCCGAAATGTTTTCGAAAACTTACGCGGAAGTTTTCTCCGGAGACGAGCGCTGGCGCGGCCTCTCCGTTCCCAAAGGCCAGACCTACGCCTGGGAAAAAGATTCTACCTACATCCGCCGCGCGCCCTACTTCGACGACATGAAGATCCAGCCTTCGCCGGTGGAAGATATTCACTCTGCCCGGGTACTGGCGGTATTGGGAGACAGCGTTACTACCGACCACATTTCTCCTGCCGGTTCGATTAAAAAAGATAGTCCTGCGGGAAAATATTTGCAGGAGCACGGAGTGAAGCCTGGGGACTTCAATTCCTACGGCTCGCGCCGCGGCAATCACGAAGTGATGGTGCGAGGAACTTTCGCCAACGTTCGCCTGCGCAACAAGTTGGTCAACACCGAAGGCGGATTCACCCGCCATCTGCCGACCAATCAGGAAATGTCGATCTTCGACGCCTCGCAGAAATATCAAGCCGACCACACGCCGCTCATCATCCTCGCCGGCAAAGAATACGGCTCCGGTTCCTCCCGCGACTGGGCCGCCAAGGGCCCGCGCCTGCTCGGAGTTTCCGCCGTCATCGCCGAGAGTTACGAGCGCATTCACCGCTCGAATCTTGTCGGCATGGGAATCTTGCCGCTGCAATTTCTCGCCGGACAGAATGTTGAATCGCTTCATCTCACCGGTGAAGAGGTTTTCGAGATTAGCGGCGTTCGCAATCTGATTGAACACTATGCCGCCGGACAGAAAGTGAAAGTTCGCGCGACGTCGGCAGGAAGCAGCGGCGGAGGCGGAAAAGATAGGCCAATCGAGTTCGAAGCCTTGGTCCGCATCGATACGCCTCAGGAGGCGCTCTATTACGCCAACGGCGGGATTTTGCAGTATGTGTTGCGGCAGTTGCTGGCGGGGAAGCCCAGTGCGCAGACCGTGGAGGTATAGCCTCCGCACCTCCTCACAGGTAATACATCAAGCTGTGCAAAACTGACTCGTGCATTTCCTTAAACTGTATCAATTGTTCCCGAGAAAAGGTCTGAGGATCGAACGACTCCTTAAGAGCGCGGGCCGGATGAATCAGGTTCCGGAATTTCCTGATCTTCTCAACGACTTCCTTCGCCACGTGTTTTGGAGGCTCCCCGTCCTCGCGAATGTGGGACGGAATATTGATAGGAGCGTTCAGAACTCCGACCTCGTCAGCTGCCTCAATCAAATCCGACATGTTGACCGAATCTGGTATTTTGAGTTCACCGCCGTTGTCCTCGCCGAACTCGACCAAAAGATAAGTCAAGACCGCGGTCTCAACAGCCAAACCCAAAGCAACCGCTGCCATGAAGTATTGGCCGGACTCTTCCAACTCGTGGACCTTGCCTTGGTAAAACGCGAGAAGATTATTCGCGGCATCGCCGTGTCGAGTTCCCGTTAGCTTTCCCATTTTGTTTCATGCAGCCGCTGTAATTGTCGCAATTGCTGCTCTTCTATTCTCAGCCACAACCTGCAGGAAGTCCCTATGTTTTTCGTTAAGAGTTCTTAGCTGGTGATAGTCTGCGTTGTTTCCTGCGTTCGTCTGTTTCAATTGGCTTATGTCGTCAAGATAGGCGGCAAAATGCTTTGACTCAGCTTCGCTCAGATATTCGCTCCCAATCAGAGCCATCCTACAGACCGTTGCGTCGTTGTCCATGCGAGTCCATGCCTCTCTGATTTCTTCGACCTCGCGAGGCGATGTGTACTGCACCACATTGAGTTTGGCCGTTAGACTGTACACAGAGGTGAGCAACCGTGTAATCAGATCGAACATGATCCTTCTTTCGGATTGGGCCTCCAGTTGCTTCTGAAATTTGAATTGGTCCTTCAGGATCGTTTCCTGCCTTTGCAGTGCCTGTCTGATGAGGTCTGCAGTTGTTGATTGTGTGCCCGCAATCCGCGTGTGTTCTTCAAGCGTGGCAGCGTGCCTTCGTAGAATCCGGGCCTGCCACCAGAAGATGAATATCTGTATTTAGGAGCGCGTAAGCCGCGATCCATGAAGGATCACGAAGGGAGCCGCGGAACCACATAAGAGCGCAGTGAATCATCCTCGCATTCTACAGCGGCCTATCTCCAGTGCAGAGGACAACGGGTTACACCGTACGGTCGGCATGAAGGTTAGTGGGGCGGGCTTTATCGCAGGGTTGAAGCGCTGCGCCACCCAAAAGCATGTCCTGTCGCCCCTACGGGACTTGGTTCCAGGTCTGCTTGTGTTGACCCGGCAGTGAACTGCCGGGCTATTTTCGGTCGCCGCTCTGCGGCTGGAATTTGTTCCGGCTGACTCGGTGTTCAGCGGTGCTTTGTGCGTTCGACTAGGGCTCGGCGGCTTTTGCAGAGGAGAGGCCAGGCTTCTTTGTAGGCTTCGTAGCTGTAGCGGTCTTTTTTGAGGGGCTCGACGGGGTAGAGCATGATTCCCTGTTTGCGTTCTGTGCCGAGAAGGAGGGCGGCGGGGATGATGTACCAGGCTTCGACGGGGATGATCCTTCGACTTCGCTCAGGACAGGCTCCGGCGGCGAAGAGGTCGAGCTGGGCGAGAGTGTAGTCCTGCTTTTTGAGGTAGTGAGGTTTGAACTGGCAGAAGTATCCGGTGCCGGTGCGGCAGGTGGTGGACTTGACCCGTTCGGTCGCTGTCGCTCTCTCAGGGCAGGCTTTGCACGCGCAGGAAGTTGGGGCCGTGGTCGATGCCGACGTCGTAGGGACGAGTTTCTCCCCAGGGCTTGAGGACGCAGAAGCCGCGCTCGGCGGCGCTGGCCATGAAGCGGAGTTCGACCCACTCTCCGCGCTGCTTGAAGCTGGTGAATTGTTTCCAGTGATTCATGGATTGGCTGCTTGTCCCGAGACGCAAAAAGGCGCAGCCTGTGTGGCCGCGCCTTGTTTATCTTTAAGTTCTAACTTATACATCCATTATATCACACTGAGGCGGGTATTTGGGACATTTCTTGAAATATATTTGCTGAATGTTTTGAACGAGTTGTGTGCGATGGAGGGCTGCGGAGGGCTTGACAGGATTTCGTCAGGGAGCGATTTATCGTTGTTTCGCGTGGGCGAGCGGGCACAGGAAAATTTCCGGGATCCTATTTTTCTTCGTCATAGAAAACCCGGGCGTGCTGCTGGCTTCCGCGATGTTCAGCACGCCCGCCCGGTCGGTTAACCGAAGTTTTTCTTCAGGGTTGCGATGGAGATGTGCGGCCATCCCAGGTTCACAAATGACCGGCTTGGCCGGCGGCTCAGGATGCAGCAAATGCCGGATGGGAAAATTCAGCACGACCATCTGCGCATATTGCAACTGCATAAATGTGTGGCCGGTTTTCTTGTGCGTCAGTTTCTCGATCCAGAAAGTGGCGTACACCAGGGCGGTCTGCGCATTTTCTTCCTGCTCCGGCTTGCCGCCAACGTTGACCGACTTGCCGTCGAGGAAGTGAATGTTTTCGATGCCTCCGCCGAACTGCGGCAACAGACTGGCGTTGAGGCACCGGTCGGATCATTCGGCGTGTTGAGAAAAGAAATCTGCTCTCTGGTTGCGATGTTGAGCGCAGTTCCTTCGAACTCGTATCCCTCACTCACCTGCTGTTTGACCACATTTTGCAAAAGCACAATGGGATCATTCACCATCGCCTGATTAGCCGGCGTGTTCGGGATAGGCGGCTCCGCCGGCGAAGTTGCGAAAGGCGTGCGCGTATTCGCCGGACCGGGCGGATTGGCGAGGTTGTACTCGGGAAACGGCACAGCGGGCGGCACCAGAGGCGGGAGCGGTCAATGCCTCCGACGAGGTTGCAGCGTTGATGTTGATGACGGGCGCGGTCGGCGGCACTCCGAACGGCGTGCTGTTGAACGAGGGAAAAACCGAGCCGTTATAATTCGCGGTCGCCGACGGCAGAACCGGCGGCCCCGAAAAGTGACTGGCAATTCCTTCCGCCAACATCGCGTTGCCATGTGGAATGGAGCCCATGCGGCCCACCAGTTCTTGTCCTTTGGGCGCGGCCTTCTCCGGAGGAAATTTTGTGTTGGGCTGCCGGATCCAGATGCCCGGCTCGATATGCAGGGCTCCGTCTTTGCCGGCGTCGCTGATTTTCTGCAGGTAGGTGAGACCATGCAGGCCAATATCGTGTTGCCCGAAGCCGCGATTCGGAATCACTGAACCGATGGGATCGAACTTTAAAGTTTCGCGTGTGTTATTGAGTTGCAAGTAAAGGTCGGTGCCAAAGTGAAACGCTGGACGGGCGATCAAATTGAATCCGAAGCCTTCCCAAGTTCCGGCAAGATCGGCGAGAAGCCCCAGCTCCGCGCTGACGTTGCGGGGCGTAAACCGCCCCGAAGGGATTGCCTCCCGTGTAGTATCGACGGCCGTATCGACAGAATTATCGATCGCGGTATCGACAGCCATTTCAACCTGCTCAACAGTAGTCGACATAAACGCACTCCTCATCTACTTTTTGCGTACGTGAGCGGGGGGCCACTACGAGATGTGCAAGAAAGGGATATCAGCTTAATTTGTTCAAGCCCGATCGCGCTCCCCTACATACTCCGAGCAGCCCGAGCTCCTTTGTCCCATAGTGATCGAGGAGTGGATTTCGTTTCATGGTGAGAAGAAATTAGTGTCTATGGCATGACCCGTCCTTTGCAGACGGCACGCCCGGTCTTAGCCGGCAGCAACAGCACCCACGCATTTCGATACTCCTCGTATCGGTACCGGTCATACTTCCTCTTCTGCACCGGACAAATCATCAGATCCATGCTCTTGGTCTCTAATACCACGCCCGCCGGAAGCACATACCACACATTCTCCGGGATCACATACGCCGCGAAAAAATCCACTTTCTTTATCGTGTACCGCTCGCTGTGCTCGTTCGGCTTGAATCCGCACAGATAACCCGTCCCCATCCGGCAGTCCGTCGACTTCACCTGAATCTTCAAAATCCTCTCGCCACACTCCACCCCCACGTCATAAGCCGACGAATCTCCCCACGGCTTCGACACCTTAAACCCGTCCCCCACCGCCCGCGCCATAAACTGCAGCTCCACCCACTCTCCGCGCTCCTTGAACGTCCGAAACCCCTTGCACTTGGCCATCGTCTCACTCCTGAATACCGCCGTCGTAAAAATGCTGCCATCCAAAAATGCTTTGTCATCCTGAGCGAAGTGCGATCGTCTGCAAGACGATCCCACGCAGTCGAAGGATCCCTGCAACTCTCACCACCACGCGTGAGGCAGATTTTGACCTCCCCGTCGCTCCGCCTAAACGCAAAAAGGCGCAGCCCAGAGGCCGCGCCCATATATTCTTAAAGTTTTACCTTATAACTCTATTATATCACAAAGACAGGTATAAAGGGGACACGTTTCCAGAAATATTTGCCCCATCCCCTAAGTCACTTACAACCAATCGTGTAATTTTGCCTCTTGACAAGTTTCCGAGCACCCGCAAAACGAAAACGCCTACCCCTCTAAGATGATGTCAGCATGGGTCGCAACGCAGCCCCACCGAGATAATGTCATTCCGAACCGGGCTCCAAGGGCGGGAGGTACCTGCTTTCCGTCTTTCACCCGGGTGCCACGCTCCCCATCGTTGGCTTCCTTTGCACCCCTGTTATGCTGAGCGAAGCTCGTAGGAGACATGGCTACAGGCCAAACTGCAAGAGACGAGACAGCGCTAGAGCGGCTAGGCCTTCAAAGAAGCCGTTGCCGCCGCTGCCTAGACAAGATCAAATTCTCGTCTTCCACGACCTGTGGATTTCAAACGGACCCACTACCCGGCAGTGGGCTACTTTGAATTTCTCCGCTGAATCTATTGTGCGATACTGAGCTGCGTGACAAAGATTGAAGATTGGCCGACGTGGTTGCAGTGGACGGTAGCTATCCCCAATGCCGTTATCTTGCTGGTGCTCTCGGCGTGGACCCCAAAGTCCAAGAAGGGCTGGTACATCGCCGGGAGCCTCCTCGCCATCGAAGCTATTTTCTTCATCTTTTTTCAAAACTGGAATTCAAAGTAGCCCACTAACCCACTACCTTACCTTGCATTGGCGGCCTCGCCTCGCTGCTATAATCAGAGATTGCGCTCATGTCTACGAAACGCCTGATTCGCTCCACCACAGTTTTATCCATCCGCCGCAACGGCAGCGTAGTGTTGGCCGGCGACGGACAAGTCACGCTTGGCGAGTCCGTCATCAAACACACAGCTAAGAAAATTCGCCGCCTTTACAACGACAAAATCCTTGCTGGATTCGCCGGCTCGACCGCCGATGCCTTCACTCTGTTCAGCCGTTTTGAATCAAAGCTGGAGCAGTATCACGGCAACCTGGGACGCGGAGCGGTGGAACTAGCGAAGGATTGGCGCACCGATAAGTACCTGCGCCACTTGGAAGCGTTGCTCCTGGTGAGCGACAAAGAGCAAACATTTCTGCTCAGCGGACAAGGCGACGTGATCGAGCCCGATGGCGGAGTCGCAGCCATTGGCAGCGGAGGCCCATACGCCCAGGCTGCCGCGCAGGCGCTGGCAATGCACACTGAACTCTCCGCCCGCAAAATCGCCGAAGAAGCGATGAAGATTGCCGGCAAGATGTGCATCTATACAAATGATGCAGTAACGATTGAAGAGTTGTAACCGATCATGTGGGGACAGCCGCCCTCGGCTGTCCATCGAGCGAAGCTCGATTGTCTTTGGTCGGTACCGGCTGAGCTGCATCAAGACTACCGGGCTCACGGCCGACGGCGGCCGTCCCCACACGAACATTTATGGCTATCTATTTACCCAGCAGCGCTGAAGAAGAACAACTCGCACTCGACGAACTCACCCCGCGTGAGATCGTCGTCGAACTCGACAAACACGTGATCGGCCAGAAGGACGCGAAACGCGCCGTGGCCATCGCCCTGCGCAACCGCACCCGCCGCCAGAAGCTGACGCCGGAGTTGGCGGAAGAAATCATCCCCAAAAACATAATCATGATTGGGCCCACGGGTGTGGGAAAGACGGAAATTGCGCGGCGGCTGGCGAAGCTGGCGAATTCTCCGTTCTTGAAAGTGGAGGCTTCGAAGTTTACCGAAGTTGGATATGTTGGACGCGATGTGGAGTCGATGGTGCGCGATCTGGTGGAGATTGCGATCGATAATGTTCGCGAAGAAAAGCTAGAAGACGTTGCCGACAAGGCTGAGTTGAATGCTGAGGAGCGCTTGTTGGATATCCTTCTGCCGCCGTCGCCACCGAGCCGACCCGGCGAATCTTCTACTACGGCGGGCGGAGTTGTGATTGATGCCGGAACCGCGCTGGCTGAATCCTCTTCACGAACGCGGGAGAAATTACGGCAGCAACTGCGCGAAGGCAAGCTCGACGAGCGTCAAGTCGAAATCGACGTGCGCGAACGAAATTTTCCATCTTTCGAAATTATGACCAACCAAGGGGTTGAGGAGATGGATATCAATATTAAGGATATGCTGCCCAACATCTTCGGTGGGCGGACGAAGAAGCGGAAGATGAAGGTGAATGAGGCGTTCGAATATCTGATTCAGGAAGAAGAGCAGCGGCTGATCGACATGGATCAGGTGACGCGCACGGCGATTGATCGCGTGGAGAATGCGGGAATTGTGTTTCTGGATGAGATCGACAAGATTGCGGGGCGCGAGGGCGGGCATGGTCCGGATGTTTCGCGCGAGGGAGTGCAGCGCGACATTCTCCCCATTGTTGAAGGGACGACGGTGAACACGCGCTATGGCATGGTGCGGACGGATCACATTTTATTTATTGCCGCGGGAGCGTTTCACGTTTCGAAGCCCAGCGATCTGATTCCGGAGTTGCAGGGACGGTTTCCGATTCGGGTGGAGCTGCAGTCGCTGACTATGGAAGATTTTGTGCGCATTCTGACGGAGCCGAAGTCTTCTTTGGTGAAGCAGTATACGGCGCTCCTCGAAACGGAAGGGGTGAAGCTGGAGTTTACTGCCGAGGCTCTGGAGGAAATTGCGCATTTTGCGTTTCGGGTGAATGAGAGTACGGAGAATATTGGAGCGCGGCGGCTGCATACCATTATGGAGCGGGTGCTGGATGAGTTGAGTTTTGATGCCCCGGAGCGAAAAGGCGAGAGCGTGAACATTGACGCGGATTATGTGCGGAAGATGTTGACGGATATTGTGAAGGATCAGGATTTGTCGAGATATATTCTGTAGGAAAAGATCTTTAACACAGGGGACACAGAGGAACACAGGGTAAAAGGCGACCTCGGTTCCTATTTTCGAAGCTTACCCCCGACTGACGTCCACAGCAATGCCGCCCTTCGGAGTTTGACTGATCCCTTTGGGCGTATCTCTCATACGGCTTTGCGGCGCGGCTGAAGCCGCGCCCTTTCAAAACCGGGGGAAGCTTTATCGCAGCGCTGAAGCGCTGCGCCACCCAAAATCTCAGACACCCAAAACCTTCGACACCTAAAATCTCCGACACCTAAAATCTGGTCCAACTGCTTCATCCTGCGTACATGCTATGCTGCCTCGTCATGAAAAATGTTGATCGTTCCCGGCTTGCGTCTTTGATGGCGCGCGAGCAGAAAAAGTTTGTGGATGAGCGGCCGAAGTCGAAGGCGTTGTTTGAGCGGGCGCGGAAGTCGCTGCTGGCGGGCGTTCCCATGAACTGGATGATGAAGTGGGCGGGGGCGTTTCCTCCGTTTGTGCGGGAGGCGCAGGGGTCACATTTTTTCGATGTGGATGGGCATCGCTATGTCGATTTCTGTCTGGGTGATACGGGAGCGATGACGGGGCACTCTCCGTTTGCCACGGTGAAGGCAGTGGAGGAGCAATCGCGGCGCGGGATGACGTTGATGCTGCCGAGTGAGGATGCGATTTTTGTGGCGGAGGAATTGCAGAAGCGGTTTCATTTGCCATACTGGCAGTTTGCGCTGACGGCGACGGATGCGAATCGATTTTCGATTCGGTTAGCACGACAGATTACGGGACGGGCGAAGATTCTGGTTTTCAACTGGTGCTATCACGGCACGGTGGATGAAACTTTTATCACGCTGGATCGGAATAGTGTGGCGGGTTCGCGGCGGGGGAATGTTGGACCGCCGGTGAATCCGACGGTGACGACGAAGGTTGTGGAGTTCAATGATGTGGCGGCGCTGGAACGGGCGCTGGCTGCGCGAGATGTGGCGTGCGTTCTGGCGGAGCCGGTGATGACGAATGTGGGGATCGTGCATCCGGAGAAGGGATTTCATCAGGCGATGCTGGAGTTGACACGCAAGTATGAAACGCTGCTGATTCTGGATGAGACGCATACGATTTGCGCGGGGCCGGGCGGATATACGGCGGCGGAGAAGCTGGAGCCGGATGTGGTAGTTTTTGGAAAAGCGATTGCGGGAGGGATTCCGGGCGCGGCTTACGGATTCTCGGAGGAAGTGGCGGAGAGAATTGCGGCGGGACAAAACAAAGGGACGGAGAGTCTGGAAGATTGCGATGTGGGCGGAATTGGCGGGACGCTGGCGGGGAATGCGGTATCGCTGGCGGCGATGCGAGCCACATTGACGAAGGTTCTGACGAAGGATGCGTTTGATCGAATGATGCCGGTGGCGGAGCGCTGGAGTTTGGGAGTGGCGAAAGCGATTACGGAAGCGGAGTTGCCGTGGCACGTTACGCGACTGGGTTGCCGGGCGGAGTATATGTTTAGCCGCGACGCTCCGAAGAATGGGAGCGAGGCGCATGACGCAATGGACTTTGAGTTGGAACGGTTTATGCATTTGTATGCGATGAATCGCGGGATTTTGTTGACGCCGTTTCACAATATGGCGCTGATGTCTCCGCAGACGGAGAAGGATGATGTGGATTTGCATACGAAAGTTTTTCGCGAAGCGGTGAGGGAGTTGGTGGGGTAGGGCAGGGGTCTGATATTGGATTTGTGAGACGGGCATCCTCGCAGGATTTCGATTTCCGGTACATTTCAGGCGTCCCTCCGGGACGCTGGATCTTCTTCTTGGAAGGTTTCCCGCCACTGAAGTGGCGGGCTATTTTCAGGTGCCCCTTCGGGACACGCTTCTTCATCTTCATCAATGAAACTTATTTGACTCGGTTCCTGATGTAATCTTTGTTTCTGCATGAAACTTTCATTGGGGAGATTGCTGCTGGCGCTTGGGGCGCTTATTGCGCTGAGCGGGTGCGCGTCGATTGGGCCGCCGGAGGCGCCGTCGCTGGAGTTGCCGAAGCCGCCTGCCGATTTGCATGCTGCAAGGAAGGGCGACAAGGTGACGTTCACCTGGACGATTCCGCAGCGAACGACGGACCGGCAAAGTGTGCGCTATCTGGGAAAAACCGAAATCTGCCGCGGCATTGCGACGGTGCTCAAGCAATGCGGAACGCCGGTGCGAGACGTCGCGCCGCCGGCAAGCTTTGAATCAAAGAAGAAGCCGGCCGGGAAATTGACAGCAACTTTTGTTGACACATTGCCTGCCGCGGCGGAGCAGGAATACGCGATGGAGTTTGCCAGCTACGCGGTTGAAGTGCTGAATACGGCGGGGCGAGGTGCGGGGCTTTCGAATCAGGTGCGGGTGGCGCTGGTGCCGACGGTTGCGCCCTTCGCTGATTTTTCAGCGACGGTGTCTTCTAAAGGAGTGACGATCTCGTGGCAGTGCCCGAACCCGGCGGAGGGACGAAACGGCATCACGTATTTGTTTCGCATTTACCGGCGGCTGGAATCGAGTTCCAAATGGAATAAGGTTATCGATGCAGATGCTACGCAGTGCGTCGAGGGAGCGAGCGGAGGGAGCAGTTCATTCCTGGATCAAACATTCGAGTGGGAGAAGATATATTTTTATCGCGGAACGGCGGTGAGTGTGATTGAGACGGCGGGAAAGCCGGCTGTGGAAGTGGAAGGTGATGATACTCCGGAAGTGAAAGTGTTTGCCCACGATGTATTTCCGCCGGCGGTGCCTTCGGGGCTGCAGGCAGTGTTTTCGGGGCCGGGGCAGCTGCCGTTCATTGATTTGATTTGGGCTCCAGTGAGTGATGCGGATCTGGCGGGGTACAACGTCTACCGGCATGAGGCGGGGAGCGCGCCGGTGAAAATGAATTCGGAGTTGGTGAGGACACCGGCGTTCCGGAATATGCAGGTGGTGCCGGGGAAGACTTATTTTTATTCGGTGTCGGCCGTGGATGAGCGGGGGAATGAGAGTGGGCGGTCGGAGGAGGCGAGCGAGAGCCTGCCGTGAGGAGCGAATTGGGAAGTGGCTCGTTCTGGAAACAGCGGGTTCGTGGTGATTTCAGTTGCATAGGTCCTTCGCTTCGCTCAGGATGACAAGGGTTGCATCCCCTTCCTTACAGCAGCGGTGAGGGAGGCGAGCAGATAGATGCTGAGGGGGATGATTCGGGCCGCTCCTTTGCGGGGGTGGCGTATGATTTTTGGCGAACGGGAGATCATAGCGAAATTATGCGCAAATTGAATTTGGCAGAACACTTGGTCTGATGTCCGATCGTAAGGGTTTGCGAGTACCGATCACTGAGGTCTTACGCTTGGAACGTGGCCACGTTTTGTTCTGATCTCAATGGAGCAATTCAGTCCCCAGCCGGTATTTTCTGGGCCTCATGTAGTGGTTCCAGACAACTAATTTTATGAAGTGTATGACGGTCAGCAGCGAATCGCTACCGCCATGATCTACTCGGGGCGATAAGAGATTTTTTCTTCTGGACCTTGAAGGACGAAAAAGAAGCGGCCGTAATTACCCGCGAATACCTGATCTCTGAGGAACGTCGCAATCAAGAAATTCCGCATTTCTGCTCAGCAATCCGACCGCGACTTTTTTGTGTCCCGCATTCTTCGGGAGCCAAACCATACCGACAGAAAAACTAAACTCGATCCCGAAGACAAGAAGGAATCCCATAAACGAATTCAGGAAGCGGCGGAAGCGGCGGCCGAGCACATCAAAGATATACGGCCAAATGCATTCTGATGCGCAGGTGGCGACTCTCCAAAAGTGGATGGATTACCTCGAAACATCGGCTCGCGTGATATGGGTAGAAGTAAAGATCAAGCAACTGCGTATCGCATTTTTGAGACGATGAATGACCGAGGTCTAAAATTATCTGCCGCTGACTTGGTGAAAAACTATCTTTATGCTCTCGTTCCCGAAACCAACGCCGATCAGGTAACACATAGCTGGACATCCCTAACGGCCGTTCTTGAATCGCTTGGGCCTGAGGACGGAGATGTAGTTGATTACATAAGATACCTTTGGATAACGACCCACGGGCAAACACGCAGCGGGGATTATTTGACAAAATCAAAAAGGAGGTCAATTCAGAGGCCACTGCGCTGCAATGGCTATCAACAGTAGAAACCCGCGCCAATGATTATGCAGCGATTCTCACACCATCACATGATGCTTGGAGTTCATCGCATCAAGAAGTAAAGGCTGACATTGATACCCTGCGCTATTTGGGGGTGAGTCAGATAAGGCCGCTCATTCTGGCCGCATACGGAAAATTCTCCGATAAGGAATTGGTTCGACTGATTAAGAATGCCGTCAATTGGTCGGTTAGATGCCTTATTTCGGCTGTACCTAGCGGCACCCTTGAAGGCGTATATAGTAAAAACGCCAAAGGTATTAGCGATGGGGCAATAAAATCTGTCGATGACTTGGCCAAGGAGCGGTCGTTTGCTGGCCTAATTCCACGAGACGATGCATTTGTTGCGAATGTGAAAACTGTTTCGGTCGCTACAGGTTCATTGGCTCGTTATTATCTGAGGAAAATACAAATCGTCGCTGACGGGAAATCCGAACCGGAATATACGCCAAATCAGGACACGGATATTACGTTGGAGCATATCCTGCCCCAAAAACCAGGACCAGACTGGAAGCTCACCCCCGAATTGATGCAGGCACTCTACAACAGACTAGGAAACTTGGCATTACTTCAAGGCTCTGTAAATTCAAAGTTGGGGAACATTGGATTTGATGCAAAGAAGGCTGTGCTAAAAGGGTCGGCCTTTAACCTAACGAGCATGGTTGCTGGCTATTCAAAATGGGGCGAAGCAGAAATTGCGGAGAGGCAAACTAAATTAGCCGATTACGCTGCAAAGGCATGGCCGATGCTGGTTTGACGAACGCTGTATGATGTATTCACATGAAACATTCCGCAGAGTACCGCAAGTTCACGGGCTTAGTAGATCGTCTATTGACCGTCTCGCACGAAGAAATTCAGCGCCGCGAAGCGGAGTATCGCAAACAAGTAGACGCGAACCCGCACAGGCGCGGCCCAAAACGCGGCTCCAAAAGAAAACGGAAGGCAGCTACGCCACCTTCCGCCGACCTCTAGGCAATCGGTACTTAGAATACAGGCTCCGGTTTTTTGTCCTCCTTCGCCGTCAGTTCTGCATACGTCAGCCTCTTGCCGATGATCTGAGAACACAGACGGCTCATCCGTTCACCATCGTTAACGGGGTTCTCCTTTGTCCCGCGATTGTTGTACCGGAAAACTTGCTCATCCACGTACCGCTCCAAGTGAAAGGGCTCTACTGCTACGTAGGTTCCGTTCAATCCCCGCTTGAGCAAACTCCAGAAGTTCTCCATTCCGTTGACGTGAACTTGTCCGCGCACGTAGCTCTGGGTCTTGTTAACGACTTCATGCACGTAGCGCCAGTTCACGCCGCCCATGTAAGCAACGGCATCGTCGGTATAAACCTTCGTGCCGTACTTTACTTGCCGGAGAATTTCAGACTGCAATGTTTCTCGCTTTACGTTCGGTACGACCGAAGCGCGAACCTGGCGAGCGGTGCGGTCAAGGATTCCCTGAACGATAGCCTTACCCTGTGCGCCGCCCTTTGCCTCATAGCGAACTTTCTTAGCAAGGTGCATGTTCTTCTTATTGCCGCCGACGAAGGTCTCATCTACTTCCACTTCGTTCTCAGCGCCGCCGATCTTCGTCAACGGACCATAACCGTAATCTTCCTTCATGCCCAAACGAATGCGATGCAGCATGAACCATGCGGCCTTTTGCGATACTCCCAAAGAGCGGTGAATCTCCCAAGACGAGACGCCGTTCTTGCAGTTCGCAACCATCCACATCACAGGCAACCACTTCTCAAGACCCAGAGGCGAATCCTCAAGGATGGTTCCGGTCTTAATGCTGAATTGCGACTTCGGATGCCGAGTCTTGCACTGCCACAAACGGCGAGACGGAACAAAGGACGCATCCGTCCGCTTGCAGTTCGGGCAGGTTACGCCCTTCGGCCAGCGCCGCGCCACGAGGTAATTCAGGCAGTTGTCAGCGTCCGTAAAGTACTGAATCGCTTGTTGAAGGGTCTTGGGTTCGGGTGCCATGCAAGAAAGATAGCAGGAATGCTTTGATGAGTCAAGAATATTATTGCCGTTGCATCTATAGCTGGTCGCGAAAGTTCTCGCGCGATTTCTGGTTCTCGTGATTAGATAGATTTATGAAATATTGCCGCTTTCAACTGAATGGAGAAGCTCAGTACGGGCTGGTCGAATCGGTGGCGGGACGCGATTCGATTTTGAGGATATTGCTGAGCGCGCCGGAGGAATCCGACGGCGACGTGGAGGGATTGCGCTCGCGGCGAATCGAACCGATTGCGCTGGAGGAGGCGAAGTTGCTGGCGCCGGTGAACCCGACGAAAATCGTATGCGTGGGGACGGAATTATCGGGAACATGCGGCCGAGTTGGGAAGCGAAGTACCGACAGAGCCGCTGTTGTTTTTCAAGCCAAA
The DNA here is from genome assembly GCA_963836305.1 of uncultured Acidobacteriaceae bacterium. Classification (GTDB taxonomy): domain Bacteria; phylum Acidobacteriota; class Terriglobia; order Terriglobales; family Acidobacteriaceae; genus Sulfotelmatobacter. Next base: position 529,269 of record CAWIJP010000029.1, on the reverse strand, counting down.
CTCGGCGTTGCTGGCACCGGGTGGCGTGGTGAAGCGTCCGAAGATTTCGCAGCGCGTGGATTATGAAGGCGAGCTTTGTGTGGTGATGGGGAAGTCATGCCACCTTCTTCGGGATGACGAGGACGTGCGGCCGTTTATTCTTGGCTACACTTGCCTGAACGATGTGACAATGCGTGACATCCAGCGAAAAGAGGATCAGTGGGCGCGGGCGAAGGGGTTCGATACGTCTTGTCCGGTGGGGCCGGTGGTGGTGGGCGGGCTTGATCCGTGGGCGGGAGTGGGTGTGGAGACGCGGGTGAATGGCGCGGTGCGGCAATCGGGGAATACCAAGGATTTTATTTTTCCGCTGGATGTGGTGATTCGTTTTATCTCGCAGGCGATGACGCTGCTGCCGGGGGATTTGATTGCGACGGGAACTCCGGCGGGCGTGGGGCCGGTGGTGGCGGGAGATGTGATGGAGGTGAGTGTGGAGGGGGTGGGGGTGTTGAGGAATTCGGTGGTGGATGAATAACTAAGGAAGCGAGCCAAACGCGCGATTCATTGCGTCGCTAAGAGCGCGACGCGTCGCGCGGCTCGCGCAGATCCTTCGCGGCGCAAAAAGCGCTTGCTCAGGATGACAAGTCTTTTATTGCAGGCGGAAGCGTTCGCGCATCAGGCGCTGCAGGCGGGGTTTGTAGAGCAGGTCGTAGGCGAGTTCTTTGTCGGGGAACATGGCAAGGGCGGCGCGTTTGGCGCTGGCGGCGAGTTCGGAGGCTTCTTCGACGGTGAGGCTGGGGTCTTGGCTAATAACTGAAGAGACCATGCTCATCATCACCTGCAGGCGACGGATTAAACGGGCTTCGTCCTCGGAAGTGGTATTGGGTGTGGCATTGAGTAGATTAGTTTCTTGATTTAAATGCTCACCAGAATTCATAAGTCCCTTTTTTTTCGCCGGCGGTATCGTCCCACAGAATTGGATGTTACGACACTGCTGGGCGTTGTGACGATCTATCTCATCTTGCGCCGGCCGTGACGAAAATAAAACGGCCCGAAAGTGCTGGGACGGAATCGTAGAGTGCGGGCATGTCCGGCACGGTCCGCTTGAAGACTTAACCACGAAGGGCACGAAGGTACACGAAGTAAAACGCTGTCAGAGTGATAGTTGTCGGGTTACAACTCCCAGAGAAGAGTTAGAATCAGAAAGATGCGAGTGCCCAAGCTTGCTTGTGGCGACCTAGAACCGGAGATTCCATGGCAGAGCAATCGAATGTGATGGCGGAGCAGCGGCCTGATCCGAATGAGAAATTGGTGAAGGTGTTTGACAGCGAGCAGGAGTCGGAGGCGCTGGTGGTGAAGGGGTTGCTGGATTCGGCGGGAATTGAAAGCGATTTGAAATCTGGGAGCTTTGTGCAGGATGCTTTTCCCGGGCTGGGGGGAATGGTTATTCTGGTGCGCGAACAGGACGCGGAGAAGGCGCGGGCTCTGATTGCGGAATCGCAGGAAGCGGGCGCGGCCGAGGTCGGGGACGAGGACGAGACGAAGGGTTGATCTCCTGAGAGGCTAAAGCCTGGTTTTTACTTTTGAATCGTTACGGCGCGGCTAGAAGCTGCGTCCCTGCAAGGCGGTTCATCTTCGAATCTTCTACATAATTCTTGGTTTGCTGCGGGGTTATTGCATTGACGGAGTGGCCGTCGAGGTAGAACGTGACGAGGCCGTCGAGGTCGGTGCGGTAGACATGGATTCCAGCGGCTTCGAGACGGGAGAGGACATCGGGTTTGGGCAGACCGTAGGATGTGTGGAAGCCGACGGAGATCACTGCGAAACTTGGTTTCGTGGCTGCCAGAATTTCTGGCGTGGTGGATGTGGCGCTGCCGTGGTGGCCCACTTTTAAAAGGTCGGCATGTTCGGGATGAAGGGTGGCGATGCGGCGCTCCACGGCCTTTTCGGCGTCGCCTTCGAGCAGAGCAGAGGTATCGCCATAGCTGACGTGCAGAACCATCGAGTCGTTATTTTTGGGCTCGAGGCCGACTAGCCAATCACGCGGCGGAAAAAGAACCTCGACTTTTGCTCCACCGAAATCGAAATCGTCTCCCTCCCAATGGCGCACGACTTTGATTCCCAGCGCTTGAGCTTCGGCGATCAGATGATCCAGTGCGCGGCTGGGCGGAAGCAAGCCAATCCATAATTCTTTCGGGCGAAAATCTTTGAGGATTGCCGGCATGCCTCCGATGTGATCGGAATGGCCGTGGGAGATGGCCACGACATCGAGGCGGGAGATGCGGCGAGTCCAGAGATAGGGGGCGACCACGTCTTCCCCGAAGTCGAGTTGCGTGCCGGCGCCCCAAACCGGACCACCCGCGTCGATAAGCAGGGTACGGCCTTGCGGCATCACCAGCAGAATGGAATCGCCTTCGCCGACGTCGATGGAAGTGACCTCTAAGATTCCTGCGCGAGTTTGCTGGTGCGGTGGAACGAAGGCGAGAGTTAAGGATGCCGCTAACAGGGCGAGCAGTCCGACGACGGCGAGCCATGCGCGACGACGCGCGAGAATCATTGCCACAATCAACGCCAAGGAGGCCGCGGCGATCATCACGAAAGACGGCGTTGCTACGCGGAGATCGGCAAGGCGCAGACTTCCCAGGCCGCGAACGGTGCCGGTGATTGCTTGCAGGGCGAGCGCAGTGAGAAGCGCGGGAATTTTCGCCAGCGCAAGGGAGATATATCCTAATGCGACCGTGAGTACGGCAGTTGGCATGAGTAGTTGCGTTAAAGGGACGACCGCGATATTTGCGGGAAGGCCGATGGTGGTGGCACGGTGGAAGTAATAAGCCATGGGCAAAGTCAGGCCCATCTGCATCACAGCGGATACGAGCAGGAGTTCGAAGGTGCGCAGGAAACAAATTGCAGCGCCGCGAACCAAACGTAGTGACCATGTGCTGCCGATAAAATTTGCCAGACGCCCTGCGATTAAACGGAGATCGACACGGAACTGAGCGACTCGAGGAGGCAGAGTTGCACCGTAATCGTCGGCGTCCCAGTGAGCGAGGGCGCGGCGGTAGAGGCGAGAAGTGCGCTCGATGAGAGGCAATCCGATGGCGGCGACGATGAGCACGCAAAGAAATGTCATCTGGAAGCTGGCGGTGAAAAGCTGGCGGGGATCGAAGGCAAGCAAACCGAGGGCGGCGGCGCCAAGGGCATTGACCATGCAGCGATCGCGGTAGAGCAGGCGCGTGAGCAGGAAGATGGCGCACATCAGCGTAGCTCGCCAGACCGGAGCGCCGACTTCGGTGAGCAAGGCGTAGGCAATGCAGAACAGGATGGTTGAGAGTGTGGCGGGAATCTCAGCGAGGCGCAGGCAGCGCAGAGTCCAAAAAATAACGAAAGCGAGGATGGTGACGTTCATTCCCGAGACCACGAGAACGTGATAGGTACCGGAACGCTGGAAATCGACACGGGTGTCGCGATCGATGAAGGCGGATTCGCCGATGACCATGGCGTCGATGAGCGCGGCTTGAGGAGCGGGCCACAGGGCGTGCACTTTCGCGAGGATGCTGGAGTGAATTTTTGTGCGCCAGAGTTCGAAGCGGTTTCCGGTGAAGCCGGAAAGAAGATCAACATCCTCGGTTTTGGCTGAGGCGACCGCGGCAATTCCGTTTTCCGCTAAGTAAGCTTCGTAATCGAAGGCTCCGGGATTGCCAAAATTGCGAGGGAGCTTGAGCTTGACGGGAAGGCGAATGCGCTCGCCGTAGTGCAAGAGGCGCATGGGGAGTGGGGCGGGCGCGTTCGGGCGAGAGTCGTTGATAGCCTGATGGATACTCAGGCGCACTCCGGAGTGAACGGGGATTCGTGCGCCGTTCTCGGTGAGGATCTCTTCCGTCTGGACGTCGACGGTTTGGCTCAACTCATTGGGAGATTGCTGGCGCGATCTGCCTTCGCGTTTGACATGGGCGGTTATCTGGACTGGTGGGCCGTAGACGAAGGGATTCAGGGTTGAATCTCGAATCGTGGAAGAATTTCGCAGCTGGATTTGAAGAACTCCGGCGAAGAAGAATGTCACCAAAGCCAAGATTGTGGCGAGCAATTTTTTCCTGGTCAGAGAATGGAGCGCTGCGGCGAGGAAGACGGAGGCTATGACTATCCACCAGGATGCGGGACTGGAGAAGTGCGTACCGGCGGTGATTCCAGCCGAATAGGCGATGGCGGCCCACAGCATAGGCTGGCGAGCGGGCTTGAACTGGAATTCGTTTGGCGGAGGCGGGGGTTCAGGCGGCGACATTCTTGGAATAGGCGACATGAATGGTTCGCGAATACTGACGATTGAAGTGACGTTGGCGGGGAAAGCAGGCCTCGCTTCGCTCGGCGGACAGCCGAGGGCGGCTGTCCCCACATGGGCTGTCCCCACATAAGGGGATCAGGTTTTCCCCAGCCTCTAATAGTCGGCGAACCAGTTCAGCGGACCAAGTGCAGGACGGTTTCTAAGTGGTAGGTTTGAGGGAATAAGTCGATCGGGTGAGCCTGATCGACACAATAGCCTGCGCTCTGCAGAGGTACCAGATCGCGAGCCAAAGTTGCCGGATCGCAGGAAACATAGGTGAGGCGAGGCGCGCCCGCACCCGCAAGTAAACGCGCCACGCGATCACCTAATCCGCCCCGGGGCGGGTCGACCACCACTACGTCGGGCTGGAACAAATGGGGGAGGAATGCTCCTTCTCCGACTGCGCCGTGTTGGACTGCGCCACTTTGGGCACCAGGTCCGGCCCGCCCCTTAACTCCGAGCCCAGCCAGATAATGCTCGGTCGCGGCGTGAACCGCCTTTGCGTTCACGGGTAGATTGTATTGAAGATCTTTTGCGGCTGTCTGTGACGATTCCACAGAAACGATGTGACCGATGCTACGAGCCAAGGCTGTGGAAAACAATCCGACTCCGGCGTAGAGGTCAAGGACAAGTTCGCCGCTAGCGCCTGCAGTGACATGCGCGAACCAGTTCGTCAATCATGAAGCGGTTAGTCTGGAAGAAAGAACCGGCGCTTACGCGGTAAGCGGCGTCCTTGGTCTGATACATCAATTCCGAGGCGCCGACGGTAACGAGGGGTTCTTGAACGCCCTTTTGCGGCTCACGGAATGCAGCTACGCCGGCAATCTCGGGCATAGCAGAGCACAATTCTTCGGCCCAGGCGCGGACGGCGGCACGGCGCGCTTCGGGAGCGCACAGGAACTCGAGCAGAAGTTTGGTTTCATTCCCTTCGGAATCGGAGCCGGCGAAGAATTCCACTTCGCGCACCCCGTCCACGGCTCGCCCGGCGCGTCCCGATTTCCACAGGGCGGCGATGCCGCGATTGATCAGTGGCGAACTGATGGGGCATTCCTCGACGGGAAGAAGTTCGTGAGAGCGCGAATTTGAAGTATCCGGCGGCGAACGCGGGGCTGGTGCGAACCTGCAGGCGGGAGCGATTGCGATAATTCCAGGGCGGGGAGGGATGGATTTCGATTTCGCATTGCAGTTCGAGCTTGGCGATACGGCGTAAATTTTCGAGGAGGATCTCTTTCTTGATTTCGAGTTGATGCTGATAAGTAGTGTGCTGGTAATGGCATCCGCCGCAACGGCCGAAATGCGAGCACGGCGCGGAGACGCGTTGCGGGGACGGTTGGACGATCGCCGAGGCCTGAGCACGGGCAAAGCCGGACTTTTCCTCGGTGAGTGTGGCTTCTATTTTCTCTCCGGCGAGAACAAAAGGGACGAATACGGCTTTGCCTTTTCCGCGGTCATTGCCGCGGGCATCGGCGGGAAGGCGGGCGAGTCCGTCGCCGCCATAGATAAGCTTTTCTATATTCAGGAGCAAGAGTTGATTCTACGGCATGGGAACCGGCAAGAACGGCAGAGGTGCAAGTGCGCAATATGGAGCGACCGGACCGCCACTCTACTCTATGGCACGATCCGGACCCGCCTCGAGCCGGGTCGCGCGGTCAGAGATTCTGCCAGGTCGCGATTGTGTATCCGTTGAAGCGCTCCATTGGTGCCGATCGAGAAGACGGTTCATTTTATCGATGATCGATGCGAGCAGCTGCGGATCTTTTTCTCGTTGCGCCAGTTCCTGCAGATGCCGCCAGCCCTCGGGTTCGTCGATTAGCCGCGTCATAGTGATCAGTCCTCGCTGGTAGAAGTAGCAATTGGGTAACCGTAAGCCAATCGGGTCGATCATGTAGTACCTTCGGCTCAAGATTCCCGAAATGGGACCGGATGTTCAACCCGGACCGGGGCAGCGGCTGCATTTCGAATTCGCTGGTTGGAAAATCAGAGGGCTCGTCCTGCGGCGGCGCCGGAGGACCATGCCCACTGGAAATTGAAGCCGCCGAGATGGCCGGTTACGTCGACGACTTCGCCGATGAAGAACAGGCCGGGGACTTTGCGGCTTTCCATAGTTTTGGCGGAGAGTTCGTTTGTGTCGATGCCGCCAGCGGTGACTTCGGCTTTGTCGTAGCCTTCGGTTCCGGCGGGTGAAATGGTCCAGGCATGCAATTGTTTTTCGAAATCGGCGAGCGCTTGATTCGTCCAGGAAGTTGGCGTGTGTAATTCCAGCCAACGGTCGGCGAGGCGATGAGGGAGAAGCTTTCGCAATTCTGTGCGGAGGGTGGCGAGATTTCTCGGCATTTTTGGATCGTGAAATGCGGCGATAACTTCGAGGCCGGGGATGAGGTCGATGAGGATGGATCGTGGCTTTTTCCAGTAAGAGGAGATTTGCAGAATTGCGGGACCGCTGAGGCCACGATGCGTGATCAGCATTTTTTCGCGAAATTGCTGCGCGCCGCAGGACGCAATCACCTCGGTTGAGACTCCGGCGAGATCACAGTAGCGGGAAGAATTTTCTGAGTTCAGCAGCAGTGGAACGAGGGCGGGCCAGGGATCGCGGATCGCGAGACCGAATTGGCGGGCGAGATCGTAGCCGAATGAAGTTGCTCCGATTTTCGGAATCGACAGGCCACCGGTGGCGACGACCAGAGCCGGAGCTCTGAACTCGGCATTCGGCGTGCGCGCGATGAAACCATTTGTTCGTTCGAGATGCTCAATCTTCGTGTTGAGAAAAATGGAAACGCCAGCATCGCGGCATTCGGCTTCGAGCAGGCCGAGAATGTCATGTGCGGAGCGGTCGCAGAAAAGTTGCCCTAGAGTCTTTTCGTGATAGGGGATGCCATGCTTCTCCACCAGAGCAATGAAATCGGCGGGAGTATAGCGGGCTAATGCCGACTTGGCGAAGTGCGGATTGGAAGAGAGAAAGTTTTCCGGCTGGCAATGAAGATTGGTGAAATTACAGCGGCCGCCGCCGGAGATGAGGATTTTCTTGCCCGGGCGATCGGCGCGTTCGAGCACAGCGACGCGGCGTCCGCGCTTACCGGCTTCGATGGCGCACATCAGGCCGGCAGCGCCTCCGCCGAGGATGAGTGCGTCGAAGGAATGGGTCATTGAATCGATAGATACCTCACGGGCTAAAACGCATCAGTGGCGCGCTCTACGCGGCGCTAAAGCGCCGCTCTTCCACGGTAGCGCATACCGTTGTGGGTTTTTCGCGGAAGAGTGAAATGTTTTCGTTTCCGAGCGAGGCGCTTCGGTCTGACGCAACCTATAACAACGGTACGATCACGGATCAATTTGGTCACATGTAAAACAAGCTGAAGCGTGGCAGAGCGTATTTTTCCAGAAGGCGTTTGTGTAAATATTGTTTTTGCAGCTGGGCGATTTGCGCGGCGTCCATCTTGCTGCGATAGGGAGCGAGTTCGCGATCGGATTGAGCCCGTACAGCGACGATCTCTTCGTCTGGCGTGGCTGCGAGCAGTGCGGCAAAGAGTTTTTCTTCCAGCACGGTGAGTTGGCGTTCCAAGTCCTCGAGTCGTGATGTCGCTTTCGTATTTTCGATATCTCCCGCGAGTTTGCGAAGCGTAGCGGCGGCGTTCTCGGCGATATGTTGCATGGAAATCGCGGAGGTTTGCGGCAGCTTTGTCGAGCATAGACGATCGGCGTTGCCGCGCAAGAAGGCAGCGACGGTCGCGGACTCAAAGCCTTGTCCCGCGCTTGATTTGGAAGATAGCTGGTCTTCGGCCGGAGAGCCGGCTGACGAGCCGACTGCAGCTTCCTTCATGTCTTCGGCGGCGGACAACACGGCTTGCGCGCACCAAAGAATACTGTTGATCTTTTCGTGTCTTTTCGATTTGCGCTGGTCATACTTGTCGAACGCCGCGTCGATGCCGCGGAGCACAGCCTCGAGAGGGATGCCGGCATCCTTCCAGATTTCAATCTGGGCCCAGTCGAGGGTTGAACCAATCAGGGGAGCTCCGCGCCGCTGCAGAAAGTGCTCTTCAACCTCCGAGAAATATTGAAAGTAATTTTCCACGATGGCTCAGCGGTGGGAGCTTTTGGAAACTTTTTGCGCGGACTTGGGCGCGTGGGCAGAGCGCGCGGCAGAGTTCCGCTCCCAGATGATGCGCAGACCTTCCAGAGTCAGGAAGTCATCGACCTGCTTGATGTACTTCGATCCCGTACCGATCATGGGACCAAGGCCGCCGGTGGCAATCACTTTTGTTTCTGCGCCGAGTTCGGCGAGTAGAAGTTCGAGAATGCCATCGACCAGACCGAGGTAGCCGTAATACAGGCCAGACTGCAGACTGCCAACGGTGTTGGTGCCGATGACGCGGCCGGGCTTGCGAATCTCGACGCGGGGAAGACGAGCGGTGCGCTGGAAGAGAGCGTCGGCAGAAATGCCGATGCCGGGGCAAATCACTCCGCCCATGTACTCGCCCTTTGCGGAAACACAATCGAAAGTGGTGGCGGTGCCGAAGTCGACGATCACGCAAGGGCCACGATATTTTTCAAATGCGGCGACGGCGTTGACGATGCGGTCGGCGCCAACTTCCGCGGGATTGTCATACTGCACGGGCATGCCAGTTTTCACGCCGGGCTCGATCAGCAGCGGCTTGGAATTGAAGTAGCGCTCGCAGACCTGGCGAAGAACGGGATCGAGCGGCGGCACGACGGATGAAATCACAATGCCGTGAATGCCCGCGGCTTCGAGATTCGCCATCGAAAATAAATTGCGGAAGAGGACTCCGTATTCGTCCACGGTGCTGCCCTGGCGGGTGGCGACGCGCCAGTTGGCGATGAGGTGGTCGTAGCGCGGGGGCGAGTTGGAGTCTGCGTCAGGAGCTGCATTTGCAGCGCGGGCGAAGACTCCGAGAACCGTGTTGGTGTTGCCGACATCGAGGACGAAGAGCATAAGTTAATATCTGCGAATCGTCGGTCCGGGGGCCAAAGCCGTAATGGTGCAGTTTGGCTCACGCATTGCGCCCGTTAAGCCGGAGATCCCTTCGGCTGCGCTCAGGATGACAGTCGTTGTTTAATCGTCAAAATAGCATCACTCAGGTCACAGCCCAAGAATCAGGGATTCGGGCCTGCACCGCTAAAGCCATGCCTTCTCAAGACGCTCTGACTGTGCCACTCAAAATTGTCTGCAAACCTTTTGCGCTCCGAACTTGAAGGAAGCCGCCTGGGTCGAGCCCTTCCGTCGTGCCCTCGATCGTGGTCCCACTTTCTTCGATGCGGACCTGCTTTCCGCGAACCCACGACGACTGCTCAGAAAAACGTTGAAGAATCGACCGGCGAGCATCATCCTGTTCGACCAGCAGACGATATTCCCGATCCAGCGATTTTAGCAAAGCTGCGGTCAGTTCCGCGCGGGACCATTCGCTGCCTGTGGATAAGCGTAGCGATGTGGCTTCGGCCTCGAATTCTTGGGGAAAGGTTGACTGGTTTACGTTGATGCCGATTCCGACCACGATATAGCGGACGCGAGTAGCTTCGGCGTTCATCTCGGTGAGAATGCCACAAACTTTTTTACCGCTGAGGAGAACGTCGTTGGGCCATTTCAGATCAGGATTCACTCGCGCATCAACATATTCAATGGCTGCACGCACCGCCAATCCTGCCGCCAAAGCCATGACGAGCACATCCGAAGGCGGGAGCGCGGGGCGCAGCACTACCGAGCAATAAATTCCGGCGGAACGCGCGGATTGCCAGGTGTGCGCGCCGCGACCGCGGCCTGCCGTCTGCTCTTCGGCGAGAAACACGGAGCCTTCGGGAGCGCCATCGGCGGCGGCGGCCATTGCTGCGGTGTTGGTGGAACCGATTTTGTAGAAGTGATGAAGCTTTTCGCTGAAGATTGTGCCGCGCAGCAAGGGCGCGAGAATCTCAGGCAACAGAAGGTCGGGCATCGACTTGAGTTGATATCCGGTGGCGGGATGGCCGGCGACATCTACCCCCAGGCCGCGCAACTGCTGGATGAGGCGCCAGACTTCAGAGCGGTTGGAAGAAATCTCCTGGGCGATTTTGGTGCCGCTTACGACGACTGTGGCGTGCTCCATTAAAAGGCGCACGATGCGGCCGAGACGAACGTCCGTAACTTCATTCGGGGCCCCGCCCGTTTTCGCGGAAGTGAGCGCCCGCCGCGCCGCACGAGTTTTGGTCTGCTTCTTGATTTCGGAATTATGCGGGACTCGCGGGAAAAGCACAAACAAAGGGCTTTTACCAGGAAGGGCACTGAGGTTCACGAAGGGAAATCGATTCTACGCGGGCGAGACTCGCATGCTCATGTCTACTGCTTGGGGTGAGTGGGTGAGCAGGCCGACCGAAATGAAATCGACGCCGGTGTCGGCGTAGGCGCGAACGTTTTCCAGGCGGATTCCGCCGGAGCATTCGAGCGGAACCCGGCGATCGAGTTGGGCACAGCGCGCGACGGCACGGCGAACGTCTTCGGGAGACATGTTATCGAGCAGGATGGCCTCGGCGCCGTGGGCGAGAGCATCGTCGAGATCCTGGGGCGTGCGCACTTCGATCTCGATGGGTTGAGAGCCGCGACGGTTGCGAACCGCACGCTCGAGAGCGGGAACAATTCCGCCGGCCAGAGCGATGTGATTGTTCTTGATCAGCACTCCGTCAGAGAGATCGAGGCGGTGATTCTGGCCGCCGCCGCAGCGTACGGCGTATTTGTCGATCACGCGCAGGCCGGGCGCGGTCTTGCGAGTATCGAGGATGCGGGCTTTGGTACCGGAGACAGCGTCGACGAATTTGCGGGTCACGGTGGCGATATCGCTCATGCGCTGGAGAAAATTCAGGATGACGCGTTCGCAGGAGAGCAGCACGCGCGCGTTGTGGCGGATGACGGCGACGGACTGGCCTTTGTGCAAACGCACGCCGTCGAAAATCTCGGGATGGGTGGTGACTTCGTAGTGCGAAGTGACGGCGCCATCGAGGGCGGCGTAGACGTCGAGGATACGGGCGATGGAGCCGATGCCGGCGAGAATGCAATCCTGTTTGGCGAGAATGGTGGCGGAGGCGCGCTGGTTGGGATCGATGCAAGCGTAGCTGGTGGCGTCGCTGGTGGCGCGGTCTTCGAGCAGCGCGTTCTCAATGATCGAAGTGATGCGTCGGCTGTTAAAGTCCATAAGACAATCGTGGGTTGCCAGATTCTAGTCGTTTCGTCGTTAGCTCCCGTGCCATTCAAGGCGCCGAGCTGGTTTTTTATTTTCTCACGCAGAGCCAATTAATTCCTCAGCGCGTCGTCGCAATCCTTCCACCACTTTTTCCGGAGCTTTCGCGAGGAACTGCTCGTTGCCGAGCTGGCGCTGATTGTTTGCAAATTCCTTTTCGATCTTCTCGAGTTCTTTGTTCAAACGGTCCCGCTCGGCGACGATGTCCATTTTTCTTTCATATATCACATGGACATCGAAGCGCGCAGTGCTGCGAACACCGGTCTGGTTGGCCAGTGATTCTCTGCATGAATGTGATGTTCTCCACATTTGCCGAGGCGTTCGATTGCTCCACGATTCTGTTCGATCATGGCGCGGATGGTTGGCTCATGCGCGAAGATTTCGATGGGAACTTTCACTTTTGGTTCGACTTTTAATTCGGCGCGTACGTTGCGAACGTTCACGATTAAATCCTGCAGGATCGCCATTTCGGTTTCGGCGGCTAGATCGAATTGTTTCTCGTCTGCCTGCGGATAAGCTGCCAGCGCAATCGACTGTAGCGGCGGATTTCCCTCGTAGATCGCATGCCAGATTTCTTCCGTGATGAACGGCATGATTGGGTGCAGAAGACGCAAAGAAGCGTCGAAAAGACTTACGAGGTTTGCGCATGCGACGAGTGCGTGTGTCTTGTCACGTCCTTCCTCGAAGTTGAGGCGCGGCTTGATCAGTTCGATATACCAATCACAGAATTCGCCCCAGAAAAAATCGTAGATACAGTTGGCGGCTTCATGGAAGCGGTAGGTGGCGAGAGCGTCGTTCACTTCGGCAGTGACGCGATTAAAGCGGGAGAGAATCCAGCGATCCTCGAGGGTGGATGAATGGAAGTCTGCGGACTCCTCCGACGTAGCCAGAGCTGCCGGGACTTCGTCCCGGCTGGACAGCCGAGGGCGGCTGTCCCCACATGAACCCTAGACGATCTATATTCATGAACATGAATCTGGCGGCGTTCCAGATTTTGTTGGCGAATGCGCGGTAGCCTTCGGTGCGGCTTTCATTGAAGGCGATGTCGGTTCCGGGCGCGGCCATGGCGGCCAGAGTGAAGCGGGTCGCGTCGGTACCGAAGCGCTCGATGATTTCGAGAGGATCGATTACGTTGCCTTTCGTCTTCGACATTTTCTGACGATCAGCATCGCGGACCAGCGCGTGGATGTAGACCTGGCGGAAGGGGACACTATCATTCTTCTTATCAGCCCAGCCGCTGGCCTTCTTGATAGCGGCATCCTGTTCATGCCCCTGCATGAAGTGGCAACCGAACATGATCATGCGTGCCACCCAGAAGAATAAAATTTCGTAGGCTGTGATCAGCAGCGTGGTGGGATAGAACACTGCTTGATCGCGCGTCTTCTCCGGCCAACCGAGTGTAGTGAAGGGCAGAAGACCGGAGGAGAACCAGGTGTCGAGAACGTCGGAAACCTGCTCCAATTTTGCACTGCCGCACTTGGGGCAGGTAAGCGGCTCTTCGCGGGCGACGATCACGTGTTTGCAGTTGTCGCAAGTCCAGGCGGGAATGCGGTGGCCCCACCACAACTGGCGCGAAATGCACCAATCGTAGATGTTGTTCATCCAGTTGAGATAAATCTGTTTGTAGTTTTCCGGGACGATGGTGATCTCGCCGCTTTCGACGGCTTCGATTGCTTTTTGCGCAAGAGGCTGAATTTTGATGAACCATTGCTCGGAGAGGCGCGGCTCGACAACGGTTCCGCAGCGGTCGCATTTGCCGAGCGAGAGCGCGTAGTCTTTTTCGGCGACGAGAAATCCTTGATCTTGCAAATCGGCGAGGACGCGCTTTCGGGCTTCGTAGCGATCGAGTCCGGCGTAGGCGCCCGCGTTCTGATTCATGTGGGCGTGCTCGTCCATGATGTCGATCTGCGGCAGGTTGTGGCGTTGGCCGGCTTTGAAATCGTTGGGATCATGGGCGGGCGTTACTTTTACCGCTCCGGTGCCGAATTCGGGCTGAGCGAGTTCGTCGATGATGATGGGGATTTCGCGATTCATCAGCGGCAGCAAAACTTTTTTGCCGTGAAGATGGATGTAGCGCTCGTCTTTTGCATTTACGGCGATGGCGGTATCGCCGAGCATGGTTTCGGGGCGAGTGGTGGCGACTGTGATGAACTCGTCCGTTCCGATGACGGGATAGCGAATCTCCCAGAGTTTTCCGGCGACATCTTCGTGCTTCACTTCGAGATCGGAGATAGCCGTTTCGCAACGCGGGCACCAGTTGACAATGTATTTGCCGCGATAGATTAGACCTTCTTCATACAGGCGAACGAAAACTTCGCGCACGGCGCGGGACAGATTTTCGTCCATGGTGAAGTATTCGCGGTCCCAATCGACGGAGGCGCCGAGGCGCTTCATCTGGTCGAGGATGGCGCCGCCGTAGAGCTTTTTCCACTCCCAGACGCGCTCGATAAATTTTTCGCGGCCCAGGTCGCGACGCTTCTTGCCTTCTTTGGCGAGATCGCGCTCGACCATCATTTGCGTGGCGATGCCGGCGTGGTCGGTGCCTGGCAGCCAGAGGGTGATGAAGCCGCGCATGCGATGCCAGCGGACGATGATATCCATCTGAGTCTGGTTGAGCATGTGGCCCATGTGCAGGCGGCCGGTGACGTTCGGCGGCGGCAAGAGCAGCGTGAAGACTGGCCGCGTTTCACCTCTGGGCGGCGTGGGGACGGAGAAGAGTTTTTCTTTGATCCAGTAGTCGGCCCAGCGGGTTTCAATGGCGCCGGGTTCGTAAGATTTGGGTAGGTCGTGGGGCATGGATTCGATCACCAGCAGTTAGCAATTGGCAGTTGGCGAAAACCTTAAACACGGGGCACACAGAGGTCACAGGGTAGAACCGTTCTCTATGTGTTGATTTGCCCCGTAGTTTGGACGACGGTCGTCAATGCTGATGAAGTTTGATCTTACAGGCACGGGAAAAGATGGGTCAAACGGGGAAAGGGTTAGGAGACAGAAGCCCGCAAAGTTGCACCCCCCCAACGAACCGGTTCCGGGGTTGGTTTTGCCCCCGCCCCCCGCCCGCCCGCGTTCGCGAAACCAGCGCTTGCCTACGCTAAAAAAGTTGCTGTTGTGATGCGGGCAGGAAAGTCCTAAGCAATTCGCAGAGTTTTATTACGTAAGATATGCGGCTTATCAAATTCATCTGTCAGCATGACGCTCACGTCTGCCTCAATGACGTGATCTGGGCACTCCAGTCCTTCAATCCAAAACTCTAGCGCGCCGATAGTAGCAACGCCTCGCCGAATGGGACTCTTATTCGTGATTTGTGAAAGAAGATCGACTCCTTCTCCCGGATTGCACAGCGACATCCTCACTCCATAGTATGTTTTTCCTGCGAAGCTTATTTCCAACTCCGCTTTTTTGATTGTCGCTTCACCCTCTTTGGTGGTCACCCGAAGTCTGATACAGAGATTCGTGCTATGCGTTACAGTTTCGTGATTTCTCCCTTGGCCACGTATAGTGAATTTGCCGGATTCAATCTCGCCCACGATGGACGAAGGGGACTCTAAGTCCGGAAGTTCCCGTTTTAGATAAACTGTGACATCCTCGGATCGCACTCCGGTGTCCGGCAAGAACTTGTATTTTTTGACCTCAAGGTCTCCATCAGCAACGGCACGAACCCTGTACTCTCCGCGTGTGGAAGTCTTATCTCCAAACCAGCAAATGCCCTCAAAAGAATTGTCCTTCAGATGCACATCGCCCTGCGGATGCCATTGGCCACCCGCGTGAACCCAAAGTTGTATCTTGGCACGCGGGATTCCGACTGAACCCTTGACCAAGTACCTGCGTTGGTTCACTTCCGCTCCGCTGAGAGGTGCATCGATTCGCAAGTACCGTCGATACATTTCCAGGGTGCATTCAGCCGCGGCTCGCACTGTAAACCGTTCGGAATATGCTCTGTTCGCTTTGTCCCCGAGAATCGTGATCTCAACGTCATATTCGGGCAGCGCATCTCCGCGCTTCCATTCGCTACGCAGTGGCTTGGGCTGTCCAATCGCCGATTCCAATTGCATCCACTGCCGCTCGTTGTTCCCTTCCTCACTAGCAGAAGCGATTAGAAGATTGCCATGTTGCCCTGGCATTAGACAGTACGATTGCCCCCCGTATTGCCATTGAAGATCAAAGGCCATGAACTGTGTCGAGTTCTTTTCGTTACGACGCGCAAGAACACGACACTGAGCCTGAAACGCTTGCTGTTTTCCTCCGCGATTCGTGACGACAAGGTGCATCTTGTCAACTTTGCCACGCCAAGGAACTAGCTCCACGTCAACAGGTATGACCTCGATCGGCGAAGGCGGTGAGCTTGGCACTGCGGTAGGCGGGAAGTTAACGGTTACAGTATTCCCCGTTGCTGTCGCGCTTGAAGTTCCTTCGTTATCAACTGAGAGCTTTAAGTCGCTATTGGGCTGGACATTCGTTTTTTCATTCCCCAGTCTGAGCGCATCCCACCGCCAACGTAAAGCTGCAATAATGGCACCAGCAACTCCTCCGACGCCAAGCAGGCCAAACATCCATGCATGCGCCTTCAACCAAGCTGGAATCATGGCGCAGCCAGTATACCGCGACGTTTCCATTCTTCACGGGCTGGGAATTGTTTTGGAGATCGAGTCGGGGGAGACGAGGCAAGTTGCTGTTACCTTACTCAAATTGAATCGTTTGAGAATGTCGCTATCGTTGAATCGCCATCGGTACGCAATAAAGCCGGAACGCCCGTGACAGAAAGAAAAGCGTACCTCGGCTCAAAGTGTCGAGGCCGAGTCCTTGGGGCGTGCGTCAATTACTCTGTAACGTAGGTTTAGATTCTTGGCTGTAGCTACTTTCGCGACCCTCCTGTCGAGTTCCTGAATCCGATTTTGAGCTGACTTGCTGCTGCGATAAAGCACTGCAACGAACCACCCATCTGAAACTTCATCACTTTTCATGTATGACGGAAGCTGCGCGACAAGTCCGTTCCAAAACTTTCCATTGTGAAGTTTCTTGATTTCAAGATGTGCTCGATGGAAATATCCGCTTGAGAATTTGAAATCCACAGGTCCACGCCCCAGATTTACTTCAGGGTCAAGCGATATGTTATTCGCCTTGCAGTAGTGCTGTGCAATGCCACGAAAAAGTAGTTGGCAGGCATGTTCGGGTTTATCTTTGCCAGAGGAATCCCATAGCAGTTCCCAACCACCCTGTTCCTCCACAAAGAGGCGAAACTGCCTCACAACAAGTTCAATTAGTCTGGCGAAGTCCTCTGCTGACTGCGCTGGCGAAAGGTGGAGCGGGTTTGTGGACGCGAATTGTTCGGTAGCCTGATCCCATTGCCAGGCTCCTTTGGGGTCTTCTGCGAAATCGTACGGTGAGGCCTCTTTTCTTTCTTTATCCAATGTCCATTTTCGGACTAGGTCCGGATGGGCGCGGGCCGTAGCTACAATCGTAGCCTTGTCCACGTGATGCAGAATCTCATAATTGAAATCTGTCCGCAGCTGCTCGTTTTCGTAGTAAGTCCACCAGTCGTCGGCATTTAGAGTCGGTAGATCACGAAGAAAGCGTTCTGGTACGAACAACAACGGCCCACCAGTGAAGGTATTTGAAGGAAGTGAAACGGATGGCGTTTCCCAACGCTGTCTTTTTTCATCGAATCGTGCCGCGTACAGACGGTGTTCCACAAGCTGGATGTGGTGCCGGTTAGCGATCTGCTGTGTGTACTGGACAAGCTTGTCCTTGAGAATTGTGCAAGTGGTATCGGAAATTCGATCAGAACCGATACCTTCGTTCAATATCCCCAACTCTTCAAAATGGCGAGGATGGGCTATTCCTCGTAGGATCGCATCCGCAATTGCAGCAGCGATTTGTTTAGCGTACCCTCTGCCACTCCCCAGGCCAGCTGTACCTTTGTTTGTATAGCCAAGACACAGTTCCTTTGGTTCCGTAAAAATAAGGACATCAAGCGCTTTCCTATAAGACAGTGATCCTGGGTCCCGATTTCCCTCAGCGATCAACCGAAACGCTCGATTGAAATGTCCGATGATGCTGTCGTGAGCCCCTTGCCAAAATTCACTTGTATCCTTGAATATCAGAAAAGGGTCAACAAATAGTTCCGTATCCGCGTTGAGAATGGGGTCGAACCAGTCGTCCGTAGCGTCCCGCAGAACGTTGAAGTGTTTGCTCGCGAGCATAGTAAGCTACCTGCTGCAGATCTTTTCCAGAGTGTTCGCTAAATCACCGGTCTCATCGTAATAGCCAAGTTTTTAGCGGTTCAGTAAACTGATGTCTCCTCCATAGAAAGCTCGTTGATGGGCTGCTACACACACAAGTGTGCTGCACGTGCGAACACGAAAAACTTACTTTCTGTTTCGGGCCTCACAATCCTCGTATTTGGATTCCTGATATTCCTCACAACCTTCTATGAACGACTGGGATCGCCCTCCGCAATTTCCAGGGGTATTCGTCTCTGCCCATTCGTATCCAGCGTAATGCCCGGTGCCTTCGTCATAAGGATTTTGAGGTTCAGCACAGTTCTGCGAAGACTCTTCTTCATGGGTGTTCTCAGACGAGGACGTGCACCCAATGACCACCAACAGGGTCAGTAGCGTCAAGCCGAAGATGAAGTGCTTCATTAGTGCCTTCTAACCATAAATGAGCTACCTAATTATCTCTTTTACACAACTATGCATACTTTAATTACCTTTTGGCTTGTCGAGAACGGCCAATACCCTATATGTTTCAGACTGTGTTTTCTTGCCGTCCAAGCTGACTATCCATTCCAATCTTGCCTTGTCGCCATGAAAATCAGCTTGGATATTGTCGACAAGCGGCTTCCGACAACTTCGATGATTTCCCGCACGACCCGCAAAATGCTCCGCAAATTTGCTTTCACAATTCACAATAACCACTCGCCCGTCTGGGAGTTGTACGGCGAACGTTGCGCCGCGCACGTGATAAGACACTTGGTGCGCGGGTGTACTGTAACCATCGGTTGTGGTCGAACCATTGCAATTTGCATTGGTATCGCTGACGCCGCAGTTGGCATATGAGTTGGACTGTGAGCTAAAACTTCCTGGCACAACGTATGTGTATTCCGTTTCGTTATCCTGTCGGTCAATTATCTTTACGTCGAATTTCTGTGCCGATGCAAACGCCGGACACAGCACAATCAATGCTGCGATTGCGAGTTTCATCCCGAAATCCCTCGAATGATCTTTTTTCAAAGCCATTTAGCTACTCCGCCATGGTGTGAGCATGTGCCGCGTCTGCTTTGACTGAAGCTATAGCTACCATCTCGACACTGCGCGGTTGCTCCCTTTGGGGCCGCTGAACAGTTTTCCGGCCGAGGAACTCTTTGGCCCTTGCTATTGATGTAAGTCCCGTTGTCCGTGCAGTTTAGCGTATCTTGCTTCGGCTTGGTGCCCGAGGCAGCACCCGTATTCGGCTGAGATGTTGGTTGGGATTGAGGAACTGTCTCAGGTCGAAACAGAGCCAGCAGCGAAAGGACGAGAATGTAGGGGTACCAGCGTCGCATCTTCGGACTCCTCCAATCGGAGTAACTCGCCCCCCTCAAAGCGAGCTAGAACCCATCAGGGTCCCTCGGCTGGCGATGATACATCAGCGCGGCATGGGAAAAATGGCCTGGAGGTGCTATCCGAGCGGACAAGGGTATTATCCCAGATTAACCCGTAATCCCTACAAGGCTTCCCAACGTCTGCCAATGCCGAGGATGTGGGCGATCGCCTTGCCGAATGCGGCTTGCGTACCAGCGTGACACGCCAATTTGTGTCCGAATCGTGGATGTCGGAACCTTTGCGAGGAGTGGTTGAATCCGTCGCGAGAAAAGTTCGCCAGTAAGCCAAGCTGGTTGGCTAGATGTGTCCCAGGAGGAGCGTGCATTCGCGTGACGTCGCTGCGAATCCGCTTGCTTGGCCAATGCCTTTGGCATCTGTGCAGCTAACCGTCCCAAGCGCGCGGCATTAGTAAGCCGTCCTGTTGCACCTTCGATTGAACAGTGAGCGCAGTGTACTCTTCCATCCGCTATGCTCTTCCCGCAACCGCGACAAAGAGTTTGAGGCTTTGGCACATGTACTCTAGACGGGATGGATAGCAGACCTTTGGCTTTGCGCTTGTTGGTCTGAGTCAAGCGCGTGGCAAACGGAGCATCAGGTTTGCTTATCGTTGCCCAAAACGTTTGGGCTACCCACTCAGCAATTGGCGCGACGGCCCGACCCCACGTCTCCGCAGTTTCAGAGAGTCGAGCAGCAAACGGTGCCATCAGCCGGCAATTGCCGTCCCGCTGCTCGAAAAACCATCCCCGGTTAAGTGATTGCTTGGTAATCCAGTCCAGCACGTGACCATCAACTTGAGGACGGACGACTTCCATAAGGTCGCACGCCAAGCTGTCGCGAGCCGTTGTATCAACGTGCAAGACACCCAACCCAGGATCCAGCCCGAGGGCAGCAGCGGCGAGCCGAGCCTCGGATTCAAGGAGGGCATAAAGATAGTTGAGGATTGCGTTTGGAGGATTGGCGGCGAGCCGAGGCGACCCCGTGAGCGGCGATTTGCGAGTTCCGAAAATGCGCCAGTGTTCGGGCACGCGGCGGAGGTCGTTCCTTGGGAAGTTAACCGGGAGGTCGTGCCACGCAGACCAGTAAGCGGCTGCTCCCTGCGATTCGAGGAGGCGGATTGTCGAAATGCTATCGGCAGTCGCAACCTCAGACCGAAAAGCAGCAATCGCCTGCGCGGTCCGGGAATCCAGCAGCTTGTTGCGGGCAACGTCCTCCTGACCAGCAAGCTTGCGACTGATTAACTCGCGCGTGATCCGTAAAGCGGCTCCCGAGTGATGTGCAAGAGCTTGAGCACGTCGGACCTTGGCATCTGAGGGGCTAACCGGACCGGTCGTCGCAAGGACCGAGCCATCCCGATCAAGCATCACGAATGCCGCGTCCTGATCCGCCAGCCAACGAAGCGCAGCAAGCGAGACCATCCCGTCCGATCCGATTACAACAAGACGACTAATGCCGTGCCCCACACGCGCAAAGCGAGCATGGCGGCGGTCGGCTCCAATGCCATCCTCCAGGAGCAGGTGACCACGATCAACTCGGGCCTGGATGCCGTAGCCGTAGAGGGTTACAACTCCTCGATGAGGCAGAATTGGCATAGTGCTAGGCTTGCTCTCGACCGGTTCCCGCGTTTGCAGTTCAACTCTCATATTCTTCTTCCCCCTCCAACTCATCTGAAAGCGCAAGCGTGCCGCACTTTTGGCAAGCGCCGTTCAGAGCAGGCCCTGCATAACCACAGGTACATTCAATGTAGTACTCACGTCGGACTATTACGTGTCGCACTTTGGTGCGTTCTTTCGCGCAAATTTCTCGGGAACGTCGGGGTTTGACGAGGCCGGATGCACCTAGTGAATCGGCAAGAAAATTGATTTGTGATTTAGCCCTTACTCGCGGAAATTTCGGATCGTGAATGATTTCAAAGATGCGTTCAGAAAAAAGGAAATCTTCCATATTGCTGATGACGCCACGGCCAGACTTCACCACATCCCAAACTTCTACCGCTGATTGTGCCGCTAATAACTGTTTGCCCAGGGTCGGCCAAGCAAGGGAGAACTGTGCTCGAAAAACTTTTGCAGTTTCAATAACGAAATGGGGATCGATGTTGCGCGGCCTGCCCGGACCCCTTTTGTCTGAAGATTCGTCTGAAGCCATATATTTTCTACTTTATACGTAATAATGCTGTTATTTCGTGGTTATTGTATGGAAGTTTTATCGATTTGGAGCACGATTTGACGGGTCGCTTCCTGATCCAGCACTCAAGTAACCCCATGCAACACACAAGCTTATACGATTATCTATTGGAAGCCAAGTGCTCTCGCGTTATTTTGACGATGCCCCTTGAGAATTATATGGGCAAATGGAGCACAAATGCGAAAACGAAAATCGAATGCAAAGCCGAGGGCGGTAAGTAAATCAAAACCTCGCGCGCCAAGAACCCTGGACGAATACCTCGCCAAATCGGAACGCTCCCAGGACAACTGGAATCGTGTCCTCCATGTTGTTACCAAGATGCGAGCCGATGGTGTTTCACTCCCTCAAGCATCACGAGAGTACGGGATTGATCCACGAACGGTAGCCCGCTTGGCTAGGCCTGCTTTGAGGAAAGGTGCAAATGGGCGTTATGCAGCCAGAGCAAACGACTCTCTCTTGCGCGTCCTCGTAATTCCAACGACTGAGGGCTTGCAGGAAATCGCACTTCGTGATTCTCGGCAGACAAGTAAGCTTGGCGAGTACTGGGCTGCCGTGCAGAAGTATCTCGAAACAGGAAATGTATCGGCCCTTCGAAAGATCCGACGCAAAACGATTGCCGACGCGAGCGGTAAGAGATTCCGGCTTCTCAAAGATGTCGGTGAGCTGGAGCGTCTCGGTTCTGCCGGTGTTCTGTCGTTTGAATCGCTGTATTCAAAGGCTGCATGAATGCCGCAGAAACTCCCACAACGCGACCCTATCGCGGCATACACGCGCGAAGCCACTGCCGCCCGTACTGTCGGGCAGCGGCAATGCGCGTGCGGTGAGGCGCGTCTGTGGGCACTTGTACCGAACAGCAACCCCACCATCTGTGAGAAGTGCCAGCGTAAGAATGAAGGACAGAGTACCGACGATGACCATCATCCCGCTGGCAAAGCTAACAATCCGGCGACAATCCCGATACCGGTCAATGACCATCGGGCCGAATTGAGCGTTGCTCAGTACGATTGGCCCAGACAAACGCGCGAGAATGCGAAAGGCAGTCCTCTGCTCGCCGTCGCCGGGTCTATCCGTGGCTTTGCGGATACTGTTGTCTATCTGCTGAAAAAACTTCTGCTCCCACATGCCGAATTCTGTGAAACTTTGGATACTTTTCTTGCCGAAAAACTTGGGCCATCCTGGTGGGTCAATACGCCACTGGAGCGTTTTGCACCAAAACGCTGAGACTATGCTAGAAGCATCCCAATCTCTACCAATTGCTGTTCGTATCTATCCGGAATCAAAGGATACTCAGCTGAAAACTCGTTCTCGTAAAGCATGGCAGCGCCCAGAGGCAATGCTTGTATTCGATACTGAAACGCGCACAGACGTTACGCAAAGCCTGACTTTTGGAAGTTATCGCTTCATCGTGGCTGGCGACTGTTTGGAGGAAGGTTTGTTCTATGCTGATGATCTGCCACAGACAGACCTACAAATTCTTGAAGCGTACGCCGCAAAACATGGCGCAGAAACAGTTGATAGAGGAATTCGGCAATTACGTTTGCTGACACGTCGCCAGTTCCTTGCGAAGTTTTATCAGGCTGTCTATAAAGGTCGATGTCTGCTGGTCGGTTTCAATCTCCCGTTCGACCTATCGCGCATTGCTTACGATGTCACGGCAGCTCGGGGACGATTCGCAGGAGGTTTTTCTCTGGGCTTTTGGTCATACATCGACAAGTCACTCAAGGAGCGCGCAAACCAGTACCGGCCTAGGATTGGGATCAAACACATTGACAGCAAACGTGCGCTGAAAGGTTTTACGGGACGGAACGATCCCGATAAAACGGACCTAATTCCTGAGGAGTCCTCAAACGGAAAACCCGAGAAGGGCTATAAGTTTCGCGGTCATTTTCTTACCTTCGCACGCTCGCGTTTGCCCTCACTGACAGAGGGTATTCATTGGAGACAGCTTGCGAAGCGTTCGGAGTTGAAGACGGGGAACAAGTCGCGACACATCATGGAATTGTCACTGAAGAATATATCGACTACAACCGGCGCGACGTTCTGGCGACTTCGGAGCTAGCCGTCAAGCTGCTGGACGAGTATGACCGGCATCCGATAGCACTTCAGCCGACGAAAGCTTATTCTCCGGCTTCCATCGGGAAGGCGTATCTGCATGCCATGGGAATCAAACCGGTCATGGAGCGACAGCCGGACTTTCCGAAGGCATACTTGGGATACGCGGCATCGGCATTTTTCGGCGGTCGCACTGACGCTCATGTTCGCAGAGTTTTGACTTTCGTTGTGTATACGGATTTTCTTTCGATGTATCCGACGGTGAACAGCCTTATGGGTCTGTGGCAATTCGTCATTGCCGAGGAAATCCGGGTCGGCGAACATTGCAATGCAGAAATTCAAGCCTTCCTCGACAATTTCAGCCCAGATGATCTCTTCACCCCAAAAACTTGGAAACATTTGACTGCCTTTGTAAAGATTGTGCCGAACGGCGACCTTTTGCCAACCCGTGGCAAGTACAGTGTCGGGACAAACGACTGGCAAGTAGCAGTAAACCATCTTCATAGCGATAGCAGCAGTCCTAGCCACGCGCTTTGGTTCTCGCTACCCGATGTTGTTGTCTCCATTCTTTTGACAGGTCGCATTCCCAAGATCGTCGATGCATTTCGGATCGAGCCCGTCGGAATGCTGTCGCAATTAGAAGTGACTAAACTGCGTGGAATAATCGAGTAGTTGATCCGAGAAAAATAGACTTCTTCAAAGTTGTTATCGAGGAGCGGAAGCGACTCTCCTCACGTTCTGATATTTCCGGGCTGAAAAAACAACGACTCGACAAAGCACTAAAGGTTCTGGCGAATGCGACAGGATACGGAATTTATGCAGAGATGAATCGTCAGGAAAGCGACGATCCGGTGAAGGTGACTTGCCACGGCATCGATGCCGAGCCTTTCACGTGTCGAGTCGCCCATCCGGATGTGCCCGGAGAATACTGTTTTCCTCCGCTTGCATCTCTGATTACCGGGGCTGCGCGGTTGATGTTGGCGCTACTGGAACATACCGTTACCGCGTTGGGTGGGACGTACGCGATGGAAGACACCGACTCAATGGCCGTTGTTGCAACGGAGCGAGGAGGTCTCTTCCCATGTCCTGGGGGTCCTTTTCTGAAGGGGATACGGAAGCGAAGCGATTCGGGCTCTCTCCTGGAAGCAGGTGACAACGATATCCGAACGATTTGCTTCGTTGACCCCGTACGACCGTGATGCCGTGCCAGGCTCCGTTCTTAAGATCGAGGACGACAATTTCGATGCGGAGACAGGCAATCAGCGCCAGCTCTACTGCTTTGCTATCTCGGCAAAGCGCTATGCGCTTTTTTTGCGGGATACCGAGGGATTTCTCGTCTTGCTTCGAAAGGAAATGAATAACAAGTCTGACCGTTGGTCCCAGCATGGTTTAGGCCATCTTCTGAATCCAACTGATCCAGAGAGCGAGGATCGCAAATGGACTGGAGCGGTATGGCTCGATATGGTGCGTCGCGCTCTCGGTTTGTCAACTCGGCATCCGAGTTTTGAGAACTCACCGGCTGTGGGGGCGAGTTACCGTTAGCAGCCCCGGCATCCTGCGGTCTCTGGCAGACTTCAACGCCGGTAACAAGTACTGCAACCAGCTCAAACCGTTTAACTTTCTGTTGACGTGTCACGTAAAGCCGTTTGGTCACCCCCTTGGAGCCGACCCAGAGCGCATCCATCTAATCGCGCCGTATACCTCCGACCCACAACAA
Organism: uncultured Acidobacteriaceae bacterium; assembly: GCA_963836305.1. Lineage (GTDB taxonomy): Bacteria > Acidobacteriota > Terriglobia > Terriglobales > Acidobacteriaceae > Sulfotelmatobacter. Next base: position 504,225 of record CAWIJP010000029.1, on the reverse strand, counting down.
TGGCTTCAGATGCTCTGGATTGACCAGTATTCGGGAAAACGCTATCGCATCACTCCGGTTGGGCATCATGGCAACCGAAAGATGGCGCGCGTGAAGACCTATGGCGACGTGATCCGGGAATATGAATTCCATCCGGAATCCAAGTGCGCAGACGCAAAGGGCAATCCGTGTTGGAAGCAAACACTGGGACTACTGGAGCGTCGGCATGTTCGAATTGACACTATTAAGTACATCGGAAAAGAATCTAACCGCCTGGAAGATGCCGAATCTGGCCTGATCCACTCAGAACAGAGCGTCTACACGGAATATCCGGACCCACGACGTGATGAGTGGGAGACCAAGATCGTACCTGCGTTGAAACAATTCCCTCTGCCAATTCTTGCCCAAGAAACCGGATTGGCACGCCGCACTTTAATCTATGCACGCGAGCGAAATCACCGCCCACACAAGCGGAATCGGGATGTGATTGCGGCAGTTATACGTAAGCTGACGCAACGTGTTATAGCAATGGCATCCGCCCTCAGTTACCTGAGCCATAACCTGGGGCTACCGACCCGTATCTCTATTTGGACTTGACTTCATTTACAAGCTGGTGTTCCATACTCCCAGCGAGTGCTAACCATGCAGAGGACCAGCCTTTACAATAAGTTGTACGAGGTGGTTTCCAACTTAAAACCGGGTCGGTTCGGCAATGCCACCCTATATTCAGAACACTTGCACAAGCAACATTTGGATGCTTTCGAGATGCCGTCCAAGACTAAAAAGAAGGAGTATTGCAAGCCCGGAACGATAAGGAAGACTATTTCATTGGCGACAAAATTTGGATTGATCTCTCCTGATCCGTTTGAGCTAACTAGCGAAGGGACTACATCTGCTAAGAGTGCGTCGAGTTTTAAGAATGTCCTCGCTTCTCAGATTATTGGATATCTCGATAATAAGAAATTCAGCATACAGCAGATTCTAGATGCTATCGATTCGATTCACCCTCCCGATCTTCCAGAAGTATCGACTATCTTCGAAGCAGGTAAGACGAAAGATTCCGAGGTCGACGAGCCGGAGTTCCAGGAAAATTTTATATCTTTTCCATCTTTGTGATCGACTCGACCGTGAGGTTAAACACTTATATTTCCGTAAGTGAGTGATCCGATGCCACGCTATTTTGGGTATTCTGATGCTGGCGATGAGACCAACCTTAAGAAATATTTTGTAAAAAGCTTACTTTTTAACGGGCTCAAGAAAGGAAACAAAGAGACAGGCATCTTCGTGGTTCCTGGGATAAAAGAGGACGGGGAAAACTGCGCTTTGTAATATGATCCAGGCTGATTACGAAGACTCCTCTTTAGTATTAAAGATTGATAAAACCTTCGGTTTCGATGTACGGACCCTCAATTCTGAATCAGGCGCCGTAGAGGGGTTAATGTGCAGCCTGCTCCTTAAAGAGTTCTTGGCCAAAGTTCTTGATTCTAAAGAGTTGTTTTCTTCTTCGGCTATCAAGAAGGTCGACAGTACTGTTGCCAAATTCAAGCGCTTTCTTTCCAAAATTCCTAGTGCGATTAAACTCAAGGCCGGTCCTCTGGAACTCGACCCCTCGAAGATTCAAGAGGAGGACGTAGTCGAGGTTTTCGCGCTTCGATATAGCAGAATACGTTGAAAGCCTTACGCCCGTTTTACGTGAAAGGAGGGCCTATATTCTGATCGATGATGTAGATGACGTATTTGCAGGTGCTGACAGGGATGCTGAGTTCGTCGAAGGTTTGCTTAGGGCAGCGAAAGAAATCAACAAAGTTTTCAAGAACCTGATGCACTGCCTAGTCTTTCTTAAGACGGGTGTTTTCAAATTGTTTTTTGAGAACGCGGGTGAGTACGACAAACTTCGGGATTATATTTCACCCCAAATTTCATGGGGCCAGAGCGAATTGACAAATTTGCTGGCAGTCAGGATTCGCCAAATACATAATAAGCCTGAAATAGACGATAAAGCTGCCTGGGAATTGGATGCGAGCCAGAGAGCCGCCAGCGTTGACATCATCCAGAGGCACATTATTAGTCGGTGTGTGAGTGGACCACGGGATTTGATCGTCTATTGCAATATGGCGAAAGATCGGGTCGGCGGAGCCAAGATTAAGATGAGCGATATAGAGCAGGTTGAGGACCAATATTCCAAAGAGAAGCTCGCAACCCTTAATCGTGATTTCGGGAGAACGTATCCGCGTATCAATGATTTTCTTCAACAGTTGTTCAGCGGGGAGACGCAAACGTATTCGAATGAAGCTCTGATTAACTTGTTGACAAACAAAGTAATAGCTGAGGAACGTCTGCGAGACATGTTTAAGGCTGAAGACTACGTGCGGTACGCGACCAAAGAGAGATTGATTGAATTGCTTTACGGCATTGGGTTTCTTGGTTTTAAGCGAACAGCAAAAGCACCACTAGGAATTTCGTCATCACGAATCCAGATCCTGGTTCTCAAGTCATTTATCGAGCGCACGAATACCAGATTCATCCGGCGTATAGACAATATCTCAATCTAAAAGCGTAACGAATAAATACAGCTAGCCCAATATACACCGCGATTACACCTGCACAAATTCCGAGTGTGGGCGCGACTTTAGCGTCAAAGATGATTCGCAAGAACCATTGAACATCGCCGAAGATAATCTTTCGGTGCAGTGTCCCTATTGCGATTCGGGTCTCTCAATCACTTGGCCAGTAGGGACATAAGATCGTAGTGGTGCCAAAAAACGTAATTCCGAAGTAGGCACTTCATTGGCCTGGAGTTTTTGTTTTTTGTGCTTGGCGCGGAATGCTATGTTGCACTTTGCAGCGCACATTTGTCGCCTTTTTATGGCAGGATAAATGAGAGCTTCTGTGCCGTGGACAAACCAACAATTCAATAAGTAGAGATTAAGACTCCCAAGAGGCTCTTGGGTAGAAGCACCTAGCTCAATACTTCCAAAATTAGGCGCACACGTTAGCGTCGCCGTCGAACGATACCAATTATTGTTGAAATCTCTATATCTCACTCGAACCCGCTGCTCATTCTTTCTTGCTACTCTAAACCCGTCCAAAAGGTTCCATCGTTGTGCATCTTCGTAGACAAATGTCACCCTTTCGACCTTCATAAAACCCTTCTGTCTGCCTTCAATTGAGGAAAGTTTTTCGCCAACCCATTTTTCCGGCCCGAGGGTGAAGTCCTCTAAAATAACTTCCAAGGCAGTTTCCCCATGATTCGTTAAATAAAAACCGGCTTCTGGCCGCAAAACCCCGGTCGGAGTTACCTGTTGTCCCCATCTATCGACTGTAATGCGAGGCCGATTTTCAGGGAAATTTCTTTTGCTGAGATGCTCTTGCAAAAGGGCGTTCTGTTGCTCAACCACGGTCAATTTTGTTGCTAATGTGTTACGTATTATCGAATGTTCCATCTCCAATTCCTGTTGGAGACGCCAGGGAGCTTCCACGAAGCGGTAGGCGATGTGCAAAAGAAGGAAGCCAGCATACGGGATTAGATAACTTAAAATCCACCATTCCCAATGTTCACGCCAATCCGGGATCAAACTTTTCTTGGCCTGAATGTAAAGAGATAAAAACGCAATCGCGGTAGCGATCACTAGGTCCCTACCCCAGGAGAAAGGATGAAACGTTCGATGTACGATTTTGCCCACGTGTTGCCAAAATGTCGTGGGATTTCCGTTTTCTGGCATTCAGCAGAATTGTAACCCTGCGCAGCGGGCGGGCGGGGGGCGGGGGCAAAACCAACCCCGGAACCGGTTCGTTGGGGGGGTGCAACTTTGCGGGCTTCTGTCTCCTAACCCGTCAAACGGGGAAATATTTAAAAAAAAAAAAAAAAAAAAAAAAAAAAAAAAAAAAAAAAAAAAAAAAAAAAAAAAAAAAAAAAAAAAAAAAAAAAAAAAAAAAAAAAAAAAAAAAAAAAAAAAAAAAAAAAAAAAAAAAAAAAAAAAAAAAAAAAAAAAAAAAAAAAAAAAAAAAAAAAAAAAAAAAAAAAAAAAAAAAAAAAAAAAAAAAAAAAAAAAAAAAAAAAAAAAAAAAAAAAAAAAAAAAAAAAAAAAAAAAAAAAAAAAAAAAAAAAAAAAAAAAAAAAAAAAAAAAAAAAAAAAAAAAAAAAAAAAAAAAAAAAAAAAAAAAAAAAAAAAAAAAAAAAAAAAAAAAAAAAAAAAAAAAAAAAAAAAAAAAAAAAAAAAAAAAAAAAAAAAAAAAAAAAAAAAAAAAAAAAAAAAAAAAAAAAAAAAAAAAAAAAAAAAAAAAAAAAAAAAAAAAAAAAAAAAAAAAAAAAAAAAAAAAAAAAAAAAAAAAAAAAAAAAAAAAAAAAAAAAAAAAAAAAAAAAAAAAAAAAAAAAAAAAAAAAAAAAAAAAAAAAAAAAAAAAAAAAAAAAAAAAAAAAAAAAAAAAAAAAAAAAAAAAAAAAAAAAAAAAAAAAAAAAAAAAAAAAAAAAAAAAAAAAAAAAAAAAAAAAAAAAAAAAAAAAAAAAAAAAAAAAAAAAAAAAAAAAAAAAAAAAAAAAAAAAAAAAAAAAAAAAAAAAAAAAAAAAAAAAAAAAAAAAAAAAAAAAAAAAAAAAAAAAAAAAAAAAAAAAAAAAAAAAAAAAAAAAAAAAAAAAAAAAAAAAAAAAAAAAAAAAAAAAAAAAAAAAAAAAAAAAAAAAAAAAAAAAAAAAAAAAAAAAAAAAAAAAAAAAAAAAAAAAAAAAAAAAAAAAAAAAAAAAAAAAAAAAAAAAAAAAAAAAAAAAAAAAAAAAAAAAAAAAAAAAAAAAAAAAAAAAAAAAAAAAAAAAAAAAAAAAAAAAAAAAAAAAAAAAAAAAAAAAAAAAAAAAAAAAAAAAAAAAAAAAAAAAAAAAAAAAAAAAAAAAAAAAAAAAAAAAAAAAAAAAAAAAAAAAAAAAAAAAAAAAAAAAAAAAAAAAAAAAAAAAAAAAAAAAAAAAAAAAAAAAAAAAAAAAAAAAAAAAAAAAAAAAAAAAAAAAAAAAAAAAAAAAAAAAAAAAAAAAAAAAAAAAAAAAAAAAAAAAAAAAAAAAAAAAAAAAAAAAAAAAAAAAAAAAAAAAAAAAAAAAAAAAAAAAAAAAAAAAAAAAAAAAAAAAAAAAAAAAAAAAAAAAAAAAAAAAAAAAAAAAAAAAAAAAAAAAAAAAAAAAAAAAAAAAAAAAAAAAAAAAAAAAAAAAAAAAAAAAAAAAAAAAAAAAAAAAAAAAAAAAAAAAAAAAAAAAAAAAAAAAAAAAAAAAAAAAAAAAAAAAAAAAAAAAAAAAAAAAAAAAAAAAAAAAAAAAAAAAAAAAAAAAAAAAAAAAAAAAAAAAAAAAAAAAAAAAAAAAAAAAAAAAAAAAAAAAAAAAAAAAAAAAAAAAAAAAAAAAAAAAAAAAAAAAAAAAAAAAAAAAAAAAAAAAAAAAAAAAAAAAAAAAAAAAAAAAAAAAAAAAAAAAAAAAAAAAAAAAAAAAAAAAAAAAAAAAAAAAAAAAAAAAAAAAAAAAAAAAAAAAAAAAAAAAAAAAAAAAAAAAAAAAAAAAAAAAAAAAAAAAAAAAAAAAAAAAAAAAAAAAAAAAAAAAAAAAAAAAAAAAAAAAAAAAAAAAAAAAAAAAAAAAAAAAAAAAAAAAAAAAAAAAAAAAAAAAAAAAAAAAAAAAAAAAAAAAAAAAAAAAAAAAAAAAAAAAAAAAAAAAAAAAAAAAAAAAAAAAAAAAAAAAAAAAAAAAAAAAAAAAAAAAAAAAAAAAAAAAAAAAAAAAAAAAAAAAAAAAAAAAAAAAAAAAAAAAAAAAAAAAAAAAAAAAAAAAAAAAAAAAAAAAAAAAAAAAAAAAAAAAAAAAAAAAAAAAAAAAAAAAAAAAAAAAAAAAAAAAAAAAAAAAAAAAAAAAAAAAAAAAAAAAAAAAAAAAAAAAAAAAAAAAAAAAAAAAAAAAAAAAAAAAAAAAAAAAAAAAAAAAAAAAAAAAAAAAAAAAAAAAAAAAAAAAAAAAAAAAAAAAAAAAAAAAAAAAAAAAAAAAAAAAAAAAAAAAAAAAAAAAAAAAAAAAAAAAAAAAAAAAAAAAAAAAAAAAAAAAAAAAAAAAAAAAAAAAAAAAAAAAAAAAAAAAAAAAAAAAAAAAAAAAAAAAAAAAAAAAAAAAAAAAAAAAAAAAAAAAAAAAAAAAAAAAAAAAAAAAAAAAAAAAAAAAAAAAAAAAAAAAAAAAAAAAAAAAAAAAAAAAAAAAAAAAAAAAAAAAAAAAAAAAAAAAAAAAAAAAAAAAAAAAAAAAAAAAAAAAAAAAAAAAAAAAAAAAAAAAAAAAAAAAAAAAAAAAAAAAAAAAAAAAAAAAAAAAAAAAAAAAAAAAAAAAAAAAAAAAAAAAAAAAAAAAAAAAAAAAAAAAAAAAAAAAAAAAAAAAAAAAAAAAAAAAAAAAAAAAAAAAAAAAAAAAAAAAAAAAAAAAAAAAAAAAAAAAAAAAAAAAAAAAAAAAAAAAAAAAAAAAAAAAAAAAAAAAAAAAAAAAAAAAAAAAAAAAAAAAAAAAAAAAAAAAAAAAAAAAAAAAAAAAAAAAAAAAAAAAAAAAAAAAAAAAAAAAAAAAAAAAAAAAAAAAAAAAAAAAAAAAAAAAAAAAAAAAAAAAAAAAAAAAAAAAAAAAAAAAAAAAAAAAAAAAAAAAAAAAAAAAAAAAAAAAAAAAAAAAAAAAAAAAAAAAAAAAAAAAAAAAAAAAAAAAAAAAAAAAAAAAAAAAAAAAAAAAAAAAAAAAAAAAAAAAAAAAAAAAAAAAAAAAAAAAAAAAAAAAAAAAAAAAAAAAAAAAAAAAAAAAAAAAAAAAAAAAAAAAAAAAAAAAAAAAAAAAAAAAAAAAAAAAAAAAAAAAAAAAAAAAAAAAAAAAAAAAAAAAAAAAAAAAAAAAAAAAAAAAAAAAAAAAAAAAAAAAAAAAAAAAAAAAAAAAAAAAAAAAAAAAAAAAAAAAAAAAAAAAAAAAAAAAAAAAAAAAAAAAAAAAAAAAAAAAAAAAAAAAAAAAAAAAAAAAAAAAAAAAAAAAAAAAAAAAAAAAAAAAAAAAAAAAAAAAAAAAAAAAAAAAAAAAAAAAAAAAAAAAAAAAAAAAAAAAAAAAAAAAAAAAAAAAAAAAAAAAAAAAAAAAAAAAAAAAAAAAAAAAAAAAAAAAAAAAAAAAAAAAAAAAAAAAAAAAAAAAAAAAAAAAAAAAAAAAAAAAAAAAAAAAAAAAAAAAAAAAAAAAAAAAAAAAAAAAAAAAAAAAAAAAAAAAAAAAAAAAAAAAAAAAAAAAAAAAAAAAAAAAAAAAAAAAAAAAAAAAAAAAAAAAAAAAAAAAAAAAAAAAAAAAAAAAAAAAAAAAAAAAAAAAAAAAAAAAAAAAAAAAAAAAAAAAAAAAAAAAAAAAAAAAAAAAAAAAAAAAAAAAAAAAAAAAAAAAAAAAAAAAAAAAAAAAAAAAAAAAAAAAAAAAAAAAAAAAAAAAAAAAAAAAAAAAAAAAAAAAAAAAAAAAAAAAAAAAAAAAAAAAAAAAAAAAAAAAAAAAAAAAAAAAAAAAAAAAAAAAAAAAAAAAAAAAAAAAAAAAAAAAAAAAAAAAAAAAAAAAAAAAAAAAAAAAAAAAAAAAAAAAAAAAAAAAAAAAAAAAAAAAAAAAAAAAAAAAAAAAAAAAAAAAAAAAAAAAAAAAAAAAAAAAAAAAAAAAAAAAAAAAAAAAAAAAAAAAAAAAAAAAAAAAAAAAAAAAAAAAAAAAAAAAAAAAAAAAAAAAAAAAAAAAAAAAAAAAAAAAAAAAAAAAAAAAAAAAAAAAAAAAAAAAAAAAAAAAAAAAAATTTTTTTTTTTTTTTTTTTTTTTTTTTTTTTTTTTTTTTTTTTTTTTTTTTTTTTTTTTTTTTTTTTTTTTTTTTTTTTTTTTTTTTTTTTTTTTTTTTTTTTTTTTTTTTTTTTTTTTTTTTTTTTTTTTTTTTTTTTTTTTTTTTTTTTTTTTTTTTTTTTTTTTTTTTTTTTTTTTTTTTTTTTTTTTTTTTTTTTTTTTTTTTTTTTTTTTTTTTTTTTTTTTTTTTTTTTTTTTTTTTTTTTTTTTTTTTTTTTTTTTTTTTTTTTTTTTTTTTTTTTTTTTTTTTTTTTTTTTTTTTTTTTTTTTTTTTTTTTTTTTTTTTTTTTTTTTTTTTTTTTTTTTTTTTTTTTTTTTTTTTTTTTTTTTTTTTTTTTTTTTTTTTTTTTTTTTTTTTTTTTTTTTTTTTAAAAAAAAAAAAAAAAAAAAAAAAAAAAAAAAAAAAAAAAAAAAAAAAAAAAAAAAAAAAAAAAAAAAAAAAAAAAAAAAAAAAAAAAAAAAAAAAAAAAAAAAAAAAAAAAAAAAAAAAAAAAAAAAAAAAAAAAAAAAAAAAAAAAAAAAAAAAAAAAAAAAAAAAAAAAAAAAAAAAAAAAAAAAAAAAAAAAAAAAAAAAAAAAAAAAAAAAAAAAAAAAAAAAAAAAAAAAAAAAAAAAAAAAAAAAAAAAAAAAAAAAAAAAAAAAAAAAAAAAAAAAAAAAAAAAAAAAAAAAAAAAAAAAAAAAAAAAAAAAAAAAAAAAAAAAAAAAAAAAAAAAAAAAAAAAAAAAAAAAAAAAAAAAAAAAAAAAAAAAAAAAAAAAAAAAAAAAAAAAAAAAAAAAAAAAAAAAAAAAAAAAAAAAAAAAAAAAAAAAAAAAAAAAAAAAAAAAAAAAAAAAAAAAAAAAAAAAAAAAAAAAAAAAAAAAAAAAAAAAAAAAAAAAAAAAAAAAAAAAAAAAAAAAAAAAAAAAAAAAAAAAAAAAAAAAAAAAAAAAAAAAAAAAAAAAAAAAAAAAAAAAAAAAAAAAAAAAAAAAAAAAAAAAAAAAAAAAAAAAAAAAAAAAAAAAAAAAAAAAAAAAAAAAAAAAAAAAAAAAAAAAAAAAAAAAAAAAAAAAAAAAAAAAAAAAAAAAAAAAAAAAAAAAAAAAAAAAAAAAAAAAAAAAAAAAAAAAAAAAAAAAAAAAAAAAAAAAAAAAAAAAAAAAAAAAAAAAAAAAAAAAAAAAAAAAAAAAAAAAAAAAAAAAAAAAAAAAAAAAAAAAAAAAAAAAAAAAAAAAAAAAAAAAAAAAAAAAAAAAAAAAAAAAAAAAAAAAAAAAAAAAAAAAAAAAAAAAAAAAAAAAAAAAAAAAAAAAAAAAAAAAAAAAAAAAAAAAAAAAAAAAAAAAAAAAAAAAAAAAAAAAAAAAAAAAAAAAAAAAAAAAAAAAAAAAAAAAAAAAAAAAAAAAAAAAAAAAAAAAAAAAAAAAAAAAAAAAAAAAAAAAAAAAAAAAAAAAAAAAAAAAAAAAAAAAAAAAAAAAAAAAAAAAAAAAAAAAAAAAAAAAAAAAAAAAAAAAAAAAAAAAAAAAAAAAAAAAAAAAAAAAAAAAAAAAAAAAAAAAAAAAAAAAAAAAAAAAAAAAAAAAAAAAAAAAAAAAAAAAAAAAAAAAAAAAAAAAAAAAAAAAAAAAAAAAAAAAAAAAAAAAAAAAAAAAAAAAAAAAAAAAAAAAAAAAAAAAAAAAAAAAAAAAAAAAAAAAAAAAAAAAAAAAAAAAAAAAAAAAAAAAAAAAAAAAAAAAAAAAAAAAAAAAAAAAAAAAAAAAAAAAAAAAAAAAAAAAAAAAAAAAAAAAAAAAAAAAAAAAAAAAAAAAAAAAAAAAAAAAAAAAAAAAAAAAAAAAAAAAAAAAAAAAAAAAAAAAAAAAAAAAAAAAAAAAAAAAAAAAAAAAAAAAAAAAAAAAAAAAAAAAAAAAAAAAAAAAAAAAAAAAAAAAAAAAAAAAAAAAAAAAAAAAAAAAAAAAAAAAAAAAAAAAAAAAAAAAAAAAAAAAAAAAAAAAAAAAAAAAAAAAAAAAAAAAAAAAAAAAAAAAAAAAAAAAAAAAAAAAAAAAAAAAAAAAAAAAAAAAAAAAAAAAAAAAAAAAAAAAAAAAAAAAAAAAAAAAAAAAAAAAAAAAAAAAAAAAAAAAAAAAAAAAAAAAAAAAAAAAAAAAAAAAAAAAAAAAAAAAAAAAAAATTTTTTTTTTTTTTTTTTTTTTTTTTTTTTTTTTTTTTTTTTTTTTTTTTTTTTTTTTTTTTTTTTTTTTTTTTTTTTTTTTTTTTTTTTTTTTTTTTTTTTTTTTTTTTTTTTTTTTTTTTTTTTTTTTTTTTTTTTTTTTTTTTTTTTTTTTTTTTTTTTTTTTTTTTTTTTTTTTTTTTTTTTTTTTTTTTTTTTTTTTTTTTTTTTTTTTTTTTTTTTTTTTTTTTTTTTTTTTTTTTTTTTTTTTTTTTTTTTTTTTTTTTTTTTTTTTTTTTTTTTTTTTTTTTTTTTTTTTTTTTTTTTTTTTTTTTTTTTTTTTTTTTTTTTTTTTTTTTTTTTTTTTTTTTTTTTTTTTTTTTTTTTTTTTTTTTTTTTTTTTTTTTTTTTTTTTTTTTTTTTTTTTTTTTTTTTTTTTTTTTTTTTTTTTTTTTTTTTTTTTTTTTTTTTTTTTTTTTTTTTTTTTTTTTTTTTTTTTTTTTTTTTTTTTTTTTTTTTTTTTTTTTTTTTTTTTTTTTTTTTTTTTTTTTTTTTTTTTTTTTTTTTTTTTTTTTTTTTTTTTTTTTTTTTTTTTTTTTTTTTTTTTTTTTTTTTTTTTTTTTTTTTTTTTTTTTTTTTTTTTTTTTTTTTTTTTTTTTTTTTTTTTTTTTTTTTTTTTTTTTTTTTTTTTTTTTTTTTTTTTTTTTTTTTTTTTTTTTTTTTTTTTTTTTTTTTTTTTTTTTTTTTTTTTTTTTTTTTTTTAACACTGGACCGTAGTACGAGATAAAATCGGTCACCGTTTCACGAGCTTTTCGCGCCTCCTGGTCTGAGCGATACTCCGACCACAGTCGGGGTTCCGCATCTTCTGCTTCCTTGTGTTGCCGCCTTGTCTGGTAAAGCTCCTCGGGTTTGACTCTCTCACTTTTATCCGCGATCAAGCAGGCTGCTCGGTGTTCGCGAAAAGGCATACGCTGCTCGATAGCGGGGACGCACATCAAAGCTTTTCTCACGCCTTCAGGCCCGCGGACCCGTCGAAGATCCAAGCCTATTCGTCCCCATTCATTCTCAAAGAACTGTTTAAGGTGCCGGTATCTGTCGAACAGTAGGTGAGGTTTGATTGCTTCGTGCGGGCCGCGTTTTTTCGAATTAGAAGGTTTACGGGCCATAGCGTTAAATGCCGTCAAATCGCTCATCGACCTAAATTGCCAAGTGCGATTACGGTGCTGCGCACGCTATCGCACCAAGATTCGTACCAATTCTCCTATAAAAACACGTTATCGCACCAGATCGTTGTGGCTCCCTCCGATCTGCGCGAGAAACCCCATGCAACACTGCGTTTGAGAGGGGACACAGATGACAAGGCCAAACAGTGGAAAGCGACAGAGAGCACGAGCAAAAAAATCATCAAGTGGTGCAGCCAGGGTTAGTACTCGCTCCAAACTCCCATTGGCAAAGCTATCCTTTCGCAGCCTGGAAGCACGAAACCGTGCCCTACATGCTCTAACCGCCATTCGTCACGGTGCATCCCTCGTTGACGCTGCCAAGGCTGAAGGTGTCAGTCAGCGCACCATTCGAAAATACGTCGGCTCATCTCTGCGACAAGATCACGCTGGAGGTCGAATCCGAGCCGTTCCGCGTGACAAATTCACGCGTTATCTGCAAATCCCAGGCCAGGACGCAGGCGGTTTGACTCAGGTCGCAGCGAAGGGGAGCAGAGAGGAACTGAACTCGCGGCATACGTGAACGCCAGAGCTGCGTCTCCCTTCGTTCGGGAGATGAATCGGTGCTCCGACCCTTTCGTGGAAAGAAAATCGGCGGGCACACACTGGTCACCGATCCGAAGCTCCTCACAGCCTTAGCCGAGCAGGGAGAGTCGTTCGATCAACTCTATTCCTCGTTGGTGGCCTGATGACCAACGGGTGCAATCTACGACTTTCCGGGCATAAGCCCACGAGGCCCGTTCGGCTTGCCGCCGGTCGGGCTTCGGGAAGTTTGGTGATGCACCATTTGCGGCAGTACCGACCAAGTGGAGAAACATCACGTGGGAGGAAGAAATCATGTTGTGTGGTTCACGATTCTACTTTGCCGGGAGCACCACGTCAGGCTGACGCGCTACATCGAAGGCGCAGGAATCGATATGCGTTACACGCCAGATCGGCTTACGCGTATTCGTCGAGCAAGACAAGCGGTCTGCATGCTCTTGTGGTTCCTGGACATGCAAGAGGAAGAGCTTGTTTCACAAGACAATAGGAAACGGGGTACTAAAGCATGACAATTCAAGACATTTTTCTTCGCGCACACACTGTCACTGCTTCTAAAAGGGAACGGAAACACAAGAAACGGAGACTTTCGATGTGGCCTGGAACAAGTGCTTGTCTTCGACACCGAAACCACAACCGACACCGAACAAGACTTGCTGTTCGCAGTGTACCGGCTGTGCGAACGAAACGGCGACGAATACCGCTGCTTAGAAGAAGGCATGTTCTATGCCGACGATCTTGACGCAGCTCAGGTCGAAATCCTTAAGAGCTACGCGCGCTCCGAAATTGCAGATATCGAGGTACAGGCGTTCCCGCCCAAATTGAAGTTGGCACTCTACTCCCGCTCTGTCTTCTTGAAGAGAGTATTTTGGAAAGCTGTCCAGCGTGGAAGCTTAATCGTGGCCTTCAATGCGCCGTTTGACCTGAGTCGAATTGCGGTCGATTGGGGACGAGCATCTGATGGCGGATGGTCACTGATGCTTTCGCAGTGGTTGAATCCGAACGGGCCAGCTTGAGGAAGACACATTCCGGCCAAGAATCGTGGTCAAGTCCCTAAACAGCAAGACGGCTTTTATCAGTTTACGTTTTCCACGCCCCCAGGAGCGGCAATGGCCCACAGGCCGCTTTCTCGACCTCCGCACTCTTGGATGGGCCCTGCACAATCGTTCGTATTCGCTTAAGAAAGCGTGCAAGAAGTTTAATGCCACCGAACAGAAGAAGAACCACACACCGAGCGGACGCGTCACAAAAGAAGACATTGACTACGCTCGTCAGGACGTGAAATGTACGACGGCCCTGCTCAACGCGATGAAGCGAGAGTTTGATCGGCATCCCATCGACCTGCTTCCCGAGAAGGCATATTCGCCAGCAACGATTGCCAAAGGCTACTTGGAAGCTATGGGCATCATTCCACCTCTTCAAAAGTTTGATATACCGGAGAAGATTCAGGGTATTGCTATGCAGTCTTATTACGGTGGACGTGCGGAATGTCGTGTTCGCTGCACCGAAGTGCCGGTCGTTCCGGTGGATTTCGTTTCGCAGTATGCCACAGTCTGCTCCTTGCTTGGCAACTCAGATCTTCTTACTGCTAAGCGACTGTCGTTCGAAGACGCAACGAATGAAATTCGTGAGCCGGTTAACAGCATCGCGCTTGACGGAGCTTTCGATGCTAACAAATGGAGAGGGTTCAAATTCTTCGCGCTAGTCCGACCAGACGAGAGCATTTTTCCAGTTCGCTCGGTTTACGATGGGAGAACACAGAACATCGGCTCGAACTACCTGACATCGGAAGAGCCAATCTGGTTTGCTGGCCCTGACGTTATCGCTTCAGCTCTCTCAACTGGCAACGCTCCTCCAATCGAAAAAGCTATTCGCGTCGTTCCGCATGGCAAACAAGCTGGACTAAGACCAACAAACTTGCGCGGCATGGTGCAAATTGATCCCGAGAAAAAGAAGACTTCTTTCGTCGTGTCGTAGAAGAACGGAAAAAGTTCCCAAAAGACGATCCAATGGAGTACTTCCTTAAGATTTTCGCTAGTTCCGGCTCATACGGCCTCTTCGTGGAGGTGAATCCAAAAGCGATGGATGAACCAACCCCAATAGCAGTCTTTTCGGGAGAACACTCGCACGAAGAATCCTCCAAAGAAGTCGAACAGGCTGGAAGATGGTACAGCCCAATCTTGGGTTCGCTCATCGCTGCCGGTGGCCGCTTATTGCTCGCGATGCTAGAACGCTGCGTTGCCGACGCCAAGGGAACGTACTTGTTTTGCGACACTGACAGCCTTTGCATCGTTAGCTCACAAAGGAGCGAACCTCTTCATATTGCAGGAGCCGAGGGCCTCAGAACGTTGTCATGGGATGAAGTACAAAGCATCATCGACAGATTCGAACGCCTAAATCCCTATGATCGACGTTACATCAAGGGCTCCATACTAAGCCTTGTGAAAGCAAATCATGTTGATTCAGATTCCAGCAAGCCAAGACGGCAGCTTTACGGTTATTCGGTATCTTCTAAGCGCTATGCCATTTACGAAAACACGGGTCATGGTGATATCAAAGTTGTTGAACCGAAGGCCCACGGACTTGGTTATCTTGCTGCACCTAAAGAGGAGAAAGAAGGTGAAGAGGGAAACTGGATCGCTGAAGTTTGGGATTGGCTCTTACGCTCCGAGCTAGGCCTGAAATGCACAGCACCGTCTTGGTTGGATATTCCTGCCATGATGCCCATCGTGATCAGCACTCCGAACATTTTGCAGCGACTCGATCCACGACCTTTTAGTTTTCTGTTGCTTCCTCAAGTTGACAGCTGTGGAGGGCATCCAGCAGATGTTGACAACAGCCGATTCACGCTCGTCACGTCGTTCACGTCCAAGAGGATTGAATGGCTCAAATCAGAGTGCATCAACATCTTTGACGGCAAGGTCTATCAACTTGCCCTGGAGCAAACCGCGCAACTGGACAAGGTAATTCCGCGAACCTACGCACACGTGCTTTACCTGTACACCAAGCATCCTGAGGCCAAGTCTTTAGCGCCTAATGGAACTCCCTGCACGTGTGAAACACGAGGATTGTTGCAACGGTCTTTCGTAGTCGCCGCATCGCGTCGCTACGTAGGCAAAGAAACCGACCGCCGATGGGAGCAAGGCGAGGATTTGAGTCTCGTTGAATTCACGTCGTTCGAATATCAACAATCGAAACAGGTAGTTGCGGGCGAAGATATCAAAAACGACATTCTCAAGTTCGGAATTCGTAAACTAGAACGCGATAGTGGCCTAAGCCATCACACCCTAACCAAGATCTTGAAAGGCGAACCCGTTCGCCGCAAGACTCTTGCTAAGATCGCGAAGGCGAATCAGCTCTACCGGGAAAGAGCCAGGCGTCGCGCCAAGAGTCAATGAGCGAAAGGGAGACATCTGCTGAGAGTCGAAGATGGCCTGGATTCCATGTTTCGACTTCAGGATTGGCAGATCTTGTCGTATGCTCAGTTGGCCTAACAGGGATTTAATTCAACAACATTTTCGATTTGCGACCCGAGATGCCCGACAGTCATTCACTGAGTGAAGACAAAAGCGTCGCTCCTCTTCCCGAGGATCGTGCTAAGCAGTCTTCAGCTCTGGTAGAGATTGAAAACGTCACAAAATCCTTCGGCTACAAAATTGCGCTCAAGAACATAACTTTCTCGGTTCCGTCCGGACAAATTTGCGGCTTGCTGGGTCCCAATGGTGCTGGAAAAACAACTTTGTTTCGACTTCTCATGGGGATTCTCAAGGCAACAGAGGGAAGACTACTCATCGACAACCGTGATGCGTTTGATGATCGCGTGGAAGTCAAGCGGCTGATAGGATTTCTCCCTGACGAGCCGGTGTTTTATTCCTACCTGTCTGGTCGAGAAGTGCTCG
Source organism: uncultured Acidobacteriaceae bacterium (assembly GCA_963836305.1). Classification (GTDB taxonomy): domain Bacteria; phylum Acidobacteriota; class Terriglobia; order Terriglobales; family Acidobacteriaceae; genus Sulfotelmatobacter. The sequence goes on along the minus strand of CAWIJP010000029.1, from coordinate 488,652 downwards.
AACTGAGCGCGGCGATGCATGGCTTAGATGTGCAGGCGACAATGGATCGAATCACGCCGGTCATGGCTAAACTGCGACTGGCCGAAGATATCGATAATTACGCCGAGGACTACTCACGTGGGATGAAAAAAAAGCTCGGATTGCTTTTGGCTATGTTGCATCAGCCCAAGCTCCTGGTTCTCGATGAGCCTACTAACGGACTCGATGTCGAGTCGACTCATCTTTTCTACAACCTTATCTTTGAAACAGCGCAACTGGGGACCACCGTGTTGTTTTCAACTCACCTGATGGATCATGTGACAAAACTTTGTTCTCATGCCGTCATCATCAATGAGGGAACACTTGTGGCGAAAGGGTCTCTGGAAGAACTTCGCTCCTCATTTGGCTTAATCAGCCTGGAGGACATTTTTCTAAAGCTGACCGCCAGACCACCACAGTCATGAAGAGTGACCTTCCCAGTCCACCGAGCTTCTCGACTACTGTTCTACTCATCCTCGGTATAGCGAAAAAACGAGCTACTGGCCGAAGAAAACGGCAACAGGAGTTGCTTCGTCAGCGTGCGGGCCAGAATTCGACCGATTGGAGCGGACTAGGCTTCGCGGTAGCCGTTCTCTTCATGGCCATCCTCAACATTGTCGCGGCATTTGTCGTACGCGATGCTGTTAAATCCGGTCAACGCATCGAAGTCGAGCGCCAAGGGAAGATCGTCGTTAGTCGGTGGTTTTTGAACGCGGCGAATACCGCGGAAATAGCCTCCGTAGACTTAGCAAGAGCGGACGATCAAAACCTTCCTCCGTCCTACTACTCCTCCGAAGCCAAGCAAATCGCAGACAGGTATGGCGGGATGCAAGCAGATGTCGAACAGAAGCTCCGTAATGCTGTACGTTATGACGGAACACGCGATTTTATCACCGAGGATGAAGCATCTCCTGGATTACCCACCTTTTTTCGAACGGGGTCTATCCCAACAATGCTGGGTTCCGTAGTCCTTATCTGGTGGGTTGTGATGGTGGTCTTTCAGGGAGAAGGCCTCGAACTTGATCTCCAGCGTCGCAGACATCCCATGTGGGAGTGGCTGTTCACTCACCCGGTACCGTCCGGGGCGGTCTTTCTCGCGGACATGTTATCTCCCATGGCCGCCAATCCAATTTATTGGAGTGCTCCTTTATTCGTGGGATTTTTGTACGGTTTTATCTACGACCCAGGAGGCGGAGCTCTCGCGGTATTATTCATTGGCATTCCCGTAACCGTAGCGGCAGCATGCCTTGGAAAAGCGCTTGAGATAGGAGTGATTCTCCGGTTTCCACAGCGATCCCGTGGAGCAATCATTGGGCTCATGAGCTGGCTGGGCTACGCGTCCATGATGCTGTTCTTCGTGGGACTATTCGTCATACCTAAACTCGGCGTGCTTGGGAGACTTCTTGATCTGCTCGCTGCACTGCCCTGGCCATGGCTACGCCTATTTCTCGGAGGACAAGGAGACGGCTCTTTCTCATTTCTATCGGGAATGCTTGCCTGCTGGGCCGTCGCGAGCATCACGGTCGCCGGCGCAATTTGGTTCAGTATATGGGGCGCACAACGGGGTCTTAGCGGTAACTTTGCTGCAGCAGATTCGGGTCCGGCTGTTCGAAGAAAAGGAAAAGTAGGCTTTGGCAAGGAGCCCCTCTATCGCAAGGAGTTTCTGTGGTTCATTCGCGATCGCAGTGCCATTGTCCAGACAATTCTCATCCCGCTGACAGTGGCGAGCATCCAGGTTTTTAACTTGCGCGGACTGTTGAGCCATGCCCAAGGAGCGTGGAATTATCTTTGTGGCGTGAGCATCTTATTTGGAACATATTTTCTTTGGATACTCGGACCAAAATCCCTTTCATCGGAAGGGGCCGCGCTGTGGATTGCGCTGACATGGCCCAGAGGCTTAGAGGGTCTCTTGAAGGCCAAGGCATGGCTTTGGTCCCTCATCTCCTCGGGCATCGTGGCACTCGTGCTTTGCTATGCAGCGTTTCTCTTTCCAGCCAATATTTGGAAAATCGTGCTGGTGGGAATCGGTTGGGTCTTTTTCGGGCGGAGCATGGCCGAAAAGACGGTCACGCTCGTCTCGGTAACGTCGTCGTCCGGCGAACGAGAGAAAATTCCCTGGACTCGCCGAGGGGCAGCCCAGTTAGGCATGCTGACATTTGCCATCGGAATATTAACTCAACAATGGCACATCGCCATTATGGGAATCGTCTACTCCTACCTGACCGCCGCAGCAATGTGGGAGAATTTCCGGGCCCGTTTGCCTTACCTCTACGATCCATGGTCAGAAACCCTTCCACCCCCGCCCACGCTGATGCACGCCATGATAGCGATCAGCATTTTGGTGGAAGGCGGAGCGATATTGACTGGATTCGTGTTGGTGTTGGCAGGACGGGAAAACATCGCCGTGGCGCAAGCCATTAGTTATGGCATTTGTGCCGTGATCGTTTCAATCGGCGTATCGAGTTTTCTGAGCAATCGCGGTGTTGGGCCTCAAGATGTCTGGCGTTGGGAAGCGGCACCCCCGAGGAAACCGGGATCTTGGTGGAGTACCGATGTAATTCGAGACGGAAAGTTTCTCTCATTGCTACTGCTGGGAGCAGCTGGAGGATTGGTGTTGGGTTTGTTTGCCATGGGTACGTAGCCGTCTTGCATCATATTCCGTTTAGCGCTGAAATTATCCGCAAGTCTCAGGAACAGATGGCGAGAATACCCAACCTGAAAGTGTCTTACGCGGTGATGGCGGTGGGGTTCGCTCCATTCGCGGAAGAGTATCTTTTTCGGGGTCTGCTTTTTAGAGCATTGGATCGTGAGTGGGGTGGATGGCGCGCTGTGGTTGGCAGTGCAGCTTTTTTTGCGATTTATCATCCGGCGCTCTCGTGGTTGCCGGTTTTCTTGCTAGGTACTACAAATGCGCTCCTATTCAAGAGAACTGGTCGGCTCATGCCAGCGGTTATTCTCCACATGGTTTATAACGCCGTTGTCTTGTTCTGAGTGCTAGCTTCCTACACTTTCCATGTCGAGGCCCCCCCGAGGAGGGGTGTGGCAGTTTTGCCGTCCCTTCCTTCCACCCCGTCAAACGGGGAAACGCATTTCAGGCCTGCGGCCGCATGCAGATGATTGCGGGAGGTTTGTATGAGTGCTTCGTCCTTCGGCCGCAACTATGGCCGAAGGACGATCAGTTATTTTCTGAAACAACTCAGCTAGCTGGCCTTCTGGTGCGTTCCCATGGATGAATCGACCTGAATGCGCGCGTTATCCGTTTCCACGTTCGCGGTGTAAGTCCATCCGGTGACGCTGGCTCCTTCTGCGGTTACGGTGGCGCTTCCACCGGGTGCGGTGAAGGAAGCGGGACTGGGGCTGAACCATGGTTTTCCGCCGGGCATGAGCTGGGCGGTTACCTTGATGTCGCCTGAGTCTTCGGAACACGTCCACTGAAACTCCTCACCGTCTTTAATGGGACCGTTCGTGACAACTCCGGTTACCACATCGACTGATGGCATTGGCATTGTAGACCTCCTAAATTTTGACTGGATTTTCGATTTTTCGTTCTACTGCATCAAGGCCAGATAGCGGGGGTTGCCGTGCAGATTATCCAGGTTCGGAGTTTTGCTTACCACCGATTTCGAGTATCCCGCAGCCAGAGCCTTGCTTAACCACTCTAAAGCGGTCCCAGTTTCGTGCAACTGGTTGTACACCAGCGCGGCCTGGAAAAGCAATTCTTTATCCTTGTTGCCGACCAGGGAACGGTCAAGGTAATCGAGGGCGCGGCTGCGGTCACCGAGCATGGCTGAATAGTTTGCCAGGTCACTTAGAACCTCAGTATCGCGAGGATTGGTTTTCAGTTTCTGCTCGGCGAGCGAGATTGCTTTCTGGTAGGAGTCCGTCGCTGCGGCATGATTGCCGCCATAGAAATAGGCATCGCCAAGATTTCCCCAAGCCTGGTAATCGCTGTCCTCCATCTTGAGAGCTTCCTGCGTGTTGCGCGCGGCTTGATCAAATTTACGCAAATGTAAATACGCAACTCCGAGGTTGTCATATGCCATGTGCGAGGGACGGATGGCAATGGAGGTCTCGAATGCGCGGGTTGCTTCTTCATCCTTGCCTTCGTAGAGCAAAGCCGCGCCGAGGTTGCTGTAGTCGCGATAGTCGTTTGGCTTGAGCGAGGCGGCCTTCTCGAACATGACCTGGGCTTTGTCGTATTCGGCCTGGCTGATATAGAACACTCCGAGGGCGCTGTATCCCCGCCAATAGTCCGGACGAACGCTGATTCTTCGTTTGAAAGTCTCTTCGGCTTTGTCGAGCTGGTTGAGATTCTGGTAGGCCTCGGCAAGGTGCCAATAAGCCTGATCGTTGACGGGATCGAGTTCGACGGCCTGCTGAAATTGCGCGGCAGCTTTTTCAAATTGTCCGGTCGCGTTTTCGAGCGTTCCCAAACATGTGTGGCCTTCGGCTCCGGCATTGCCCAGTTGAATGGCTTTAGCGCAGGCTTGTTGCGCGGGCTCGATCCACCGTTTCTGCTGGGTCATATGGTAGAGATACAAATAGGTTTCACCCAGGCCGGCTTGCGCGGGGCCGTAATTGGGATCGAGCTTGAGCGCCTGCTTGAAAACGATCTCGGCGCTGGTGAGCGATTCGCGCTCGGCGCTGTGTTGAAGATAGCCCAGACCCTGCACGTAGTATTGATAGGCTTCCGGCATGGTGGTGGCGTGTGCGCCGAGAGCCTGACGCTCGTCAGTGCGAAGGTTGATGTGCAGCGCATCGGCGACGCCACTGGTGAGTTTGTCTTCGATGGTGAACAGGTCGGAGACGGGCGCGGTAATTGAGTCTCCGGCGAGGTTTTTATCCGTAGTGGTGTCGATCAGGTTGTAGGAAGCGCGAACCAGGTCGCCATCCTGTTTGAGGAAAACGGCGAGGCCGAGGTTGACGCCGAATTCTTTTTTCGCGTCGGCCAGTGTAGAGATTTTCTTGTCTTCGAGGGCGCGCGGAGAAACGACTTCCAGATCGTGATTGGCGCCCAATTCCGAAAGCTTTGCGCTGACATCTTCGAGCAGGCCTTTGCCGAAGGCGGTGAGCTTGGGATCGTCGGCGATGGTAGCGAGGGGCAATATGGCGATGCTTTTCTTTGCCGGCACCCCGGGTGCGGCGAAGCTAGCCGCAGTCGAGCGGACGCGATGCGCGAGTTGCGGAAAGCAGATTGCGGCCGCGACGAGCAATGCGACGCAGAACGCGGCGAGGGTGAGCTGGAGCTTTCGTTTGCGTGTCCAGATGGCTGCGGTGCGACTCGACTTCAGGCTTTTTCCCGCTTCGAAGTCTTTTTTTAGTTGCAGCAAATCGCGGTGAATATCAGCGGCGGTCTGGTAGCGCAGATCACGATTCTTCACCAGCGCCTTGTCGATGATCTCCTGCAACCGGTGAGGCAGGCCGGGCATGGATTCGTTCAGGGAAACCGGCGCCTGGCCAAGGATCGCGTGAACCGTGACGGCCCAGGTCGGGCCGGAGAAGGCTTGCTTGCCAGTAGCCATTTCATAAAGCAGAATTCCGAAGGAAAAAAGATCGGTGCGAGCATCAAGCGGCTCACCGCGCGCCTGCTCGGGGGACATGTAGGCAACGGTGCCGACGGTGGCGCCGGTGTGGGTGAGCGGAGCATTCATGGACCGGGTTGGGGTGCTCGAGGCCGCCAAATCGGGCAGCTCGAGTTTTGCCAGACCGAAGTCGAGGATCTTTGCCTGATCCCGGGTAGTGACGAAAATGTTGGCTGGCTTTATATCCCGATGGATGATTCCCTTGGCATGCGCCGCCTGCAAGGCGTCTGAAATCTGCAGGGCCCAGTTGAGCAAAGTGGCGAGGGGAACAGGTTGGTTGCCGATGCGGTCGGCCAGAGTTTTTCCCTCGAGCAGTTGCATGGCAATGAAGGGACGGCCCTGGTCTTCGTCGATTTCGTAGATGGTGCAGATGTTGGGATGATCGAGCGCGGAGGCGGTACGGGCCTCACGTTTGAAGCGCTCGAGAGCGTGTCCGTCGATGGCGGTGTTTTCCGGAAGGAACTTCAGCGCGACCAGACGGCCGAGACGAATGTCTTCGGCTTTGTAGACCACTCCCATGCCACCCGCTCCAAGTTTTTCCTGGATGCGGTAGTGAGAGATAATCCGGTCGTTCATGACGCGCAACACTCCGGCCTGGAGGCGATACGACGAATGTACTCAGTTTATAAGGAGTGTTGCAATACCAATGCTATTGATAGTTTTTAATCAGGTGGAAAAAGTGGGGATATTCACTAAAGAGGGAAACCGAAGCGGGACAATGCAACGGCGCGGAATTACTTTTTCTCGGACATCTTACGAGTGATCTCGGCCATGAGGCGGGGGCGAAGATCGGCGAGAACGCTATCAACGATGCTGGCGACATCCTGAGGATTTTCGGGGGACGGAGCGGCGGAATCTTGTGCGTTCTGCTCGGCGCCGGCGGCAACAGCCATGGCAGCGGATTCCGCCGGAGGCGGCTCGGGGATATTAAGTTCCTCGCGGACTGGTTCAGCAGTTTCGGGTTTTGCATCACCGGTGTCGCGGATTTGCCGCCAACTGGCCCACGCTGCTGCGGTGTTCTTCAAGGCTTCGGAATCTTCCTGGGGTTGATCTTCGTTGGTTTGATCGATTTTGTATTCCTCGACAGGATCGCTGTGAGGGATCGGCGCAAAAGCATTACCGGACGCTGCCGTCTCGGCGATGGCGGCTTCGGATGGCGGCGCGGATGGCAATTCCTGGGGAGCAGCGGCGGCGGTTTCCGCAACTGCGCTCACAGAATCAGAAGCGGTTTCGGAATTCGGCTCCGGGAATTGAGAAGGCGGCGCGGCTTGGGCTTCTATAGACGCAGGCTCTGCGGCCTCAGCCAATGCAGGTTCCGTCTGCGGAACGAAAGCAGCGGGCTCTTGAGCTGAAGCGATGTTGGCATCAATGAGGGAGGCCGTTGCTTCAGGGTTGTCTTGCGACTGAGGTGCGGTTTCGGCGTTTGACGTATCTGAAGTTGGGATGGGCTCAGGTTGCGGCGTTGGCACAGATTCTGAGCTGGAAATCGACTCCGGCTGCGGTTCTGCGGAAACCTCTGCGGCTGCAGGAAGATTCTGCGAGAACGCAATTTCGGCTGTCTCATTCGCGGGGGCGGCTTCCTCGGCCACGAAAGCGGCATAGGCTTTCTGCATTTCCTGCTCGAGGGAGACCATCGCCTCGTCGGCTTCCAGAGCAACGGCAACGGCAGTCCATCGCGAAGTGTTTCCGTCTGCGGCGGCTATGGATTGAGTGGCGGCCGCCATGGTTACGGGCACATCGTTTACGGGCGCATCGTTTACAGGAACGTCCCGCGATTCTTCAGTAGAGACGCCTTTCGCCTGCACTTCCTGAGTTAAAGCAGGCTCAGTTTCACGAGAGATATCATCGGCTCGACCGGCGAGCTGGTGTGCTGTTGCCAAATTTTCGGTTGAACTTTTCTCCAGGCTACTGGCGGAACTCGCTATCGTGCTTTCCGCGGCAGAGGGCGGTTGCTCGTCGCGGATAGATGTAGCCATCTGGATCTGAGCAGCGGCGGCTGCGATTGCGGCAACTTCTTCCGGAGTGACATCCTGGGGAAAACCGGGCGGAGCCAGGGCCGCGACATCCAGACTGGGATTGGCCGTTGGGCGCGGCGCCGTGGCGCGCTGCTCTGCAGCTTTCTCCGCGGGGCGCTCCACTACTGTACGGAGATCACGATTCACGGGGTTGTAAGTGGAATCTTCCTCGGCAACTTTTTCTCCCGCGGTTTTCTCGTGGGGAAATGCGATGCGACTCTTCCAGCCGTCGTCCCCGGACGTGTCGTTGCGAGAGATTCGAGACGACTCCTCGGCGGCAGCGATGGCGCGAGCGAAACGTCCAGGCTTGGAGGGCTCGGCGCGCGGTACTACTTTATCTTCGAGCTTCGACAAAGCGCTGAGCAGTTCGCTGGCTTCGAAGGGCTTGACGATAAAGCCTTCAGCCCGCACGCGGTGCGCCTCTTCGGGCTTGAAAGGCTCCAGTTTGCCGACGGTTAGCAGCACCGGAATGCGCGACGAGTCCTGCGATTCCTTGAGACGCTGGCAAACTTCGAGGCCGCTGTAGCCCGGCATGTAAACATCGAGAATCACAAGATCGGGCTTTAGCTCGGCGATCTTTTTCAGGGCGGCGGACCCGTTATTGACGGTGATGACCTCGTAGCCCGCATCCGCGAGGATTTTGCGCCCCATGTTCTGGGCGGTCACGCTGTCGTCGGCGAGCAGTATCTTCCGGGCCAAAGAAATTTTTCCTCTTCTGAGGGGAGATATCGCGAAGGTAACCTGCCTGAAGAGGTAAGTCAATGATCAGACGGGAGGTTACCCGGTTACTAGGGGTCAGCGTCTAGTGCGTTGGGAACCCAGCCAGGCGTAAAGGCACAGAAAAGAGAGTAGCCGCCGGTCTTATACTTTGGTACTAAATCAACTAATCTTCAGGTATTGGAAAATTTCCTCCTTCGGAGTTCGAATGAGGAGTAGGCTGCAGAGAATCGAGTCGTAGGAAGATTGGCCAATTCTGGCCCAGGGGCAGGCCTATGGGATCCAAGCCTATACAGGCCAACATCGCAGCATTAGTGTCGGAGATGAATTCCATCCACTCCGCCAACTCCTTGTATTGGGAGCTCGGCGAAGCCGTGACTTTGGAAGCGAGAGCTGAGCATCAGCGCAGACGCGATCGCCTGGAAGAACTGCGTGCCGCTCTGGAGAAGCTGCAAAAATCTACAGAGCGAAGAGGACGGAGGCAGCTCTCATCTACCGGAGTCTAGCGCCGAGGAACTGTCGAAACACCATCAAGAGAACCCTGGAACAAATTCCTGACGATGGAACAGGCGCGCATCAGAAGGTCAAGATTTTCTTTAATCCCTTCTTCTTCTTTTTCTTGCTGCTGGAAATATCTTTGTCGGTGGCGAGACTGGAGCTGGCGTCCGCATTCGCAGCTTGAGAACTGTTCGAATTCGCCTGACCCGACTGGATCTCATTGACCTGGACGGGCGGAGCCACAGGTTGACTGTTGGCCGCGGCGGTCTGAGCGCCGGGAGTTGGAGTTAATTCGTTGGGATCGGGCGGGCCACTGGGTTTCAATTCGTTGGCCGGTGCCGTGGGCTTGAGCTCGTTGGGATCGGCAGTAGTGTTTGACCGGGCAAAAGGATCGGTGCTGGCAGGCGCTGGCGTATCGGACCGCGGAGCCGGTTCATTGGCCGCGGGAGTTCCGGTGCCAACCGTTTCCACAGTCAAGCTGTGATCACCGGTGGGCAGGCCCATAGCTTCGCGAGTCGTTCTGATGGTCTCCTGATTAGCGGCGACTGGCGTGGGGTCAACCAAAGTGGGATCGCCCACCTTCGCTGCCATATCTACATCGGGACCTTTCTTCACCACACTCATTAAGCGGGTTACAGTGGTGCTTTCGCGGCGGCTTTCGTCTTCTCTGCGGTTCTGCGCCAGCGCCGCCTTGGTGGGTCGCGGAACTGGCTGGTGCAGAGCGATGAGCCGTTTCCTGGCATCATCACCCCGGTCCATGACGGGATAGCGCGTAATGATCTGGGAATAGGCGCCAGCGGCCTGCTTGGTGAGTTCCTCGATCATGTTCGCTTTAATTTGCTCGCCGACGCAGCCGGGTGTTGGGCTGGTCTTGACGCAAGTGGGGCGCAGGCGCAGTTGAGCCATTTGGCCTTCGTAGTCCTGTCCAAGGATGAAAAGGGCTTCATCGGCGCGGCTGTAGAGCGGATATTTTTCGACCAGTGTCTTGAGGCGGGCAATGGATGCGGGATAGGACATCCGCAGGTAGTAGAACTTTCCAATCTCGAACTCGCGCTCCGCCAGTACTTCCTGCACTTCCAGCAGACGCTCTTTGCCTTCTTTCACAAGTTTGGGATTGTCGGGGTACTGCATGATCAGGTTGCGATATTCCTCCTCCGCGCGCTTGGCGTGAGTGAAATCGCGGTCGGCTTTCTCCATCTGCTGGTATTGGATGTTGGCGATTTTCAACTGGGCTTCGGCGGCTTCCGGCATGTTGGGAAAGAATGTCTCGAAGTCGCGATACTCCTGCTCGGCCTGCGCCAGCGAAGCGGTCCCGCCCTCGGCGTACCAGGAATCGCCGACTGCCAGTTTGGCGCGCGCGATGTATTCGGAGTCGGGATAGGTATTGATCAAGGTCTGGAGAGTCATGCGAGCCACATCGAAGCGGTTGTGCTTCATCGCATCCATGGCCCGGTCGAACAGGACCTTATCCGGCTGCTTCGAACCTACGTTGGCCAGCGGATTGACGGATTTTTTATTCGTGCACGCGGACGTAATGATAAGCAGGACGCCCAATACTGCGATGATCGGAACTCGACGTGACATAAGACCTCGGATCAAGGATTGCCAATTGTCGATTTCCAATTGCCGATTGGAACGCTTCACAATCGAAAATTGGCGATCGGCAATGAGAAGTTGCTTAGACTCTCAGCAGCATTGCTTCGTTCGCCGCCTTGAGCAATGCTTCTGCGTTCCTTGTTGGATCGCCGCTGCCGAACACGGCGTTGCCCGCCACCAGAATTTCTCCACCTGCGCGCACGACGTCGGCTACCGTATCGTGAGCCACGCCACCATCTACTTCGATGCGGTAAGTGAGGCCGCGTTGGCTGCGAATCTCAGTTAGCTGACGCATTTTGTGCAGCGTAGCGGGAATGAATTTTTGTCCGCCGAAGCCGGGATTGACTGACATTACCAGCACGTAATCCACAATGTCGAACACTTCTACGAGCAAATCCACAGGAGTGGCCGGATTAATCACGACGCCTGCCAGACAATTATGGCTTTTAATCAGGTGCAGCGTGCGATTCAAGTGGCGGCACGCTTCCTGATGCACTGAAATCCAATCCGCGCCAGCTTCGGCAAACGCGGGGATAAATTCGTCGGCATTCTCAATCATCAAATGGCAATCGAGCGGCAGCTTCGTAACCCGGCGCAGTGATTTTACGAGCGGCGGACCGACGGTAAGGTTCGGGACGAAGTGGCCGTCCATGATATCGACATGGATAGCGCTGGCTCCGCCTTCGCCGGCGGCACGCACTTGTTCGCCAAGACGGGCGAAGTCCGCCGCAAGAATCGAAGGTGCTAGTTCAATCAAACCTGGGCTCTCAGAAAATTATGAGTAGATACTTGGGCAGATTTTATCACGCAAAGATGGTCCGTTGGGCTAAAGAATGAGGGCCCGGAGTGAGCGCTGCCGGTTCGACTTGGGTAAAAGCAAACCGCAAGGGCAAGTGGCGGGGACCGCCAGCCATCGCATGTTACCCTCCTCATTCGTGGCTGCCACACCTCAAATCACGACTGCCGTTTACGGCATGGCCGCGGTTCTGGCGTGGGGGACCAGCGATTTTCTCGGCGGCTACGCCACTCGCCGGGCCAATGCGTTTTTATTTACCACGGTGGTGAACCTGGGTGGATTGGTTTTGGTAGGGACGCTGGCATCCTCAACTCATGCGCAATTTCCTTCGGGACGAAGCGTGCTATGGGTGCTCGCGGGAGGAGCCTGTGGGGGTGGCGCGCTGGCAATTTTCTATCGCGCGCTTTCCACCGGAAGAATGGGATTGACCGCGCCCGTAGCCGCGGTGCTGAGTGCGGCGATTCCGACAGTTTTTGGCATGTTCACGGAGGGGCTGCCGGGTCGCATTCCGATGATCGGATTTGTCCTGGCTGCGATTGGGCTATGGCTGATCACGCGGGCGGAGGATGGAAATACTCCGGAGGGGATTGGGCTCGCTTTGCTCGCGGGAACAGGCTTTGCCGGATTCTATTTGTGCGTGCGCCAGGCGGGCGACGGATCGGCATTGTGGATTGCGACGTTTACTCGAACCGGAGGGTTGCTGATAACGGGGGCAATCGTCCTGCTACAAAGAAATTTCAGCGACATCACTTCGGCGGGGGTGCGTTGGGGAATACTCACTGGCTGCATCGACTCGATAGGTACGATTCTTTTCGTTCGGGCCAGTCAGACCGGGCGGTTGGACGAAGCGGTTGTTATCTCGTCGTTATATCCGGCAGTCACCGTTCTGCTGGCCCGCGTATTTTTGAAGGAACATTTCACCCGCTGGCGGTTCATCGGGTTGCTGGCGGCGCTGGCAGCGGTGCCGATGATTGCGGCGGGATGAGAGGAGGGATTACTTGCTTCTATCTTGTTCCGGAATATGGAATGCATTGATATTACTATAGTTAGTATGTATATTATGGACATATTCCATATTCTGGAATATGGAATGGCTATGTCCCTTCATTCTCAGGATGTCGTCGTGTTGCTAAAACTGCTCGCCAACCGCGACGGGAGCAAACGCTGGACCTATGCCGACCTGGGCAGGGATTTGTTTATGAGCGCATCGCAGGTGTTTCGCTCGGTTAGCCGCGCCGAAGTGGCTCGTCTATTGAGTGCTCCTGCGGTTCCATCCCCGCCAGGATTGGAAGAGGAATCCACGCGAGTCTGGCTTTGGCCAAACAATAACAATCTGAAGGAGTTCCTTATCCACGGTGTAAAGTACGCCTTTCCTGTTGAGCGTGGTGGTCCTACTCGTGGAATTCCCACCGCCGAAGCAGCCGCTCCGCTCAATCAGCATTTTTCCCAAGATTTTCCTTTGCCGCCTGTATGGCCACACGCAGCAGGGCCATTCCGCGGCATTGCATTTTCCCCACTTTACAAGAGCGTTCCGCAGGCTGCGATGCGCGATCCGAAGCTTTACGAACTATTAGCCTTGGTCGATGCAATTCGCGAGGGGCGTGCGCGCGAACGCGAAATCGCCATTCGCGAACTGACCGCCAAAATCGACTCGCGGTGAACTTGCCTGAATCAAACCCGAATCTGGCGCGCCTGGTTGCGGCGGCCGAGAAGCTGAAACCTCTTTTGGGCGAAATCGCATTCGTCGGTGGCTGTGTGACCGGATTGCTTCTCACCGATCCTGCCGCCTCGCCCGTTCGATCGACGCTTGACGTGGACGCAATTGTCGCAGCGCGTTCCTACGTAGATTTCACACTCCTTGAGGGTCGTCTCCGCGAGCTCGGTTTCCACCAACCTCATTCTGGGGGGAATCCGATTTGTCGCTGGATGAATGGAGACCTGATTCTTGACTTCATGCCGACAGACATCTCTGTTCTCGGATTTACTAACCGTTGGTATCGTCCTGCCTTGGAAAATGCCCAGAATTGCGCGATTGGCCAAGTCGAAATACGTGTTATCACAGCGCCTTATTTTCTGGCCACTAAGTTAGACGCCTTTCGCGGACGCGGCGAGAACGACTTTCGCATGAGCCACGATCTAGAAGACATTGTGACCGTCGTCGATGGACGAGCCGAATTGGTGGACGAAGCTCGTATTTCTCCGGCAGACCTGCGGAAGTATCTAAGCGATGCCTTCCGGGGTCTACTATCCACTCGCGACTTTGTCGAAGCCCTCCCCGGCCACCTGCTACCGGATTCCGCAAGCCAGCAGCGAGTCGGCCTGGTTGTTGAACGTATGAAAAAGTTGATCCTCGAAGGGTAGAAAATGGCGCTTGTCGAAATCCGGAATCTGACGAAAATCTATTCGCAGGGCGAAAATGCGCTTGGAGGAAGACGCAGCGGGGGCGAGGTGCGCGCGGTTGACGATGTATCGCTCGACATAGATGCGGGCGAAACGCTCGGACTGGTGGGCGAATCCGGGTCAGGAAAGAGCACGCTCGGCAGATTGATTTTGCGCTTGATCGAACCGACCGCCGGCAGCATTCAATTTGCTGGCCGCGACCTGCTTGGCGCTAGCCACGGGGAGATGCGCAGGCTGCGCCGCGATATGCAGATTATTTTTCAGGATCCTTTCGCGTCGCTCGATCCGCGATTCCGAGTTGAGGAGATCATCGCTGAGCCACTGATCATTCATGGTTTCGAGCATGGCCATGGAAGGGTGAAAGACGGGATTCGCGGGCGCGTGGTTGAATTGCTTCGCGCCGTGGGACTGGATGAATCGATCCTCCGGCGTTTCCCCCACGAGTTCAGCGGGGGACAGCGACAGCGGATCGGAATCGCCCGGGCGCTTGCGGTGCGTCCGAAGTTTATTGTTGCCGACGAACCGGTCTCTGCCCTCGACGTCAGCGTGGGGGCGCAGATCGTTAATCTGCTGGCGCAACTGCAACGCGACTTCGGACTGACTTACCTATTCATCTCCCATTCCATGCCGGTGGTGCGTTACCTCTCGACGCGCATTGCTGTGATGTATCGCGGCAAGATTGTAGAAATCGGCGCGAGCGAACAGGTCACAGAGAGGCCGCAGCATCCTTATACGCGCAGCCTGCTTGAAGCTACGCCGGAAATAGTGGTCTGATTTTGCAAATCCATGCCGCGCATTCACTCCAGCCGCACTCGGAACCTCGTTGAGCTGATCCTCGGCTATGGAGTGATCGTCGGAATAATCTGGTCGCCAGAGCACCTGCAGCGCATTCTTTCGCCGATCGCTTTGCTGCTGACTTTGTTGCTGGTGCTGTCGCGTCGCCGGAGCCGTGACGAACTTGGATTGGGCTGGCGCGGCTTTATCGCGTCGGTCTGGATCCTGCCCGCGGCGGTTGCTCTTACGGCGCTGAGTGTTTTCGTTGCGGCGGAATTTGGCACGCTGCATGCACTTTACAAAGCCGATTTCTCGCATGTTTCCGGCTATGTGTTATGGACGATTTATCAGCAATTTCTTTTGCAGGATTTTGTGATGGAGTGTTTGCTGGGCATTTTGCAAAACGAAAGTGCCGCTGTGATTATTGCCGGTATCCTCTTCGCGGCAGCGCATCTGCCGAATCTCACGCTCACGGCGGCCACGCTGATGTGGGGCATCGTCTCGTGCGCACTTTTTCGGCGCTATCGCAACTTGTGGGCGCTTGGTTTAGCCCAGGGGCTGCTTGGGCTCTGCTTCGCTGTTTGCGTACCCGATGCGCTGCATCATCATTTAAGAGTCGGGCTGGGATATTTGCGTTATCACTGACGCGGCAAGCAGGACTGACTTTCGTGGTAGTTCAGTCTGAAGGCTTTTACCACGAAGGACGCTAAGGTACACGAAGGAAATACTGCCAAGGGAAGCCTTCGTGATACTTAGCGACCTTCGTGATCAATTGATTTTTCATCTATCCACGAGGACCATCCATCAAGTTTCGATGCCGTACTTTAGCGCCAGGAAAGTTTGCAGCTTCGGGGGTACGGCCTGCGCCACTTCCTGCCAGGTTGCGATTCTCAGTCTGGTGCGCAGTTCGACTGGCTTCACGCACATCATGACGGCATACCATGCCACTTTAAGGTCCGGCCGGCGGGCATCGATCAGAACGCAGAACGAACATTCCAGGGCGTAAGCGGCGAGCACATTTCTCAGCAGCTGGTAGGAGAAATAGTGCGTAGTCGACTGCGGCAGTTGATGCAGGTCGAATACATTCCGAAAATCCCTATATCCAAGGAGAATTTCTTTCCGGGCAGTCTGAAAATCGCTCTCGGTCAGTTTGGCTTCAATCAGGAGGTTGCCCAGCCGAAGATCAATTTCCGTGCGATCAAATCTGCCACTCAGAAGAGGTACGCGCGCTTTGTATCCGAAGGAAGCGTGAGCCTGCGGTTCAGCCGCCAACAGGATAGAAAGCTTACGGCTCCGCAGTGCGCTCGGATTACAGAAAATATTCATAAGCAGGGCATCTGAGCTGGTGCAGGCATCGAGTTCCATCCAGCGTCCGCGCCCAGTCTCGGGCAGGCAGCGGTGACCCTGGGTGTGAACCTTGGCCAACCGTTTTTTCCACGCGGGATTCACCTGGATGGTCTTGTAGCTTTCGGGCAGAAAGTTTCCGTGCCGTAAGCCATCCTCATGCGGGGCGAAGCACGCGACGGGAAGCGAGCCATAGCTAAGAGAATGCGGCAGCCCCTGTGCAGTCGCATATTTCTGAGCGCGATCAGCCAAGTCATAGCGAAGGTCAGCAGCAAAACTCATACAGCATTTCCATTCATAGTACAGTCATAGTACAAGCGAACAAAAGGAGAATAAAACGCTCTGTTTGACCATATTGCCCGGCAACGATTGCCCGGTTCTTATCAGAAAAATTTCTGCGACTAAGGCATTTTCCTGACTTGAATCGGGGCTCGCCTTCTGCTACAAAGAATTTAATGTCGTGATTGAGCAGGCTGCCCGTAGTTCCCACGAAGTGAGTGCCAGCTTCTGGTGACGGTATCGGGTCTTGCAAACCGGGGCGTTCCCGCTTGCGATAAGCGGGAGTGGACAAATTTGTTGTTCGACCAGGGCCTCGAGATTCGATACTGAACGGCACTCGCCGGCGGTATACATCGAACCTCCTTTGAACGTAGTAGGAGTTTCTGGTGGATTTGCATTGCAGCTTCCGCAGTACTCAGGCTGAGCACAAGCATACTTCTGCACCTCACGACCATCTCCTCTCAACCGTGGTGTTTCCAGATTTTGACAACGCACCTGCAACCGCAGTGACCGCTTACCACAATTCAAAATGCCCGCATATGCCGGAGGAAAGATATGGCTACTAATCTCGTGCAAATCGATAGCGACCAGGAAATCAAACAGCGCCTGGAGGCGGAACGCAGCAGACTGCGCAAGATCGCTGGCTTGGACCAGCCCACACATTTTCATCGTCCCGTGGAGCGAGCGTTCAAGGCCGAGGAGCGGGATCGCGTAACGATTCTGTTTGGCGGCTTCACGTGGAAGCACGAGGACTTGATTCGCGCAGTCTTTCAGGGCTGCGGTTACCGCTGCGAGAAGTTGCCTGTGCCGAATGTTGCCGCATTTCAAACCGGCAAAGAATTCGGGAACAACGGGCAGTGCAATCCGACTTATTTCACTGTGGGCAATCTGGTGCAGTACCTGCAGTTTTTGGAAAAGGAAGGTTTGTCGCGCGACAAGATTTTGAATAACTACGTTTTCTTTACTGCCGGCTCGTGCGGTCCTTGCCGATTTGGCATGTACGAAGCTGAGTATCGCTTCGCATTGAAGAACGCCGGCTTCGATGGATTCCGCGTTCTGCTATTCAAGGATAGCGATGGAATCAAGGCAGCCTCGGGCGAGCCCGGACTGAAATTTACCATCGACTTCGGATTCGGGATGCTGAATGCCATGCATCTCGGCGATGTGATCAACGACATGATCTATCAGATCCGGCCATTCGAGGTGACTAAAGGAGAGACCGACCGCGTGTTCCGCGAAATGGTTGACGGACTCTGCGAAGACTTGAGGAATCGCGACGCATTTGAAATTGAAGAGCGGGCGCCGAATTGGCTCAAGCCGAAATTCAAGAGCAATAAGGTGTTGAGAAATACCGCGAACGTGTTTGGGAAGATGCATGAAAACATGTGGGGCAAGGATTATCTCAACGCCTTGCGCACGGCACGCGAGCGCGTGAATCAGATCGAGGTGGACCGCACGAAGGTAAAGCCGGTGGTGAAGATTACAGGCGAGTTCTGGGCGCAGATTACCGAAGGCGATGGCAATTTCCACATGTTCGATTTTCTGGAGCGCGAAGGGGCGCAGGTGATTGTGGAGCCGATTGCGACCTGGGTGGCTTATCTGCTGTACCAGGCCAAGGCGCATGCGATTGCGAAGTGGCCGGTGAACCGTCCGCACCGCAATACCGAGTGGTATGAGCTGAAAAAGAATTTCGCGAACTATATCGGCTTGCGCAAGAAGCTTTGGGGCTTGGGGTTCGGGGAGCGGGCCTGGAGGTATTTTTATCATCGCACCATCAAGAACATGGGTGGAATCACGCACCATCTTGTTCCGCAAACTGAGCTGGCGGAAATGGCTCATCCTTTCTATAACCAGTTCGCGCGCGGCGGTGAGGGACATCTTGAAGTTGGCAAGAATGTTTATTACACCGTGCACAAGCTCTGCCATATGGTGCTGGCGCTGAAGCCGTTTGGCTGCATGCCGTCTTCACAGTCGGATGGCGTGCAATCGGCGGTCGTCAATAAATTTAAGGACATGATTTTCCTGCCGATCGAAACTTCTGGCGAGGGCGAAGTGAACGCGCATAGCCGCGTGCAGATGGCGCTGGGCGAGGCCAAGGTAAAGGCGAAGACGGAGTTCGATCAATGTTTAAAGTCGACGGGAAAGAGTCTGGAAGAAATTCGGGAGTACATTGCCGAGCATCCTGAGCTGCGACGGCCTTTCTATCATGTGCCGCATCGCGAGGGCGTCGCCGGAACCGCAGCGCAGTTTATTTTGCATGTGAGCGATCGCATGGATAAGACCACACTGTGGCAGAAGCGCTCACGGGTTCCGGGAATTGCGGTGCCGAGCGCAGCGTAAGAAAACTGCGGACCGCCATCTCGTTTGTGATTCTTTGCGAGCGGGATGGTGGTCTGCACGACTAAGAACGATTCTTCAGCCCTGGCCAGTAATGGAGAGATGATGCACGACCATCTGCAAGAAAAGCCTAAACCGCAACTCCTGCAAATCGCTCCTTTGCCGCCGCAAAGGCCACATGGTCATCACACTGAGTTCATGGTGGGGCTCGATGTGGGATCGACGACGGTGAAGGCCACAGTGGTGGATGCTGCGACCGACAAAGTTCTGTGGCAGGACTACCAGCGGCACGAAACCAAGCAGCCGGAGAAGTCGCTGGAGTTCTTGCGGCGCATAGAAAAAGAAGTCGGGATCAACCGGCATAACACACGCATGTTCATGACCGGATCAGGAGGCGGGGCTATTGCTGATCAGATCGGCGCAAAATTTGTGCAGGAAGTTACGGCTGTCTCGCTCGCCGTCGAGAAGATGCATCCCGAAGTGTATTCGGTGATTGAACTCGGCGGTCAGGATGCGAAGATCATCGTCTTTAAGGATGATGAGGAGACCGGCCGCAAGAAAAAAATTCCATCGATGAACGACAAGTGCGCGGGCGGAACCGGCGCCGTGATCGACAAGATTAATGCGAAGTTGAAGATTCCGGTGGCGGAGCTGGCGTTGCAGGGCTATCACGGAATCAAACTACACAAAGTTGCCGGTAAGTGCGGAGTGTTTGCCGAGACTGACATTAACAGCCTGCAAAAAGTCGGGACGCCGCCCGATGAGTTGATGGCGTCGTTATTCGAGGCGATCGTGTTGCAGAATTTAAGTGTGCTTACCCGCGGGCACACCTTGCGGCCTCACGTATTGTTGCTGGGCGGTCCAAATGGTTTTATCAAGGGCATGCGCGAGGCGTGGCAAGCAAATATTCCGCGCATGTGGCAGGAGCGCAAGGTCACGATTCCCGACGGAGCGAAGCCCGAGGATCTGATTAAGGTTCCGCAAAACGCGCAGTACTTCGCCGCCATGGGTGCGATCGAATTTGGCAAGAGCGAAGAAGATTGCGTGGGCTGCTATCAGGGTTACGAAAAGCTGGTGCACTACATCGATTACGGACGCCAGGAGGAGAAGGCCAAGTCCGGCGCGAAGGGCTTGACCACAACTGATACGGAGCTCGACGAATTCAAAGTCTCCTACCGCCGCAAGAAGTTTACGCCGGCCGCGTTCAACACGAACCAGACAGTCGCAGGATTTATTGGCATCGACGGCGGATCGACTTCGACCAAGGCCGTCTTAATCGACGAGAAGGGCGATATTCTTTGCAAGGCGTACCAGCTCTCGAACGGAAATCCGATCCAGGACACGATTGAGATGTTCGAGAACCTGCGCGGCCAGGTGGAAGCGCAAAAAGCGAAGCTGGAAGTTTTGGGCGTGGCCACCACCGGCTACGCGAAAGATATTTTGAAAGACGTTTTACACGCGGACGTTGCGCTGGTCGAAACCGTGGCCCATACGGAATCGGCGCTGAAATTTTATGACGATCCGCACGTGATCGTTGACGTTGGCGGGCAGGACATCAAAATTATTATTTTGCACAACGGCCGCGTGAAGGACTTCAAACTCAACACGCAGTGCTCTGCGGGCAATGGATATTTTCTGCAGTCGACCGCGGAAGGTTTTGGGCTAGGGGTTGAGCAGTATGCCGATCTGGCTTTCTCCGCGAAGTCGATGCCGGTTTTCGGTTATGGCTGCGCCGTCTTCATGCAATCGGACATTGTGAATTTCCAACGGCAGGGCTGGCGAGCGGAGGAAATTCTTGCGGGCCTGGCGGCGGTGCTTCCCAAGAATGTATTTCTATACGTGGCTAGCATTCCTAATCTGGCCGCGCTGGGAACGCGTTTCGTGCTGCAAGGTGGAACGCAAAATAACATGGCCGTGGTGAAGGCGGAGGTCGACTTCATCCACAACAGCTTCCGCGCGGCCGGGAAGAAACCGGAAATTATCGTCCACGAGTTCTGCGGTGAATCGGGGGCGATCGGAGCGGCGGTTGAATCGCTGCGTTTGTGGCGTGACGGACTGCAAACGTCGTTCGTGGGATTAGAGGCGGTTCGTAAAATTCAATACCGCACCACGCGCAATGAAAGCACGCGTTGCAATTTCTGCAAGAATAATTGCCTGCGCACTTTCATTGACATTCGTACCGCGCCCAAAGACGATCTGGCGTTTGTGCCGATCCAAAAAGTCACCAAGGTTCCGCTCATGCACGGGGAGCAGCGCCTGATTATCGCAACCTGCGAAAAGGGCCTGGTCGAAGACGTTAATGACATGAAAGATATCAAGGCGGGGATCGACGAGATTAAGGATAAATATCCCAACTTCGTCGATTTCGCCGCGCATGAAGTTTTCCGTCCAGTGAACGCGAAGAGCGTGGCCGATCCGATTCCGGTAACGACATTCTGGAAGAAAACCGGTAAGGAGCGCATTCCGCTGATGGAAGGCCGCAAGAAAATTCGAGTGGGCATTCCGCGCGTACTTAATATTTACACTTACGCGCCGCTGTTCAACGGGTATCTGGAGAGCCTGGGCGTGCAGCCGGAGAATATTGTTTATTCCGACTACACGAGTTCTGATCTGTATCGTGCGGGCGCGAGCCGCGGGGCGATCGATCCTTGCTTCCCGGCGAAGATCGGTATTTCGCACGTTTATAACCTGATCCAGGAGAAGCACCGCAAGAAGCCGCTCAATGTGATTTTCTTCCCGATGTACGATGTGCTTTCTTCTCCGCTGGTGAAAATTGTCGGCGCGAACGCTTGTCCCACGGTGACGGCGACGCCGGAAACCGTGAAGGCCGCATTCACGAAGGAGAACGATGTTTTTGCCGAACACAATGTGAAGTATCTGGATCCAGTTCTGAACTTCGCCGACCGCAAATTGTTTGCACATCAAATGCTGCAGGCGTGGCAACCGATTCTCGGCTTGTCGCAGGAAGAAAACGATCGAGCGGTGGAAGCCGGGTATAAAGCGCTGGAAGACTACGAGGCAAGCATTCGACGGCGCGCGCGCCAGGTTCTCGATCAACTGGAACGCGAAGATCGCATCGGAATTGTGATGCTGGGAAGGCCGTATCATCATGACCCCGGACTGAATCACGAAATCATGGAGGAGTTCCAGAAGCTGGGCTATCCGATTTTCTCCCAGAACACTCTGCCACTGGATGAAGATATGTTGGAGCGTTTGTTCGGCGAAGAGGTTCGCGCTGGAGTGATCAGTCATCCGCTGGATATTACGGATGCGTGGAAGAATTCGTATTCGTGCAGCACCAACCACAAAGTGTGGGCGGCGAAATTCACGGCGAGGCATCCCAACCTGGTAGCGCTGGAAATTTCCAGTTTCAAGTGCGGCCACGATGCGCCGATCTATGGAGTGATCGAGGGTATTATCGAGCAATCTGGAACTCCATATTTCTGCTTCAAGGATCTGGACGAAAACAAGCCTTCGGGGTCGATCAGGATTCGGGTCGAGACGATCGATTATTTCCTGCGGCGATACCGCGAAGAAGTGATCCGCAAACGCAAGGCAGCGGATGATATTGAGGCTCAACTGTCGGCGCTGGAAGCGGAACTGCGCGGGCAGGCAGTCTCCGAGGTTGAGCTTGCTCAGCCGTTACCGGTCGAGTGCGAGGCGCAGGGGATGGCGGCGGACTAGCATCAGCTTTTGGGTTCAGCGCGGATTAACAACGCAAGCCGTGGAAACAAAAAGTGTCCGCCAGCATCGTCGATCACATTTACCTGGCAGGTATAGAAGCCGGGTTTGAGCGACGTGAGTGGAACATCTAACTGGAACACCGCGGCTTTTCGTTCGCGCGCATTCAGTTCCGTTACTTCCACCAGCGAACTTTCGTAAGTTTTTGCTTTCCCTTGATAGAAGGCGACGTTGGTTAAGAGCCGAATGGCGGCCTTAGCCGCTCCGGCCTTGGCGGAATCCGTGACGGCGGGCCGGGCCGGGTCGTACACCTCATAATAAAGAAGCAGGTGTTGGTTGGCCGAAAAAACATGCGTGATGTTCGGGATGATTTCCGAGCCGTCACGAATTAAGGGATTCAGATTCGTTCCCTTCTTGGCGGTTTGAGTCTGGCTGGCGAGCACGACTGAACTCATCTTGAGCGGCTGTGATTTCAAGTCAGGCACGTCGATATCGGCTTCGAACGATCCCATGCGACCGGTCTGATTCTCGCGCACCACAAACTTCAGGTGATACTTGCCGCTTAGCAGGCTCATCCCGGTGTCATACTGCACATTCTTTTTTCGCACCTCGGATGTTGTGTTCACCGTGAGTTTCACGGTGTCGCGAATTCGGTTCAGCGGATGATGTTCGCTATCCAGCACCATTCCGATGACATCGAGCGTGGCTTTGTCGCGATCGCTGCTGCGCACAAATGGAATTTGCGATCCTGGCACGACCAGCGAAATGGGAACGAAGAATTTATTGTTCTCCAGGCGGAAGTATGCGACGCCGAGATACAGAGGCAAATCCGTGGCCGGGAGTTCGGAGGCGAGTTCCTCTTCAAGCTGCCGCTCCTTGTCATCCTTTGTGGAGTGCTGATAATCGGCCGGGGCATAATAGCCGCGGCGATAGTCGATTTTCACTCCGGGAACATTCATCTTGACGACGATGCGCCGGTAATGGCCGTTCCGCGCGGGATTGGTGCTGTGATAGCCGAGCAGATAGTAGGTTGATGTGTCTTGCTGCACGCCGCGAAAAACCTTGGTGAAGTCGTTAGAGTCGAGAAAGGCACGGCCGCCGGTGTCGCTGGCCAGCGTAACCAATGTCTCCTGCGTGGTGAAATTTGAGTTCAAGGCATTCAAGGTGGACTGCCCTGAGTATGCGGAAACGCCGCGCAAGCTGGCATTCTGCGCTTCACCGCCGGCCACCAGAGCTTGCAGACCACGCATGTCCATCGTGTAAATCGCCAGGTTGGAGCGGACTGCGGCATTCACGGCGGCGCGTAATTCCGATTCGTTCTCAATGCCGGTACGATCCATGCCGCTGGAAAAATAGATCAGTGACTTTTTCTGTTGTACGTACGAAAGCTTTTCCGCCACGGATCGCAAAGCTTCGAGTCGCCGATCGGTATTGAAAATGTTGTATTCGGTATCGTCGGCAGTGAACGGCTGACCTGTGTCGGGAGTTCCCTCGGTGCTGCCCGTGGTGCCTTCTTCGAAGCCCTGGCCGCTTCCGGAACTAAATTGATCTAACTGTTTTTTCAGCAGAGCGCGATCGGTGGTGAAATCCTGATTCACCAGCAACGAACTTCCCAGGGAAACGATCGAGACGAGATCGGCTGGCGCCATTTGAGTATCGACGTAGTGTTCGGCTGACGTAACCGCGTGATCGATCTCGTCGGGCTCCATGGCGGAGAGATCGAAAAATAAAACAATCAGACGGCGATCTTTGAACTGCGCCGTGAGTTGGGCGGCTAAGTTTGCGGCTGCGGGTGGCGGATTCGCCTGCCCGAGAGCGGGCACTGGGAGCGGCTTTGCCTGAGTTACATCCAGCGGTGGGACGGCATCGACGTT
Source organism: uncultured Acidobacteriaceae bacterium (assembly GCA_963836305.1). Classification (GTDB taxonomy): domain Bacteria; phylum Acidobacteriota; class Terriglobia; order Terriglobales; family Acidobacteriaceae; genus Sulfotelmatobacter. The sequence continues at coordinate 464,741 of CAWIJP010000029.1, read as the reverse complement.
TTCCACGTCGAAGGAAATGACCTTCTGAGGTTTGTTGTCTTCGAGGATGGTGAAATTTTCCGGCTTCAGCCCCTGAACGAATTTCCCGCTCTTGTCCCGCACCGTGACATTCACCAGCACGAGATCCGATTGCACGTGAATCCGATAGTCCGATTGCTCTTGCGAAGGCAGAGTTGGACAAACGAACACGAGCGCGAGCAGCAACGCGAGTGCTTTGTCGGCGGACCGGTTTGGCGTGGAAGCCATGGCGAGCCTCTTTGCGAATCTTCCTCTTAATGAACTTGCTCTCAGCATCTCATCAGAAGCGAAAACGTCCGGTCATGGTAAATGCTCGCATAGCCCCAACTCCGGTGACCCGGCCAAAAGTCGGAGACGTAACACTGGTATCGATCGAAGAATAATTCGGGATGTTGAAAATGTTCGTAGCCTGCGCGCGGAACTCGAGCAAACGCGATTCTTTCAATGGGATAATTTTCGTGAAGGCCATGTCGAAAACTTTTGTCCCCGAACCGATGATGCTGTTTCGCCGCGCATTGCCGTAAGGGCCGGTTGGCAAAACGAATGCAGCGGTATTGAACCACTCGTGCACTGTGGGATTCGAAAGACTCAGGGATTGGCCGGGAACAAGATCCGGCCGTTGCGTACCGTTGATTCCCGCGTTCACGTTTTCGATGTTGCCGATAATGCGCGGCGTGAATGGCAGGCCGGATGCGATGGTCCAGTCGCCGCTCCATTGCCAGTCACCAACAATGGCGCGCCACGGATTGTTCCCTGTGAGCCAGCGCTTGTCGTGGCCAAACGGAAGTTCCCACAAATAATCCGCGGTGAATTTGTGCGTCTGGTTGAAACTGGATAGGCCGCGCTCCGCCGACAGATCGAAAGGATTCTGCGCGACGTTGGATGTGCCAGGCGACGAACCACTGCTCGCGCTCGCGGAACCGCCGCCACCGCCTCCGCCTCTCGCGCCGGTGCCGCCCGCGCCGAGTCCCGGAGTGTTCGATCCCGATGTTGCCCCTGCGCCGATAGAAGACGCATCGTCCAGCGCTTTCGAAAATGTATAGATGCCGCCGATGGCGAATCCTTTCGCCAAACGCTTGCGCAGCCGTACCGAGCCAGCGTTGGCTTCCGAATCTGCCAGGGAATTTTCGTAGGTGAAGGCTTGGACGCCAGCGATCCGAATTGCGGTGGAAGCGGCGTTTCGATTTGGAGCTTCGAGAATATCGAGATCGGTGCCCTTCGTTCCGGTGTAATCAATATTGAGCAGCAGCGTGGGACGAATCTGTTGCTGAATATCGAGATTGCGGATCTGCACATAGCCCAGGCGGTAGTTGGGATTAACGGCGTAATCGTTGGTGATATCGGTGGGTGTGGGAAATCCGCTTTGCAGTGTCAGCGTTGGAATCGAGGGCCGGGTTGAGGGCTCGATGTTGGTGGCGGTGGTGGCGAATGGCGGCTGCAAAGCAAGCTGCTGCGCGATGCCTTGATACGCGCCGGTGTTGTAGTTGATGCCATATCCGCCGCGGACTACAGTCGTGGAAAATGGCTTCCAGGCAAATCCGATTCGCGGGGCAAAGTTGTTGCGGTCCGGACGCATCAGGCTGGCGGGCAAGCGCCCATAGTAGGGACCGGCCTGACCGGGAAGAATCGGCGTTACCGCCGCCAGGCCGAGCGCGGGATTCAGCACTCCCGGAGAAAGGTCGAGGTTTGCGATGCGATTATTTTCTTCGGTGAGTGGAGAATCGTATTCATAGCGCACACCAAAATCTAGGGTTAGATTGGCGCGCATCTTCCATTCGTCCTGCGCGTATAAATCCCAGTAGGTGCCATGGAAGTGGTCGCTCTCGCCAAATTGCTCGGAAGTTTGCTGCGGCAACCCGACGAGGAAATCAGCGAAGTCGTATCCCGTGCCCGCAACCGGTTTTCCGGAACTATTGCGTTGCTCGGTATTAAAACCGCTGAAGATGAACGAGCCGCGAGGATCGCTATCGGCGTCCGTGTTCACCTGCACGCGGCGGAAGTCGCCGCCCCAGCGCGCAGTATGCTTTCCATGATTCCAGATCACGTTGTCGGAGAAGGTGTAGGTCTGTGGCCGGGTTAGTTGCGGAGTCGTGTCCTGAAGGCTGGCGAAATTTGTAAAAGAAAGATTCGGCAAGCCCCAGTCGAATGGATTCTGCGAAACTCCGGTGATTCCCAGCGCACCGGTAATGTCGTTGCTGAAGGCGTATAGATTCTGGGTACGGGTGCGGGTGCGGTTGAAATCGGCGCGCACGATGTTGGTGAGCTTGCCGATGCTGCGCGTGTACGAGACCGGAATATCAAAGCTGCGCACCGAAGTGTTGCCGCCGACGCTGGGGAACGGATTGGTCAAAGTGGTGCTGGATTCGTGGTAGTGAAGGCCAAAGGTGAGATTGTTGCGCGGAGCATTGCGGCCACCGCCACGGCGTCCGCGCACCGGAGCTGCGCCAAAGCTGCGGTTCACGCGTATGTTTAGATCGTCGCTGTCGCTGTTGGCGGAAGTCACGTAGTGGAAGTTCTGATAACTGCCCGGCAAATTCGGCAAGGGGATGTATTGCAGCAGAGCCTGCGCTGTCGGATTGATTTGCGGAATCGTGTTGTTGGCATATTGGGTATTTGTCGCGGGATTAAAAATTCTCACCGGCACCGGCCCGGCTTGTGCTCCGGAACTGTAAGTGGTCTGCGAAAAATTTCCCTGACGCTCGAGCGGCGTGGGCACGGTGGAAAATTGATCAAAGGGATTTTCCGCGCGCTTGCCGTTGTAGTTGATGAAATAAAAAGTCTTGGCGCCGCCGTGATAGATGTGAGGAATATTCAGCGGCCCGCCAACGGAACCACCGAAACCATTTTGCAGATAGGACGGTTTTTCCGTGGGCTGTCCGGTGAGCGAGTAGGGTGAAGCATTCAGAGCGGAATCGCCGACGCCGTAATAGAGCGATCCGTGGGGGCGGTTGCTGTCGAAACCGCGACGGCCGAAGATCATCGGACCGCCTCCTCCGCCGAATCCGCCGCCGCGGCCACCACCCGGGCCACCGAATCCGCCGCCACCGAAGCCTCCTCCTTGTTGGCGGGCATCGTTGAAGCGCTGTTGCATTTCGTCAGCGCTCATGGCATTGAACGAGTTCGAAGTATTTCCCGCAATCGCCACGGATTCGGTTGCGCTGTCTGATGAAATTCCGGGAACCGGCATGCCGGACGGCACAACATCGCTCATGGAACTGTTCGACGAATCTTGCCCGGATGCAGCCTGAAACACCGAGAGATTCTGGAAGCCACGTCTTCCCGCAGCCGCCTGCCGCTGCTCGCTGGCGGCCTGACGCACCCGCGATAGCAGGACCAATTCAAAATTGGCCTGTATATCCGGATGGTTTGGATCGAACACTACTTCCTGCTTGCCGGCAGCGAAGGCTGCCATCTGCACCTGCACCGTGTAGCGGCCGTCGGCGGGAATGATCAAGCGGTAGGTTCCATCCACATCTGTTGAGGTATTCATTTGCTGCTTTGTAAAAGCATTGGCGGCGGAAACGCTCGCGCCGGGAATCGGCATATTTTCCGACTTCACGAGTCCGTGTAGGATTCTGACTCCGACAGGAGCGGCTGAAGTTTGCTGCGCAAGGGACACGGCGGGATAAAATATGGCACCGTGCAGTAAAAAAATGAAAACCTGAAAGACGAACCGGGAGCCAGGACTGATCTTCTCCGCTGAAATGTGGAGACTAAGAATCTTCATAACCTGGCGCGGCGGTTCGCTTCCATCTTGATCGGATCATAACCTGCGCTTCGGCGCGAAACTTGTAAAATTTTGTCGTGGTTCTGTAGCAAATCCGGCGCGGGATTCGGCTTCGTAAAGTTATGCAAAGATTGTCTTAATCTTGCGTTCTACCGCAACTTCCGGCGCATAATTCCATTTATACGGTGTAGACAGATCGCTTTCGAAAAAGGAGTTTCCCCATGCTAAAGAAATGGTTGTTAGTATCGGTCGCTGCTGGAGCGATTGCCATCGCTGCACCTTTCGCGGCCGCGCAGGATAGCCAGTCCAACGATCAGCAAGCGCCGGCGGGGCAGGAGAATGGCGGCCGACACCACGGTCACGCTGACCCAGCCAAGCGCACAGCGGAACTGACGAAGAAGCTGAACCTGACCTCTGATCAGCAATCCAAAGTGGAGGAGGCACTGCAGTCCGAGCATTCGCAAATGGAGAGCGTGCACCAGGATAGTTCGCTCTCGCAACCGGATCGGCATGCCAAAATGATGGACATCCGCAAGACCACTGATTCGCAGATCCGTGCTGTGCTGGACTCGAACCAGCAAAAGAAGTGGGACGAAATGCAAGCCAATCGTGAGCAGTGGGGGCATAATCATCATTCGGGTGCGCCTGACGCCAACTCTGGCCAACAGGCACCGCCACAGCAACAATAGTTAAGCCTGCACCGGCAATTTGGCCACGGGTTGCGCAACCGTGGCCATTGTCGTAACTACCGCTTCCCATGTAGTTTCAAACGCTAAGAAAGGGAGGGTAGAGTTCTTTACTCTTTTCTACGGACACTTTGCAGTCGCCGGGGCGCGAGCCGTCATCCAAGTAACGCGGTCGGAACGGTTCGACAGGATGATGCGAAACTACAGATCAATGTGCAACTTCATGTGCAAAGAATTTCACGCAGTACGAAAGTATTCGGGAGCCTGGCTGCTCTTCTTGACAGCAGCAGTTTTTATGCAGGGCTGTTCTCGAAAGCAAGCCGCCGCGCCGCCGGATGGCGCGGCACTATTTACGAAGAAATGCGCCAGTTGTCACCGACCGGGCAATGACATGCGAGCGCCGGAGCCGGCGGCGCTGCATGACATGACACAGTCGTCGATTATAGCGGCGCTTGAAACTGGAAGGATGAAATGGGAAGCCAAATTTCTTTCCAAAGCCCAAAAAGTTGCCATTGCCGATTATCTGGGCGTGGCAAATGCTTCCACGGCGGCAAATACGACGGGGATGTGCGCGCGAGATCTGGATCCGCCACCCAATCCACCGATGTGGGCGGGGTGGGGAGGGGATGCGCAGAATAGCCGTTTTCAGCCAGCCGTTGCTGCCGGACTGGACCGTGATCAGATTCAGAATCTGAAATTAAAGTGGGCGTTCGGTTTTCCGGGAGCGGCCGCGACCTTCGGTCAACCTACGTCGGTCGCGGGAAAATTATTTGTCGGCAGTGAAGATGGAACCGTGTACACGCTTGATTCAGCAACAGGCTGCCTATGGTGGAGTTTTAAAGCGTCCGCGACAGTCAAGACCGCGATTTCCATCGGCAACAAAGGTGAGGCAGCACTGTTCGGCGACACCAATGGATTTGTGTATGCGCTGAAAGTTGCGGATGGTTCGGTGATCTGGAAAGTGCGGCCAGAGCCGCATCCGGCGGCGCGAATCACGGGGTCGCCATTGCTGGTGGGCGAGCGATTATATGTTCCCATTTCTTCGGGGGAAGAAGGAGCAGCCGCCGATCCGAGCTACCCATGCTGCACATTTCGAGGAAGTGTCGTGGCACTGGACACGACGTCTGGGAAACAAATTTGGAAGGCCTACACGCTTACCGAGGATCCCAAGCCCACGCGAAAGAATTCTGCGGGTGTGCAATATTGGGGGCCTTCCGGCTCTCCTGTGTGGTCGGCGCCGACGGCTGATCTGAGGCGGCACGCTGTTTATGTGGCCACGGGGAATAATTATTCCGCCCCGTCAACTGACTCATCGGATGCGGTGATCGCGTTCGATATGAAGTCGGGGAAAAAGTTATGGTCGCGGCAATTCACGCCGAAGGATGTATGGAACAGCGGTTGTGTGGCGGAGAAGAAAGATAATTGTCCCGAGCGGCACGGGGACGATTACGATTTTGGTGCGCCGCCAGTATTGAGGTCGCTGGCCAGCGGAAAGGATGTTCTGCTGCTGGCGCAAAAGTCGGGAGTGATTTACGCGGTTGATCCGGCAAATCAGGGCAAGCGGCTGTGGAAGAGCCGCATCGGAAAGGGTGGTCCGTTGGGGGGAGTGGAATGGGGTGGCGCCGCCGACAAACGCTACGGTTACTTCCCGCTATCGGATTACGATTTTGACAGTCCGCTGGGCGGCGGCGGATTGTTTGCGTTGGATTTGCGCACAGGAAAACAGGTTTGGCATGCTGATCCTCCGAAACCGGCTTGCGCCGGGCAGTTTGGCTGCAGCTCGGCACAAATGGCTCCGCCAACCTTAATTCCGGGCGCTGTTTTTGCGGGATCGCTCGATGGTCATTTGCGCGCGTATGATACGCGGGATGGCAGCGTCCTGTGGGATTTCGATACAGTTCAGGAATTTCATACTACCAACGGCCTTCGCGCGCACGGTGGTTCGCTGAACGGAGCGGGGCCGGCAATTGTGAGCGGCATGGTCTTTGTGAATACCGGCTATACCAATGCGATGGCGGGAAATGTGCTTTTGGCTTTTTCGGTTGATACGACAAAATGAGTGCTCATCCATCGCTTGTTATCCGCTTTGCGCCGAAGGGTTAAGAATATTTATCTCTTAGTGCTGATTCTTTACGTTCCAGAAGGACAGAAATGCTTGTATAAGGGGGACGACCGCAGCCTATTCAAAGCCAGTTGCGGCAGCAACGATAGGCACTGCAGAAGCAACTAAGTACGGATGTCTGCGGGCGTGGGCATATCATGTTCAAGTTCGTCATACAGCGCCCTGGTCGGATTTTCTCGGAGTCAGCGTGAGTATCCGGTATCTGGAACTGCATTATGGTGACCGGCGCAATTTATATGTTTGGCGCGTGTGGCGCGGCGGGCCGGCGCAAGGGTGTGGGTGCGGAGATCGATATTGTCTCGGAACACAAATCGGATCATCGGATGTAAGAAACTGACGTAAGAAAAATCGGATGGAAAATCAACCTCCTGCTTCAGCTATCGACCCGCGGCACCAGTTGCCTCCAGCAAGTAACTCCGAGAAGCCCAAGTGGCGGCGGTATCTGGTGTGGGCGTTCGCGCTCATCGCGATGGTTGTGATTCTCATTTTAGTTTTGCGCCACCATGACGAAAACCAAGCCGCTCCAGCTGCGTCGCGACGCGGGGTTACGGGCCCGGTCACGATCACAGAAGCCACCGCACAAAAGGGAAATATTGGAGTTTATCTGGAAGCGATTGGAACGGTGACGCCAGTCTATACGGCCTCGATTACCAGCGAAGTCATGGGCATGGTAACGCAAGTTCATTACACGGAAGGTCAGCTGGTACGGAAAGGCCAGCCATTGATCGATATCGATCCGCGGCCTTACGAAGCGCAACTGCTGCAGGCTCAAGGAGCGCTGGAACGCGATACCAACCTGCTGGCGGAGGCCAGAATGGACTTGCAGCGTTACCAGGAAGCTTGGGCAAAGAACAGTATTCCGAAGCAGACCCTCGACGATCAGGAAAAAATTGTGCTGCAGAATGAAGGCACGGTGAAAAACGATCAGGGCACGGTGAAGTACGAAGAGGTGCAGGTCGCTTTCTGCCGTATCACGTCGCCGATCACCGGGCGGGTAGGACTGCGGCTGGTGGACCCGGGGAATGTAGTGCAATCGACGGGAACTACGATTCTGGCGGTGATTACGCAATTGCAACCGATCACCGTTATTTTTACCGTCGCGGAAGATAGCCTGGCTCAAGTACAGGCACAGACCCGGCATGGGAAGAGATTATCGGTGGACGCTTTCGACCGGGCTCAGCAAACCAAGCTGGGCACGGGAAAGCTGCTGACCTACGACAATCAGATCGACACCACGACCGGCACGGTGAAGATGCGTGCGCTCTTCGATAACAAGAACGATTCGCTTTTTCCCAACCAGTTCGTAAATTCCCGGCTGCTGGTGGACACCAAGCAAGGTGTCACGCTGATTCCGACCTCTGCGATTCAACATAATGGCCAGACTGCATTTGTCTATGTAATTCAGAATGACACGGCGCAGATTCGCAACATTAAAACCGGGGTCGCGGATGCGGGCGAGACGGCGGTAACGGGCATTAATCCGGGCGATGTTGTGGCCAACAGCAGTTTTGAAAAGCTGCAAAACAATTCGAAGGTCGTAATTTCCAAGCAGGCGCAGCCCGGCGCGTCATCCGAGAGTCAGGCCCCGTGAGTCCGTCCCGCCCATTCATCATGCGGCCAGTCGCGACCGCGCTGTTGATGGCGGCAATCTTGCTGGTCGGGATCGTTGCCTATACGCAACTGCCAGTCTCGGCGCTGCCGGAAGTAGATTATCCAACCATTCAGGTGCTTACGTTTTATCCGGGCGCCAGCCCGTACGTAATGGCAACCACGGTGACGGCGCCGCTGGAGCGCCAGTTCGGAGAATTGCAGGGACTGAGCCAGATGACCTCCACCAGTTCGGGAGGTACATCGGTCATCGTGCTGCAGTTTAACTTGAGCCTGAACATTGACGTGGCCGAAGAAGAAGTGCAGTCGGCGATCAATGCTTCGCAGAGTTACCTGCCCTCGAACCTGCCGGCGCCGCCGGTCTACAGCAAAACGAATCCCGCTGACGCGCCCGTGCTCACGCTGGCGATTACTTCCGATTCCATTCCGTTATCGCAAGTGGAGGATCTGGTCGATACCCGGCTGTCGCCGAAGCTCTCGCAGCTGAATGGGGTTGGGCTGGTGAGCATCAGCGGCGGGCAGAAACCCGCGGTGCGCATTCGCGCCAATCCGGTCGCCCTGTCTTCTTATGGAATCAACCTGGAGGACCTGCGAACCGCGCTTGTGCAGGCCAGTGTGAATGCGGCGAAAGGCAATTTCGATGGGCCGCGGCAGGATTACCAGATCGATTCGAACGACCAACTGATCAGCAGCGCCGATTACCGCAGCGTGGTGGTGGCTTACCGTAATGGCGCGCCTGTGATGCTCACCGACGTCGCGGAAGTGATCGACGGTGTCGAGAATAATTACCAGGCCGCGTGGATGAATCTGACCCCGGCCGTCATCTTAAACATCCAGCGGCAGCCCGGCGCCAATACGATCAGCGTCGTCAAGAGCATCAAGAAATTATTGCCGCAGCTCGAAGCCAACCTTCCCGCATCGGTTCAGGTAACTGCACTTACAGATTTAACCACCGCCATTGAGGCCTCGGTGTCGGATGTTGAATTCGAATTGCTGCTGACGATCGGGCTGGTGGTGTTGGTGATATTTCTGTTTCTGCGCAGTCTTTACGCGACCATCATCCCCAGCGTAGCGGTGCCACTCTCTCTGGTGGGCACGTTCGCCGCCATGTACGCGCTGGGTTACAGCCTGGACAATCTATCGCTGATGGCGCTTACCATCTCCACCGGATTTGTGGTGGATGATGCCATCGTGATGATTGAAAACATCTCGCGCTTTATCGAGGAAGGCGAAGCGCCGATGGAAGCCGCGCTCAAGGGCGCGGAGCAGATCGGCTTCACAATTGTGTCACTGACAGTTTCGTTAATTGCAGTGCTGATTCCTCTGCTTTTCATGGGCGATGTGGTGGGCCGGCTTTTCCGTGAGTTCGCCGTAACCCTGGCAGTCACGATTGTTATTTCGGCTGTGGTATCGCTAACGCTTACTCCGATGATGTCGGCGCGCATTTTGCGGCACGAGCCTAAGGAGCAGCAGGGGCGCATCTACAAAGCTTCCGAGCGCGTTTTCGAGCGCATGATCGGTTTTTACGGGCGGACCCTGAAGTTCGTGCTGGAGTATCAAACCATCACATTATTCGTAGCCTTGGGCACGCTGGTTCTCACTGTGTTTCTCTACATCGTGATCCCCAAAGGATTTTTCCCGGTGCAGGATACGGGCGTAATTCAAGGTATTTCGCAAGCTCCGGAGACAATTTCTTTTGCCGCGATGGCGGAGAAGCAACAGGAACTGGCGAAAGTGATTCTCGCCGATCCTGCGGTGGAAAGCCTTTCTTCCTTCATCGGGGCGGATGGAACGAACACAACGCTCAACAGCGGCCGCATGTCGATCAATCTGAAGCCGCTTGCGGATCGCCACATCAGCGCGGCGAACCTGGTGCGCAGACTGCAATCAAGTCTGCAAAAAGTAAACGGAATTACGCTCTACATGCAGCCGGTACAAAACATCACGGTCGACGACCGTGTGAGCCGCACCCAGTATCAATACACGCTCGAAGATCCGGATCCGAATGAACTGAACGATTGGAGTAACCGCTTCGTAGCGAAATTGCAAAGCCTGCCGCAGCTCGAGGATGTGGCTACTGACCAGCAGACTGGGGGGCTAGCGGTATCGCTGATCATCGATCGCGCGACCGCTTCGAGACTAGGGATCGCTCCGGCGACGATCGACAACACGTTGTATGACGCTTTCGGGCAGCGCCAGATTAATACGATGTACACGCAGCTCAACCAGTATCACGTGATTCTCGAAACCGAACCGCAGTTTCAGCAGAATCCCAAGACGCTGGAGAATCTTTATATTCAGGCCAACGCATCGTCGGGCACGTCGGGACCGGGGGCTTCTACTTCGTTCTCAGCCTCCGGTTCCGCGTCCGCCGGATCGAACGCAATCACAGCACCGGTGCTGTACACGCCAACCGCGGCGTCCAGCGTTCTGGCTCCTCCAACGAATGCACTTGCGGCGAGCTCCAGTTCTTCCGCATCCGGTTTGGGATCCTCTGCTAACAGCAACTCCAGCAGCGCGATGAGCAACGCCGTACCGCTGGGGACGTTTACTCACTTTCAACGTACCAGCGAAGCACTCTCTATCAATCATCAGGGGCAGTTTCCCTCCGTGACCGTTTCGTTCAACCTGGCGCCCAACGCGGCGCTGGGAAGCGCCATTACGGCGATCGATAAGGTGCAGGAAGACATGCACATGCCGGCCAGCCTGCAGGCTTCCTTCCAAGGAACGGCGGCCTCGTTCAAGAACTCGCTCTCCAATGAAGCTTTGCTAATTCTGGCGGCGCTCGCAACCGTCTATATCGTCCTCGGAGTTTTGTATGAAAGCTTCGTTCATCCGGTCACTATTCTTTCCACACTGCCGTCCGCCGGAGTGGGAGCCTTGTTGGCGCTGATGCTTTTTGGCCAGGATCTGAGTGTGGTTGCAATCATCGGCATCATCCTGCTGATTGGAATTGTGAAAAAGAACGGAATCATGATGGTGGATTTCGCATTGGAGGGAGAGCGGGAGCACGGCAAGAATGCGACCGATGCCATTTACGACGCCAGCCTGCTGCGCTTCCGTCCCATCATGATGACCACCATGGCGGCACTGCTGGGCGGGCTTCCACTGGCGCTGGGAACCGGCATCGGCTCGGAGATTCGACGTCCTCTGGGAATTGCGATGGTAGGCGGATTGTTGTTGAGTCAGGCGCTCACGCTCTACACCACTCCAGTGATTTACATCTTCTTTGACAACCTGGGAAGAAGATTCACTCGCGGTGGGGAGAAGTCTAACGGCCCGGCACAACCGGCAGAGCAGTCATGAATCCTTCTGCACTATTTATTCGGCGACCGGTGGCAACAACGTTGCTGACCATTGCCATTGCCATCGCCGGAGCGATTTCGTTTACAGTGCTGCCGGTTTCGCCACTCCCGCAAGTTGATTTTCCCACCATCAACGTCTCCGCTTCGTTGCCGGGGGCGAGCGCGCAGATCATGGCGTCTTCCGTGGCCACGCCGCTGGAGCGGCAGTTTGGGCACATCGCGGGAGTTTCGGAGATGACCTCGGCGAGCTCGCTGGGCAGCACAGGGATTACCATTCAGTTCGATCTTAGCCGTAACATCGATGGCGCCGCGCGTGATGTTGAGGCTGCCATCAGTGCAGCTCGCACTTATCTCCCGGCAAACTTGCCTGGCAATCCGACGTATCGAAAAGTAAATCCTGCCGACGCTCCGATCATGATTCTGGGATTGACTTCCAAGAAATATGACACGGGCAAATTGTATGACGAAGCTTCGACGGTTATGGAGCAGAAGCTTTCGCAGATTGACGGCGTGGGACAAGTCGTGGTGGGCGGAGCGTCGCTGCCCTCGGTGCGTGTGGATGTAAACCCTGCGCAACTCAACAGCTACGGGCTGAGTCTTTCGAGCATTCAATCCGTGCTCAGTACGCAGAACGCGGACATTGCCAAGGGTCAGGTGACCTATGGTTCGACGACGGCGGACATCGTCGCCAATGACCAGATCTCGAAAGCCGACGACTACAAGCCGATCATCATCGGTTACCACAACGGCACAGCGGTGCGGCTCGCGGACGTGGCGAGCGTTACCGATTCTGTGCAAAACGTACGTTCCGCGGGCTACCTGAACGGAATCCGATCAGTCACGGTAATCATCTTCCGGCAGCCGGGCGCGAACATTATTCAGACCGTTGACAACATTCGCAACCAACTGCCCTTTCTGCAGGCTTCGATTCCGCAGGGCATCGACACCACCATTGTTCTCGACCGCACCACCACAATCCGCGCCTCAGTAAGCGATGTGGAACGCACGTTGATGATCTCGGTTGGTTTGGTGATTCTGGTGGTCTTCCTTTTTCTGCGCAACGCGCGCGCCACTTTGATCCCGAGTATTGCGGTTCCGGTGTCGCTCATCGGGACGTTCGCAGTGATGTATCTGCTGGGCTACAGCCTGGACAATCTCTCGCTGATGGCACTTACGATTGCAACCGGGTTCGTGGTGGATGATGCGATCGTGGTGATGGAAAATATCTCGCGCCACCTGGAGCATGGGATGGAACCCTTCGCGGCGGCGTTGCTCGGCGCGAAGGAGATTGGCTTCACGGTTTTTTCCATCAGCGTCTCGCTGATCGCGGTTTTCATTCCGATTCTGATGATGGGCGGAATCGTCGGCCGTCTTTTCCGGGAGTTTGCCGTCACGCTCTCGACCGCCATCGTGGTATCGATGGTGATTTCACTCACCACGACGCCGACGATGTGCGCGCACCTGCTCAAGCAAGAGAAGCCGGAGGAACGCGGCAGATTGTACCGCGCCAGTGAAAAGTTCTTCGCCTGGATGCTGGAAACCTATCGCCGAAGTCTGGTGTGGGCGCTCGAGAACTGGGTGTTAATGCTGGTGATTCTAGCGTTCACGATTGCGTTGAATGTCGTACTCATCTATCGAATTCCCAAGGGCTTTTTTCCGCAGCAGGATACGGGCGCAATTGTTGGAGCAGTACAGGGTCCGCAGGATTCGTCTTTTCCCGCGATGGATAATTCCATCCGGCAATTGGTTGGTGTAATCAAGAGCGATCCGGCGGTCGCCAACGTGAACGCCTACACCGGCGGTGGCGGATCTACGAATACGGGATTTATTTATATCGCGCTGAAACCGCTCAATGAGCGCAAGGTGAGTGCCGCAGAGATTATCAATCGCCTGCGCCCCAAATTGAACCGCCTGCCGGTAGCGTCCGCGTTCCTGCAGGCCTCACAGGATCTTCGCATCGGAGGACGGTCGAGCGCCGCGCTTTACCAGTACACCATTCAGTCGGACAACGTTCAGGATCTCTCGCACTGGGGGCCGATTCTGTTGGCCCAGATGAAGAAACTTCCCGGCTTTCAGGACGTGAACACCGACCAGCAGAACGGGGGCCTGGAGGAGTTGCTTACCTATGACCGGCCCACGGCCGCCAGATTGGGATTGACTGCGCAGACGCTGGACTCCTCGCTCTACTCTGCCTTTGGTCAATCTGAAGTCTCCATTATTTATACGCAGCTGAACCAATACTATGTGGTGCTCGAGGTTGCCCCGCAATATTGGCAAACTCCGGAAGGACTGAAGCAGATTTATTTGCGCAGCACCGGCGGTGGTAACGCCGCCAACGCCAGCGGTGTATCGAGTAACAGCAATAGGTCGAGCGGCGGTAACGCGCCGGGCACCGGCAATGTGCCTCTCATGGCGATCTCAAGCGCTGCAGCCAACACCACGCCGCTGGCTGTAAACCACACGGGATTGTTCCCGTCCGTGACCGTATCATTCAATCTTGCGCCGGGAGTCTCGTTGAGCGATGCTACGCTGCGAGTAACGGAAATGCAGCAGAAACTGGGCACGCCTTCCACTGTCCGGGGTTTTTTCGCGGGGACGGCGCAGGCCTACCAGCAGTCGCTGAACAGCGAACTGGCGCTGGTAATCGTCGCTCTGCTGGCTGTCTACATTGTTCTGGGCGTGCTTTATGAGAGCCTGGTGCATCCGTTCACTATCATCTCGACTCTGCCTTCGGCCAGTCTGGGAGCGGTGTTGGCCCTGATGCTTTTCAAGATCGATCTCAACGTGATCTCCATTATCGGAATCGTGTTGCTGATCGGCATCGTGAAGAAAAACGCAATTATGATGATCGACTTCGCTCTGGTCGCCGAACGGCAGGAAGGCAAGAGCCCGGCGGACTCGATCTTTGAAGCGTGCATGCTGCGCTTTCGGCCAATCCTGATGACCACAATGGCCGCGCTGTTCGGCGCGGTGCCGCTGGCCTTTGGCACGGGTACAGGTTCGGAACTCCGCAGACCTTTGGGAATCACCATTGTCGGAGGACTCATCGTGAGCCAGATGCTGACGCTTTATACGACTCCGGTGGTTTACTTATTCTTCGATCGCCTGCGTCTGCGATTTCAGAAAAAGCCGCACAACGCTTTTTCCACTCCAGCGCCGGAGGCCAGCTAGTGCGACGGAGTGAGCGGAGTACTTTATTGCGACGACGATTGGTAAGGAAAATGTTATGACGATCTTCGGACAATTCGCCGGCACGATTCGGCTCTGTGTATGTCTGGTCGCGTTATTTATCTTATCGGGCTGCGTAGTCGGGCCGAAATATCATGCGCCCGCTCGGCAAGCGCCGGCGCCGGCTTACAAGCAATCCCCCACGCAGTATCAGGATAACGGGCCCTGGACGGTGGCGCAGCCTTCGGACGCAAAGCTGCGGGGTAAGTGGTGGGAGATTTTCAATGAAGCAGAACTGAACGCGCTCGAAGAGCAGTTGAATATCAACAATCAGAACATCAAACAATACTTCGAAAATTTTATGGAAGCGCGGGCCGTTGTGCGCGAGGCGCGGTCGCAATTTTTCCCGACTCTGACGGCTGCACCCTCATTTAACCGCACGCGCACCTCGGGGAACTTGAACACCAAACCCGTCAATGCAAGCAGCACGGGCGCCGTAATACAACTGCAAAGCACCACCTATTCAGCACCGCTCGAAGCATCCTGGGAGCCGGACCTGTGGGGCAAAGTTCGCAATACGGTGCGGCAAGCGCAATACTCCGCTCAGGTCAGCGCGGCGGAACTGGAGAATGAGCGCCTCACCGAGCAGGCGGCATTGGCCGAATATTTTTTCGAAATTCGCGGCCAGGATGAACTGCAAAGGATCTTTAACGAGACGGTGGCAGCCGATCAGAAAGAACTTGATCTGACCCGTGCACTTTATGAAAGCGGCATGACCGACCAGATTTCCGTGGTTCAAGCCGAAACGACGTTGCAGAGCGCGCAGGCCGGGGCAACCAATGTGAGCATAGCGCGGGCGCAGTACGAACATGCGATCGCCATGCTGGTGGGCCAGGCAGCCACCGGGTTTTCCATTCCCGTGAAGCCGATGACTACGGCTCCGCCGCCGATTCCGGTTGGAGTGCCGTCGGAGTTGCTCGAGCGGCGTCCTGACGTTGCTGCCGCCGAACGGACAATGGCCGCTGCCAATGCCGAGATTGGTATTGCCCGTGCGGCCTACTTTCCCAGCCTGAGCTTGACTGCTGCAGGCGGCTTTGAGAGTTCAGCGGTTAGTGATTGGTTCAGTTGGCCCAGCCGATTCTGGTCGGTCGGAACCTCGCTTTCAGAAGCCGTCTTCGACGCCGGCCTTCGCCACGCCACCGTCCAACAATACGTGGCCACTTACAATGCGGATCTAGCGGCTTATCGTCAAACCGTGCTCACCGCCTTTCAGCAAGTGGAAGATGCGCTCGCCGAGGTTCGCATACTCTCCAAGCAAATTCAGCAGGAACAGCAGGCCGTGAATTTCGCTCAAACCAGTCTTAAGCTCGAAGAGGGACGCTACGAGACTGGGATCGATCCTTACGTCGACGTGCTGATCGCCCAGACCACCTTACTGGCAAACATGCAAACTCTGAATACTTTGCAGGTGGAAGAGATGACCGATGCTGTCGCCCTGGTGCAGGCTCTGGGCGGAGGCTGGGACGATTCGCAGTTGCCGAGTCCAGGGCAGGTCGCTCAGAAGCCGGCAGCAACGGAGACGGCCATCCAGAAATAGGGCGAAGAAAGTCTCTGTAGCCAGCCGGCGATGAGCGGGGGGAGCGCGATGTCTAATCGGACGGTAGTCCCACATCCGCGCTCTGGGCGAACATCTGAAAGCTGGGCGAGTAAGATCCGCGGTATCGTTTCCAACCATCTTGCACGACATTAATCTTTGACCATTTATTGAAGATCAATGACCAGCCTTGCGCATAAGGATGCGTGCGCTTTTCCGGCAGGACCAAGTCGAGTTGGTTAAACACGGTGAAGATGAACTCGATCAGCTCGGAGGAAAATCGTATAGCGGATTCGATCTGATCGGCGCTGTGTCCAGTTTTCCAGTCTGTCTTGGCACTGAACATCGCATCGAAGAATCCGGGGATGTCTTTATCGGTGCGCGCTTTTGCCAGCAAGTCTTCATAGCGGGCGGTGTGCGCGGCGGCAAAACGGTCCATTTCAGGTGTGGGCGCCCACCATATCTTCCAGAGATTCAAGAAGTAGTTATCACGTCCTTTGAAGGTCTGGCATACATAACTTTGGCGATCCGCGACAGCCGGCTCAAAGACGGAGAAAGCTACATGATGACCAAGCCTTCGATAGCTCTCAAATTGCGATTCACTGAACCATTGGTTCACTGTGCTGTCATGAGGAAACGCCGAATCCTCTCTCTTATAGTTCAGAACATCGGCAGGTTCGTCGCCGGTGAGCGATGATTTTATATAAACCACGAACCCGTGAGTTCCGGGATCCTCGGGATAGGTGATGGTTCCCACAACACAGTGTGCGGAACTGCAGTCGGAGTCCCTGGCATGTTCGAGAGGCCGAAGATCCAGGGCAATCTCCGCGCCAAAATCGATACGGCATTTCCGTACGGCCATGCCGATACCCTGGAACGTGAGCTGGGAGTCAGCTTCGCTGTCGCAGATCACAATGTAGCGGCAGCGACGGCGCACTAATTCATACAGTCCCATGTTATCGAAGTGGCCGCCGTCGCTGAGATACACATAGCTACTCGTGTCGTTGGTTCGGCCAAGTAACTCATTCACCAGCCAGAGTAAGGAAAGGCGAGGCGATGGCCAGGGATAGATGACAGGTTGCTTCTGCGGCGTGCCTTTCGCCTGCTGTCCATCGGGGACATCGAGCTTCGTTCCATCTTCATTGAGTAGACGCGGATTCAGCAGCCACCAACCCAGGCGTACGCCGAATACCGTCATCAGAAAAGCGGTGGCTGGATTGGAGTGGTAGCCCATGTTGGGGCTGACGGCCGCTCCCGAAATCGCCACCGCCGTATCGAGATGAACGCCCGGGTTTGGATACGCATAAGTCATAGTCTGGACAAAGCCGTTGAAGCGCAGAGTGGTTTTACCTCGTGCTTCCGTCCACGGAACGTCATAACCGGAATAAAGAGGAGTGAAGGCGAAAGAAGCCGCTTTGCGTTCCTGCCAAGCGAGATCTTCTCCGAAAGTCAGATTGAGTGCGGTGCAGAAAATTGGAAATGGACCGTTGTAACCCTTGCTGGGCAGGAGAGCGCTGACTGGCGTATCAGTGTCTTTTTCATCGAATCCGGTAAATCGATTGGGGTGGCGCGGAATATTTGACGCTCCTAGATAACAGCGCGCCAGACGGTTTCGATAAAAGGCATGCAAAGAAAATTCGTTGATGTCGACTCTCCAGGCGAAGAGCCAACAGATCGCCAACGGCACGAGGTAACAAGCGATGCGAACAAGTACGCCGCCGATTGCGGCCCGGTGAAACAATACCTCGGCCAGTGCTGAAACCAGAAGCAGAAGACCAGCGATGAATACGTATGGGCCGACCGTTGCCGCAACTTCGAGCGCGCTGAAGCGAGGTTGTTCGTCGCTTTCCTCGCCAGTCGATTTGGAGCTTCTTCCAGCGAGCAAACCGCCGGCGGAAGCGGCAACCCAACTGAGCAACGCTGGTATGCCAGCCCACAACTTCCCCCAGAGCCAGAGCAAGATGTGATGCCCGAATAGAGAGAAGCTCAAAGACACTATCCACAGCAACCCGGCCAGCCCGATGCAACCCGCCAACCGGGTGAGCCATTCACGACGGCTGTCGTCAAACATGCGCCCCAGCATTCCTACTACTAAGAGGAGTGCGATCAATGGCCCTCCCAGCATCAGAGGTGGGCCGATGACTAATACAACTCTCCACCAACAACCTCCGAACACTAACTGTAGCTTGGAGAGCAGAGTGATACTGGCGCCGATCCAACCGGCCGCGGCGGCGGCGGAGACAAGGCAGAGGGAGCATACCCCAAGAATGACGAAGACAAAGTTGCGATGATCCGTGTATTTTGACTGCTTCCAAAATTCACTGATGTTTGCGAATTGGGCTGTCTGCTGGTGGGTTTTTAGAAAACAAAGGAAGGCGCCACCAGTTATGGCAACAGTAAGCGCCAATATCAGTAGAAGACATCCGCTGATTAGACAGGTAATATCGCGGTTCAGTTCGAACCCAACATTCATCATGAACGGCAGTAACAGAGTTAGCAACAGAGCCGGTACAGTAAACGGCAACACGATCCATCGGTTTACCTGTTCTTGTCCGAAGCCGATTGCCTCCTCTGCAGTTGGCTGACTGAAACACAGGAGATTTGCTCCGATAAGATAGGTTGCTTGTAACATCAGATAGACGATAGCGCCCACGCAAATAATCACTGCATCGCCACGGTGAGGAACAATCGAGCTGGAGGCGAGGAAGCGCAGAACTAGCGCCAGGAAAATGAGGCCAGAAAACAATATTGCCTGATTGAGAATGGTATTGCGTAACCACGTGGCGATCGCGACCCACGTATCACCGCTGAGAAGACCGTTTTCAGGCGTGAGATAGTTACTGTAACGCCGCAGCCAGCGGATCGGTTCGGGGTGGTCGCCGGGATTGTCAGGTTCGGGAAGTGGGATAAGCCGCTTTTCAACCTGATCAAATCCCCGCCGCAGACTCCACGCAGCAAACCACTGATGGATGTAGCCACCTCCAGAAACGGTAGAAAGATAGTCAAAGCACCGCAGGAGGTTAAGTTCAGCGAGTCCTTGCAGAATACCGAGGTTGAAGGTCGCGCTGCGGATTCCGCCGCCGGAGAAGCACAGACCCATCAGTCCTAAATCGGCGGCGCGCTTATAAACATCGGCAATGGGTGCCGGCCCGGTAGACGGAGCTGGCTTGAAGACGTTCGCGCGGCGTTGTTTGACATGATCCAGTTCGCGTTGCAAGAGCCACTTACTCGGCGTGTAACCAGTTAGCGACGCGAGCCGAGCTTGTACGTCGGCTCGGGACTGCAGCTTTACAGCAAGCAAGCCTGCATCTGGAGGCCGTGGATCAAAAGTCTTGAGAACAATTTCAAGCAGGGGACCTTTCTCGGAGCCGATCTGCCTGAATGTCTCCTCGGCTAATTCGCTTACATAGTCAGTCATCGCTGACCTCACCGGCGGGGGAAGTATACTACGCGTTAGGTGGGGCCAAGCAGATGAGTAACTTATGCTGGTCAGAATCACCAGGCTCTGTATGTTTCCATCTGCACGCGATCGCGACGGTTTCGGTCCAGCGAAAATTGAATGGCCGACTGCAGTCTTTCCTGGTCGTCATCGTACAACCGGACGAACTTAAATGGCTGCAGATGCCATGAGATCGGGCTCAACATTTCGGCGGCCCCAAGGACCGATCCGCTGCTCGTGAGAAACATCAGCTTCACCACAGAACCTTGATCGAGAGGCTTCGACAAACAGAGCAGCCCACCCGTGAGAGAGATGACCTGCAATTTCGCGGGTACGCGGCCGCCATTCTGGGAGCGAAGAACCGCCGGAGTGGATTCCGCAAAAGACGTCCGCGGAGCACGCCGTGAAGGCCTGAGCTGGGGGAGATATGTCATTGGTGCGAACTTATTATTGCTGACACGAACAATGAATCTACGAAACCGCGGCCTCGGCTTGGCTCTGATGAACATCCAGTGCCAGCAACCGGTCAGTCCGCCGCATCGTAGTCCAGTCATATTCGTATGCAGTTCCGCAGAGCGGACATATCTGATAGTGGTGGCCACTGGCATCGACGCGCGGCCAGCTAAATTTGTGCGAGCAACCTCGACCTAAAATCCACTTCAAGAAATTCATTACCTCACCCCTTCATTGCGGCTTCTCCAGGTATCAAGCCAGTGGTTGAAGAATAATTTGGGCCGAATATCCAACAGATGTTGAAGCGTAGACAAGAGAAGCTTTGGCGGTTGGGATTTGGAGAGAAAGGTGTCCACTGCCTCTAACTTGGCCTGGGGCAAGGGTCCGTATGCGGATAGCATCATGATAGGAACGTGCGACTTGATTCTCTTCATCTTGGCGGCGACCACATCACCGTTCATGCCGGGCATCTGGTAATCGAGGACCACTGCGTCCACGGCATGCGAGGCGAACAGCTTCAGGCCATCGTCCCCGCTGGTTGCCTGCATGACTTTATAGCCATCATTCTCCAGCAAACATTTGCGGCCGATGAGCCCGTTCCAGTGGTCGTCGATGCAGAGAATTGTCGCTTTCCGCCGAGCCATGCCGGTTCTCGCAACTTCTAGATTGGCCAGGTTGGTGTTTTACGGGGGCGAGCTTTCTTCCAATGCTGGAAAAAAGTTGCCCGACGAAGTAGCGGCAAACTGATTTGACTATGAAAAGAACACAGTTTCAAATTACGAACGTCCACTCAGAGGGCAGGTACCATAGCCGGAATCAACGCGAAGACGCGCCGCCAAACTGCGAGATCAGGACGAAGAAATTGCGTGTGTTATGTTGACCCGCTCTTTCGAAAATCCGCATATTTCGGCTCTCGCCCATCTTTACCGCTTTGAAAATTTCCGATTTCGTGAAAAGATTCCAACTTCGTCCAAATGGGGATCTTCACTCACACAATTAACTGGAGGCAGGTTCGTTTTCGCCGCGAGCGCAAACCCCGTCCCAGCTCTGAATCACTTGTAGCGCGCGCTTTGCTGGCTTCCGGCATCGCTGCTGTTTTCTTTTTCCCCACTGCGCATGCGCAGCAGACGGTTTCGGGCAAACCTGTCGTCGTACAACCGGGTGCGCCGGGTGAGCCAAGCAAAACGCTGCCGCCATCGACGCGAGCAACCCTGCCGGCACGGTCGATAGCCGACGTCGACTTTATGCAGGGAATGATCCTGCACCATTCGCAAGCGGTCGAGATGACGGCGATGATTCGATCACATACACAGAACGAAGATCTGCGTTCATTGGGCGCACGCATCAGCAGCTCGCAGTCGGACGAAATCAAGTTCATGAAACGCTGGCTGGCGGCCCGGGGCGAACCGGTTGCGACTGGGATGACGAAAATGCCGGGCATGGATATGTCGCACGAGACTTCGGAGACATCTCACGAGTCATCCCAAGAGACATCCCACGCGACATCTCACGATACATCGCACGAAGGAATGGCATTGATGCCTGGAATGCTTACTCCTCAGCAGATGGAAGCACTACGGAAGGCGAAGGGTGCGGAGTTTGATCATTTATTTTTGGTGGGGATGATTCAGCATCACAACGGCGCGTTGATCATGGTAAAAGATCTATTCGATACCGCGGGAGCGGGACAAGACGCCGAACTGTTCGACTTTGCGACCGACGCGGACAATACGCAACGCGCTGAGATACGAATTATGGAGACGATGTTGAAGAAAGAGACATTACAGGAGAAACGATGAACCGATTGCGCAGTCTGGGTGTGATGTGGGTCGCTCTTATTTTTTGTTTCGCAGTAAACCGAACGCAGGCACAGGCGGCATCGCCCGCGGCTCCGCCGCAGGCACAGCCACAAAAGCCCGCGACACCTCCAGCGGATAAGGATGCTGAGGGCGAAGGAGACAATCCATTCGTTCCACAGCCTGCGCCAGCGTTGCCACCGGGGATGATGGGATCGGATGCGAACGATCCGCGGGCCAAGCTGTCCCCAGGAATGTATAACGCGGGTGAGACTTCGATGGGCCTCGAGCACCTTCTGCTGCTGAAGAAGCCGGACGCTTTTCAACTGGGAGCTACAGATCCCGACGATCCCAAGGTGGAGACGATCGTTGGACGGCTCGGCATGGGGAACAACAAGAAGATCCCAAAGTCAGCGCACCTGCTGATCGCGCAACTCGCCTTTGCCAACTCAGACCTCGCCTTCGCAGGTACTCACCTGTTCCAGGGAAATTTTTATGGCGTGAGTATCTACGACATCTCGCAGCCGGCGAATGCCCAACTGCTGACGTCGATGGTCTGTCCGGGTGGACAGGGGGATGTATCGGTTTATAAAAATCTGTTGTTCATGTCGGTCGAGATGCCGAATGGACGACTGGATTGTGGGGTTCAGGGATTTCCGCCGGAACCTCCGTCCGCGGACGAAGATAAGGATAAAGATAACGCCAGTAATAACGAAAAAGATAAAGATACAAACGACAAGGATAAAGACGATAAAGATAAAGAAAAAAAGCACCACATTCCGGTGGCGCAAAAAGACCGTTTCCGCGGCGTAAGAATCTTCGATATTTCTGACATCAAGAATCCAAAGCAGGTTGCAGCCGTGCAGACGTGCCGCGGATCCCACACGCATACCCTGGTACTCGATCCGAACGACAAGGACAACGTTTACATCTACGTCTCGGGGACGTCGTTTGTGCGCCAGCCGGAAGAGCTGGCCGGGTGCTCCGGAGAAAAGCCAGACAAAGATCCGAATACGGCGCTGTTCCGCATCGATGTGATCAAGGTTCCAGTGGCTGCTCCGCAGGAGGCGAAGATCGTATCGAGCCCGCGAGTATTTATTGATCCAAGGACGGGCGCGATCAACGGCCTTAATAACGGCGGTACGCATGGAAAAAAGGGCGCGGAGAAGCCTTCGGATACCGACCAGTGCCACGACATCACGGCGTACTCGGCGATCGGGCTGGCAGCGGGCGCGTGCTCGGGAAACGGGATTTTGCTTGACATCAAGGATCCGGTGCATCCGAAGCGTGTGGATGCGGTGAATGATCCGAACTACTCTTACTGGCATTCGGCATCGTTCTCGAACGATGGCAGTAAAGTCGTGTTCACCGACGAGTGGGGCGGAGGCCTGGGGGCGCGCTGTCGTGCGAACGATCCGAACAAGTGGGGTGCGGACGCCATCTTTCGTCTGAAGGACGACAAGCTGAGTTTCGCGAACTACTACAAGCTGCCGGCTGCGCAGGGCGATACGGAGAACTGCGTGGCGCACAATGGTTCTCTGATTCCGGTTCCCGGCCGGGATATTGAAGTGCAAGCGTGGTACCAGGGCGGAGTCTCCGTAATGGACTTCACTGATCCGGCAAAGCCCTTCGAGATTGCTTATTTCGACCGTGGACCAATTGACGCAAAAACGTTGATACTGGGCGGCGATTGGTCGGCGTACTGGTACAACGGATACATTTATGGTTCGGAGATTGCGCGCGGCTTGGATGTGTTTCAACTGACGCCAACGAAGTTTCTTACACAGAACGAAATCGATGCAGCCAAGACGGTTCAGTTGGCTGACCTGAATGTGCAGAACCAGCAACGGATTGAGTGGCCGGCAAAGCTGGTCGTAGCGAAGGCATACGTGGATCAGCTTTCGAGGTCGCAGGCTCTGCCCGCACGCCGAATCGCAGCGCTGCAGAAGGCGATTCAAAGCGCGGAGAAGTCAAACATGCGCAAGAACAAGGTGGCCAAATTGCAGGGGATGGCGCCTTCGCTCGAAAAGAGCGCGGAATCTGCGAAGTCTCCGGCCGACGCGGCGCGGATGCATGCCCTGGCGGATGTTCTGAAGAATCCGTCGGCTTGAAGCGGGGCGGAAACCTATAATACAAACTCTCCGGACTGGTGAACCCTCAACGGGGTGAACATGAATTCCGCACCTGCGAAAGTGCGGGAGTCCGAAGAGGCTAGTCCCCCAGCAAGAAGCATAGAGTTCTTGCCCACACAATCAGGAATGTCGACTCCAGCTGATTAGGGTTCTCGGGAGAATCCCAAGGCACAGGTAGAATAAGTGTGCGCAGTTAGTCCTCCTTAAAGATGATCGTGAACTTCGCCGAGCGGGCGCACAACCACAACTGGGAACTCGACCCAGTTGTCCGATCTCTGCTGGATACAGATTTCTACAAGCTCCTGATGTTGCAGTTCATCTGGAAGCATTACCGGAAAACACGGGTGTCGTTTGCGCTGTTTAATCGAACGTCTTCGGTGCGGCTGGCCGACATGTTCACGACGGAGGAGATTACCCATCAACTGGAGCACGTCCGGAAATTGCGGTTTCGGAAATCTGAACTGGTGTGGCTGGCCGGCAACACCTTTTATGGCCGACGGGGAATTTTTGAACCGGCATTTCTGGAATGGCTGGAGCAGGACTTCAAACTTTCTGACTACGAATTATCCGTTAACGATGGCCAGTTCCACCTGTGCTTCGAAGGGGATTGGCCTGAAACCACCATGTGGGAACTCTATGCGCTCTCGGTCCTGGATGAATTGAGGACGCGGGCTAACATGAAAAAGCTGAGCGAGTTTGAGCTCGATATTTTATATGCGCGGGCGAAGACGAAACTCTGGAGCAAAATTGAGCGCCTGCGGGGAGTACCCAGTCTAAGTGTGGCGGATTTTGGAACCCGACGCCGGCACAGCTTTTTGTGGCAGGAGTACGTGGTCAAGGCGATGGCTTCCAATCTTCGTAGCGGATTTGTTGGAACATCAAATGCTTTCCTCGCCCATAAACACGACCTTGAAGCGATTGGAACGAATGCGCATGAAATCCCAATGGTGCTCGCCGCTCTGGCGAACGATGACGAAGCCCTGAAAGCTTCTCAATACCATGTGCTCGATCTGTGGCAGCGCACTTACGAGGGAGCGTTGCGGATCATGCTTCCCGATACTTTTGGAACAACTCAATTCCTCAAGAACGCACCGGAGTGGACGGCGGATTGGACCGGCCAGCGCATGGACAGCAAGAATCCTTACGTGGCGGGCGACGAGTATATCGAATGGCTGAAAGGACGAGGCCGGGACCCACGCGACAAGATCGTGATTGCCTCAGACGCTCTCGATGTCGATGAGATCATCGGTCTCCATGCTTATTTCGGTGGAGCGCTGCAGGGCGGCGCGACGGCCGAGGAATTCCGTAACGCCGCGGACTTTGAAGATCGGGGAAAGTGGCGCCTTGGTCGGCGCATTCGATTCAGCGCCGGTTGGGGAACTCTCCTGACCAACGATTTCCGGGGCTGCGATCCCAGAGGCGGCGGCGAATTTGACCCGATCAGCCTGATCTGCAAAGTGTCTGACGTAGAAGGGCGGCCGGCGGTGAAGCTCTCCGATAATTACGCTAAGGCGCTCGGTCCTGCGCGGGAAGTCGAACGTTACCGGCGAGTCTTCGGCACAGCGGGAATGACAAACGCTCCCACGGTTGCGTGAGGCGCGTGTAGTTGCTCTCGCGAAACATCCGAAGGCTTTTTTAGCGAAGACAAAAGGCAGGACAGACTAACCCCTCGTGAGGACGGACGTGCTATGCAACCCGCTACGGGGATTTTTGTCGAACAAGGTTCTCCCGATTATGGCTGGGGAAGATCAAGCAGAACTACATCCGAGTGCCCCTGCACTCTTTCGAGAACAACTTCGCGGCCATCCCGGGAGATGTCAAAGTCGCGAATGTCGAAGTCAGGAGGGAGATTGGTCAACTGACGCTCGGCACCGGTCTGCAGATCAATGAGCCAGAGATTTTTATGTTGAATTTCTCCTCGCAAGTAAATGAGAGCCCGTCCATCGGGCAGGAATGCTACGTGTCTGGCTCCCCGAGTGAGGGTCAAGGGCGGCAGGGGATGCGGTGTGGCCTCGGCCGTGGCGGCTTTCACGGAAAACGTAGTGCCAATGTCGGGACCCGAGTAGACAATGAAACGGCCGTCCGGCGCCCACGCAGGATCAACGGAGTATTCCCCAATAAAAGATGCCGCGGAACCGCCTCCTACCGGCACCTGGAGGAGGTGAGGGACGCCGTGATCGTTCGCGGCCGAAGTGATGGATTGGCCGTCTGGAGCCCATGCGGGAGCGCCCTGCAGGTCGAGCGAATCTGTCAGGATTCGAGGATTCGTTCCATCCGCATGCATCACGTATAAAAGCGTCCGTCCGTTTTGCCGCACGGAGAAGGCTATCGCTCGCCCATCAGGTGAGATGGCCGGACCGCCAATGACTTGCGCTCCGGGACTATTCCACAATTCGGTGGAAGTTTCATTGGCGAACTTCCAGATGCTTTCAGAGGCTCCGGTCGCGGAAACATAAAGAAGATAGTCAGGACCAAGTCGTGGCGAAAAACCGGTGCCGGTCGTTAACGGGATTCGACTGTTGGGCGATATCTCGACGGGTGAATCGGCGAGCCGCAATCGCCAGAGCGTACTCTTCGGAGTGGCGAGCGTGGCAACCAAACGGCGACCGTCAGCGCTAGCCGCCAGTGACGTGAAACGGTCGAGTCCCGAGGTCAGCCGGTGAGGATTGCGGCGTTCGACATCCATGCTATAGAGCCACGGTCCCGAGCCATCGGAATCGCTGGCCAGATACAACAGCGTGCGGCGATTCAACAGGACGGGATAAGTTACGCGCCCGTTATTCGAGGTGATCTTCTCGGGACTTCCGCCCGCTGGAGGGATGCGCCAGATATCTAATTTGTCAGGCAGCGAACCCTGGACGAAGTAAATAAATGCCGAGTCCGGCGCCCATAACGGAAAGTGAGAGTGCAACCCGGCTGGCGCAGTGAAGATAGGCCGATCCTCGGATCGACGGGCGCCGTCAGTCACAAACAGCGGATCTCCGGGTCCGGGCGTGTGGTACGCGAGCCGGGACCCGTCATGCGACCAGTCAAATTCGGCGACGCCCTCCAGGTAAGACTTCGGCTGCCCGCCAAGGGTGGGCACTGCCCAGATACTGATATCTTCGCCGCTCGAACCATTTTGCTTGCGAGCCCAAAAGGTGACCATTGAACCATCGGGGGAGAACCCCAGGGTGCGGACCGATGGATTCACCAGCTCCGGTACGCTGCCGCGGGTCAAGTTGTGGAACTGCCCTGAACCCACCTGCGTAACCCAGACGTCCATCTGTCCATCCCGGGCGGACAAGAATGCGATGAAATGTCCGTCGCGTGAAACGGCCGCGGCTTGCTCCACGCCGTCGAAATCTGTAACCGTCTGAAACCGAGCGTTGGCGATGGGGCTTCGCCAAAAATACTCCGTCTTCTGAAACCAGAGGGTTGCGCCCATCGCGAGCGCGACCACTGCTGCCACGGGCAGGATGAATCTCCATTTGCTCAGAACCGAGAGCGGCGGCAACGCGGAATGATTATTCGAAGGAGCCTCGTTCCCATTGGCTTGAGTGGCGAGAATATTCCGGCTGCGCGCCCATGCGTCCAACTCTGCGGGAAACGCGTACACCGACCCGATCCGGTTATGCAGGTGGCGATGAACCGGCATGCCCTCGCGCTTCTCCCAGCGCTGAACCGTGGTTACATCCCGGTTGAGGTACGTCGCGATTTCCTTCCACGAATCCAGCCGGTCTTCGGGCGGTCTTATGGTCGGGGATGTGCCAGCGGATACTTCGCCCACCGCGTTCTCCTCACCGGCTCAGGGATGGCGAGCCCGGACACCGAATTGTAACGTCGCGGCGCAGCCACGGCAAAGCACTGTATTTAACGGTAAGGCGCGGCAGTAGCGCTGTTCCACGCATTGCCGCTTGAATTGACCCGCTCCCACGACTGAGTGTGTGCGTGCGTCTCAAGTATTTCAAATTTTGGAGGCCTACCATGAAGAGCAAAGCTTTCCAGTGGGTGGGAAGCATTATCACAGTAGCGGTGCTGACAAGCAGTGCCGCGCTGGCGCAAAATGCGACACCAAACCGGTTTAGCGGGGTGATCGATGCCTATTCTCCGCAAACCACTACAACCGTGGGTACAACTACTACTACAACTGGTCCGTACGAGGTTCGAGGTCCGTGGTCGTTGAAGTTGAGAGACGACTGCCTCAAGGCCGAATTTTCCGCTGCCTTGAACATGGAACTGTCGGATGGCTGGGTCATTACCGAAAACAACGGCAATTTTGATCCAAACGCCAGGGGTGCTCACACTCACCATATCAGTATGGTCGGCGATGTCACGACCACTTCGACCGGAGGGCTTCTGATAACAGGTACGGCGACGATTACGCTCAACGGAAACCCTGCGCCCATTTCACCATCACCCATGACGATAGAAATCAGCGGCGGAACTGATGTCGAATTTTCCAACATCACCCTGACGTTTGGATCCCCGGGCTCCAAGCATTTTGGAACCGAGCCGCTCACGGGAGTAGTTCGACGGGTCAGCCGACATCGGTAGGTCGTAAAATCGAAGAGCATGTCGCGGGTGGGCGGTGGTGTGCACGAATTTCCCCGTCGATTCAGGGAGACCGTCGCCCAGCCCTTCAGGCTAAGCATCAACCACGGAGTTACGAGCTACGGTTGATAGCTTCGATTAATTCGGGATGAATCTGAGAGTGGCGTCGGCAAAGGTAATGGCGGAGAGGGAGGGATTCGATTCACGCCATTTCCAGCAACTCGTGGTGAATCTTACTGTTATCGATAATACACAGTGTTTATGCGGCTTTCAAGCACATTCTAAACGCAACGTCCGTTGGACACGACGACCTCCAACGACCTCCATTGCGCGTGAAAACAATATCATGATATCAGTGGCGGGTGAGGTTGGACCAAGATCTCGTTTCAAGATCGCGCGGCATAGGCTGCGCCACTGCAGGCGTTCGTGATACCCTCCCTTCGCAAAGTGTTGTTCAGACCCATGACATCCTTTACATAGTGTCCCAAGACATCCCTTACACTCCCTTCGCCCGCACCGCGGGCGAGGGAGAAAGATGCCTTGGAAGAAGATGGACGTACGAGAGCAGCGAGTGAAGTTTGTAGTGGCGGCGGAGCGGCGAGAGCAAACGTTAGCGGCGTTGTGCCAGGAGTTTGGAATCTCGCGGCCCGTGGGTTATGAGTGGCTGAAGCGCGATCGCGAAGCGGGAGTAGCGGGGATCGCCGAACGCAGTCGGCGGCCAGAGCAAAGTCCACGGCGGACGGCGACGGCGGTGGAGCAACGCGTGGTGGAGCTGCGCGAGCGTTATCCGGACTGGGGAGCGCGCAAGCTGCGCGTGCTGTTGCAGCGCGAGGGCATCGAGTTGGCACGGAACACGGTGCATCGCATTCTGCTGCGGCGTGGCCTGGTGCGGGAACAGGATCAGCACGCGCCGGCAACGGAGCGGTTCGAGCGCGGCGTGCCGAATGAACTCTGGCAGATGGACTTCAAAGGGCCAAAGTTGTGGTACCAGAAAGTGGGTCCGCTGTCCGTGATCGACGACCACAGCCGCTATGTGATCGCGCTGCATGTGGTGACGAGCACGCACGCCGAACAGGTGGGAGAGCCGCTGGTGGCGGCCTTTTGCGAGCACGGGATGCCGGAGGGAATGCTGATGGATCACGGCACGCCGTGGTGGAGCGTGCACAGTCCGGGGGGAATGACGAAGCTGTCGCTGTGGCTGATGCGGCAGGGGATTCACCTGCACCGGAGCCGGGTACGGCATCCCCAGACGCAGGGCAAGGTGGAGCGGTTTCATGGCGAGTTGCAACGGGCGCTAGCGCGGCGCGGGATGCGCGGCAACGATGCGCAGGTGTGGCTGGACGAGTTTCGTTGGGAGCACAATCATGTGCGCCCACACGAGGCGCTGGGGATGCAGACTCCGGCCACTCGCTGGCACCGGAGCGCACGACGCTATGAGGCGAATCCACCGCGCTGGGAATATCCGGCGGGCGGGCGCGTGCTGAAGGTGGATTCGCGAGGCAAGGTGACGCTGGCGCGAAGAAACTGGACCATCAGTGACGCCCTGGCGGGAGAGTGGGTGCAGGTGATGCCTGTGGGCAACCGGTTGCAGGTGTATTACTGCCGCACCATGATCCGCGAAATCGAACTGGAGAACCAGCGCTCGACCATGGTCGAGCGCTGGCTCTCCAGCCCAACGCAAGATCAAAAACTGTAAGGGGTGTGTTGGGACGCTTTGTAAATCATGTCTTGGGACTCGACAAAAGTGCGCGAAGGACAGGGCACCCATCGTGTTGCTGATGCCCGCGAGATTCAAAAGCCTGGGCCTCCCGCCCGAGACGAAGAGCAAGAAAGCTGCGTAAGCAATTGAGTAGGCGAGAGAAAAATTGGCCGGGGAGAGAATTTGAACCTCGACCCCCTGCGACCGCTACAAAATCGTCCACATTTCGCTTTGCCTGCCTAGGCGACTCCAGTTCATTATCGACGGGAATTTCCCGAGAATACTGCAGCGGATAGCCGCCGCGGTTCGCCTTCCAGGTCCAGAGCATGTGCTTGTACACACCCCACCTCGCGTGCCACGTCTTCCACCTTCCGCCCCGCCTCCACTTGCTTCAGTGCCCCGATCATCTGCGCTTCCGTGTGATGGCTCTTCGACATACCCTTTCTTTCGACAAAATCATACTTAGCTTTGTACAGAAACAGGGGAGCAGGTCACCGTGGCCCTGAACGAAGGGCTGCGTTGTAAGAAACGATTGTGGCGGAACGCGGGACCAGAATAACTGGAGGCGTTGCAGTTAGCTCGATAGCGAGCCGGGGGGGGAGGGAGAATCAAGAGAAAGACCACGCCCGAAAATTCAACGGTATTACAACATTAGTGACTTGTTGTTAGCGCCGCGACACGGCATATTTATTTCTTCATATCGTCGCGTCGATTTCGCCGATCTAACTTGGAGATAGCTGAGTTCCTCCATAAGACTTTCATCATCATTAATCCCTCGACCATTAAAGCAATACTCCAGATGAGTTTGGGTACGCCATAGCGTCCCAGCGGCAGGGTTGACAACACAAACACAGTCCCTGCAACGTGTAGCACAAACAACAGCGCCAGGTTGCGCCAAAAATGCGGACGGCCCCAGGCAGGACGAAGAGCCATAACCAAAACCGCGAACAAGACCACAGTGTAGACAACGCCATCCTCCCATTTCTGCTGGATTCCTGTGCCTTCGGTAATTGCAATCGCTGCTATCCCTAGTCCAAAAAGGATGGCCCACTCCAGCACTGTAAAGTTTCTTGACCCTGCGACACGCATATTATTCACTCATGCAGGCTTTGTATTCCTCTTGCGCTGCCTTCAGAGCCTCGTAGGAACTATAAGCTATGGAGGCGGCCCCCAAACCAGTAATTACCTTTCCCGTTGTTGACATCGCGACGCCGGTGTAGGACCTAAGAGCAAGTTTAAAAGCCGTACTGCCTTCTGCGACCTCGGCACCATAATGGATTGCCAGTTCAGCGGTGTTTTTCCGACCTGTGGGAGTCGAGAGCCCTGGTAACACAGCATTCTTTGCTGCTTGGTTTGCCCGCGTTCCGCAGTACTGTTCCTTCCCGCCCGGAACGTTACCGATTGTCGCGGTAGTAATTGGTAGCTTTATGTTCGCTAATACTGTAGGGTCGATCTCAGAGACGAAGCTCATAACTTGGGGATTAGCTCCGCCGTCAACCGTAGTGGAATCAATATTGCAATTACTGTCTCCAGAGCACCGCAGTTCACCGTTGACGACAGCAAGTACATTGCCGTCAATAGTCGGAAGCACAGAATTTGGGTCCACAGTGCCGTCGAAATAGAATTCGTTGTTGGGATCGTTGCCGGAGCAGTCACCCAATTGAACACTAAAGCCGCCTCGCATCTTACTCCAAGCGGCGTCGCCGTGCAGTACGACACAATCCAGTCCCGTTGGATCGATGTTGCTGAGTGGGTTGTCGAGGACGTAGGCATAGCGGTTCCAGGACTGGGGATTTGCCGGGTCCGCCGCGCGGTAGAGGGAAGATTGCCATGGCGAAAAAGAGAACAGGCTACGGCAAAAAAACAAAGACTGGTTCCCGATCATCTGCCTCTCCGCGTGCTTTCTCTTCGGAATACTCCCTTCCCCATTCCTTTGACGAAATCATACTTGGCTTTGTGCAGAAAGTGGGGAGCAGGTCAAAAGCAACCGTTCAATGGCAACCGAGAGTGTCTGGCCCTAGATTCCCCAAAAGGTTGGAGGCACGGTCTCCGGGCGGTAAAGCGAGACCCCCGCTTTAATGGCCCGCACGTGGGATAGGAGGATTAATGGTGATGATCCTGAACCCCATTCTGTCGAATGAGTTAAACCAAATTGTCCCCTGACCAAACATAAAGCCTTGAGACATGATGTCAGCGCATTCTGGCCGTAGAGATGCCACCACTCGAATGATGTCAGGGGAAATAATCTCATCGTACCTTTTTATAAAAGCGCTTTTACTACTTACCGTGTAAGTTCCCTTAACCGAACCTACTCTAAGAGGGTAGTGTACCAAGGAGGCGACACGCTCTTTATCCCTAGCGTTGAGGGCCAATTGCAAGGCCCCGAGGAATTTGGCTACCCTTTCTTGAGACTTGGGTGATAACTGCGTAACGCTACCCGGCGTACAATCCGGGGCCAGCGAATTAGTTTTAACCCCTTGAGCAGAGTAAGTCAGACAAGCGAGTAACATTGCCACGACCCAAGTCAGGTAAGTCATAAAGAAACTCTTCCCTTCCTCCTCACTACTGCGGTTCCGCATAACAACCGCCCTGGTTGTAAGTTCCACTCTGAAACATTTGAGCTTCATTCGCTCTTCTTGCGGGAATGCCTGGGCCCCCTGCTCCCAAACTCGTGATATCGTCAGGCACGTCAGCGTAGTTCCCTGATTGGATATCCCCCCAGACGTCGTGGCTCTGTAACCTAGGGACACTCTGAATAAGCGCTCATGCTAAGTCGGTGAACGATAGTGTTCAGGAAACTGCGCTGTTGGTTCGGGTATGAGTCAGTAGCGGGCGGTTGCAACCGCGCGTACGGGCGAAACCGGACGAGCTTACCCCACGGCGAGCAGTTTTCTGCGGGCTCACGAACAGGTTCACCAGCGCACAGGTAACGAACAGCCGGTGCGCGTTCTTCTTCAGCCCGCGATAGCGTACTTTCACGAATCCGAACTTCAGCTTCATCACCTGAAACACGTGCTCCACCCTCGCCCGCACTTTCGACTTCGTCCGGTTTTTCGCCCACGCCACTTCATCCACGATCCGGCCCTTGTAGCGACAGCGCCGCTGGGTGAAATCCCGTGCCCCGGGCGCACACTCACGCATCACCCGGGTTTGGCCCTGATACGCTCCGTCGCTCCACACCCGCGTTTCTTCGCCATGCAGCAGGTCCGGCAACATCGCCACATCGGAAACATTGGCTGCCGTCGCCACCGCCGTGTGGATGATCTTGGTCTTGCTGTCCACTCCCACGTGCGCCTTCATCCCGAAGTACCAGTTCTTGCCCTTCCTGGTCTGGTGCATCTCTGGATCCCGGCTCTGCTCGCGGTTTTTAGTCGAGGAAGGGGCGTGAATCAGGGTGGCATCTACAATCGTGCCCGTCGTGATCCGTACTCCCTTCGCTTGCAAGTACAGGTTCACTGTTCCCAGAATCTCTTCTCCCAGATTGTGCTCTTCCAGCAGGTGCCGGAACTTGCACACCGTGGTCTCATCCGGCACCGGTTCCGCTCCCAGGTCAATTCCCACGAACTGCCGCAGCGTCGCCGAGTCATACAGCGCCTCTTCCACCGCCGGATCTGCCAGGTTGAACCACTGCTGCAGAAAATATATCCGCAGCATCTGCTCCAGTTCTTTCGGTCGTCGCCCGTTGCCCGGCTTGGGATAGTGCGGCTCGATCAGTGCCCACAATTTCGCCCAGGGCACCACCTGCTCCATCTCTTCCAAAAACATCGCCCGCCGCGTCTTCTTCGTGTACCGCTCGAATCCTGTCATCATCGCCAGTGTCCTCTGTTTGCTGAGAGAGTTCATACTGGCTCGACTCTATCTCCACTCGCTGTGGAAAGGCAGCACTTAATCAGAGTCTCCCTAGAAAATCCCATATTGAAGTCAACACTGACCAGAGCATCGAATTGACCCTGGGTGAGAGTACCACTTACGTTGTTGTTGATGTCACTTGCCGAGTCTCCAACTTGTTGTGCAAATATTGCCATTGCGGAGTTCGGATCTTCTCCGTTTGGGTAATTAGCACTATCGTCAGCGCTGCATGGCCCATTGTGCAGAAACTCACCGATTCCTACAGTACAGTTTCCACGTGAATCATTATATAGTCCGTAGCCCGAAGAGTAAGGGGCGGATGGTCTATAGCTATCACGTGTCCATGGGTGGATGAACACACTTCTGGAGAGTCCAACCAGGAATCCACGGTCTCCCACATCCCAGGGATCGGGTACGGTTACTCGTGCCTCCACTCCCATTGCGTGGATCGGCACTGGCGCGAGCTCAACGCCGAACTGGTCAAGCGTAATCCGTCATTACCGCCGTACTGGAAGGGGCCGCGGCTGCCCAAGATGGTGCACAGCGAGATTGCGCGCAGCTTCGTTGAGGAGACAGAGGATTTTGTCTGCGTCTATGACGACGATGCAAAGACCGCTGCGTGGGTCACAACCCGTTGGGCGATCGGAGACAAAGGGGACTACCTTTTGCGGCGGGCCTTACGTGATTACCTGAATCTCCTTTATCCACTTTACCCAGAACCGGAAGACCCGAAGAGACAAGATCCAAGGCGCACCTTGCTGCAGTCACCATTCTTGTCCCATGTGCTAACCGAAGTTCGGCCACTGTTGCCGATGAAGAGAAAGGAGGATTTTGACGCCGATCCCTGGATCTTGGCGCTGCCCGATGCTCAAGTGATCGACCTGGGCACCGGCCACGTTCGAGCAATGCATCGGTCGGATTGTATTACCCGGCGGATCGATGTGAGGCCTGTTGCAGGCCCTACTCCGCGATGGGATCAGTTCCTCGATGAGATCACTGTCGGGGATAGAGAGTTAGCCGCGTATCTTGTCCGACTTTGCGGCTTGTGCCTGTCGGGACATCCCGAGCAGATACTCGTCTTTTTTTGGGGCAAAGGCAGAAATGGCAAAGGCGTCCTGCTGCGGTTGCTTTCGAGGTTGTTGGGGTCGTTCGCCGTCACGTTACGGCCAAACGAACTTACATTTTCAAGAGAAGACGGCGACCGTATGAAACGGACCTTCTCGAAGCTCGTGGGTAAGCGCTTGGGGTTGGTTAACGAGAGCGTCGGCAAGCGTCTCAACCACGCGGTGCTGAAGCTGCTCTCAGGCGGCGACAAGATCTCGTGGGCGAAGATGCGACAGGACGATCAGGAGTCGGATCCCACTCACAAGATGATCCTGCTATCCAATGAGCGGCCAGACTTAGCGGCAGATCCCGCGATTCGCGGTCGCCTACATTTCGTACCCTTCCTCGGAGATTTCAGCGGCGACAAGGGGGATCGATTCATCGAGGAGAAGTTGTGGGCCGAGCGCGAGGGCATCCTGCACAAGCTTGTCCAAGGTTGCGTGGAAACCAAGCGGGGTGGGTTGCAGCCTCCGACCGCTGTCCGCGCGGCGACAGAAGAGTTAATGGAGGAGCTGGATCTGGCTGGTCAGTTTATTGCCGATCGCGTGGTGATCACGGGCGCCGACGACGACTTCACGCCACGTACTGAAGTAGAGACGGCGATTCGATCTTGGCTATCTGGGATTATCGTCGGCGATGACTGGCGCGTGGAGCGCATCATCTCTGACTTGAAGACTAGATTTCGATACGACAGGAGGTGGGTCGGCAAGGAGCGGCCCTGGGGCTTCATCGGCCTCAGGCTGGCGGCCGCAATCGGACCAAAGATAGCCGGATGAGCTTGGTCCACTGTAAGTTACTGAGCGTAGAGGCTCATCGTGCATTTGGACCAATGGACCAAGGAAATCACATTATCTATATCTACTCTTTCTTTACTTACTTACTTAGAGACAGAGAACGATGTGTAAAGTCTTGTCCGGTTGGTCCACTGGTCCAGCGGCGTATGTCGATCCGATGAGAAGATAAGTGTAAGTAATAGAGTGCGTAAGAGGCACTATTGCAACAGTTGGAGGGTAGGACCCGTAAAATCTTGACAGCTAATGACTTAGGGACCACCGCCTCCGATTCATCTATACGAATAAAGATAAATCTCGATTTGAGACGAGCTTCCGGCCTCCTTAATCTTAATTATGAATTATGCAGAACGAGCCGATCGAGGCCGACGAGCATGCGGCCGCAATGAGGGGAACTGGCGAGATTAAAGTGAGGATTCGGAAGTATGTGATCGATAAGAACTGAATCAACAAGGGCCATCGCAACGGGCTACCCGGCCAGCCATCTGGTCAAAGAGAAACCTGCGACGTGTCCACCCGGACACTGAGGCACCGCAGCAGCGGCGTCCTCCGGGAATTTATCTGTCCCGGAGTTCCTCAATGTCCGACGCCAATTCTTTGCCCGACCAGATCGAGAGAATCCCCCACGCTCTTACCGCTGCTGAACTGGCTGAGTTGTTAGCGGTCTCCCCGATCTTGATCTACAAGTTGGCCAAAGCTAATCGGCTCCCTTGTTTCAAGATCGGAACCTGTGTCCGATTCGATCCGCGAGCTGTGGCTAGATGGTTGCGCCGCGTCTAAAAGCCTCGACACTTTGGTCTCACTAAAGTATTTTCGTGTCGGCAGTTCGTGCGATTTTGCGCGCGCACAGTTGCTGATTGGTTGCGGACGCGTGGCGGCTAGGCTCATGGTCTAGCTTGCCCGATTCTGCGAGCGACTTGATCCTCAGCCAGAGCTTGTTCTATGTTACCGAATGAACGACAGTGAAATGCCCTATTAGTGAACATAAACGCATTTCCCATTATTAATAAAGCCAGAGTTTGCGGGCTAGCACAAACCTTCAAAGCCGCTTCTTAAGCCTCGCACACTGGTTGGTCTGGCTTCGCCAATGCCGGTGATGATAGCGGCACGAAATCCACCAGATTTTGCATTGCGTCAGAACGGCTCGTTTCGTCATGGCAGCGGTGACGCAAATTAATGTTTGACTCTTAGACCGCAGAATCACGCTCCTTGAGGTCTATCTATGCAAGATAACGTATCGCGTTTCCCCCGATTCATTCACAAACGGCTAAGCGCAATGTTTTTCCTGCTGAATGCCCTCGCGTGGCCCACACACGGAGTCACGCAGACAATCCGTGTCGACGCAACGCCCGGCCACGCGGTCAACACATTCAGCCCTCTTTACGCGCTGGGATCGACAGTAGACCGAGTACCCAGCAATGCCACCGATGTATTTTTTCGACCCGATCAGATCAAGCAGGTTCTCTCCGCTGGCTGGGGAGTCATCAGTTATCGCCAGAACACCGATTTGTTCGTGCAAGCCTGGCATTGGAATCCGAGGGGCACCTGGAGCGATCCCCAGGGAAGAGGATATTTCACCGGCGACGCCACTCCTACCAAAGAAATGATTCGACACTCGTATGGATACTCGCTCAGTCACCGCGGCTTCACACGGAACGGTGGAACAGAATTTGATGGCTTCTCGCGGCTGGATGATGGAGATCTGCAATCGTACTGGAAGAGTAATCCTTATCTCACAAAGGAGTTCACGGGGGAGGAGGATTCGCTGCATCCGCAATGGGTGGTGATCGGGTTCGATAAGAAAGAAAGCATCGACGCGATTCGCATCGCTTGGGCCGAGCCCTATGCTCAGATCTATGAAGTGCAGTACTGGATGGGGGACGGCGATGCCATGGACGAGCAAGACAAAGGAGCATGGAAAACTTTTTCTTCAGGCAGCGTGACGGACGGGAAAGGGGGTACTACAACCCTGCTGTTGGATGCCTCGCCGGTAACCACAAAATACGTTCGAGTGTTCATGACCCGTTCTTCCAATACCTGCGACACTCATGGTTCCGGCGATCGGAGAAACTGTGTCGGCTACGCCATCCGCGAACTCTACCTGGGAACGATCGATGAGAACAATCCATTCAACGACCTCATTCATCATTCGCCCGATCAAAAGCAGACATTGACTCTGTGCTCTTCGGTCGATCCCTGGCACGATCCCTCTGATCTTTATGTGGCGCCGGACCGCATGGAAGCGGGCGATCAGCCCGGCTTTGATTTGTTCTTCTCCAGCGGAATCACCCGCGGCCTTCCCGCCATCGTTCCCGTAGCCATGTTGTACAGCACGCCAGAGGATGCCGCCGCGCAGATGACGTATATTACAAAACGTGGCTATCCGGTTTCGTACATCGAAATGGGCGAAGAGCCTGATGGCCAATACATGTTGCCTGAGGACTACGCAGCTCTGTATTTGCAATTCGCTACAGCCCTCCATCGTGTAGATCCGAACTTCAAGCTCGGTGGACCTGTATTTGAAGGAGTCACCGAGGATATCAAGGCGTGGCCGGATGCGCAGGGCCGGACCTCCTGGCTGGGGCGCTTCCTCGCCTATCTGAAAGACCACGAACGCCTTCAAGATCTCGCCTTCATGTCATTCGAGCACTATCCATACGACGGATGCGAGACGCCTTGGGAGGACCTTTATCAGGAGCCCGAGTTGATCACCCACATCATGAAGGTCTGGCGCGATGACGGTTTGCCTCCCGGGATTCCGCTGCTCGACACTGAGACCAATGATCACGGTGGAGAAGCCGCGGTCGACATCTTCGGCGCTCTATGGCTGGCAGATTCCTTCGGTGGATTCTTAAGCGCGGGTGGAAAATCCACTCATTATTATCACGACCTGCCCTACTCACCAGCGCATCCAGCCTGCACCAACAGCTGGGGAACCTATCACATGTTCATGGTCGACGACCATTACGAGATCCAGCGGAAGACGTCGCAATTCTTCGCGGCGCAGCTCATTACGCAGGAATGGGCGGA
Organism: uncultured Acidobacteriaceae bacterium; assembly: GCA_963836305.1. Taxonomy (GTDB): domain Bacteria; phylum Acidobacteriota; class Terriglobia; order Terriglobales; family Acidobacteriaceae; genus Sulfotelmatobacter. Next base: position 425,687 of record CAWIJP010000029.1, on the reverse strand, counting down.
ACCCAAAGACGCCGAGCACAGGCTCTACAACGCGTCCAGCGACGTCAAAGACTCCCACGGCCACTTATTGGTAACGGCCTATCCTTTGCAACGCCCCGATGGTCGATGGTCGCTCATGCTCGTAAATAAGGATCACGATCACCCCCATCGTGTTCGGATCGTATTTCACGACGCGAGCAGCAACCGTGACATATTCTTCTCGGGGCAGGTAGCGATGGTCACGTTCGGCAAGGCGCAATATAACTGGCATCCCGCTCGCAAGAAAGGCTATGCGGATCCCGACGGTCCATCTGCAGAAACGCAACTTAAAGGTGGCGAAAACGCCTCGTACGACTTGCCCGCCGCGTCTGTCACTGTCCTTCGCGGAAGACTCGCCACAGTCAGTAGGTAGCCTTCGCTCCATCCGGCCGGGTCAAGACGACCCTCTCCTCGAAGAGGACTGTTCTCAACAGCAGCCCCATAGCCCTCAAAAGCCCTCAAAGAGCGTAACGGCGATGTTACGCCAATCATCAGCGACACGACCGGGGTCAGTGAGAATCGAGTTTTTGCAACAGTTCCGTCGCCCCTACTTTTGTTGTTTTGTTGGAACACTGTCGGGGGTCTCGGGAGTGTAACGCTCCGTTCCAGCCAAGTACCCAACGAGACTCTCTTGGCCCCGACCGAAAGCGGTTAATGACGTGCCAGACCGAGAATGCGATGCCCACGGCGCAACCCACCAATACTAGGAACGATATTGCACCTTCGGCGAGGATCGCCCAAAAGGCATGGGCATTGTTGGGGACAGCCAAGATAATCATCAACCGCACCTCCAGCCGCTATGCTGATTATATCGTTGTACGATACGTAAGCGTAAGAATTGATCACTTGAGGAAATCAGGCGTTTAGCGCTCATCCTATGAGAGAGGATGTCAAGCAAAAACACTTCTCCACTCCTCCCGTGAGACCTCGAAATCGGTGCTTGCATCCAGGCCCCTTCTTCTTCGTGGGAGGATTTTGGTTTTAACGCCTGACGCGCCACAGAGTGCGACCGGGATAGGGATCGCAGTTGCTGGTCTTCCTTGAGTGGTTTCATGCCGCGGTCCCGACACCATTCGTTGCGAAGCTGCGCAAGCCCACCGTTGGCTAAAGTGCCAACCATCATCCTATGTGAGGCTCGAGGCCTATGGCTTTTTTGGGTTATCCGAGGGGGCATAGGATTGACCCGGAGACTGGGTGCTGATTCCAGCACCCGAACGCCTAATGAGCGCTTGGATACTCTCCCTCGAACCCGAGCGTCGCAGAACGATGGGCCACCACCGAGGCAAGAGAACCTGGCGGATCACCTGAGTTGGTGCGGCGCTCAAGCTGCTTGCGGCTTCAGTTGTTCAGCGTCGAAACGTTCCTCCTTCTTCCAAAGTGTCAAGGCAATGGCCGCGATCTTGCGGGCTAACGTTAGGCGCGCCATCTCCGGCTTCATCCCTTTCTCCAGCAAAGCCGCATAGAAATCGCGCAACGGCCCTACCCCACAGCTGGCTCGGGTGGCGGCGCCCTTGAAGATCTCTTTCATCTCGTGGTTGTGATTCTGATGGAGACCGCGAATCTGTTGCGGTTTTTTCGTACGTTGCAGTTGTCCGTGCACGTAGCGATATTGCGCACTGTCACGGGTCTCAATGCCCAGCCCACTATAGGTCCAGAGTTGCCGTTTGCTACGGAAGCGATGCGGCGTTTGCATCAACGCGATCAAGCGGGCGGCTCGGATCGGACCGATGCAGGGAATCTGGCGCAGCAGTTTTGAGGCTTTATGTTTCCGGCTCTCCGCCAATAACTCGGGACGCAGGGTTCGTCGTAAGGTCTGCAATCCATCCAACTGTTGATAGAGCATCTCGGCGCGCCGGCGCACGCCGGCATGCTCGATCTTCTGGAGCCACTGTTCCCGATAACGCGGAGCATAGACTTGGGTACCGGCACAAGGGATGCTCCAGCTGCGATACAGAGCTTTGATCCGATTCATCACTCGGTTCAGATCTTGGCCCAGGCTCTGATAACTGCGCCCCAGTTCGCGCAGCGTCCGCAGTCCATGTTCTCCGTGATAGACCGGCCGCAGCATTCCCGTGCGTAACAAGTCGGCCAGCTTGCGCGCATCGATCTTGTCGCTCTTGTTGCCTTCCTTTAATAACGCATTGCGCCGCGGATCGCAGACCAGCACTTCCTGCACTTGCGGCTTAAGCAGATCGTAGAGCCAGCTCGCCCAGGTCCCTTCTTCCCAGGTCACATGCAACTCGCCCCGCAGACCGTGGATAAACTGCAGAATGCTGCTGGCTTTGGTTTCCACGATCGACTCCATTTCCAGCTTGCCACTGCCACTGAGGACAGCGATCACCACCGCTTCCTTGTGCACGTCCATGCCGATATACTTGATCTCGCGACTCATGCAGTTGCCTCCTTGGGGGAAAGATCATTCCCGTTCAACGGAGTCTTTCCCTCAAGGTAAAGTGTCATTCCTCAGCCGATTTTGCTATCTGTTCCTTCCGTTCTGAGGTGCCGCATTCCGCAGATCGGCCCCTCTCTCATAATGCATTGACCGCCCGGTTCTGAGTGTAAATGATTCCATGACAATGTCGGCTCCGTAGACCCGGGTAAAGTTGGTGGTGTGCAAACCAACCAAAAAGGCTCGGGAGAAAGGAGCCGAACATGATGATTATAGGATGCGATTATCACCCGGCCTTCCAGCAAATTGCTTTTGTAGACACCGCCACCGGCGACTGCGGAGAGCGGCGATTGGAGCACCGCGAGGAAGCGGAGAACTTCTACCGTGAACTGGCGGCAGGTGGAATCAAGGTGCGTGTGGGGATGGAAGCCAGCGGGCAGGCGCGCTGGTTCGAGCGACTACTGGCGGAACTCAACTTCGAGTTGTGGATCGGAGATGCAACTGTGATCCATGCGAAGCGAGTACGCAAGCAAAAGACGGATCGCCAGGATGCGCAGCTGATTCTGAGATTGATGCTGAAAGATGACTTTCCGCAGATCTGGTTACCGAGTTGGGAGAATCGCGATCTGCGGCAACTGCTGTGGCACCGGCACCGCATGGTGCAGGCGCGCACCCGCATCATGAACCAACTGCAAGCGGTGGCGATCAACGAAGGCCTCCGCTGCAAGAAGAGGTTGTGGGGGGAATCGGGACGAGAACAACTGGAGGCATTCCGGTTAGCGCCATGGGCCAGCCGGCGACGGGAGGATCTGCTGAAGTTGCTGGATGGGCTGAACCCGACGATTGCCGAGCTGAGGCAAGCCATCGAGCAGGAAGTGGAGAAATGTCCTGAGGCGCAGCGGTTGAGAACCCACCCCGGAGTAGGGCCTCTGACCGCACTGGCGTTCGTGCTGATTATCGGGAGGGCAGATCGGTTTCAGTGTGGCAAGCAGATCGCGAGTTATCTGGGACTGGTGCCGTTGGAGGATTCCAGCGGGAGCCGGCGACGACTAGGACATATCACCAAGCAAGGCAGTTCGATGTTGCGCTTCTTGCTGGTGGAGGCGGCGCAAGTGACGGCGCGCAGCCTCCCGGAATGGCGCAGCCAGTATCTCCACCTTACGCTGAGGCGGGGACGGAAAATCGCCAAGGTCGCCATGGCGAGGAAACTGGCGGTTCGCTTGTACTGGATGATGCGCAAGGAATGGGATTTCGGGAAGTTAACAAAGTTCGGTTCGCACGCGGGAAAGCCCGGAACAGGCGATGGTGTGAAGTAGAACATCGAGTAATTGGGTGGGTATCCCGCTCCTCTTCACGGAGGAGTTCGAAGTAGTAATCATGATCGACGTTGTGACCGAAGAGATGCATGGGTCGGACTGAGTTCCAGACCTGAGGACTGATTGCGAGCGAGCCGTGGTTGGATTGGCACTGTTTCAACTAGAGCGAAATGGCGCGCTCTTCGGAGTGCAAGGAGCAGTACGCTCAAAAACGCTTGACACCGCCGACATTGTCAGAGACGCCTGGTTACGTAAACTATCCTGGATTCTTGTCGGCAGCGTGATCGGCGCAAACGTGGGATTTAAACTCTTTGTCGCGCTGCAACTCGAAGTTGCGCATCATTTCATGGAAAGATTTGCCTTCAGGGGCACCGGAGGGTTTGAACCGCCATCCACATTCGGAGCAACCAAAACCCTGAAAACGCTTCCGCTCAATCCATATCAGCTCCCTGCTCATGGCTGCCTCTATCGTGCCAACGAATACCAGCGTGCTGTCATAGGGATTAAAGACCGCAGTCTACATACACCAATTTTGATGGGTCTGTCGGGCATCCTACATAAGTAGATTTTGTTCCGGCGCACGCCGGATTTTCCCTTGGGGTGTGCTCCGATTCGTGTCTCTTGCTTGAATGTGCGTTATTGCTCAGACTCGGCTTTCAAATCCGAGGTAACTTCGTGAGCGATGAGAAAGGGATCCCACTAATGGCCCCGCACGTTGAGGAGGGAGATTGGAGACTTATCGCAGAACAGGCTAGTAAAGAAATGGACCCGCAGAAGCTGATGATCCTGATTGGGAAGCTTTGCCGCGCGATAGAGGGCGAGCACAGAGAGAAGCCTCGGGGGAATGGACCAGGATCTTTTATCGGCAATTAGGTGAACGCATGTTTACACAAGAGGATGATTTATGGAAGGCAAACGCAACCGAGTCGTGCAGTCTGGCGAGCGGACGAATACCCAAGGGAAACCTGTCAGCAGCCTCATACTCCTATCGATTCCCGATAGTGACTTCAGCTCACTGCGTCCTCATCTCGAATACGTCAGCTTGCCAAACCATCTAGTCCTTCATGAGGCAGGCGGAAAGCTGGAATTTGCGTATTTCCCGAATCGAGGTTTGATTTCTCTTGTAGTCGTAATGAAAGATGGAAGAGCGGCCGAAGCTGGCATAGTTGGAAATGAGGGCTTTACAGGCACACTGGCGGCTGTTGGCTTGAGTAGGAGTCCCCTTCATGCGGTGGTGCAAATCACGGGAGATGGGTTTCGGGTCGAGGTCGGTGCTTTGCAGAACACGTTGGAATCCACTCCACACCTGCAACTGATGTTAAGCCGCTATGCCGCAATTCGCGGTATGCAGGTTGCACAGACAGCGGCATGTAATCGGCTGCACGATATTGGACAGCGCCTTGCACGGTGGTTGCTAATGACTCAGGACAGAGTGGACTTAGGCTCGCTCCCCATTACTCATGATTTTCTCGCAACCATGTTAGGAACAGATCGACCTAGCGTCAGCGAGGCAGCCGGTGTTTTGCAGAAGAAGAAGCTCATCGAATATACCCGTGGCGCAGTAAAGATCGTGAATCGCAAGAAACTCGAAAACTCGGCCTGCGAATGCTATGGGGTTATCCAACAGTACGATGGCGAGCTTGGCTTGAAATAAGACTACAAGTGAAGACTATCCAGTGTTTAATTGGCGACGCCAAAACGTTGTTGTCGTAACATCGCGATTTCACTCATCGACGCGTAACCTTGGCTAGTCTCCGCGATAACGCCATCCATACTGCCACTTGCCCTTCAACCTTCTCCATTTGAAAGTCTGTTCACCAAGTTCGTCCAGAGCGAAATAGTGGCCGTCAGGGATCTCGCCACCGTCCTCCCTGCGTACGTAAGCGAAAGAGTGAAGCCTGTTGCGGTCGTCATGGTAGGTCAGAAATTCGACCGGAAACCACGCGTCGGAGCCGCGAGCACGGATTCTCCCCGCACCCTTGAACGGTCGCAGTAAGGGCTCTGCTTTGGCAGGTCTGATCACAACGGAATTATAGTCGGCAACATAATGATTGGCGTAATATCGCCTTAGCACAAGTTTGCATAGGTGGATGAGGATAACATGCGCTCAACTTCCGCTCCATTAGCGGTTCTCGTCGTGTTCGCCGCGTGTTGCAGTGCTGCGCAATCTGGTTGGGAACAGTCGCCGGATACCAAAATTCTAGAACCGAGAGAGACTGAAACTCAGACCATCCTGCTCCGTCTGAGTACTAGAAACGATTCGAACCAATCAACAGCAATTCTGGATAGCCCATTTATTCAGCAGGATGAAGGAAGCGAAGCATGGGTAATTCCGACGCACCGTAAAGCCGAACGGTGCGCTCACATTGTTTTATCTGAGGTACCAGAAATTGATCCCAAGATGGTCGAAGAGATTCCAAGAACGTTCAGCAGCAACATGCCGACTCTGCAGGGATTGCGACCGTGTTCCTGCGACCTCCATTCAGAAAGCAATCTTTTTCGAACAGAATCAGCGACACCTTCAAAATAGATGTCGATAAATCGCGATATCACTCATTTACCTTGGCGCGACGCCTGGCTCTTTTCCTTGTTCTTGCTCCGTTGACGCGGGTGTGGGCTATGTAGATGTTCGTACGATTTTTAGTTCCAAACTTTTGCTCTTTAGCTGTAGAGATCTGCACACAGACAGGAAACCGCCATCGCTATCGCTTCCAAATCGTTTGCTGTCTGTATCAGCAAAAGTTCAGCACTGGTCACTCACTTGCCGTACAAGCGGCAGTATTTTGCGCAGAAAGAGAACGAGAACCGGGGGTTCTGACAGCCCAAATTTCTCCAAGGGAAGGGGAAGCCAATGAAAAAAGTATCCTTCCGGTCTTTGCTGCCCTGCATGACGGCTACGCTGGTGCTATTAGCCACCGGAATCGCCCACGCCGATTCGATATTTACCGTGACGCTCACCCAAGTAGGATCTAACGTCTTCGCAACTGGAAGCGGAGACATTGACCTGACCGGCCTGACATCCTTTGGCTCCACCTCCGCCGGTCCCGAACTGTACCCAGCGCACGGCATTATAGGTGTTGGGTCGTACGGTAACACCGATCTATACTCCGGACTATCCGGGCCAGCGAGTTTCGGCCCCGGCTTTGGGGGCTTCGCCAGCAGCGCAAGCGGAGACTCCGTCTTCCTCGAGGATTTTGGGATATCTATCGAGGTGCCTCATGGTTACGTCTCCGGCACCAGCCTTTCCGGCAGCGCGACCTACACTGGGACGCTCGCCACTCTCAACGCGACGCCCGGAATCTACACCTGGACATGGAACTCTGGCGCGAACAGTTTCGTGCTCGACATCGAGAAACCGAGCGTCGTGCCCGAGCCAGGCTCCTTCCTGCTGATGGGCTTGGGCTTGATGCCTGGCCTGTGGCTTGGGCGGAAGCAGATATTTGTGCTGTCCAAACATCCCTCGGCTGCTCGGCCAGTACCACCCGCCATCGGATAAGTTTTGCCGACGACGTGCGTGATATTCCTCTTCACCTTGGCCGCCGGTTCTGCTGTGCCACAACTGATATCTGCGATAACCCTTCTGGGGCTCGTCCAGTGCACGCCAATTGTCATCTGCCAAGCCCATGAAGTAGACATGTCCTGAGTCTGGCTCTTCCCCGCTGTTGAAATATCGCGATTTCACTCACCGACCAGTGGTCAAAACGTGTAAACGCCTGTTCTCGCCATTCATCACAGCTTCCGAAGCAGTCACCTTGAGTAGGTACGTACCTTAGCCGGTTCCAAAAAGTGAATCGGCTTCGCAAGAGCTAATTAGGGTAACTATTTACTTGACTGACCATGCCATTTGTGAGATATTCACAGCATGGAAACCGATCCCAAGACACTTCAAGAAGCGATTGTTTACTTCTCAGATTTCGACAACTGCCAGCGATTCATTATTGACCTTCGCTGGGCTGATGGCAAAGTGCGTTGTCCGTATTGCGGCTCTGGGAAAGTCGCCTATCTTGCGAATGCTCGCCTCTGGAAGTGCTATGAGAAGCACGCGAAGGCCAAGTTCTCTCTCAAGGTTGGCACGATCATGGAAGATTCGGCCCTTGCAATCGACAAGTGGCTTACTGCCATGTGGCTTATCGTGAATTGCAAGAATGGAATCTCCTCTTGCGAAATCGCACGCGATCTGGGAATCACGCAAAAGTCAGCATGGCACATGGCGCACCGGATTCGATTCGCGTTGCATCACGGATCGTTTGAAAAACTCTCGGGACACGTTGAAGTAGATGAAACTTTCATCGGCGGGAAAGCACGGAACATGCACGTTGCCCAACGTCGCCGCCGAATTACCGGAACTGGAACCAAGGATAAAACGGCTGTGATGGGAATTCTTGAACGTGGCGGGAAGGTCCGCACAATGGTGGTGCCGAACCGCAAGAAGCACGCATTGCAGGGCGAAGTCCGCAAGCATGTCGAAGCTGGCGCGGCTCTCTATACTGATGCGCTGCTTTCGTATGACGGACTCGCGGGAGACTACGCGCATCAGGTAGTAGACCATGCAGTCGAATACGTCTCTGGAACCTGCCACACAAACGGCTTAGAAAACTTCTGGTCGCTCTTGAAGCGCGGAATCTCTGGAACGTATGTTTCCGTTGAACCGTTCCACCTCTTCCGATACCTCGACGAACAGGCTTACAGATTCAACAACCGCAAAGACATGAACGACTTCGACCGCTTCAAGCTGGCGGCATCGCAGATTGTGGGAAAGCGCTTGACTTGGAATGAAGTCACCGGACGTTCTGGTAGTGAACCGTCAATTAACTGAGAAGGAAAAGAAGCGACAGGGACGCGGGAAGCGGTGAACTATTTCCCGTCCTTCTTGGGCTTTTGCTTCTTGAATGGATCGGGTGGTAGTGAACTCTTCGGAACTGAAAGAATCTGCTTTACCGCGTCACGAAACCGTTTGAAAGCCTCTGGACCCTCGCTCAACTCCGCCGTTCGTTGCTTCATGTGACTAGTTTATCGTAATGGTCAAGGGAAGTCGCACCTTACTTTTGCTCTCAATGCTTTGCGCCTTTTGTTGGCTTGGGGATTCTTGTCAAAGTAGAGTTCCCACGTCTTGGTATATCGCCAATCCAAATCGGCCAACCGACACTATCGGAACTAGCGATAATTTCTTCGGAAATAAGTACAGCCAGAAAATCGTTAACTTGCGTCATGGCGATAGCCTGCCCGTTATGCAGTTGCGCCAATTCATTTTTAGCCCGGAGAGGAATTCTGTTGTACTGGGCGGACTGCGGTTCTTTGACGATCGGGGCGATGGCAGTCTGAAAGGAACCTGCTGGCATGTAGAACCTGTCGTCAACACTGCCAGTTCCAGGGACGGGATGTACGTGTTCAATTTTCCCCGGCAGGAGACTGAGATCGTCCCGATTCAGTTCTATCGTGACCGAATAGATCGTGGGAACGTGATTCTCGTCGAATCCTGCCAGCACGTAGGTAGCAACCATGGTCTGGTCGTCTTGGAAGGGTGGTTGATGTTGCATTGCCATTTCTTTGAGCAATGGAGCCGCTACGCCGAATGTCCTATCAGCCTTGTTTTTTACAGTGTCGGCGAGCATCGCTACCGATATATCAGGGGGAGTGCGCTTTTCTATGCCCATAATCCACTCTGGGAAAGAATAGGGAACGAAATGCATAACCCATTTCGGCATGCGTTGTCCGCGTCGAATGGCCGCCCTGAGTGCTTTCTTGTTGGTACGGAACTCTGCCAATCCTATTTGGGCTACCAAGATACGACTGTGCAAAAGGGCAAGTTTTTGGAGGGTGCCAGAAGTCTGCCCAGTCTGCCCGGAGATACTTTTCCCGTCCGTGGCTGCGGCAATCCCGCTCTTTGTGACAATGAATACAGCGGTAGAGGAAAATCCATCCCAGCCGTGAACCATCAAGAGGACTACAGCCAATACTTTCATGTTTCGTGGTAGTGACGACATGTGGTTACCGTGAAAGAAAACCGCCGCGAATTATGACTTATACTCTAGTACATCCCACGGAATTTGCTAATGACGCGCACGACTTCGTGGAAACCCTGCCAAACAACCGCATGCAAGGGTTCACCCTCAAAAATCCCTGCCTCATCCAACGCTACCTGAATGAAAAACTGTGCTTGATAGTTAGGTTTCGAATCTCCCGTTTCAACCATGAGTATGCTGCCTGCTTTCAGCGGATAGGTTGCCTTTCTGATCTCGACTGCCCGGTGCCCCGTGAACATCTGTCTGCCCATTCTCGCCATCTGCTCAACGGGCATCTGCGTGGCGTCAATGTGCTGAACGAGGCCGAAGTCAGAAAGGTATGCACCAACGGTAAACAGGAGTCGATGCTTGTCTCGATTGTTCAACTCATGGACGGGCCAGAGGTACGGATTCCCTCCCTTGTATGGCTGGATACGTTTGATGACGTTAATAGCCTCTTGCCGCACGCCTGCTACTTTTCTGGCGAACGAGGCTTCGTAACCATCGGCGAGCGTAGTCTTCTCGCTGATTGGGAAGCAGGTGTCTCTCGTAGGTTTCTTGCCATTGGCGATAACGAGAGCATAGGCCAAGTAATCGAGTGCGCTCCTGAGGCCTTGGAGAATATCTCCCGCGAGGAGTGGAATGTCCGACTGAATGACCGGATCATCCTTCAGGCGATACAGGAGAAAGTGTTCATTAGCATCCAACTCTATGACAATGGGCTGAGGCTGCGAACGGTATGCGGCGAGAATGTCATCCAATTCTCTGAGACGCTTCTCGGCCCACTGTAATTTCAGGAGAACTGGATTGTCCGGCACAATCTCAGGCTATGCTGTGGCGTCCGGTCAGTCAAGTAAATAGTTACCCTAATTAGCATCAGCGAAGAGGATGCTGAGTTGAATCTGTCTTCCGCATGGGAAACGGATTGTCCGCAATGGCAACTCTGCGGATGATATTGTGAAAACATTTACATTAGTTTTGAGAGCGAAATGCGGAACTCCAGCGAAATCTAAATCCCCGATTGGCCAATTACGTGCTTCCGCGACTGCCAAAGGGAGGTCCCCGTGCCCCTGAAATCTCCTGTTCTGCTTCTTTCCATTAGCTTTTTCCTGATTCTCGCCCCGCTGGCCAAAGCCCGCAGCATCAACAACCTGACTCAATTAGATTCGGAGCAATCGTTCTCACTTTATGGGTCTGACTACCGCGGCTTCTTTGTTCTGACGCCGAACTCAATCGTCCATCTTTCTTTCTCAGGACCTCTCGGCTGCCGCTGCCTTGTTTTCGCCTCTAGCATTCCCGCTGGGTGGACGTTTCAGAGCGGTCCTGTGACATTTGCGCTCTCCTTCGGTGGCCAAAGCTTTAGCGGAGTCCCTGGGGGTGCGGGTCCTTGCCCGTCAAATATCCCGTGCGTCGCTTTCGGTGTCGGAGGCAACCTCAACGTCTCGGCGATGACTCCCGCTACCCTGACATTTGCTTTTCTCGGGCCGAACGGCGGTACGGAAACAGCTAATTTCTTTGTGTCTAACACCACACCTGAGCCCCCAGCAGTGTTTTTATTTGGCACCGGGGCTGCGTTGTTGGGTGTGATATATCGCCACCGCGTGCGAAGCGCCGGACGAATCGTCTAGAATTTATCTCGCTTGTGCGCGTGGCGCGAGCCCGGATTTTCCAGTGAAACACAAGTTGGCGTAATATCGCCATTACACTCATCCTCCCGGCTACCGGGCACTTGAGTGTGAACACCTGGTTACAGCATTCAAAACGCGGGCAGACGCGACCGCACTCTAAAGTGCTAGACTCTCCGCCATGGCGACACTTGTTCTTGTACACGGCGCATGGCAGTCAAACGGTACGTGGGACCTGTTGGCCCCCGTGCTGGAAAAGCGCGGCCATCGGGTGATAACACCGGTCCTAAGTGGCCTGGGCACAGACCGAAGCCGTCTGTCTCCCGAAATTACGCTACAGCAACATGTAGAGGACGTTTTGGTCGAGTTGTCAAAGTCCCAGGACCGAGTAATCGTTGTAGGACACAGTTACGCAGGCATGATCATCAGCGGTGTGGCTGAGAAAAATCCAACGCAAGTGCGGCGACTGGTTTTCCTGGATGCGTTCATTCCGGAAGACGGGCAAAGTGCGTTGGACTTGCTCCCGCCCGAGATTGGCGCCCACTTTCGCGGCGTGGCACGAGATCACGGAGACGGCTGGCGGTTACCGGGCGGGGAGGGACAACTTGACCTCTGGGGACTTAAGCCCGGCAAGGCGCGTGATTTTGTCCGCGCGAGATTGTGTGATTTTAGTCTGCATTGCTTTCAGGAGCCCCCGCCTCTTCCGGCCAATCGGAAAGCCATCATTCCAGCCACCTTCATTGCCAGCGTTGCGGAAGATTACCCTGCTCGGCCATTCTTTGCCCCGTTTGCAGCAAAAGCTCGCGCTTTTGGTTGGGAGGTTGCTCAACTGAACACTGGCCACGACTCCCATGTCGAACGTCCCGGCGAAGTTGCCGACATCTTACTGGCGGCAGCGCAGTCGCAATGAAATGTGACGGCCAGTCTGATCGGCAAATTATGGCGCACATTCTAATCCGATGGCTACAGGGGCAGGGCACTGGGGAAGCGCGTCTGAAAGTCGAGAAGGCCGACCCATTCAGGGGTGATAGTGATTCGCACCATATCTTGAATCATGGAAGCAAGCTGCGCCACCCAAGCTTTCCCTTGCTCGGCTCCGAAATAGCGCTCCGCCGCCACCGCGTATTCAGGAACGATTCCATTCACGGATTGCAATCGCGCAGTACCGCGCACTAGCAGCACCTTATGGGGAAAGTTGTTGTCATCAATCGTGAGCGCGACCTTGGGATTCTCTGCCAGCGCCTTAAGCTTCGGAGCTTTCGAAGGGCTTGCCAGCACGAACTCTTTCCCATCCCAATGGAACCAGATTGGGACAACTCTAGGACTGCCATCCGTCCAGATATAGGCTAAACGGGCCGGAATTGTCGATTTCCTCAGGGGTCACCGCAAAACCGGCCAACGGTGGTCACTTCAAAACCGGCCAACGGAAGTGGCCAGGGACTAGGTTGTTTTACTCCGACGCCTCCTGTGGAGGCAAGTCTGATTTCGTGCGCCAACTCCGTGGACCACATTTGAGTACATGGCCATGATGAAGGAGGCGATCGAGCATGGCGGTAACGGCAGCGCTATCGCCTAGCAGTTTGCCCCAGTCGTCTACTGGTCGATTCGACGTCAGCAAAGTGCTGGCGCGCTCATAGCGCCGCATTACGATTTCCAGCAAGTCCTCGGCGGCCGTCATCGGTAACTTCCGCATTCCCAGATCGTCGATGATCAAAAGCGGTACGGAAACGAACAGTTCCATGGTTTCTTTGCGGGTTCCATCGATGGTGGCTTCGGCCAAGTCATCGAGCAGTTTGTGGGTTTCGCGGTAGAGCACGCGATAACCCTGTTGGATCGCGGCTTGTCCGATGGCCTGAGCGAGATGACTTTTGCCAGTGCCCGGCGGCCCTAGAAACAAACCATCTTCGTGGCGAGCGATGAAGGCACCGGTAGCGAGATCGAACAGCAGACTGCGATTCATCTTGCGGTTGAAGTTGAAGTCGAAATTATCGAGAGTCTTCTGCGCGTCTCGGAACTCGGCTTGTTTTTTTCTTCGCTCCAGCAGTCGATCGCCACGACGAGTGAGTTCGTCGGAGACGAGGCAGGAGAGGAAATCGATGGGGGGCATGGCTTCGGCCTGAGCTTGACGCAGGCGAGTTTCGAGCACGGCGGCGATACCTCCCAGGCGTAGTTGTCCTAACGCACGATTCAACTCAATGAGGTTCATCTTCTGGCTCCTTGGTTCTGAGGTTGATGAGATCGCGGTAGTGAACCAGTTCGCGAATGAGCGGGTCGACTTGCCGCAGGGTAAGTTGTGGGGCACGTTCGAGATAGCGACGAACGAAGCGGAGTTCGTGCACGCCCATTTCGAGAGCCGCCGCGCAGGCATCTTCGACCGCGGCGGTGCCGAACTTCTTGGCCAAGGAGAGGATGCCGAAGACGCGGCGAACCCCCGGTTCTCCGAGTTGGTTATAAATAAGGTTGCAGAGTGTGCCGATGTGAGTACCGGCACGTCCGGCTCGCCACAGTAACTGGGAAACCTGAAGTGGCATGTGCTTGGGATGGTCTTCTTTCTGAATGCGATACCAGCCACGTTTCTGGCGTACATGCTCCCGCAGCAGCAGTTCGTTTTTGGGATCGAGGATGCGAACATAAAGCTCATCCCACTGCACATTCACTTCGCGTCCGATCCAACCCGGCGGTAGGCCGTAGTAGGCGGCATCGACTTCGACGCAACCGTCCAGATTCACGCCCCGCTTGCCATGCTGGTAGTAGCGAAAATGTTCCAGGGGAAGCGGCAGCAAGAAAGGTTTTTCTTCGGCAAACATGGCGGCGACTTGTCGTTTCGTGGTGCCATGAATGCGGGTATCGGCACAGCTGGTCTCCCAACGATCCAGATAGGCTTGGGCCTCCTCCAGGCTCTCAAAGCGTTTTCCCTGGAGCGCTCGTTGGGCATGGCCGACGCCGGATTCAACTTTTCCTTTTCGATCGGGATCCTTGATCCGACAGGGCAGGGCGACCGCGCCATAGTGCGCCAGGACGTCGCGATAGAGAGGATTCAGAGTGGGATCGTAGATGTCAGGGACGAGCACGCCCTCGCGCAAGTTATCCAGGACGACGACGCGCGTAGCGCCACCCAGTCGGCGGAATGCTTTTTCATGTAACTCGGCCCAGATGCGCGAACTGGAACGGAACGTCAGAAAGCGTGCACCTTTGCGGCTACAGCCGAGCACCATCACGAACAGTCGGGTGCGTCGATATTTTCTAGTCTGCGGATCACGGACCATGGCGCCCGTGCCATAGTCCACTTGGGACTCTTCTCCTGGTCCCGTCAGAATCACCGCGCGTGGCTGCAGTGGCTGGTTCCCGCGCAACTTGCGCACGTAGCGCTTGACCGTCTGATAGCCCCCGTCGAACCCCTTCTCGGCGACCAGGTCTTGCCAGATGGCGGTGGCATCCCGACCGCGGCTCAGACCTAACTCGATGGCTTCACGAAACGGCTCGCAGGCACTGGCGGATGGAATCCGCTTCGGATTTGCTACTTCCAGGCCTGTCGACTCCACGCCCAACCCGGTGATCACCTCAGACTCGTTGGCCGGTTTTGAAGTTGCTTTTGCTTTTCCCTTCGTAGAAAGGTTTTCGGGGTTGGGGTTGAGGTTGATCGTGGGGGCCGGTTTTGCCGCGTCCGATCCGGTGGTCACCTCGTTCGCATTGGCCGGTTTTGCCAGCGGTCGCCGTCCCCATGCGCCCGGCGGCCGCACCCCGATCCCAGCCGCTTTCAGATAGGCTCCGGCGGTCTCGCGACGCACCCCGGTCTCTTGCTCGATGCGCCGCAGTGGCCATCCGAGTCGTCCCAGGGCAATCACTTGTTGTTTTTTCGCTTCGCTCAAGACGTTGCTCATATCGACGAAGGCTACATGCCTCTCGCCGAAATCAACGTCCCGGGCCTCATTCTCGTTGGCCGGTTTTCAGGTGACCCTCATTGGCCGGTTTTGGGTGACCCCTGGGGTCGATTTTAGGAGCTCTTTGGATGCGGGATGTTGCAACAGTTCAAGACTTCCCTGCTTGACAGGCATGGATCACTCCTGTGGTAACTGGGATAATGCAAGCAGACTGGCTTGCCATTATAGTCCCCGGACTAGTCACCCGATAGTGGGTTCTTTGGTCGAGGATGGGTAGTTCGGTGCCCATGGCTGGCGATAAATCCCGATTTCACTCAAAATCCCACCTAAACCTGGATGGGGGAAGACACCGGGCCGCGCCGCCGCCAGCAGTTGCAGCTATCCGTTGTTACGCGAAGGGATATTTTTCCCCGAGGCCTTGCGCGACTCGAAAACCTTCTTCGGTGAGTTGGTACTTCCCGTGTCCGCTTTTCACCATTAAGCCTAGATCTAGCAGTGACTGCAAGGTGCTGCTGACGCCTGTAAGTATCGAAGTACTCTCTGATTCCCCCACGGTGCCGCCTAACTCGACCAAGGCAGCGTATGCCGTCGTCGAAAGACAAGTTCCGCCCTCTATCTGAGCGCGAGTCAGGACTGCCTCCTGCTGCTTGCTGAGTCCGCGTTGCATTCGACCCCCTTTACAGCCGGCATAGTGAACTGCTTTCGCTGCTTCCATCATCATGTGAGTGGGTCGCAATGCGCTTTGGAAACTGTCACAATTATCAGTACCGGCCAAGATAGGGGTTGCTCGCGATAGTTGACGCAAAATCGCGGTTACACTCATCGACCAGCGGTCACAACGTGTAACGCCTGTTCTCGACAGTTTGTACTCGATTGTAAATTGTTTTCCACACAATTCTAAGCCGTTCTCTTGCCGCACGGTCAGAATCTATGTCAGACTCTCGCTACGGTGGGGGATGAAATCGGATTCTCGAAATAACCCCCTTAGAAGATCCCGTTGCTCAGGCGGTGAAACAAACCCAAGCGCAAAACCTCGCAGACGGCCACAATCCCCAGAAACCGCCTACCCGCAGGGTCGTTTTAACCTGCATCGCATGTTGCGGAGTAGACCGTGAAAGATCCCTATAGTGTTCTGCGTGAGAAAGAGCAAGATGTCGAACGGGTCCGCAAAGAAATTCAAGCGCTGCTCACGGTGATTCCGCTGCTTGCTGATGACCAATCCTCCGCCGATAATGTCATGCAGGAACTGCTCTTGGCTGTTTCCCGAAAATCAGTGGATCCTCCCGACAAAGGTGTGGCTGAGCTGGAACCCTTCGTCAGGCACTTGCGAAATTCCAGCTCGCAAAAGCGGTAAGCGCCATCTGCGACGTGTCTGAAACGCCTCAATCGGCAGTACCGAAAACCCAATCCCAGCGGTAAGCGCAAACGTTGGAATTCAGGAAAATCTGAAAACGTATTAGTAAAAAACTAATGGAACCGGATGGGAGTCTCACGGATGGTACCTACCTGAGAGTCGCGCCTATTAGCGATAGGAAAATCCAAAAGGGGACCTATAGAAATTCCAAGTCGGGCAACTCTCCGTCGTATGTATAAAAACAGGAGAATCGGCCCCGAGACGGATCGCCTATAAGAGGACCCGTCTGGATGCGTACAGAACCCTGTACGAGCACGTCCATATGTGGGTACGAGTATGTCCATGCCTTCTCGCGGCCTGCCCAGCACGACGGGCGGTGGAACAAGTCCTTGGGGTGAGCCGGGTGGCGTCATCGAGAGTAATTCTTAGAGACTCCTTTAAGGGGTACCTTAATGAAAACAAATACTTTATACCAGACGCCGATGAAGCGTACATCCCAATTGACCAAGGCTGAATCCGGCCTCGTTCTGAAATCAAGAGCCGGGAAATGTAGACAGCAGGGTATCCCTCCCCAAATAGTCCACTTCCAGAGCCCGATCACGATTTCCGATCCATATTCGCTTTCTATTCGTATGGTTACTGTTTATTAAGCGTTAACATTCTAGGGTTGGACTGTTGCAACGATTGGATTTACAGTGGAAATGCAACAGTTTGTCATATGGTTGCATGAGTTCATCGATGGAGATTTCCACTTTGGACGACTAGTGAGGGGGATTTCACACATAGCTTATTTCGGCAAACGTGGAAATATGTGTGTCACGGGTTGACACACTAGATTTGATCGTTCGAGTGAGTGCAGGCGTGGTCTGGGCTTATGTCGACTGGTTGGCGGATTACTACGATCACTCTGCCTTGATTTGGATGTTGTTTTATTAATAAATAACTAGATCCCACTACCAACCTTCAGGCTTCACGTACTTGATGGCTTACTCCCTAGGTGTTCTCTTATAGTCTCACTCGTTGGTGGCACGAATCCTCTAGGGACACTCTGAATAAGCGCTCATGCTAAGTCGGTGAACGATAGTGTTCAGGAAACTGCGCTGTTGGTTCGGGTATGAGTCAGTAGCGGGCGGTTGCAACCGCGCGTACGGGCGAAACCGGACGAGCTTACCCCACGGCGAGCAGTTTTCTGCGGCTCACGAACAGGTTCACCAGCGCACAGGTAACGAACAGCCGGTGCGCGTTCTTCTTCAGCCCGCGATAGCGTACTTTCACGAATCCGAACTTCAGCTTCATCACCTGAAACACGTGCTCCACCCTCGCCCGCACTTTCGACTTCGTCCGGTTTTTCGCCCACGCCACTTCATCCACGATCCGGCCCTTGTAGCGACAGCGCCGCTGGGTGAAATCCCGTGCCCCGGGCGCACACTCACGCATCACCCGGGTTTGGCCCTGATACGCTCCGTCGCCCCACACCCGCGTTTCTTCGCCATGCAGCAGGTCCGGCAACATCGCCACATCGGAAACATTGGCTGCCGTCGCCACCGCCGTGTGGATGATCTTGGTCTTGCTGTCCACTCCCACGTGCGCCTTCATCCCGAAGTACCAGTTCTTGCCCTTCCTGGTCTGGTGCATCTCTGGATCCCGGCTCTGCTCGCGGTTTTTAGTCGAGGAAGGGGCGTGAATCAGGGTGGCATCTACAATCGTGCCCGTCGTGATCCGTACTCCCTTCGCTTGCAAGTACAGGTTCACTGTTCCCAGAATCTCTTCTCCCAGATTGTGCTCTTCCAGCAGGTGCCGGAACTTGCACACCGTGGTCTCATCCGGCACCGGTTCCGCTCCCAGGTCAATTCCCACGAACTGCCGCAGCGTCGCCGAGTCATACAGCGCCTCTTCCACCGCCGGATCTGCCAGGTTGAACCACTGCTGCAGAAAATATATCCGCAGCATCTGCTCCAGTTCTTTCGGTCGTCGCCCGTTGCCCGGCTTGGGATAGTGCGGCTCGATCAGTGCCCACAATTTCGCCCAGGGCACCACCTGCTCCATCTCTTCCAAAAACATCGCTTCGTGTACCGCTCGAATCCTGTCATCATCGCCAGTGTCCTCTGTTTGCTGAGAGAGTTCATACTGGCTCGACTCTATCTCCACTCGCTGTGGAAAGGCAGCACTTAATCAGAGTCTCCCTAGACTTCCGATCTAGTTTGAGACGACTATGCTTGACATATATACATCAACTGGTGTACGCTTAATCGTTGGAGGATCACATGACAATGACACGATTCAACATATACATACCGCCTTCACTCAAGGCGGCGTTGGACAAGCGGCATGCTGAAACGGGCGTGCCTACAGCGGTGTTCGTCAGGCTCTGCATCGAGGTTGGTCTGACGCCCGCAGTGAGCACTCTTATTAATAAAAAGCAACGGGAGAAGGCACAATGAAGTCACTCACGCACTCAGAACTGAACTCGCTCTTGAACGTTACCAAACGGCACTCAGAACGTGATTGGCTCATGTTATATGTAACGTTTTCGCATGGGCTCCGAGTGTCAGAGACAATCGCTCTGGACAAGCGCAACATCGTAGGTGACTATCTCATAACGAATCGGCTGAAGGGCTCGAAACGGACAACCCAGCCGTTGCTGGACAATGAGCGCCAACCGTTGCAACATCTCGCAGCGACTTGCGAAGGCCGATTCTTCAATATGTCCCGTCAGACATTCTGGCGGAAAATGCAGGCATATGGAGCCGAGGCAGGACTGCCCGAGTTCAAGGCTCATCCGCATGCACTCCGCCACTCAGCGGGCAGACTTGGGTTCATTGGCGGCATGACAATTCCAGACGTTCAGAGGTATCTCGGTCACGTCAACGGAAGTAATACTCTTATCTATCTAGAGTCGAGTGAAGAGGCAGCATGTGCAGCTTTTTCAGCCGCGGTGACAATGGCATAGATGCGACCGGTCGATGTGGATTTAACCAGCCCTATGCTGAGTTGCTTCCTTTCGTTCGACGATGAATACGAAGCCAAATGCAAAAGGCTTTGTCGGAAGCACTCTGCAGTCGAAGCGAACGACAGCAGGATGAAGGCACTACGGAGGGGTTATGACAGACTCGAGCCTGTGGTCAAAACTAAAAATAGACCTGGAGAACTTCAAGAATCTCAGGTTGGACTTCTCTCAAATCATCTGGGAGCCGTGGTACTTGGTCGTGATTGATTCCGATTTCAATCTGGCTTATCTGCCGCTAATCGCCCGTGGAGGAAAGGTCGTATGGTAATTCGCTACCAAGGTGATGGCCGGAAGATGAAGCTCTATGACCCGAGCATCAGCCCTACAGAATCCATCATGCGGCAATATCGAATCCCGCTGACCAGGGAAAATTTCCTTGCGTGTGGTGGATACGATGGCCGTGAGCCCGACGCCGAAGAGGAGCAGGAGATACCACTCCGATTTCGGCTCTGCGAATCGTGCTGGGTTTATCCATGTCGGTGCACGATCCCCGGGGTTGCTGGGTTTGAGTGCGAGTGTGATCCGTGTGCGGCTCGGAATACAACCAAGGACGGGAAGCGATGAAAACGCTAGCGGTCGTTTTTCCTAACGCTCGGGCAACTGTTCGGACAAGACCAACCAAAGCCTAAGCCCAAGCCCAAGCTAGCGGCATTTCCTAGACCCCTGACGCCGAAACGCCCCTGACGCCGAAACGTTGTCACATACCATGACACATGGGTATACTTCCGGGCATGGATACAAGACAGATTCTCACTGAAGTCAAAGCTGAAATTTCCCGTCTAGAGAAAGTCGTCGATCTCCTCGAAGGTGGAACGACCTCAAACCGACCCGCCACTCAAGTCGCAAAGGCCACAGCCAAGCGTAAAGGTCACCAGTGGACCGAGGCAGAACGGAAGGCAATGAGCCTCAAGCAGAAAGCGCGCTGGGCCGCCAAGAAGAAAGGTAAGAAAACGTAACCGCGCATGGTACTTATCAGCAACAAGTTGCCACAAGGATACATCTATCCCCAGATTACTCAGGCACCGATCAACAACTACGCTGACTTCTTGAATTTTTTCCGTGGTGGTCACACCATTGACGACAACCTCGGTGCGTATTCCATTCAAGCTACGGTGCAGTACACGATGTTCAGCACGGCTATCGCCAGCGGGCATCTCACGAAATTGAAAAACATGTCGATACCTGATGAATTTCTTGCGGATATTTTTCTGACGGAAACAGGATCGGAGCTGGGTCAGATGGTCTTTGATCGGACATTCTGCGAAATTGCGGTCGCTGAAGCTCGAAAGAGCATCCCTGAGAATGACGGCGAACCACATCCGTATGTCGGGGCGGTTGTCGTTAGGAACGGCAATGTTCTGGCGACAGGATTTCGAGGCGAAACGGGTGAAGGTAGGCACGCGGAATATTGTGCGCTCAGAAAGATCAACGACGATGTCGATAACGTCGATCTGAGCGGTTGCACGGTCTACACAACGCTGGAGCCATGTTCCAAAAGAAACTCATCAAACAAAACAGCTTGTGCTACTCGCCTGATTAACGCCAAAGCCGCGCGAGTTGTTTACGCTATGCCAGACAAAGACGAGTCAGTGTACGGACACGTCTCACTGCTGGAGGCGGATACCCTCGTCGTCCCATTCGTAGCCGCAGGAATTGCACTTGCAACTTGTCGCATGCACAGTCATGGGATCGAACGAGTAACTCAAAGGTTTGCGGACTTCACGGCAGGCCACATCTGCGGAGTAGCACTTTATGCAACGGGGCTGCTCTCCCCCCTCTCCTGGCCTGTCAGAGCTATTCGGGAGTCTCTCTGTTGCCCCCGATTGTAGCGCTTCTCCTTCGACGGGAACACGCGCTATGTCTTCGAAGGCACGTGAAAGACCCAGTTCCTCTACTCCCGCTTCATCATGGCCGAGCCAGTGCGCAACCTCATGCCAAACGACTTGTTTCACTTCGGCTGGCAGATTTCCCCTTGAACATCTCAGAATCGGACCTCGGAAAATGAAAATTAGGTCAGGCGCTATTCTCGTTTGAAAGTGTCGCGGTTCGTTTCTATGGAAGCCGCTGTACAATCCCACCAACTCCCTTTCCTTGGGCCAGTTCCTTTGTTCCCGTATACGCTTAAGCACATCCTCGGCAGGCTCCTCGGACACCTGAATGCCCGGAAAATCTGGCAAGTCTCTGATCTTCTGCGGCAGCGTGCTGTATGCCCACTCCACGATGTGCTCGAAGCTGTTTATATTTGTGGCGTCGGTCATGTGACCATGGCTCTCGATTCGTAATTCTATGCCTGATCTTGGAATCTGACGTAATATCGCCGTTACACTCATCGACCAAAGATCAAAACGTGTAATCGCCTTCCATGAGAAGGCCGGTCAAGAGGTTTTAGCTTTTCGTGCCGTCCCGTCGGGGACTGATTGCCCCAGAAAGACGGCGGATACTCTCCCCAAATTTGCTCAAACTGAGGTCGAGAGGATTGCGTCCTTCTTTAACGTCGCTGAACCCCTCACGCTCCATCCGCTCCGCAGCGGCAGTGAATCGCTGGCGACTGATGTCGTCCATGTCAAGAAAGCGGAATGCCTGGACAAGTGGCATTCCGTCCGCTCCGGTGTGCAGGAATTGGATCTGCGCTTCCACTTTTCCGAACACGGTTTTCAGAGCCATTTCGCCAAGCGTTCCGTGAGGGATAGGCTCCTTCGTAAGGATGGCAGAACCCCCGGTAAGCGACAGCCGCTTAATAACTCCGATGAATTTCTGATTGTCAACCGTGAATACTGCCTTCTCGTTGTTGGGGACACGAATGCGCGGGGGACGGGTGTTCTTCCCGTTCTTCTCCACTTTTTGCCGCATGACACGCAGCATTGCAGATGGACGGAAGCCGGTCAATGTTACCTAAGGAGACTCTGATTAAGTGCTGCCTTTCCACAGCGAGTGGAGATAGAGTCGAGCCAGTATGAACTCTCTCAGCAAACAGAGGACACTGGCGATGATGACAGGATTCGAGCGGTACACGAAGCGATGTTTTTGGAAGAGATGGAGCAGGTGGTGCCCTGGGCGAAATTGTGGGCACTGATCGAGCCGCACTATCCCAAGCCGGGCAACGGGCGACGACCGAAAGAACTGGAGCAGATGCTGCGGATATATTTTCTGCAGCAGTGGTTCAACCTGGCAGATCCGGCGGTGGAAGAGGCGCTGTATGACTCGGCGACGCTGCGGCAGTTCGTGGGAATTGACCTGGGAGCGGAACCGGTGCCGGATGAGACCACGGTGTGCAAGTTCCGGCACCTGCTGGAAGAGCACAATCTGGGAGAAGAGATTCTGGGAACAGTGAACCTGTACTTGCAAGCGAAGGGAGTACGGATCACGACGGGCACGATTGTAGATGCCACCCTGATTCACGCCCCTTCCTCGACTAAAAACCGCGAGCAGAGCCGGGATCCAGAGATGCACCAGACCAGGAAGGGCAAGAACTGGTACTTCGGGATGAAGGCGCACGTGGGAGTGGACAGCAAGACCAAGATCATCCACACGGCGGTGGCGACGGCAGCCAATGTTTCCGATGTGGCGATGTTGCCGGACCTGCTGCATGGCGAAGAAACGCGGGTGTGGGGCGACGGAGCGTATCAGGGCCAAACCCGGGTGATGCGTGAGTGTGCGCCCGGGGCACGGGATTTCACCCAGCGGCGCTGTCGCTACAAGGGCCGGATCGTGGATGAAGTGGCGTGGGCGAAAAACCGGACGAAGTCGAAAGTGCGGGCGAGGGTGGAGCACGTGTTTCAGGTGATGAAGCTGAAGTTCGGATTCGTGAAAGTACGCTATCGCGGGCTGAAGAAGAACGCGCACCGGCTGTTCGTTACCTGTGCGCTGGTGAACCTGTTCGTGAGCCGCAGAAAACTGCTCGCCGTGGGGTAAGCTCGTCCGGTTTCGCCCGTACGCGCGGTTGCAACCGCCCGCTACTGACTCATACCCGAACCAACAGCGCAGTTTCCTGAACACTATCGTTCACCGACTTAGCATGAGCGCTTATTCAGAGTGTCCCTAAGTTAAGTGGGCATACGCCGTCCATTGTTGTCGATAAATCTCGTGGGTGTTGAAAAAGTCCTTCAACGGAACGCCTGATTGCATCAATGCCTCCTGACAGCCGAATCGCGGACGCAGAGGAAACTTCCATTTGCGGGAATGCGAGTAGAATGGCACTGAGACAGAGGTGCGACCATGAGTCATCTTCTTCGCAAGCTGTGGCGGCGCGATGAGGGCCAAGACATAGCCGAGTACGCAGTGATGCTGGCAGTCATTCTGGTAATTGTAGTTGGTACGATCCGCTTGGTGGGAAGCAATGCGAACAACGTATTTTCGAATACAGCCAGTTCAATTCAATAAGCTGCCCAAGGCGGCAGCAGGCCCACACCCACGGTCGTTCGCTGCGGCCTTGAAAGATCACTGTTGAAATATCGCGATTTCACTCATTGACCTCGGGCAACAGTTAGGATCTTGCCCCCATCGCCGTTTCCTGAAGTGACCGACGACGCTATCTCGCCCTGCATACGGCCAACCACGTCAGTGCCGTACCGAGCGCCTATTTCTCCCCACGCCCCTTCTCGTACTTTCGCATGAACTTCGACCAGCCGCGTCTCTTCGTCTGTCGAAACGTAACGAAGCGGACGAGGGTTCGCCTTCATCGCCTCGCGCACCTGAGTGCAGAAGGCGCAGGGGCACCCAGGTCGCGATGTACAGACGCTCGTCATCGTCCCGCCTTCTTCGGAGGTTTTGCTAAGGCACTAGATGTCGGATTGGACATCGACTGAACACCCTGTTGCATTAGCCACTTGGCGATCGCAGCCGAATCGAAGCGGACGCAAGAACCCACGCGGAATGACGGAATGCTGCCCTTTTTTGCCCGTCGGAGAATCGTGAGTCTGGAGACCTGGAGCAATTCAGCAAGCTCTTCAGCCGTCAGAGCGCGGTGAATCGCTTTGATGCGAGATGCGAGGGACATCAACCGATGAGGATTTGGGCTATCGAGAACGCTTGTCTGCGTCACTGCTGAACCTCCTGAAATGTCGAATTGACTTTGTCCTTGACGGTCTGACTCCGTGACGGCTTGAGATAGCGCATCGTGCTCTCCATGTCAGAATGACCCAACCACATCTGCACGGTGCGAAGGTCTACTCCGTTCCATAAATGCCGCGTCGCAAAAGTGGCTCTGAACTTGTGGAGCCAAAAGTTTTCCTCATCAAGTTCCGCGCGCTGAGCGATGGCCTTCAGATCATCGAGAAAATTCATTTTGACGTTACAGCCCGAGGTCGGAAATACGAGGGGGCACGTTTTATTTGCCTTCGTTTTCCACGCCTTCAGTCTCTTGACGAGCTTCGAAGGGATAGGAATTTCGCGCTCTTTGTACGCCTTCGGTGTCCATCCGCGGTCGGACTTGTGACTGACCCGAACAGTCGAATGCGTGAGATTAATATCCGACCAATACGTGTACATGACTTCCTGCTCCCTCATGCCCGTCATAAGGAAGAATTCGTACCAAAGCCTCTCTTTCGCGTCGCACGCTGCGAATAGAGAGATGAGTTCTTCATCCTCGTACGTTTCAGGCTCCTCCTCCGTGTACCGAGGCCAATCATTCTTCCCCGCGAGACCTCGAATCCCGTTTGCCTTCAGGAACGTCATTACGTTTTCAAATTTGTTGTAGACCGAACGCGGGGCTTGTTCCTTATCGTCACGGAGGAATGCGGAGAATTTCAGCAAGTCCCTGCGTTCGATGTCGTCGAGATAGAGCTTGGGGCAAGATTCCTGAAAATAACCCAGAGCTGTCGTGTACGCCGCCAGCGTCTTCGGCTTTTTCGTAAGCTTTGTTTCCTCTAGGAACTCAGTGACCGCTGCTGCGAGCGAATGACGCCCATCACCATTCTCGGGCACAATCTCAAGCCCGTTGTTCATGGCGTTCAACTCGGCTTCTTTTTGAAGACGACGGGCGGTCGCGGTAGACGCATCCTTGCCCACCGAGAGGCGCATGAGCCGCTTCCCGTCATACCAGGAGATGTAATACGAACCTTCGGGATGCCGTTCTTCTTTGCCGTTGACTAGGACTGCGTCAGGCTTGATTTTTCCGTTTGCGGAGAGAACGACGGGACAATAGCGAAGACCTTGGGGTGTCTGGACTCGTTTACTGACACTGCATTCGCGGTTCAATGGCGATCCTCCACCTTGATATCAGGTGTAATATCACCACGTCGCAAGTGCTAGATTACAAAGGTAATGGCGGAGAGGGAGGGATTCGAACCCCCGATACCCTTTCGGGTATGCCGGTTTTCAAGACCGGAGCCATCAACCACTCGGCCACCTCTCCGCAGGTTGCAGATCTAGTTTACACTCGACCATTTTTGTCGCGCGAACCGCGCGAGTCAAGTGGCGAGGCTAGTGAAGAAGGCCGAAGGCGCGGGAGTGAAATTCCATCACCTCGGTGAAGTGGGCCAGAAAATAAGTGAAGCTGTGGTCGCCGGGGTACAGATGGTACTCGTGCTTCACGCCCAGCTTCTGCAGTTCGTCGTGCAGGGCGGCAGCGCCTTTTTCGAAACCGTAGTTGTCATCCTGGCCGCAGTTGAAATAGATAGTGAGCTTTTTGAGGGCGGCTGCATTCTTGCGGGCGAGAAGAAATGGATCGTTGGCGTTCCAGTGAGAAACGTTGATCGGATCTCCGAAGACATCCGTCAGCACTTTTCCCAGGGGCGCGCCGGAGCGCGCGGCGAGATCAAGTTCACGGGGCGACTCGGTAATCAGCGCGGCGCTTTGAGCGCTGACGGCGGAAAACATTTCGGGATGGCTGAAGGCGAAGCGCAGCGCACCGTATCCGCCCATGGAGATTCCAGTGATCGCTCGATTGCTGCGGCCTTTGCCGATGCGGTATTTCTTTTCGATGAGCGGGATAAACTCCTGCAGAAAAAAATCGCTGTAGCGAACGGAGCCGTCGGCGGAGTTGATGTAAAAACTTTTTCTGCCTTCAGGAGCGACGATGAGAAAATCACCGAGCTTATGTTGCTGGCGAAGGTCGTCGAGCATTGTCCAAGCACCGCTGTTGAAAAGCGTTTTCTCGTTATCGCCCAAGCCGTGGAGAAAATAGAGGACAGGATAGTGTTGTGGAGGGCTCTTTTTTGCGCCGGAGTCGTAGCTAGCCGGAAGGTAGACGCAGTAATGGACTGGGTACTTGAGAATTCGGCTGTTCACGGCGTCGCATTCGATGCGGCTCTCAGCGTGAACTGATAATGACGCGATGAAGGTTATGAAAAAAAGAAAGATTCGAAGACTGCTGCGCATCGATTCAGTTTACTCGTAGCGCAGGGCTTGCACGGGGTCCAGGCGGGCGGCGCGGGCGGCAGGATATAGACCAGAGATGAGGCTGACGGCGAAAGCAAAGACGAGAGCAAATCCAACCAGCCACCACGGCACTGCCCAGAAATGCTCCGGTGGAAGAGACTGGCGCTTAAGATAAATATTCGTGCCCAGGTTGATTACTTGCCCGATCACCCAGCCCAGTATGACGCCGACAATGCCTCCGAGAATACCCATGGCGCCGGCTTCCGCAAAGAAAAGTTTCTTTACGTCGCCATCGCTGGCGCCGATGGCTTTCATAATTCCAATCTCGCGACGGCGCTCCAGGATGGCCATCACCAATGTGTTTACGATTCCGATGGAAGCGACGGCGAGGGCGAGGCTGCCGAAAATTCCCAGGAACACGTCGAGCACGGCGAAAAATTGCTGCAGACTTCTGGTGGCATCAAGGATGGAGAACGTGTTAAATCCCATCTTCTTGATTGCGGCTTCGACATCTCTTATCTGGCTGGGACTCTTTACCCGTACGTTGACGGAAGAGTAGGACGGCTGGTTTTCCGCGGCGCGGGAAACTTCTCGCAGATCCGTGGGCTGCATCACGTGCAGGCTCTCGGCAAGTTTTAGCGGGATAAAAACTCGAGCGCGAGTTGGACCGCGCATGCTCTCGGGATCAAGATCAGCAACGCCAACTATTTTGAGTTTCTCTTCTCGGGAGACAACGGAATAGGCGGCATCGGACGGGGCTTGGCTTGCGGCAGTTTTTTTATCTTCTGAAGTGTTCTGCGCTGCCTCGCGCTGCGCGTAGCGCATGGTCAATTCCTTGCCGAGAAGTGGAGCGGCCAGTTGCGCTACGTTCGTTTCGTCGACGCCGGTCTTGGGCGTTTTGCCCAATAGCTCTTCGGCGAATGCCTTTTGGATTACTGCTTCGGGGGCCATGTCTGACGAGAAAAAGCGGCCCTGCAGCGCATCGAAGGCGTCATTGGATTTTGCGGAAGAAGGCAGAGCGGCAATCATTGTCAAGTGCGGCTTATCTTCATAGCGCAACTCGGTGATGAAGCGAATGTCAGGATAAGCTTCAAGAACATTCGGCAGATGTTCGATTTCGAGGCGTGTAGGCTCATCGAGGATGCGACTTTCTCCGGGTGCAGGTCCGTTGCGATCTTCGTTGTGGCCGAAGTTGCGCAGGTCGCGTCTGGATGTAACCACAACCGTATCGAACAAGCCCGACTTCATCAGGCGGCGCGATGCCAGTTGTTGCAGACCGATGCC
Organism: uncultured Acidobacteriaceae bacterium; assembly: GCA_963836305.1. Lineage (GTDB taxonomy): Bacteria > Acidobacteriota > Terriglobia > Terriglobales > Acidobacteriaceae > Sulfotelmatobacter. Next base: position 397,494 of record CAWIJP010000029.1, on the reverse strand, counting down.
CAGCGAGAGCATTGCGACTAAAGATGCCACGCCAACGGAAATGCCGATGGTGGTAAGCGAGTTTCGCAAAACAGATTCACGCAAGTTGCGCAGGGCCAGGTCAGCCAGATCGGGCAGCTTCATTGGCGCGCCTCCGCGGACACAATTGGAGTTTCTTCCGCCACGAGTTTTCCATCTGCCAGGAAGATGAGGCGTTGCGCATAACGTTCCGCCAAGGCGCGCTCGTGAGTGACCATCACTACGGTCATGCCCAATTGCTGATTGAACTGGCGGACCATGTTCATGATTTCGGTTCCGGTGCGGCTGTCGAGATTGCCAGTAGGCTCGTCGGCGAGCAGGAGCTGCGGACGGTTGATGAGCGCACGCGCCAGCGCAGCACGCTGCTGCTCTCCGCCGGAAAGCTCACTGGGGCGATGATTCTTGCGCGATTGCAGGCCCACTCGCGCCAGCGCTTCCTGCGCGAGGCTGTCGCGTTTTGCGCGCTCGATCTCGGCAAAGCGCATGGGCAATTCCACATTTTCCGCGAGCGTCATGCTGGCAATCAGGTTGAAGGATTGAAATACCATCCCGACCGTGTGAAGGCGGTAGCGCGACAGTTCTTCGCGGGACAGTTGCGCGAGATTCTTGCCATGAACGATTACAGTACCGGAGGTAGGACGGTCCAAACCTGCGATTAGATTTAGTACCGAAGATTTTCCTGACCCAGAACTGCCGAGGAGAGCTACGAATTCGCCAGGACGAACTTCGAGAGAAACGCCATCGACTGCGCGGATCACGGACTCGCCCATACGATAATGCCGGCAAAGATTTTCGACTCGAATTGCGGGAGAACCGTCTAGTTGCGATTTACTCTCAGCCATTCGCTAGCGTACCTGTCCCTTCAGCACACCCAGCGCATCCGCGGGCGCGCCGCCGTTACGTGGAGCAGAAGAATTGCCGTTTACAGAAGCTTCCAGTTCGGTCGAATCGCCCTCGCCCGGCGCGAGAAACAAGTTATCTTCGATGCCATGCTGCCTGGTGTAGAGATCGTAATAACGGCCATGGGCCGCGTAGAGTTGATCGTGGGTACCGCGTTCCACGATTTGCCCTTGCTCCATCACCAGGATCTGATCGGCACGGCGAATGGTGGAAAGGCGGTGGGCAATCACAAATGTGGTGCGGCCTTTCATCAGATAAGAAAGTCCATGCTGGATCATTTGCTCGGATTCGGAGTCCAGACTCGAGGTTGCCTCATCAAGGATCAGGATGCGGGGCTCGGCGAGAATAGCGCGAGCAATCGAAATACGCTGGCGTTGTCCGCCGGAAAGCTTCACCCCGCGCTCGCCGACGATCGTGTCGTATTTGTCGGCGAAAGTTTCGGCGAACTCATCCACGCGCGCGATACGGCAGGCGCGAAGAATATCTGCTTCGCTGGCATCAGGCCGCGAAAAGGAAACGTTCTCTCGAATGGTTCCATCGAAGAGGAAAGATTCCTGCAGCACAACTCCGAGGCGAGTGCGGTAGGAATCGAGGCGGACGGTGCTGAGGTCCGTACCATCCACTAAAATCTTGCCCCTCGTGGGCGTGTAGAAATCAGAAATCAGGCCAATGGTAGTGGATTTGCCTGAACCGGAAGAGCCAACGAGTGCGGTCACCGTTCCGGGATCGGCGCGAAAAGTAATATTACGCAGCACATCGTGGATTCCATCGTAGGTAAAACTTACGTTTTCAAACTCGATAAGTCCAACAATGTCGGGCAATATGATGGAACGCCTGGGGTCCTGATCCTCGGGGCGCTCGCGCATGATTTCCTGCGTGCGCTCGAGTCCGGCCAGAGCCTCGGTGAGTTGAGTTCCGATGGAAACGATCTGCATGATGGGCGCAATCAGAAAACCCAGCAGCAGGATGAACGAAACATAATCGCCAACCGACATTTTCCCTGAGGCAATCTGGTGCGCGCCAAAGTACATAGTGAACGCGCCCACTAATCCCAGAAGCACGCTGGCGGAAAGGCTCATCACCGAAGTTGCCGTGAGAGTGCGCATCACGTTATCGAGCAGACGGTGAACCCCCGCGGAAAAGACTGCTTCTTCGCGCCGCTCAGCGTGATAGCCCTTGATCACGCGCACTCCGCCAAGCGACTCGGTGAGCCGGCCCGTGACGTCGGCATTAATCTTGCCGCGCTCGCGGAAGATTGGCCGGATAGTCGCGAAGGCTTTGTTGAGGGCAAGGCCAAAAAAGACAAATGAGCCAGCGGCGATCAGCGTCATCTGCGGGCTGGTACGCAGCAGCAAGACAAGGGCGATTGCCGAGGTGACGAGGCCTCCCGCGAAATCGACCAAACCTGTGCCTAAGAGATTGCGCACGCCCTCCACATCGCTCATGATGCGGGAGACAAGCGCGCCAGTTTTGTTGGTGTCGTAAAAAGCTACGGGCAGGCGCGAGATGTGGGCCTGCACCTGCTGACGCAATTCCGTGATCAGCCGCTGCGCTGCCTTTGATAAGGATTGAGTTAGGGAGAAAGAGGTGACGCCCTGCACCAGGGTGGCTCCGAGAACGAATAGAACCAGCGGCCGCAGCTTGTCCATGTGGTGTTTATTGACAACGGTGTCGATAAAGAATCGCGTGGAATAGGGCAACACGAGTGCCGCGACGCGATTGATCACCATTAATCCAAAACCGAGCGCGAGCAAGCCGCGCCGCGGTCTCATCAGCATCCAGACTTCCGGAAGGATCGCGCGGAGTCTCTCCACCTTAGGAACTTTTTGGAGTGGTGTGGGGTTTGTACTCAATCTATTGTTGGACTCCGCCAAGCCTCATTTCGCTTCATTATTACTGCATTGTGACACGTTCCAGGCCATCGTTGTATGCTCGGGGCGTGGCACGTCCGACTTCTCTGGAGCATTCTCCGACTGCGGGGCTGTTGCTTGGCCTGATCATCACGCTGGCCGCGGTGGTCGCCTACTCGGCATACATCACATGGCAGATCGCGGGTTTGCGAAAGCTTCAATCGGAACTGATTGACCGCAATCGCAAGGATTCGCTGCAGTTGTTGCGCATCCAGAACGACCTGAATGTGCTGGCGGTCGCTATGCGCGACATGATTGACAATGATGAACGCTATCCACTTACCGCGTGGCAGGCTCAATTCCAGCGGATTCGCACTGATCTAAACGATGCGATGCACATCGAAGCCGGTTTAGCTTCTACCAGCCGCACGCCTGAGCAAAGCACTTCTCTGAACAGCTCTTTGACACAGTTCTGGGATGCGGTGGACCGCGTGTTTATTCTGGCCGGCTCAGGCAGGGAGAAAGAAGCGAGGGAGCAGATACAACTCTCTCTGCAAGCGCGCCAGGAGGCGCTGAGTACGACTGTGGCGCGCCTGCTGGTGCAGAACAGCGAAAACGAAGAGCAGGCGGCGCAGCGGGTGATTCAGATTTACGATCGAGTTCAGCGGCAAGTGTTTGTATTTTTGGCGGCGACACTCGTGGCCATTTTGTTGACTGGATTCTCCATGATCCGCTGGAACCGCCGGCTGTTCGCGCGCATGGCAGAACTTTCCGAGCGCCGCAGCGAACTGGCACAGAAACTCATTGCCACGCAGGAGTCGACTCTGCGCTATATTTCGCGCGAGCTGCATGATGAGTTCGGACAGATTCTTACAGCGATGGGAGCGATGCTTGGCCGAGCGGGGGCCCACGCTCCGGAAGGGTCGTCTCTGCGCGGCGACTTGCAGGAAGTTCGACAGATCGCTCAGGAGACGCTGGACCGGGTGAGAAGTTTATCGCAGGCGCTGCATCCAGTTATGCTGGACGAAGCCGGCCTGGAGAGCACGCTTGACTGGTACATTCCAATGGTAGAACGCCAGACCGGAATTGCCATATCCTATGAAAAGCAGGGCAAACCTTTTCCCGTGGAAAGCACTGCGGCGGTACAAATTTACCGCATTTTGCAGGAAGCGCTGAATAACGTGGCTCGACACTCCGCGGCGAAACAGGCTTGGGTACGACTGCGCTTCATGCCGTCCGCGCTGGAGCTCGAAGTGGAAGATCACGGCGCGGGTTTCAACGGACAACCGGCAAAGCATGGAATTGGGCTGGTAGCGATGCGCGAGCGTTCGGAGTTGATGGGAGGACGCATTGTCTTTTCCACTCCCGCTGATGGCGGAACGGCGGTGCAGGTGAGGGTACCGCGAGAGAAAGTAGAGTCCCGGGAGAAAGATCGAACCGATACTGATTAAAGATAGAAGATTGAAGACCATATGACAAAAAAGATTACGGTATTGCTGGTGGATGATCACGGGTTGGTGCGGCGCGGGTTTCGGCGGATGTTGGAAGACGAACCCGATATGACCGTTGTTGGCGAAGCCGGAAATGGCGAAGAGGCGATCAAGTTGGCGCGCCGGCTGCAGCCGAAAGTCGTGGTCATGGATTGCGCTTTGCCGGGGATGAATGGGCTTGACGCTACGCGGCAGATTCTTGAAGACCTGCCCGAAACAGCGGTGCTCATGCTCAGCATGCATTCGGAAAATACCTGGGTGCGGCAGGCCATTGACGCGGGAGCCAAGGGATATATTTTGAAGAATGCGATGAATCTGGAACTCGGTCCGGCAGTGAGACGCGTAGCTCAGGGAGAAACTATTTTTGATCCGCAAATCGAGCAGCAATCGCCTCTCAAGGGCGAACGCAGCAGCGGCCTTACTCCGCGGGAGCTTGAGGTTTTGCGGATGATTGTGGATGGTAAATCGAATAAGGAAATTGCATCGGAGCTGGATCTCAGCGCCAACACGATTGCGGTTCATCGCGCCAACATTATGAATGCTCTGGGCATTCACAAAACGGCCGAACTGGTGACGTATGCAATTCGCGCCGGGCTGGTGAGCGTTCCGTGAATCGCAGATCTTTGACTCGCAGATCGCTCCTGAGAAATATTGCCGGGCTGGCGTCGATCTCACAGTTACCGTTGTTGCGGGCGCTGGGAGCGGCGACGGGCTCAGCCGTTTCGCCCGGATTTCGGCTGGTGGATGTTACCGGCAGCGCCGGCATTCAGTTTCAACACAACAGTGGCGCTTTCGGAGGAAAGTTACTGCCTGAAACTTTGGGCTCGGGTTGCGCTTTCGTCGACTACGACGGCGATGGCTGGCAGGACATCATTCTGATCAACGGAATGGATTGGCCCGGCCATAAGCAGCGGCGATCGACCTTGCGGCTTTATCACAACAATCGGAACGGAACGTTTACTGACGTCACTACTCGCGCCGGACTTGATGTCGAAATGTACGGCATGGGCGTGGCTGTTGGGGATTACGACAATGATGGCTTTCCCGACATTCTTGTTACCAGCGTGGGGCAGAATCGGCTGTTCCACAATACGGGTAAAGGCAGCTTCATCGATGTAACCAATCGTAGCGGGCTGGGAAAGCGCCAGGCGTTCAGCACGTCGGCTCTGTGGTTCGATTACGACCGCGATGGTCTGCTCGATCTATTCGTTTGCAATTACGTGAAGTGGGCGCCGGAGCGCGACGTATTCTGCAGCCTCGATGGCAGGCATAAATCTTATTGCACTCCCGAGGCTTATCGCGGCGAGACCTGCTGGCTGTTTCACAATCGGGGCAATGGGACATTCGAAGACGTCACCGCATCCAGCGGAATTTTTGATAGCAGTTCAAAATCTCTCGGCGTTGCCATGCTTGATGAAAAGGCGGATGGTTGGCCCGACTTGCTGGTGGCGAATGACACTCAACCCAACAAACTTTATCGCAACCAGCGAAATGGAACATTCAAAGACGCTGCGGTTGAACTTGGATTGGCATTCAGCAGCGAGGGCAAAGCGCGAGCTGGCATGGGCGTAGACGTGGGCGATTTCATGAACTCAGGCAGTCCGGGCGTGGCAATCACAAATTTCGATAACGAAATGACCGGCCTCTACGAGTTTTCGGGTAAGACTTACGAAGACGTTGCGGCGCAGGCCGGAGTGGGATTGGCATCCAAGAACAGCTTGGGATTTGGATGCGCTTTTCTGGACGCGAACCTCGATGGCTGGCTCGATCTTGGAGTAGCCAATGGCCATATCGATGAGACAGTGAGAAACATTCAGGGCAACGTTGGATACGCACAACCGCCGATGCTGTTCCTCAACGATGGCCGAGGAAAGTTTCACGACGTCGCCGCGGAGATTGGCGGTGGATTCGATCAGCCGAAGGTTGGGCGCGGACTCGCCTATGGCGATTTCGATCGCGATGGCGATCTCGATCTGCTGCTGACTACGAACAACGGCCCGGCATACCTTTACCGGAACGACCAAGTCAACGGAAATCACAGCATTCGATTTCGACTGGTCGGCACCAAGTCGAATCGCGATGGAATTGGCGCGACGGTGCGAGTTACCAGTGACGCCTTGAGCCAGGCGAAGATGGTGAAGAGCGGTTCGAGTTATCTCTCGCAATCCGAGCTTTCACTTACGTTCGGATTGGAGAAACGCGATCGGGTGGAGCGTGTGGTTATCGCGTGGCCCAGTGGAAGAACGGAAGAGTTCACCAACCTTGCGGCGGGGCGATGCTATGTATGCACAGAAGGGAAGGGCATCTCTCCACGAGATGGATACTGATTTAGCGCGCGTTCGCTTGTGGCCCTGATTCAAGGTGGGCTCAGTATTCCAGACGCGGTGAGGTCGATGTCGACCGATTCGCTGACGCGCAAAAACATTGTGCTGGGATTCTTCATCCCCCACTTGGCATAGGGCACGGCGAAATGCAGGGTTGCCGTCCAATAACCCGGAGCCATTTGGACTTCAGCGGGAACCGTGAGTTCATGGTCTGCCCCGTGGATAGTGAAGATCCCGTGTATGCGAACAGACGATTTTCCCTGCGGCGCTACGTTTCCGTCGACTCGATCGGGACGGAATGTAATCTCAGGATAGCGGTCACTCTCCAGAACTTCTTTGTGCATTTTGCGGTCGCGCATTCCGTTGCCGCTCTCGCCACTTCTGGCATCCACCACGATTTCTCCGGTCAGCTTGCCCGAAGCTGCAGCCAGGCGCAGCGTACCATCCTTCAGATGAAATGTTCCGTGCACGGTGTGAAGCACGTCGCCTAATGTGAAATTAATGGTTGTGCGCTGGGGATCAAGGTGAAGAGTTGAGTCTTGTGCAACAGCTTGAATTCGAGTCAGTGAGCAAACAATTATGGCGACAAGAATCGGCCACGACACGTCACGTCGGCGAAAGGCGTGAGCGGCTTCTCTCATCGGTTACGCAGTGAGTAGTCCCCATCCAATTGTTAGCCCGTCGGCGGCAAGGTGAATCGGCGAGAGGGCGCCCACGTGCAAAGCCAGCAAGCGCCGGAAAATTTCAGGATGTTTATGGAAGACCTGGAGAGTGCGTCGTTGAATGATCGGACGTCCATCGAGTGTTAGCATCAGCCGGGCCATCAACGATGGACGCAGCGCCAGACGCCGGTGCGCGGCATGGTAACCGATGAGAGAGTTGGTTTTTAGAGAATTTGCCAGCGCCAGGGCCTGGCTGAAAGCCAAACCGAGGCCCTCGCCGGTGATGGCATCTACGGTGCCGGAAGCATCACCGATAAGCGCCACATTTTTTTTCCAAACGCGCCGCAGCGTGCGATTGGCGGAGACCGCGCCCATTTCAGCGGAAGTAGACTCAGCGCCACGCAGCCGCGCGCCGAGTTCGGGAAATTCCGCAAGCGCAGAATCCAGGCGCCGGTCAGGATTGGAAGACGCTATTGCGACACATACTTGATCATTGCTTACCGCAGTAGCATATCCCTGGCAGCGTTTTCCCCAGTGTATTTCCATGCGATCGTTCCAGGGCGCAACACGATAGTGGCGGCGAAAGGCATAGCGAAATTTCGTGTGCGAACAGGCGTCAAGATCGGCCCAACGGCGCACACGGGAGTTGACGCCATCGGCCCCGATGATCCACGAAGTTCGGATGGTGCGCTTCCCCAAGCGAACTTCTTCCCCTTGAATACCTGTGACCACGCTCTGCCACAAGAGACCGACGCCCAGCGTGGCCGCGCGATCCGCCATGATGCGATGCAACACGGTGCGGCGGATTGACACTGCTGCAGTATCGGAAGGGAAAACTGCCTCTGCGGATACTCCGGAGCCTAAGAAACGAACGCCGCGCAAAGTGGAGCGGTCAGCGACCGGCAGAAAAACTCCGAGCCTGGCCAGTGCCATGATCGCATCCGGCATGAGGACTTCGCCGCAAGCCTTATCGATGGGCGGCTTAGCTCCGTCGGCCACCAGCACGCGCAAGCCTTGCTGGCGGGCGGCAATGGCAGCGGCAAGACCGGCGGGGCCGCCACCAATCACGAATACATCGGTTTCGTTCGACAACTACTTTGACCTCACCACTGCAAAAGTAAAAGCTCGGAACAAAACCCCGGGCCCATGGCGGCGAGCAGCCCGAGCGTTCCGGGCGCGGGGCGCCGGTTTTTCATCACATCTTCCAGCACGCACAGCACGGACGCCGAGGAAAGATTCCCCACTTTGCGCAAACAATCCCACGAGGCATCCAGTTCGCCGTTGTGCAATCCGAGCGCATCGGCAGATGCATCCAGCACCTTGGGGCCTCCGGTGTGCAGAACGAAGCTCTTGAGATCGCTGCGCTGATGGCCGTTGTCGGCGAGGAAAGAATCCACATCGCGTCCCAGATTCTTCCGGATGAGATTCGGAACCTCGGTAGAAAGTATGATGCGAAAACCCTTCTCGGAGATATTCCAGCCCATCATATCTTCCGTGTCGGGATAGAAAACGGAGCGAGTGGCGAGAATGGTGGGGCCGGAGATATTGGTTCCGAAATTCTCAAGCTGCGAAGCTTCGAACTCATCGCCGGTGACAATCACTGCGGCGGAACCGTCGGCGAAAAGTCCTGACGAGATTAGGTTTGCGACGGATAAGTCCTCACGCTGCAAAGTGAGCGAACAAAGTTCGACTGAAACCAGAGCTGCCGCTTTTGACGGATAGGCGCGCACGTAATCCGAGGCACGAGCAATTCCTGCGGCTCCGGCTACGCAACCCAAGCCGAAGATGGGAGTGCGGCGAATGTTGGCCGGCAGGCCCATCCGGTTGATCAGCATTCCGTCGATAGAGGGGCTGGCAACCCCGGTGACAGTGGTGAATAACAGGCAGCCCAGATCTTCCGTTTTTAAGCCAGCATTGTGAAGCGCCAGGCAGAGGGCGCGCTCGCCCAACTCCTGCGCCACCTTGATCCAAATGTCGTTGGCTTGGCCCCAGGTTTTGATGTCGACATATTGCTCAGCGGGAACAGCGAGATAGCGGCCATCCACGGTTACGTTCCGGTGCAAGCGCGCCAGCAACAGAGGGTTCTTCAGTTGAGGACCCCAGTAGTCCTGCAGACGCTCCAAGAGAACTTTCTGTGTGTAGTAATGCTTGGGGAATGCGCTCGCGGCGCTTGCGATCTTCATGGGTTATGGGTCCTGACGTTAGTCTCGGCGCGGAACCCGCCCAAGCCGACCGAATCTGGGAAGCTTGCTCCCGATTTAGATGGCGGTGGAGCCCCTGCCGGTTGCAACGTGATGTCCGATAGCAGCATAGGTATTGTCGCAGAGTTGAAGATTTCTGGTTGTCATAACCTAGTAAAGAAAACAACCGGTCGTCCTCAGATCGCACATACTACGTCGCCATCCTCTGCACGCACGTACATCGTTGATACTGACTTACTGCAATACGGCGATCGATGTTGCGCCGTTCCCTACCGAGTAAGTATTGATGGTGTTCAGGCTTCCGCTACTGACGCCAAATGCTTCGATCCCGGCGCTGCTCGCCAGATTGCTGACAAAAAGATATTTTCCGTTCGGATCCATAGCCAGGAAGCTGGGCTGCGCTTCCGAACCGAATGGTGAGTCGGTGACCGTGACAGGGAACCCGGTTCCCGAGGTGATCGAATAGCTGGAGATGTTGCCGGATCCCTGATTTGCCACGTAAAGAAAAGCTCCGGCTGGATCCACGATCAGCGCCACCGGATGCTGCTCGTTGTCGGCGAGCGGAGATTGTGAAACTTGAGTCAGAGCGCCCGATGCCGCGATGGAGTAAATGGAAATTGAACTCTGGTTAGCGTTCGCCGTGTAAAGGTATAAGCCTTTGGGATCGATCGCCAGACCGGAAGGATCGTTATCTGGAGTGGGACTGGTGCTTACCAGACTTGGCACGCCGGCGTTCACGCTGAAGACGGCGACCAGCCCAGTCGGTTGGCTCGGGGCGCTGACGTAGAGAAACTTTCCCGATGGCGACACCTGCATATTTTTCGCCGCCAGGTTAATTGAAAACGGAGAGCCCGTGATGGGCGTCAGCTGGCCCAGAGGATTCATTGAAGTATTGGTCTTGGTATTGATCGAATAGACGGAAAGATTATTGGAGGCGACATTGGCGACATACAAATAATTGCCGGCTGGATCCATCGCCATCACAAAAGGCAGTGTGCCCGTTGCAGTCCTAGGCGTCACTTCGGTTACGGTGCCGTCGCTATTAATGTCGAAAAGAGATACGTCGTTTTCGTTTTGACCGGCATTTGCCACGTACAAAAATTTTCCGGACGGATGGATAACAACGGACTCAGGTCCGAATCCCACGGTATATGGGCTTTCGGCGAGCTGGGTGAGAATTCCGGAATAGGGGTCTTCGCGGAAAACAGCGAGCTGATTGGCGGCGGGAATCGTCGCGTATATGAAGTGACTTCCCGTTTTGCCGCAGCTGACAAAACCGGCCATGCTCGTAAGAGCAAATAACAGAATGAGTGCCTTCCGAAGCATCCATGACTCCTAAGATAATTTGAAAGCGAATAGCAATAATACCGGGTTGCCGGGAAGTCGGCACGGAGCGCTATATTTCTATCATAAGGACGGCGGTAAGAAATAGGTCTACACCGGGATATACAGCCTTTGATGCACATTCGGCGGAATGTGTAATTTTGAGATTCTGAAGAACCTTTCCAGCATTGTGTGACAGCTGAGGCAAAATCCCGTGAAATCAGGCTCCCAGCGGTCACCTTACTTTACCGTATTGTTAGCGTCCATGGTTTAACCGGCTAATCCGCCGAGTGAGCCGGGCTTGGCCGCGGAGTTCCGGCTAAGGATAAGTTTTCTCCGCCGCGCAAGAACAGCCGCAGACGATCAAGATAAACATACACGACGGGAGTAGTGAACAGCGTCAGCGCCTGACTGACAATAAGGCCACCGACAATCGTGATACCCAACGGGCGATGCAACTCCGAGCCGGTTCCGTTACCCAAGGCCAGCGGCAAGCCGCCCAACAGAGCGGCCATGGTGGTCATCATGATAGGACGGAAACGCAGGAGGCAAGCGTCGTAGATAGCTTCCACGGGCTTCTTCCCTTGAGTGCGCTCCACTTCGAGGGCAACGTCGATCATCATGATGGCATTCTTTTTGACCAGGCCGATGAGCAAGATAATTCCGATGGTGCCGATCACGTTGAGTTCGTTGTGGGTCAGCAAGAGTGCCAGCAGTGCTCCCAGGCCCGCCGAAGGAATTGTCGAGAGAATTGTGATGGGGTGAGTGTAGCTCTCATAAAGCATGCCCAACACGATGTAAACCGCGATCAGAGCGGTGAGAATCAGGATAGGCTCGCTCGATTTCACGTCCTGGAAAGCGGCCGCGGTACCCTGGAAGCTCGCTTGAATCGTCGCTGGAAAGCCTATGGAACTTTGGGCCTTTTGAATGGCTTGTGTGGCCTGTCCTAGAGAAATCCCGGGCGCGAGGTTAAATGAAATCGTGACCGACGGAAACTGGCCCTGGTGATTCACCGCCAAAGGTATGTTCGAAGGTTGGAAGTGAGTGAACGCCGCCAAGGGTATGGGTGCGCCGCTGCTGGAGCGGAGGTAAATATTCTGCAGAGCCTCGGTGGTCTGCTGGAACTGCGGCGCCACTTCCATGACTACGTGGTATTGGTTGAGCGGACGGTACATGGTGGAGACCTGGCGCTGTCCGAAGGCATCGTAGAGCGCATTGTCAATATCCTGCGCGGCTACTCCTAAACGGCTAGCGGTATCGCGGTCGATCACCAGTTTCGCTTGCAATCCCTTATCCTGCTGGTCTGTATTCACATCCCGCAGTTCCGGCAGGGGACGCATTTTCGACAACAACAGCGGCGCCCAGGTGTTGAGCTCATTCAAATCTTCGCCTTGCAGCGTGTATTGATACTGTGCATTTCCGTAGCGGCCACCGATGGTGAGGTCTTGATAGGACTGCAGATACAGTGTGGCACCCGGCACCACCGCGAGTTTGCTGCGAAGGCGGTTGATCACATCATCGGCGGTAACGTTGGGGCAGGACTGCCAGAAATGATGCGCCGGGCACTTGGCTCGCTGTGCCAGGGGCTTCAACATGATGAAGAACCGGCCCTGATTTGAAACGGTGTTGCCTCCCGCAAAACCGACGACGGTGTTCACGGCCGGATCGGTCAGCACAATCTTGACGTAGCGCTCCATCTTGCCGCGCATCGCCTGGAAGGAAATATCCTGCGCCGCTTGAACCGAACCTCCGATGCGTCCCGTATCCTGCTGTGGGAAGAAGCCCTTGGGCACGATGATGTAGAGATAAACGGTCAGGCACGCCACCAGAATAGTCACGACAAACGTGACAAACTGGTACTGCAACACTACTTTCAGCGCATGACGGTAGGTCGCCAGTGTCTTGTCAAAAAACCATTCGCTGACGCGATAAAAGAGATTGTGGCGCTCCTCTTTCGCCGGACGCAGAAACTTGGCGCACATGGTGGGGGTCGTGGTGAGAGAAACCAGCAACGAGACTCCGATTGCAATGCTTAAGGTGACCGCGAACTCGCGAAACAGCCGTCCCACAATTCCACCCATCAGCAACAGCGGGATGAACACCGCTACCAGCGACGTGCTCATGGAAATCACGGTAAAGCCAATTTCCGCTGCTCCTTTGAAGGCCGCCGGCACCGCATCCATGCCACGCTCAACGTAGCGGGTAATGTTTTCCAGCACTACGATGGCGTCGTCCACCACGAATCCTGTGGAAATTGCCAGCGCCATGAGCGACAGATTGTCCAGGCTGTAACCCAACAGATACATGCCGCCGAATGTGCCGACCAGCGAAAGCGGCACCGCGATGCTGGGAATGATCGTCGCCCGCACGGTGCGCAAAAATGCGAACACCACGAGGATCACAAGAATGATCGAAATAATCAGCGTGGCCTCAATATCTTTTACTGAGGCGCGAACCGTGACCGTACGATCCATGGCTATGGTGAGCTTGATCGCGGGAGAAATGGAGGACTGCAAATACGGCATCAAGCCGACAACGCGGTCCACGGTCTCAATGACGTTGGCTCCGGGTTGGCGGAAAATAATAATCAGAACGCTCGGCTTTCCGCCGACTCCCTGCTTGATGCTCTCGGCGTTGCCAAGCAATCCAATATTGCGGGTGTCCGAGACTGAATCTCTGACCTCGGCTACGTCGCCCAGTCGTACGGGGGCGCCGTTGCGGTACGCTACGATCAGCGGGCGGTACTGATCCGCGGTAAAGAGCTGATCGCTCGCGTCAAGAGTCTGAGAAATCGTTCCGTTGGATAATTGCCCCTTGGCCTGGTTAGCGTTGGCCAGATTGAGCGCATTGCGAACTGTGTCCAGACCAACGCCCAGCTTGTTCAGCAGCATTGGATTTACTTCCGCGCGCACCGCCGGCTGGGCAGAGCCGCCCACAAACACTGTGCCGACGCCGGGCACTTGCGACAATTTCTGCGCCAGAACGGAGTCGGCCGCGTCATACATTTGCGGAACTGTTTCGGTGTCGGATGTGAGTGCCAGAATCAGGATGGGAGCGTCCGCGGGATTCGCCTTGCGGTAGGTAGGATTGCTCGGCAGGTTGGTAGGGAGTTGGCCGCGCGCGGCGTTGATGGCGGCCTGCACGTCGCGGCCTGCGGCGTCGATATTCCGATTCAAATCGAATTGCAGAACGATGCTGGTTGAGCCAAGCTGACTCGTGGAGGTCATCTGATTCACTGCGGCAATGCGGCCGAACTGGCGCTCCAAGGGTGTGGCGACAGACGAAGCCATGGTTTGCGGATCGGCGCCGGGCAAGCTGGCGCCCACGCTTATTACCGGGAAATCGACGCGCGGCAGCGAAGACACCGGGAGATAATTGAAGGCAAGAATCCCGGAAAGCAAAAGCGCCGCGGCCAGCAGCGAAGTGCCGATGGGACGCCGAATAAATGGAGCTGAGATGCTCATGGTCGAATCAGCAAAGCCTAATCCCCGGGCATCTCCTGAGGAATCGGGTTGCCAATTTTATATTTTTCAAACCGGTGCCCCAGCCGATCGAACCACAAATACACCACAGGGGTGGTGTAGAGCGTGAGCAACTGGCTGAGAATCAAGCCGCCAACGATGGTGATGCCTAAGGGACGCCGCAACTCTGCGCCCGTTCCGGAACCCAAGGCCAATGGCAAACCGCCTAACAACGCCGCCATCGTAGTCATCATGATGGGACGGAAGCGCAACAGACACGCTTGAAATATCGCTTCTTCCGGCGGCTTGTGCTCTTCGCGTTCGGCTTCGAGAGCGAAGTCGATCATCATGATAGCGTTCTTTTTTACGATGCCGATCAGCAGAATGATTCCAATCAGCGCCACCACAGTGAGATCGTTGCCGGTGAGCATAAGAGCCAGGATCGCGCCCACTCCGGCGGAAGGAAGCGTGGAGAGAATCGTGATGGGATGGATATAGCTCTCATACAAGACTCCCAGCACAATGTACACCGTGATAATGGCGGCAAGAATGAGGAAGGGCTCGCTGGCAAGCGAATTCTGAAACGCGGCCGCAGTTCCCTGAAATGCCGCGTGAATACTGGGTGGCAACTGGATATCTTTTTCCGCCCGCTCGATGGCTTTCGTGGCCTCTCCGAGCGAAGCGCCGGGGGCGAGATTAAAGGAAAGCGTGACGACGGGGAATTGTCCCTGATGGTTGACAGCCAGAGAAGTGCTGCTCGATTGCATGTGGACGAATGTAGAGAGCGGGACGGGATTTCCGCTGGTGGTTGCCGTAGCTGCGTTTGCGGTAGGCGCTCCGGAGTTCGCAATCGTACTGCTCGGCCGTACGTAGACGTCGTTCATCGCGTCGGGAGTTTTAGCAAAACTCGGCAAGACTTCAAGCACCACGTGGTATTGATTCAACTGGGTGAAAATTGTCGAGACCAGGCGCTGACCGAAGGCGTCGTAAAGTGTGTTGTCGATGGCTTGCGGCAAGATGCCCAGTCGCGACGCGGTATCGCGGTCGATCGTGAGATTGGTCTTGAGGCCGCCATTGAGCTGGTCCGTGGCTACGTCGCGTAGTTCGGGAGCAGCTCGCAACCGATCCACCAGCTTTGGCGTCCATTGTGCGAGTTCCTGCGCGTCGGCGTCTTCAATGGAATATTGAAACTGAGTGCGGCTGACGCGGTCTTCTACCGTCAAGTCCTGGACCGGCTGCATATAGAGCGTGATGCCGTGCACCTGAGCCAGTTCGGGCTGCAGACGGCGGATGATTGCGGAAGCATCGTCTTTGCGCTCGTCTCGCGGCTTCAGATTGATCTGAATGCGGCCGCTATTGGGAGTTGTGTTCGTGCCATCCACACCGATGAACGAGGAGAGGCTCTCGACATCTTTGTCTTTGAGAATTACTTTGGCCAGCTCCTGCTGGCGCTGCGACATTGCGTCAAACGAGACGTCGTCCGGGGCTTCCGAAATGCCAAGGATCACGCCGGTATCCTGGACCGGGAAAAATCCTTTTGGAACGATCACGTAGAGAACCAGGGTTAGAACGAGCGTTCCGAAGGTTACGAACAAAGTCGCGGTCTGGTGCTTCAGCACCCATTTGACGGTGCGGCCGTAGAACGCAATGACGCGGTTGTAATAATTTTCCGTGACTTCGTAGAAGCGGCCCTTTTCGCCTTCCTTGCGATGCTTGAGCAGTTTGGCGCACATCATCGGCGTCAAGCTCAGAGAAACACCTGCGGAGACGAGAATGGTTACCGCGAGTGTGACTGCGAACTCACGAAATAAGCGGCCGACAATATCGCCCATGAATAACAGCGGGATCAGCACAGCGATCAGCGAGACAGTGAGTGAAACGATGGTGAAGCCAATCTGTCCCGACCCCTTGAGCGCGGCATCCAGCGGCGAATCGCCCGCTTCGAGATAGCGGTCGATATTTTCGATCATGACGATGGCGTCATCCACGACGAAGCCGGTGGAAATGGTCAACGCCATCAGCGTGAGATTGTTCAGGCTGTAGCCGAGCAGGTACATCACGCCGAACGTTCCTACGATTGAAAGCGGCACCGCAACGCTGGGAATGAACGTGGCCCGCAGATTTCGAAGGAAAAAGAAAATAACGATGACCACCAGAACGATGGTCAGAGCCAACTCGAATTCAACATCTTTTACCGAGGCGCGAATCGTGGTGGTGCGGTCAGTGAGAATCTGCACGTTGACCGCGGAAGGGAGCGACGCCTGTAGCTGCGGCAACAGTTTCTTGATTCGATCGACAACGCTGATGATATTGGCGCCGGGTTGGCGCTGGATGTTTACGATCACGGCTGGAGTTTCATTCATCCAGGCCGCGAGCAGATCATTTTCCGTGCCGTCAATTACGTTCGCGACATCGCTCAAGCGGACCGGCGCGCCATTGCGATAGGCGACGACAATCGGCTTATATTGTGCGCTGGTAAAAAGCTGATCGTTGGCCCCGATGGTGTACGATTGCCGCGCACCGTCGATGACGCCTTTGGCCTGATCCACATTGGCTTCCGCCAGAGCGGTGCGAACATCCTCCAGGCTTAATCCATACGAGGCAAGTGCGGTTGGATTAACCTGCACGCGAACTGCGGGCTTCTGTCCGCCGCTGATCGAAACCAGGCCGACGCCCGGCAACTGCGAAATTTTCTGCGCGAGGGCTGTATCAGCGAGATCCTCGACCTTGGACAGAGGCAGCGAGGCTGAGGTCAGCGCCAACGTGAGGATGGGCGAATCGGCGGGATTTACTTTGTTGTAAATCGGCGGATTCGGCAGATCCGTGGGAAGATAGGTTGCGGCTGCATTTACCGCGGCCTGCACCTGCTGTTCTTCCACGTCGATATTCTGGTCCAGGGCGAACTGCAACGTGATCACGGAACTGCCAAATGAACTGGTGGAGGTCATCTGGCTGAGTCCGGGAACCTGACCGAACTGGCGCTCCAGAGGAGAAGTCACCGATGAGGCCATCACCTCCGGATCTGCGCCCGGGTAAAACGTTACCACCTGAATGGTTGGGTAATCGACTTCAGGGAGAGCAGAGACCGGCAACTGCAGGAACGCGACCCATCCCACCAGCAGCACGCCGATCATCAACAGCGTGGTGGCTACTGGACGGAGAATGAATAAGCGTGAAGGACTCATGAAACTGGTGTCACTGAGGCCGGCCTGCCGGACCCGTTTTTTCCGCTGGGGGCGTTGGCCGGATTTATATTGCGGGGCTCGATTCTGCTGCCGGTCTGAAGTTTGTCCTGGCCGTCCGTCACAACCGTGTCCCCGGGATTAATGCCGCTGGCCACCACTGCGGTATTGCCCTGGGTCAGTGAAACTGAAATGTTGCGGGCTTCCACTGTGTTATCTGGCTTCACGGCGTAGACGAACGCTCCCTGCGGACCGTGCAATACGGCTGCGGTTGGCAATACCGTACTGTGTTTCCGAGTCTCAAGCAGCAGGTTTGCGTTCACAAACTGATTGGGCCAAAGCTGGTTATCTTTGTTATCGAAAACGGCTTTCAGCTTGGCGGTTCCCGTTGTCTGATCGATCTGGTTATCGATAGTCAGAAGTTTTCCCGTCGCAAGCTTCGTCTGATCGTCGCGACTGTAAGCCTCGACTGCCAGTGTGGAATTCTTCATGTGTTGCGCAACGATCGGCAACTCATCCTCGGGCAGGGTGAAGATCACTCCGATCGGCTGCAATTGAGTCAGGATCAGCATGGGAGTCGTATCGGTGGCGTGAACGATATTTCCCGGATCCACTTGTCGCAGGCCGACGCGGCCAGTGAATGGCGCGGTGATATTGCAATAGACAAGCTGCAGCTTGGCGTTATCGATCTGCGCTTGATCGGTGCGCACCTGGCCATCGAGCTGATCGACGGTTGATTTTTGCGTATCCACTTGTTGCTGGGCAATGCTGCCGGACGGGATGAGAGTGGTATAGCGCTCCAGATTTAAGCGCGCATCGCGCAGAGACGCCTGATCCTTGAAGAGCTGGGCTTGCATCTGCTCGAGCTGGACCTGATAAGGCCGGGGATCGATCACGATTAATAAATCGCCTTGCTTGACGGTCTGGCCCTCCTGAAAATTGACCCGCATGATCTGCCCGTCTACGCGGCTCTTGATGTTTGCCGTGTAGAACGCGGTCACGGAACCCAATCCCACTAGATAAACGGGAACATCCTGCTGCTCTACCTTTGCGACTGAAACCGATTCCGAGCGCCCGCCTGCGGCTTGAGCTCTCTGCTGTTTGGAATCGGCGGCGCTGCAGCCGAAGAAAGACGCGCAGACTCCCAGCAGGGCGATTACGAGCGAAAAGCTGAGGCGCCGAGAGAGTAGAGATGTACCTTGACGAAAGCTGGAAGCAATCATATTCACATTTTCACGTTCGGATGAGACTTCACAAGAGCAGAGTGCCATTTATTAGACGTTCTCATTCGGAAACGGTCGCGGCACCTCTGCACGGAAAAGCGAAAGATTGTCTTGCGCCAGGGTCCTCCGGCTGGAGGACGCAGTCAGGAACCGGAACGCAGATGTAGAACCTTACAGGTTAAGCATCAACTCCAGTGTCGCAACTGGTCAAGCCCAAGCCCTAGATTTTACAAATCTTTACTCGCTTTCGACCCGCAGCCGATTACAGAGTCTGCATTGCAGAAGGCAAGGGATGAAGCTTCTCATAGCTTGCGATCTGCGGTTCATGTTGCAGAGTCAGTCCGATATCATCGAGCCCGTTGAGCAGGCAATGCCGCACAAAGTCGTCGACAGGAAACTTTGCAGAAAATCCCTGGTCGTCGCGCACTTCGCATTGTTCCAAGTCAACGGTTAGCTGGTAGTTCGGCGTCTCGTGGGCTCGCTGCATTAATTTCGCGACTTCCTCGTCGGTCAAACGTACGGTAAGAAATCCGTTCTTCGTACAGTTGTTGGCGAAGATGTCCGCGAATGAAGAAGAAATCACAGCGCGAAAACCGAAATCCGCCAAAGCCCATACCGCGTGCTCTCGCGAGGAACCGCAGCCGAAATTCTTTCCCGCCACAAGAATACTGGCGCCTGCGTAACGCGGATCATCCAGCACAAAATCGGAGGGCTTCTTTCCATCCGCCGCGAATCGCCAGTCGTAAAATAAAAACTGTCCGAAGCCGGTGCGCTCGATTCGCTTGAGGAATTGCTTGGGAATGATCTGGTCGGTGTCGACGTTGACGCGGTCGAGAGGAGCTACGCGGCCGCGATGGATGCGAAATGGATTCATTGAAAATTCCCGGGACTCATTTTCGTTCTCAAAGTCGTTGACATCTGATCTGCGTTATTGAAATTTCCAGTTTCGAATATCTGTAAAGTGTCCGGCAATGGCAGCCGCAGCGGCCATCATCGGACTGACCAGGTGGGTTCTGCCGCCCCGCCCTTGGCGGCCTTCGAAGTTCCGGTTGCTGGTGGAGGCACAGCGTTCGCCGGGCTGCAGGATATCCGGATTCATTCCCAAACACATTGAGCAACCGGACTCGCGCCACTCGAAGCCCGCGTTCAGAAAAATCTGATGCAAGCCTTCCTGCTCCGCCGCGCGCTTCACGGCTTGTGATCCCGGCACCACCATGGCGCGAACTTTCGAACTCACGTGATGGCCTTTGGCGACCCGCGCTGCCGCGCGCAAGTCCTCAAGACGCGAATTTGTGCATGACCCGATAAACACGCGCTCGATTCCGATATCTTCAATGCGTTTCCCAGGTTCCAGGCCCATGTACTGCAAAGCTAACTCAGTCGCGTGCCGGTCGGATTCTTTTAAGGCGCTGGTTTCGGGCACGCGGCCCGTTACCGGGGCCACCATTCCCGGATTTGTTCCCCAGGTGACGAACGGAGAAAGCTGTGCCGCATCGATGTCCACGATCTTGTCGAAGCTTGCGCCTTCGTCGCTGGCGAGGCTGCGCCAGTACAGCACTGCTTTTTCCCAGTCGCTCTCCCTGGGAGAGAACTTTTTGCCGCGGACATACGCAAACGTGGTTTCATCCGGCGCCACCATTCCGGCGCGGGCGCCCGCCTCGATGCTCATGTTGCACAGCGTCATTCGGCCTTCCATGGAAAGTCCGCGCACGGCCTCGCCGGAATATTCAATGACGTGACCACTCGCGCCATCGGTGCCGATTTGGCCGATGATTCCGAGAGCCAGATCCTTCGCAGTCACACCTTCTGGCAAACGACCGCGCACGTCAATCTTCATCGTCTTCGGCTTTTGCTGCGCCATGCATTGGGTGGCGAGAACGTGCTCTACTTCGGACGTTCCAATGCCAAAGGCTAGGGCTCCAAACGCGCCATGGGTGCTGGTGTGGCTATCACCGCATACGATTGTCATGCCAGGCTGGGTCAGTCCAAGTTCCGGTCCGATCACATGAACGATTCCCTGTTCCGGCGAGTCGATGTCGAAAAGGCGGACGCCGAATTCCTTGCAATTTGCCTGCAGCGCTGCTATTTGTTTTGCGGCAATCAGATCGGTGATCGGAGTGCCACGCGGTTCGGTTGGAATGTTGTGGTCGACAGTGGCGACGGTCTTCAACGGCTGACGAACTTTCCTTAACGCGGCTCGCAAACCGTCAAAGGCCTGCGGCGATGTCACTTCGTGAACCAGATGTAGATCGATGTAAATGATGGGGGAGCGATCGCTCGGTTGCGCCACTAAATGGGCGTCCCATATTTTTTCGAAGAGTGTTTTTCTTGTCGACATGGATGTGGATCGAATTCACCGGCTCACACACGGAGGCGAATCCTGAAAATATAGTTTTTCACAGCGGGCGCGTGGGGGCAAGCCTCCGAAGCCTTGGAGGGTGCAACTATTCAAAATAGAGCTTGCCGTCTCCAATCTCAGGTATCATAAAAATTACACGAATGATTAATGGTAAACGAATCGCGGTCGTAATGCCCGCTTACAACGCGGAGAAAACCCTTGCCATCACGGTGGGTGAACTTCCGGATCTTGTAGATATTCGTATTCTGGTGGACGACCGCAGTTCTGATCGCACCGTTGATTTGGCGCGCCGGCTTGGCCTGCAGGTTTTCCAGCATGACCGCAACTACGGTTACGGCCGGAACCAGCAGACCTGCTACCGAGAGGCGCTGGCGGCGGGCGCGGATGTGGTCATCATGCTGCATCCCGATTACCAGTACACGCCCTATCTGATTACGGCCATGGCGAGCATGGTGGCCTATGGGGTTTACGACGTGGTGCTGGGGTCGCGCATCATCGGCGGAACGGCGCTGCTTGGGGGCATGCCAATCTACAAGTACATTTCCAACCGGATGCTCACTGCCTTCGAGAATTTATTTCTGCGAGTGAAGCTTTCGGAGTATCACACGGGATATCGCGCCTTCAGCCGTCAAGTGCTGGTCGAACTTCCGCTGCTCGAAAACTCCGACGATTTTGTTTTTGACAATCAGATGCTGGCGCAATGTGTGCACTTCGGTTTTCGCATCGGAGAAGTTTCGTGTCCCACGAAATACTTTGAAGAGGCGTCGTCTATCAACTTCCGCCGCAGCGTGAAGTACGGTTTTGGCGTACTGGCCACAACTTTGCAATTTGCGTTGCAGAAGGCTAGCCTGATTCATTTGCCGCGGTTTAGCGAGCAGGGGCGAAAGCTCGAGGCCGGATATCCCACGTATTACGCGCGAAGAACTGCACGGCCGGCCTAGAAAAATCTATGCCTGATCCGTTTGAAGCGCGCAGCAAATTTTAGATTTACTTTTTCCGCGATAAAAATCCCAGGACTTTGCTGGCGAACTCGTCGGAGAATCCGAAGCGCGCTTTCGCGCGCGAATAAAGATCGACTGCCTTCTTATCCAACCAGATCATCGTCGACTTTCGCCAGCCATCCTGAGGCCGCGCAAAATAATCCGTGGAGTGTCCCGTAAGTTTTTTATCGCTCTCAAGCGTGTAGTAATACAGAGCCAAGCTTTTTCGGGAGACACCCTTGGGGCAGGTTAGCGGATCTGGAAATCCGTGCAATGAGCGCTCGTCGGTGGTGAAAATGAGGGCGTGATTCAATAGTGGCGAATACTTCGCCGCGCAACGGGTCATATTCTGTTCCCACAACTCGAGGGCTCCGCCCCACTCCTCGCGCCATCCGGGATTCAAATAGAGAATCAGGTTCACGCGCCGGCGCCAGTTCGTATGAAAGTGGTGCATGGAAAAATCCGTATGCACGTTTAAATATCCGCCCGGTCCCGACTGGTGCAGGCCGCCGCCCTCGAGCATGGGATCCGACATCAGATTCGGGATTCCAGTTAATTCCGAAATCCAGGCGACAAACTCCGGCGAGTTCAGTTCGTCGGTTACGGCGGCAAGAGCTGGGGGAAAGAGCTGGCGCCTCGCCATTCCCAACTTGTTTTCGTTGGCGTGTTTGTATTGCGTCCAGGCGTCACTGGCGGACTGAGGAAATTGCGTAGCCATCGCCAGAGCGGTCGAGGGCGCAAGAAAATCTTTCAGCAGAATGTGTGGGCAAGGCTCGTTCTCACGGTATCGCGCGGCTGAAGTGGCCAATCGCGGCGTCCACTTCTCGTAGGGAAATAGCCGGTCTGTGTCCTGAAAAAGCTCCTGAACTGCTTGGGCGATTGACATTCGAGAAAGTCTCTCCTGAATACGATCGTTAGCCTATAAATCCGCAAGAAGGCTGATTGTCCAACTGTTGATTATTAGATCCTTATCGTATTCTTTCATCTTTATTAAGGAATACGGCAAACGCGAACCGCGGAGTTCTGATAAGGGCAATTGAGGCCTGTACTTTGCGGCGGTTGCACCACCACCCAGTCCACGCCATACTTAGCTTTCAGCCGATCGAAATCCGCCAGACCAAACCTTTTCCACGGAGTCTGATCTTCCACCTGCGCCCACCATTCTTCGGCCAACAGGGGAAACATGCTTACAACGCCGTTATCTTTCACTCCGTCGGCCAGACGGCTTCTCTCGGCCACGCAGCGAAATCCAACTTCGTCTTCGCCGGCGATATCCATATAGTAGGGATCGAGAGCGAAAACCGCATCCACCGGGGTGTTCCGCCGAACCCAGACGAAGGCTTGCGCCCATGGATTCTTGGATGCCCTGCCCGGCAATTCCAGATGCGCGCTGGCCGGAAAAAGTGCGCGCTGCGCCAGGAACATTCCTCCACTCAAGGGGATGAATAACAACAGCCAGCGCCAGACATGGTTTTGCAGCACATACTCCCCGAGAAAGCCTCCCATCATCACAAACATTACGATGTATTCGAAATGCAAGCTGCGAAGCGGCTGGAGGCGGGCCAGCGCTTCAAAACGCGCCGGAAGGTCGAACACCACCGCTTCGACCAAGTAGATCAATCCGTAGACGATAAGAGCACGACTCACGCGCTCGACCATGCGCCATTGCCGGTGCCGCGCGATGCGCCCGAACCACCAAAATAAAATCAGCGGTGCGATGATTCCCAGCAACTCATACCACTGCCAATTCTGAATGTAATGGTAAGCGTGGCGTTTGGCCGCTTCGTGATAAGCGGGGGAAGGTGGTGGCGCCAGCGGTATTTGCAACCAGAACAGCGCGGCGAGCGCCGTTGGATGCGTGCGCTTCCAATAAGCTTCCAATCTGTCCATCACCACGAACAAGAGGCAAAACGAAAAGGGATAGACCCACATCAGCGGATGCATGCAAGCAGCAAAAACCAGCCACAAGAAAGCACGGACGTATTTCTTCTCCAAGGTTCGCGCGAGCATGAAGATTCCGGCGAAGGCCGCCAGATTCCGCGGGTTTAAATACTGGTCCACGATGTAAAGGGCGGTGCCTGAGACCGGGATCGACAGCAATGCCGCAACTAGACAAACTCCGCACCATCGCGCTCGGGCACTCGGGAAGAATAGACCGGACAACTCCCAACAGGCGAGGAGCAGCAGGAAAATGGACGCGAGATGCCACAGGAGCAGGCCAACCTGCATGGGCAAGTGAGTTACTCGTAAAGAAAGGGCGACAACATTGGGAAAGAAAGTGAGGCTGGCGTGGGACAGGAAAAATTCGCGCCCGAACGGAAATAATTCCGGGTGCAGGATTCTCTCCACGCCGGGCAGGTAAATTTCCGCGTCCTCGGCGAAGGGATGGTAACCCTGCACCAGGAATGCCCCCATGGTCAGCAAGAAAAGCCAGAAGAGGTTCAGCGCTTTGTGTTTGTCAGGAAGGATTTCGCTCACTTGATCGTTGCCGCGGTCGCCTGTGGCCGGATGGTGGCTAGCTTTAACTTCCGTTCCGCAACCCATGAAGCGAGTGCGTAGGCGGCCAGGACAACATATTGTGGATCGATGGGCCGGCGATAATAGTCTTCCGGATGCGTCAAGTAATAAATCAACGGAAAGAATAGAAATACCAGCACGTAAGGCATGGCAATGTGCGGGCTCAAAAGCCATGCCCGGCGAAGACCGATCAGAGTCAAGATGGTAAGCCCCGTGCAGAAAATCATGTTGAACGGATCAGCCGGCTCTTCCTGCAAGTATCGACGGCTGAAACTCCAGAAACCCGTCCACAGATAGACCACCCGGCGCAGAGTCTGCCGCGCGTACAACAGACGGTGCGAATTGATAAATGCGAGTCCTTCATGAAACTTCTTTTGCGTGTAAGTGATCTCGCCGAGCTGCTGGTACTCCCGCCACTCGTTTTCGTTGTCTGACGGATGATAGCCCGGAGGACCCCAGTGCCAGAAGTCCTGATTATTTCCGAAATAAACTTCGAGCCCCAGACAGCTGCGGAACGGAATGAATCTATGAAAAGTTTCGTAGTTTCGAATAAACCAAGGCGCGACTGTGAGTGTCACCGCCAACACCGCCCCCAAACCAGGAGCGAGCCAGCGACGGCCGCTCTTGTAGAGACAGTACCAGGCCCACGCTCCCAGAAACGGCGCCACGGACATCACCACGGGATCGGTTAAACCTCCGAAACCGCTTAGCGCGCCGAAACCTATCCAATGCCACACGGACGGGGAAACTTCGATGTGTATCGCGGTGAGAAACACAAGCGTCATCAGCAATGTGGTTAACGTGGTGGCCCATATGAAATCCGCCGAGAAAAAAATTGCATACGGAAAAAATGTCCAGCCCCAGCCCGCCCACTGAGCCGTCGATTCGCCGAAATGTTTCTTAGCGATGAAGTAAATCGGAATGCAGGTGAGCGCGGAGAAAAGGCAGTCTAGCGCGAGAGCTGCGATCGCCGATGTTTTGCTGTAGACGCCAAATAACTTAAATATCCCCGCCAGGAGATACGGGAAAAGCGGCGCCAGCCAGGCGGTGGGGCCGGTCTTGCCAAATAGAGGATTGCTGAAACCTTCTCCCTGCACGATGGACCGAGCGATTCTTCCGGCCTCGCCGCCAAAACGCCAGTGATCTCGATAGGGGTCGGTCCGTCCGGGATATAAAAAGCACATCACACCGAGACGTAGCGCCAAGGCGACTACTACCATCCAGAATAGCGACCTCTTCGCATTTGTGAATGCTTTTGGTTTGCGCGTCTCGCGCTCGAAAACTGTTGTCAGTGGGAGTGCCATTCGCTCAAGTGGATGGTGCCGACTGACTATACTTTGCCATAACAGAACATCGCCAGTCTGTGTGCTTACAATTCTTTACTGGCGGGCGATGTTCGTTCCGGGTCAGGCGCTTGCGCCTTTCACTTCACCTACGTAGCATAAATTCACATGGCTGCTGCTCTCATGCCCGAGCGCCTTAGGCCCAAAATGGCCTTCGGCGAGATCATTGCGTTTGCGTACGATACTTTTTGCAGCAACAAAGTGCGCTTCATTCTGACCGCACTCGGCATGGTGATTGGCACGGCGTCGCTCATCCTGGTCGTCACGATTGGCATGACGGGCCGGCAATTTGTCCTCAATCAGATCCAGGCGATCGGGACAAATGAGATTTGGGCGGAATACCTGGGCGGGGCGCCGCACATCAGCAACTCCAATCCGGACCCGCTCACCATCGACGACCTTCATGCCGTTCAGGAAGTCGTGCCTGGCATCGTTGCCTCATCCCCGGTGACTCAACTTTCCGATCGCGTTCCGGTGGGCAACGGTAAGGAAAAGGACGTCACGATTCTCGGAGTGAGTCCGGAATATTTGCGCGTGCGCAATCTGGTTGTTCCCTCGGGAAGATTCTTCGATCAGGAGGATTCTCAGGCTCACAACAAGGTTGGCGTGATCACCGAGAAAATGGCGATTGAGGTCTACGGCTCGTCGCAAGCCGCGGTGGGCAAAATCATCAAGCTCAACGGACTCCCCTTCACCATCATCGGGACCTTCAAGGAGCGCGTGGAAACATTCGGCCAGTCAGAAATCGTGGATAACACGATGCTGATTCCGTATTCCGTCAGCCGCTATTTTATGGAGATACCCAGCGTCAAGCTTTTGTATTTTTCCATGGAAGATCCCTCGATGGTGATCCCGGCAACCGCTCAGATCAAGCGCGTATTGCAGTCGCGGCACCGCTCAGAGTCGGTTTACGACGTTTCAAATCTTACCGCGCTGCTTGCCATGGCTGATCGCATTGCGACCGGCCTAACCTGGGTGTTGCTCCTGATTTCCATGGTGACTCTGCTGGTGAGTGGGATTGGAATCATGAACATCATGCTGGCGACGGTGACTTCTCGCATCCGGGAGATTGGGATCCGAAAGGCCATTGGCGCGACCAACCGGGAAATCCGTTTTCAGTTTCTTGCGGAGGCGATCCTGATCTCATTCATCGGAGGGTTCGCCGGGATCGTGATCGGCCTGGCTATTCCCTACTCGGTGCGATTCCTGACGGAGTACCGAATTCCTATTTCCGGCCTGTCGGCGATCATTGCGATTGTCGTTTCTTCAATTGTTGGAGTAATCTTTGGCACCGTCCCCGCGGCACGGGCGGCGCAACTGGATCCGGTTGAGAGCCTGCGCTACGAATAATGAGCCCGGCGCGGATTCAAATGCCTGCGTGCGAAACGTCCCCCTCGCCAACAATCTCACCGCGAACAACTGCCCGAATGTGTTTGGAGGGAACCCCAGCGACGGAGTTGGTTCCACTGACAAGCCAGCTCAACGGAGCTAGTACGCGCGGGAGCCCGGGGGACGGGGGTCCAGTTACAAACGTAATCCACTCGGCGGGCCTTTATTCGCTAGACTTCATTGGGTTCAATGGGCTGAGCTCCGGGATTATTGCTGCTACGCCGTGGATTTACTGAACGAGGCGAAGACCGGCCCGGACTACCAATAGCGACCTTCGACCGAACCGAGACGAGATTGTGGATAAAGCGGCGCTTAAAGGAGTACTAGCGGCCACAGCAGCCGTAGTTTCCGCCGTACTGGCGGTAGCGGGCCTAGCACTATGGCTGCAGTGGCAGATTCCCACCCTCGGTACGGTGATTTCGGGCTTGGCTGCCCGGAGTCCATCCGTTTCTCTCGGCGGAGTGTTATTCATACACCTCGCCGCCGACTTCGTGTTCTGGTTTACGTCGATATGCATTCTTTACTGGATACTCACTAAGCTTGTGCGAAAGCTAAGAGGCTCCGGTAATCGGGCTGACTAACGATTGAGGCAAAGAGGGAAGATGACTCGGAATATTAGTTGTCTGATCGTAGTTCTTACGCTGGGATTTGGTCTCCTTTGCGCGACGGCGGCTCACTCGCAGCAGTCCCCGCTGCAAATTACGAGTCCGGCCAACAACGGCCTGGCTACAGAGGGCACGAGCCTCACCATCACGGTGTCCGCCGATCCCTCCGTGCAGAATGTCTACGTAATCACCGGCAGCCCGCTGCCCGACGCTCAGAATACGTCCACTGCCAATCAATTCACGCTAACCCTACCCACGACGATTCCGCCCGGCCACTACAACCTTACCGCCGTAGGCACCAACGCCAGTGGGCTCGTCGAATCCGCGCCCGTAGCGATTGACGTGGAACCCCAGTACCTCGGGGCAATAAGCATGGTCCCTACCGTACTCACCCTCAATTCCGTCGGTGACCAATATCCACTCCACGTGATTGGGACCTACAGCAACGGCACCACCCTCGACGTTACCCAGTCCACTCAGTTGTCGTTCTCGTCGTACAACACGCAAATCGCGACCGCCAGCAGTTCCGGCATTATCACCGCCGTCGCCGCTGGCCAGACATACATCATCGTTCAAGAAAACGGCTCGACTGCTGCCGCCGCGTACGTCACGATTGCTCCGCAGCCCGCAACCGGAACGTCCCCAGCCGTCACAAGCGTCACTCCCACAAGCGGCGTCCCCGGCGTAACACAAGTCACAGTCAACGGATCAGGCTTCGGAGCCACACAGGGCAACGGCTTTGTGCAACTCGGTACCCAGAACGGAACCGTCAGCAGTTGGAGCGACACGCAGATTGTGGCCACCGTTTCGGCGACAGCGAGGTCGGCTGTTGCCAGCGTGAATCAAAACGGCCTCTACAGCAACACGGTGCCCTTTGCGATCAGTACGCCCGTAATCCAAGGTATCTTGCCGCTCTCTGTCACGGCAGGGTCGCAATTGACGATTACGGGATCGGGATTTGGCACGACGCAAGGTGGAGGAGCAGTGGTGTTGGCGGGACCTGGGGGCGCAGTGCCGATCGTCAGCTGGAGCAACACGCAGATCGTGGTAACGGTGCCGGCAGGTACGGTTCCGGGCAACGCTTGCGTGGTGCAGAACGGGGTGTATAGCAACCAGATTCCCTACACGATGGCCCGGCGACGTTGACGAGTCTTTCATCTACGACGTTGAGCATTGGGACGCAGCTTACGCTGACGGGATCGGGCGAGTGGCCCACCCCTGCGCACGTTGCAAGGGTGGGATTACGATGGCGCTGAAGGCGACCCTGCGCGCGCAGGAAACTAGGAGATGAAAAACGAAGTCTCTAGCGCCCTGCAGTCGGAAATCCCACCCTTCGAAGGACCAAGGGTGGGCCGACCCGCCCTGCTGAATGAGCAAAAGAGCGGAAGCGAGTTCCAATATTAGCGGAACCATATGGGGCGACGGGCTCCGTTGCATTCTGTGTTGAGAGGAGATGGCATCCGTGGATGGCGGAAAAATGGTGCTGCCGGTCGTAATTGCAATTCTGTCGCTGGGGCTCACGTTGTCATCGTGGGCCATTGCATCGCATTATTCTCTTACAACCCCCGGAGATTTTGCAGTGGGCTGCTTGTCACGGCTCTCGCCCCCGCAAAGTTGGCAGCTGGGAAGACAGGCCATCATTGTATCCGTTGTCGACATAGGATGCTGGTTCGCGGTTCTTTCTGGGTTGTGCTGGCTCGTTCAAAAATTTCGCTCGTAGCTGGGGCTCTGTAGAAGCAATCTATGGACGGTGGAAGATATTGCTGCTGGTTATAATCGCGATCCTGTCGTTCACGCTCATGTTTGCGTCACCGGCCCTGACACCACAAAGCCGGGCTGGTTGGCCCGGCTCTCTTTGCGTGGACTGAATCAGTCAATCTCGGTTCGACCGGCCGATCCAGAATGTCTGACCCGCAGTGCTGGATGACTCGCGAGTTCTCTTACATCACCATCGCGAGGTTCTCAAGTTCATGTTGCAGCACCGGCAGGGCGCACCCGGCCATCTCGACACGGCCAGCGGCATCCAGCGCCGCCTTGGGAGAAACCCCGTAACCCCGGCCCATCAAGAAAACCTGCAGCAGTTCGGCGGCTTCGTAGGAATCGATCATGCCGCCCTGCAGCAGATCGCTGCGCAGGGCTGCCAGTTCGGTCGCCGTAAATCGGTCTTTATCGTTGTTCACCGCTATGTTCATCGCGTTTTCAAACATGGCCGTCATCACCTCCGACTCCGACCTACCTACCACAATTGCTTATTAGACTCATCGGCAGCTATTGAAGTTGCATGCAATTCTGCTGCCGCAGTCGCCGGTTACTTTGAGATGCGTCCGGCAAGCTGGTTTAGATTCATAAACCCCTCTGGAAGGAAGAAGTTGCAGGCATAGTAATGGAATCCTGCCTACTTCGGTAAGGTCTCCGAGGTACCCGGAAGGTCTCAATACTGACACAGAGTGTCATTCTGGGTGGGAATGCGCACAGCTTCCTAGATTCGGCGCAGTAGACAGGGGCGACGAACCGAATCAAGCGCTCTCGATCGTAGCCTCATCGATCAGCATGATGGGGATATCGTCCTTTACCTGGTAGACGCGGTGGCATTGCGTGCATTTCAGCGTCTCTGGATTTGTACGGTATTCAAGAGTCTGTTTGCAGGCCGGGCAGACCAGAATTTCCAGCAGTTCCTTGGCGATCATGCGAAGCATTCTACGCCTACCTGGGTGCTACGACTTTCCAGATCGAAAATCTGTTAAGCCGGGGCAGCGCCCGACGCCCGCGCCGGTGTAAGATTTTTCTAGACGAAGCCCAAAGCTGAGCCCGGAGCCTATGCCAGCCCGAATCCTTGACGGTACCAGAATCGCGAGTGACATCCGTGCTGAAGTATCGGCGGAGGTCAGGGGTATGGCGTCGGTTGGAGTTCGACCGGGTTTGGCCGTAGTTCTGGTCGGCCATAACCCGGCTTCAGAAATCTACGTGCGTGGCAAAGTGAAAGCTTGCGAGGAAGTCGGGATATACAGCGAGCAGCACACCCCGTCCGAAACTGCGACTACCAGTCAACTGCTGGAACTGATTCAAGACCTCAACCAGCGCGACGAAATTGACGGCATCCTGGTGCAACTGCCTCTGCCAGCGCAGGTGGACTCCAAACAGGTCTTGATGGCAGTCGATCCGGCCAAGGATGTGGACGGCTTCCATCCCGTGAATGTGGGATTTCTGTCCACGCAGCGACCTGGGTTGGTGCCATGTACGCCGGCCGGAGTGATCGAGATCCTGAAGCGCAGCCAGATTCCCATTGCGGGACAAGAAGCCGTGGTTGTGGGGCGCAGCGACATCGTTGGCAAACCCGCCGCCATGCTTTTGCTCAATTCGAATGCGACTGTTACCATCTGCCATTCGAAAACGCGGGATTTGCCGGAAGTCTGCCGTCGCGGAGATATTCTTGTAGCCGCAATCGGCCGGGCTGGGATGATTACCCGCGACTTCGTGAAGCCCGGGGCCACGGTGATCGACGTTGGCATGAACAAGGTGACGGATCCAGTGGAATTCCAACGCCTCTTCTGCGGCAGTTCGATTAGCCATGCGAAGCGCGAGCAGACTTTCAAGACCAAAGGTTCGACCCTGGTTGGGGATGTGCATCCCGAAGTAGCCGAGATTGCGGGAGCGATCACGCCCGTGCCCGGCGGAGTCGGTCCACTGACTATCGCGATGCTCATGTACAACACGGTAAAGGCCGCGAAGATGCGTCGCGGCAGCCGCACTCCGGAGCTATCACGCGCCTGAAAAGCAATTCCACCGCCGAGAACGCCGAGTGCGCTGAGAAACTGCTTCCGAAGCTTCATCGCTTCGCGTTCAATTCGGTTCATTTGGTGCGCTCTATCTCGGGGGTACCTTCATGCTGAAGGTCGGCCTTACCGGTGGCATTGCGTCGGGGAAGTCCGTGGTCGGTGAGATGTTCGTTGCTTTGGGAGCTTGCCTCGTCCAGGCCGACCGGATCGCGCATGAACTTATGCGGCCCGGTCAGCCGGTCTACAACCAGGTGGTGCGCCACTTCGGCGGTGGAGTTCTCAATCCTGACCTGAGCGTGAACCGCGCCAAGCTCGCGGACGCAGCCTTCGGTTCAAGCGGCGGGGCCGCGACAGGCGCTGTATCTCAGGTTACGTCCCGCGTGGAAGAGTTGAATCGCATCGTGCATCCCGCGGTAATTCGCAGCCAGGAGGAGTGGATGGAAGAGATGGGACGACAAGATCCGCACGCCGTCGCGATTGTTGAAGCGGCGCTCATTCTTGAAGCGGGCGCGGCGAAACGCTTCGACCGGCTGATTGTCGTCACCTGTACCGACGAGCAACGCGCCGTTCGCTTCGCGGCGCGCCATAAGCTGGCGATGGACGTTGCACGGAAAGAAGTCGAGCGCCGGATGGCCGCGCAACTGCCCGAAGCGGAAAAAATCAAGGCTGCTGATTTTGTCGTCGATAATTCCGGCTCTCTCGACCAGACCCGCGGGAGAGTCTTGGGGGTATGGCAAAAGCTACGCACCGAGGCGAATTCGCGGATCTGAACTTATCCCGGCTGTTCTCTGTTCGTGCGCTTGCACGCTTGCTATACAGGATTCCCTGTATTCGGGCACTGATCGGAATATACGTATGATGAGAGGCTGTGTCTGACCTCCCTTCGT
Organism: uncultured Acidobacteriaceae bacterium; assembly: GCA_963836305.1. Lineage (GTDB taxonomy): Bacteria > Acidobacteriota > Terriglobia > Terriglobales > Acidobacteriaceae > Sulfotelmatobacter. Next base: position 365,004 of record CAWIJP010000029.1, on the reverse strand, counting down.
TGGCGGACACGTGGCGGGAAACCAATTATGCGGGTGCTGGTAGTCGATGACCATGAAGTCGTCCGTCGCGGTGTCCGCTCTCTTATTCAAAGCCATTCCAATTACGACGTGTGCGGCGAGGCGGTTGATGGACAGGACGCGGTCGAAAAAGCGCAGGCGCTAAATCCGGACGTCATCGTGATGGATGTCAGCATGCCGCGTCTGAATGGCCTGGAAGCCACTCATCTGATTCGGGCCACACTCCCTGATTCCGAAATCTTGATTCTCAGTCAGCACGATTCTCCGGAGATGGTTCGCCAGGCCTTCAAGGCGGGCGCTCGCGGTTACGTTGTGAAATCGTCCATTGCCCGTGACCTGCTGGCCGCTCTGGAATGCGTGGGCCGCCGGCAACCGTTTTTTGAACGGGCAATGTCTGAGCAGGACCGAAGCACTCCTATCGATTCGCAAGAGATTCTGCAGCGGAGCGCGGCCTTGGAGCAGGCTCTGCGCGAGAGCGAGCAGCTCTACCGGTCCACATTCGAACTGGCTGCCTTGGGAGTTGCGCAGGTCAGCCCCAGCGGACGTTTTCTGCGCGTTAACGACAAACTCGCTGAGATTACTGGCTATAGCAAAGACGAATTGCTAAAGATGACTTTTCAGGAGATCACACATCCGGAGGATGTTGGACAAGATGTCGACCAAGGCGAACAGGTGAAGAATGGCGCTCTCGATACCTATTCGATGGAGAAACGCTACGTTCGGAAAGACGGATCCATTATCTGGGTAAATTTGACCGTTTCCGGCGCGCGAAACGAAAGCGGACACCTAAAGCATTTTATTTCGGTGGCAGAAGACATAAGCGCACGGCGGGAAGCGGAAGAGGCACGATATCGTCTTGCTGCAATCGTGGAGTCCTCCGAAGACGCGATCGTGTCAAAAGATCTGAATGGAATCATCGCGAGCTGGAATGCAGGGGCGCAACGGATCTTTGGATTTTCTTCCGAAGAAGCGGTTGGAAGACCGATTACGATAATCATCCCGCCGGAATTGCGGGACGAAGAGAAGCAAATTATCCGGCGACTGCGGAACGGCGAGCGAATCGAGCACTTCGAAACCGTGCGCGTAACCAAGTCCGGTGAGAGGCTCAACATTTCTCTCACCGTATCTCCGGTTCGAGATTCGCGCGGCAGGGTTATCGGAGCTTCAAAAATTGCTCGTGATGTTACCGAGCGAAAACGCATCGAAGAGGCATTGCGGCAGCGGGAATCTCAGCTGCGCGCAGCATTCAGTCAAACCTATTCATTCCTCATACTGCTGACACCGGATGGAACTATCACCGAGGCCAATCGTGCCGCCATTGAAGCCTCGGGGCACAAGCGCGAGGAATTAATTGGCCACAAGTTCTGGGAGTTCTTGTGGGCGGCATTGCCCGACGAGGTAGCTATCCTGAAACGCAGCGTGGCCAAAGCCGCGCGGGGCGAACTGGTTCGAGAGGAGTGCTATTTCTGTTTGCCGGATGGAACTCGGCGCTTTGCTCACCGCACTCTGAATCCGGTATTCGACGATAGCGGAAAGCTTGTCATGATTGTATGCACCGGAATAGACATCACCGAGCAACAAGAGTTGCGGGAGAAACTGGAGGCTCGGGTTAAACAGCGTACTCAGGAACTTGAGAGGAAAAATCAGGCTCTTTTACAACAAGCCGAAACCGTGCGCGATCTTTCCGGCCGATTGCTTCGCGCACAGGACGAGGAACGCCGCCGCATTGCGCGCGATCTGCATGACAGCTCCGGGCAGATCCTGACGGCTGTGCAGATGAACCTTGCGCCCTTGCAGGAGCAGGCACGAAATCTAAACGCAGATTTTGCGAGCGGCATCCGGCAAAGCATGGACCTGGTGGAGCAGCTCTCCAAAGAGCTGCGTACAGTGTCTTATGTGCTACATCCGCCGCTGCTGGATGAAGCCGGACTGCCATCCGCACTGCGCTGGTACGTGGAAGGTTTTGCGCAACGCAGCAAGATCGATGTTCAACTTGAAGTAGCTCCAGATCTCGGCCGGTTGCCTGGAGATATGGAGATGACTGTATTCCGCATTGTGCAGGAATGCCTCACCAACATTCATCGCCACTCGAGCGGCAAGGAAGCTATTATCCGATTGCTTCATTCCGATGAAGAGATTTGCCTGGAAATTCAGGATAACGGCCAGGGCATGCACGTCTCGAACATGCCCGCCTCGAACAATGGCGGGTCGTCTGGGAGGCCGTTAAGAGCGGGCGTGGGAATTCAGGGCATGCGCGAGAGAGTAAACCAGCTCGGCGGTCGCTTCGAGATCAAATCCGGCGACACAGGCACGGTGGTGACCGCCAGATTCCCCTTGTCTTCACCGGTATCTCCATCACTTTCTTGAGCTTGTTAAGGCAATGAACGCGCAGTTGTCTCCGCGCCTTCTTTGCCGCATTGTCTTGCGCCGGGACATATTAGAATCGATGCGGGACTCTTTCTCTGCGAACTTAGGTTTCGGGTTCGACGTTCCGCAAGGCTGACTTATGAAACTCCTACGACCCGCAATATTCGCGCTGGTGTTTGCCGGTGCGTTTTTCTACTTCACCACCTGGCGTTCGAACTCGCGTTCGAGCTTTCTGCATCCCTCGAACTGGCTGACCCATCCTGCAGAAGTCGAAATTACGGAAGCTGCCGGCAACGAAGGGCTCGACAGCGAAGAGCAGAACAATATCCTCGTTTACCGGAAGAATATTCCCTCGGTGGTGAACGTTACGTCGCGTGCCATGACGTTCGACTTTTTCTATGGACTCGTGCCGCAGGAAGGACAAGGCTCAGGCTTTGTCATTGACAAGGATGGCCACATCCTCACCAACTACCACGTGGTGGCGGACGCGCGGCAGGTGGAAGTCACGCTACACAACCGTAAGAAGTACAAGGCGACCGTGGTCGGTACCGATCCGCCGCACGATCTGGCCGTGATTCAGATCAAGGCGCCCGATCTTATTCCCGCCGTGCTCGGCGACTCGCGCAATCTGCAGGTCGGGCAGAAAGTTTACGCGATCGGCAATCCTTTCGGGCTGGCGGGAACGATGACTCGCGGCATCGTAAGTTCGATCCGTCCGGTACGCGAGCCGAATGGAGCTACCATCGACGAAGCGATTCAAACTGATGCGGCGATTAATCCCGGCAACTCCGGTGGTCCGCTGATGAACTGGCATGGAGAGGTGATTGGCATCAACACCATGATTCTTTCCAGCGTTGGCCAGAATGCCGGCATCGGATTCGCTATCCCGATCAACACCGCGAAGGCGGTGCTGAATGATTTGATGACGCTGGGGCGGGTGCGCCGTCCCGCATTAGGAGTTCGCACCATTCCTATCAGCGCGGAACTGGCCGACGAAATGGGATTGCCGGTGGATTATGGTTTGCTGATCGTACAAGTTACTCCCGGAGGCTCCGCGGATCAGGCCGGGCTGCGCGGCGGTACGGAACGCGCGTATCTGGGCAATATCCCGATCATGCTGGGCGGAGATTTGATCGTAGCCATCGATGGGGAAAAAGTTGAGGATGAGGATACTCTGTCGCAGATGATGAACAACCATCGGGCAGGTGACACCGTGAAAGTAACGATCTACCGTAACAAGAAAAAGCTCGAGGTAAATGTCGCCTTGGGCGAGGCCAGGGAGCAAGTGTAAAAGCGGTTCGCTGGTTCTGCTTCCGGTTCTTGCTTCTAACCAGCCGACGCACCATCGTTAGAATGCGTAACGCAGTGACTCAGTCAATGTGTTGGCGTGAAAATAGCGCGGTGCAGTCGGGCCGACGAAGGATCCCTCGTTGTACTGGTAATAGTTCCAGCCGGTATTCCACGCGACCTGATGGCCTAAGTCCACCCGCAAGTAGGCCACCGGTTGGTAGAAGCTATATTGCGCGGTGCCTTGCGGCTGCAGGATGTTGAATTGGGGAACGCTGCCCTCGACGTTGGTAACGCTGCCGCCAACGTTGGCGGATGTTCTCTTATCAAAATTAAACCTTACGGTAGCCATCCCGAAGTTCGTGTTGTTGGTGTAGAACGAATTTGCCAGCAGCGGATTCGTCGCGACCGTAGCCGGAGGAACGATCGGGCCGGGACAAGCGGTGGCATTGGTTACGAACGGGAGACTGACCCCAGTGGGCGGCGTGTCATTGAAACAGATCATGGCGTTCTGAATCACGTCGTTAAAGTTATATGCCAGATCGAACCCGAAATGTTCACGCGGCGTGAGCGAAGCAGTGAGTCCGTAATTACGGTTGTGGCCAATGTAGTTGGTCAGCGAGTCCGCATTGGCATCCTCGAGAATGTTGATGGACCCACCCAGGACAGCCCACTGCCGGGGCATGTAGCTTGTCTGAAAGCGATAGCGTGACTCCTTGCGGGGAGCCATGCGGACGATCACATTGTCATAATTGGTATGCTCCAGGTCGAAATTGAAGCGCAATGCCGCTGTGGGCCGTGCCCAGAAGCCAAGCAGCGCCGTGTATTCGTCAACGACAAAATGATCTTGGCCGGTCGTGGAAAACGCATTGAAAGTCTCGGTTCCGGAAAAGTCGTTGAATAAATTGAAGACCCGGTCTCCATAGCGGAAGCCCGCGCGGGCTCCGGCTTTCTTCGAGATATCCCAAGCCAATTCACTTTGATTTCTTTTCAAGCCTTGGTTGAAGGAGGACTGGGAGAGTGTGGGAGTCGTCGTGGGCGCGGTTGCGCTCAGGGGAGTGAGCAGGGTGCAGGCCGCGGGGTTTGTGCAATCGCTGTCAACCTTGCTAAAATTTCCGTTTTGCGGAATGCGGTAAGCCCAGAAATAGAACTTGTCGATCAAGCGCAGGTGTCGAGTGAGATGAACCGTGGCTGCAAGGTCGAAGTTGTCGGAGATGCGGCTGGCGTCGGCAATTCCGGTGCCAAGGAACGCGCGAGTGCTGGTGCGAGTGATCAGCCCGTCGAAAGACTCGTTGAGTGGAGTGTTCATTTCTGCATCGCTGTAAGCAAAAGAAGCGACCAGGTCGACTCTGGGAAAGAAATTGCTGCGAAATCCGAGACGCTCTGTGGGCGTTGACGTGCGGATGCGCTGGTTGCGCTGGTAGCTGAAGTAAGCGCTGCAATTGACGTTGGTCAGAATGCCAGTCGGACCGATGAGGCTGGTGGTCGGCGGCTTCACCGCACAGGGCTCTTTGTTCGCAGTGTCGATGGATAGGCCCAACTGCACCGGACCGCCGCCGGGCAGAAGCGCGGCCGCGAAAGAACCCAACTGCGTATCCGTGTCTCCCCGATAGTAATCGAAGAATTGGTCGTAGCTCAGAACAGTTCGCGGCGCCATTTTCCAATCCGCGCCCAGGCGGTAGGAGTTCATCGTCGTGTTCCAGGGCTGGAGCAGCGGACCTTCCGTTCCTTCGTGAATGCTGGTATATACCGGGCCCGTCATGTTGTTGTGGGAATAGCCGAGACGAAGGCTGACGCGCGATTGCGGCAGGAGCGTGAGGTCGAAGTCGGTCATACGGCGCGTAGTGTCAAATGTATTCGGCGACGTCATAACTGGAATGTAAGGAGTGGATGTGGGAGGATTCAGCGGATTCGCCAGCAGATCGTAATCAGAGAAATACTGGTCACGGCGGAAGCTGCCCTGCAGGTTGTACCATTTGTTCTTGTCTGCGCGCAGCCGCAAAGCGTTATTCGGATCACCGCCCCAACCGAAGCTGTTAAGAAAAAGATCGTCAAATAGCAGGCCCTGGTGATCGAGCGACTGCATGGAAAGGGTCTGGTCGAGGATCCGCGGACCGGTCTGCAGATTCACCAGGGTGTCGTACATATCGCCACTACCCGTGACCCCAACCGCTCTGCCACCCAGTTCGATCGAGGAGTGAATCTGGTAGCCACCGCCGGTGACGCCATCGGGCTCGGCGGGCGGATTCTGGCCCGCGCCGGAGCCCTGCGCGAAGAGCATCCCGGAAAAGGGCACAAGCAAGACCAAGGCAAGCACGCTCAGGAGAAACCTGATGCCAGAGGATTTCGCAGCTCGACTCCGCCTCAACGCGAAGCCAAGGGTTGCGGTAGAGCCGAGGAAAGACAGCAGGCTAATTTTTCTTGGCAGAGTCATTGATATTCCCCTTACTTAAAAAACACTTCGCTGAAGTTCGATCCATGAATCTGGCTGTGGCACATGGTGCAGGCCTGATATTTCGCCGATTGGTTGTGCACCGGGCCGCTGGGGCCAACCGTCGGGAAGGTGTGGCACTGCAGGCAGAGCATGTTCACGATGCTGACTTTCAGCAGCCGGGCATTGGTAGAACCGTGGGGCGTGTGGCAACTGGTGCATCCCTCGGCCTTTACCGGCACATGCTCGTAAACGAACGGGCCTTGTTTATCGACGTGGCATTTGTAGCAAACGGCATCGCCGCTGGGGAGACTTCGCAGCTGCTTTACGGTCGCCGTCCCGTGCGGGTTATGGCAGTCGGCGCATTGCACCAGGCCTTCATTCACACGATGGTGAAAGGGTTTGGCAAAGTCGGCCTTGGCTGAAGTATGGCAGCCGTAGCAGAGCTGGGGCTGCTCCTGAACCAGGAGATGCTGCTTTTCCACGGCGTGATGGGGCGAGTGACAGTCGAGGCATCCGACCGCATTGCTGGCGTGGGCAGATTCGGCGAAGTGAGACTGTTCGTGGCCTTCGCCGTGACAGGTCAAACAGCGAGCGCTGGTTTCCTCGCGGGGCTTGCCCTCGAACACGTATATTTTGCTTTTGTCGCCGCCTCCGGCGACGTGCTCCGCACCCGGACCGTGGCAACCTTCGCAGCCTTGCTTGGCCGGCCCTCCCGCTTTATTCAGCGTGGTTTTCCAGTGCGGCGTTTTCTCCCAGCTATTGTAAATTTCTTCGTGACAGGTTTTGCAGGTTTCCGAGCCTACGTAGCTGGATGCGGGAGCGGCCGATGGAACTGCCTTGTCGTTATGAGTATCCGTTGCCCCGCTGGCGGCCACGTGCGGTACGGAAAAAACCATCGCCGCCGCCACCAGCGCTACTACCAGGTACATCTGGGGTTTGGGTCTTGTCATGGGTTATACGCTCTCCGGCAAATTGCCTTTCGCAACGCCTGCCACCGATTTGTCACCTGATGCATGGATTATCGACAGCAACCCTCGCAACACTTGTGACAATCGTCACAACCTGTTTTCTTTCTAGACGTAGACGGTTCGTTACGGGAACGTTGCCCCATTTCGGAGCGCCAGAACGGTTTTCAGTGCTTCGGGCAGCGAGTTGGACGGTGGTCCGCGGAAAAGACTTCCGGATATGAGTATGCGGTGGTAGTTACGCAGGGCGGCACGGTTTCACACCCTAACTGCGAGCAGCTCGGAATGACAATTTGGATTTTGCGAATGCAAGTAGTCAGTTCGGCAGTGAAACGTTCTCACGCTGCCGCTTCGGCGAAGAAGTCTTCGATCTCGTTCACTTCTTTGTCGTTGAGCTGCAGGTCGCCGGCACGCATTACACCTTCGGCTTGCTTCGCATTCCGCGCTCCGACGATGGCTCCGGTAACGGCCGGATTGCGCAGCGTCCAAGCGATGGCAACTTCCCCGACGGTACGGTTATGGCGGTTGGCTATTTCTCGCAAAAGGTCGACGAGTTCCAGATTGCGCGACAGGTTGGGGTCGGTAAAGTCGGGATGACTTCTGCGCCAGTCGTCTTGCGGGAGCCTGGCGGCGCGCTCACGGGTCATGGCTCCGGTCAGCAGACCGGAAGCCATCGGCGAATAGACGATCACGCCGATTCCCTGCAGGCAGTAAGGCAGAATATCCTCTTCGACTTCGCGATGTATGAGCGAGTACGGAGGCTGCAGAGAGGTTACGGGAGCGATGGCTTGCGCACGTTTCAGCTGCGCGACATTGAAGTTGGAAACGCCGATCCAGCGTACTTTGCCTTCGCGTTTTAAATCGGCCAACGTGGACCAGCCTTCTTCCAAAGCCGGCGAATCGGGATCGGGAGGCCAGTGAATCTGGTAAAGGTCGATCGCGTCGACGGCGAGGCGGCGCAAGCTGTCCTCGGCTTCGCGGCGGATGGAACCGGCGCTGAGAACTTTCTCTACTTGTCCTTTGGCATCCCAGCGGAGGCCGCACTTGGTGAAAACATAGGGCCGGGCTCCCTGCCAGCTTTTCAAGGCGCGTCCAACCACTTCTTCGGAATGTCCGAGACCATAGACGGCGGCGGTGTCGATCCAGTTGACGCCGAGTTCGAGAGCGCGATGAATGGCGGCGATGGAGTCGCTATCATCCTGCGAGCCCCAGGCGAATTGCCAGCCGGAACCGCCGACCGCCCAGGCACCGTATCCAACGGGAGTAATGTTCAGATTGGAGTTGCCAAGTTTGCGAGTTTGCATTTCAATCTCCTATTAGAACTGCTTAGATTGTAGGGCGGTAAGATCCGTTGCAGGAATCGAAGCGATGAAAGCGGACGCAATTCGTGAGTTTTGACTGGCCTTTCTACAGCCCACGGAGAATCTGCAGTGGGGCGATGAGCTCCCGCGTGAGGCGCGCGCTCGCAGACAAAGCGGCGTAAAATGTCTGAGATGGCTTTCAAGGTCTTCCTGATCTGTGGTACAGACCCGAGCGAGCAAGTTGCAGCATGGCGCCTGCAGACGCTCGCAACCTCCTACGGGATGCACGTTTCCGTCCCTAATCGGAATGGATTTGTTGGGGAGATGATCGGCCAGATTCGACGTGCCATCGATCAGTCCGACTGCGTACTTGCGATCATAACGGGCAACATCGGACCGGCTGTAGCGGCAGAGCTGGAGTATGCTCTAGCCTTGGGCAAGCTCATCGTTCCCGTGGTGCGCGAAGGTATTGCGCTTCCTCCGTCCCTACGTAGGGTTGCGGTTTTCGAGTTTTCCCCTTGGAACGCCGGGGACGTTGAAATGAGAGTCGTCGAGTTTCTCAAGCAGCAAGAGCTAGGCAAGGAAACCGTGCAATCGATGGCGGCATTTGTTCTGGCTGGGCTTGGCGTCTTCCTCTTGGGGGCTCTCACCGAGAAGTAATGCGGATTGCGATCATCGACAGCTCCTGTCTGATTTGCCTTATCCACTTAAATCTTGCCTCGAAGCTGGCATTTTACTTTGATGTGATCTACGTACCCCGTAATGTCCAGATTGAATTCAACCGAAAGCATCGATCTCGATATCGTCTGAACAAGCTGTTTGAAGAAGGCGTCTTGCAGAAATGCATGTGCAAAGACGAAACGAACTTTCGACTGTTGACCGCTGAGCTCGACGCCGGCGAGGCCGAAGGATTGGTACAGGCGCAGGAACGTGGAGCAGAGTTTTTCCTCGTCGACGAGCGAAAGGCTCGGGAGATTGGCGCGAGACAGGGCTTAACTCTATGTGGCACACTGCGACTGCTCGCACGGTTTTGCCTGGAAGGGTACGCGGAAGACATATGGGATCTGGTCGAGAAGCTAAAGAAGGAGCGGAATTTTAGAGTCAGCGACGAGCTCGTCAGGAAAGCGATCGAAGCAGCTGTGACGCCAATCAGGAGATTCTCCGACGGGCAGGATGCGCCATGAATGTCGACACGATTCGCGAATTTTGCTTGGCATTCCCACACGCTACTGAAAAGTTGCAGTGGGGCGATGAACTTTGCTTCAAAGTTGGAGCAAAGATTTTTGTGATGCTCGGACTGGATAATCCGCGGCTATGTTTTAAATGTACGCCGGAGACCTTTTCAGAGTTGATCGAGCATGAGGATATTCGTCCCGCCCCTTATGTTGGACGTTACAAATGGGTGATGCTCGATCGACTCGATGCGTTGCGCTGGAATGAGCTGCAGGAGTTGATTCAGGCGTCGTATGAGATGGTGGCGGCCAAAGCGCCTGCAAGAAACGGCAAGAAAGAGCAAAGCGTCAAGAAGCTTGCCCATCGAAAAAGGACGAAAAGCCACTGAGATTCTGCGGCCGAGCTGATTTGACTCTGCTTGCCGCGGTCGGCTAGCCTCAAGAGTCCGCCGTTGCTGGACACCTTCAATCCTAATGCGATCCCGGCACAAATTATTGATTTTGCTGCTGATGGCGGCCGTGGTGGGAAGTTGCGCGGTTCAAGCTGCCGCCTCCACACAGCCCGTGCACGCACAACACGGAATCGTGGTCAGTGCGCACGAGTTGGCCTCGCGGGCGGGAGTCGAAATCATGCAGGCGGGCGGCAACGCCGTGGATGCGGCTGTAGCCACTGGATTCGCGCTGGCCGTGGTGCACCCCCCGGCGGGAAATATTGGCGGCGGCGGATTCATGCTGATCCGTATGGCCGACGGGAAGACGCACTTTCTCGATTACCGGGAAAAAGCTCCGGCGGCGGCTACACGCGATATGTATCTGGACGCGCAGGGCAATGTGATCGAGGGCGCGAGTGAGTATGGATATAAAGCAATCGGAGTTCCGGGGTCCGTGGCGGGCATGGTTTACGCCGAACAGAAATATGGCAAGCTGACGCTGCAGCAGGTGATGGCCCCGGCGATCCGGCTGGCACGCGAGGGTTATCCGCTGAGCTGGCAGGAAGCGCACGATCTACATGATAAGTATTTGAGCCAGTTTGCCGAATCACGCAGAATTTTTCAGCGCGACGGCAGTTACTATCAACCTGGCGAAATCTTCCGACAGCCCGACTTGGCGCGGACGCTGGAGCGGATTGCCGCGAAGCCCGACGATTTTTATCATGGTGCGCTGGCTCGCGAACTGGCAGCCGCCATGCAAAAAGGCGGCGGGCTCATCACAGCCGACGATCTGGCGCACTATGAAGTGAAAGAGCGTGAGCCGATTCGCGGGACCTATCGAGGATATGAAATCATAAGCGCTCCTCCGCCGTCTTCGGGCGGGACGGTTCTGGTCGAGTCGTTGAATATTCTGGAAGGCTACGATCTAGGCAAGCTCGGCGATCGATCGGCGGAGTCGATTCACTTTACAACCGAGGCGTTCCGGCGGGCGTTTTTTGATCGCGCGGAATTTCTGGGCGATCCGGACTTCGCGAAACTTCCAATAGCGCAACTGATCGACAAGAAGTATGCCGAGGCTTGGCGGCGATCGATCGACGACGTGAAAGCTACCGCCAGCCAGGCTTTAAAGCGGCCCGCAATTTTCAGCGAACTGGAGCAATATGCAGCGGCACATCCGCAGCCGTTAGCGAATCACGAGTCGCAGCACACCACACATTATTCTGTAGTCGACGCCGAAGGCAATGCGGTCGCAGTCACGACGACTATCAACGACTGGTTTGGATCACGAGTGACGGCGAACGGTTTAGGTTTTTTGATGAACGACGAGATGGATGATTTTTCCGCAAAGCCCGGAGTGCCAAATTCCGATGGGCTGATTCAGGGAGCCGCGAACGCGATCGGTCCGGGAAAGCGGCCGCTTTCATCGATGACGCCAACCATCGTAGTTCACGACGGAAAAACGTTTCTGGTTCTCGGCTCGCCGGGAAGTTCGAAAATCATTACCACTGTGGCCAATGTTCTGATGGGAGTCGTGGTTTACGGGATGAATATCCAGGAGGCAGTGGATGCTCCGCGCTTTCACAACCAGTGGCTGCCCGATGTGCTGAATGTGGAACAATGGTTTTCGCCGGATACCGTACAGCGACTGCAGAAGATGGGATACAACGTAGAGTTCGGCCTGCACGATGGCGGAGAGATTTCTCCGTATTGGAGCGACGCGGAGTGCATTGCGGTGGACGCGAAGTCAGGTGAACGGCTGGGCGCCAGCGATTACAGAGAGAATGGTAAGGCCATCGGATATTGAAGAATTGTTGATTTTTGATTGCTGATTGATGGATGGATTGATCTGGGTTTCAATCAGCAATCAACAATCACCGATCAGAAATTCTGGGTAAGGATCACGCATGTTGAAAGCGGTATCAACTTATTTGTACGTGAAAGAACGGCTCCATCCAGGGATTCTGGATGGGCTGACCCGCAGCGGAGTGCAGGCGATTGAAATTTTCGCAGCGCGGCAGCATCTCGATTATGCCAACCGCAAGGCTCATGTCAAAGAGATCGCGGAGTGGTTTCGGGGCAGCGGCGTGCCGCTGAACTCAGTACACTCGCCGCTCTACGCCGACTATGAGTGGGGACGCGCCGGAGCGCCCCCCATCAACCTGGCATCGACCGATCGGTCTGGACTGGTGCAGGCGATGGATGAAGTGAAGCGGGCTCTGGAAATCGCGGAGCAGATTCCTTTTCGTTTTCTGGTGCAGCATCTGGGAGTACCCAACGAGAGCTTCAGCGAAAAGAAGTTTGAATCGGCGATGACCTCCATTGAACACTTGCGGGCGTTTGCCAAGCCGCTGGGGGTCCGCATTCTGCTGGAAAATATTCCCAACGAACTCTCCACACCGGATCGGTTGATCGAAATGATTCGGGCCGCCCATTTTGACGACGTGGGAATCTGCTTCGATTTCGGGCACGCCCATATGATGGGATCGGTGAGCGAGGCCTTCGAGATTTTGAAGAAGCTGGTGTGCTCGACGCATGTTCACGATAACGCTAAAGTGCAGGACTCTCATTTGTGGCCGGGAGAAGGAACGATCGACTGGAAGGAAGCCATGGAGTTGTTACGTTCGGCGCCTCAAACGCCACCGCTCCTCCTGGAACTTGGTGAGAATGAGAAGGTAAACCCGCTGGAAAAGTTGAAGGCGACCTTCGACAAGCTGGAGGCGGCTTAAGAGCTCTACACCGCCGAGAACGCGGAGATCGCCGAGAAAAGATGGCGAGCTACTTATTTCTCGGCGGCTTCGGCGAAGCTTGGCGGCGGTAAACAGATCCTTAATTTATGTCATCGCCTATTACCACTATTGCTGAAATCGGAAAGCACGATGGGCAGTCGGTCACGCTGCGCGGCTGGCTCTACAATCTGCGCGAAAGCGGAAAACTTTTGTTTCCGCAGTTTCGTGATGGCTCTGGGGTGATTCAGGGGGTAGTGCCGAAGAACGCAGTCACGCCTGAAGTTTTTGAAGCGATTAAGACGTTGACGCAGGAATCAAGCGTAATTGTGGAGGGCAAAGTCCGCGCCGATAAGCGCGCGCCGGGCGGGTATGAGCTTGATGTTATTAACGTGCAGGTAGTCCAGCGCGTACCTGAGTCCGATCCGTATCCCATCACTCCGAAAGAACATGGCACAGAATTTCTGATGGAGCACCGGCATCTGTGGGTGCGGTCGCAGCGGCAGGCATCGATTCTGCGGGTGCGCGCGGAGATCATCAAAGCGGTTCGCGATTTTTTTGACGAACGTGGCTTCACGCTCACCGATCCTCCGATTCTTACCCCGGCCGCTTGCGAGGGAACCAGCACTTTATTTCCGGTGGATTATTTTGACGAACAGGCTTATCTCACGCAGTCCGGTCAGCTCTACATTGAAGCCACGGCGATGGCGTTGGGCAAGGTGTATTCGTTTGGGCCGACATTTCGCGCGGAGAAATCGAAGACGCGCCGTCACCTCACCGAGTTCTGGATGGTCGAGCCGGAAATCGCTTATGCGCAGCTCGATGACTTAATGGACCTGGCAGAGGGATTAATCAGTTTCGTCGTGAAGCGTTGCCTCGATCGGCGGCGTGCGGATCTGCAGGCAATCGGCCGTGACATTTCAAAGCTCGAAAAGATTGAAGCGCCGTTTCCGCGGATCAGTTATGACGATGCGGTGAAGAATCTGCAAGAGGGTCACACCAAGGGTGCGCTGGAAACGAAATTCGAGTGGGGCGGCGACTTGGGCTCGCCGGATGAGACTTATCTTTCCGCCCAATTCGACAAGCCGGTGATGGTGCATCGATATCCGGCGAAGGTGAAAGCTTTTTACATGGAGCCTGATCCGCAGCGTCCGGAGTTGGCGCTGTGCGTGGATGTGCTGGCACCCGAGGGATACGGCGAGATCATTGGCGGATCGCAGCGCATGGCTTCGCATGACTTGCTCGTGCAAAGAATTCACGAGCATGGTTTGCCGGAAGAAGCCTTCAAGTGGTATTTGGATTTGCGCAAATACGGCAGCGTTCCGCATGGCGGCTTTGGCATGGGCATTGAGCGAGTCGTGGCGTGGATATGCGGGCTGGAGCATGTGCGGGAGACGATTCCGTTTCCCAGGATGCTGCACCGGTTATACCCGTGAAACTTTCACCGCCGAGGTCGCGGAGAACGCCGAGGATGGAAGAAAAAGACAGGCTTGATTCGATTACCCGCCGCATCATCGGTGGGGCAATTGAAGTACATCGGCGCCTGGGGCCAGGATTGTTGGAGTCCGCTTACGAAGTCTGCTTAGCTTTTGAACTTCGCCAGATGGGCTTAATTGTTGAGGAGCAGAAACCTTTGCCTGTGAGTTATCGGGAGGTGAAGCTTGATTGCGGGTACCGTCTTGACCTGGTTGTTGAAGATTCCGTAGTGGTGGAAATCAAGGCTGTTGACCAACTGGCGCCGATTCATGTTGCGCAGTTGCTTTCATATCTTCGTCTGTCTAACAAGCGAGTGGGCCTCCTCGTTAATTTCCACGTCCGGGTGCTAAAAAATGGATTGAAAAGAATCGTAAATGACTTCCCTGACTCTGCGCTCTCAGCGGCCTCGGCGGTGAATAAGGCATTTGGGGGCTGACACGACAGATCAGAACTTATGACGACTAACATCAGCACCACCAACATCACTCCCAAGAAAATTCGCGTGATCGGCGTGCCGCTTGATCTGGGCCAGTCCCGTCGCGGTGTTGACATGGGGCCTTCGGCGGTTCGGGTGGCGGGACTGGAGGCGCGTCTTGAGGCGTTGGGACACGAAGTTGAGGACGGCGGCAACGTTGCGGTAGCGATTCCAGAGCAGAAGAAAGAAGGCGATACCCACGCTAAATACTTGAAGGAGATCACGGCGACTTGTACCAAGCAGGCAGAACTGGTGATTAAAACGCTGGAGGCGGGGAAGATTCCGCTGACATTGGGCGGGGATCATTCAGTTGCGGCGGGAACTGTATCGGGTGTGGCAGAATTTTATCGCCGTCAGAACCAGCGAGTCGGCCTGATCTGGATCGACGCGCACACCGATATCAACACGCCCGAAAGTTCGCCCAGCGGCAATGTTCATGGCATGCCGCTGGCCGCGCTGATGGGGTTGGGTCCGGCGGAGTTGTCGAACATCTTCGATTTTTCCCCGAAAGTGAAGCCTGAGAACTGTGTGCTGGTGGGCGTGCGCGACATTGATGCAGTGGAAAAAGAAAATGTTCGGCGCGCGGGTATCGGCGTTTTCACCATGCGCGATATTGACGAGCGTGGCATGCGAACCGTGATGGAAGAGGCTCTGCGCATGGCTGGCCGTGGCACCGCCGGTTATCATATTTCACTCGACATGGATTGGATCGATCCCGAAGACGCGCCTGGAGTAGGCACTCCGGTTCGCGGCGGAGCGACTTATCGCGAGGCGCATCTTGCCATGGAAATTATTGCCGATCACGGACGTATGCTGAGCTTCGAGATCGTCGAGGTGAATCCGGTGATCGACGAGCATAACCGGACCGCAGACCTGGCGGTGGAGTTGGCACTCTCGGCGTTTGGGAAAAAGATTTTGTAAGAGATTATGAAAAAGCTTCGAGTCGGAATTCTTTTTGGCGGACGCAGCGGCGAGCATGAGGTCTCCTTGCTCTCGGCAGCATCGGTTCTGCAAGCCATCGACAAAAATAAATATGAAGTCGTCCCCATCGGTATCACCAAAGATGGCCGTTGGCTGACTGCCGGTGACGCGGAGAATCTACTGCAGGGCAAGCTGATGCTGGAACCGCGGCATCTGCGCGCCGGAGATCCGGAGACGACGCAGCCTGCGGCGGTGCTGGCGCGTGGCGAATCGGTTGTTGTTCCTCCGGAGCCGGTGCACCGGCAAAGTGGGCTCGTACCATTTCAAACGGAGGCTGCTCTCACGCGGCGAGCCAGCGATCGGGCCATCGACGTGGATGTGATCTTTCCGGTGCTGCACGGAACCTTCGGCGAGGACGGGACGATTCAGGGCCTGCTCGAATTGGCTGACATCGCCTACGTAGGCGCGGGCGTGCTCGGTTCGGCGGCGGGCATGGATAAGGACATCATGAAGTCATTGTTTATCGCCGCAGGAATCCCGATTGTGAAGCACGTCACGATACTGCGCAGCGCCTGGAAAAAAAATCCCAAGCAAGTGCAGAAATTTGTCGAGAGCAAGCTGAAGTATCCGGTATTTGTGAAGCCTGCGAATCTGGGATCGTCGGTAGGAATTAGCAAGGCACACGATGGCAAGGAACTCGGCCCGGCGATTGAGGAAGCGGCGAAGTTCGACCGAAAAATTGTGATCGAACAAGGTGTCGGTGGAAAAAAGAACAAGGCGCGCGAGATCGAGTGCTCGGTGCTGGGCAATGATGAGCCGGTGGCTTCGCTACCGGGTGAGATTGTTCCGGTTAAAGAGTTTTATGACTACAACGCCAAGTACCTTGATGAAGGTTCAGAACTGATCATTCCTGCCAAGCTCACCAAAGCGGAGACCAAAAAAATCCAGGAGCTGGCTGTGCGCTCTTTTCAGGCCGTGGATTGCTCCGGGCTGGCGCGGGTTGATTTTCTGATGGACCCACAGACGCGCAAGATTTATTTAAACGAAATCAACACCATGCCAGGATTTACGGCGATTAGCATGTATCCCAAGCTATGGGCCGCTTCGGGACTTGAATATGAGGACTTGATCGACAAGCTGATCCAGTTTGGGCTGGAGCGGCATGAAGACAAGAAGAAGAACCAGTACAGCCGGTAAAGACGGCGCAGTTATGGCACCACCAGCGGCAGCTCGATAAAGCTTGCCTGACCCATAGCGTGATATACGCGTTGCGTCGCTTTGCGGTAATCATCCGGCTTCGCCCAGAAAATATTCTTCACGAAAGTCTGTGGATTGCGGTCGTATAGCGGAAACCAGCTCGATTGAATTTGCACCATGATGCGATGTCCCGGCAGAAATACGTGATCTGCGGTGGGCAGATTGAAGCGGTAGAGCAGCGGCTGGCCGGCGGCGATAGGCTTGGCGGTATCAAGGCTCTCGCGATAGCGCCCGCGAAAAATATCGGCAGAGATCATCAACTCGTAGCCACCCATTCGAGCATCGCCCGCCACTTCATCGGGATAGACATCGATCAACTTGACCACCCAGTCGGAATCTGTGCCGCTGGTCGAGGCGACGAGATTCGCAACCGGCTGTCCACTGATCTTCATGGGAGTGCTTAGGACATCGGAAGTAAATACCAGGACATCCGGACGGCCGGAGGCTTCGCGTTGGTCGTCCACCAGCCATTCCGGCCAGGTCATTCCATTCGTATAGCCGACGGGCTGTATAGGACGCGCGCGGAACGGCACTGGCTTGGCGGGATCGGAAATATATTCATCGAATGCGGCGTCGCCGCTTTTGGGTGCCGTTAGGCTCGCCTTTAGCCCAGCCGTGAGATAGAGCGGGGTCGATTGAATCGTACAGCCACTGGCGCATCCGGCTGGCCAGGTGGGTAAGCGGCGCCAAACATTCGTTCCGGTTTCAAAGGCTGTGACAGGAGCCACTTCTTCTTTCGGCGTGCCGTCTTTCAAATACTTATCCAGGAATGGCCGCAGAATTTCCTGACGAAAATAGAGACCGGTATCGCTGTTGAATTTGATTGCTCCGAGTGAACTGCCGTCGCCAATCTCCTGGCCGTGGTGCCAGGGACCGAGCACGAGAAATAATTTATCGTTGTTGGCGTTGTTTGCCTTCAGCGCTTTGTAAACGGCAGGCGCGCCGTAGATATCTTCCTGATCCCACAAACTGTCGACCAGCATGGTCGGCACTTTCAGCGGCTGAGACCCGAGAATGCGGTCCATCGCCTGTTCTTTCCACCAGGAATCGTAGCTGGGATGCTCGAGAAGCTTGCGCCAGAATCCAACTTGATCGAGTCCGTGGCGGCGGCCGAGTTCTCCCGCGGAAACGGAATCCATGTAAACGTCGTAGTCGTCAAAATGATCGGTCCACCATTTTTCGTCATTCCCGCGAGTGGCTTCCTGTTCGTAGATGTAGGGCATGTTCTGTTCGCGGAAGGCGCCGTTGTGAAACCAGTCGTCGCCCATCCAGCCATCGACCATGGGATTCATCGGCACCGCGACTTTCAGCGCGGGATGCGGATTTACCAGCGCCATCAGCGTAGTGAATCCGTCATAAGAAATGCCGAGGATGCCGACCTTCCCGTTGCTCTCGGGAACATTCTTCACCAGCCAGTCGATGGTGTCGTAGGTATCGGTGGAGTGGTCGACCGCTGTGGGATTCAGCGGGCCGTGCAGCGGACGGTTCATCACGTAATCGCCTTCGGAGCCGTATTTGCCGCGAACGTCCTGAATGACGCGGATGTAGCCGCCTTCCACAATCACGTCAGTTGGATTGTCATAGCCATAAAGAATCGGGCCGAGGTGCGCGCTGGCGGCTTGACTGGTTTGGGCGGTCGCGCTGTAAGGCGTGCGCGTGAGCAGCATCGGAGCATTCTTCGCGCCTTTGGGTAGAACGATGACGGTGTGCAACTTCACGCCATCGCGCATGGGAATCATCACGTCGCGCTTGATGTAATCGAAGCCGCTGGTAACGGGAGTGAGGGTGGCGGGAGTTTCGCTGGGGAGATCATTCTGCGCTGAACAGGGGGGCGCCACCAAAAGTGACGCGAGCACGAGTCCGAGGACCAGTTCACTGCAAAGATAGGTAATCCCGAACCGTGAAACTTTTTTCCAACAGGCAAGATACATCTTCAGCATTCTCATGCTCACCTCGGCGAATGAAGAGTGTACCGTAAAGACCGGGAATTACATCTGACCCTGAAAGATCGAATCTAGAAATGGAACGTTACGCTAGAATAGGCCGAGCGAGGTCCACGTGGCACAAATGACACCGGAGGTTTCCAAGTTGCTGGAGCGCGCACTGTCGCTCTCGGTTGAGGAGCAGGAGGCGTTAGCTGATTCCCTGATTTCAAACCTCGGTGGCAAGGTCGACGAAGGCGTGCAGGCAGCCTGGGAAGCAGAGATCGGGAAGCGCATCGCAGACCTGGATTCAGGCAAGGCCAAGACTACGTCATGGGGAGAAGTACGCAGGCGCAATCTGGCGAAGTTGCCCCACGTGCCTTTGTTTTTATAGCTATGAAACCCTGCACATGGGACAATCTCCAATCCTAGTACTATTAGAAGCATGATTTATATTCGCCGAGAGCAGTCCGACGCAAGCCCAAACGCTCGGCTCGTTTACGTCGACCCCGAAACCGAGGCCAAGCTCTTGGACGCAGGCTTCATAAAAGCTACTGGGAGCCCTTATTATTCGTATAAGGGCTCTCCCACAGGTCCGATCGTTCTTATTTACAA
This sequence comes from uncultured Acidobacteriaceae bacterium, assembly GCA_963836305.1. Classification (GTDB taxonomy): domain Bacteria; phylum Acidobacteriota; class Terriglobia; order Terriglobales; family Acidobacteriaceae; genus Sulfotelmatobacter. The sequence goes on along the minus strand of CAWIJP010000029.1, from coordinate 345,640 downwards.
CGATGGTACATGGGAGCCCGAGAACGGAGTGGGCTTCACGCCTGACGAGTGGGCGAAACTTCGGAAATTCTCTGGTGTCCGTCTGACAGATTTCGCAGCGTGGATGAAACGGAATTATGAATTCATCGAAGAATATGCTCAGCGTTTGGACCCCGCTGAGTATCGGGTAGAGGAAGCCACGGCTTTCGTGAAGGTGTATTCTTCGCAGGGCTCATTTCCATCCGGAGAATACTCTTGGTTTATCCAACGTCGCGGGCTTCTCGGGTCTGACGGTGTTATCCCGGCAGCCAAGAACGCAATTCCAACGAATCTGTGGTTCGTCAAAGGCAAATATTATCAGTCAACCATTGATGTCGTCGGCGGCAGCTATCCCCAATTTCGCTTGGGCGAGACTCCCAATTTCGGTGAGGAAATGACCGATCCGATTTTGATTCGCAAAATTGAAGACGCGTTTTCAAGACTTAGTTCCGATGACCATTGGAGATAATCAGTCACGAAATGAGGGTGAGTATGTTTGGGCTGATGGCCCGTCTTTTGTGCGCTTTGCAAAAGCCGGGATTCCACAACTCACCTCGCAGTATTCTTGATCGTCCAGCCCTTAATTCTACGGCCGGTGCTTCTCCGAAGGCGAGCAGATTCCTCCTGTCTCGCTTCGCTCGCGCGTCGGAATGACAAGGGGGTTGGAAGTGGTCGATTCGCCGATGGGAAGTCAAAATCCCGCACGCCAAACTTCCGGTAGTGGTACGGTTAGGCTTACGCGTTGCGTCGGTTAAGCGGGAGATCCTTCGCTAGGCCTGAAAAACGGCTCCGCTCAGGATGACAGCCGTCGTATGATAGTCAAACTGCACCACTACCAAACTCCCTGTTGACGAACTCCCCTCGGCTGCGTAGCATGGTAAAGACAAGTTTGTCCTTCGGGGCAAACCGGAATTTCATGCAGAGTGGCTGAGGGACGAGCCCTGTGACGCCACGGCAACCGGATCGGGATCATATATCCCGACCGCCAGGTGCCAACTCCCGCCCGGAAACGGGGAACATGAGATTCGGATGCGAGCTTCATTTTTATTTGCATTCCGACCTCTTTTCCCATTTCCTGGAAAAAGAGGCCTTGTATTTTAGGGCGCTTTTTCCCGGGCCGCTCGTCCGCAGCTACTTGCTGTAACAGAAAGCGAGTAGCTCAATGGCTCAATACGAACTGCGCTGCCGGGAATGCGGACGAAGCTGGGGAAACCAGCCCCGCTCCATCTGCGACGAGTGTTTCTCTCCTCTCGAAATCACCTACGATTACGATTCGATCCGGACTGCAATCTCCGAAGGAACTTTCAGCCGGGAGCGGATTGCGCAGCGTCCGCCGAACATGTGGCGCTATTCGGAACTGCTGCCGCTGCCTGAGGGCTTTGAGCCGCGGCTGCCTGTGGGGTTCACACCGCTGCTCCATGCTCCGACTCTCGCGCCGCGTTTAGCGAGCAGCCAGAATGATGCCAAGGCAGCGGCGCAAAATCTCTACATTAAGAATGATGCCGTCTGCCTGCCGACGCTCAGTTTCAAGGACCGCGTGGTCGCCGTCGCGCTGGCGCAAGCAAAGGCTTTTGGATTTGATACGGTCGCGTGTTCTTCGACTGGCAACTTGGCCAATGCGGTTGCGGCGCATGCGGCCCGGTTGGGTTTGAAGGCCTGGATTTTTATTCCGTCCGATCTGGAACCCGCGAAAATTCTAGGGACGCAAGTTTTCGGCGCGAACGTAGTACGCATTGCGGGCAACTACGATCAGGTCAACCGGCTGTGCTCGCAGATTGCCGAAGAGAGGCGCTGGGGCTTCGTCAATGTAAACCTGCGGCCTTATTACGCAGAGGGATCGAAGACCGTCGGCTTCGAAATCGCCGAGCAACTGGGCTGGCGTCTTCCGGACAACGTTGTCGTTCCCATGGCTGGCGGATCTTTGATTACGAAGATCAAGAAAGCGTTCGATGAATTGAGCAAGCTCGGTTTGGTGGAGGAGAAGCCGGTGAAATTCTTTGGTGCCCAAGCGACCGGATGTTCTCCGATTTCGACCGCTGTAAAAACCGGGAGTGCGGAGATCGATCCGCAGAAGCCGGCGACCATTGCGCGTTCGCTTGCCATCGGCAACCCTGCTGACGGGCACTACGCCATCAAGACCATCAAGCACAGCGGCGGATGGAGCGAGGACGTGAGTGATCCTGAGGTGATCGATTCGATTCGTTTGCTGGCCGAAACCGAAGGTATCTTCACGGAAACCGCGGGCGGCGTAACCGTGGGCACCGCGGGCAAGCTGTATCGCCAGGATCGCATCCTGCCGGAGGAAACGACGGTGTTGTGCATCACGGGCAATGGATTGAAGACGACCGATGTGCTGGCCGGCGTGTATGAAGTAGAGAGACCGATCGCTCCGAAGCTGGCTGAGTTCGAAAAGTATCTGAGCGGAGCGCTGGATACGATCGAGGCCACGAAAGAAATTCCCGCCACGGTGGGGGCATAAGCGGATTCATTAAGGAAGAACTACTATGGCGATCACGGTACAAATTCCGACCGTATTGCGGCGGCACACTGCGGGTGTGAGCTCGATCGCGTGCGCCGCTACGAATCTGGGAGAGTTGTTCTCCGTTCTCGATGAAAAGTTTCCTGAGTTAAAGCCGCACCTGCGCGACGAGGCCGGGCAACTGCGCCGATTTCTCAACATCTACGTGAATGAAGAAGATATCCGCTTCCTGGGCGGGCCCGGTTATGCCTTTCAGGACGGAGACGAAGTGCTGTTGGTGCCATCGATTGCGGGCGGCTAGCGGAGATCTTCAGTCACCACAATTCAGCGCGCTGAACTCTCCATTTTTTCCTCAGCCTTCCACAAGGAAGACCGATCGTCCACAGTTTCTGCACAAGAGCGAAACATTTTTTGATTGCGACTCTCGATGCTCTGCCTCACAGTGGGTTCACCGAAAACGTAGGATCTTCCAAGGCTTGCCAAACGATCATTGCGGCGAGCGGTGGCAGACCGGTAATTCTCGAGGGTGAATTGCCGGGGGAAATCGGAACGCGCGAGCGTAACTGGTTGCCCGGGCATTGCGCCTCCTCCACTTCCCGCTCTTTGAGTTGGGTTGGGCCGCTAGCCGCCGCATAGGTTGCAGAGCCGGATTCTTTGAATCATGGTTCCGCAGCAGTAACGGTAAATGTGGCGCTCATTCATAATGAGTGCTGTCGGACCGGTACGGTTGTCCCGTTGCCCTGAGCGGCGGGCAGGCAGCTTTGAAAGATCCACGAAACGATGCGGTTCGGGTGGCTGGCCCGGGCCGCATTTGTTTTCTGTGCTTGACTTCGTATTCGCCATTTGTTCTCCTAGCCTGTATGGCTGGTTTTTGCAACCTCATTCGATTCGTAATCCAAAAACTTTTTTCTCATTGCAGCTTGGTTTTCCAACGGATGCGCTTCGCATTCACAAGCCGCGTCCGGTTAGTGTTCTATCCTGCACTTTAAGAGCTAGGAAATATCAACATCGTGGCAACCACTGACTACAACATCAGCACTCTTCCCGCGAATGTAGAAGCAGAGCGATCAATTCTGGGCGCGATTCTGCTCGACAATTTTGCCTATAACCAGGCTGCCGAGCATTTGCGCATCGAAGATTTTTCGCTCGACTCGCACCGGCGCATCTACGGGCGAATGGTCGATCTGGCGGAATCGTCGCGTCCGATCGACATGATCACGCTGATTGAAGAGCTGGATCGCCACAAGGATCTGCAGGCAATTGGCGATGTCGGCTACGTGTCCAGCCTTCTGGATGGCGTGCCGGACCGGCCGAGCATTGAGCACTATGTCAAGATCGTGCGCGACAAGGCGCTGCTGCGTGGATTGATTCATGCGGCGAATACAGCAATTGCGCGAGCCGCCGATCAATCGGACGCGGCCGAGGAAGTGCTCGGCGATGCCGAGGCCGCCATTTTTCAACTTTCGGAAAAGCGAATTGGTCGCGGCTTCATGGGCGTGCAGGAGATCGTTCGCGAATCCTTCGGGTCGGTCGATGCGTTGCTGCAACGTGGCCAGCGAATTACTGGATTGGCCACGCACTACACCGATCTTGATGAGATGACGAGCGGCCTGCAGCGCTCCGATTTGGTGATCATTGCGGCACGACCCTCGATGGGCAAAACGGCGTTCGCCATGAATATTGCAGAAAACGCCGCCGTGGAAGACAAGCAAGTAGTAGGAGTGTTCTCGCTGGAAATGTCTCGCGAAGCGCTGTTGTTGCGCTTGCTTTGTTCGCAGGCGAAAGTGGATGCGCACAAAATGCGCACCGGCTCTCTGTGGCAGGATGATACGCGGAAGGTGGTGCGCGCGATGGAGCAGTTGGCGCACGCACCGATTTTTATCGACGACACTCCCGGAATTTCGCTGAGTGAGATGCGGGCCAAGGCGCGGCGCCTGAAGCAATCGCAAGGCAGACTCGACCTGCTTATTATCGATTACCTCCAGCTGATGTCGGGCGGAAGCAAGCGCTATGAAAATCGCACGCAGGAAGTCTCGGCAATTTCGCGAGGACTGAAAGCGCTGGCGAAAGAACTCAGTGTGCCGGTAATCGCGCTTTCGCAGTTAAGCCGCGCTCCGGAAAGCCGTGGCGGCGACCATCGTCCGCAACTCGCTGACCTGCGCGAATCCGGTTCGATCGAGCAGGATGCTGACCTGGTGATGTTCATTTTTCGCGAAGAAGTGTACAAGCAGGATGACCCCGACCTCCAGGGTAAAGCCGAGATCATTATTTCCAAACAACGCAATGGTCCGATCGGCCGGGTAAATTTGGCGTTCCTGAAAAGCTGCACCAGATTCGAGACCATGGTTGAAGGCGGGTTGCCTCCTGAGGACTGATCTACTCTTACAGGAATTACTGTAGTTGAGCCCGGTAAGTACCTTAGCCGCTTTAAGTTGCGAGCGTCGAGTTAGCTGTGGAAAAGCTTGTGGAATGGCTGGGTGACAGCGACGTCTTTTGGGCCCAAGTTCAATTCGGGAATTGTCACGGCCTGTTTCGGTCCCTCTTAAATCCCTGAGTAGTAACCAGTTATACAATTAACAGCGCATTAACATGGTTAGAACGCAACCGGGACGCTTTCATTCCCGAATTGGAGATTTGCACATTTCCAGGTTTTCGAGTTCTTCTTCCCCGGGCCGTATCGAACCATTGGGTAGATATGATTTCCCTCAAACCGGGGCATCGATTTCAGACTGATTTCGCCCGACCTCCGGTCAATCACTGTCCTCGCCGACCTTGAGAACAGCCAGAAAAGCCTCCTGGGGAATATCAACGCGGCCGATGCGCTTCATTCGTTTTTTGCCTTCCTTCTGCTTTTCCAGAAGCTTTCGTTTGCGCGAGATATCGCCGCCATAGCACTTGGCGATCACGTTTTTGCGAATGGCGGAGACGGTTTCGCGAGCGATAATTTTTGCCCCGATGGAAGCCTGGATTGCCACCTCGAACATCTGGCGCGGAATGAGTTGCCTCATTTTCGAGACCAATGCTTTGCCCCGCTCGTACGCAAAATCGCGATGCACAATAATGGAAAGTGCATCGACCGGTTCGCCGGCCACCAGGATGTCGAGCTTCACCATCGGTGACTCCCAATAATCGGCGAGGTGATAGTCGAGAGAAGCGTAGCCGCGCGAAACCGATTTCAGGCGATCGTAAAAGTCAAGCACGATTTCGTTCAGCGGTAACTCATAGTGCAACATCACGCGCGACGAACTGACATACTCGAACGTCTTCTGCTTGCCGCGCTTGTCTTCCACCAGTTTGAGAATTCCGCCAACATATTCTTCGTTGGTTAGGATCGTCGCGAGAATCACTGGCTCTTGAACTTTTGCAATCTCGCTGGGATCGGGCCAGCGGGATGGATTATCGACTTCAATCAGTTCGCCATCGGTCTTGGTGATCTTGTAGCGCACGCCCGGGGCTGTAGTAATGAGTTCGAGCGCGAACTCCCGCTCCAGCCGTTCCTGGATAATCTCCATGTGAAGCAGGCCAAGGAATCCGCAGCGGAATCCGAAACCCAGCGCGACGGAACTTTCCGGCTCGAAGAAAAACGAAGAATCATTCAGCCGCAATTTTTCCAAGGCTTCGCGAAGCCGAGTGTGCTCATGCGCGTCCACGGTGTAGAGACCGGCGAATACCATGGGTTTGATCTCTTCGAAGCCGGGCAGTGCTTCGAAGGCTGGGCTGGCATCGTCGGTGATGGTGTCGCCGATTTTTGTGTCGGCGACGTTTTTTATGTTTGCGATGAGAAATCCGACTTCGCCCGCTTTTAATTCACCGATCTCCACCGGCTTGGGCGTAAGTACGCCAAGAGTCTCGGCATCGAACGTGGTCCCGTTCGACCACAGACGAATTCTCTGCCCCTTGCGCAGCGTTCCCTGGAAGACGCGCGTTAGAATCACCACTCCGCGGTACGCATCAAACCAGGAATCGAAAATGAGTGCCTGTAAACGGCCGTCAGGATTACCCTTTGGCGGAGGCACCCGCTTCACGATGGCCTCGAGCACGTCCGGCACGCCTTGCCCAGTTTTTGCGCTGATGAGCACAGCATCCGAAGCATCGAGCCCAACGGCGCTTTCGATCATTTCCTTCGTGCGGGGAATATCGGCGCTTTGCAGATCGATCTTGTTAATGACGGGGATGATTTCGAGTCCGTTATTAATTGCCAGATACGCATTGGCGAGGGTTTGCGCTTCCACTCCCTGTGAAGCGTCAACGATGAGCAGTGCGCCTTCGCACGAGGCCAGCGAGCGCGAGACTTCGTAAGAAAAGTCCACGTGGCCGGGAGTGTCGATCAAGTTGAGCTGATAAGTTTGACCATCCTGTGCGGTGTACATCATGCGCACGGCGTGGGCTTTGATGGTGATGCCGCGTTCGCGCTCCAGGTCCATGGAGTCGAGCACCTGCGCCTGCATCTCGCGCGCGGTGAGCGATCCAGTCAACTCCAGCAGGCGGTCTGCCAGCGTGGATTTACCGTGGTCGATATGCGCGATGATGGCAAAATTGCGGAGGAAAGCGGCGTCCATAGAATGAAGGGCTAAGCTTTGATTTTAGCAGGCTACGACTATTCTCATTGCTGATGCTTCCCAGTTCTCTGATCGTCTCTTGCGTTACAATCCTCCGACCAGATTTCTGGAGGTGCCCGTTATGCGGAAGTCTTCGTTAGCATTCGTCTTCATTCTGATCATAGCTGGCATTACCTCGGCGCAAACTCTCTCGCCGCTGGTACGCGGTTTTGTGAAGGTCGATGCACCGGTCGTAGTCCTGACGCATGTGCGCGTGATCGACGGCAGCGGCGCTCCCGCGCGCGAAGACCAGACGATCGTTCTCAGGCAAGGAAAAATCGAGTCGGTGTCCGATTCCGCGTCGGCGAATGCTCCCAAAGATGCGCAGGTTCTCGACCTTCACGGTTACAGTGTGATTCCCGGACTCGTGGGCATGCACGACCATATGTTTTATCCCATGGGCAATGGCATCTTTGGAGAGATGGCATACAGCTTTCCCCGTTTATACCTGGCAGCCGGCGTGACCACCATCCGGACTACCGGTTCGATTGAGCCTTACACGGATCTCGAAATCAAGAAGCAAATCGATAAGGGAGAAACGCCGGGCCCGAAGATTCACGTAACCGGACCGTATCTCGAAGGTGCGGGCTCTTGGGCGCTGCAGATGCACCAGCTCACCGGCGCCGACGACGCGACCAGGACGGTTGACTTCTGGCTGGATCAGGGCGTCGACAATTTCAAGGCGTATATGTTCATTACTCCCGCGGAGCTTTCGGCCGCTGTGGCCGCGGCGCATAAACGCGGCGCGGAAGTGACCGGTCATCTATGCTCGATCGGTTTTCGAGAAGCGGCCGCGATTGGCATCGACGACCTGGAACACGGGTTGCTTGTGGATACGGAATTCTTTCCCTGGAAAAAAGCGGGAGAATGCCCCGAGAAGCTTGACTATGAGTTCATTTCCAAACTGGATCTTACAAGCGGGCCGCCGCACGACATGATCCTTGATTTGGTTCAGCGCCACGTCGCGGTCACATCTACGCTTCCTGTGTTCGAGATGTTCGTGCCGGGGCGGCCGACGATTCAGAAGCGTATTCTCGATGCGCTTTCTCCGGACGCTCGTACCGCGGTACTCGACAATAAAGTTCGTGCCAGCGATTTGAATTCGATTCAGAAGCGATACCACTCCGAAGTCTCGCCGTGGGCAGCGGCTTTCAAAAAAGAAATGGACTTCGAGCACGCCTTCGCGCAAGCCGGTGGTTTGCTGCTGGCCGGGCTCGATCCGACCGGAATGGGAGGCGTGATCGCTGGCTTCGGCGATCAGCGGGAAGTCGAGTTGCTGGTGGAAGCGGGATTCACTCCGCTGGAGGCGATTCACATCGCGACTTTCAACGGCGCTCAATACCTGAACGAGGCCGACAAAATCGGTACGATCGCGCCGGGCAAGCAAGCGGACATGGTCGTGATCAAAGGCGATCCATCGAAGCAGATCAGCGATATTGAAAACGTCGAGACCGTGTTTAAGGATGGAATCGGCTACGATTCCGCCAAGCTGATTGAATCAGTACGCGGCGTGGTCGGTAGCCGCTGAGTTTTGGTCCGTTAGAATCGCAGCGCATGCTTATTCTCGCTTCCGCCTCGCCTCGCCGCCAGGAACTGCTGCGTAACGCTGCGATCCCGTTTGCGGTGCGGCCTGCTGATGTCGATGAAACACCGCTTGCAGGTGAATCACCGCGAGGTTGCGCCGAGCGTTTGGCGCGGGAAAAGGCTCTTAAAATTGCTCGGGAACGGCCACAAGATTACGTTCTCGGAGCGGACACTATCGTCGTTATCGATCAGACGATCCTCGGCAAACCGCGAGATTCTGCAGACGCTGCACGGATGCTGCGCTTATTGTCAGGACGGAGCCACGAGGTGACCACCGGAGTGTGTCTTGTAGACCCTGTTGCGGGAGATGCCGAACAAGCTTCCGAAACTACGCGGGTGAAGATGCGCGAAATCTCCGACGAAGAGATTCGCGACTACGTTGCAACCGGTGAACCGATGGACAAGGCGGGAGCATACGCGATTCAGGGCATCACCTCACGCTGGATTCCGAGCATTGAAGGCGACTACAGCAACGTGGTGGGTCTGCCGGTGGCGCTGGTTTATAGCATGTTGAAAAAAAGAGGAGCAATCTGAAGGGTGTTCGATAACAATCGATCATGGTTGAAACTTATTAGCAGAGAGCAGCACTGAAGGCATACGCAGGCTAAGTCTTTTTTTCCGCCTCTGCCTCTTTCTTCTCTTTCTTTTCCTCTTCCGGCTCTTTCATTGCCGACTTGAAGTTACGAATGCCTTCGCCCAGGCCTTTGCCGAGCGCAGAGAACTTGCTTGTTCCAAAGACAAGAAGGGCGATGGCCACGATCAAAATCAAATGCAAAGGCTGAAACAGACCCTCACCCATAAGTCCTCCATCGGAGCCGCTGTATAAGAGCAGGACGCGCAGCCTCGTCCCTTGCTAAGAAAATTCTAGGCCACCCTACCTGAGGAGTCAAAGACGGCGCTCAAACCCGTTCGATCATTTCCGCGAGCAGGAACGCTCGGCGCGACAGTTCGGAAATCACAATAAATTCATGCACGGCATGCGCGCCATCTCCAACGCCGCCCACACCATCGAGCGTAGGAATGCCGATTCCGGCGGTGAAATTGCCGTCCGAGCCGCCACCCACGGCCGCTTCTTCAAGATCCCATCCGACTTCGCCAGCAATCTCCCGGGCTTTTCTGTACAGCGCCGCCACTTCCGCAGTCCGTTCCATGGGAAGACGGTTGATACCACCCGTGATCTCGAGTTTGCAAAATTTATCGAACGGTTTCAAGGAGCGCAATTTGCGGTCGATGCCAGCAGCTTGTTGCGCGCTCTTAATGCGTACGTCGATCTTCACTGACGCCTCTGCTGCGACCACATTCGTGCGCGTTCCGCCTTCGATCACGCCCGGGTTTACCGATACACCTTGTCGCAGATTGTTCAACTTCGCAATCACCGCGATCTGCTGCGCTAACTCAAGAATCGCGCTGTGTCCCTTTCCCGGATCGAGTCCCGCATGGGCGGCGACGCCTTTTACGCGCAGCTGGTATTCTCCTACACCCTTGCGTGCCGTCTTGATTGCACCTCGAAGTCCTGCCGCGGGCTCCATTACCAGAACTCCGGAGGATTTTCTTGCCAAGGCCTCCGTGATTTTTCGCGAAGAACGACTACCCACCTCCTCGTCGGAAACGAGAAAGACCGTAATTGGCCGAGGCAGCTCGCCCTGCGGCTCCTTCAGCGCGTCAATGGCATGCAAAATAAGCGCAATGCCTGACTTCATGTCGAGCACGCCCGGTCCGCGGAGGCGGCCGTTTTCGATCGTGCACGGCATCTTCGCCAAAGTCCCCATCGGATACACGGTGTCGTAATGCCCGAGCAGCAAAACTGGCTTGCGGTTCGACGGGCTGGTGAAGTTAATCTGCAAGCTGTCGCCAAACTCACTGTTGGGGTGCAGTTGCGTTCGTCCACCAAGCGCTTCAAACTTGGCTGCGAGAAACCTTGCAATGCGATCGACAGCCGGCTTGTTGTCGCTGGGGGATTCAATCTCCACCAGTTCGCGAATCGTCTGAACCATGCTATCCAGGCGCTGTTCGAAGTAGCGAAGGCGGTCGTTTCCAGCGTTCTGGGGAACTCGCGGTGTTCTTTTCTTACCGGACACATTTACCTTTCTTCGGCAGGAGTTTGGCGGCGCCGACGTAACGGCACTTACCACGAAGGGCACAAAGTCACACGAAGGAAATCTTATCCATGCAGCCTTCGTGTTACTTAGTGTCCTTCGTGGTCCATCTTCTTTCAGCAAGCTGGCTCGTGCGCTGCGAAGTTTGCGTCTGCATTGTGAATACAACGCGGTACAGTATAATCTTCAGGCTGTTTGGGGCGAAGCCATGATTGAGACCACTCCACCCGTGAACGACGCTGCGGCGGCTTCGTCGAAGCCGGCGCTCGACATTCACGAAATCCTGAAAATTCTGCCGCACCGCTATCCTTTTCTGCTGATTGACCGCGTGCTCGAACTGAAACGCAAGGAAAGCATCATCGCCATTAAGAATGTGACGATCAACGAACCTTTTTTCAATGGACATTTCCCGGGCTTGCCCATCATGCCGGGCGTTCTGATTGTAGAGGCGATCGCGCAAGCCGGAGGCGCGCTCCTGCTTACCGAGGTGGAAGATCGAAACGACAAAGTGATGGTGTTCACCGGAATCGAGCGCGCGAAGTTTCGTCGGCCGGTGAGCCCCGGCGACCAGCTCCGCATCGAGGTGGAAGTGAAGGGCTGGCGCGCGATTCCGCGGATGATCGCGGCAAAAATGCACGGCGTTGCATTCGTCGCGGGTAAACGCGTAGCCGAAGCGACCGTCTCGTGCCAGCTCATCGACAGTTCACGCGGACGCGGCGATGGCACGGCTGCGGAATGAAACTGAGCCCGGCAGCGACCATGAAAGCTCAACCCTCGATTCATCTCACCGCGATCATCGACCCGCGAGCTAAGATCGCGGCATCGTGCAAGATCGGTCCCTACTGCGTCATCGGACCGGATGTGGAACTCGGCGAAGACTGCCGTCTGGTGTCGCACATCGCGATCGAAGGACCAACAAAAATCGGCTCCCATAACGCATTCTTTCCCTTCTGCGCTATCGGCATGGCGCCACAGGATGTAACTTATAAAGGCGAACCGACCCGGCTGGAGATCGGCGACCACAACGAGATTCGCGAGAGTGTGACCATCAACCGCGGCACGGTAAAAGGCGGAGGGCTCACCAAGGTCGGCAGCCACAGCTTAATCATGGCGTATGCGCACATTGGACACGACAGCGTGATTGGCGACCACTGCATGCTCGTCAACGGTGCGACTTTGGGCGGCCATGTAACGGTAGAGGAATGGGCGGTGGTGGGCGCGCTTTGTCCGGTGCACCAGTTCGTGCGCATCGGAGCGCACTCCTACATTGGCGGCGGAACGACGATCACGCAGGACGTGTTGCCCTTTTCCATGACGTCCGCTGCTCGCAACACAAATGCCTACGGGATGAATAAAGTTGGCCTGGAGCGCCGCGGTTTTTCGGCCGAGCGCATTCGCAAGATTCACCACGCTTATAAAACTCTGCTGGCGTCGAAGATGAACACGTCGCAAGCGCTGGAAAAGCTGAAGTCGGAAGATGACCGCGGGGAGGACGTGGATATGCTGATTCGTTTTATCGAATCCTCGGAGCGCGGAGTGATTAGATGAAGCTACAGTAGAGATGTAAGTCGCGATATCTTGTCGCCAACGTCAAGAGACGCAAGCAACCTCCGTACGATTCTAATGATGGAACGCCTGGGCCTTATCGCCGGAAACGGAAAATTTCCACTTCTCGTGCTGGATGCGGCGCGCGCCGCAGGATATGAGGTGGTCGTTGTTGCCATCAAGGAAGAAGCTTTTCCCGAGATCGAGTCTCATGGTGCTGCTTCGGTTCACTGGCTTTCGCTGGGCGAGCTTTCGAAGCTGATCGAGACTTTTCAGCGCGAAGGGGTTGGACGCGCAATCATGGCCGGGCAGGTCAAACACAAACAGATTTTTTCCGCCATCCGTCCGGACTGGCGATTGGCTAAACTCCTGCTTTCTCTCACGACTCGCAACACGGATAGCCTCCTCGGCGCCGTCGCGAAAGTTCTGGCGGAGGAAGGCATCGTCCTGGAAAACTCGACGAGGTTGCTCGAACCATTGCTGGTGAAGCGAGGAGTTCTCACCCGCCAGCCTACCGAACAGGAACGCAAGACCATCGATTATGGCCGCGCGGTCGCCCGCGACCTGGCGCAGCATGATATTGGACAAACGGTTGTAATTGCTGAAACGGCTTGCGTGGCCGTAGAAGCCATGGAAGGAACTGATGCCGCAATCGAGCGCGCCGGCCGGATCATGAAATCACTTCATGGTGAGTCCTCCGCACTGAGCCGCGACCTCACCGTAGTGAAGATCGCAAAACCAAACCAGGATATGCGTTTCGATGTCCCTGCAATCGGAGTAAAGACCATCGAAGTGATGCGCGGCGCAGGCGCTACTTGCCTGGCGCTCGACGCCGGAAAATGCCTGCTGCTGGATGGCGAACGGGTTCTAGAAGCAGCCAGCGTGGCGGGCATCGCAGTCGTCGCCGACTGATACTATTTTTCGAAAGCTTCAAGTTGGTGTCATAGAAAAAAACGAAGATATGACTTCCTCAAGTTCCGAATCCACTCTGATTGCCGAGCAACTTCGCCGCGCCTTCGATGGCGATGCCTGGCACGGCCCCGCTCTGCTGGAGTTGTTGCAAGATCTGGATGCCGCTACGGCCGCAGCCAAACCGTTGCCGGATGTCCACAGTATCTGGGAACTTGTTCTTCACATCGCGGTCTGGGATGCGGCGGCCGGCCGCCGGTTAAACGGAGAACAAACTCAACCCACGGGCACTGCGAATTTTCCCATCGTTCCGAGGCCCACCGAAGCGGCCTGGCGCAAAACCATTGCTGACACCAAACGCACGCACGATGTGCTGGTTAAAACAGTCAGGGTTCTACCTGAGTCTCGTCTCCGCGAGCGCGTCCCTGGCAAGAAATATGATTTTTACTTCATGCTGCATGGTGTGGTTCAGCACGAGCTCTACCATGCCGGGCAGATTGCTATCTTGAAAAAAATGCGAATCGCAGAGTAAAAAGAATTTAACCAATCCGAGCACCGCCTTTACGTTTACAATTCCTTGTTTCCGCTGGCAACCGGCCATCCGAGAGTTTTCCTGCAACCTGACAATCCGATTTCGGTGGCGGTGGTGGGTGTAGGCGTCTTTGGACGCAACCACGCCCGCGTCTATCACGAACTGGAACAACAAGGCGAAGCGGTTCGTCTGCTGGGAGTCGTCGATCCTAATCTCGACCGGGCTGACGCTGTGGCCCGTGAGTTCGGATGCCGTGCCTTCGGTTCGGTCGAGCAGATGCTCACTACGCACAGCGAGGTGCGCGCAGCATCGGTCGCTGCGCCGACAGTCCATCATCTTGACGTGGCGCGGGCGCTGATGAAGGCGGGGGTAGACGTCCTCATCGAAAAGCCGCTAGCGGCGTCTTTGGCGGAGGCCGACGAACTGGTTCAACTCGCAGCCACTCACAAGCGCATTGCGCAGGTGGGACACCTTGAGCGCTTCAACCCGGCCGTTCGCGCCACCATCCCTTTGCTTACGCAGCCTATGTTCTTCGAAGTGCACCGGCTTAGCGTGTTCACTCCGCGCTCGCTTGACGTGGATGTTGTGCTCGACCTGATGATCCACGATCTTGACATTGTGCTGTCTTTTGCGAATTCTCCGGTAAAAGAGGTTCGCGCCGTCGGTTTGCCCATTCTCTCCGGCAAAGTTGACATCGCCAATGTGCGATTGGAATTTGAATCGGGCTGCGTAGCCAACTTCACCGCCAGCCGTGTTTCTACCGAGCGCGTGCGTAAGTTGCGCTTCTTCCAGCCGCATCAGTATGTCTCGGTCGACTATGGAAGGCAGGAAGTTCTAGTCTTCACGGTCGGGGAGGACGGATCCACTTCGAGCGCTCCCACCGTCAATCCGCAGATCGGAGTGGGAAAACCGCCGGTGACCTCGGAAGAACCTCTGCATGCGGAATTGCGATCGTTTCTCCATGCGGTACGGCAGCGATCCACGCCGGTAGTGCCCATTGAAGATGGCCGACGCGCGCTTGCCCTGGCGCTCGATATTGTGGGCGCGATTCGCGACCATGGGAAGAAAGTCGGGCTCGCCGGCATGACGGGGAAGAAAAGCTAATTCCTCTCGCGGTGAAAGGCGGCCGTTTCCGTAAGCTTGCCTGCGTCAAGAATAATTCTCCGGTTGTATCATTAGGGTTGAATGGCATTTCCTATTCGAGTCTGCGCTGTCTGCTCTGAAGAGTTCGAACTGAAGCCGGATAAGCCCGGCTTTGCCAACCGCTGTCCTGCATGTAGCGACCCCGAAAACGCCGAACCTGCAGCGAAGCAGAAGATCGATGCTGACGAACGCAAAGCTCTTGCCGATGCCAACCAGGCTCGGAGAAAAGCGATCAAAGACCTCCTCTACCGCAAGGACGGCTAGCAGTCTTCTCCGACATAGCCTGCTCAGGTAAACAATCCGCTGCGAAAACATTTCCTGCGTTTGCGACTTTTCCGCAAGCTGTACAGGTGGGGTTACAGCTGTGTTTTACAATTGTTTACACACCTAAGTCCTGCGTCATTTGTCAGTGAGCAGAATCCCTTGAAAGATGCGAAAATAAGCCTAGCTTTGAGCATGCTCGTCGATTGCGTCATCCCGGGAAGGCCGGATGCAACGCACCCTCGGGAATGTGTGTCTAACGGACAAGCCAGCTCGGGACAAACTTAGTTCATGCCGATCACGCAAATCCCATTCCAGGATCCAGTGGCGCCTCCCGAGAAGCCGCAGCCGGAACAACTCGGGCTCTACGACGCTCAGGGATGGGAAACGGCCTACCGCGATCTCGATGAAGATGCTCGTGTGCCGCACCTGCTGATTCAGTTGCAGGACGATCTCACGCGTTCGCGGCGGCGGGAAGCGGCGTGGATTTCGATCATCGTCCACTTGCTGCTGATTGTCTTTCTCGCAAAGATCGATTTCTTTGAAAAATATATGCCATGGCACAGCGCTGTGGCGACGAGAAATCTTACTGCCGGTAAAGATCTGACGTTTCTGGAACTGCCCCCTGACCTGCAGAAACTGCAGCACAGGCCCAACACCAATATCGCCTCGGACAAAGACCGCATCGCGATGACGCGGCGTCCTCAGCTTGACCTGAAGGAACTTCGCAAGAGCTTGGCGGCGCCTCCACCGGGAGCGCCAGGTTCGAGAGCTCCGCAAATGGAACAGCCGCCAGCGAAGTCGGCGGGAGGATTTTCACAGAACCAGCCAGCGCCTCAGCCGCCACCTCCAGCGAACCAGCAAACCGCGCAACTGCAAACCCCGGCTACGCCCAGTGTGGAAAATGAGTTCAAGAAATACGGGGGATCGATGTCCGCGGGTTCTGCGATTCAAGAGGCTGCGCGGGCTGCTGCTAGACCGGGAACTGGAGGCCAGGGTAGCGGTGGTGATTTTGGACTGGGAACCGGGGCGCACGGCGCTCAAATGGGACCGTTCGAGATTCTAAGCGATACCATGGGCGTTGACTTCGGCCCTTATCTGCAGCGCGTTCTGCACGACGTGCGGCAGAATTGGTACAACGCGATTCCAGAATCTGCGCAATTCAAACACGGAAACTTGATCATCGAATTCGCAATTACCAAGGATGGGAAAGTTGCCGGCATGAAACTAGTAGCACCTTCCGGAGACTCTCCGCTTGATCGCGCGGCATGGGCGGGCATTGTTGGATCGGATCCGTTTCCTCCTCTGCCCAGCGAATTTGGCGGCCAGTTCCTGGCGCTGCGCTTCCGCTTTTACTACAACCCCACTAAAGAAGAACTGCAATAGGGTTCGAAAACGCTCGAACAGCAATCCGAGATGCGTTGGGTTACCAGACGCGGCAGCGATTCTGATTCACCATGGGCGAACCTGCCTTACAGTGGAACGCCTCCTGAAATTCCGGCATGTTCGACACCACGCCGTTGGTCCGGTATTTTTCAGGAGAGTGCGGATCCACGGTCGCACGCAGGCGCTTGGTCTCGTCGCGAGTCTCTCCGCACCAGCTTTGCCCGTAGCCCACAAAAAATCGCTGGTCCGGAGTGAGACCGTCGATCGGTTGCAGATTCTGGCCCTTCGTATCGTCCTTCCACGCCATGTAGGCCAGGATTAGGCCGCCGAGATCGGCGACATCTTCGCCCAGCGTCAGCTTCCCGTTGATCTTGATGTCATCGATAATCGTGTACGTCGAATACTGGTCTGAAATGCAGCTGGCGCGTTTAACAAACTCTTTCCCGTCTTCCTCCGTCCACCAGTCGCGCAGATTGCCTTGAGCGTCGAACTGACGGCCCTCGTCGTCAAAACCGTGGGTGAGTTCGTGGCCAATCGTGCCGCCAGTGTCGCCGTAGTTCGGAGCTGCATCGGAGTCGGGATCGAATGCCGGCGGCTGCAGCACACCTGCGGGGAAATTAATGTCGTTCATCTGCGGGTTGTAATACGCGTTTACGGTGGGCGGAGTCATGTCCCACTCGCCGCGATCCACGGGCTTGCCGATCTTCGCCAGCTCGCGGTTGAATTCAAATTTTCGGGCTCGCTCCACGTTGCCGAGTTCGTCTCCGCGGACGATTTCCAGCTTGCTGTAGTCGCGCCATTTATCCGGATAGCCGATCTTGTTTGCCATGCCGTGCAACTTTACCAACGCCTGCTGCTTGGTGGCTGCTGACATCCACGGCAATGCATTGATGTCTGCGGCCATGGCCACATCAATTTCCTTCACCATCTTCAGCGCCTGCTGTTTGGCCTCAGGGCTGAAATATTTTTCTACGTAGACCCGGCCCAGAGCTTCTCCCAGATCGTTATCGACATTCTGCGTGCAACGCTTCCAGCGTGGCTGCAATTCCTGCTGTCCGCGCAAAGTCTTGCCGTAAAAAGCGAAATTCTCATTCACCAAGACCGACGAAAGAAATGGAGCATTCGCATGGACCAGATGCCATCGCAAATAAACCTTCCAGTCGGCCAGGTTTTCTTTGGCGATCTGCACATTCAGCGTCTTGAAAAAGCCAGGAGAAGCAACATTCAACGAGCCGAGGGAAGGAAGCCCAACTTTTGTGAAGTAGACTTGCCACTGAAAGTCAGGACTGATTTTCTCGAACTCGACGCTCGACATCTTATGGTCGAGGTTCTTGGGATCGCGCCGTTCGACCCGCGTCATCGACCCTTTGGCCAGCGCGGTTTCGATGCGCATCACGGTCGCCGCTTCGGAGGCCGCGGCATCCGGTTCATCGCCGAGCAACTCGAACATTTTCTGCACGTGCACCACATAGGCTTTGCGCAGGTCGACGGACTTCGCATCCTCTTTCAAGTAGTAATCTCGGTCCGGCAATCCGAGTCCTCCCTGATCCGCCTCGGCAATTACTTGACTCGCATCTCTGTAGTCTTGCGTCGAATCGAAACCAAACAACACGTTGTCATCCACCATGGAAGCTGCGACACCGGCGATTTCTGCTTTGGAGCTGAGCTGCGCAATCCGGTCCAGCTGCGGCTTAAGCGGTTCCGTTCCCTTCGCATTGATCGCATTCTCGTCCATGCAGGAAGCATAGTAATCGCCGATTTTCTGCTCGGAGGCGTCGCGGCTGGAATTGGGCTTAGAGGCTGATTCCAGAATTCCGCGCAGACGTTCCCGGTTCTCATCCTGCATTTTCGAATACGTATCCCACGAAGACTGATCGGGAGGAATCGGATTACTCTTGATCCAGCCGCCGCAGGAGTATTGGAAAAAATCCACGCAAGGGTCCACGGTACGATCCATGGACGTAACATCCAGCGCTGGTTCGTGCTTGGCGGAGTTGGGCGCAGTCTGCTGCGCACTGGCCAGCGATGCGAGCACAGCAAAAGTAAACGCAAAGAAACAATTACGGAGGATCGCCATGAAAAGGAAAATCCTTTCTGAATCTACTTTCGAAGAAGTCGATGATGCGGCAAGGCCAACTGTGAGAACACCAGAGTATAAGCTTGGCGTCAAGCGTTGTCCCAGAGAGCGAAGTCTCGGAAACCGAAGGTAGTCCTACCCTTTCCGCAGCCGGATTGATCCGTCTCCCGTATGAATCACCAGCAGATTTCCGCCGCCATTCAGTTTGCCGCGAACTTCGTTCTCGCGAATCTTGCCTTGTGTCGTGATTGGCATATCCAGATCGATGTGGCCATCTCCGGTATGCAGGTCCACATCCGCCGCCAGGTTTTCCGGCACCTCCAGGGTTACGGTTCCGTCGCCACTTTCGAGCCGCCAGCCGCTGGTCAGGGCAGAGCCGGTGCCTGCGCGCGCTTCGACCCGGCCATCGCCCGTCCTCAACTCCAGTTCATCAAACCGGCCACTGGCGCGGATGGGTCCATCTCCAGTGATTGCGTGCAGTTTGCCGTCCACACTATCGACATCCTGAGAGCCGTCTCCGCTGCGCAGTTGCATTTCGCCCTTGAAGTTGCCGAGTTCAATCTTGCCATCGCCGGTGTGCAAGTCCACCCGGCCTTCGCGTGGCATGTGGACATCGATATCGACACGATGACTCATGGGGTTGCCCCAATTGATCGATACACCTCGATGCGGATAACGCACATCGATTTCGACTGCGTCGCCCGTCTGGTGCTCTTCGATCTGGATGCCGTCGTTGCCAATCTTGTAGCGCACGGTCGTCACCTTGGCTTCGATCGTTTTCTGATCCCACGTAGAAACATGAATGTTTGCATCCGAGGTTTCCACGCGAAGATCAGGCTTGCCGGTCAGAGTGTAGGTTTTTGACCATTCGTCGGCGTGCGCCTGCGATGCCTCCACCGAGCAAACGACAACTCCGAGCACTAAACCCATCAATAACCGATATGTCATTCGTTTCATAACTCTCCTCCGCCAGCAATGCACACTACTCCCACCTCTTAGACGTGATTACGTACGATTCGTGAGTTTAGTTCCGCTTTGATAGGCCATGCGAATCAGGGTTCGTTCGGAAAACGGCACATATAGCAGCGCCGCGCTCGCCGCAAAAGCCGCGCCCAGCCCGATCTTCTGCGTGAGGAGAAAAGGAGCGACGGCCCAGAGTTGATCCAGCCCCAAGATGAAAGGGAACATCTGCTGGAATTTCTCTCCCAGGCGTTGATAATCAAATCCCACGGCCGAGAGCAGATAGCAGCGCAAGGGGATTCCAACCCCTGCCGTTATCATTACTCCACTTACCAATAGAGTTGCGCGCCATCCCGACAGAAAAGAATCGGCGATTCCTTGCACAGCATGCAGGCGAAAAAGAGCGGCCAAATAGAAGGCGAGATACATTACCTGGGACAGAGCAAACAGTCCTCGCGTCACTCCGCGATGCGGAATCGGGACTTCCAGTTCCAGATGCAAATCGGGCGGAGTCCGATTTCCAGAGTGAGAAGTTTCCCCCGTGCTCGGACCATGACTGGTCTCGGTCTGCACTGGAGCGATAAAACGATAGCCACGCCGCGCCAGGGTCTCGATGTAACGCGGACTCGATGCCGAATCACCCAGCACCTCGCGCAGTTTATTCACAGCCGTGTTTAAGCTGTGGTCAAAATCTACGAAGGTGTCGGCGGGCCACAGTTTCTGGCGAATTTCTTCGCGCGTGACCACATCGCCGGTTCGTTCCAGCAGCAAAACCAGCACGCGGAACGGTTGCTCCTGCAGGCGCAGCTTCGCGCCATTCTTGCGCAGTTCGCCGGCGGCGAAGTTGAGTTCGAACACGCCGAACCGCGCGATTTTAACCGTCTGATTGCCTTGCGAATCGAGCATGGACATCGGACAACCGAAGACGACGCGTAGTGTAGCACCAAGGCCGCCGCAGGTTTGTGTGCGGCGTACAATATCGACGTGGTAAATAATCGCCAAAACGATTCCGGCCACAAGCATCGCCGCCACGCAGTCTATGCCTCGGAAACCGCCGGCTTGCTGCTGATCGCTTTTCTTCTGCTGCTCGTCACCGTAATGCGATACTGGCATGCCATTCACTGGAGTGTGCGCTGACAGTGGTTCCTGCTCGGCTTGATCCGCTGCTTGCGGTGGTGCTGGGACCGACCGCGAGTGGCAAGACTGCGGTTTCTCTGGCGCTTGCCGAGCGTTTTAACGGCGAGATCGTCAACTGCGATTCTGTCGCCATGTACCGTGAGTTTGAGATCGGGACTGCGAAACCCACATCCGCTGAGCGTGCGCGGGCCGCGCATCATCTGTTCGATTGCGTTGCGCCTACAGACCACATCACAGCCGGCGAGTATGCCCGCCAGGCGCGGCAGACGTTGGAAGAGATAAAGAGACGTCGCAATCTGCCAATCGTCGTTGGAGGGACCGGACTTTATCTTCGCGCTCTGCTCGAAGGGCTTTTTCCCGGCCCGCAGCGTTCTGAAGAACTTCGTGAGCGGTTACGCAAGCGCGCCAGCAGTCGCGGCTCAAAATATTTGCACAGGATTCTGCGCCGCCTCGATGGCGCCGCTGCTGAGAAGATTCATGCCAACGACGTTCCCAAGCTTATCCGGGCGATCGAAGTTTGTCTGACCTCGCGCGGCAAGTTGACCGAACTCTGGAACGAACGCGGGCGTGATCCTTTGCGTGGCTTCCGCATCCAGCGGCTCGGTCTCGATCCCGATCGGCAGACGCTCTATGAGCGGATCAACCTCCGCGGGCAACAAATGTTTGAGACCGGTCTGATCGAAGAAACTAACAGCCTGCTCGAGAAATATGGCAGCGCCGCAGGTCCGCTCTCTTCTCTCGGCTACAAACAAGCCGTGCAATTCATTCGGGGAGAATTGACGATCGAACAAGCGCTGCAAGCCACCCAACAAGCTCACCGTAATTACGCCAAGCGACAAATGACATGGTTTCGCCGTGAACCAGCGGTTCAATGGCTGCGCGGCTTCGGCGACAATGAGCAGATTCAGGCTGAGGCGGTGAACATCATCGAGACATCACTCTCTGCCGGCTTTCGCGGATAGCCTCCATCTCTGCTATCGTTTTCGACATGCGTCGAACATTGGGCTTTTTGCTTTTCGCTCTTCTCACTACCTCCGCCGTTCTTGCTAAAGAAAAATATCAGCGGCCCGGCCCCATTCATCTCACTCACGAGGGACAAAAGTGGGCTGAGAAGACGCTCCGCAAGCTGACACTCGAAGAGAAAGTCGGACAAGTGTTCATGATCTGGTGCCGCGCCAGCTTTCTGAATGTAGAGAATCCTGAATATCTGCAACTGCTCGACGCCATGCAGAAGTATCACGTTGGCTCGTTTGCGATGACGGTGCATGTGGACGGCCCATTTCTGCTGCGCAGCGAACCCTACGAGGCAGCTGAGTTGCTCAATCGCTTGCAAAAGGAGTCGAAGCTTCCGCTCTTGTTCGCCGCCGATTTCGAACGCGGCGTACCCATGCGGCTGATGGGAGCAACGGTATTCCCGCATGCCATGGCCTTCGGCGGCGACGGCAAGTTAGACGATGCGGAAAACTTCGGGCGCATTACCGCCGAGGAATCCCGCGCCATCGGCATTCACTGGAACTTCTTTCCCGATGCCGACGTGAACTCAAATCCGGTGAATCCCATTATCAACACACGCTCGTTCGGCGAAGATCCCAAGCAGGTCGGCGATCTGGTCGCGGCCTATATCAAGGGCGCGCATGAAGGCGGGATGCTGACGACGGCTAAACATTTTCCGGGTCACGGCGATACGGCGACCGATTCGCATCTCGGAGTGGCCAGCGTGAACGTGGATCGTGCTCATCTTGATTCCATCGAACTACCACCGTTTCGCCAGGCTATCGCGGCCGGGGTCGACTCAGTGATGGTGGCGCACGTTACAGTTCCAGCGCTTGATTCCGATCCCAATCACGTCGCCACGATTTCTCCAACGATTGTTTCGGACCTACTTCAAAAGCAACTTGGTTTCAAAGGAATTGTCGTCACCGATGCTCTCGACATGGCGGGACTCACGCACTTATTTGCCAACAACATAGGCCGTGCCGCCGTGGAGGCGTTTAAGGCTGGCAATGATTTATTGCTGATCCCGGCTGACTTCCCGGCCTCGTATAACGCGATGATTCAAACCGTTCAGTCCGGGGAGATTTCCCAGGAACGCCTTGATCGCTCGGTGCTTAAGATCCTGGAGGCAAAGGCGTCTTTAGGGCTGCAGAGTGCCCGCATGGTGGATATAAAGGCCCTTGCGGAGGTTGTTGGCAAACCGCAGAACCTGGCCTTTGGCCAGCAAGTTGCCGACGAAGCCGTGACTTTAGTTCGGGACAATGGCAAAGTTCTACCGCTCAAATCTTCGGTAAAGAACCAGGGAACCTCAAAGCCGGCACTTCCGTATACAAAACAAGAGGAGACGCACAATCAGGTGGTAGCGGTGTTGTTTTCCGACGATGTGCGTAGTGAATCCGGCCGCGCTTTCGCGCGGGAGTTTCGCGCACGAATTCCGGACGCGCGCGTGATTTATGTTGATCCGCGCATAGCGGCGGGGATGAGCGACGAAGTACTCAAGGCAGTGGACGCTGCACAGACGGTAGTTGCCGCTGTTTATGTGGTGCCCACCGCCGGCAAAATCGGAAACAGCGTCGCTATGAAGGACGCAAGCGGAGCGCTGCTTCAGCAATTGCTGGACCGTGCCGCGGGGAAGACCGCCGTAATTGCGATGGGAAATCCGTATCTGGCTGCGGACTTCCCGAAGATTGAAAATTATATGTGCACGTTTTCCAACGCGAGCGTGTCTGAGATTGCCGCGGTGAAGGCCTTGTTCGGAGAAATCGTAATTCGTGGGCATCTGCCCGTCAGCATCCCCAACATCGCCGCGAGAGGATCCGGTCTTGAACGGGCTGTGCAAGCTGCTGGAGGGACCCAACATGCGCAAAAATAAATTGTCGGGATTGGCGGCACTTGGGTCAATCGCCGTTGTCGTTACAATCTTGACCTCGTCCGCATGCAGCGTGAACGTTCAGAAAGAGGCGAATGGGCAGGATAAGCAGGTGGACATTAAGACGCTGCTCGGCGGAGTTCACGTCAGCAAACAGGCAGACGCCGCCGACATCGGATTGCCTGTGTACCCCGGCGCTCGCTTGAAGCAAGAAGATTCTGACGGCAGTGATAAAAGTGCAAACGTGAATATTTCAGGCTTTGGATACCGCCTCAAGGTGGTGGCGCTGGAATATGAGTCCGATGACGCGCCAGCCAAGGTTCTATCCTTCTACCGGAATCAATTGAAAACATACGGGAGTGTTCTGGAGTGTCACACCTCCAAAGGAAACTGGAACCTGAACATGGGCAAGCAAGGCTCCAACCAGTTGACATGTGATGGCAGCGGCGGAAGTGAGATTGAACTGAAAGTCGGTCGAAGTGACGACCAGCATATCGTTGCCGTCGAACCCGAAGGTAGGGGATCGAGCTTCTCACTCGTCTACGTGCGAACGCATGGCAAGGATGCCGATATCTAGAGCGCGGGATTCGTCTAGGCGAAGTCCGCCGTTCGATAATTTTGGGAGGAACATATGTTTCGATCCATCGTATTTCGCGGAGTGCTTGCGGTGGCGTTCGGTATGGTGGCGGGAAGTGCGAACTTCGCGGCATCGCAACAGAACCAGGATAACGGCCAGGATAAGCATTTGGATATACAAAGCTCCGCGGGTGACTTGCACCTGGGCAACGATGCCGATGCCGGAAAAGCCGGACTGCCGCTCTACCCCGGAGCGCGATTGCGGCACGACGAAGACAACAGCAACGCGGCTAATCTCAGCCTTTTTACCGAGGCCTTCGGCGTGAAATTAGTGATCGCGAAATACGATTCCGATGACGCGCCGGGTAAGGTCACCGATTTTTATCGGGGCAAACTGAAGAAGTACGGCAAGGTCATCGAGTGCCATACTCGCGAACACGGGGGCACACACGCAGATTTCAACGATGACGATTCTAAGGACGAACATTCCCAGCCGGTCAAGTGTGAAGGTGATAACGCTGGTCCGGTCACGGAACTGAAAGTTGGCACGGAAGCTAACCAGCATGTTGTCGCCATCGAACCGAAAAACGGCGGCGGATCGAGCTTCGCGCTGGTATACGTGCACACGCGCGGCAAGCAAGGCGACATCTGACGCAGATCCCATCCTTTCACGGCACGAACTGGGAACTGCTTCCTTGCGCGCGTTGAGTGTCGTGCGATACCTTCAACATTAGTTCTGCTCCAATCTCCGATGGACCATTCCTGCTATAAGTGCGGGCACAGCGTTGAAGACGGCAAACCATTCTGCGGGCAGTGCGGGGCGCCACAGATTCGCGTGCCCATGCCGGAAGTGGCAGTTGTAGCCGCGGAAACTGGCTCGTCCCTCGTCCTTCCTATATTGTCCGCGGATTCACCGACTGTTCACGGAGCCTTAAGCGCGTCCGCGCTGTCGGCCGGCTTCGTGTGGCCAACCGCCCTTCGCGCGTGCGCAATCGCAGCATTGATTGCGGCATTGGTAATGGCGCTGGGATTGATGGTTCCTCTTCTGGCGGCGTTGGGAGCTGGAGTGCTCTCCGTTAATCTTTATCATCGCCAGAATCGAGGATGGAATGTT
Organism: uncultured Acidobacteriaceae bacterium; assembly: GCA_963836305.1. Lineage (GTDB taxonomy): Bacteria > Acidobacteriota > Terriglobia > Terriglobales > Acidobacteriaceae > Sulfotelmatobacter. The sequence goes on along the minus strand of CAWIJP010000029.1, from coordinate 320,362 downwards.
AACGCACGCTCGGGAGCGAAATTGGGAGCGCTGTGCGGCATTCTCTTTTTCGGAATCTCGGCCATCTTCGAGACGCTGGCGACAACGTTGTTTCATACCGGAGGGCAAATTCGCCAGAAGATGTTGGAAGCATTGCAGCAGGCGGCTTCCCGCACCAGCGACCCCCAGGTACAAAGCGCATTCGAAAGTCTGAAAACGCCGCAGGGCATTGCGCTGATGTTGGTCTTTGGTCTTATTGTTTTATTCCTGGTTTCGATTGCTGCGGGGAGCATCGCTGGTGCATTGACGGGCGCCTTCCTCAGTCGCCGAAACCGGCCGTGAATGCGACATTTGCCGCTCTTGCCGCAGGCCGTGTTGGCCGCGTATGATGCACCGTTTGCCCTCTTACGCCATAAACAAACCGGCACGCGGATCACTCCTCGGCATCGAGCATCTCGAGGATAGAGAAATCCTGAGCCTGCTCAAGCTGGCTCGCAGGATGAATCCGCTCAAGGCGCGACCGCTGTTGCGCAACAAACGCGTTGTACTGCTGTTTTACGAAGCTTCCACGCGCACACGGTCTTCGTTTGAAATCGCCGCCAAGTCGCTGGGCGCGATCACTACCCTGGTTCAATCGTCGGGATCGAGCATTGAGAAAGGCGAGTCTTTAATCGACACCGGTTATACGTTGCGGGCCGTGGGGGCGGACGCTATCGTCATTCGACATCCGGCGGCGGGCGCGCCTCACCTGATGGCGAAGCATCTCGACATTCCCGTGATCAATGCCGGCGATGGCATGCATGAGCATCCTTCTCAGGCACTGCTCGATGCCTTCACGATTCTGAAATACAAGAAATCGTTCAAAGGCTTGCAGGTTGCGATTGTCGGCGACATCTACCACAGCCGCGTGACCCGCTCCAACTGCCATCTGCTGACTCGGTTCGGCGCGAAGATCACGCTCTGCGGACCTCCCGAATTTGTTCCGGAAGTTGCCGCCACGCTCGCTCCGGGGTTGCGAGTGACCCGGCATATTGAGGACGCATTGCGCGGTGCAGACGTAATCATGCTGTTGCGGCTGCAGAAAGAGCGCCTGGCCGGCCAGAAGATCAGCTTGCAGGATTACATCGCGCGCTACCAGATGACAGCTGCGCGAGTGAAGTTGGCCAAACGCGATGCGATTGTGATGCATCCCGGTCCGATTATTCGCGGGCTTGAGTTGACCGCGGAAGTGGCGGACGGTCCACAATCGAAAATCATTGACGAGGTTCACAACGGTGTTCCCACGCGCATGGCGATTTTGGCGCGGGCCTTAGGCAAGGCGAAATGAGCCACGGATTTTCACGGATTGACACAGATACACAGAATGGCTAACGACAAACCCAAGCCGGGGTCGCTGCTTATCAAGGGTGGCCACGTCATCGACCCTGCGGCGAAGATCAATGCGCCTATGGACGTTCTGTTGCGCGACGGGCGCGTGGCCGAGATCGCGCTGCCGAACAAAATTCGCGGCGGCGCCGATGAGAAGTTCGACGCGCGCGGCTTGATCGTTGCTCCGGGATTTATCGATCTGCATGTCCACCTGCGCGAACCGGGACAAGACTATAAGGAAACGATCGCGACAGGCACTGCTGCCGCCGCTGCCGGAGGGTTCACTTCGGTTTGCACCATGCCTAACACCGCGCCGATTGTCGATACCGACGAATGGGTTGCCTGGTTGAGGCGTTCTGAGCGCGGCGCGGCCGTTAATGTTTTTCCGATCGCGGCGGCTACGCTTAACTCGCGCGGCGCGGTGCTCACCGATTTCTCTGCCTTGCAACGGGCGGGCGCCGTGGCTGTTACCGACGATGGGAAGCCCATTCTCGATGACGAGATTATGCGAGCTGCGCTGCGCCTTGGGGCGGAATTGAATCTCCCTGTCGTGCAGCACGCGGAAGATACTCGACTCACGGAAAATGCCTCGATGAACGAAGGGCCCACCAGCTTTCGTCTCGGTCTGCGCGGCATGTCCGCTGCCGCCGAAGCGAACATTGTGGATCGGGACGTGACTCTCGCACAGCAGATTCGCGAATCACGTCTGCACGTCGCGCATCTCTCCACGTCAGACGCACTCAAGGCGGTGCGGCGCGGCAAGCGCGCCAAGGCACGCGTGACCTGCGAAGTGACGCCGCACCATTTCACTCTGCTCGATCAGGATGTGGGCGAGTACAACACGAATTTCAAGATGAACCCACCGCTGCGTTCGGCGGCTGACCGCGAGGCCATCTTGGTTGCGCTGGCTGATGGTACGGTCGATGCCATCGCCACCGACCATGCTCCTCATGCCACGCACGAAAAGGAAGTCGAGTTCGAGCGCGCTGCATTTGGCATTACGGGTCTTGAAACCGCATTGGCACTGGCTATTACAAAGCTTCACCGCGAACATAAGATTCCCCTGACACGCATCGTCGAGCTCTTTACCGCCGGTCCGGCGCGCGTCTTCGATCTCCGTGGCCGCGGATCGCTGGCGCGGGGCAACTTTGCCGATGTAACTATTTTCGATCCGAAGAAGCGGTGGACGTTCGAGGCTTCCAAATCTCGGTCTTTGTCGCACAACACTCCGTTTGATGGGTGGCAGTTCACCGGGAAAGTTATGGCCACGATTGTGAGCGGGAAGATCATTTATCAAGCGGATTGAGTCGCTGGTCGTGAATGTTGTGCGCGGAATTGGCACGCGCAGACATATATGGGTCAATACGATCTGAGAGCATCTCTACGGCCGCCCGAAGGCAGTTGCCAGTGTCTTCGGTGACTGGCTCAAGCCCGCTATGCACGGTCTTGTTCCTGATTTTCCTCAAGCTTTGTAATTGAGTGTATCGAGCGGAATTGATACGGCCAGTCAAATTCAGAAATTCAATGACGTGATCAACCGTAAACCCTCCCTGTGGAGAGGTAAGTTTATCGAATCGGCCACTTTCGATCCCACAACTACCCAAATATTCACGCCAGGTCCTTCCAATCAGGTTTTCGACGGTTGTCCAGCCCAACACGAATGCCTGTAAGTTTTCTCCGGACAGAAAATGGGAGCATCCGGTGTGCCACAGCCTTAACTGGGCAAAGGAATCTTTGTCATTACACTTTTCCGGTAAATCGAAGATCTGACGTAAAGTCTTTTCTGGAAGATTCTTGGTCGACGTAAAGATCCGTTTGCTGACCTCAACGGGTCCTCCCCAGCTACCAACGCTTCCTGCAGCATTAATCGAAACGTGCCCTAGGTCGTAGGATGTCATCGGGACGCAATCGTGGCCGAAGTATTGGCACGCCGCTAAAAACGTGTTAATTGCCTGCATGGCCTTGTCCAGATGGGGCGTGTCCGCAGCCACCATACCTCCCGCAAAGACGACCAAGGGAAGTTGTTGACAGGAAGTAGTCCATGATTGCGGGCTTATGTCCCAACGTTCTGGGCCACTCCACTCGTTCCTAACCTCTTCCTCAAAAGTCAGTGTCTTTTCATCCCCGACCACGGTGAGAGGAAAGATACTTCCAGCGTGGGCGTTGCGCTCGCGAGAGTCAGATTTGAAAGGTCGGGGTGAACAGATATGCGGACGTGTAGCGTCGGCGAGTAACTGGGTCACAATTGCCTTCGGATCAATGTCGAGCAGACGCCCCCGGACTTCAAGGGTGGCTACGTCTGGGGACGGCGAGATCCTGAATTTCGCATGTTCTTGTCGACATATCTCCTCAGCGAGGCTGACAAAGAGTCGACGGAGATTTTCCTCTATTAGTCTGTGCATGTTCGAAAGGGAGAGTTCCCAACGGTGCCGAATCTGTGTGTTTTCAAGAAGTGCCAACTTTTCTGGTAGCACGTGCAGCAGTTCAGCAAAGCTTCCCGCCGCTGCGAACCTTACCTCCTGGTCTGGCCTTTCTATATGAGTGAAGAAGATAACTGTGTAGTCAGGCTGCGAAAACTCGAACACCACGGCTTGAGCTGGCGCTACGAAGATTTCGGCTGCGGCATGTAACCTCAGAGAATCTTTCCCCGCCGGGTCTTCCGCCAGCCGACGCAATTCCAGTATGAGGCCGCGGACGTTCTCATCCTTCTTCATCGCATTCGCCTCTACGAAATCAACTTAGTATCCCCATCCTCTTCCCCACCCGCCCCAGCACATCCAGTGCCTGCTCCAACTCTTCTCTCGTATGCGTGGCCGTCATAATCGTGCGGATGCGGGCCTTGCCTTCGGGCACTGTGGGGAAGGCGATGCCGGTGCCAAGGACGCCTTCTTTGAACAGCTCGCGGGAGAAGTCCATGGTGAGTTTGCCGTCGCCGATGATGATGGGCGTAATGGGAGTTTCGCTGGCCGGAGTGGCGCGGCCGCCGATGTCGAAGCCGAGCAGGCCGAGTTCTTTTTTCCAGAAGCGTGTATTCTCCCAGAGTTTCTCGATGCGCTCGGGTTCGTTCTCTAGAACATCGAATGCTGCGATGCAGGTGGCCGCGACCGACGGCGGATGCGATGTCGAAAACAGAAAAGGGCGTGCACGATGATAGAGGAAATCAATCAGATCGCGCGTGCCGCAGACGTAACCGCCGAGCGCACCGATGGCTTTCGATAGAGTTCCAACCTGAATATCGACGCGCCCGTGCACGTTGAAATGATCGATGGTGCCGCGGCCGTTGCTGCCGAGAACGCCGGAGGCGTGCGCGTCGTCGACCATCATGATGGCGCCATATTTTTCCGCCACCTCGCAGAGGCCGGGCAGCGGGCCGATGTCGCCATCCATCGAGAACACGCCGTCGCTGATCAGCAACTTCTTGCCGGGTTCGTCTTTCACGCTGGCTAGCTGCTCTTCGGCGTGGGCGACGTCCTTGTGGCGAAAGACCAGAATTTTCGCTCTCGACAAGCGCGCGCCATCGATGATCGAGGCGTGATTGAGCGCGTCGGAGATGATGAAATCTTCTTTGCCTAACACCGCTGATACTGTGCCCGCATTCGCTGCGAAGCCGGACTGGAAGACCACGCACGCTTCCACATTTTTGAAGCGGGCGATCTTTTCTTCGAGTTCCATGTGGATCTTCATGGTCCCGGCAATGGTGCGCACCGCGCCCGATCCCACGCCGTATTTACGGGTAGCCTCGAGCGCCGCCTCGCGCAGCTTGGGATGCGTGGTCAGGCCAAGGTAATTATTCGACGCCAGATTGATGACTTTCTTGCCATCGAAGGTGCAGACGGGAGCTTGCTCGTCCTCAAGCACACGGAGCTTGAAATGCGTACCCTTGGCCTTGAGCTCATTGAGTTGGTCGGTGAGATAGGAGAGCGGGTTGGTGCGGGTTGCAGTGGTCATGATTCCCTCAAATCTGTTTGCCACGGATTCACACGGATCGGCGCGGATCCAACACGACCCTAGAACATAATCGGGTTGCCCGTCGCGATGCTGGCTTCGCACAACTCTTTCATATTGTTGAAGAACTCTTTTTCGGAATCAGCCAGAATGTCGCTGGAATGGAGTACGGTATCAACTTCCTTCAATAGTTTCGCCGAGAGTTTGCCTGAGATCCAATCGCCGGTGTGGGTGCCATCATAGAGAACTCTTTCCAGCAGAATGGGAAATCTTGGTCCGGGACTGCCTTGCAAGTGGCGCAGAAAGCTCCGCAAATTTTGCACCCGCGTAATGTTGCCCAGAAACAGCGAGAGAAGATATCCCTCGTGCTCGCACGACTCGCCCAGCCACTGATCGTGAGCCTCCCACTCTTCTTCGGAGGGATCACCCGTCAGCGTGGGCTGGCCGGACTCATCGAACGTGAGACGGTCAGGGAACGGGTGCGGTTTTGCCTTCCCGTCACGGATACAAGTACAGCGGACGAATCCATCAAGGCTCATGGTTTACCTCCGCACGATTACGAGGGTCGCGGGCGAGGGCGCCCGCGCTACACGGGGTCAGCGCAGGCCGTTGGGATACACCAAAATTTTACTCGCTTCGCCAGTCTTCAACCGCTCCATGGCTTTGGAAAAATCCTTCAACGGCATGCGATCGGTGATTACGGGATGCAAGTCCAATTTGCCAGCCTTGAGCAGCGCCGTCATCTGGTACCAGGTCTGGTACATGCGGCGTCCGTTGATGCCTTGCACCGTGATGCCTTTGAAAATAATGTCTTCGGAGAAGTTCAGCGAGATGGGTCTCGAGGTCAGGCCTAGAAGCGAAATTCTTCCGCCGCGCCGCACGATATCGAACGCTGTTCGAATCGAATCCGGATGGCCGGCCATTTCGAGGACCACATCGACGCCGAGTCCTCCAGTTTTCTCCATCACGATCGCTTTCACATTTTCCATGGAAGGATCGAGCACGTAGTCGGCCTTCATCTCGCGTGCGATCTTGCGCCGGTGCTCGTTCACTTCAATGGCGAACACGCTGGTCGCGCCTACTGCCCGGGCTACGGCAATGGCGAAGAGACCGATGGGTCCGCATCCTGTGATGGCCACTGTTTTCGCGGCGATCTCACCGGCAAGAACTGTGTGGACAGCATTGCCCAGCGGATCGAGAATTGATGCATATTCCGGAGGAATGGCGGGATCAAGCTTCCAGATATTTGATTCTGGAATCACGACGTACTCGGCGAAGGCTCCGTTTGCATCCACGCCGATGATCTTCACGTTCTGGCAGATGTGAGCTTCGCCGGTGCGGCACTGCAGGCATTTGCCGCATGCTACATGCATTTCGGCGGAAACAAAATCGCCTTCCTTCACGCTGGTCACTTCATCGCCGAATGCGGCCACCTCGCCGCAAAACTCGTGTCCGGGAATCAGCGGTGGGTGAATGCGGCCCTGGGCCCAGCGATCCCAGTTGTAGATGTGCAGGTCGGTGCCACAGATGGAAGCCATCTTCACTTTGACCAATACGTCATTCCGTCCGAACGTCGGAATTTTTACTTCACGAATTTCCGCTCCGGGCGCGGCCTCCGGCTTTACGACCGCCTGCATCGTGGATGACATCAGATTATGACCTCACTGCTATTTGACCGGACGCCCATCATAGTTTCTTTCAGCTTGAAACGCGGTCAAAGCAAACGGAAGATTGTAGCACCAAGCGTGAGACGCCTTCTGCGGAGCTTCGGTTGAGCGCGGCCATTGCCGGCTAGCTTAAGGGCTTGTAAGGCTTCGGACGCGCCGTCTTATACTCTTCCGACTTGCCGCGAGGAATGCTGAGAGTGTTCCACTGGTTTGAGCGGAAATGCTTAGCCAGAAAAATAATCTGCCCAATGTGGCCGGAATAATGCGCGATCTGGCGATTGATGGCCTGCAGAACGGTGTGAGGCTCGCCACGAATGGTTACGGTATGCATCACATCTTCGGGCTTGAGATTGTCGATCGCAGCGAATACCTGCGCCCAGCCTTCTTCCCACCAGCGCATTACATCGGCGCGCGTGGTTGAGGCATTCAACTCAAATTCCTGGTCGCGAAAACGGTTGGGTTTTTCGCCGTCGCTGGTGAGGAAGTCGGAAAAGCGTGAGCGCATGTTTCCCGCCAGATGCTTTATCAGAATGGCAACAGAATTCCCTTCCGGATGGAGGGTATCAAATAACTCCGCATCTTTAAGCTGGGCAATTGCGCCTTCCGCTAGACGCTTTTGACCACGCAACTGGCGGCGCGCTTCATCAATGTAGTGAGATGCGAGATCAGTCATAGAACTCCAATTACCTTAAGAAGTCGGCGTCAGATTCGGTGAGGGAGAAATAATTGGGTACGGAGCTGTCGGCATTTGCGGCCGGAGTTCTATTTCCAGTTCGAAGCCACCGACCCAGCGGGCGAACAGGTTGTAGAGCAGCGCGCCGAGCGCACCGGTAACAAATCCCATCAAACCGTAGAACACAGGCATTAAGACAGCGATGGCAATTCCGAGGCCGATTCCAAAAACTGCAGGCAGCGGAGATTTGCCATGCCCCGCCACCGAGCCAATGAGACCAAAGAGCAGAAAGAAGGGCGCGAACAGCAATCCCATACATCCGTAGACCAATCCCATGATCTTAGCTACGGAAAGAATTCCGACTGCTTTGATGATGTGCATAGATAATCCTCATTGTTCTAATTGCTTTCAGGCGCACCCCAGCCTCCGCCACCCGGCGACTCAATTCTGATCCGGTCACCCGCGCTCAGGCGCGTACTGAACTTTCCGGGCATAGTTTCCACTGATCCATTGTTGCGGATGATGCTGGTCCTGCCCGCCGCGCCGTCACCGCCGCCGTTTAATCCCCAGGGCGCGAGCACACGGCGCTCGGAGAGTAGCGTCACTTCGCAATCGGTGAGGACTTCGATCTCGCGGACGATTCCATCGCCGCCGTTATATTTTCCCGGACCTCCGCTTCCCAGCCGCAGCGAGTATCGCCGCACGCGCAACGGATACGCATACTCTAACGCCTCCGCCGGAGTGTTCAATGAATTCGTCATATGCGTGTGGACGCCTGAAACTCCGTTCTTGGTGGGACGCGCTCCCATGCCGCCAGCGATAGTCTCGTAATAAGCAAACGGCCTACCGGTTCGGGGATCGATGCCACCGATGGTCAGATTGTTCATTGTGCCGGAAGCCGCGGCGGGAATGCGATCTGGAAGCGCCTGCGATAGTGCGCGAAGCAAGACGTCGACAATGCGCTGCGAAGTTTCAACATTCCCGCCGGCAACCGCCGCCGGCGGGCACGCGTTCACAACGGTACCTTCGGGCGCGGCTACGCAGATGGGGCGCATCAATCCGGCGGTGGCTGGAACATCGTCGGCCAAGAGACAACGAAAAACATAGAAGCACGCGGAGTAGGTGATTGCCTCGACTGCATTCACGCTGCCTTCCACTTGTGGATCGCTTCCCGTGAAATCGACCGTGATTATGCAGTCCCGCTTGCGTGAACGTTGTCCTTGCCCAACCGTCACAGTGACAGCGATCTTCACTGGCTTGTCGGTGATGCCGTCGCTATCCAGAAAATCCTGAGCGTGATACTTGCCCGGCGGCATATGCAACAGAAACGCACGCATCAATTCTTCGGAATACTCCAGCAGTTCTTTTGCGGCTCGCTTGGCCCGCTGAAGGCCATAACGAGAACACACTTCTCGCAGGCGCTCGGACCCGGTATGGCATGCTGCCAACTGAGCGCCCAGATCTCCTTCGCGCTCTTCCGGCGTGCGAACGTTGCTCAGGAGCAGAGCAAGCACGTCGGATTGCATCACTCCGGCCCGCATTATTTTAACTGGTGGAATGCGAAATCCTTCCTGATAGATTTCGCGGCACAGTCCCATGGAACCGGCGTAGGCTCCGCCGACGTCCGCATGATGAGCGCGCGAAGCCACGTAGAAATCTGGGGCAGCCTGCTTGCGTTGCTCGATAAATACGGGGGCAACCAGCGTTATATCGGGCAGATGGGTTCCGCCGCGGAATGGGTCGTTTAGCATAACCACGTCGCCAGAAGACATCTCGCAAGCGGCAACGGCGGCGCACACTGACATGGGCATCGACCCCAGATGCACCGGCATATGGTCGCCCATGGCAATCACTCCGCCAGCACTATCGAATACGGCGCAGGAATAATCGCGGCGCTCTTTAATGTTGGGTGAGAACGCGGTGCGGCGCAGGGCCGCGCCCATCTCCTCGGCAATCGAGTGGTAAAGGTTTTTGAAGATTTCGAGTTCGACGGGGTCACGCTTCATCACGGGCAGTCTAAGCCTGACCGAGGTGCAAAGCTTCGCGCGAACAAAAATATTGCGGAAAATGAAAAATTGTGTTGACACTGCGTTCACACTCCCGCAATATCTTGTGTTAAGGAAGCTACCTGTACAACAAGTTGGGTGGCTTTTGGTATTCGGGTCCCCGAAGTCGACAAGGGAAAATCGTTCACGGAGGAACCTTCATGGCAACGAAGAAGAAAGCAAAAAAGAAGAAACATTAACCGTCTGCGAGACGATACTTCGCAAGGGCCGAGATTTTAACCTGCCTCTCAGGAGAAGCACCTCTTGAGAGGCGTTTCCTTTTGCGGTTCTGAACGCCGATTTCGCACATTGGTACAGCGGGTGCGAAATTGTTCGTACGTCCGCCGTCCCTGTGTCACAATACCTAGACCGTACGGGCCTTGAACCGTGGATCATGCATGAGTCCGAGAAAAAAAAGCGCGGGCAAGAACAATCACAATAAAGCTAAGTCCGATGAAGTGTTCATTCCTGACAAGCTCTATTTTCGTATCGGCGAAGTGGCAACTCTATGCCGCTTGCCGGCCTACGTACTGCGCTTCTGGGAGAGCGAGTTCCCGCAATTGAAGCCGGTGAAAAGCAGCACCGGGCAGCGCATGTACCGCAGGAGAGACGTGGAAAGCGTTCTGCGGATCAAGCAATTACTCTACGAACAGGGTTTCACGATCGTGGGAGCGCGGCAGCAATTGCGTTCCGAAACAAAGACGGATAAAGGTCAAGCCGCGATTCCATTCCCGACGCCGTCTTCCCCCGAAATCCAGCACATTCGCCAGGGACTGCGCGAAATTCTCAGTCTGCTCTCCGAGCGGCGCACGGGATAACTCCAGCCCGTTACTTCGGCAAATATCATCAAGGACCTGCCTCGACCCTGAACTCAAGCAACGCGTTCCGGCGCTGGCTTTTTAACTTTGCCCGCATTGGCCGCATCCAGCCGGATGCGGCTGGCGCGGGCGGTTTCGTGAAACAGATCGTCGGTGGCGCGAGATCCGTCACCCGCCATTACCGAACCCGCGGCTAACGCAAAACGCAATGCGTCCGCTTGGTCGTCGAAATACAGAATGACTTGCCCGGACATAATGATTCCCCCGAGTGTGGACTACTTTCCTTTGCCCTGAAAAGATCTGGACGAGCAGCGCCGAGCATGAAGCCATGAAACTTTTCATGATTGTCGCGGAGTGAGGCGAACGTCAGAAGTGCTTTTCTTGGTTCGGGGCTATCGGAAGTGCAGGGATTCAACCGGCCAGGTAGTGCAATGAGGAATTTGGGATTGAATTGGTCGGCTCTAGCAGACGATTTTAGAACTCTACTGGTTGAGGGGGGCCTTGAAATTGACGGTCTGGATACGTTCGCTCTGGTCTCCGCTTAGAAGGGTTTCGGCCCTTGGATCTCCGTGGTCAGGAGCGACGAACGATGGTTTACAACGAACGGAAGCGGCAGACATTCGAATTCTTTTCAAGGCGACAGTGGGTCGAGGTGCCAGTCTATGCGGTGTCGGTAGGGATGTATCCCATCCGGTCCTCGTATCGCTACCTAAAGAAGTTGCACAAGTACAACTACCTTCGCCGCGGTCGTGACTTCCGCGGCCGCATCGTCTACAGCCTTTCTCCGAGGGGTGCGAGGTGGCTTTTGAGGAATCTGAATATAAAGATGTAAAACGGGAGAGCTCCTGCCTGCTTTTTGCTAGAAATGCACACCCCTCCAATTCGGTCACTTTTGAGCGGGACCAATCGGCAAGCGTCTGCTGTCACATAGGCAAACTGTCTCAGAAACGTCGAACTCTACGCGGTCAGCAGTTTCAACTGATGTACAAGCTGGTGAATGCTGGCTTTGACGTCTATGGGTATGCGACTTTTACAACGCCCCAGCATACGATGCTGCACGCGAAGATGGCAGATTTTGTTGATCAGCTTCAAGAGCACGTTCATCCGCTGTTCCCCCTGCGTACAGTTCCTCTGAGGATTGTTCCGTTTAGTCCAACGAAAGATCGAATTGGGGCGGAACAATCGAAGGCTTTCCACGTCCAGCAGGAGGCGATCGTGGCGTGGACGGAGGAACTGCGCAAGAGGTTTTCGACAGAAGAACTCAATAAGAGAATCACCGAACACAAAATTAGATGAGGATGAACCGGTGAGCGAGCACCCGCCAACAGATCCAGTTTATGAGGGAGAACTCGAGGCTCGGCTCCTTGATGTCCTTAGGAGCGGACCGACATTTTTCGAAATTATCGTGATGCAGGCGGAAGGAGCCTATCCGACAGAAGTTCTCGCAGTTCTGCGAAAGTTGGAAAGAAAGGGTGCGGTCACTGAAGGCCGTAAGGAATTGTGGAGGCTTACGGATTCCGCCTCGGAAACAACGAACAGACAGCTTGGTGCGGATGCATCTTCCGTTTGCCAGGTTGATTCAGATTTCCCGGAGGCGCACCCGCTAGATTTTGATTGGCGATTTGGCAGACGTGCTCTGGATTTGCTGACTCAGCGGATCGGAGAACTTGATTGCCCCACAGTGGCAGTGCTGGGTGCTCCAACTCTGTTCAAGTTCCTCATAGATCATGGGAAAACCGCGCATCTGTTCGACAGAAACGAACAGATTACGCGTTATCTGACGGAAATGGGGTACAAAGCCGTCACCCATTGCGATCTGTTTCGGTTTGCTCCGCGGAGTCGATTCTCTTGCGCGGTCGCAGACCCGCCATGGTACTTGGACCATTACCGTGCTTTCATCGAAGGTGGTCGACGCCTGCTGAACCCGAAGGGAAAGATTCTGCTCAGTGTTCTTCCGCGGTTGACGCGTCCTGGTGCGGACGAAGACAGATCGGAAATACTCCGTTTTGCATCAGAGCGGGGTTTCGATCTCATTAGAACGGAGCCCGCGTCACTCCAATATCTGTCGCCTCCGTTTGAAGTGGAGGCTCTCAAGAGCGAAGGATTGAGCGTCTCGCCCTGGAGGTGCGGCGACCTTTATACTTTCGTTTTGACAGATCGTCGGGTTCCTGAGTATCGACCTGAGTACTCAGAGGAACATCAATTGTGGCGTACATGGAAGCTCGGGCGTAGTGTGGTCAAAGTGAAGTGGGACGGCATGCACGGACAGGGTGGCTTTGATTTTCAAAATGTGGCTGGAGCCAGCGGTATGCGTTTGCGCTCGGTGTCGAGAAGATCGCCACTCCGGTCTAAAATCAATCTGTGGACATCTCGGAACATTGTGTTGCAGGTATCCCGTCCTGATCTTGTGTGTTCAGCCTTGGAGCTGCTATCTGTAATTCGCAAGAGAATGACTCAGGCGTACGCCGACAAGCTTGACGGCAAGATCGACGAGGAATTCTGGACGCGTCAGATGCACGAGTGGCAATCCGAAGAGCGCCAGGTGCGGTCGGAGTTGGAATCGTTGAAGCTTTCCCCGGACGATTCCATGCTTTCGGCGCAGAGGTGTTTAGAACTCGCAAATAAGGCCTATTTTCTGTACCTTACGCGAAAACCAGCTCAACAGGCCGAATTGCTGCGGATGGTACTTTTGAACTGTGCGATCAACCGCGCAAGTGTTTATCCCACATATAGAAAGCCCTTCGATATGATCTTCGAAAGGGCCAAAAGAGAAGAATGGTCGGGACGGGCAGATTTGAACTGCCGACCCCTCGCACCCCAAGCGAGTGCTCTACCAGGCTGAGCCACGTCCCGACTAGGAAGGAACCCGTTGCTTTGCATCTGCAGCGGATGGGGTTGACTCAAGGATTTTACCACCTGAGCCGCAATTCCGCGTAGGCAGTTACATATGTTCGAGCTTCTGGCCTAGCGATGGCAGGGCGCAGGCCAAGGGGTCAATCCCGGAGCAAATTGGAAGTCCGGCGGAGTTGTAATTCCGACGCGCAGCTTGATACGAGTCAATGCGCCAGTGCTAGGGTCGCTCTTGTACGAAGAAATAGCGATTTTGATCGATCCCTTGCGCGCATTGTCAACTGCGTTCGTGTAGTCAGCCAGCGCCTTGTCGGGATCAGGGGTTCGATAGGACCATAGAACGTTACCGATAAGCGCAGAAATTCGATCATAGTCGGATCTATCGAGCAGGAAATTCATTTCGTGGGGATGCGATAAAGAAGACTTAATGGTCTCGCCATCTCCCGGCCCAAGAGTCTGGTTCCCATTGAATCGCAAGGGTAGATTTACCGGGTAGATGTAATCCTGTGTGTTGGCTTCCGCCGGGACGACATCCACGAACCAGCCGGAATCCTTTAGGCTCCTCACGCGAAACAGCAAGCCCCCGCCCAGTTCACGCTCGAAGTTTTCATTGGTATGCAGAGTTACCTTGAACGAGACGAACTGGCAGGAAAGAGACTGCCGTGCCTGAGCGCCGGCCGGCGAAAGCAGACATAGCGACAGAAGCCCAGCGAGCAAGATTTGAAGATGATTCCGGATCTGCATGGAGCTTCTTAATTCTTCTTTCGCTTACGCTTCGGTAGAGGCTCTTCCAGCACGGCGAACTGAATCTTCTTCTCCACGGGATCGATGCGGTCCAACAGCACGCGAATTCGTTGTCCCAGGCTGTAAGTCTTGCGCGAGCGCTGGCCGATGATCTGGCGTGTGTTCTCGTGGTAGGTGTAGTAGTCGTCGGTGAGCGTGTTCAGCGGGACCAGGCCTTCGATGAACAAGTCCGTCAGTTCGACGAAGAAGCCGAATTTGGTGACACTGGTGATCAGGCCGTCGAAGTCTTCGCCGACGCGGCCCTGCATGAACTTGACCTTCTTCCATTCCATGAGTTCGCGTTCAGCTTCGTCGGCTCGACGCTCGGAGAAACTCGACTCTTCCGCGATGTCGTGCAATTCGTCGAGCGGGATCGGTCCGCCTAGAGGTTCGAGGGCGTGGCGATGCGAGGCATGATCGCGACGCTTGGACCATGGCGAAGGCGGGGCGTCTGCATCCGACGAGCGTTCCCCTCGAGCTGGCGAGATGCCAGGTCTGCTATCGAGCGCCGGGAAGATTCCGATTGGGATCTCGCCATCGTGTTTCTCTGGAGAATCGCGCAGCACTTGTTTCAGAATTCTGTGCACGATCAGGTCGGGATAGCGGCGGATGGGCGAGGTGAAGTGCGTGTAGCTCGGCGCCGCCAAGGCGAAATGCCCGAGATTCTTTTCCGAGTAACGAGCCTGCTTGAGCGAGCGCAGCATCAGGTAGCTCAGGATCCGCTCTTCCGGCTTCCCCGCAATTTTGGCGGCGAGTTTTTGGTACATGCGGGGCGTGACGTGAATATCCGTGGGCACCTCAATCGTGCGGGCTTGTTTCCCAGTGCCGCGGGCGGCGCGGCGGTCGCTCTTGAACTGCACGCGCTGTATGGGCAGCGGGCCGACCCCGAGAGAATATCCAAATGTTGCCGCGATCACTTCGAAGTCGTAAACCCGCTTGGCATCGGGCTTTTCATGAACTCGATATAAGGACGCCACGCGCTTGGATTCCAAATACTGCGCCACGCATTCGTTGGCCGAGAGCATGAACTCTTCGATCAGGCGATGAGCGATGTTCCTTTCGGAACGCGTAATGCTTTTCATCAGTCCGAGCTCGTCGAATTCGATGACAGGTTCAGGCAGATCGAAGTCGATTGATCCGCGGCGCTGGCGTTTGCGGTTGAGAATCGTCGCCAAATCACGCATCAGCTCGAACGTCGGCACCAGAGACGCGTAACGGCGGCATGCAGCGGCATCGCCTTCCAGCACGTCGTTCACTGCGGTATAAGTCATGCGCTCGGCGGAGCGGATCACGCCTTCGCATAATTCGTAGCCCAATATTTCGCCCTGCGGATCGATCTGCATCACGCACGAAAGCACCAGCCGGTCGAGATGCGGCCGCAGGCTGCAGATATCTGTTGACAGTTCGAGCGGGAGCATGGGCACGGCGCGATCAGGAAAATAGACGCTGGTCCCGCGGAGTTGCGCTTCCTGATCGAGCGCGGAACCGGGCGTGACATATTGCGCCACGTCTGCGATGTGCACTTGCAATTCAAAATTCCCATTGTCGAGGCGGCGGACCGTAACGGCGTCATCGAAGTCGCGTGCGGTTTCGCCGTCGATGGTGACGATAGGCACCGAGCGGAAGTCCCGGCGGCGGCGAAGTTCCTGCGCCGGGATGATTGCAGGAATGTCCTGCGCTTCTTCCAGCGTGGCCGCGGGAAAGTGGTGGGGCAGATGAAACTTGCGGATGATGATTTCGACGTCGACGCCGAAATCGTCCTGGCGACCCAGAATTTCAAAAACGCGGCCGCGTGGATTTTGCGTCGGCGTGGGCCAGTCCGTGATCTCTACATCAACGACGACTCCTTCCAGATCGTCCCATTCGGCGTGCAGTGCGGCTTCGTCACCAAGCACGCGGTCCACGGATTTCTTCTTCTTATTCGGCGTCGCTTTTCCGCCGACTTCGTACGCTTCAGGAGTTTCCATGCCCGGTGGAATTACGATCTCTTGCGTGATCTTGCTGTCGATGGGCTTCACGTAATTGTGGCGGCTGCCGTAGTGAAAAATTCCCACCACCGTGGGATGACTACGCACCACCGTGCGCACGATGCGCCCTTCGGCGCGGCCATCGGAACGAGTAGCCACAACATCGACCAGCACGCGATCGCCGTGCATTGCATTTCCGATCGCGTGTGGCGGAATGAAGATGTCTCCCGCCAGGAGCGATTTGAGCGCTGGGCTGAGCGAGCTTGCGTCAGGAATGACGAAGCCGAAACCGTCGCGGTGCATGCTCAACCGTCCCGCAACCAGATTCTTGTCGGCTGCGGCTTGCGGCAAAGCGTAGCGATCGGAATTCAACTGAACAAGTTGTCCTGCTGTGACCAGCTTTTCAAGCTGCGTGTCCAGTTCTCCGCGGGCCGCGCCATGTAAACCTAACTCGCGCACAAGCTGCTTGAATCCTGCCGAACGTTTGGGTTGGCGGGCGATGTGTTTCAGAATCGTGGAGTCAGAAAGCATGGGAGGAGGCTGTTTGCTACCAGCCTTCAGCATAACGCACAAGGGCGTCGTCGATGGGCTGCTGACACGACGTTACCCGGCGCGATTGATGTTGGGGGTTTTGAACAGGTTGCAGGGATCCTTCAGTCCGCAAAGAGCGCGGACCTCAGGATGACAAGGCAAATTGAGGGAATGAACTTACCACGTGTCACCCCCGCCGCGCGGAGGCCATGCTCCAAGCGCCCGGCGAATCATTGCGATCTGCCCAGTGTGATAGCTGTTGTGCGCGGCGAGTTGCCACAGAAGTGCTTCGAGAGTGTCCGCGCGTTGCTGGTGACTGGGGTGCGTGGCTTCTACCTTACGATCGAGATCAGTTCGACTCGAATCTGCAAGTGCCGCCGTTTCGCTTATGAGTGCGGCAAATCGTTCTCGCCATTTCTGCCATTCAGTATCACTCGCCGGCGCTGCTGCCGGAAAGCTTTCGGAATTATGTTCCGGATACGGGGGTTTCTCACCGCGCGCACGGTGCAGATCGTAGTCCATCCAATAATTCATGTGGAAGACGAGTTGTGCGATCGAGTGCGGAAATCCGGCTACGTGGCGTGTGGACAGCTCGGCGGAAAGATCTTCGATGCAAACCAAGGGATCGGCGTGCGCGCCTTGGCCGTGAAGCAGTTCAGTAAGTGCGCGGGATGACATGACGATCATCCACGCGATGCTGCGAAATATTTCTCTTCGAGCATCTTGCGATGGTGCAGTTCATGCCCTGCAATCATGTAAGCCAGCGCTCGTACGCTCACCTCGTTTTTGCTCGCAACGCCGCGGCGCATCCAGCCGGCTCCGTCGAGGTTGCGCAGCAGCGAGAGAGTGGCGCGCCGAACGGCAATGAAGTCTTCGACCAGATTAGAGAGCGGACGATTCGCAAACGGGCCATTGCGCACGTAATCGTCTTGCTCGAAGCTTTCGAGCGGTGTTGCGTCGGCACGGGAGATCCGCAGGGCGCGGTAGGCAAAGATTCGTTCGGTATCGCAGACGTGGCCGAGAACCTCTTTCGCGCTCCATTTTCCGGGCGCGTAGCGGAAATCCCCATCTTTCTCGTTGCGGCCGGAGAGCAGCATCATAGTCTGACGCCGCTGATGGTCAAGCTGGCTAAGAATGTCGTCGCCCTCAACCAACGAAATATAGCGAGCATAATAAGGGGCGCATTCGTCTGGTTGAGGACGAGCGATAGTGAAGCCTGGCGGAGTGATCACGGCTGGCTCTGACATAGTTTGCTCCTGTAGTTGAAATCGAGTTGGACTCTATCTCGCGAATTGTTGAGCCAAGAGCATACTCCGATAGACTGTGGAACGGTCCACTGGTGAGCTTCGTTCCGGGAATCCTTACATGGTATACGAGCCAAAAGGGGAGTTTACCGACGTGCAAGGCTGCAACCAAAAAAGGTGAAAGTGCGTACCAGGGAAGGAAACTTCGTTGAAAATAAAGCTTTTCCACAGCGTTCAAAGTGAGACGACGGAGTACAATTCCATTTGGTCACGCAAGTGCGGCACGTGATCCCTAATCCCAACAAGGAAAGGAACTATGTAACCCATGTGGAAGCCGACGAATCAGCCTCAGACCCCAGGGCGCCCAAACGAACCGGAGCGTCCAACCATGAATACACCGAGCGCGCCTGCCATGATGGCGAGTGAACCTGCCGTTGCACCGCGTCCGGCTGCAACCACCACGACGACCGCGGACCAGGCGACCATCGGCAAATCGCTGGTGATCAAGGGCGAGGTAACTGGATCGGAGTCGCTCTACATCGATGGCCGGGTGGAAGGTTCTATCAGCTTGGCGGGAAACCGAGTCACCATTGGCCGCAACGGCGTGGTGGCGGCCAATATCAATGCCCGCGAAATCGTAGTCCTCGGCAAAGTGCGCGGGAATTTGACGGCCAGCGACCGGGTTGATATTCGCAGCGATGGATCGCTCACCGGCGACGTGGTAGCAGCACGCATCTCCATCGAAGACGGAGCCTTCTTCAAAGGCGGCATCGATATCCGCAAGGGCGGACAGCCTGCGCAGCAGAAGCCGAACGGCGAGGACAAGAGTGTTCCCGCGTCGGAGCCAGCCGCAGTTGGCGCCCGAGCGTAGCTGGCAGCAGGTTTTTAAAAGATATTAGCGGCGGGGTTCGCAGCATGTGCGAATGGCCGCCGTTTTGTTTTTCTGCTGCATCTAATTGTGTGACCGCGCAATAGTGCAAGTGATGGGTTGCACTATCGGAAGTGCAGAGCGGTTGTTTCCCGCTTACGGCGGCAGTACCATAAATTCCTACCCACGGTTCGCGAGCTTGAGAGTCGGAACATTTTCGGTTCGGCTGCGCGAACTAAATGATTTATGTTCCGAAAGGAAGAAATCCGTTTTGATTGATTTAGGTCCAGGTTTACGGAAATTGCTGCTTCTTGTTGGCATTTTTCCGCTATTTGTTTTTTGCCCAAGATACCTCGCCGCCGATGCGGCCGCCTTTGATCTGACTGGACCGAAAGTTGACGTCCGGGTGCAACGCGAAGGCCGTACTCTTCCTATCTCTGAAGTTCCCAATCTTCAGGTGGGAGACCGGCTCTGGGTCCATCCTGACCTGCCGGAAACTCAGTCAGTCCGCTATCTGATGGTTATTTCCTTTCTGCGAGGATCAACGAATCCTCCTCCCGATTCCTGGTTCACGCGCGTCGAAGCCTGGACTAAACCGGTTCGCGATGAAGGCGTATATGTTACCGTTCCGGCCGGAGCCGAGGAAGCGATCGTGTTCCTCGCGCCGGAAACCGGAGGAGCATTCAGCACCATCCGCAGCGCAGTGCGAGGAAAGCCCGGAGCCTTTGTTCGTGCCGCGCAGGATCTGGAACAGGCCAGTCTCGATCGTCAGCGGCTGGAAAAGTATCTCGACTCCGTTCGTCAAACGTCTGAAACTGATCCCGAAAAGATGAAGGCGCGAACTACGCTTCTGGCACGTAGCCTCAACATGAAGCTGGACCAGCAGTGCTTCGATAAACCGAGCGCGCAGCAGGCTCCCTGCCTTACTCAGAACACGGATCAACTGGTTCTCGATGACGCGCACAGTCAGACCATGGTCGCCACGCTTAGTTCTGGACCGTCCAGCGACCTGCTAGTGCAGGTTAGCGCCACACCGACTGCGGGCGCCGGATACTATAGCGCTTACGTTGGCGCAGTCGTCGACGTGGTGCGCATTCTGGGTTCGGCGCACACCGCGCAATACCAGTACATTCCAGCTCTGTCTTTGCCGAAAAAAGACAATCTCAATCTTCGTTTGAACTACCCGCCTTCTTTCCGGAATCCCAAGTCCGTCATCGTGATTGCGCTTCCGCTGGTTCTTCCGGCGGCGAATCCTCCACTGCGAGCCATTGATGCCACGCAGGTTTTCTGCGTGGATAAGCCCAGCCTCGTGCTACCGGCTGACGGCGCGCCATTGGTATTTGCCACCGAACTAGCTCACAACTTTGTTTTGCACGTGGAAACCAAATCTCCCAGTGGCATCGACCTTCCCGCTGTGCCGGATCCCGGACAGGGCGGTTTCGTGATCGACACCAAGGCCATGCAATCGGTGGAGCTGGAAGGCGAGGTCAGTGGAATTCTGCGCGGCACGTGGGGTTTTCACCCGTTTGATGGTCCTCGCTTCCGGCTGCGAGCCTCCACTCCGGGCCAATGGGTGGTCGCATCGAAGGATGCCAGCGCGCTCATCGTTGGGCGCGAAGATACGCTGCATCTTCAGTCTCCCGACGCTTGCTGCGTAAGCGCCGTCAGCTTGCGCGATGAAAAGGCCAAGATTACGCAGGCCACCTGGAAGATTGCCAAGCCCGAAGAATTAGAAGTGAAAGTTCCGTTACAGAATGCAGTCGCCGGAACTCTCACGCTCATGATTCACAAACAAGGCACGCGCCAGCCGGATGAAATTCCGTTGCACACTTATTTTGAAGCTGGACGTCTGGATGCCTTCAATATTCACGCCGGAGATGCCGACGGGGTGCTGAAAGGCACCAGACTCGATCAAGTTACGTTGCTCGATATTGCCGGCCTGCATTTTGCCCCTGCGGGTTTATCCCGCGCCAATCAACAGGATGAACTGAAACTGGTGTGCCAGGACGCAACCGTGAGCAAGCGCTTGCAGGCCGGAGATGCAATCGCGGTCCACGTCACTTTGAAAGATGGCCGCGCCCTAGATCTTCAAACCAAAGTTGAGGATCCGCGACCGCGTGTAACCATCTTGAGCAAGAGCGTGCAATTGGATCCAGAGGTTGCGGCTTCGGCAGTTCGCCTTGAGAATGACGGCGAACTTCCTCAGGATGCGCGTTTGAATTTCTTTTTGAAGACTCTGGTTCCGGAAAATTTTGCTCCTGCGGAAAAGATCGAAGTCGCCACGGCGGATGAGTCCTTCAGTGTGATGCTGAGCGAGAAAGATGGAAATCTGACGCCGCAGGATTCAAAGACGATATTTGGTGTTCTCGATCCCATGAAACTGCTGGGCCCATCGGCCTTCGGTCCACTGAAGTTTCGTCCAATCGATGCGGAAGGAACCGATGGAGACTGGCAGCCCCTGGTTACGCTGGTCCGGATTCCCGTGCTGGAAGGAGTCCGGTGCGCTAAGGTGGCGGAGAAGCAATGCACTCTCGATGGAGACAAATTATTTCTGATCGATGCAGTAAGTTCCAATCCTGACTTTACCGACTCTGTAACCGTGCCCGATGGCTTTGTCGAATCCGCGCTAAAAATTCCACAGCCTGAAGGCAAGACTCTTTACCTCAAGCTTCGCGACGATCCGGCTACGGTGGTTATGGTGAATGTGCCGGTGGTGAATACGCCAGAGTAGCG
The DNA here is from genome assembly GCA_963836305.1 of uncultured Acidobacteriaceae bacterium. Classification (GTDB taxonomy): domain Bacteria; phylum Acidobacteriota; class Terriglobia; order Terriglobales; family Acidobacteriaceae; genus Sulfotelmatobacter. The sequence continues at coordinate 298,891 of CAWIJP010000029.1, read as the reverse complement.
CCCTGAATTCCTTTACGGTTGCCTTCCCGCATCCATAATCTCTTTCCCTTCGGTCTGGGCGACCGCGGGATACGCGATCTTCTTGCGGCGTCGCAGATCATTTGGCAATTGCGAGTTCAGCACCCAAAGACCAACAGCTGTAGCAGCCGCCCAAGTAACGGAGATCAATGCCAGTTGCAGCACGTCGGTGAAGCGGCTGCCGTGACCCCGAGCAGGGAGCGGAACAATTTTTGCGACTTCAAGGCTGATAATTCCCGCGACCACAGCAGTTAGTGCGGACTTTCCTAACTCATCCCAGCGCAGAGTTTTCAACGAAACCATTTTGCGGTAGTGCAGCAAGCAGGCCAGCGCCAGCAGGTTTGCGCCGATGCCAATGTCAGAAGCGAACGCCAAGCCAACTACGCCATATTTGTGGAAGAGCAACGAATAAACCGGCAACGATGCGCTCGTGATCAGCGTGACTGCCACCATCGGAGTGAGCGTGTCTCCGGCGGCGTAAAACGCGCGGGCATAAAGTCCCTGAGCCGACCACAGAGCCAGTGAAAGCGAGAACCAGAAGAAATAAACCGCGGTCGTCTGCGTGTCGGAGAGCGTGAATCGACCCCGGCGGTAGACCAGATCGATCACGGGAAATGCGGCGGCCATCATCCATCCCGTAGCCAGGAACGATGCGGCGGCAACTCGATAGACAGAATCATTCACCGTGGTAGCAAATTCTTTCAGTCGCTTCTCATTGAATAAACGGGCGAAGAACGGCAGGGAAGCTTGTCCCGTGGCCTGCCCTAGAACCGCGATGGGCACGGCAAACAGACGCTTGGCATAGTTGAGCCGCGCAATATCTCCAATGCCGCTGGAGGCATAGTGACGCAGGATCCAGTCATCGGCGGTCACCAGTGAAACGCCCAGCATCAGTGGGATGGAGAGCTTCACCCACTCGCGAAACGCGGGATTCATGATATCGAACGAAGGCTTGTAGCCTGTGCCGATGCGCGCCGCTCCAACCACGCTGGCGAGAAAAGGTCCTACAACGCTACCCAAGAGCGCGCCATAAGCCAGCGAAGCGATGCCGAGATGGCGACCGGCAATCACTCCTCCGAAAATGATAAAGACGTTATAGAGCAGCGGTCCGAAGGCGGGAAAAAGAAACAGACGGTGCGAGAGCAGAACGGCGGAAACTACGCCTCCCACGTAGAAGAAAATCTGCGCCGGCAACAGTATGCGGGTGAGATGAACGGTCAGGTCAACCTGCGCTGGTGAGAAGCCGCGAAACATCCAGCGCACAAACTGCGGGGTAAAGATTTCGGTGATGACGGTGCCAATGATCATCACCGTCGTCATCACGGTGATGACCACGGAAAAAGTTTTCTTGGCGTCGGCGTCGCGGTTCTCCGCGAGAAAGCGGGTGTAGATGGAGATAAAGGTGATCGAAGCTGCACCCCCGGCCACGATGTAATTGAGCCAGTCCGGCAGCGTGAAAGCGGCCACGTACGCATCGGTCTGCGCCCCGGCGCCGAAGGCGTAAGCGATATATGCCTCCCGCACGTAGCCGATCACGCGCGAAAGCATCACTGCCCCCATTAGCAGCAGCGTGGCCGAGAATGCCGTGTGCTGGTGAGAGGGGCGGAAGAAATTCAGGACCTTGGTCATGGGACGCTGATGCAAGCAATCAAATTTCCTTCAAAGCCTACCAGACGCTTTGCATCTATCGCCGCGTCTATCGCGAATGTAGGTTACGCCGGTTCCTTTATTGATACTCCGGCATGGAATGCGATATCTCGTGGCAGGTGAGGCGCGCCCCTAAGCGCCGAATTCGCAATCATTTACGCAGTGATCTCGAATTGAGTAGCGCTTGAGACGCGATGCATTGCCAGACAATACCGATTGCTGCACCGTCAACCCATCGAAACTCGAAGCGCGGATAAAAAAATGAAACAGACAATTGCGGGGGCAAGAATCTCGAGCGAGATGACTGATCTTTGCGAGCAAGTAAATCCTAGAGTATTGCTGGAAATGAAAGCGGCACATACGTTGCCGGATGTGCGAGTGCAGGAAAGCTGGGTGGCATCCGGCGAGAAGGAAGCGCTGCTCTGGCTGGGCGCCCGCACACCACAGTGGATAAATCCAGATCATCTGACTTCGTTGGGATTAGCAGCGCAGATCGGCGCGGGAGCCTGCTATGCTCTGGCGCCGTGGAACAAGTATGCGCTCCTCGGCGTGATCGTCTTTCTGGCATTGAATTGGCTGGGCGATTCGCTGGATGGCACGCTGGCGCGGGTGCGGCAGAAACTGCGCCCTCGCTATGGATTTTATGTCGACCACATGGTCGATACATTCGGCGCGCTCGCACTGATGGGCGGCTTGGCGCTCTCCGGCTTCATGCGGCCTTGGATTGCAATCGGGCTGTTGATCGCGTTTCTTATGCTCTCGATCCAGTCCTATCTCGCTACGCATGCGTTGGGTGAGTTTCGTCTCTCATTCTTTCGCTTCGGCCCAACCGAACTTCGCCTCCTGCTGGTGGCAGGCAATCTGGCCTTGCTGTGGAAACCGGAGGTTCACCTTTTCGGAGGAGAATACCGGCTCTTTGATGTTGGCGGAGCGATTGGTCTCGCCGGAATGGCGATAGTGCTGATTTACTTCACCGTGGAAAATACGTTGCGGCTTTATCGCGACGAAAGGTTATCTCAATGAGCGCGGGTGTTCGCAATTCGATTCGCGCAAACATTTTTCTGCGATGGTGGCGTTTTAATCTTGTCGGCAGCATTGGAATCGCTGTTCAACTGGTTCTGTTGTTTCTATTGAAGAGCATTCTCCACTTCAACTATCTGGCGGCGACTGCTCTGGCAGTTGAGGCCACGGTGATACACAACTTCCTGTGGCATGAGCGATACACGTGGGCGGACCGGGTGCAACCCTCATGGCAGAACTCCCTGCGGCGCCTGCTGCGATTCAATCTTACAAATGGAGCCGTTTCGATCGCCGGCAATCTGGGGCTAATGAAATATATGGACGGCATCGGGCATATGAACTACCTGGTTGCGAATGCGATTGCAATCGCACTTTGCTCGCTGGTTAATTTTTTAGTAAGCAACGAATATGTCTTCGATGGACGATAAGAAAGCGCGCGTGACCCCGGATAGCCGTCGCGAGAACACAATCAACTTCAAAAGCAGCGGGCGAGGGCGCCCGCTCTACACGGGCTTACTGATCATTCGCTACATCATAGGCCGCCGAGAGATCGACGTCGGCCTTCAGCGGCACATTCTCGGAAGAGTCTCCGACCTCCACCGTATATTTGCCCGCGTCCGCATGCCAGTGTCTCCCGGCTACATCGTAATAAGTAAAGGCGCGGGAATTGAGCGAAACCGAAACGTGTTTTGTTTCGCCTGCCGCGAGCTCCACGCGGGAGAACCCTTTCAGCTCTTTCGGCGGGCGTGGCACCTTCGGATCGCTCTCGGAAACGTATACCTGGGCTACATCGGCTCCCGCGCGCGCGCCAGTGTTGGTCACGTCAAACGTTACGTTGTAGTGAGCGCCGGTGGAGGATGCGCCCGGTGTCACTTCAATATGGCTGAATTGAAAAGTTGTATACGACAGACCATAGCCGAAGGGATAGAGCGGTTTAACGTGATTGTGTTCGTATCCACGGTAGCCAACGAACACACCTTCTTTGTAGACCACACGATTCGTGCCTGATTCAGGATAGTAGGTCTCGTGAACCGGATTGTCGGCCCAGCGCCGTTCGAAGGTGGCGGGGAGATGCCCTGACGGATTGACAGCGCCGAAGAGGATTTCCGCAAGCGCAGTTCCTCCTCGTTCTCCCGGATACCAGAGTTCGAGGTAGACGGGAACGTGATCGAGCCAGTCGCCGGAATCAACATTGCCGCCAGAAGTGACGGTGACGATGGTGTTCTTGTTGACTGCGGCCAGCTCGCGGATCAATTCGTCCTGTCCGAATGGCAAACTAAAAGTGCGGTCCGCGCCTTCCGATTCACTGCTTGAGTCAAAGCCGGCAGCGACGATCACCACATCTGCCTTCGCGGCTAAAGTCTTCGCGGTAGCAGAGACGATTTTGTGCTGATCCATGATGCCGACGCGAAGATGTCCGCCGACGGGATTATCCTGGTACGCCTCGGCAACAATCTTGTGCGGTCCTGCGGAGAGATCCAAAGTTGTGTGGTTCTGCAAAGCGGTGGCATATTTCCAGTTATCGAAGATGAGCTTGCCATCGATGAAAAGGCGGTAGCCGTTGCCTTCGCCGGAGTATTCCGCCGCGACGATGTAGGAACCCGCGGCTGGCGCGATATAGAAACCGGTCCAGCGGCGGGAAGAGGGCTTTTTGCCCGCGTCCAGCAATTTGAGGGCTTCGTCAAGATCGGCGAAGTCCTCCCAATCCTTCCCCGCATAATTGAGATGGCGCACCGTGTCACTCGACAACGGCTTACCGCTGAGATCGCCGTTTGCAAAAGCTTCGAACTTGAGTCCGGGTGCACCGTTTTGCGCGGCGGTGGAGAATTCCGTGGACTCAGCAAGGTCAATCATCTTGGGCAGGCCGCGCTCGTAGTACACCTTCGCGGATGTGCCAACGTATGTTCCGATGCCTTCAAGAATGCTGACTGCCGAAAACGGAATCGCCTTACCGCTTCCTCCCGCGACTGGTTGCGCCGGCCAGGCGTCGGGACCGACAACAAGAATGCTCTTGATCTTTTCTTTATCCAGAGGCAGTAAAGAACCTTCGTTCTTGAGAAGCACCGTACCTTCGAGCGCACCCTCAAGAGCGACCAGGTGATTCTCCTCGTTATATTTCGAGAGCGAGGGATCGGTCTGCGGGCGATCAAGCCAACCGAAGCGGGCTGCAGTAGTCAGAATGTGGCGAACTTTTTCATCGATAGTTGCTTCCTTGACGCGACCGTCCCGAATCGCCGGAAGCAGATTAGCTTTATTCATGTGCTTGCCGGTGGGCATTTCAAGATCCAGGCCTCCGTTTGCCGCGCCGACTCCGTCGTAGGTCGCAACCCAATCCGACATCATGACGCCTTGAAATCCCCACTGCTTTCTGGCCACATCGATATTGAAGTAACCATTTTGCGTGGAGTGCGTCCCGTTCACGAAGTTATAGGAGTCCATAATCGCGCCCACGTGGGCATTCTTCACCGCGAATTCAAACGCCGGCAAGTAGATTTCGCGCGCGGTTCGTTCGTCGACGATGGAGTCGCTGTCGTGCCGAAGGAATTCGGAATTATTGGCGAGAAAATGTTTCACTGTCGAACTAACGCCTTGCTTCTGCATTCCCGTGATATAGCCGGTGTCGATACTCGCGGCAAGGAAAGGGTCTTCGCCGAAGTATTCAAAGTTGCGTCCGTTCATCGGTGCCCGATAAATGTTGACTCCGGGTCCAAGCATGAAATGAATGCCGCGCGCCCGCGCATCTTTACCGATACCTCCGCCCACTCGTTCCGCCAGTTGCGGATCCCACGAAGCTGCAAGGCCGATGCCAGCCGCGTAAACGGTCGAGGGAAATTTCTGATTGCTGCGCACGCCGAGTGGTCCGTCAGACATTTCGAGCGCGGGAAGGCCTAGTTCCGGCATCGCTCGAACCGCAAAACCAGTGCCGCCGATATAGTCAATCTTCTGCTCGAGTGTCATCTTCTGAAGCAAAGCGTCGACGCGGTGATCGATCTCAGAATTCGACGGAACTGGAGTCTGAGCGAATGCGGCATGAGAGGGAAAAAATGCGAGAGCGAACAATAATGCGCATGACAGGAACCGAGGAAGCTTCGACATGGAAGGCCTTTGACCGGAGCGAAAATGCATCCTCAAAGCGAGGATGACGGCGTAGGGAACGCTGGGCTCGGCTGCGCCGCGGCATCAGTGTACACGGTCGTACGCTAATTCCGGGAGGAGAAGCGGCAGACTGCAAACGAAATTGCGGTACGGAGACTACTCAGCTATGGGCTGCAAATCACATTTTGCAGGTGCGGAGCGAGCTGGAGAAAGTGGCGCAAGTTGAAGGTGTAGATTCTCTTGCAGTGGCTGCTGCGGGCCGCCGCGAGATGTAATGCATCGTAAACGAGACCACCCGTCCATCCCTTTTCGGCTGCCTGCTGCAGCACGGACTTGTACTCCGCCGCGCTGAGCTCTGCAATATGGAAATGAGGCAGAATGTTTTCCGCAAGAAAGCCGCCATGCCTCGCCCGGATAGACCATTGGAGTGAGTGGGGCGCGCGTTAAGGCAGCGTAAAATTCGGCGGTACGGTCTGCCCCGAACGCCCTAGATCTTCAACACAACTTTGCCGTAGTTCTTGCCCTCCTGCAGCAGCTTGTAGGCTTCCGTAGCGCGATCAAGCGGAAAGACATGGCCGATCACAGGAGAGAGTTTATCTTCCGCGATCCATTGCGACAGCTGCGCCCATGCAGGCTGCATGATTTCTTGCTTCTGCGAGAGATACGTGAGCCACAAGCCCTGAACGCTCGCAGACTTTGCGTAGAGGGCACGAACATCGAGTTGCGGCTGCTTGCCGGTCGCGGTGCCGTATTGAATGACGCGGCCGAAATCGCGTAGGCACCGCAGGCTCTTGGCCGTGTGCTCCCCACCCAACATTTCGAAGACTGCATCCACGCCCTTGCCGCGAGTGAGATTCTTCACAACTTGCTCGTAATCCTGCTGCTTGTAGTTGATGGCATGCTGGAGGCCCAGGGCTTTTACTCGCGACAGCTTGTCGTCAGAGGATGACGTGCCATACATTTCTAGGCCGAGGATTCTGCCAATCTGAACGGCCGCCGTGCCTACTCCCCCGGCGACAGCATGAATCAGCACTCGATGCGGAGCTTTGTTCTGCTGAACAGTAGAGAGTGGCTGTCCCCACAAAGGCTGTGAGGTCATGCCGGCTTGCCAGTAGGCAAGATAAGCGGTGAAGTAATTGACTGGGAAGGCGGCACCTTGTTCGTCGGTCCAACCGTCTGGGATGGGCCATAACATATTCGGATAGGCCGCCACTTTTTCGGCGAAGGCTCCCCATTGGATATACCCCATGACGCGGCGTTCCGTGGTTTCTTCGGTACCGGCAAATTCGCGTCCCGCGATGAGCGGCGGCGGTGGGGTTCCGGGATAGCCTCCCTGCGCGGTCATGAAATCAGCGAAATTCAAACCGCCGGCCGCGACGCGGACCATTGTTTGTGCCGATTGCAAAACCGGTTCGGCGGCCTGCTGCACTGAGAGTGCGTCTGGGCCGGAGAGGCTCGTGATCACCAAGGCTTTCATTCACCGGAGTGTATCAGCCTGGTTCCGAAAATTGCGTAGGCTTTCATCCCCAGAAGACGCGAGCGTAAAGCCCCTGGGGGCGAATCGCCCCGACTTTCTTAACCCGGCTGTTTGCGATCAGGTATATACTCTTGGCGTTAGCTTACTTGACTCTTCCCGGCTACGCCTCTACGGGCTGGGAACGGGGCGTACATTCATCCCCCTAATTCTTGCGCGCCCCGCATAGTGGAAATGCCGATTCACATCTGAGGCGGATGTGGAACAGGCACCGCTGCATGGCTACCAGAGTACTGGAGTTGCATCGGGGGAGGGTCATCCTGTGGACTTGGTGTTGGTACGTCTTCTTTTTGTCATAGTTGTTTCTGTTGCTTGCTACTTTATTGAACCTTTCCGGCTGTCACAGCTGCAGGATGCCTTAGTCGGGGCTGCGGTCGGGACCGGCATTGTGCTGTTCGAGTGGAAGCTCCGTTCGGTGAGCCTGAAACGGCTGATCGGTGCGGCCATTGGCAGCTTGCTCGGCATCTGTGGGGCTTACCTCTTTGCCCTGGTGATACGCAGTAGTGTGCCCGCCGGGAACACGCAGAGTTTTCTCCAAATCCTGGTGATGTTATTGATGGCCTACGTTGGCCTGATTGTGGGAGCAAGCAAGGGCGATCTGCTCAATCTCGCTGCCTTGGGTGGGGTCTTTGGCGGCGAGAAGCAGGGTAAGAAGAGCTACAAGATTCTCGACACCAGCGTCATCATCGATGGCCGCATCGCCGATATTGCCGAAACCGGTTTCCTGGACGGCATCATTGTTACACCTCAGTTCGTTCTGCGCGAACTGCAACTTGTAGCTGATTCGGCCGACTCGCTCAAACGCAACCGCGGACGCCGCGGCCTGGACGTTTTGCAGCGCCTGCAGAAAATGGCCACGCTGTCGATCCAGATTGTCGAAGATGATTTCCCCGCCGTTCGCGAAGTCGATCTGAAGCTCATCGAGCTGGCAAAAGTCTACGAAGGCAAAATCATCACCAACGACTTTAACCTGAACAAGGTAGCGCAACTGCAGGGTGTCGAGGTTCTGAACATCAACGAATTGGCGAACTCGCTCAAGCCGATCGTGTTGCCCGGTGAAATCATGAAGGTATTCATCCTGAAAGAAGGAAAGGAATACAACCAGGGTGTGGCCTATCTCGATGACGGCACGATGGTGGTTGTAGACAATGCCAGGAAGATGATCGGCAAAACCATCGATGTGTCAGTGACCTCGGTGTTGCAGACTACTGCAGGAAAAATGATCTTCGGCAAGTGGGATGAGCGGGCGTTTGGTCGGTCGAGTTCACCGGCGCAACCTCCTGCCGCGGTGATTCCCGGAGCGGTTGGGCCGGTAACGCCGGTGCCGGGCACGCTGGTCGAGAGCAAGCCCAGCCAATCTTAGGATGCGGCTTCGACGACCGACGTCACCGAAATGGTGCTGCCCTCCAATCTTCCTACTACCTTCACGCGCTCCCCGGCGACGCGCTTCAGTGCGGCTTGATCGCCTTTGAGGCGATAGGTCGTCTCGCCATCCACGAGAGCGAAACCTTCTCCACTGTGCACGCAAGATCGCGTGCAGTCAGCCGCACTCATTCCCACAGTCGCAGAGTGCTTGGCGCCACAACGAGTATCGGTGATGATCCCGTCATAGGTCTGGAGTGGAAGACCCGAAGATTGCACCTCTGTTGGCGATTCCGCTGCCGCGACAGCGGTAACCGGTTCGGGTCTGGTCAGAGAATAGGCCAGCACACAGACGATCCCAGCACACAGTGCTGCCAGCAAGAACCAGGGACGGAGGTTTGCATTCTTCATCACAGTTTGGTACCTCCTTTGGGCTGCAGGTTGCTTTTCCAATCACTTGCATTTGCACCCTGATTGCGGTGCAAGTCACCTGCCAGGTTGGATTCGCTCGCAGCGGCAGATAACTTACTGAGCTGTAATGGGTTGTCTTTGAGTGACAGAGATCAACATCGGAAACTGGCGAGTCTGCGGTGCAAGAAGTTCGCGGCTGATTCACTGGGGACTAAAACCACCTACAGTGTTTCCTGTAGATCTGGCAGCCAAGTTGGCCGCCATATATTTGAAGTCGTGGCCTTCGCGCTCTATACTTGCAGCCCCGATGAAGGTAATTGTCATAATTCCGGCTGCCGGTCTCGGAACCCGCATGGCACCGGTACCCACTGGCGACAAGCAAAGAAAGGCTCCGTCGAAGCAGTTCACCGAACTGGGCGGCACTCCGATTCTCATCCACACTCTCCGAAAGTTTGCCGCCGTCGATGCTGTGAGCGAGATCTGGATCGCTTTGCGTGACAATGAGATTACGGCGTTTCGCAGCCGCCTGGAAAAAGAAGCGAACCTATTAAAGAAGAAAATTGAACTGGTAGTGGGTGGAGAACATCGGCAGCAGTCGGTGGAAAGCGCGCTTAACGCGGTTGCCGCCGACGCAAGTGATATCGTTCTGGTGCACGATGCAGTGCGGCCATTTGTGAGCGGTGAAATCATTCAGGACGTTATTGAAGCGGCGAAGAAATATGGAGCGGCGATTGCCGGGCTGCCCGCCGTCGATACCGTGAAGCAAGTCGAGCGCACGGCCGAAGGCGCACTGATCAAGGGAACCATTCCGCGTGCCAGCATTGTGATGGCGCAAACGCCGCAAGGTTTTTGTTATGAAGTGATCAAGAAGGCGTTCGACGAGGCTTCGGCGGACGGATTTCTGGGCACGGATGAGGCGTCGCTGGTGGAAAGATCAGGTCATGAGGTGGCTGTCGTAATGGGATCGCCGCGGAATATTAAAATCACGGCACCAGCGGATATGGAGCTTGCTGAGTTCTACTTAGGGAAATGAGCCACGGATTCTCACGGATTCTCACGGATTTTCGCGGATCAACATTGTAATCGCCGCGTAGACTTACTATTGATGGAGAAGCAGGAATCAAGGCTTAAACATTCCGCGCTGAGTGAGAAAATCATCGGCGACGTATACAACGAACTCGGGCACGGATTTCTTGAATCAACATACGCTGAGGCGATGCTCATGGCTCTTGAGGAATCAGGTCTGAGTGCCGCTCGAGAAGTTCCTGTGCCAGTGTGGTTCCGCGGCAGAAAAGTCGGACAATACTTCGCCGATCTGATCGTTGAAGACGTAGTGCTTCTCGAATTGAAAGCCTCCCGCATTCTCGAATCTGCCCATGAAGCCCAGTTGCTTCACTATCTTCGCGCAACCAATGTTGAGGTTGGATTGCTGCTTAACTTCGGACTGCGTCCTCAGTTTCGCCGGCTTCTGTTTGACAATGAAAGAAAAAAAATCCGTGAAAATCCGTGCGAATCCGTGGCCAGGATTCCTTTATGAGAATCGGCTACGGCTTTGATTCGCATGAATTCCGCCTAGGCATTCCTCTCAAGATTGGCGGAGTCGCGCTGGCTCACGAAAAAGGTTTAGGTGGGCACTCCGATGGCGACGTGTTGCTGCACGCAATCACCGATGCGCTGCTCGGGGCCGTGGCTGCACCGGATATTGGGGTGCTCTTCCCGCCGTCCGATCCGAAGTGGAAGGGCGCCGACTCTGCCGTCTTTTTGCGCGAAGCCTTGAAACGTGTGCGCGATGCCGGATACAGCTTGGTAAACATGGACGCGAGCCTGGTTCTTGCCGCTCCTAAAATTGGACCGCATGCTGCGGCAATTCGTGCGCACGTGGCAGAGTTGCTGGGAGTGCCAGCCGATTGCGTCGGGCTCAAAGCAAAAACGCCGGAAGGACTCAATCTGGAAAATACTGCGGTCGCGCACGTAGTGGTGCTGCTGGAAAAGCGTAGCAGTCTGAAGAAGCCGCGAAACAAAAAGAGATAGCTAAGCTGAGTTCAACCGTAGATTTTAGAATTCACTTCACACTTTCAAACTCAGTCTTCAGTTGCTGATGTCGCGCTTCTGCCGCTTTAATCAGGGCGCGAAAAATAGCGCGGGATGGTTCGTCATGATCGACGGAACGCTCGGGATGCCACTGCACAGCAATGACGAAGTGATCGGGAGCGGTTCCTTCCAGGGCTTCGACGATACCGTCGTCGATGCAGTGAGCCGAGACAAGCAGACCGTCGCCGATTGTGCCGGCTGATTGGTGATGCGATGAGTTCACCGGGAGCACGAGGCTGTCGGGCGATAACACGTTTGCGAGTTTCGAATCCCCTGCAACTTCGATTTCGTGCGCAACCGCCACATTTTTCCCTGCTTCGTGATCGACCCGCCCGCGCAGATCCTCGGGAAGAAAATCCGGGATGTGTTGGATGAGCGACCCGCTGCGATAAACATTCAGGCTCTGCAATCCGTAACAAATGCCAAGGATCGGTTTACGCATCTTGTATGCATCTTGCAGCAGAAGTTCGTCGACGATGTCGCGAGGCGGATCGGCGGCAGCAGTGTGCGGAGATCGCGATACGCCAAATTTCGCGGGATCGACATCGGCCTTGCTGCCGGGTAGCAGAACTCCGTCGCAACGCTCGATGATTTTCATTACTTCGGAAGGCGCCCTGTCGAGTGGAATCTGAACCGGTTCGCCTCCCGCGAGTTTGACCGCATATTCATACTGCGGGATCGATCGCTCCGCATATTCAGGATCGCTGGAATGAGGCACTGGGATAGCAATGCGTGGCGGCAACTTGGGAATCATACTTAGCTGACCCTCTCGATATTCGCCAGAGTTTTCGCCTGCCGGTAATGGCGGATTTCCATAACCAGGGCCAGCACAAAAATAATGCTTCCCGCCACCACAGCCGCGGGCAGAGCGATGTGACGATAAGCGATCGTCATATCAGGATGCACGTGGCGCAAAGTCGAGACCGCCCCGACTCCAATAATGCCCAGAAACAGGCTCACCGCAAACGAAATCAAAGTGCCGATAAATGTCACCAGCAAAACGCGCACAGGGATCGCGTACCATCGTAGCGGACGCGCGTGGGATTTCGACGGCATAATTCTAACCTACACCATTCAACCCGAATTCATCGACGAAGGCTCATATTCGGCAAGCGGGTTCGCGTCATGGTTCGGGAATCGGCTCGATGCGTCCCAGCAGAAAAACATAGCCTACAATCCCCATCAGCAGGATCACGGTCGCAGTCACGAACGCTGCCGCAAACGAGTGCGACGCCGCCACGATATAGCCGGTCACGATGGGAGCGGAGATTGCCGCAATCTGTCCGCAAAGATTCACCGCGCCAGCTAGTGTGCCCACGCTCTCCCGGGGCGCGATAAGAGAAGGGACGGTCCATGCAACGGGCGCAGCAGCCGCCAGCCCTCCAAGAGCCAGACTGATCCAAATCAGCGCGGCAGTGGGGGTGTGACTTCGCGCCGCACCGAAGATCGCCAGACCGAAAGCCGTTCCCGCCACCAGAACAGTTTGTCGGACACGGTTCGCGTCATGGCCTCGCTGGATGAGCGAGTCCACCAGCCATCCTCCAATCAAAAGATCCGTGGCAGTCGCGAATAACCAGGGCACGCTGGTGTAGAAGATCGAGTGAAACAAATCCACATGCAGCGAAACTGAGAGATAGCTGGGCAGCCACGTGAGCAGCAGAAAAAACGTGTAGTTGTAAGCTCCCCATCCCAAAGCAAGTCCATAAACTTTTCGCTGTCTCAGAAGATAGCCCAGCGAGCTGCCACCTTCTGCTCTCGCCTGATCTTCCAATTGAGCGCCACCGTTCAGAACGAACTGCAGTTCCTGACGGGACAGTTTGTGGTCTTCACTGGGATTCCGGTATATCCAGAAAAACAAAAGAAAATAGATGAAGCTGACCAAGCCAGTGGCAGCGAAGCTCCACCGCCAGCCAAAATAGAGAAGCAGCAGGCCGATCAATGGAACGCCAATGGCGCTGGAGAATTTCGCAGCCGCGTCGGTGATCGCAGTTGCCAGACTCCTCTCCTCGCGCGTGAACCAGTAGCCCAGAGCTTTCGCGTTGGCGGGGAAAGTGGGTGACTCGCTCACGCCGAGAAGGAAGCGCGCTCCGAAGAACCAGCCGAGGCTGGGAGCGACCGACGCAGCGAAAGAGGAAAGGCTCCACAGAAATGCGCTCAAGCGTCCTACGCGACGCACTCCCCACCGGTCGAGCAATACTCCTGCGGGCATTTGCATTAAAGCGTAAGTCCAACTGAAGGCACTGGAGAGATAGCCAAAGGCCACCAGCGATAATCCGAAGGAGTCATGAAGCGCATCGCGAGAGACGGATAAATTAATGCGATCAAAAAAGTTGACCAGCACTCCGAAGGCAAGCAGGAAAGCGATACGCCAGCGACGGCGAGGGATTGAAGTATTCATCGACAGTGCTGGGGATTCAGTAGTCAAGGCCGGTCACAAAATGAGCGCGACCATTCTCGCACGAACCGCTTCGCGAATCCTGCTAGAAGCGCGGCGTGATTGCAATCCGCGGGGAAAGTTTTAGGGTTGCAACACTTGAATTGCCTGAGGATGAACCTGCTGCTCCTTGATCTCGCTGGAATCCCAACCGCCGCCGAGCGCCTTCACCAGGTAAACCGAACTGACCATCTGCTGACCAAGCAACTGCGTTTCCAACCGTTCACTGCTGAGCAGAGTGGTCTGCGCGTTAATGACATTGAGATAGTCCGTGGCGCCGCCGATGTAACGATTATTGGCGATGGTGAGTTCACGCCGCGCGTCGTCCACGGCGGCATGTTGTGTGACCAGCGCCTGTGACAGCGTGCTCAAATTGCTGATACCGTCTTCCACTTGTTGGAAAGCGGTGAGCACTGCCTGGCGATAGTTTGCCACGGACTGATCGTAAGCGGCGCGCGCTGCCGCCAGGTTGGCGCGGTTTCGTCCGCCTTCGAAGATGGGTTCTAACGCGTCGGCTCCAAGGGACCAGAAAAGGCTCGGCGCGTTGAGTAGAGGCGCCAACTGCGCACTCTGCCAACCACCAGCGCCACTCAGCGTAATTTGCGGATAAAAAGCGGTGCGTGCAATGCCGACCTGCGCATTCTGGTAAGCCATCTGCCGCTCCGCCGAGGAAACATCCGGTCGACGCTCCAGCATGTCAGAAGGCACGCCCAGCGGCACTGGCGGCGGCGTAGCCTGCAACGGCGCGACATGCACATTGATGCTCGAGGCTGGCTGCCCTATCAATACCGCAATGGCATGTTCATATTGCGCACGGGACTGTTGCACTAAAGAGAGCTGCGATATTGTCGCGTCGAGAAGCGCGGCTTGTTGAGCAACTTCGAGTCCGCTGACGATGCCACCTTCGTGTTGCCGGTTCACGAGATCTAAACCTTTGCGCTGGTAGCCGACAGACTCCTGCACCACATTGAACTCCGCGTCCAATTCGCGCAAAGAGAAATAGTCAGCGGCGAGTTCCGCGGTCAGCACCAGTTGCGCGTTTCCAAGATCAGCAGCCGTGGACTGGAGAGTGGCGTTCGCCGCTTCCACCTGGCGCCGCACCCGCCCGAAAACGTCGACCTCATAGTTGATGTCGAACGGGATCGTAAACACATTCTGCGTATACGGTGGAATGGTCTGACTGGAATTATTCGGCACACTTCCGACTTCGGCTGGCGTTGCGCCATTCAGCGGACGATTTCCTGATCCGCGCTCACGCACCGCGGAGGGATCGGCCGAGAGTTGTGGAAACACTCCGGAAGTGGCTACGCGCGCCAGCGAGCGAGCCTGATCCAGACGGTCGCGAGCTGCGACCAGGGATTGATTGGCCTGCAGTAATTGCTGCTCGTAGGAATTGAGGTCGGCATCATTATAGATTTTCCACCACTCACCCTTCGGGATTGAATCCTTGGGCGTGGCCGGTTGCCATGGCGGTTGTGTCTTCCATGCATCGGGAGCCGGCGCCGGCGCCGCAGGCCGGCTGTAACGCGGACCAACCGTACATCCAGCCGTCAAGGTCAAGAGCGCAAGCGCCGAGCATAGTCCGGCAGGCTTCACTACGCTCCGCCTTTCTGCTGGCTCTGCGTCTGACCGGGCTGCTGCTGATTCGGAGGTTGAGCCACGTTCACCTGCTGCCCTTGTTCAAGAGAATCAGGCGGGTTGACGACAATACGGTCCGTGGGCTCGACCCCCCCCAGAATCTCTAAGCTCGTCCCGTAATCGCGCCCGATGTTGATGGATCGCAACTCCACCTTGTTATCCGGCCCTACCACAGCCACCTGCGCGCCCTGGGCGCGAAACAGCATCGTGTTCACCGGGACGGTGACCTTGTTCACGTTAGACCCGACTGCGAAGTGAACTTCGCCAAACGAACCGGGCAGCAGACGGCCATCTTTGTTGGACACGTCAACTTCGGTGAGTAGAGTCCGAGTGTTGGTGTCAATGGCTTCTGCAGTTCGTGCCACCTCGGCCACAAACTTTTGTCCGGGAAATTCCTGCAGCGTCACGAAAGTCTTTGCACCGACCTTTATGTACGGAGCGTAGGCCTGCGGCACACTGGTATAAACCCGCAGAGGATCGACTCGCGCCAGATCAAACAGCTCGCGGCCCGGAGCTTGAGCCCCGGCATTGATCAGCGCGCCCGGATCTACATTGCGTCTGGTAAGCACACCGGTGAAGGGAGCGTAGACATCTTTGAATCCCTCCAGTTGTTGGAGCCGGCGCACGTTGGCATCGGCCGAGGCCAGATTGGCTTGACTCTGGGTATATGCGCTGGAGTACTGGTCGGCCTCCTGCGCGGAAACGGAGTCAGTCTTGCGCAGGTTTTCCCATCGTTCGGAGGTGATTTTCGCGATTTCCATCTGCGCGACAATTTGCTGGCGCGTTGCTCGTGCTTGATTCAATTCCTGATCCACTTCGGGCGTATCTATCTTGGCCAGCAACTCGCCTTTCGTTACCCGGCTGCCGATGTCTTTGTACCAGCGCACCAGGTATCCGTTGGTACGAGCATAGATTGGCGATTCCTCATAGGCGAGCATCGATCCGGGCAGAATTAAATCTTCATCGGGCTTTTCCGGGGTTGGGTTGACTACGGCAACAGTAGGAATGGTCTCCGCTTCAGTTTCTTTGGCCAGCGCACGCTCGTGGGTTACCCGCACCAGCAAAGTGATCCCGCCTGCGACCAGAAGAACCAGCAGGAGAACCCCGACCATGGTCAACGCCTTGCGCGGCGGAGCAGGCGGCATTTCAGGAGGGCGCTGGATGGAGGGTGGTTGGTACCGCGAGCGCTTCTGGATCTCCTCAATCTCCTCATCCCGCTGTGCCTGGGCGCTGACCGCATGATGCTCTTCGTTGCCGTCTTGCGGTTGAGACTGCCGGCCATTGGAGCCCGGTTCATCGCGCCGCTCGTCCTGAGTTGGCTTCGATTTAATTTCCTCGGTCATTCTTGTTGACTCCGCTCCGCTCGACTCGATTTCTTATAAACAGCTTTATTTCTTATTCTGCTCAGCCTGCGACCGCCTGGCCTCGCGGCGGCTGTGGAAGATGGCGAACACACTAGGCACAAAGAATAGCGTAGCCACTGTGGCGAACAACAAACCTCCGATAACAGCGCGACCCAGCGGCGCGTTCTGCTCGCCGCCTTCGCCGAATCCCAAAGCCATCGGCACCATTCCGATGATCATAGCCAGTGCGGTCATCAGCACCGGACGCATGCGCGTATATCCCGCAGCAACCGCCGCTTTCACCGCAGGAATCCCTTCATCCATTTGTTCGCGGGCGAAGCTCACCATCAGAATCGAATTAGCGGTGGCGACGCCCATGCACATGACTGCGCCGGTAAGCGACGGCACACTCAATGTGGTGCGGGTCAGCAACAGGAACCAGCAGATGCCCGCCAACGCTCCGGGCAGTGCGGCAATGATGATGAAAGGATCGAGCCAGGATTGAAAGTTGATCACGATCAGCAAATAGACCAGAAGAATCGCGCCCACCAATCCCACGCCCAAGCCGAAGAAGGACGAGCGCATAGTAGCCACCTGGCCGCGCACCACGATATGAGTGCCGCGCGGCAGATGACCATCGAATGTCTTGAGTATTTTGTCCGTGTCCGCAGCTACAGCGCCAAGGTCTCGATCCTGGGTGCTGGCGTAGACATCGATAACCGGCGCGACGTTCCAGTGGTTTACAGTCGCGGCCCGCACAGTGGGTGATAGCTGCACCAAATTCCCCATGAGCTGCGGACCCTGTAGCGAAGTGACGGGAATGTTCAGCAGGTCTTGGAGATTGGTCATACGGTATTGCGGAGACTGCACCGCCATCTGATAGGTAACTTCATTTTTCGGATTCAGCCAGAAATTGGGAGCTGTCTGGAAACTGCCGCTCAGCGAAACCAACGCGCTCTGCGCTACGGCACGCGCCGTAAGGCCAACTTGCGTCACTCGCGTGCGCTCGATGTCCATGTGCAGCGTGGGCAGAGAGAGCAACTGCTGCACGTGCACGTCGGCTGTACCAGGAACGTGCCGCATTTTGTTGGCAATCTGTTGCGCAATGTCATAGCTGGTTCCCATGTCGGTGCCGATGATCTGCACGTCGATGGGAGCGGGCAAGCCAAAGTTTAGAATTTGCGTCACGATGTCAGCCGGCTGGAAAAAGAACTCAACGCCGGGAAAACGACGCGGCAAAACCTCGCGCAAACGCCGCGTCAAATCGGCGGTGGGTGGATGCTTTTCCGGATCCAGTGCGATGAGGATCTCGGCATCGCTGCTGCCAATGGTTCCGTTCGAACTATACGACTGGTTGATGCCCGAGTTGGGCAGACCGATGTTGTCGAGCACAGTCTGCAGTTGCCCTTTCGGGACTTCCTGCCGCAAAACGGTTTCAATTTCATCGCAGAGCCGAGCAGTTTCTTCCACACGCAAGCCAGCTCGGGCCCGCACATGCAGCCGCAACAGACCGGCATCTACTTGCGGGAAGAAGTCTTCGCCCAAGAAGAAAAAGAGTCCGAGAGAAAGCAGACAGAATGCCAGAAAGCAGACTACAAACACACTTCGGTATTCCAGCGTGATTTCCAGCAACGCCTCATAGCCTCGCCGGAAGTCTTCGAACTTGCGTTCGAAGCCACGCTGAAATCGGCCGAAAAATGATTTTGGCGTTTCCTCGCGATGCTCATGCCCGCGCATGATGTACATAACCAGTGTTGGAATCAGGGTTCGCGATAATAAATAGCTGGCCAGCATGGCGAAGCTCACAGCTTCGGCCAAAGGCACAAACAGAAATTTGGCAACGCCCGTCAGAAAGAACATGGGCACAAACACAATGCAAATGCTGAGCGTCGAAACAAAGGCCGGCACGGCGATTTGCTGCGCGCCATCAAGAATGGCTTGCCGCATTTCTTTACCCATCGCCAGATTGCGCTCGATGTTTTCAATCTCAACCGTGGCATCGTCCACCAGGATGCCGACCGCCAGCGCTAATCCTCCCAGAGTCATGATGTTGATGGTCTGTCCGATCGCCCCGAGAAGGATGATTGAAACGAAGATGGAAAGCGGGATGGAAATAGAAATGACGATCGTAGGTCGCCAGTCGCCCAGGAAGACAAGGATCATGATCGCAGTAAGCGCCGCCGCAATCAGTCCCTCCCGCAACACGCCGTAGATCGATGCGCGCACAAACAACGACTGATCGAACAATGCCGTGATTTTCAGCTCCGGCGGCAAGGCTTGCGCGGCTTGCTGCACTATATTTTTCACGCCGGCGACAATCTGCAGCGTCGACGCATTGCCATTCTTGTAAATCGACATAAGCGCGCCCCGGTTTCCATCCTGGCGCACAATGTTGGTCTGCGGAGCGAAGCCGTCGCGGATGTGGGCAACGTCCCGCATATAGAGCGTGGAACCGTTGGTCGTCTTCACCGGCAGGTCGTTCAACTCCGCGATGGTTTGCGGCGTTCCATTCATCTCCACGTTGTATTCCAGCGAGCCCATCTTGATGGTGCCGGAAGGCAGAATGATGTTCTGCGCATTGACGGCATTCACAATGTCGTTGGGATCGAGGCCGTAGGCTTGCAACTTCGCCAAGTCGAGGTCGACCTGGATCTGCCGAATTTTCCCGCCGTAAGGATACGGAGTAGCCGCGCCCGGCACGGTCGCAAGATAGTTACGCAGAAAGTTCTGCCCAAGATCGAAGAGTTGTTGTTCCGGAAGAGTCTTGCTGCTCAAGCCGAGCTGAATGATAGGCGTGGTCGAAGCGCTATAAGAAATAATAAGCGGCGGGGTTGTGCCCGGCGGTAAACTGCGCACGCTGGTTTGGCAGATTGCGGTGATTTGCGCGATAGCACCTTGTACATTGGTGCCCGGGCGGAAGAAAACTTTGATGACACCCAATCCGTATACGGACTGCGATTCCATGTGCTCGATGTCGTTGACGGTTGTGGTGATGCCGCGCTCGGAGTTGGCCACGATGCGGTCGGCCATATCTTGCGGCGACATACCAGTGTAAAACCACACCACGGACACTACGGGAATATCGATGCTCGGGAAGATGTCAGTCGCCGTACGCAGAATCGTGAGCGGCGTCAGAATAATGATGACCAGCGCCACCACCACAAACGTGTAGGGACGTCTTAAGGCTAACGCTACTATCCACATCGCTTAGGCACCACCCAAAGTTAAAGAGGGCCGCCTGCACGGATGCGAAGCCAACCCCATCAAGTTTGTTTTAGATTCGATACTGCCCGTATTGGATTCTAATGCGCAGAGCTGATTATATGTTAGTGTTAGCACATGCGCCAGAAGGCTCCGGTTCACAGGAATGGCGATGGCAGCGGCCGTAAGCGGCCACCGGGGCGGCCTCGCAGTGAAGCGGCTCGGCTATCCATCCTTCAAAGCACGTTGAAGCTGCTTGCCGAAAAGGGCTTTTCAGAACTGACAATTGAAGCGGTAGCGGCTCGCGCCAACGTTGGCAAAGCCACAGTGTACCGTTGGTGGCCGGATAAGGGCGCGTTGATCGCCGATGCATTTGCCAGCAGCACCACTCGCAAGCTGCACTTTCCCGATACCGGATCAGTTCAAAGAGACATGAGCCAGCAGATGCGGCAACTCATAAAAGTCTTCCGCGGCCGCCGCGGCCGCATCGTATCGGCCATGCTCGGCGCCGGGCAAAGCGATCGTAACCTGATCGCGGCCTTTCGCGAACGTTTCATGAAGCCTCGACGCCAGGAGGCTTACGCCACACTTCGTCGTGGCATCTCCCGCGGCCAGTTGAAAAAAAATGTCGACATGGATTTGCTGCTCGATTCTCTGTACGGTCCCATTTACATGCGGTTCCTCATTCGACATGACAGTTTGACTCCCGAATTTGTGGATGGCCTTTGCGAGCTTACCCTCGGCGAAGATTGTTCTCACGCAAAGCCGACACGCCGTTTCGGGTGATGAGTCCGCATACGAGATAGGAGCCAGTTTCCGCTGACAGGGGAATGCGATGGTTTCAGGCAGCGTAGTTTTCTGGGAAGTTGATCCGCAGGCGGATTTTATGCTGCCCGGCGGCAAGCTCTACGTGCCCGGAGCCGAGCGGTTGCTGCCTAATATTCGCAAGCTGACCGACGCCGCCCGGCAAGGCCGCGTCTTTCTGGTCTCGCACGGTTGCTACCACTCTCAGGACGATCCTGAGTTTCAAACGTTTCCTCCGCACTGCATCAAGGGCACCCCCGGCTCCCAGTTCGTTCCCGAGGCGTTGACCGATAAAGTTCTCACCATAACAAACGATGCCCGGGCAGTGCTTCCGCACGATCTTTCCGCGTATCAACAGGTTCTCTTGGAGAAACAAACGCTAGACATCTTTGAGAGCCGCCACGCTGCGAAGTTCTTGCAGCGATTCGGGGACGATGTTGAATTCGTGGTTTTCGGCGTGGTCACAGAATATTGTGTACGCTTCGCTGCCAAAGGATTGCTGGATCGTGGCCGCCGCGTGTCAGTAGTGCAGGATGCAATCGAAACATTAAACGCAGAGAATGGACAACGGGCCGTGTCCGAACTCAAGGATCTGGGAGCAAGATTTTTGAATACCAGCGAAGCTCTCGCTCTGCTGAATCACCCCTGATATTCCGGCCAGTGACACTTTCGCAAGCTCATGTAGTGGAGGGATTGAAGTAGGGCAGCGCTAGCCAGCTATACTTTCGATCGCCAGCACCGATTCTGGCGCAAGCGTCAACGACAAGCTGGCGAGATCCTGCTGCATGTGCTCGGGGCTGGAAGTTCCGGTAAGAGGCAGCATCCCGACCGCGCGTGCAAAAGCAAAAATCACCTGCGCCGGAGTAACCTCATGATCCTTGGCAAGGCTGACGACTGCTGGATGACGAAGCACTTCAATATTCGCAGTGAGCAGCGAAAATCCCTGATAAACAATCTTGCGCTCACGGCAAAATCGCCGGACATCCCGGTCCCAGCCTAAGCGGGCATAGCAGCGGTTCTGCACGAAGGCGGGAAGCTCTGAGTTCGCACTGGCCAACTGCTCCAAGTGCCGGAGCGAAACATTGCTTACTCCCAGCAGACGGGCGCGGCCGGCAGCGCGCTCCTTCTGCATCGCTTCCCACACTTCAGCATCGGCATCGGTCCATGCGTGGCCGGAAGCCGGTCCGTGCAGAATGTAGCTGTCAACGTAGTCGGTGCTGAGATGGTCAAGCGAACTAGCCATCGATTGCTCCACTTGAATGGAAAAGCTGGCACTGGCTTCGTATGGCAAACGGTGATCCTGGCCCGGCCGATAAGTAAATTTTGTTTGCAGAAAAAGATCTGCGCGAGTGACTGCGCTGGCGCGATAGGCAGCAGCTAATCCCTGGCCAACTCCCTCTTCGAAGTAATGCCGCCGCTGGTTGGCGGTATCGATCCCTCGAAAGCCCGCGCGCAGCGCGAGTTCGACCAGCGCGGGCGTTCGTTCTTCCTTCCAGGCGGTGCCGTAGAGAAATTCAGGAATGGGCGGGGCTTGCGAACTTCTCATGCCGCTATTTTGACACGATTCACCCTCTGCGATTTGTCATCAAGACACGCCACAATAAAAACCGGGGACGGTTGCCCGTCCCCGGCCTGTCTTTTCTCTTGGCAATCGCCAAGCTACTGCGATTGTGCTTGTGCTTGTGCCTGTGCCTGCGCTTGTGTCTGTTCGTCCAGCTCCACGTTATCGCCGGCATGCACGTCTTCCATGGCGAAAACGATCATTCCAGTGGCAGTGGTGGGCGTGGTTCCGATCACGACAATCTCGCCAACGGCGCGCCGTGGCAAATCGCGAACGTGAATCACCGGACCATTTCCTTTGGTGAACATGTTCGGATCGAAGGAAGGTTGCTTCTTCTGCGTGTCCTCACTGATCGCGGCTTTGAACGAAAGCGAATCAACAGGGTCAGTCAGGTCGGCTTCGTAGCTGCGCACCGCGCGGAAGTAGTCGCCCACCTTCACGCCCTGGTTCGCTCCCACATTCATGTAGACTTTCTGGCCAGTTCCCAGTACTGAATCGAAGTCCCGCCCCATCACAATGCGTCCCGATACTTTGCTGCCGGTCGGCAGAAAGCGATCAAAGCGCACCGGCGGATGAAACGCCACCATGGATTTCTCGGCAAAAGGAATCGCGGTGTCCCCGGGATTGATGGGATCACACGAATATTCGACCAGCGCCACGGCGGTCTTGCTGCGCGTATCGATGATTCGAACGCGTCCTACTTCCGCGTAGGGTTGCCCCGTAGCCTTCATAATCTTGCTTTGTCCGGGATACATTTCATATTCGTCCATATCCCGCAAGGCGCGGATAATCTCATACTGTGCACCCAAAGAGTAGCCACTTCCTTCAAGGTAAACGACGTCGTTCTTTACAAATTTGGTGGTGTTGGGAGTCTGCAGGCCGCCGGCCACAAAGTTGGCATCAGGTAGGGTTTCACGATTAATGAAACCCGCGCAGTAAACATCTGCGTAGGTGGGCATCTGCACCCGTTGGATCGGAAAACTGGGTATCGTGGGAATCGTCCCCGACGGCGTAACCACATTCGCGGTAGCGGTATCCAGCGAGCTCTGAGCCCAGACTGCAGTCGCCGCTAACACCAATAACCAACCTATTTTCTTCATGTTGCCTCCGGAAAGGGCCGCCCTCGGCGTCTTCCCCCTCAAATACCATGGAACTGCTGCGTCAGATGGAAGGTAACAAGGGGGTAAGAGGGGGTCAAGGTTACGAGGGTGTCAGGCGGAATGTGAAAACAGTTTTTTTTCGACTAAATTTTCACTCCACAGTTGCATCTACAATTCGACCCCTGTAAGATTCGCGCCGAACCTTGTTGGTCGAATCCGAACCTATTGATTCAAGATGATTTCTGCTCCTAAAGCTTATCCACCTCGGGTTCTGCCCTTGCGGCTGCCGCGGGTTTGCGTCGCTGTGGCGGCTCCTGACCCCGCAGAACTGATCGAGAAAGCCGAAGGCCTGATCCGCGATAACTCCTTTCTTGAGTTTAGGTTAGACTACATTTCAAAGCCAAACCTGGCTCTTCCAAAGATCAAGCACTTTCTGGAGACCCACTCCGGCATTACAGTTATTGCTACCTGCCGGCGGACCGCAAGCGGAGGCAAGTTTCGCGGTTCCATCGCCTCACAGCTGGACATTCTGGCCAAAGCGGCGGCTGCGGGATGCCAACTCATCGACATCGAACTCCAGACCGCGCTTAAGTGCAAGCCGGAGCAGTTGCAAAAGCTTCGCGCTCGCGCCGCACTCATTCTCTCCTTTCACGACTTTCGCGGGACCAAGAAGCTCGATGAGACGCTGGAGAAAATGCGCGCCTACCCCGCTGACTTCTACAAAATCGTGGGTACTGCCACCACGCTGGCCGACAATGTTTCCATGATTCAGTTCCTGGGGCGCGAGAGCGACAACCACTCTATCGTCGGGGTTTGCATGGGCGAGCAGGGCATCATCAGCCGGGTTCTCGGAGTGCGCGCCGGCAGCGTGTTTACCTTTGCCGCCGTCAGTCCGGGAGAAGAAACCGCTCCCGGACAAGTCACCGCCCAGGAGTTGCGCGGCGTTTACCGCATCGAACAGGTGGATGCGGCAACGCGCGTCTATGGTGTTGCCGGAGATCCCGTCGCTCACTCACTTTCTCCCGCCATCATGAATGCTGCCTTCCGCCGGGAGAACGTAAATGCCGTCTATCTCGCGCTGCACGCAAAGACTCTCAAAGACCTCCTGACCTGCGTGCGCGAAATTCCCATTCATGGCCTCAGCATCACCATGCCATATAAGGAGGCAATCCTTCCTTATCTCGATAACACGGATTCGCATACCACGAAGATAGGCGCCTGCAACACTGTGGTCCGCGCCCAGGATGGCAAGCTCTACGGCTTCAACACGGATACCTCCGGAGTGGTACGTCCGCTGGAGCGCCGCCTGAGCACTCTGCAGGACGCGAAAATTCTGGTGCTGGGCGCGGGAGGCGCCGCCCGAGCTGCCGTCTTTGGGCTGAAAGAACGAGGAGCAGAGGTCTTCATTCTCAACCGGAGTGCCGCTGCCGCGCAAAAGCTTGCCCGCCGGGCCCACGCGCGCTCTTTGAAGCGCGTCGACTTGAAGAAATATTCCTTCGACGTGATCATCAATGCCACTCCTGTCGGCATGGGCAATAGCCGCGAAACTCCGCTTCAGGAAAAGGAAATCAACGCGCGCTACGTTTTCGACATGATCTATGATCCACCCGAAACCCGGCTACTGCAGCTGGCAAAGGAGCGAGGCGCGCAAATCATCCCCGGCATTGAAATGTTTGTCCACCAGGCTGCCCGGCAATTCGAGATTTGGACCGGAAAGCCGGCTCCGCAAGACGACATGCTCCAGGTGGTGATGCTATCCCTTCAGGAACGGACCGCTCGGGCAGCTGCCGCCGCAGCCGCGAAAAAGAAGTGATTCGTCTTCAGTCCAGTTTTCTCAATCTGGCCTTGCAAAGCCTTGTAAAACCTCAAGATTTCCTCAGCGATGCCTCTTGTAACGAAAAAGTTGCATTTTCCCATCAATCCGAAGTAATATGCCTTACGGGGCAGATAGTAGGTTTCCCGATTTGACCCTGTACCGCTAAGTAAACTTCCAGACTTGTAGCTCAGGTTGTGCAAAACAACATAACGAGGCGGTTCGTCAGCCTCCGTCCCGGTTCGGAGAGTTCAATATGTCGTGGTACGCATACTGCCTTACCGAGCACCAGACCCTTCCAAACGGCACCCGTTCCCGACGCCCTTTCGTAATTGAGAATGTTCAAGGCGTGAATGGAGCCCCTGTCCTCAGCTATCCCAGCGGCGAATTCGCTGTGATCGTGAGCGAATACGACCCCAACAGTACCCCGCTTGATCAGAAAGCGGCCATCGACCACGCTCGCGTGGTCAGCGGCTGCTTCCGCAATTCCACCGTGCTTCCCTTCCGTTTCGGAACCATTTTTGAGAGCGATGACGCCCTGCGCCAGGCTGTCCGGGTCAACCGGCGGGCCTTCGGTTTAAGCGTCGCCAAACTCCGCGGCAAGTCCGAAATGCACATCAAGTTGACGGTCACTGACGGTTCGCTGCGCGAAGCAATGATCGATGTCGTCCTGCCCGACACTGTCGGAGGCGATTATCTTTCCAAGCTGCGCGTCAAGGCTTCCCGCGAGCGTGAGCGCCAAACCAAGGCTCGCGCTTTGTCCGTCCAGGTGCACAAGCTCTTTAACCCGCTGGAAGAAGAGGTGAGCTGCAAGAAGGTTGCCCCGCAAGGCATGCTCATCGATATCGCCCATCTCATCGATTCCAAGTCGGTCGAGAAATATCAGAACCGCTATAACACGGCCGCCAAGCAGTTAAAGAACTGCCAGGTAGCCATCAGCGGACCATGGCCTCCTTACCACTTCCTTCCCGGGAAGCTGCGTACGGTGGCAGGGAATAGCTAGTTTATTTTCGAGCCGCTGGTTCGTTCCGGCGGCTCGAATTTATCCTTTTCCGTAGCATCCGCCTGCATTGAATGTGCAGGCTTCTGCACTCTGACTGGGCATCAACCCAATCGCAGCGATCGGCTTTTTACGGTTGTTAGACTTGTTAAGCCTTGCTTTTCAGGATGTTGCTGGCTTGCGCATCACGCGGCAGTGGTCATTCGTTTTTGGTTCGGCAAATGCATCTTCTCATGTAACCAAGAGGCCGTACACAAAAGCAATGACCCTCACTCTCTTCGCCTCGAAACATTTCCCGAAGTGCCGTTCCAACTGGCGGAGCGGCGACTTGCATAGCCTTTCCTAAACCACCTACCTCTTTGCCTCTTCGAAATTTGGCCCTAGAAATAGGGCCATTTTTCTTGCGGCGAACGGATCTCCTCACACCATTAGAAGACTCTCCACACGAAATGCGCCAGCACGGCGAAAAGAGACAGCATGAAAACTCCACCCACCCATATCAGGAAGTTCCACGTGATCTTGGGATCGTTAATCTGCTTCTTGTCCATGCCCCCAAGCTAGCATGCTCGATCTTCGAAGACATCGGGTTAACGTGGTAGGTCCCTATCTTTCCTCTGTCGTCTCTCTCCGATACACTTGGCTGCAACATGACAATGGCTCTCCGCTGCCTTATTGCCTCCCAGATCGCAGTCTTATCATTCTCAGTTCTCGTAACCGCCCAAACCCCGGCACAAACGCCGCAGTCCGGGCTCTCGCGGATGGCCGTCCCGCAGTCCTCGCCAACCGAACAGCAGAATTTCCCTCCGTTGCTTTTACAGCAGCTTTCTGCCATCAAGGCCGCGGCGCTGAATGACGATTACGCCTACCGCCAACTGGCTCATTTGACCGAGAACATAGGACCGCGTCCCACCGGCTCGTCGCAAGCTCTTGCCGCCGCCCAATATGTTGCCACCGAACTCCGCCAACTGGGCCTCGATGTTCGCTTGCAGCCAGTCGTCGTCCCGCACTGGGTCCGGGGAGCCGAAACTGCCGCCTTGGTCGAATATCCCGGCATGGTTCCCGGCACTACGCAAAAGATTGTGCTCACCGCGCTGGGTGGCAGCACCTCGACTCCGGCCGACGGACTCACTGCGGACGTGGTCACGGTTAACACCTTCGACGAACTTACCGCTCTCAGCCGCGACAAAGTTGCGGGCAAGATCGTCCTGTTCAATGAAATCTTCGACAAGCAAAAAGCGGCGTCGGGAGAAGCCTTTGCTGCCTATGGCGAAGCCGTCCGCTACCGCGCAGCCGGACCAAAAGCCGCTGCCGATCTGGGTGCAGTCGCCGCCCTCGTACGATCGGTGGGAAATGCTGATTACCGTCTTCCGCATACCGGATTCAGTTTTCCAGCAGGCATTCCCGCCGGAGCCGTGACTGCCGAAGATGCCGACCTTATCGTTCACCTCGCCGCCCAGGGCAAGGTCCGCATGCATCTCACCCTCACCCCGCAGAAGCTGCCCGACGAAACCAGCTACAACGTGATCGCCGACCTCAAAGGCTCAGAACATCCCGACCAAATTGTTATCGTTTCCGGACATCTCGACTCGTGGGATCTCGGCACTGGCGCCATCGACGATGGAGCCGGAGTCGTCATGGCCATGGAAACCGCCGAAATTCTGCAGCGCCTACACCTGCGCCCCGCCCGCACACTCCGCGTGATCGCCTGGATGGACGAAGAGACCGGAGGCTCCGGCAGCAAAGCTTACACTGCCGAATACTCCAACGATTTCCCGCACTACGTCGCTGCCATCGAGAGCGACTCGGGCGCGGACCATCCCTTGGGATTCGAAGTAAAGGCTGCACCTGCCGCGATTGATTTCCTACACCCCGTGCAATCGGTTCTTCTCAGTATTGGCGCAACCATCTTTCGGTCCACGACCTATCCCCCGGAGGCCGATATCGAAGCCATGTCCAACGCCGGAGTTCCTGCCTTTGGCGTGATGCAAGACGGCCGAAGTTATTTCAACTACCATCATTCCGCCGCTGATACGCTGGACAAAGTTATTCCCACCGAACTGCGAGAAAACGCGGCCGCTATGGCGGTACTGGCCTATGCCTTGGCCGGGTCGAGAGATCCTTTGCCCCGCTAGATCAGATCTGGCCATTCTGATTTCGAACTGGCGGCAAAACTCTCTGGTCTTACCGCTTCTCGTAAACAAATGGTAATTACAGGATGAACTGTATCGAACGGCTGCCCCCGCGCCCATAAGATTCGTTTGTTCCGAAACGTCACTCGTCGCACTGAATAGAAATCAATCCCTGATGTTGGGTGGATTTCACAAATCGGCAGGCCCTTCAAGGCTGCCGAAATCGAGAGGAGAATGCCCTTGAATCTACGATTGGGAAAAACAGCAGCGGCAGCGGTGATGGCAACGGCGCTTATGTTTTTTATGGCAGCCCCGCGGGCTCATGCCGATGATCGCTCACATTGTCAGCACGCGGTCGAAAAGGCTGAGGCTCGACTGGATAAAGCGATCCACGATAACGGCGACCACAGCCGCGAAGCCCAGGACCGGCGTCGCGATTTAAACGCTGAACGCCAGCGTTGCTGGGAGCAGTACCATCAGTGGTGGAATGGAAAAGAACACCACTGGGAGACCGAACAGAATTGGGACAACGATCATCACTGATCAAGCGAACTGAAGAAGCAAAAGGACCGCCTTGCCGATCATGGGGGGCGGTCTTTTTTCGCGTTACCGTTCTTCGCAAACTCCAGGCCCTCGACCAGCATCCAATTTCCCGCTTGTCAGGAGAGTCAAAATGATATCTCTCAACGCAGTAATTTTGCCTGTGGTCTTGCTGACCGCGTTTTCATACGCTCAACAGAATCAGCAAGCTGCTCCTCCACCCACGAACCAGAGCTCGTACCCTTCCGAAACTCACAAAATGTAACCGCAGAAAAGAGCGACACGCCCTCTGCCAACGGACAGCCCGTAGACTTGAATAGTGCCAGCAAGAAAGACCTGGCCGCACTTCCCGGCGTCGGTGCAGATCACGCGCAAAGCATCATCGACGCGCGTCCCTTCGCCTCCAAGGAAGACCTGCTCAAAAAGAAAGTAATTCCTCAGTCGACCTACGAAAAAATTCAGAACCTCGTCACCGCCAATGGTCCTAAAAAACAATCTCTGCCGGAAAGACCTCAACACTGACGGCCAATCCCTCAACCACAAACTTCACTCAGAAGATTTATCGATTGCGGGAGTTGTTGAAACCTCCATGCCACCGGTAGCTCCTGTTGACGCATCTCAATTTTGGCGCTTATGATCGTCGTTTGGACTTTTCCTCACGGACGGCTCAGGGAAGCCGTCGCAGGATTTTAGAAGTGACACTATGGATAAGAAGAAGTTAGAAGGATTCAAGAAGCGGCTTGAGACGCGGCAGCAGGAATTGCGCCGAACCGTCTCCCGCACGCAGGCCGACGGACGCTCCGCCGATGAAGATACGGCCCAGGACATCGCCGACCGCGCCGCCAGTTCCTATACCAAGGAGTTTCTTTTCAGCCAGAGCAACAACGAGCGGCAGCTTCTGCAAATGGTGGACAAAGCTTTGGCGCGCATTCGCGAAGGCAGCTTCGGGGAATGTATTCACTGCGGCAAGGAAATCAATGCCAAACGTCTGGAAGCTGTGCCTTGGACGCGCCACTGCATTGAGTGTCAGGAGAAACTCGAGCAGGGACTGCTGGAAGAAGCTCAGCACTAGCTCCGCTACTTTGACGCTGCTGTTTTCTGGCTGCTAAACTGGTGGTTCGTCTCCAAAACAAAAGGCTCGTCGAGACTGAGATTGGAAGGTAGTCGTGCGCGCACAGACACGCCATCAACTTAAGCAGGACGCATTCAGCCGGGTCACCATCGAGGCCGCGGAGAAGACCGCGCATTGGAGCGTGGAACACAGAAACACTCTGGTAATCGCCGTGGTCGTCCTGCTGGTAATCGCCGCCGCTGGTGTGGGCGGTTGGTATTACCTAAGCGCGCAAAACGAGAAGGCGAGTCTCGACATGACCCAGGCCATCAGAACCCTCGAGGCCCAGATCCGTCCCGCCGGAAGCCCCGCCCAGCCTGGCGTTCCCAGCTTCACCTCCGCCAAAGAACGCGCCGAAGCCGCCAAGAAGCAGTTCCAGACGATTATCGATGAGTATCCGCACACGCACTCGGCTGATGTGTCCCGGTATTTTCTCGGAGTAACTTCCGCCGCCGAGGGCGACAATGCAGCCGCTGAAAATGACTTCAAGGCTGTGGCTTCCAGCGGCGGTAAGGAGCTGGCGTCGATTGCAAAACTTGCGCTGGCCACTCTCTATGGCAATACCAACCGCACCAAAGATGCCGTCACCATTTATCAGGAGTTAATCAACAAGCCCACAGTTTCCGTGAGTAAAGTAACCGCTCAGTTGCAACTGGCCGAACTCTATCAAACCGGCAACCAGCCGCTCGACGCCAAGCGCCTTTACGAACAGATCAAGAAAGACAATCCCACCACCGAAGCCGGACAGATGGCGACCCAAAAGTTGGCGGAGCTGAAGTAGTTTTCCGCAGGAGTTTCAAGCACGACCTTCGCCACCGTGAGCTTACCTTCGTAATTGCAATCCAAACTTAAGCGGTGAGTTGCGGTCCTCGCTCAAGCAGAATCGACGAGAGTGCATTCTTGTCTTTGAGTGAGGAACCATGAAGGCGTTTTGGAAACGGTGGGCAGTCCTTGCGATTTACATTCCGACCTGTCTCGCTTTTTCTGTTTCCGCCTTCGCTCAGCAGCCAGATTCCGGGCAGAGTCTGGGTGACGTGGCCCGTAAGCTGCGCAAAGACACGACGAACGAAGTCAAAATGACGGATGCGGATACGAAGAAGCTGTTCGAATCGGTGGACAGAATCTTCGCCTTCGCGGCCGACGATACGGGCATGCCGAAGCATGCCGCCGTAAAGCGCCGGTTGGTCAGCAAGGCCGATGTGGAAAAGTATGCCGCTGCGCAGATGGCGAAAGAAGATTTCAACAAAAGTTTCGCCCAGGAAGAACTCAGCCTGAAGAAATTCGGGTTTCTGCCACGGGATTTCAATCTGCAGGAATTCCTGGTCAAATCCACTGGCCAGCAAATTGCCGCTTACTACGACGACCAGACCAAAACCATTTCCATGCTGAACTGGGTTCCTCCTGATCACCAGGAACCGATCCTTGCGCACGAACTTACGCATGCCTTGCAGGACCAGAACTATGATCTGGCAAAGTGGTTGAAACCTACGTCGAAGCCTGCGGGCAACCAAGCGAATAGTAACGCGACTGTCGACGGCGACAGTCAGATCGCCCGAAAGGCCGTAGTCGAAGGACAGGCTATGGTGGTTTATGTGGACTATATGCTCAGGCCCGTCGGACGCACCCTCGAGGATACTCCCGGCTTAATCTACCAAATGGAAGAGCCGGCGGTGAAGGCAGTGATCGATTCCCAGATGATGCACGATGCTCCGATGATTCTGCGCGAGATGGGAGGCTTTCCTTATCAGGAAGGTCTGATTTTCGAAGGGGAACTTCTGCACAAAGGCGGAAAGAAGATGGCATTTGCCGGTGCATTCGTGCGTCCTCCTCGCAACTCGCACGAAGTGCTGCAGCCGGAGGCATACATTAACGGAGACAAATTGCCCGCCGTGCGTATCCCGGACATGCAAACGGCTCTTAATCATGCGTATGACGTGTGCGACTCGGGCGGGATCGGAGAATTGGATGTGCGGGCACTGTTGAAGCAGTATGGAGAACGAAAAATTGCGGATGAACTTTCTGCGGAATGGCAGGGCGGATCTTACGTGACCTTCCGCAAGAAGGACAAAGTGGTTGCGGATATATCGCCTAGCACCGCCGATGTGGCGCTGTTATATGTCTCGCGATGGAAAACGCCACAGGCCGCCGAATGGTTCGCCAGTTTCTATGCTCGCACGGTTTCGCAACGCTATCGCACCGCGACCGTGCAGCCGGTGCCGGCTTGTTCGGGCGATAACTGCCCAGCGTCCATCTCACAGATTTCTACCGAGGAAGGCGCAGTGATCGTAGAGCATTGGAAAGATAACAGCGTGATCGTATCGGAGAGCTTCGACCCAGAGACTGCGGCCAGGTTGCGCGTCGCGCTGCGCGACAACGCCAGCGCCATTCATGCAGAATTTCTGCCGCAGGAGGAGATTGGATTGCGCCTGTTTGAGATTCCAGCGTTCCAAAATTTTGCGGAGCAGCTTGGAGACCAGATTGCAGAAGAGCTCAGTCATTAGCTCGAGCGCAAGCCGTTGCATGCGGCGGAAAGCTGGATTACTTATTCCCGCCAAACAGCGATTGCTCGAGTTCGAGGCTCCGGCAGGTCGTCTGGATGATTTCGTGCACTGCATTTGACTCGACGAATTGGAAGCCGTAACGAAAAGCGCTCCGTTGGCGAACCACCGCGTAAACCCTCACTGGCCCGAAAGGCACCGTAAATTGCAATTCCACAAACTCACCCACCAGAACTTCGAGCTTCAGCAAAGCCGAAATTCCAGATTCGCTGATATCGACAGTGCGGCCCATCAGCACGCCGCATGTCTTCGTATGGATTCTGATATCAACATCAAGCTTGAAGCGAGGCTGTCGCCGCGCATCGGGTAGATCTCGGACCGGCCGCGCCGCAGCTTGATTTTGAGCTTCCATCGGCACCTACCTCGCTGAACCTGCGCGCTGAACCTGCTGAATACGAATAGGTACTTATTCTAAAGTGGACAACTCTGTATGCCTTATCGGCACAGCAGCGGCGAACCTTTAGGCCAGGGTGCGCAACACCCTCATTTTCAGTTTTCCGCAGGGTTGGTTAGGATGATGTCCAAGTCTCAATCGCTAACGAGAAAACAATTGGGCCGTTGCCAACTGTGGGTTAAAGACATTATGAAATGCTCGCGGATCTTACTTCACGCCAGCTTACTGATTCTTCTTGCCTGCTTTGGTTCGCCATTTCTGCCAGCACAAACCTCGACAAACTCCTCTCCCCAACCAACTTCTTCCGTGCTCGCATCCCGGCTGGCGCGTCTGCGGCATGGCATCAATGCCAGCGAATGGTTCGCGCAAGTCTATGACACGCGCGGCTACACCAAGGAACATTTTCAAAGCTGGACCACGGCACAAGACATTGCGCTGATGAAATCCATGGGATTCGATCACGTGCGGCTTAGCGTAAATCCACAACCGATGATGGCGAACCATTCGCCCAACGAAATCCCAGCGGACTATCTCGGGTATCTGGATGCGGCGGTGAAGATGATTCTGGATCAGCAGATGGCGGTGGTCATCGATCTGCATCCGGAGAGCGACTTCAAAGCGCGACTGGCGAAGGATGATAGCGCCGTGCAGGAGTTGGCCGATTTCTGGCGGG
Organism: uncultured Acidobacteriaceae bacterium; assembly: GCA_963836305.1. Classification (GTDB taxonomy): domain Bacteria; phylum Acidobacteriota; class Terriglobia; order Terriglobales; family Acidobacteriaceae; genus Sulfotelmatobacter. The sequence continues at coordinate 265,413 of CAWIJP010000029.1, read as the reverse complement.
CGCTGGCGAAGCATTACTCGACGTGGGATTCGGAGAGGGTCTTCTTCGAAATCCTGAACGAGCCCGAGTTCCCGGATCGCTATCGCTGGTATGGAGTGCAGACGAAGCTGGCGGCGGCGATTCGCGAAGGCGCTCCGCAGAACACGCTGATCGCAGCGGGAGCGCGGTGGTCGAATGATGACGAGTTAGTCTTTCTTGAGCCGCTGCGCGATACGAACGTGATCTACAACTTTCATTTCTACGAGCCGCATCTCTTCACGCATCAGGGAGCCACCTGGGGAGTTTACTTCTGGCATTGGGTGAAGGGGCTGCACTATCCCTCGTCTCCGGAATCGGCTGCGAAGACGGCGGCGGGCGTGCCGGATGCTGTGGACCGGCTGGCGGTGATCCGCTATGGACAGGACCACTGGGACGCGGCGCGCATTGACACCGAGATTACGCAGGTCGCAGATTGGGCGCAGCATAACGGAGTTCCGGTGTTGTGCAACGAGTTCGGAGTCTATCGCGCCTATGCCGATCCGCAGGATCGCGCCGCGTGGATTCACGATGTTCGCACCGCGCTGGAACGGCACGGCATCGGCTGGACGATGTGGGATTATTCCGGCAGCTTCGGAGTTGTCGTCAAGAAAGATGGGCGGAGCGTGCCGGATGAAGTCACTCTGCGGGCTCTGGGCCTGAATCAGCGGGCGGGAAAATGAAATTTGCTTGCCGAGCAATCGCGGGCATCGGTTGCCCCACGGTAAGTTTGAAAATCAGGATGTTCTTGCCGAACGACTCGAAGTTCAAGTCACGGAACTCCGCGAACTGACGCTTCAGGTCTTGGGGAAGATACGTGCCCCATCCTGCCTGCACGACCCAGACCGTTTCGCCTGGACTGAGTTTATAGTCCGCCACCAGCCGCTGCCATTCCTGAGAAAAATTCGGAGCCCAAAATTGCCATCCTTTGTAGTCTTGGGAAACGACACGGTAGCCGCCGCAGGAAAACTGTTCGAACGTGGCCGGCGCAGCATCAATAGAAATCGGCTGCCGCTGGCACAGATAGTGGCCAAGAATCAGATCAGTCTGGTAATCGGTGAAGATGAACTCGTTCGGCTTTACATTTTGCTTTATGAAATCGATTGCAGCCGCCATGTGCGCCCGGCTTTGGTCGGCACGGTCCATGCTGGGCGGCCGAGTCTTGCCGAACGCAATACAGGCCACAACAATAAGAGCGGCGGCAGCAAGCCCGCGTTCCCATCTCTCCCCCGCAAAACGCGCTATCGCTACGCTGACTCCAGCCACTCCCGGAATAATCAGGAAGGCGATATGACGCGTACCGCCGTAGGGATAAATATGCCCCAGGCTTGCAGCCGCCGCAATGGCGAACGGCAGCAGCAGGAATATTCCTAACCGGCGAGCACCGGCTGTCTCGCCCAGAAAATATCGTCCGCTCAGAAGTAGCGCCACTCCTGCTATGAACAGCAGGCCCATCACATCACCTACGGCAAGCTGGCCAAAAAAATACTGAAAGACTCCAAAGCTATGGCCGACCCAAAAAATTACAGGGTTGTCATGAGCCGGGTCGAAGTAAGAGCGGCGGAGAAAGAAATCGCTCATCCAGCCTTGCAGCGCTGTCCTCGACTCACCGACTCCCAGCTTCGAGATATGAGATTCGTACAGAAAAATCGCCAAGGCCAGCCCGCCAAGCTGTCCGATGGCCCAAGTCATCGTCAGACCCCATCCAAAGCGTGTCGTCAGGAATCTGTAGAGTGCGTAAGTACCTAAAGCGGCGGCGAACAGGAATGCCGAGTAATGCGACAACATCGCCAGATATAGAAACAGGGAAGACGCCACCATCCTGCCGCACGAATACTTCGTGAAAGACTCGTCGAGAAAGTACAGTGCGCCTGCTAGAAACGATAAAAGCAAAGCGTACTGGCGGATTTCCGCAGATAGCAATACCACCGGCGGAAGAAACGAAACAAAAATAAGACCTGTCAGGCCGGCAAGATCACCAGCAGCATTCCTGAGCCACTTGTAAAAGAACCAACAAAAAGCTACGCCCGCCAGAATGGAGGGAAAACGCAGCCAGAGTTCCGAAGTACCGAAAGCGCGCCAGTAATACAAAATAGAGGTCAGAAGCGGCGGATGAGACGCAGTAAGGCTCTGTCGATAGGCGAGTAGCCACGATGGCTGATTGGCCAACCGAAAATGCAGCGCCTCATCAGGATTGAGGAACGTGCCGGAGGCGGCCCAGATGCGGGCGACCAGGCCGAAGAGAAGGATGAAGACCGCCGCCAAATCGATGCGACCTTGAGGCCACGATTCCGCGCGGTTCGCGCCCCTGATAGTTTGCTGACGTGGGCTTGGCATCCTGGTGGCTAGATCACAAATGCGCCCAGCCATTTTACCGGCAGGCTCGCCGCCAAAGCATTTGCGAGGCGCTCATCTGCGGTGATCATCTCGATCTTGAATTGAATGGCGGTGGCAACATACATTGCGTCGTAAACGCTGCGATCGTAAAGAAGAGCTATCTTGAGGGCCGCGGGCAATAAGATTTGAGTGGAGATGGTTAAGAAATTTCGATCCTTCATGCCAGATGCGGCGCCTTCCGCAAGAGTCCGCGGCCATCTCTGCTGACGGGCGCCCTTCCACAACACATTGCCGATTTCGGCCCAGAAAATATCCGGCACTACGAAGTCGATTTCGCCAGCTACGTAGCGCTGCAAAAGTCGGATAGCCTCGGCACTGAGCGCTTCGTTCGCCGAGGGAATCACCCATTTCACGGCTACGCATGCGTCGAGGACAAATGCCGTCAACGATTGCGGTCCTCGCGAATCATTTCCTCGGCGGTTGGAAAGGAAGCGGAGTGTTGGGATCGAACGGCGCGAAACTCTGCCATCCGGTCGTAGAATTCGCGGCGTCCTTGAAGTTCTTTCGCGGTGGGTACGTTTCGCTCCAATAATGAAATTACTTCCGCCGCGATCGACTTACGGTTATCTCGGGCGCGTTTGCGAAGAGCGCGGTACAGGTCGTCGGGAATGTTCTCTACGTAAAGAGTCGGCATAGGCTTTCCCTAGGAGAAGTATAGCATATGCCTTGCTGAAGGGAGGGGTGGAACGTCCTTGACACCCCTTTCTCGAACGCATTATTCTTAACTTTGCTCCTTGCGGTACTTGCGCCCTCTTGGCGTGCTTCCGCGGGTATGGCGCGTTTGCAAGTGTCGCGGAGGTTTCCGATGTTCTTCGAAATCAAAGACTTGGAACTTCATCCGATCGAATTTGCGGAGAAGTTTGAGCCGGGAACCATGGATTTGGGTTCCGATTACCGGCAGATCGCTGCAATCGAGAGCAGCGGGCGGGCGGATCTGGTCGAAGAGCATCACGGCAAGCACAAAATTATTCAAGATATACGCATTCAGGGCCGGCTGGCGACCACCCTGGAAACGAACTGCGCGCGCTGCCTTGAGCCCCTTACGCAGGATGTGAAGCGCGAGTTCGATCTGCTTTATCGCCCTCAAGGCGCGGACGCGGGGCGGGACGAAATGTCGGTGACCGACGCCGAGGCGGAGATCAGCTATTATGAAGGTGAGGGAATTCTGCTGGACGATGTAGTTCGTGAGCAGATCCTGCTGGCGGTCCCTTTAAAAGTTACTTGCCGCGAAGATTGCAAGGGACTTTGTCTACATTGCGGCAAGAACCTCAACCAGGAAAAATGTTCGTGCACAGTGACGCGAGAAGAGCCACGATGGGCGGCGCTTAAGGAAATCCGCGGCAAGCTGGCGCACTAAATGGGAATCAGCAAAAAAATTAGTTATCGACGAGGCTGAAGTGCCTCCGCGAGAGGAATTGTTAGACCATGCCTAATCCAAAACGAAGACATTCTCAAAAGCGCACATCCACGCGGCGGGCGCATGACGCTCTCAAGAGCCACTCTTTGTCGGAGTGTCCGAACTGCCACGAGAAAAAAATGCCGCATCGCGCTTGCACCAAGTGCGGTTACTACAAGGGCCGCGATGTGTTGCAAGTCGAAGAAGCCAGCTAACTGCCTGCCAACATGCCTAGCGTGATCGCGCTGGATGCGATGGGTTCGGACCGGGCGCCCAAGCCTGAAATCGAAGGGGCAATTCACGCCGCGCGCAATTATGGCGTGCGCGTGCTGCTCGTCGGTCCCGAAGAGACCATCAACGCCGAACTCGACCGTCACCCGTCGGCGGCGCGTCTGCCGCTCGAGATCGTCCATGCCAGTGAAGTGATCACCATGGAGGATAAGGCAGTGCAAGCCGTGCGCGCGAAGCGCGATTCCTCGATACGCGTGGGCTTGCGGCTGGTACGCGAAGGACAAGCGCACGGCTTTGTGACTGCCGGCAATACCGGCGCAGCCATGGCGTCGGCAAAAATGGTGTTGGGCGCCTTGCCAGGGGTCGATCGTCCCGCGCTCGCGGCGGTTTTTCCCACGGCTCCCGGAACGGCGGCAATTTTGCTGGATGTCGGCGCGAATGTGGATTGCAAGCCGCATAATCTAGAACAGTTTGCGGTGATGGGCGAAATTTATTTTCGCTCCATGTTCGGCGGCGTAAAGTTTGGAACTCGCCTGGCATTTGGCAGTGCGAAGTCGCCGAGAGTCGGATTGCTTTCCATTGGCGAGGAAGAAACTAAGGGCAACGATTTGACACGAGAGTCTTTCCAATTGCTCAAACGCCTGCCTTTGAATTTTGTGGGCAATGTCGAGGGTCGCGATTTATTCAATGGTCACGTCGATGTAATCGTGGCCGATGGTTTCGTAGGAAATGTAGCTTTGAAAATTTCCGAAGGCGTCGCCAACCTGGTGCGCACCGTCCTGAAGGAATCGTTGAAGGCGACTATCACCAGTCAGGTTGGTTACATGCTTTCCCGGAGCGCCTTCGCCGACTTCAAGAAGCGCATCGACCATACTGAATACGGTGGAGCTCCGCTGTTGGGAGTGAAGGGCGTATGCATTATCACTCATGGCTCTTCCAACGCGAATGCCATCAAGAACGCGGTGCGAGTGGCCGCAGAGTTTTCCCAGCGGCACATTAACCAGTCGATCGAGCAAGGGCTGGCGGCGCTTCGTCCCTTGCCGGCGGAAGTCGAAGTCATTCCGGCCACTTAATTCCTGCAAAAATAATCATGACCGAATCCACTGAAGTTTCACAATCCTCACCATCGAAAATTGCGTTCATCTTCCCTGGGCAAGGCTCACAGGCTGTAGGCATGGGCAAAGAGCTCGCCGAAAAATATCCCATCGCGCGGCAGACGTTCGAAGAAGCCGACGAAGCGCTCGGGTACAGCCTCTCGGAGGTCTGCTTCAACGGACTCGAAGACCAGTTGCGTCTCACCGAGGTTACCCAGCCTGCCATTCTTACCGTGTCGATCGCTGCGTTGCGCGTGCTCGAGGCGCGCGTGCCCAAGCCGAGCTTTGTCGCCGGCCACAGCTTGGGTGAATATTCCGCTCACGTGGCATCTGGAACGATGACTTTTGCAGACGCCGTGCGCACCGTCCGCAACCGCGGAAAATATATGCAGGAGGCCGTCCCGGTCGGCGTTGGAACCATGGCTGCGATTCTGGGAATGGAATTGGAAAAAGTTGCCGCGGTTTGCCATGACGCCGCGCAAGGCGAGGTCTGTTCTCCCGCAAATATCAATTCGCCGGAACAGATTGTCATCTCCGGCAATACAGCGGCTGTAGAACGCGGAACAAAACTCGCTGACGAGCGAGGGGCGAAGCGAGCGAAGGTCCTTCCGGTCAGTGCGCCCTTCCACTGTTCTCTGATGAAGCCCGCGCAAGATCGTCTGCAGGTGGATCTGAACGCTCTTAAGACGCAAAAGCCGGTTTATCCGGTGGTGTGCAATGTAGAAGCATCGTTAGTCACCGACGAACTGCGCGCCCGCGAGACTTTGGTCGCGCAAGTAACCGGAGCAGTGAAGTGGGAACAGAGCATGCGCCTGCTCATCGGGAACGGCGTGAAAACGATGATTGAAATCGGCCCAGGAAAGGTTTTGTGCGGGCTGATGCGCCAGATTGATCGCTCAGCGACATGCCTGAACGTGGGCGATGAAGCTTCGCTGAACAAGACGCTCTCACAGCTTGGCGTTTAGAATTCGGCCCAGGCCGCCATCCTGCGACGATCTCTACTAGTGGAATTCCAAGTCGCAAGGCGGCGAGCTGATCGTCTTGTCAGTCTTATCCACGTACAACTGAGCGTGCTGCGCGCGGCCGTTGACGATCACGTCGATCACTACTCCGCTTCCCCCGCCCGGGCAGTTGCTTTCGCCATAAATGTCATAGCTCTTGATGACGCCCCACGTACCGCCCGGCCCCCAGTCCTGTTTGAACTCATTGAAGGGATATTGCGAGTGATTCTGCGGATGCTGCTGCCAATCGGGGTCGTGATAATAAACTCCGTAGGCAGCCTCGAAGTTTTGCTGTTGCAGAGCGGAGAAGAATTTGTCGGCGATACGTTTTTCTGGCCAGAAGCGGTTCCACCAAGCCACGCCGGCCAGAATCAAGATAAGGACGATGATGGAAATAATTCGCGTTCTCTTCTTCCGCTCTTTTTCCGGATGATATTCTTTGGCGTCCAGTAAAGTCATACGACTCTAGAATAGCGGACGCGGCCCGGAAGCGAAAGGTTCCAGAAAACAGCGAATCTTCTATAGCGTTCGCTTGAATAGAGGAATCGCAATCCCAAGAGTAACCGCGGCGAAGATGCTCAAGAAGAGCATGTCACCCCACACCGCCGCCAGAGTCGTTTCCTTCAGCAGCAGACATTTGAAACCATCCACCGCGTAAGTAAAAGGGTCGACTTTTGCAATCGCGCGCAACCACGGCGGAAATGCCTGGATCGGATAAATCGCTCCACTGGGAAAAAACAGCAGAGTATTCAGAATGCCGAACATGGCTCTCGGCACCAGCGGATCTTCAATCCTCACCATGAGTAGAAACATCATCGTGTTGAATGCAAGCGAAGTCAGCAGGATCATGATCAGAAGCCCGAGAATTGTCGCCGGATTGAAAATCGTGCTCACTCCGGCAATCAGCGACCCGATTACGCAAATGATTACCCCAGTCATTACAGCTTTGATCGCACCCGCCAAATTGAGCCCGAGTACCAGTTCGAGCTTGGTGATCGGCGTAACCAGGTAGCCTTCATGCACACCGCGAGCCTTGTCATCGATGTAGAGCATGCCGCCGCCGATCATCACCGAGACAAACATCGCCAAGGCCAGGGAACCCGGCAGCAGGTATTTCATGTACTCGATGTAGGGATAAAGCTCAACAATCGAAAGCGCCGTCTGCTGCAGAATGCGAGGCTCAACCGTGGGTTGGTTCAGCGAAGCAACCAGGTCAGTGAGCTCCGATTCCAGCGCCGAACTCATGAAGTTGTCGCTGTTGTCAACCACTAACCCAATCTGGGGATGATTCTCCTCATAAACGCGCCGCGAGTATTGAGGAGGAATGATGACCGCGCCGTCGAGCTTGCCGTTGCGCACATCCTCCATCGCCCTTTTTTCGTTGTCGTAGTAAACCGGCACGAACGTTCGAATATTCGAGCGTACAGAATCGAAAGCCTCTCGAATTCTGAGCGCTTGCGTGCCACCGTCCTGGTCGACAATCGCCAGCCGGGCGTCTCGAATTTTCCCACCAAAGGCGTTGCCCAGTATCACGAGCTGCACCAAGGGAAAAATCATCGATGCCAGCATGAGCGCGGGCGAGCGGAAGAACTTGCGCATCTCGCGCTCGACAATGGCCATCATTCGATTCATAGGTTCAACCTTGCACGCGGTTCATGGCTGCAACCCCGGCCGTTGCGGCATTACGAAGGCATAGGCTTTCTGCAATTCGTCGCGCAACTGTCTACCTGTGTAGTGCACGAATACATCGTCGAGTGTCGTGTTTTGCACCGAAAGCGATTTCACACCGACTCCCGCTTCGACCGCCATCTCAACCAGTTCAGTTGTAGTTCGCGAACCGTTACCGGTAAGAATTCGAAACATGCCCGCTCCCTCGTGCTGAACAGAAGTAACTTCATCCAGCGTGTGCAGGCGTTGCTCCCAATCGTCGGGTGGATTTTCGAACTGCGCTTCAATCACGTTCGATCCCGGCACGCTGGCCTTCAAAGCCATAGGTGCATCGAGTGCGACAAGTTTGCCGTGATCCACGATCGCGATCCGGTCGCACAGCCGGTCGGCCTCATCCATGTAATGGGTTGTGATCAGGATGGTAAGGCGCCGCTGGGTTTTAATATTGCCGAGCATCTCCCACACCGCGACGCGTGAAACGGGATCGAGTCCTGTGGTAGGCTCGTCGAGAAAAAATATTTTAGGATGATGCACCAACCCACGTGCAATCTCCAGCCGACGGCGCATGCCGCCGGAAAGCGTCTTCGTTTGCGCATCGCGCCACTTAGTCAGGTCGACCAGTCCAAGTAGTTCCTCGATCGAGCGCTTGCGCTCTTTCGCGGGCACATCGTACAGCTTGGCATAGATGTTCAAATTTTCTTCGACAGTAAGATCCAGATCGCTGGTCAAAGCTTGCGGGATCACGCCGATCGTCCTGCGCGCCGCATCCGGTTCTTTCGCCACATCGTGGCCCGCAATCAAGGCCTTTCCAGATGTGATCGGGATGAGCGTTGTCATCATGCGGATCAGCGTTGATTTTCCAGCCCCATTCGGCCCAAGCAGCCCGAAAATCTCTCCTTCCTTTACGTTGAAGGAAACGTCGTCAACGGCGGTGAAGTCGCCGTATTTCTTGACGATGTGCTGCACCTCGATGGCGTACGGAACCTCGGGGGCGCTCGCAGGGGAGTTGCCGCCATTCAATTTCGAATCTGCTTCCGCCATCATTGCTGCCCCGTTGCGGCCAAGCTCTGCGAAGTGTTCTCGCCCTTCATCTGACCCGGTGAAACCAGGACCTCTGCTGTCATTCCCGGCACGAACGCGCCCTTCGGATTATCCAACCGAACTTTCAGGACAATCGTCTTGATATCCCGCTTGCGCCGGCTGACATCGCGCTGAGTTGCGAAATCCCCTTCCACTCCCTTGAAGAAAACTTTTCCGCTGGTGATCGTGCCTCCGGGCAGTCGCACCCGCATCACATCGCCGTACCCAATGTGATCGGCATACGTTTCCGGAATCGCGGCCCGCACCCAGGTGTCGTTGAGGTCGACGATGGTCACGATGGGCGCTCCGATGTTGACCACTTCTCCCTGTCTCGCGGCCCGCACCGAAACTGTGCCAGTCACCGGCGCGTAAACATTGGTGTAGCCTAGCCGCACCGCTGCTTGATTTTTCTGAGCGATGGCGTTCTTCAGGTCGGCCTCCGTCGATTGCACCGTGCTCTGCGCTGCATTGGCCTGCTGCGTGCGCGCGATCGCGGAGGTGAGATCCGCCTGCGCGGCTTTCACCAACTCCTGCTGTGCCTGCACGGTCGCCTGCGCCGCCTGCAAATTCGTTTCCGCCTGCACGCGATCCTGTTCGGATTGCACCCCTGCCTTCGCTAACTCGATCATGCGCCGGCTGTCGCTCTCGGTTCGATCGAGCGCGGCCTTAGCTTGCAAAAGTTGCGCCTTCGAAGAAGCTAACTTAGCCCTGGCATTCGCGACGTCGCTGGAGGTCGAGCCCGAAGTCGATTGCTCCGTGTGCTCCATTTCCGCCACTTTGTGCTGAAGACTCGCAATGTTCGCCACCGCCGCAGCTTCCTGCGTTTTCAACTCCGAAGGATCGAGCACGGCAATCAGGTCACCGGCCTTTACTGGCGTGCCTTCGTCCACCAGCAACTTCTGGATGCGGCCTTCCACCTGCGCGCTGACGATCACCTGGTTCGAGTCGACGGTGCCGATCAGGACCAAGTCTTTGGAGTGGTCCGTGGAGAAAAAATAGTAGGTCGCGGCAATCACGAAGATGATGCCGAGCAGAACGAAGAACTTGTTGCGAGCACTCATTTACGCACTCCTGATTTTCCAAACGATTCTGCGGCACGGGGGCGGGACAAAAAAAGCGCCGAAGAAATGAAATCCAGAACCGCCGCCCGCCGCTCGGCGATCCGTTGCGGCGCAAGCGGATTGAAGTGCACAATCCGCTGCATCACCGGAGCGCTGCTGAAATAGAAAACTATCATGGAGATCATGGAGGGTACGAAGTGCGCCGGGTCAACTTTCCTGAATTCACCCTCCGCAATTCCCCTGTGCAGCAGTTCGCCGACGCGCCGGTAGATCGGTTGAAAATAGGTTTTAACTAATCGGTCGATATGCAGTGAGTTGCCTTCGCGGGCCCGCATCATCTCGCGTTGCATCAACTTGGGATAAATCTGGTTGGAGGCAATGAAATCGAAATACGCTCCCGCATAAGCCATGATCTTCTCGCGCGGGGGTAACTCACTGTCGAGAACCGTGAATACAGTGGTCTTCATCCCAGAGAATGCATGGTCGAGCACCGCACCATAGAGCGTTTCCTTATCCTTGAAGTAGTAATAGAGCAGCGCTTTATTCACTCCTGCCTCGCGCGCAATGGCGTCGGTACGGGCGCCGGCTATGCCATGGTCGGCAAACTCTTTTGCAGCGGCCTGCAGGATCGCGGCACGGCTCTCCTGGGGCTGGCCGCGAGAACCCATGCGCGGGAGCGTATGGCGAGGATGAAGAGTTTGAGCAGCCATAGACTAATTAACCGGTTAGTTAGATTGTAAAAGATATTAAATCCGTCTGTAAAGCATGCCTCTATAAAAGCGCTTATGAAAAGCCAAGGGGGAGCGTGACTTAGGCGCACCATCGTCTCTGTATCTTGTCTCCAGGCCGCATTCTCTCTAGACTTGCTCTTGCGCGACGAAAAAGGAGTTTCATGCGCTTCCTCCGGGCTTTTCTCAGATTTATCCTTTTTGTTGGCCCTCTGTCTTGCTTCGCTCAAGATCATCTGCATGCCGCCGTTAGCACGCCTCTGCCTGCACTCGATCCCGCTCAAGATTTGCGATTCGCTTGGGATTCACAGCGATTGGGATGCGCGGAGGATGGGAGTCTTTTCCTTTCCGAGGCGCACGGCGACGGGCGCCTCGCGCCGATAATCGCGAAGGTGGCCACAAACGGGACATTGCAATGGTCGGTGGATTCAGAAAGGGTCGCGGACCTGGGCAAAACCGACCTCGATGATTTTGCACCTGGCCCCGGCGGAGAGCTCTTTTTGTTGGTGAAGCGAGTAGCTAAAGAGTATTCCTCCATTGATGAGGAGGGTCACTTCGTCCAAGGCGGGCACGCCGATCATCCCGGTGACTGGCTCGTCCGTTACGATTCAGACGGTCAGTACCTGGATAAGAAAACGATTCCGATGGCGCATCGTGTACGGATGGCTGTCTTTCCATCGGGCGAGATGTTTCTACTGAGCTATACCATACAGGGTTGGCCCTTCAGACAGGGCGATCCTCCTCACCATACGGCGGTGTTGGCAGGAGTTTTTTCCAAGGACGGGGTGCTGATTCACAAGGTAAGTCCGCCAGATTTCTTTCTCGACAAGCGATCTGGGTGGCCCCGCAGCCCATCGCCGGATCCTCTACCGATGCTCGGACGCGATGGCAACGTATACGTAGTAAAAGAAGGAGACTCCCCAGCGGTCGCTGTCATTTCCCAAAACGGCAGTGTCTTGCGGAGTCTTGCTCTTGCGATACCCGAAGGAAAAAGATTGGATAATTCCCGCCTGTTTGGTAAACATCTTCTGGCGCGCGAAACTAATTCAGACGCCAAGTCTGACGCGGCGACGAAGCCATTACTTGTCGAGGTGGATACAGAAACTGGACAAGTAGTTTCGAACTATCTGACCGGGAAGACTGTCTGGTGGCCCGGGTGCGACCAGGGATCGGGACTAGTCGCTATCGATCCTGAGACAAACACGCTCGACCTACTGGAACCGGTCAGCCAGTGAGCAATTATTTCAAAGGGTCGCATTTTCGTAGCTCTCGTTGTCATTTCCCCAAGCTAAGTCCCGGTTTTCACTTGGGACCCTGTCACCGCACCCAATACCGCCGCAACTCCCGTCCCTCTCGGTGACCCCAACCCGGTACAGGCATCCCAACCGGAACCCGCAGAATAAGCGCCGTTGTTGCCGGATGTGATGTCATTGAAATCCTGCGCGGAGCTAGAATTCTGGTAAAGCCTCGGATTGATAAATCCCGCGGGCTTTCCGGCGCTCTGGTTGACGAGCGCAATTAACGCAGCCCACAGCGGCGCGACGGCGCTCGTGCCGCCGATCACGCCGGATTGTCCATCGACGAGAGTAACGTATCCCGTGCTCGGATCAGCGTCTCCCGCAACGTCCGGAACTCCACGGCCCACGTGGCCGCCAGGATTCGCCGACGGCGGAACGCCGGCCGCACTCTGATAACTGGGAAGCGGAAAGACGTCGCTGATGCCGCCTCCAGTCGCGCCTTCATTATTTGCCAGTTCGTTCCACACCGTTTCGCTGGTAATAGTTTTTCCCGATGCCACCAAATCTGTTCCGCCGCAAGCCAACACATTCGGACTCGACGCCGGAAAGTCCACATGATTCAGGCCGTCGGTGACTCCGTCGGTCGAGCCATCATCTCCCGCCGCCACGCAGACAGTTACTCCCATCGCGGCCGCTGCCTGAAAGGCTGAATCCATGGATGTCATGGCCTGCTGCGTCCAGGAAGATTCGGGACCACCCCAACTGATAGAGATCACAGAAGGATTATTCGTGCTGTCGTGCGCCGCGGTGGTGATTGCGTTCAAGAATCCGGCATCAGTGTTTTCCGCGAAATAAGCGACGATCTTTGTGCCGGGTGCGATCGATCCCGCGACTTCAATATCCAGCATCACTTCGCCATCCGGACCGTTCGGATCTCCCGTAGGATTGTTGCTGCCGTTGCCGACCAGTACCGCCGACACGCCGGGTGTCTTCGTCAGCTTGAGTTGATTCCAGTAATTGCTAAGATCCGCAGGTTTGAATCCGCCGCCCAATTCAATCAGCGCAATACATTCTCCCGACCCGTCCACTGCGGTAGGAAAGTCGTAAAAAGCTGCGACTTGGGGCGGCGTATAGGACACGCTCACTGCCGCGGCACGGGCTCCCGCACGCCCGTGCCGCCTACGAAAATGCGGCTTGGCTTGGGGACGATTGTCTAATCCAAAAACGCCTTCGACCACATCGTGCAGTTGCGCAGGGAGGTGGATTGCGCCGGTACGTCCGCGATATCTGCCGCTGGAATGTTCATACTCTTTCAGCTCGACCCCGAACGCCTGGTTCATTGCCGCTACAGGTCCAGAGAGAACGACCGTTCGGCGGGCCGCGCTCTTTTCCTTCACCAGGAGCTTATGCGCACGGGCAAATGATTCCACAAGAGCAATGCTCTTAGGATCCGCGCCGTGGCGTTGTTCAAATTCCTTGCGACTCACGATGGAATGTTCCGCCGCCGGTTTTATCGGCGTGCGAGGTCGCAAACGAATTGTCACGTCCACAGTCTCGTTGGGATTCGCTGGACCGATTTCACGCGCTCCTTGTAGCGGAGTGCGTTCACTACCGGCAACTGGCAGAGGTTTACTGGGGGTAGACATATTCTCTCCTTTGCTGGGGCCGAGTCGGGGTCAAGGGAAGAAAACGGCATTACCGCGTGGATTCTTCGTGGAACTGCATCCAGGGAAAAGAGCCGAGCTCTGCCATCTCCACTCGGGGCTGGCCCGTCCAATGGCTGGAAAGTAGCAGCACACCGGCAGCAAGGCAAGCTGTTTTTTGCGCCTGTTACGAAATACGAACAAATCAAATTCGATGTTCATTGAGAGGCGACGCATCGTCGATTCGGCTGCCATCATTTTCGATGTGCCCTCTGGTTAGGATGCCACTAAAGAGACGAGGTTGCAGGACGAGCGATCGTTATTCGAATTCGAGTACTACAATCTCCGGATTCGATCCCAGCCGCAGCGGCGGCCCCCAGGTTCCTGCTCCGCTTGAAGTGAAGACCTGCATCTTTCCGATGCGGCTTAAGCCATACACAAATTGCCGGTACATTCGCCGCGCCATCCAGCTCCAGGGTATGAACTGACCAAGATGCGTGTGCCCCGATAGTTGCAAAGAAACGCCCGCAGCCTCTGCAATTTCCGGACGGTCGGGAGCATGCGTCAACAGAATGCTGGCGCGATCACGGTCCAGCGAGATGCTGCGCAGCACCGAGGCAAACTGCCCGTCCTGCACCGCGTTCCGGTAAGGTACGCCAATAATCTGTAAGCCATCTACTTCCACTTTCTCGTTGCTCAGCACGCGCACTCCAGCCGCTGCGATCGCCCGCAGATACTTGCTGTCATCGCCGAATTGTTCATGATTTCCCGCGACAAAATAAACGCCCTGTGGCGCCGTTAATTTGTTCAAAGGCTCGGCCGCCCGGCCCGCATCGATGGCTGTGCCGTCATAAAGATCGCCGGCAATAAAGATTGCGTCCGGTTCTTCCCGCAATATCTTCGCCACCATACGCCGTAAAAAGTTCCCGTTTCTTACGTGTCCGAGGTGTACATCGCTGATCAGCGCTGCTTTTCTTCCCCGCCACACGGCGGGTAAGTTCGCCAGCCGCACTGTGGCGCGTGTAATTCGCGTCCAGCCCGCGTTGAAAACTCCGTAGATCCCTGCCGTCGCAGCGATGGCGAACAGCAATTCCGTCATTCGATGGAAATTCACGTTCAGCCCCGCCAGCCGGGCAACTCCGAAAATAATCCAGGAAGAGATCGCTGCGAAAAAAAGAAAAGTCAGCAACCCCATCCAGACTGCAGCTGCCCTGTAGAACGAGCGCACAAGGGCATTTGTATAACGAAAAGCCAGCAGCGAAGCGGCCACGAAGCTCACGGACAAAAAGCCGAGAACCATTGCAATGACCGCTCGGTGAGCGCCCCTTCCAGCAGAAGAAAACGCCCACGTCTCATAGAGAACCAGATGTACCAGGAAAAGAACTGCCTGAAGAACCACGATGAAACCGACGAAGCGTCTGCCTATGCGCATGCTGCATTAGATTCCCCAGCCCCCCATTCGGATTGTTTGGGAGCTTTTATTTCCGGATATCGAGTGGAAATAATGCCGCTATCGAGGACCGCGAGCACTTCAAGAGTTTAAAATTCCACGGGTCCTCCCGTTCCCAAGCGGCGATAATTACATCCGTAACCTCGATAACATGGAATCGTTTGCAGAAACAATTACGCTGCGCGAGGGTTAATACAAACGAAGAATATGGGGGCTTTGCCATGCGAGACCGAATTACCTTGTCAATTGTTCTCTTCTTGTTGACCACCGTGACTTGGGGCCAGCAGCAGCCATCTGGCGGCAGAACCCAGTCGGGCGCATCGCAGAGCATGCCGGGCATGGATATGCCGGCTCACGACATGTCTAACATGAAAGACATGCCGATGGGCGCCGACAAAGATAGCGATAACAGCACAGATAAAGATAAAGAAAGCGACGCCAGCCTGCACGCCATGCATTCCATGGAAGGTCACATGGATATGGGCCCGCACATGAAGATGACGGCGCTCCGTCCCGCCAGGCCCGGAGACGCCCAGCGCGCGCAGATGGTGGTCGATGCCGCGCGCAAAGCTTCCACCAAATACTTGGACTATCATGTGGCGCTGGCGGACGGCTTCAGAATTTTCCATCCCGAAATTCCGCAGAAGATGTACCACTTTACAAATTACCAGTATGCGTTCGAAGCGGCTTTCAGTTTCAATCCCGAGCATCCCACTTCTCTGCTCTATGAAAAGCATGGCGACGACTACAAACTGATCGGCGTGATGTACACCGCGCCCAAGCGCTTCGGCGAAGATCAACTCGACCAGCGCGTCCCCTTGAGTGTTGCGCAGTGGCACGAGCACGTGAATTTCTGCGCCGCCCCCGCCGGACGAAAACTCGAATCTCTCCTGCCGCATCCTCAATTTGGTTTGCGAGGATCAATCACGACTCAGGAAGCTTGTGATGCCGCCGGCGGCACATTTCATCCTGTAGTCTTCAACTGGATGGTTCACGTCTATCCTTTCGAAAAAGACCCAGCCAGCATTTGGTCAGTCGGCCGCCAGCACGGCGACGCGGACTAATTCGACGACGCAGAATACACTCCTATGAGTAGCGCAGCGCTCTCGGCGCTGCGCTCCCTATCGTTGTTTCAGAACTGCGGTTTTAGCCGCTTGCGCGGATAATCCATCATCTCCACATCTCTGCCAGACAGAACACTGAGCCAATGTTCCAGACTAAGAATGAATTTCACTTCGCTTTCCTTGCTACCGGAAGCGCGCTCACTTCGTCCATACATGCGTGATCGAAAGTTTCTAAAAACATCAAACCCCGGGGAACTTTCGGCAAAGCATCTGCGTAGTAGTGAAGTAAGCAGCCAGCGCGGAGAGGCGGGCAAAGATTTTCTCAACGTGGGATTTTGCGGGGTTAGGGATTCTTTCACTTTCGGTTTGGCGGCCCAGGTGACAGAACCCCCATGCACAGCGCGGCAGGCCTTGCGGCTTGTCTGCTGAACCCCAACCGATGCATTGTAGGCGATTTGCGACAAAACACCAATGTTTTCTCGCGCAAGTCGTGAACCGGGCCGCCCCAACCGTTCTCCGACGAAACTCGGAGAAGAAAAAGGAGCAGTCATGAAGTTCGCGACAGTTTCGAAAAGTATGGTTCTTGGATTGGCATTACTGTTGGCCTCGAGCGCTTTCGCCGCAACCAAAGGCAGTCTGGAACTCCTCGATCCCGTTAACGTTAACGGAACAACCTTGAAGCCGGGTGACTATAAAGTCCAATGGGAAGGGTCAGGCCCCAACGTCGAACTCAGCATCATGCGCGGCAAGAACGTAATGGCAAAGGTTCCTGCGCACGTGGTTGAACTGCAAACACCGGCTTCCAACGACGCGGCGGTGACGCGTGTCGATGGCGGACAAAAAACCCTCGCTGGCGTCCGTTTTGCTGGAAAGAAGACTGCACTGGATATCGGTGAAGCGACCACCAGCATGCAAAGCAGCGGGTCCAGTCAGTAACTTCGGTTCGGGAAATGCAACGGGAGCACATCTTGCTCCCGTTTTTATTCCTCCAAGGAGCTCGCGTTGGATACCAGCCCTCGCCTGTCCCGCCGAGCGCAGCAGGCACTCGCTACTGACCTCGCACCGCTATGGATTCGGAATTTTCTCCAAGTCTGCATTAAGATGCACACTGCTGCCAGCGGTAACCTTGAGCTTCCGCTCCCAATCTTTGAATCCCGCCTTGTTCACCAAAACCATATGCTCGCCCTCCGTGATTTGCACATCGGACGGCGTGTTGCCCACGAAACTGCCGTCGACCTCAATGTCGGCACCGGTGGGTTCGGAGCCCAGTTGCAGCTTTGCTGAGCCGAAGGCCCCATTCTCACCGGGCCCACTGGTAGTCGCACCTTGTGCCACTGCACCAGGAGGCTCGGCCGGTTGAAATTTCGCGATGTCCAGTGTCATGTCGCCGTTCACATATGCTGTAATCTCCGTTCCCTTCGGAATGCTGATGTCTTTTCCGTGCATTAACAGGAAGAGCGGCGCCGCTGGAAAGAACACAATGCTCGTCGCCACTATACCGCCCACCATGCCGCCGGTGTGACCGCCCCCCTTAACGTCCTTAACCGCCCGCAACGCGGCTTTCTCGCCGCTAACCAGCTTGACGTAATCGATGTTCATATCCAACTTTCCACCACGAGCCATCCTTCTCTTCGGCTGCGCCTCCGTAACCGTTGCAAAGGCTAGCCCTCCTTTTGCAATAACAAGAGTGCCGTTTACCGTAATGTCATCTAATATCTCGAAATCTACATTGTCGCCCACGTGTGCATCAGCTGAAGAAATAGTCCGATTGATTCGGAGCCTTACAGGCGTTCCCTCTTCAAGCACAAACCCTTTTGCCGATGTAAAGCTTGTTTGAGGAGGAGGCCCTTGGCTCACTGGCTTGGCCGGTTGTTGCGCGGATGAAGCAACCGCAGTTTGCGGCGACGCGGTTTGAGCCACCGAAACACAGGAAAAAAATATCGCTACAGCGACAGCAGGCAGAAGAACTTTCAAAGCGACCCTCCGGTCACAAGAACTCAGATTTCGCTGGGGGCCCGGGAACACGAAATTATCCTCTCGTCGAAACTGATGTCAATGCAAATGTGGATAGACTGAACCAAAAGCAAAAGGGAGCGCGTTTTGCGCTCCCTTTTCGGGAATCAACCGAGAACTCTCCTCAATACTTCGGCACCTTCGTATCCACTCTCTCCGCCCAGGCGTTGATCCCGCCCGCGAGATTATGCACCTTGGTGAATCCCGATTGCTGCAGGAATGCAACTGCCTTCGCACTCCGCCCGCCCATCTTGCAATGCACAACGATTTCGCGGCTGGAATCGAGTTCGTTCACACGCTTCGGCAAATCGTTTAGAGGAATCAGATGTCCACCGATGTTGCAGATCTGATATTCGTGCGGCTCGCGCACATCGAGTACAAATAAATCCTCTTTCGCATCCAGCCGACGCTTCAATTCTTCCACTTGAATTTCCGGAACTCCATTCGACACCGGTTTTTCCTCCCCGCGAATTCCGCAAAACTCGTTGTAGTCTATCAGCTTCGTCACCGTGGGATGCGTGCCGCACACCGGGCAATCCGGATTCTTGCGCAGCTTCAGTTCGCGAAACTTCATGCCCAGCGCGTCTATCAGCAGCAATCGACCGATAAGCGGCTCGCCCACTCCCAAAATTAATTTAATCACTTCCGTGGCCTGCATCACGCCAACTAATCCCGGCAGAATGCCCAGCACTCCGCCTTCCGCGCAAGAAGGCACCAGCCCCGGCGGTGGCGGCTCGGGATACAGGCAGCGGTAGCACGGTCCATCTTCGGTCGCAAACACGCTGGCTTGGCCTTCAAACCTGAAAATCGATCCGTAAACATTCGGCTTGCCAGTAAGCACGCACGCATCGTTCACCAGATAGCGCGTGGGAAAGTTATCCGTGCCGTCGGCGATAATATCGAAGTCGCGAAAAATCTCCAGCGCATTCTCACTGCTCAGCCGCGTGTCGAACTTGCGCAGATTCAAAAATGGATTGATGCCCGTCAATTTATCCGCGGCGGAATCCAGCTTCTTACGGCCTACGTCGGCCGTCGAATGGATAATCTGCCGCTGCAGGTTGGTGTAATCGACTACATCAAAATCGACCAGACCTAACGTGCCCACACCCGCGGCGGCCAAATAAAGCGCCAGCGGCGATCCCAGTCCGCCGGTGCCAATGCAAAGCACGCGTGCCGCCTTCAGCTTCTGCTGCCCCTCCATGCCAACCTCAGGCATGATCAAATGCCGCGAGTAGCGCAGGATTTCGTCTTTGCTGAGTGTCACTGGAATTTCGGTGGTAATTGTCGCCATAAAATCCTCGATTGAAATTTGGAACCGCGCTCCGTCAGAATTAGGGCGCTAACAACAGGCAGGACACATACAACAGCGGTTTGTAGCGGCAGGGCTCAAATTTCTATTCCCGAGTCTGCAATACCTGAGTCTCGCAGTCATGCAACGCCTCCAGCAATGGAAGGCACAATAGAAATGTTATCACCTTCCGTTACAGCGGTCGCCTCTTTCTGCAGATAGCGGATGTCTTCGTCGTTGACGTAAAGATTAACGAAGGCCCGCAGCTTTCCATCCTCCGTATACAGATGCCGTCTCAGTTCGGGATGCTGCGCCAGCAGCGAGTTCAGAGCTTCGCCCACAGTCGCTGCCTGTACTTCCACCGTGGATTGTTTTCCAACATACTGCCGCAAAGGGGTAGGGATATGAATCTTGCTCATAGGTCTAGCATAGAAGATGCGGTAGCGAAGTGCCAAGATTCAAGGCCGGCCCGCCGATTGTTCGACAACAGACTTGTATGGGATAGGTGCCTTCATGTGGGGACAGCCGCCCCCGGCTGTCCGTCGCCCGCAGGGCGACTCTTCGCTGCTAACATGAACCTGTGCCGCCGCTTCTCGACATCCGCAACCTCAATATAGAATTCCCCAACGCCCAGCACGCGGTCGGACAGACGGGAGCACGCTCTGAGCCTGCGGAAGTGGCGCCTCTCCCTGCACAAACCCTCCGCGCCGTGCGTGAACTCAACTTTTCCGTCGCTCCCGGGGAAGTCCTCGGCCTGGTTGGAGAATCCGGCTCCGGAAAATCCATTACATCTCTCGCGATCATGCGTCTTCTTCCGCCCCAGGCTCTTGTCACTGGCGAGATACTTTTCGGCGAAAACGGCTCATCTCGCAATCTCGCTTCTCTTCCCGACGACTCGATGCGGCAACTTCGCGGCTCCCGCATCGCTATGATTTTTCAAGAACCCATGACCGCTCTCAATCCTGTCATGCGCATCGGCGACCAGATCTCCGAGGCCGTGCTCGCACACGGCGATCGATCAAAAAGCGAGGCGCACAAACTTGCCGTCCAGGCTATGAATGACGTCGCCATCCCCCAGCCCGAGCGCCGCGCCCGTGACTACCCTCACCAACTTTCAGGTGGAATGCGCCAGCGTGTGATGATCGCCATGGCTATCGTCAACCGCCCGCAGTTGCTAATTGCCGATGAACCCACCACCGCTCTCGACGTTACCATCCAGGCGCAGATTCTCGATCTGCTCGCCGACCTGCGCTCCCGGTTCGGCCTGGCCATGCTCTTCATCTCGCATGATCTCGCCGTCGTCTCGCAAGTGGCTGACCGCGTTGCCGTGATGTATGCCGGAAGCGTGGTCGAACTCGGACCCAAACATGAAATTTTTAATGCGCCCGCGCATCCTTATACGCGCGGCCTCCTGCAAGCCGTGCCGGATCTCAAGACCGAGCGTAACCGTCCCCTTGGAACCATCGAAGGCACAGTGCCGCCGCTGCAAGCCATGCCGCCGGGCTGCACCTTCGAGCCGCGCTGCGGATTTCGTGTCCCTGAATGCGCCCGCACTTTCCCTCCTCTGGTTCAAGTTGCGCCGCAGCATTGGGCACGCTGCCCGGTGGTCAATGCAAAATAGCGATGGCGGAACTGAATCCTCCCATGTATCCTCTTCCGTCGCACTCGTTCTATAATCGCCATCGGTCTGGTGTCTATTGCGCATACTGCTGCTGAGCGACATTCACGCCAACCTCGAAGCCCTGGAAGCCTGCATGGCTGCAGCTCCCGCGTACGACTTCGTGGCGAATTTGGGTGACGTCGTTGGCTACGGAGCATCTCCTAACGAGGTCATCGATCGCTCTCGCGACCTGGGAAAAATTTTCGTTCGCGGCAATCACGACAAGGCTGCGACCGGTCTGCTTGAACTGGATGACTTCAATCCGCTGGCCGCCGCTGCGGCTCTTTGGACCCGCGACCAACTCACTCCAGAACATTACGAATGGTTGCACTCGCTGCCACAAGGTCCGCTTCCTCTGGAAGATTTCCCCGACGTGCAACTGGTTCACGGCTCACCCGGCGATGAAGACGCGTACGTAGTTTCCATCGGCGACGCCCTGGTCCCGCTGATCACGCTCGCCACGCCGATTACTTTTTTCGGACACACCCACCTGCAAGGTGGCTTCTTCGCCAATGGTTCCAGCGCTGATGGTTTCCGTCCCGAATATCGCACCGTTGGTCAAGCCGAGTCAGTTTCGCTGCAACTGAAACCCTCCACGCGTTACATGATCAATCCCGGTTCGGTCGGCCAACCTCGCGACGGAGATTGGCGAGCCGCCTTCGCCCTGTTCGATACTGAAGCGCAAGTCGTCCACTTCCATCGCACCCCCTACAATCTCAAAGCCGCGCAAGACCGCATCTTCGCCGCCAACCTGCCCGCCCGCCTGGGCACGCGCCTGGCCGCCGGCCGTTAGGCATGCCAGCACTCGTTCGTTAAGAGCCGTACAATTTTCACGGTTTACCCTGTGTCACTCAGTGTCCCCCGTGTTTAAGATTTTGAAGCTTCTCGGGAAGTCGTCCACAAACGCTCTCCGTTATAAACTCATGTTCATGCGTGATTCCCGCACCGGAACAAAGTCTCTCTTCTCTCCACGCGAAAATAACTCCCGCGAAAATCCCCCCGAGCATTACCTCATCGCCCACATCGACGGTGGCGCCCGCGGCAATCCCGGACCAGCCGGCTACGGCGTCGTCATCCAGGATCAATCCGGAAGCAAAGTCGCCCAGCTCAGCGAATACCTTGGTCATCAGACAAATAACTTCGCCGAGTACCAAGGACTCATCGCCGCCCTTGAATACGCACTCGAACACGGCGCGAAAACCCTCAAAGTGATCAGCGATTCTGAGTTGATGGTTCGTCAAATCAAAGGCATCTACAAAGTAAAAAACGCAACGCTGCAGGATCTTCACGGCCGCGCCAAAGAATTGATCGCCAAACTTGACTGGTTCTCCATCAACCACGCCCTTCGCGAACAGAACACCGAGGCTGACCGTCTGGCAAACGAAGCCATGGACAAAGGCATGGGACGAAGTGTGGCGCGGGCGCCCTCGCCCGCGAGTGCGTTACCCGCTGTAAATCAAATTCAGGAATTCGAAGGCATCATCCGCAAAGGCGCCGTGGAACTTACCAACGGCAAACTTCCGGAAGGTACTCGAGTCCAGGTTCGAGTGCGGAAATAAATACGTCGAAACTACTCCGCCGCCGAAGTGTGGTCGTGCACAATTTTCCATCCATCGGGAAACTTGCGGAATATCAACGTGAACAATCCATGCGGCGTCCTCGCGTCGGACATGGTCAATTGCCACGCGCCGCGTACGAAAGCCGCATCGGTACCCAGCATTTCGATGCGCAAGCCGGAGAATTCGAGCTTTCGCATCTCGTGTCCCGGGCTTGAATACGTCGCGCGATAACGGTCCATCGTCGCCTGCCATCCATGATTTTCTTTGGCACCGGAGAAAAATGTGAGTTCTGGAGAATTCCAATACCCCGTCATAAAGCCTTCCAGATCGTGGCGGTTCCACGCCTCCTGCTGCCTGCGCAACACGTGCTCGACTTCAGCCTTCGCGCCGTTATTGGCAACGGGCAGCCCCTGGGCGCCGACTTCACTACTTGATGCGATGAACATGATCGAAAAAAAGAAAAGGAAGGAATAGAAAAAACGCATGCCGCCTCCGCACTGTGACGAACCAGAGCGAAGCCAGTTTCGCACGCCGACACAGATTAATGGGAGGATTTCTGAAAACGAACGACGATACCGAAAGAATTAAGCGCGGCCCTTTTTGGCCGCAACCGCCTTAACCGTGGCCCCTTTACCAGCAACTTCCCAGGGACGCTTCGGACGATCCACGGGCGCTTTGTCGTCATCCTTAAGCCGGTCATAGTGGTAGGAGTCGCTCACCGTACCCAGCGACTCGTTATAAAGGCTGGGAAGTCCCAGTCCAACTTTCAGTTCCTCGGCAAAGTTTTGCAGCGCCTTCAGATGTTCCGCGGTCGCCGGAACTTCCGTCTTCGAAGTCTTCAGGAATTGCTGGTAGCCGCGGTTGACCAGTTTCGAAATCTCGCTGCCAATCAAGTAGCCGGGATAAGCAAAAATCTTCACGGCGTCGTCATCAGTCTTCTGAATCGCCGCCGACACATTGTATTTCCTGAGGAACACTCGCCCGTTGGTCCCCGGCGCTTCCGTTACATCGAAACCGTGGTCACGCAACCAGGCCAGCGCATCCTCGTAAGTCCGTGCTTCTATTGCTTTCGGCATTTTCTAGTATCCAATCTCGTCTTTAGATGCAGTCTGCTCACAAAACAGGCATTGTTATTTCCTGCTGCATCGGACTTGCAATCCGCATCATCTAAGGACACCATACTACATAGCGTGTTTAGCCGGTTTTTGCATAATTACGATAGTCACGGGCAAATAGTTCGCAGATGAGCCACAGTTCAGCTAAATTGGCCGCAACATTCTCAGCTCACGACGCCCCGGAGGCCGCTGCGGCGAGGCCCGGCCACACCTTGCTCGACCGCATCGGCAACACTCCGCTGCTCCGCTTTGATCGCTTCACCGCGCATTTACCCGGAGTAACACTTTTGGGTAAGGCCGAATGGTACAACCCCGGCGGCTCCGTAAAAGATCGCGCCGCCGCCAACATCGTCGCCGAAGGCCGCCGCAGCGGACGGTTCGCTCCCGGCAAGATCCTGCTCGATGCCACCAGCGGAAATACTGGCATCGCCTACGCCATGCTGGGCGCGGCAGAGAAATTCCCCGTCACTTTGTGCATGCCGACCAATGTTTCTGCCGAACGCAAAAAAATTCTGCAAGCCTACGGCGCCAACATTCTCTACACTGATCCCGGCGAAGGCTCCGACGGCGCCATCCGTCTGGCGCGCGACCTCGCCGCCAAGCATCCCGATTTATATTTCTACGCTGATCAATATTCGAATGACGCCAACTGGCAGGCCCATTATCACGGCACGGCGAATGAAATCTGGCAGCAGACCGAAGGACGCATCACGCACTTCGTCGCCATGCTCGGAACCAGCGGCACTTTCATGGGCGCCACCCGCCGCCTCAAGGAACTGAATCCCACAATCCGCTGCGTCTCGCTGCAGCCGGATTCCTCCTTTCACGGCATCGAGGGCGCCAAACACATGGCCAGCGCCATCGTCCCCAAGATTTACGATCCAACTCTGGCGGATGACAATCTTGAGATCGCAACCGAAGACGCTTACGCCATGGCCCGCCGCCTCGCTCGTGATTGCGGACTGCTCGTAGGAATTTCAGCCGCAGCCGGCGTGACCGGAAGTCTGAAAATCTCCGAACACCTTCAACTGAGAAGAGAGCAAGAGGCGGTGATCGTCACCATCCTCTGCGACTCCGGCGACAAGTATTTGAGTGAGAGATTCTGGACGGAGGGATGAAATTGCTGATTGTTGATTGCTGACTAAAACCTTCGCTTCAAATGGGATTGGTGCGGGTTCTCAATCAACAATCAGAAATCAGCAATCAACAATTCCAAGAATGCTGAAACTGACTCCCAAAGACTACTCCGCCCTCCGCCGCCACGGCGAAGAAACCTACCCGCACGAATGCTGTGGCGTGCTCCTCGGCAATATGGACGATGACTCAGTCCGAACCGTAACCAGGATCGCGCGTTGCGGCAACACCCGCACCGATTCGCCGCAGAACCGCTATAACATCGATCCCCGCGAACTGGTGCGCATCCAGCGTGAAGGCCGCGAACGCGGCGAGGACATCGTCGGCTTCTACCACTCGCATCCTGACCATCCTGCTCAATGGTCGTCAACCGATCTCGCCGAAGCGCACTGGATTGGCTGCTCCTACGTGATTACGAGCGTCGAAAAAGGCAACGCAGCGGTCACCAATTCGTTCGAGCTCGCCGGTACCGAAGAGAATGATAAGCAGTTGATCGACGAGCAGATTCAAGTCGCCTAGCTAAAGCACATGTGGGGACAGCCGCCATCGGCTGTCCAGTCGAGCAAAGCTCGACTTGCTTCTCTTCGAAAGCGGATAAATACCTTACCAGGCGCATGCTTTCCCGTTTTTTCACATCGCCCCAGGAAGCATCGCGCCTTCCGTCAAATCGCCCCAGACGAGTTAGAGTTCGGCATTCCCGCGTCCGGCTCGCTAAGCGTACGAGCTGCCTCAACCGCTGCACCAATTCCGGTCACGGTCCTGTGGACGCCCTGCACTCGCCTGAAAATAGGCTAGTTACAAACCTGACATTTTCGTTGACTCTAAAAATAGAAAGCGTAAAAACAGAATCGTTCTTTGACAGCTTCTAAAGTTTTTCCGGTTGGTGCGGCGTCCGGGACTCAAGCGCAGTCACCCTCTTCATGCAAATGACCAGGGAGGGCAAGCAAGGGTCTATAGCAAAGCGCTGGTCGAGGAGAACAAGAAGAAACGTCGAAGGCAGGATAGAGTTCCGAGGCGTTGGGTAGGTTTTTCCGGTTGGCGGTAAGCCCGGAGCCCGAGCGAAGATCGCACGTAGCACCCCGCAAGGGAAGCTGCGTCGCAGGTCAAGCAAGGGTCTAACGCGAGCTACTGGCCGAGACGAATGGACCCAACATCACCTCGGAACTCTTATTGTTTGCAGCGAATACCTCGAAAGCATTCCCCTTTAGAGCGGTGCGGAAGTAAGCCTCTCACTCGCTCCCCAATTCCCGCATTCTGCGTAACACGTGCGTCGTCGTTTGACTTTCCCTTCGCGCATCTGCGTTAATCAGCAGAGATTCTTATGCGAGAAGTCATCTCCACCAAGGACGCTCCTCAAGCCATCGGCCCCTATTCGCAAGCCGTCAAGGCCAATGGATTCATATTCACATCCGGTCAGATTGCCATCGATCCGGCGACGCAACAAGTCGTCACCGGAGATGCCGCCGCACAGACCGAGCGCGTGCTGCGCAATCTGTCGGAGATTCTGGAAGCAGCCGGCAGCGGTCTCGGCAAGGTCGTTCGTTGCACTGTGTTTCTCAAGAACATGAATGACTTCACCGCCATGAACCAGGTTTACGGCAAGTATTTCAGTTCGGCTCCGCCGGCGCGTTCCACCGTCGAAGTGGCGCGCCTGCCGAAAGACGTGCTGGTGGAAATTGATGTAATCGCGCTGGGATAAGAATCCAGAGAGGGCGCAGAACTGCGAAGCGGCGGAAAACCTTTATTCACTCAGCACCCTCTACGTAATTAACATGAGTGTGAAGGAGCTAGAATGACAAAGTACGTTGCAGCCGTCTTCGTTGTCTTCGCGCTGACGGCAGTGTTTGCCATGGCGCAGAGCGCGGCCAGAAAGTCCACTCCAAATACCAACGCCCCCACCAAAGTCACTGGACCCGGCGTAACGACTTCCTCTGGATTGGTCTATTGGGATATCCGGGTGGGCAACGGCGAGGTCGCCAAAGAAGGCAACCGCGTGCGCGTGCACTATACCGGCTGGCTCACCAACGGCAAAAAGTTCGACAGTTCCGTCGATGCCGGCAAGCCTTTCGATTTCACCATCGGCAACGGTGAGGTCATCAAGGGCTGGGAAGAGGGAGTTGCCGGTATGCGGGTCGGCGGAAAACGCCAGTTGCGCATCCCTCCAGATCTGGCTTACGGCGCGGACGGCACTCCGGACGGATCAATCCCTCCGAACGCGACCCTGATTTTCGACGTGCAGTTGTTAGGAGTGCAGTAGAGAATTCTCCGCCGAACACGCAGACAGCGCCGACAATTGCTAAATCAGAAACTAAAAATCCTTAATTTCTTAATTAGTTTTCTTGGCGGGCTCTGCGTCCTCGGCGGTAACTTATTTCTACGCCTTGACCACTTTGCCGCTGCGGATGCATGCCGTGCATACCCGCATACGCTTCGTAGTGGCGCCCACGCGAGCGTGCACCGGACGCAGATTTACATTCCAGCGTCTTTTGGTGACGTTGTGGGCGTGGCTGATTCGATTTCCCGATTGCGGCTTCTTGCCGCAGATATCACACTGTTGGGCCATGACGGCTGTACATCCTTTCAAATGCTTTTGCGTGAATTACCTATTTTACCGGATTCCTGCCCTTCCCGACAATTCGCCCAACGGCCTGACAACAGGTAAACTAATCGGGGTTGTTCTCAGCGAAGCAAAGGGAGAAAGTCTATGTTGAATCGTGGTAGCTCCACCTTGGTAGAAAGCGCGCTGGTCTTGGCCTTGATGGGGATTCTGGCTGGCGCTATCGGAGGTCTGGCAGTCGGCGTGGCAACCAGTCCCAAGACTTCTACATCCACGACCGCCACTCACTAACGGAGATCGTTCGCTCCCCTTGATGGGTCCTCTATGCGATACTGAAATTCATGCAGTCGCCGCTTCAGTCGCCCACCGCGTCCACAGATCCCAGGTCGGTGAAAGTAAATCTTACCGCTGGCACTGGGGTCGACATTGAGTGGAAAGATGGCCACGTTTCGCACTATGGATTTGTTTATCTCCGCGACGCCTGCCCCTGCGCCATGTGCAACGAAGAGCGCGACAAGTCCCACCGCAAGCCCGGCGAGCCGGCGAAGTTAGCTCCCGGCATGCTGCCCATGTTCAAAGCCGCGGCCAAACCGCTTTCCGCGGAAGCGATCGGCAAGTACGCCATCCGCTTCGCATGGAACGACGACCACGACCTCGGAATTTATTCCTGGCGCTATCTGCGCGAAGTTTGCCCGTGCCAGGAATGCAGCAGATTAGCCACTGCGGAAGCGCGGCATTAAGTCTAGGCGATTCGTGGCTCGCAGAACTCGCGCTGTAAAGTCTGGCATCAACTGAGATGCAAGAAGGTAAATTCAGCAAGACCGCTCATCGCGTGGCGATTCGCCGGGCCGCGCACCAGCTATTGGACAATCCGAAAGTGCTCGACGATCCTCTCGCCCTGCGGATCATCGGTTCTGAAGCCGCAGACGATCTTCGTTCGAATCCCAAAGAGCACCACGCCTTCTCCCGCGCTTTCCGCGCCTTCATGGCGGCCCGCAGCCGCTATGCCGAGGACGAACTCGCCCGCGCGGTCGCGCACGGTGTGCGTCAATACGTTGTTCTCGGCGCCGGACTCGATACCTTCGCGTATCGCAATCCTCATCCCGGCCTGCGTGTATTCGAAATCGATCACCCCTCAACGCAAACCTGGAAGCGCGAGCAATTGTATGCAGCAGATATTCCGATCCCGCCATCCATGACCTTTGTCCCCATCGATTTTGAGAGACAAACACTCACGGCTGGCCTGGAACACTCCGGTCTCGACGCCAGCTCGCCCGCATTTTTCTCCTGGCTCGGCGTGACCCCTTACCTTACTCACGACGCCTGTATGACTACTCTGAGTTTTATCGCCAGCATGCCCGCTGGAAGTGGAGTGGTCTTCGATTTCGCAGTCGACCCCGCCCTCCTCAATCCCGGGCAAAGGCAGGCTCTCGATGCGCTCTCAAAGCGCGTGGCCGCAACCGGAGAGCCTTTCCAGCTATTTTTCAATCCCAACAAATTGCAGGACGAGCTGAAGCGTCTGGGATTCCGCCGCACAGAATTCCTGCAAGGCAAGGACCTCAATGCTCGTTACTTCAACGAGCGCACGGATGGCTTACTGGTTCGCAGCAGCATCGGACATCTCATGGCGGCGTGGGTATAGGCGCACCGTGCGACACCTTGAACTATCACGAATCGCGATCCTGTAAAATTAAATCATCAGCTCCGGAGCCACTCCCGCATTGTCTTTTCTCGATCAACTCAACCCGCAGCAGCGCGAGGCCGTTGAAACTACCGAAGGCCCAGTGCTGATCCTCGCCGGAGCGGGCAGCGGCAAGACGCGCGTCATCACCTACCGCATCGCCTACCTGATCGAGCACATGGGAGTGATGCCGGAATCCATCCTGGCGATGACTTTCACCAACAAAGCCGCCGCTGAAATGGCCGAACGTGTCGAAAAATTAGTCGGCGGACTCAGCATCGCCAAGCCAGTCATCTCCACCTTCCACTCTTTCTGCGTCCGCGTTCTGCGCCGTGATATCGAGGCCTTGCGAATTCCTTCAGCCACGCCCGGCCAGCCGCCCATCGGACATACGAAAAAGTTTGTCATTTACGACGAGAGCGACATGCAATCCGTCGTCAAAGGAATCATGAAGCGCCTCGGCCTCGACGACAAGCAACTCACGCCGCGCACCGTCCTCTCGCGAATTTCCTGGGCCAAGAATCACATGCTCGATCCCCAGGAACTCTACTTGCAATCGGCCGATCCCAAGACGGAAAAAATCGCGCACCTCTTCGAGGAATATCGGAAGGAGTTGCGCAAAGCCAACGCTCTGGACTTCGATGATCTGCTGCTTGAAGCCACGCGATTGCTGAAAACCTCAACCCAGGTGCGCGAGTATTACAACCATCGCTTTCAATATTTATTGATTGACGAATACCAGGACACCAACCGACCGCAATACGAACTCATGCGCATGTTGGCCGGCGAGCGCCACAACGTCTGTGCCGTCGGCGATGAAGATCAGTCGATTTATTCCTGGCGCGGCGCTGACATCCGTAACATCCTCGAATTCGAGAAAGATTTTCCCGAGGCCAAGATCATCCGTCTAGAACAGAATTACCGCTCCACGCAAAACATTTTGCAAGCAGCCTCATCCGTGGTCGCGAACAACATTCGCCGCAAAGGCAAGAACCTTTGGACCTCGCGCCAGGGCGGCGCCAAGATCGGTTACTACGAGGCTCCTGACGGCGAAAACGAAGCCCTCTTCGCTGCGGACCACGTTGCGAAATATCTGCGAGAGGCCGCCCAGCGCGGCGAAACTCCGCGCGCCGCAGTGCTCTACCGCACTAATTCGCAATCGCGTTTATTTGAAGAAGGGATGCGCCGCTACGGCCTCAAATACAAAGTCGTCGGCGGATTTTCCTTCTACGAGCGTTCCGAGATCAAAGACATGATCTCCTATCTCAAAGTCATTCAAAATCCGGATGACTCGATCTCTCTGCTGCGCGTGATCAATACGCCCACGCGCGGCATCGGCAAAAACACTATCGACACGATCGAGCGATTGGCGCTGGAAACTGGCCTGTCGCTCTGGGGAGCGCTGGGCGAAACAATTCGCCGCCAACTGCTGCCGCAGCGAGCGCTATCTGCTCTGAAAAGTTTCAGTCAACTGATCCTGGATGCACAAGCGATGTTAGCGGGAACGTTTGTCGAGCATCTCGAAGACAGCGTCGAAGCGAACAATTCGGACGATATCATTTCACTCGCCGCCGAAGCCGAAACAGAACCACCGGCAGAGGACGATGCAGCCGCCTTCGATCCAAACGAATTCGCAAACACTGCCTTCGATTTTGGCGGCGCCTACATAGGAGCGGACGAAGAAACAAATGGGAGCATCCCGGAGAGTAGCGCCGTCCCGCCGCCGCAGCGCGGAGACCAACCCAGCGATGCGCCGATCGCAGTGGCGTCCGATCCCGATTCATTTCCCGTTCCCACTGTCAGCACCGCCGACATACTGAAGTTCCTAATCGATCGCACCGGATACATTCGCCTTCTCGAAGCCGAAGATACGCCCGAAGCTTTCTCCCGCATAGAAAATCTGCGCGAACTGGTCAATGCCGCCATGGACTCCCGCGACCGCGGCGAATCGCTCGATGAGTTCCTCGACCACGCCGCCCTGATTAGCGATGCCGACGATTACGACGAACGCGCGCAAATCACACTCATGAGCCTGCACGCCGCCAAAGGCCTGGAGTTCCCGCTCGTCTTCCTCAGCGGCCTCGAAGAAGGATTGTTCCCGCACTCCCGCACTATGCTTCAGCCCGACGATGGCGAAGAAGAGCGCCGTCTGTGCTATGTCGGCATGACCCGCGCCATGGATCAGCTCATCCTTACTCGCGCCGTCTACCGCCGCCGCTACGGCACCGATCTTCCCGAAGCCAGCGTCCCCTCGCGCTTTCTCGAAGAAGTCCCCGCTCCGCTCATCGAAGAGTTAGGCCGACGCCGCAGCACTGCGGGTGCGAGAACAGGTTCAGGTTATGTGGGGACGGCCGCCCCCGGGAGCCTGCCCCGAGCGGAGTCGAGGGGCCCGGCGGGGCAAAGCCCCGCAACCTACGCTGCCGACGCTCACTAC
Source organism: uncultured Acidobacteriaceae bacterium (assembly GCA_963836305.1). Taxonomy (GTDB): domain Bacteria; phylum Acidobacteriota; class Terriglobia; order Terriglobales; family Acidobacteriaceae; genus Sulfotelmatobacter. The sequence continues at coordinate 233,906 of CAWIJP010000029.1, read as the reverse complement.
TCCTACGAAGACGAAGACCAAAGCGCGGCCTGGCAGGGATCGCGTGGGGACAGCCGCCCTCGGCTGTCCAGTGGGGCGAAGCCCCGCAGCGGCGCCACTGCCCCAGCCAAACCCTACAATTCCATCGAGAACATCGCCGAATTTTTCGCCAGCCGAGGCAAGAAGTTCACGGTCCCGAAAACAGTGGTCGAAGAGCCTACCGGAAAGCGCGGATTTCGCCCCGGCCAGAAAGTCCGCCATCCCAAATATGGCGAAGGAACGGTTTACCAGCGTGAAGGAGAAGGCGAAGAAGCCAAGATTACTGTACAATTTCCTCGCTTCGGCTTAAAAAAGCTAGTCGAGAAATACGCCCAACTGGAGAGAGCTTAGAGGTCATCTGGTAATTTTGTAATCGGGTAATTTCGCGATTCAGGAAACTGGCTGCAGTCTGTCGAATCACGAATTACGCAATTACCAAATTACAAAATTACGAAATTAAGGACATTAGAAAGCATTCATGGCAAACACAGCAGAGCTCACAAAAGAAGAACGAAAAAAATCAAAACGCACCGCCCGCAAGAAGGCGAAAGCGGAAAAGCCGAAGAAGCCCCGCGATTACGCCCGCGGATCGAAGAAGCGCAAGGTAAAGAAGTTGGCTCGCGGCCAGTCGAAGCGGTAACACAACTGGCTTAAGCAATCCGGGCATGGATCGTCGACCCGTCGATCGGCGATCGTCGTCTCGCGGTCCATGCCCGATTCCGCTCGGAGGAGACAACTACCGCTTGTCACGATCATCCACGGAACTCCCGGCAACAGTCCGCACTTCCGACAACCAGCTTTTCTGCTGTAAGTCGATCGACAAGCTGATCGCTGAATCCGAGGTGCCGGGACAACGGCTGCAAAAAACTCTCGGCCCCTGGTCTCTTACCGCCTTGGGTATCGGCGCCATCATCGGCTCGGGAATTTTCATCCTTACCGGCACGGCGGCAGCGGGCGAATATTTCCAAGCGCCGTCCATTCTGCATGCGCAGGCACTCGACATAATCGTGAACTTACTGCGCACCGGCAGTACGGCGGGAGCGCTCATGCACGGACGCCCGCCCGCCGGCCCATCCATTGCGATTTCTTTTTTGCTTGTCGCGGTCGCTTGTAGCTTTGCCGGCCTTTGCTATGCCGAACTCGCCTCCATGATCCCCATCGCCGGCAGCGCCTACACGTACTCCTACGCCACGCTCGGCGAGATTTTCGCCTGGATCATCGGCTGGGATCTCATCCTGGAATATGTTGTCTCGAACGTCGCAGTCGCGGTTGGCTTTGCCGGTTATATAAAAGCGCAACTGGCGGTATTCGGTCTCAACTTGCCGGACAAACTTTCCGGCCCGGTATGGGCTGGCGGACAGTCGACGGGCGCCTATTTCAATCTCCCCGGCTTTCTCATCGTTTTCATTCTCACGCTGCTGCTGGTGCGCGGGGTGAAGGAATCGGCGGAGACCAATAACATCATGGTGGCCGTCAAAATCGGAGCCATCCTTACTTTCCTTGTCGTAGGCGGAATGCTGGTAAAACCCGCAAACTGGCATCCCTTTGCGCCTTCCGGCTTCGCTGGAATCGTTACCGGAGGAGCGATCGTTTTCTTCACCTATATCGGATTCGATTCCGTTTCCACCGCCGCGGAGGAATCACGTAATCCGCAAAAAGATTTGCCCTTCGGCATCATCATGTCGCTGATTGTCTGCACCGTGCTCTATGTCGGCGTTGCCGTCGTCCTGCTCGGCATGATGAAATACACAACCTTTGTCTCCGGTCCAGCCGCCGAAGCACCCGTGGCCTACGCCATGAAGTATCTGGGTGTGCATCCGCTCTTCCGCTCGGTCATTGTGATCGGAGCGCTCACGGGCATGATCTCCTCTTTGCTCGTGTTTCAGTACGGGCAGGCGCGGATCTGGTACGCCATGTCCCGCGATGGCCTGCTGCCGAAGCTGTTCTCCGCGGTGCATCCGAAATATAAGACGCCGCACTGGTCCACTTGGATCGCCTGTTTCGCCGTAGGAATTCCTGCAGGCCTGGTTGACATTGGCGATGCCGCGGACCTCGCAAACATCGGGACGCTCTTCGCCTTTGTTCTGGTTTCGCTGGCAGTAATCATCCTGCGCCGTAGGCAACCGGATCGAAAGCGCGCGTTCCGAGTCCCATTTGTCCCATGGTTCCCGCTGATCTCGGTCGTCCTCTGCGGCGGTCTCATGACCGGACTCACCGTCATCACCTGGGTCCGCTTCGTAGTATGGCTCGGCCTCGGTTTGCTCATCTACATCTTCTACAGCCGCCACCGCAGCGAGTTTGCGAAGAAGTAAGTTAGTAGGCCATAAGCCAAAACATGTTGTCATCCTAAGCGAAGCGGACCGATGAGCGACAGCGAAGCGGACCGATGAGCGACAGCGAAGCGGACCGATGCGCGACAGCGAATCGGTCTGCGCAGTCAAAGGATCTCTGCATTCTCTTGCACGCTCAGAAGTCCGCGCGGCAGTTCCTCACTGAAGCCCTCCCTCGCAAATCCTCTCGCCAGAATCTACAATCATTTAGTGATGTCCTCAGCTCTCGACCGGCCGCCCAGCAGTTTCCTCCGCCAACTTCCCAAGGCCGAACTCCACCTCCACCTCGAAGGCGCAATTGAACCTGCCACACTTCTCGATCTCCGCCGCCATCACGGCGACCGCGTCACTCAGGCCGAGGTTGACCAACTTTACCTCTACGATGATTTCCCAGGCTTTTTGCTGGCTTTCAAGAACATCACTGAGCATCTCCGCACCCCGGAAGATTACGAACTCATTACCTACCGCCTGATGCAGCGCCTGAAAGAAGAAAATGTTCTGCACGCCGAAGTTTACGTTTCGGTTGGAGTCTGCCTCTGGCGCAAACAGGATTTCGCCGCCATCTTCGAAGGTCTCGATCGCGGCCGCGCCCGCGGCGCTCGCGACTTCGGGATCTCGCTTGTCTGGATCTTCGACGCTGTCCGCCAGTTCGGCCTCGAAGCTGCGCAGAACGTCTTCGAACTTGCCGTTCGCTATCACGATCGTGAAGTTGTCGGCATCGGTATCGGCGGCGACGAACTGAAAGCCCCGCCCGAGCTTTTTCGTGATGCCTACACCTGGGCCGCCGACCACGGCATGCGCCTCACCGCGCATGCGGGCGAGAATGGTCTGCCGGAATCCGTGTGGGGCGCGCTCAACCTGCGCGCCGAACGCATTGGCCACGCGCTTACCGCGTTCCATGATCCCGATCTCGTCGAAGAGCTTGCCCAACGCCAGGTTCCGGTAGAAATCTGCCTCACCAGCAACTTCCGCACCGGCCTCTGCCCCAATCTCAACGAGCATCCCGTAAAGAGCTATTTCGATCACGGCATCATGATCACGCTCAACAGCGATGATCCCGCCCTGTTCGGCACAACTCTGGCGCGCGAATATCAACTCGCGCAGAATACTTTCGGATTCACCGACGAGCATCTACGCGAGTTGGCCCGCAACTCCTTCGAGGCGTCGTTCCTTCCCGCAGAAAAAAAGTTGGAATTCTTAAATCTTTTCGATGCCACCGCGGCAAGATAAAGTAATTGCCGACGTTCAATTTCCAATTGTCAATTTGAACAGAGATCTACTGATGACCGTCGTTTATGAACATACCTGCGAACGAGGTTAGCTTGTAAAATCGGCAATTGGAAATTGGCGATCGGAAATTGCATTTTTTCTCGTAACCATGCCCCTCCACATCGGCATCGTCGCTTGCAGCACCGAAGGAGCCGCGCTTTGCTACCGCACCATCTCGCTCGAAGGCGCAAAGATGCTCGGCCCTCACGATCATCCCGAAGTTTCGCTGCATTCGCATTCGCTCGCGAAATACATGCCGTGCATCCGCGCCCATGATTGGGCAGGCGTTGCCGAACTGATGCTCTCTTCCGCCGAAAAGCTCTCCCGTGCCGGCGCCGACTTTCTCATATGTCCCGATAACACCATCCATCAAGCCTTCGACCTGGTCGAGCACCGCTCGCCGCGTCCCTGGCTGCACATCGCCAGAGAAGTCGCGAAAGAAGCGCAGCAGCGCCAGTTCAAGCGCCTCGCCGTCCTCGGCACGCGTTATCTGATGGAAGGCCCGGTCTACCGCGATGCCCTGAAAGCCGCGGCCATCGAACATCGCACCCCCGGCCCCGAGCAACGCGAGCGCCTCAACCAGATCATCATGGACGAACTGGTCAACGCCCAATTCCTGCCCCGCTCCCTCGCCTACTATGTGGAAGTGATCCGCGCACTGAAAGACGAAGGTTGCGACGCGGTCGTCTTAGGCTGCACAGAAATCCCGTTGCTCGTAACACCGGAATCTTCACCGCTGCCGACCCTCGACTCCACGCGCCTCCTCGCCAAAGCCGCAGTACGCAAAGCGGCCGAAGCCTAGAAAGGGGATTATGTGGCGCGGGCGCCCCGCCCGCGAACTCTAGCCACGCAGATGATGTATAAAGCTCACTTGAATCCATGCTGAAATTCCGCCAACTCCCCGGTCTCTACGCCATCGTCCGCCTGGCTCCGGATGCACCCGTCCCCGACTGGGCCACCAAAAGCGACTTCACCTCGATCACGCGCACCACCGAAGAACTTTCGATCGTCTGCCCGGTAGGAAATGTTCCCGCAAACGTGCAGTCCCACCTTCGCTGGATCTGCCTGAAACTCGAAGGCCCGTTCCCCTTCTCGCAAACCGGAATCCTGCTCTCGTTCATCGAACCGCTTTCCAATAACGGCCTGCCCATCTTCGCGATCTCGACTTTCGACACAGATTATGTGCTCGTGCCGGAACAATTTGCGGGACAGGCCCTGCAAGCGCTTTCTCAAGCCGGGCACGGACTCATCAGCCGCCAGCCCGAGTGATGGCGCGCCTTGCCCGACGCGTTGCTCGAGCGACGCCAATCCGCTCTCTTTCGGGCTCGTTCGCCCCGTCAATTGCTCCGCACGCTGTCATCCAGACTGACAGTAACCCCACATCCATGCTGTAATAAGAGTATTCAGCCCATGTCATCAGCTCTCACATCCCTGCGCCGCCGCGCCAAAACCCTCCACCGCAACCTGCGCGGAGCCGCCATGGCCACTCGCGCGTTGGCCTCCACGGAACATCCGTTACTCGCCCACATCATCCCCGTCCGCCGCTGTAATTTAGCCTGCACCTACTGCAACGAGTTCGACGATTTCTCGAAGCCGGTGCCTACGGACGAAATGTTCCGCCGCATCGATAAACTAGGCGCGCTGGGCACGGCCGTGGTCACAATTTCCGGTGGCGAGCCGCTGCTGCATCCCGAACTCGATGGCGTGATCCGCCGCATTCGCGCAAATGGCATGATCGCCGGGCTCATCACAAACGGTTATCTGTTGGTCGCGGAGCGAATCAAGCGTCTGAACCGCGCCGGTCTCGAATGGCTGCAAATTTCCATCGACAATGTGAATCCCGACGAAGTTTCGAAGAAGAGTTTGAAAGTTCTCGACAGGAAACTCCAACTGCTCGCCGAGCATGCCGATTTTCACGTGAACATAAATTCCGTGGTGGGCAGCGGCATTCACCATCCGCAGGACGCGCTCACCATCGGCAAGCGCGCGATTGAACTCGGATTCACTTCGACCATCGGCATCATTCACGATGGCAGCGGCCAACTGCAGCCGCTGGGCGAAGAAGAACGCCGCGTCTACGAGGAAATGAAATCCTGGGAGAAGAGCAGCTTCACCCGCATCAACGCCTTCCAGGACAATATCGCCCAAGGCCTGCCTAACGAATGGCGCTGCCGCGCCGGCGCGCGCTATCTCTACATTTGCGAAGATGGATTAGTTCACTACTGTTCGCAGCAACGCGGCTATCCTGGCGTGCCTCTCGCGACCTACACCCGCGAGGACATGCGCCGCGAATACCTCACGGAAAAAGGCTGCGCTCCGCATTGCACGGTTTCGTGCGTGCATCAGGTTTCGATATTCGACAGCTGGCGCGCGCCGCAGCATCCCGCTCCGCCGACTCTTGCTACAACGTCAGCCGGCGATCTCGTGCAGATAAAGTAATTCGATGTGAAAGGGCGCGACTTTTAGCCGCGCCCTTGTCGACAACCAACAATTGAGCTTTCCTTCTGAGGGATTACTTTTTCGGCTGCGCGCTCGGCGGCAGAATCCCATTCAATCGCAGGTATTGCGCGGCTGCTGCATAGTGATCCGCCCATCCGCTCGCCAGGCCCAGCGCGGCCATGGCGCGCGGGAACTGATGTCCGCCGAAAAGCTCAACGCTGTCGCCGAGTTTTGAATCGTCCATCTTTCCCAGCGCTTCCTTGCAAAAATCGAACGAAGCTGTAGCCGCTGCCAGCAGCTTGTCCTTGGAATCTGTTTCCTTCACCTCTTCGGCCTTGGGCGCGGGAACGTCAGCCGCCTTGGCACATCCATTGTTGTTGGACCCAATGATATGGACGACCAGATGCGCGAAAGTCATCTGCTCAGGCGTAGGTTTGTAATTGAATTTGTCGGCGGGCATTTCAGAAATAGCGCCGAGAATATTTTTTTGCGAGCGGGGCAGCAGCATACGCAGGGAAGCAGTTACGGGATCCTTCACCGGGGCTGCGGTTGAGGCCGGAGCCGCCGGCGCTTGCGCAACGCCGAATACGCTACATGCGAAGATACACAAAAACGCGAATGTCAGTTTCATGGGATATCTCCTGGGATTTCAGCATACCGCAAATTATATTTCGATTAAGAGAACGCCGCTCCGGCAGCCGCCCCCGCGAGAGTAAAAAATGCCCACCATCCGAACACGACCGCATAGGCCGTGCCGCTTTTCATTTTGCTAACACAAGTGAAGCCAATGGCGGTAAGCACGAGCGTCCAGATCATGAAGATGTCGACAGCCGACGCAAGGTTGTAAAGAAGAACATTTCCTGCCGGACTCATAAAATAACCGGGATTGGTGGCCACCGGATTCTGAAAGGAAAACGAATCCGGGCTGATTCCGCCTACCACAGAGAGCATGGCCAGCACTGACTTCAGCATGAGAGGAAGCGCGGCATAAATCACAATGGCAAGCGAGACTTTAAACGAGACTTCCGCCCCCGCAGCGAGTTTGAAGGTGGCGAAAAGCGCGGTCGCAATAATCAGCCAGAAAATGAGCGTGATCACCGGGAAAGTGTAGGAGATAATCTGCGTGACTTTCGCGCCGTTCTGCATGCGTTCTTCGCGCTGATCCGGCGGCATTTGTTCCAGGCGTGCCTGCGCTTTCGGCTGCGCCTGCATCTGGTTCTCCATGATCTTGCGAAAACCAATTTTCTGCCCGGCGGTGTAAACAAACAACGTCGATATCACGATCATCAGCAAGAACGGCGCCCACCAACTTGCATTACGCCGAAGATCGGTGAAAGTTTTGGACGGCGCGATGAAAGTATCGACGATCCGCGCAGCTTCGGAAAGCGGCGCCGTCGTAGATACGGGCGCGGGTGCGGACAAAGGCGGGAGCGGAGTTGTGGCCATTCTTGTGCCTCCTGCAAAACGCGAGGGAATTCTATCGCTGAGGCGCGGGCGAGACAAGCGCGTTTAAGATAATTGCATGCAGAATGTGACACCAGTCGCCATTGCGGCTCTCGGACTTGAACTCGTCCCGGCCGTTTTATTCGGCTGCATCGGTGAGCGGGTAACCCGTGCGGTGAATTCATTACCGATCACGCTCCGCCTGAGTCTCCCTGCGTTACTGGTCGCGCCCTACGCGATGGTTTCTATCTCCGCGCACGTATTTCAGTGGACCTGGTTCGCGCTCTACATGTTTTTGCCAGTAGCGATCGCTGGGCTACTCATGCGAGCCGCGGCCGTCGACCCGGAGCAGCGCAGCGACTGGCGCGACGCTTTCATCCTCCTGCTGCTGGGTCTGGCTGTTGATTTGCGCTGGTTCGACAGCGCATGGCCAGCAGGATTGCGAGCCTTGAATGAATTGTTTTTGGTCGATGCCGGCCTGTACGGGTTCCTAGCCATCCGGCAGTTGCGTGGAGTCGGCTTCGATTTTCATTTGCAGTGGAGCGACTGGAAAACCGGCTTGCGAGAACTCGTCTTCTTCACGCCCATCGTTATCGCGCTCGGCCTGGCTTTGGGCTTTATTCATCCCCACCGCAACCTGCCAGGAATCGGCAACGCACTCCTGCGCTGGGTTTTGATATTTTTCTTTACCGCCGTCCCGGAAGAACTCTTCTTTCGCGGCTGGGTGCAAAATTTATTGGAGCCACGCGTTGGACGCCGCGCCGCTCTGGTCATCGCCTCCATCCTCTTCGGGCTCTCGCACTTCAATAAACGGTCAGTCCATTTCAATTGGCGTTATGTCTTGCTGGCAACCATCGCCGGAATTTTCTACGGACGCGCATGGCTCGAGCAGCGCCGCATCCCGGCCTCCACGATCACTCATGCCAGCGTCGATTGGCTCTGGGGATTGTGGTTCTGACGTTTTGAGCTTCCACAATCACTGCCGGCCCAAATATCGGATGCGTCCAGTAAAAGCCCGCCCATTGCCATCGATGAAAGTCGGAACGGGATGCGTTGGATCGAGCACGGCGTTCGCCAATATGTAGTTCGCGTGGTTGGTGAAATTGTCGAAGCCACCGCGCAGTGCCCAATACCGGCCGAACATATGAAACCGCTTTTCGAATTGCAGATTCACCGTGAAATACATGGGAAGACGAAAGGTTCCCGGAGGCTCGCCCGGATAAATCCGTCCCTGGTCGGTGGTGGCGTTGAATGGCAGACCGGTCCGGATTTCCGTGGAATAAACCAGATCCACTTTGTGCAGAATCGGCAGCTTGAAAAACGGCAGCACGCCATATCCGACAAAGCGATTCGGCGTATCCCACGGATAAGGTCCGGGCAACTGCGGACTCAACAAGGGAATATCCAGACTGAAATCGAACACTTCATTCGTATGCGCGCGGGAGCGCGTGTACGCGCCGAAAATTTCGTAATACTGGTGAAAGCGGCGCCGGGCGCTGATCTGAAAAGCATCGTACTGATCATCGCGTCCATTCTCGAGAAAGTAGTTGCCATCCACTGCGCCGTTCAGCGTGTTGTAGGCGAAGCCATGCACGCCACGTTTCTCGATGAACTCCAGCTTCAGAAAAATGGCGTTCGGCATTTTCCTTTCTAGGCCAACGCTCCAGTTCAAATACCGCGGCGCTTCGAGCGCATTCCGGTTCGCTTCGAACGTAGTCGGCACGGGTACAGGTGCGCTCGCAGGATTTCCATTGGCATCCGTCGGCTGCCCACTCGGATTAAAAAAATAGTCGACCCTCGTCCCCTCGAAGGGCTGGTGGAGCAGACCCAGGTTGGTGGTGTCATAAACGATTCCAATTCCCGCCGAGAGCTTGGTATTCCCTTCATCGTCGAGCATGTAAGTTCCCGCCAGCCGTGGCGAGAATAGCGGCGTGCGCACGATCTGATCCCAATCCAGGCGTAAGCCCGGCTCGATGAGCAAACGGTTGGTGATCAGCCATCGATCCTCGGCATAGGCGGTAGCCTCGGAGTTGTAGATCGTCGAGTAGTTCCCTCCGGAAAACACCGAGTAGCGCGAGCAAGTAATCGAAGGCGCTACAGGCACACCATTCGCATTCGTCGGGCACGACTCGAATGGCTCATTCGGCTGCAAATAGGAAATCGGCTGCCGCAGAAATTGCGCGGCATAATTCAAATGGTCGAGGTCCGTGCCCACTTTGATGTCATGTCGGCCATGCCACTGCTGCGGCGGCAAAAAAAGATTTGCAATGCCCTGCACTCTGCGCGCCAGCGCACTCTCATTCAGGTAATAGTTGCCGCCAGCGCCCTGCGGCGACTGAATATAGGGACCCGTGCCTTGTGGAGTGAGCCCCACACTGTACTGGGCCACGCCGAATCCGCTTTCCAGCAACGCGCCTCCGTGAAAATAATATTGGTCTTTGGCCGAGCCGATGTATGCCGTTTCCACATCAGTCGGAGTGGTTGGCTGAGGTTGCAACACTGAGAGTCCGTCGTATTCATCGTGATAGTAGTTCGATAAAAAGCTGAGAGTCACGATGTTGCGCGTCGTCAGGTTCGATTGCAGCTTGACCAGGTTGTCGACGCGCCAAATGTGATCCGCATCGGAACCGTCGGGAAGTTGTTTGATGATGTTGTTGTCGTACTCGCCGTCGAGTGCGTCGATGTACCACGCCTTTCCTTTTTTTATCGGACCCGACACAGTGACAATCGGCGGCCACTGGCCGATCGAGATGCCCTTGACGTCCTGCACTCCGGGCGTAAAGTCGGTCGAAGTAATGTGAAAGTGGTCGTCTCCCATGCGCGTGTTCAGGGCGAGCACGCCGCCGGATCCCTTGCCAAACTCCGCCGGCTCGCGGCTCGCGGCCACCTCGATGGAGCGGAATGATTCCACGCTGGTGCGTACCACAAGCTGTCCGTTGGTCGGCTGGGTCACGTTGAAACCGTCCAGCAAAAGCAGAGTTTGGTAGCTCTCGGCGCCAGCTACGTGCGGCAGACCATATGCATCCGGTGTAACTCCGGGGATAAAGATCAACCCGTTGCGGTAGTCGTGCGCCCCGGGATAAGGGACATCAATAATCTCGGCGGCGGTCAGTTCCTCCTTGCTCGAAATCTGCGCTGGATCAATTGCCGGCGCGGATTCCGCCACATTCACCACCTCCCGCGCCTCTTGCTGGTGCGTCAGAGTCACGTCCACATTGGCCGTAACCCCCACCTGCACATTATTTTGTGAAGTCGCGTAAAAACCGATCTTCTCAGCGTGAATTGAATACGCTCCCGACAAAACATTGCTGAACTCGCAATGCCCGGCAAAATCGGTTTCACAGCGCAATGCAAGCGCCGGTGGAGCAGGTTGCAAATCCACCCGCGCCGATGAGACGGCCACCCCGTTTTCATCGGTCACCGTAACAGAAAGTTTGGGAACCGCTGCGCGCGGTTCGGAAGCCTGTCCAGAGGAGTTGCGTTGAGAAGATTGAGAAGGTTTCGCCAGCGACGGAGACGTTTGCGCCCCCCACGCGTTCCCGCACAGAACCGCTGCCAACAGCCAGAACCATTTCACGGATGCGCTTCGCCCGTGCACCGTTCGAGTATGGATTGATTCAGGCGTTGTCGTCTACTGGATGCAGTTGGCGGGATGCGCAGCCTGGGTAAGTCGACCATCGATTCGGAGACAACGGGAAATTTTCAAACTGCTACATGAGGACGCTCAAGCTTGACAAATTCGGCCCGCAAGCCTAACATAAAAATATACTTATTGGCTCTTCCAAGTCCTGCAAATCTATTACGGAATGAGTCAGCCCTCTTAACCCGACAGTGAAACCAATTGAGGGAACTGCGCTTCGTCGCAGTTAAAGCATGCGTACCTCGTCTAGATCGTTTGTTTCTGCACCCGTCCTGAACCAAAAGGGAGCCCATGAAGAATACGAAGTTTCTCGTGAAAGTGAACCGCGGTGGTGCGCGCGCCGCCGAATATGTCCTGCGAGTGGACCGAACCCCCATTCAGACCACAACCAATAAAAAGCTGGCTCTGGCCATGGGAAGATTTACGGCGGAAGATGCCGTGAAATTGATGCAGAATTCGCGCTGCACTCCGGAATTGATTTCCGTGCAGGTTTGATCCCTACGTCTTGACTGCCACCCGTCTGGCAGGGGAGTTTCAAGTTGCGCCCCGGGCTAGCTCATCTAGCTCCGGGCGTGACGTTCACTGTTTGGCTTGGACCCGCTCAAGGCAAAAAACAGAACATAGAGATAACAGATTACCGGCAGAAAGAATGCGTGGTGAATACCGATCTTATCGGCGATCGCCCCCTGCGCCAGCGGAATCAGCGCTCCGCCCACAATCGCCATAATCATGATTCCTGACCCATCCCCCGTCAGCGGCCCAAGTTCGGCCACGCCCAGGGTGAAAATGCTGGGAAACATGATGGAATTAAAGAAGCCGACCAGGATGATGCTCCACATGGCGAAGTGTCCGGTGCTCAGCATGGAAATGGTCACCAGCGCAGCGGCACACACGGCGCAAATTCCCAACAGTCGCCCAGTCTTCATCTTCTGCAGCAATCCAGACCCGATGAAGCGCCCCACCATGGCCCCACCCCAATAGAACGCGACAAAGCCGGCTGCCACTCTTTCCGTCATGCCGCCAATCTCTGGCTGGCTGAAATAGTTCACCAGAAAACTTCCGATCGCCACCTCTGCGCCCACATAAACGAAGATCCCAATCGCTCCGAAAATCAGATTCGGATGCCTCCAGATCGAGTCGTTCACCTTCTCGCCGACCTTGTGTTGCGCCTGGGGAATTTTCGGCAACTTGAAACTGCCAATCGCGACCGCTAGAACTACAAGAGCGATACCCAAACCCACATAAGGCGTCTTCACCGTCGCCGCTTCATGCAAACGGTAGGAATGCAGCGCCGCAGGCGCCATCGCCCGGATCTCTTCCATGCTCTTCGGCGCGGTGCTCAGAATCAGCAGCCCGCCGAAAAATGGAGCCAGAAACGTTCCCAGCGAATTAAACGCCTGCGTCAGATTCAGCCGGCTCGACGCAGTTTCCGGTTTCCCCAGCACCGTTACATAAGGATTGGCCGCCACCTGCAAACACGTAATCCCAGCCGCAAGCACAATCAGAGCAATGAGAAACAGAGGGTACGATGGAACGCTGGCCGCAGGCACAAAAAGAAACGCACCCAGGCCCATGGTCAGCAAACCCACCACCATCGAGCGCTGATAGCCGATCCAGTCGATGATCTTCGCCGACGGAATGGAGAAAAGAAAATACGCTCCAAAAAAAGCAAACTGAATGAGCATTATCTGCGCGTAATCCAGGTCGAAGATCGGCTTGAGATGTGGGACAAGAATATCGTTCAGGCAAGTCAGAAAACCCCACATGAAAAACAGCGTGGTCACCACGGTCAGCGGGCCAGTATAGGACGACGATGAATCAGGAGAAACGATGGTGGACTGGCTCGGGGTGGCAATCGACATAGCTATGGTTTCCGTTGGGCATCATACACCGGAATTTAGGTTGCAGGAAAAGACGCTCGCCTCCAGAGGCGCCACACTCCTCGGCGTTCTCCGCGGGGGTTCTCAGCGATTCTCTGCGCTTTAAGCTTTTGATGGAACCCTAATCGCCTGCCGCCGAAACCTGCAGCTTCACCAGCCAGTTCGCCGGCTCGGGAAGAATGGCGAATGTGGGAAGCTTCCCACGCACCATGGCAACTTCATCGCACTTATGAAATCGCGGACACACGTGGCAATCCTTATAAATTTTGTCAGGAAGGTCCTCCCGCTGCGCCATCTGAAAACCCTGGCGGGCAAAAAATTCCGGAGCCCGTGTAAACAGGCAGATGCAATCCACTCGATGCCGCTTGGCCTCGGCAACCAGAGCTTTCATCAGCCGGCTGCCCCCGCCCTTGCCCTGAGCCCGAGGCGCAACCGTGATCGAACGAATCTCGGCGAGGTGCGTGCCATATAGATGCAGCGCTCCGCACCCAATGATGCGCCCGTCTTCCTCCAGCACCACAAAGTCCCTGACGTTCTCGCAAATCTCCGCCAGCGTCCGCGGCAGCAACGTCCCGTCGCCCGAGTAGCTGGCAATCAGATCGTGAATCTGCTTCGCATCCGGCAAAATCGCCTTACGCGTGCGCATGGAGATTGACCTCCTCGCGCAATCGTTCGATTTTCTTTCTCGCCGCTGCCAGCCCGTGCCGCACCCGCGCAGGCGCAGTTCCGCCAACAACATCATGCATCGCCAGCACCGCCGCGGGCTTCAGGCACTCGTAAAACTTCTCATCAAATGCCGGATGCAAAGCCTTCAGCTCGTCGAGCTGCAAATCGCCAAGCTCGCACTTTTTTTCCAGACACAGCTTCACTGCCTTGCCGATTTGCTCGTGCGCCAGCCGCGACGGCACGCCGCGGCTCACCAGATAAGTTGCGCCCGCCCATGCGTTCATAAATCCCGACTGCGCAACCTCGTTCATGCGCGAATGCTCGAACTCCACGGCTTTCATAAATCCGGCCACCAGCGGCAACAATTGCAATGCCGTATCCGCCGCATTGAATAGCGGCTCCTGCGTCTCCTGCAAATCTTTGTTGTATGCCAGAGGCAGACCTTTGAGCGTAATCATCAACGTCGTTGCGTTTCCAACGACGCGTCCCGCCTTGCCCCGCACCAACTCCAGCAGGTCCGGATTTTTCTTCTGCGGCATGGCGCTGCTCCCGGTGGAATACGCCTCCGGCAACTGCACAAAACCAAACTCCTGCGTGGAGAAAATAATCATCTCCTCCGCCCACCCGCTCAAGTGCAAACCCAACAACGAAAGCGCATTCACAAATTCGAGAACGAAATCGCGGTCGCTGGTAGCATCAATGCTGTTCGCCGTCGGCGAAGCGAACTCGAGTTCGCCAGCCGTGAAACTGCGATCGAGCGGCAGAGTCGCGCCAGCGATAGCGCCTGATCCCAGTGGACACACATTCAACCGCTTGCGGCAATCGGCCAGCCGTTCCGCATCGCGCAAAAACATTTCGACATAAGCCAGCAGCCAATGCGCCACCAGCACCGGCTCCGCATGCTGCAAGTGCGTGTAAGCCGGCATTGCCGCATCGCCTGCTTGATCGGCGCGATCGGCAAAAGCCCCGCAGACTTCAGCAAGCTCCTTGCGCAGCGCATCAATCGCCGCGCGCACATAAAGACGCAGATCAGTGGCAATCTGTTCGTTGCGGCTACGACCGCTGTGCAGCTTGTATCCCACTTCACCGATCCGTGCCACAAGCTGCTTCTCGACGAAGTGATGCACGTCCTCGGCCTCATCATCTTCGACTGGTCCAGGCGAATTTTCAGCCATTTTCGCAATCTGTTGCAGTCCCTCCAGAATGCTGATGAGCTCGTCCGCCGACAATACTCCGGCATTTTTCAAGGCACGAGCGTGCGCTCCGCTCGCCGCCAGTTCGTAACTCAGCAGCCGGCGGTCGAAATCAAACGACCGCTGCCACCGCTCGAATTGCGGATCCAGCCCCTGCCGGAACCGCCCCGACCACATCTTCATCGCGTGACCTCCTGCCGGGAGCGCGCGCGCGTCCGCGAAGGCAATCCCAGGATGCGAATAAATCCCTCCGCATCCTTCTGGTCGTAACTATCACCCATCGTGAACGACGAGAGATCAGTGCGATAAAGCGAATGCTTGGACTGCCGGCTCACCACGGAAACATTTCCCTTGTACAGAGAGAGAGTTGTGCTGCCAGTCATTTCTGTCTGCGTGCTGTCAACGAATGCGTCCAGAGCCTCGCGCAGCGGCGTAAACCACAGCCCGAAATAAACCAGTTCCGCATATTTAAGCGCCACATGCTGCTTGAAGTGTGCTACCTCGCGCTCCAGGCACAACGCTTCCAGTTCGCGATGCGCCGCGATCAACAGCGTTCCGCCCGGCGTTTCATAACATCCTCGCGACTTCATCCCCACGAAACGGTTCTCGACGAGGTCGACGCGGCCGATCGCATTACGCGCTCCAATCTCGTTCAGCAATTCGACCAGCGACACAGGATCCAGCTTCATCCCATTTACCGAGACAGGATTCCCCTTCTCGAAGCCGATGCTCACTTGCTCTTCCTTATCCGGAGCCTCTTGTGGCGAGCGCGTCATCTGCCACGTAGTCGCCAGCGGAGCATTCGCCGCATCTTCCAATTCTCCGCCCTCATGGCTGAGGTGCCACAAGTTGCGGTCGCGGCTATGAATCTTCTCGCGGCTCGCCGCAACCGGAATCCCGTGCTGTTCAGCATAGTCAAGACAATCTTCCCGCGACTTCAACGTCCACTCGCGCCACGGAGCAACCACCTTCAACTCCGGGGCAAGCGCCTGATACGTCAATTCAAAGCGAACCTGATCATTACCCTTGCCGGTACAGCCATGCGCCACGGCCGTCGCACCCTCCCGCAAGGCCACTTCCACCTGATGCTTCGCGATCACCGGACGAGCCAGTGACGTGCCCAGCAAATACTTATGCTCGTACACCGCACCCGCGCGCAGCGCCGGAAAAACATATCCCGTCAAAAACTCTTCGCGCAAGTCTTCCACGACCACCTTGCTCGCACCAGTGGCGTAAGCCTTCTCGACCACCGCTTCAATGTCATCGCCCTGGCCCACGTCGCCCACCATCGCAATGACGTTGTAGGCATAATTTTCTTTGAGCCATGGAATGATGATCGACGTATCCAGTCCGCCAGAATAAGCAAGAACAATTCTTTCAGGCATGAGCGCTCCTCGCGGGCAGGCGATCGCCGCCGCCCAGCAGTAAATAAAGAATAGCCTTTTGTACGTGCAGCCGGTTTTCCGCCTGCTCAAAAATCACAGACTGTTCCGAGTCCATCACCTCGTCGGTCACTTCCAAACCGCGGTGCGCCGGAAGACAGTGCATGAACACCGCATGCGGCGCGGCTCCCGCCATAAGGTGTGCGTTCACCTGATAAGGCGGAAAAATTCGTGCCCGCTCGGACTCCTCTTGTTCCTGGCCCATGCTGACCCACGCGTCCGTATAAACCGCATCAGCCCCGGCCACTGCCTCATGCGGATCGCTCAGCAACGAAATCTCGGCACCAGTTTCCTCTGCGATCTCCCGTGCGTCTGTGACGAACTGCGGATCAGGCTCATATCCCGGTGGCGTGGCCACACGAATCGACGACCCCAGGCACGCGCATGTAAGCAGCAGCGAGTGCGCCACATTATTTCCGTCACCCACGTAAGCGAGACAGCGGTTTTTCATATCACCGAAGCGCTCCATCAAAGTGAGATAATCCGCCAGCGCCTGGCAGGGATGCTCGCGATCGCTGAGCGCGTTAATCACCGGCACACGCGCGTACTTCGCCATGCCCTCAATCGTTTGCTGCGAGAAAGTGCGCAGCACAATCACATCGACCCAGCGCTCCAGATTGTGCGCCACATCGCTCAACGTCTCGCGCGCATCAAGCCGTTCCTGCCGCTGGTCGACAAACATCGCTGTCCCGCCCAGGCCCGACATTCCCGCCTCGAACGTCAACCGGGTCCGCAAAGAAGGCTTCTCGAAAAACATCACCATCTGCCTTCCTGCTAGCGCTTTTCGAAAGTCAGCCGGACGCGCCTTCATCACTCCCGCGAGATTCAATACTGCCTCGACTCCGGCGGCGCCCAAATCGCGCGTCGAAACCAAATCCGGACACCAGAACGCTTGCGGCGCTCTTGCAGACGCGGTCGCCACTCTACCTTGCACGTGACTGTTCAACTTTGTCTCCTTCTTCTGTACCTGTGGATTTGTCCGCTGCAATTTCGGACGGGCGGCAATTGGCGAACTCATGAATAGGTAACCTCGGTACCGCACGACAGCTTGGTCAAATAAAACTGCGGCAGCACTTCCACCTCCGCCGCCGGCAAAATCCGAACTCGTCCCACGCCTTGTTTCAACGCCAGCCCGCACGCATGCAACTTAGGCAGCATGCCGCCGCTGATAATCGAACTGGCTTCCAGTTCGGCTGCTTTCTTCGTACTGAGCCACGGCATCACGCTTCCCGACGCATCCCTCACGCCGGGCACGTCGGTTAAAAAGATCAGCGTGTTGGCATGGCAAGCCGCCGCGCATGCCGCCGCCATTTCATCGGCGTTCACGTTGTAGTACTGGCCATCGGCCCCGAGCGCTAGCGAAGCCATCACCGGAATCCCTCCCTGGTGCCACAGCGCCTCGATCCAGCACGGCTCTGCGAAACAAATCTCGCCTACAAATCCCAGGTCTTTTCCATGAAGATATTTCTTCCGGGCGCGAAACGTCATGCCATCGCCGCCGCAGAATCCAATCGCCGGCATGCCCGCTGCCTGAATCGCCGCCACAAGGTTTTTATTGACGATTCCTCCAAGAACCATCAGCGCTGTATCCCGCGTCTCCGCATCCGTTACGCGCAGCCCCTCAACGAATTCGCTTTTCTTCCCCAGCCGCTCCAGCATGCGCGTGAGCGCGCCGCCGCCGCCGTGCACCACGGCCACGCGGTGACCATCCTGCGCCAACTCCGCAATCGACTGCGCGCACTTGCGTAAGGTTGCAGCATCTTCAATCGCTGCTCCGCCGACTTTCACCACGATCGTCACTGCAATCCCTCCCGCTCTTCCCAGCCATACATCAGATTCATGTTCTGCACCGCTTGTCCCGCCGCGCCCTTCAGCAAGTTGTCCACGCAGGAAATCAGCACCAAACGCTGCCCATCCTCCGCCAGACAAAAACCAAGATCGCAATAATTCGTGTGCAGAGAAAACTGCAGCTGTGGCAACTGCGGCGTCGCAAATACCCGCACCCAATGCTTACCGGAATAAAAATCACGCAGACACGCCTCCACTTCCGCCGCTTTCATCGCCCGCTTCAGCCGCACATAAATCGTCGAAAGAATTCCGCGCGGAATCGGCAGGAGATGCGGCGTGAAAGTAAGCTCTGCGTCGTCCAGTCCCAACTGTTCCACCATCTCTCCCAGATGCCGATGGTTGAACACCGCATAAGCCGAAAAATTATCGGCCACAGAAACAAAATGAGTGCGCGACGTCGGCGCCTTACCAGCTCCCGATACTCCCGACTTCGAGTCAGAAATAATTCCATGCTCGCGATCGATCAGGCCGCCCCGCAGCAGTGGCGCCAAAGCCAGAATCACCGACGTCGCGTAGCAGCCGGGATTCGCCACCAACTGCGCCGTCGCAACGCCATCACTATTCAGCTCCGGCAATCCGTACACCGCCTTCGCCGTCAACTCCGCAGCCGTGATCGCATCAGCATCTTGAAACGAGTAAATCGCGCGATGCTGTTTCTGCTTCAGCCGCCAGGCTCCGCTGAGATCGATCACTCGCAGTCCCTGCGCAATCGCCTCCGGCACAAGCGATCGCGAAGCCTCATGCGGCGTAGCCAGAAAGAGCAATTCCACGCCTTGACGTTTCAACTCACCCCACGAGAACGCCCGCAACGGATAGCCCCCGTTGCCCGATAACTCCGGAAACACTTCGGCCAGATCCGCCGGACCTGCAGCGCCGCCTTCGCGCCGCAGCAACGCGGGCTTCTCCAACCGCGGATGGCGTTCCAGAATGCGCGTCAACTCCAGCCCTGAATAGCCGCTGGCTCCGAGCACCGCGCTTTGTAACTTTGCCGCCATCAGCCGAGCATCTCCTCGATGCGCGCTGCAACCTTCCGGGCAGCATCCTTGTCGGGACAAATAATCAGAATCGTGTCGTCCCCTGCAATCGTTCCCACCATTTCTTCCCACTCCTGCTCGTCTATCGCGGCCGCCACCGGCTGGGCGCTGCCGACAATCGTTTTCAACACCAGCAAATTCTGCGCCGGACGCACATCCAGCACGAATTCCCGAACCAGTCGCTGCACCGGCGGCAAAGCCAAGCCAGAGCCGCTATCCGCTTGCGACAAGTTGTAACCACTCGACGTCTTGCTTAAATTCAAGTCGCGAATGTCGCGCGACAAAGTCGCTTGCCCCACCTTGAACCCACGCTTGCGCAAGACCCGCTGCAAATCTTCCTGGCTGGCAACCGGGCCTTGCCTCAATGCTTCTAAAACCGCTCTCTGTCTCAGGACTTTATTCATTATGAATATTTATTCACAATGATGAATAAATATTCCTCTATCTTACAGACCGCACCCCTGCTGTCAAGGGGAAATACCCTTAGTCTCATACTTTTAGTTACCTGCTCAGGAAGGTCGGCGCTGAAGAGTCGTTCTAAAAAATGAAGGTGTGGTGCAGCCTCGAATCCTTGCTAGACTACTCGCGGTTCGAAAGCAGACTTTCCTGTGACGGAATCGTCCTGAATGAACAAGCCACCCACTTTGGTCGCCGAATTGATCGCCGAGTTCCTTGGAACT
This sequence comes from uncultured Acidobacteriaceae bacterium, assembly GCA_963836305.1. Taxonomy (GTDB): domain Bacteria; phylum Acidobacteriota; class Terriglobia; order Terriglobales; family Acidobacteriaceae; genus Sulfotelmatobacter. The sequence continues at coordinate 214,024 of CAWIJP010000029.1, read as the reverse complement.
TTCATCCTGATCCTCTTCGGCACCGGTGTCGTCGCCATGGTCGTGCTATTTCCCGGGAACCCTCCAGCGGCAACCGTTCACGGCGGCTACACCAACATTACTCTGGGATGGGGACTCGGCGTCACCATGGGAATCTACATCGCCGGGAAAGTTTCCGGCGGCCATCTCAATCCCGCTGTCACGCTCACCTTCGCGGTCTTTCGTAATTTTCCCTGGCGCAAAGTCGTACCTTATTCCATTGCGCAAACCGCCGGAGCATTCCTCGCCGCGGCCTTAACATATCGCAACTATCTGCCGGCATTCCACCAGGTCGATCCTCAACTGGAAAGAACTGCAGGCGTCTTCACCACTTTTCCTGCTTTCCCGGCGTGGCCGCAAGCCGGATTTCTCGATCAAGTCATTGGCACCGCTCTGCTGCTCTTGCTCGTGCTGGCCATCATCGACGAGTTCAACGTCCCGCCCGGAGCCAATCTCGCTCCTCTGATGATCGGCCTGGTTGTCGTCGCAATCGGCATGAGCTTCGGCGGCATGCATGGATATCCCATCAACCCCGCTCGTGATTTTGGTCCGCGTCTTTTCACCGTCGTAGCCGGATTCAAAAACAATGGACTCACTGGCGGTTCTAGAGTTTGGTTGGTGCCGATCGTCGCTCCGCTGCTGGGCGGGCTGGTCGGCGCCGCAATCTATGATTTCGGCATTCGAAGATTTCTGCGCGCGTCCCAGCAGTCGTCATAATTCGGCTACCTCGAAACGGAGGTCCCCTTGCGCTACATTCTCGCTCTCGACCAGGGAACAACCAGTTCGCGAGCGCTTTTATTCGATCATGAGGGCCGCGTCCGCTCCGTCGCGCAGCGCGAGTTCACGCAATTGTTTCCCCAGCCCGGATGGGTGGAACACGATCCCGCGGAAATCGCCGCATCCCAGTTTGCCGTCGCTTCGCAGGCATTAGCCCAAGCTCAAGTGCAGCCTACCGACGTTGCCGCCATCGGCATCACCAACCAGCGCGAAACCGCAATCGTCTGGGATCGCGCGACTGGCAAGCCCATCTACAACGCCATCGTCTGGCAGGATCGCCGCACCGCTGCATTTTGCGCAGAACTCAAAGCGCAAGGCCACGAAAGTCTGATTCAGCAACGCACCGGCCTATTGATCGACGCATACTTCTCGGCCAGCAAAATTTCCTGGATTTTGGATCACGTTCCCAGCGCTCGCTTACTGGCCGAAACGAACCGGCTTGCGTTCGGCACCGTAGATACCTGGCTCATCTGGAACTTGACTGGCGGCCGTCTGCATATCACCGACGCCAGCAATGCCTCCCGCACCATGCTCTTCAATCTTTCTTCCGGAAGTTGGGATGACGATCTTCTCGCGCTCTTCCGGATTCCGCGCTCGATGCTGCCCACGGTCCGGCCCTCCAGCGAGGTCTATACCGAAGTAAGCGTTGTCTCCGCACTGAATGGCATTCCTATCGCAGGCATCGCGGGCGATCAGCAAGCCGCGCTCTTCGGGCAAAAATGTTTTACTCCGGGTATCACCAAAAACACCTATGGCACCGGCTGTTTTATGTTGCAGAGTACGGGAACTCGCACCGTTGCATCCACAAACCGCCTGCTCACGACCATTGCCTGGAAAATAGGCGACGTCACAAACTACGCGCTCGAAGGCAGCGTGTTTGTCGGTGGCGCCGTGGTCCAGTGGCTCCGCGATGGCTTGGGCATTATTCGTACATCGTCGGAAGTAGAAGCTCTGGCCAATACCGTTGCCGACAACGGCGGAGTCTATTTCGTTCCTGCATTCGTCGGCCTGGGCGCTCCGCACTGGGATTCCGACGCTCGCGGCTCAATTTTCGGCCTCACCCGCGGCAGCACCTCAGGTCACATCGCGCGGGCTGCCCTCGAAAGCATTGCGTTCCAAGTCGCCGATCTCATGGACGCAGTTCAAACCGATACCCGCACTCCACTCACCGAGTTGCGCGTGGATGGTGGCGCCTCCGCCAACAATGCCCTCATGCAATTTCAAGCAGACATTCTCGGCGTACCCGTACTTCGGCCTGCCATCACGGAATCCACCGCGCTGGGCGCGGCCTTTCTGGCTGGGCTGGCAGCGCGCTTCTGGAAAGATTTGGGCGAAATTTCTGCTTTGCCGGGCGAGGCCAGCCTGTTCACACCGCGCATGCCGCAGTCGCAAGTGGACCAATTGCGCCGCCGCTGGAACGAGGCCGTCTCCCGCACTCGCGACTGGGAGCACTCGTCCGCCCCAAACTCGAACGCTCGAAAATAACTCGATAAGAAATTATTGAGGCTTCCTTTGCGCAACGACTCACATCCTAAGTCTCGCCCAAAGGAGATTTTATGAAAAAAGCTTTGTCCGGACTCCAGACAGTGTCGACAGTCCTGGGCGCGGTTGGATTGGTATTCGCCGGATACATCATTATTAATTCGCTGCCCGATTTACGCCGTTACATTAGAATCAGCACCATGTAGGTTTGGTGCGGATTTACCTCTCATCGAAACGCCGCAGCTCGAGACAGTTAGTAAAGTCATCACGAAAGCCGCGCGCGCCGTGGAAGAGCAGTGCTTCAGCGCCGCGTAAAGCGACACTGACTTGTTCCGGCTTCAGCTCCTGTAGTCGCCCGCCAATACCCCTACCGAGTCGCCGCCTTCACCACTCCCACGTTCGTATCCGCGCCTCCGTAATAAAACAAATACTCGGCGCCCTTACGCACCATTCCTTCCACGAACACCACATTCGGAACCTGCCCAACTTTCTCCCATTCTTTTTCCGGAGCAAAGATCGGCGATTCCGTTCGCGAAATCACGCGGCGAGGATCATTCCGGTCAAACACGGCAACGCCAGTACGATAAACCAGCTTGTCGTCAGCCCCGTTATAAATCAGAAAAATTCCCTTCGCCGTCACAATCGGCGCAGGCCCCGGCTCTACCACGCGAGAATCAAATTTTCCCTCCCGCGCCGGCAATACTGGTGTCTCGGTCGCTTCCGTCCAGTGCAACAGATCGTCCGACGAGGCCAATCCCATCTGGTCCTTATTATCGCGACTGGTCCCCAGGAAATACATCCAGTACTTGCCGCCAACTTTCTCCGGCACGATCGCCCCAGACTTCGTCCAGCGCACATTCCAGTTTCCCTTATAAGCGGGAAGAATGATTCCCCTTCGCTCCCAATGGATCAAATCCTTCGAAGTCGCCAGACACAACTGTGCATCTTTTTTGTTGTAGCCGGTATACGTCAGATAATACGTATCGCCAAACATCACCAGCCGTGGATCTTCCACTCCGCCGTCTTTTTCGTAATCCTTCTCCGGCGAGAACACAGGCTGGCTTCGCCGCATGAAGTGAATGCCGTCCACGCTCTCGGCGTAGCCCAGTCTCGAAGTTCCCGCTTTATCCTGCGCCCGGTACAACATGACAATCTTGCCGTCGCGAATTACCACGGAAGGGTTGAAGGTTCCTGCCGATTCCCACCCATCGCCCTGCGGCGATATCACCGGAGTCTCAGAGACCCGCTGCCATGCCCCAAACGGCCAACTTGCGCTATCCTGTGAGGCCAGCGCCAGAAGCACCGCAAACAGTTTCACACAGCTTTTGAGAGGAACGGAATGGATCATAGATCGGATTCTCCGCCAGCTCGCCGGTTCCTGCAACCGCGCGCCGCACGCGCGAACATTTCATGCTGCTTCAGACCATGCTGAGCCAGAAAAACATCGTCGTCGGTCTCGGCGAACTCCTGTGGGATTTACTGCCCGCCGGAAAGCAACTCGGTGGAGCCCCGGCAAACTTCGCCTACATCACCACCCTGCTCGGGGATAAAGGAATTCCGGCCAGCCGGCTGGGCAATGATTTTCTGGGCTCAGAAGCAATTCTTCGCCTGACCGAACTCGGTCTCTCCACCGAATTCATTCAGCAGGACGCCGATCACCCCACCGGAACCGTTAAGGTGGAAGTGGATCGCGCCGGCCAGCCATGTTTTGAAATTTCCGAATCCGTCGCCTGGGATTTTCTCGCCTGGACGCCGCAATGGCAATCCCTGGCGCAGCAAGCCGATGCTGTCTGCTTCGGATCGCTGGCGCAACGATCGCAAAACAGCCGCGACACGATCCGCCGATTTGTGCGCGGCACGCGCCCCAGTGCGGTGCGCGTTTTCGATGCGAATCTTCGCCAGCACTTTCATACCGTGGAAGTCCTCGCCGAATCAATGCAGCTCGCGTCCGTGGTCAAACTGAATCATGAAGAGCTTCCCAGAATCATGCGGATGTTCGAAGTCGAGCATCGCCACGAAGAAGGTTCTGCCCGCCGCTTGCTGTCTTCAAACAATCTGAAGCTGGTTTGCGTTACTCGTGGCACCAACGGCAGCCTGCTCGTCTCCGCCGATGAATGCAGCGAACATCCCGGCTTCCGCGTGAAAGTTGCCGATACCGTCGGAGCTGGCGACGCCTTCACCGCCGCCTTGATTCACGGATATCTTCGCCACACACCGTTGCCGCAAATCAATGAGACCGCCAACCGAGTCGGCGCCTGGGTAGCCAGCCAATCCGGCGGAACACCCACACCAAGCCTCGGCAGCCTAACCCAGACCCTGCAACAAATCGCCTGATCGTTACAGGTTCTTCGCCCTTCCTCTGTGAAACCGAGCCTGCCCTGAGCGGAGTCGAAGGGTGTCCCCTGTGTTAAAGATCTTAAGATTTTCCTGAAAGCGCGCTCCTGCAACCCATCCCCGCGACTTTTAGGTTATTCTGTCAGTTTGGTTTTTGGTGTTCTCAGGGGGCCTACTTGACCGTTCCGCCGCTAGTCTTCCGTTTACTCATTTGCATCTCGGTTTTTCTCCCCGTTGTATCGAGCTCAGCACAACAAGTTCCCGAGAATACATACCAGGACTTGCACTGGCGCATGATCGGTCCATTTCGCGGAGGCCGCACCCGCGCCGCCACCGGTGTTCCCACTCAACCAAACGTTTTCTACATGGGCCAGGTCAACGGCGGAGTTTGGAAATCAAACGACTACGGCCGTACCTGGAATCCTATCTTCGACCATGAATCCACGCAGTCGGTCGGTGCCATCGCCGTTGCCGCTTCCGATCCCAACATCATTTATGTCGCCAGCGGCGAAGGCCTGCATCGCCCCGATCTCTCCGTCGGCAACGGAATCTACAAATCCACCGACGCCGGAAAAACCTGGACTCATCTCGGCCTGCGCGATGGCGAGCAAATCCCAGCTCTCGCCGTTGACCCGCGCAATCCCAATCGGATTTTTGCTGCCGTGCTCGGCCGTCCCTATGGCCCAAATGAAGAGCGCGGCCTTTTTCGCTCAACTGATGGCGGCCAGTCCTGGCAAAAAGTAATTTACAGAGACGAGAACACCGGCGCCTCTGATGTAGAAATCGATCCCTCGAATCCCGATGTGATCTATGCCTCAATGTGGGAAGCTCGCGAAGGTCCCTGGGAAGACGGCAACGAATTCAACGGAACCGGCGGCGGATTATTCAAATCCACTGACGGTGGAAACACCTGGCACAAGTTAACCAATGGCCTGCCGAAAGATCTTTCCCAGATCTACGTCGCCATCGCGCCCAGCTATTCGCATCGTCTTTACGCCACAATCGGCGCGGCATCCGGCGCACTCGCTTTCTACCGCTCCGACGACGCAGGCGAAACTTGGACCAAGCCCACGGACGATCCTCGCCCCTCCGGCCGCATCGGCGGCGGCGATCTCGCCATCCCGCGAGTCGATTCCAAAAATGCGGACGTGGTCTATTGCGCAAGCACTGTGACCATGAAGTCCACCGACGGCGGCAAAACATGGTTCGGCTTTCGCGGCGCTCCCGGCGGCGACGACTATCAAAATCTCTGGATCAATCCCAACGATCCCAACATTATTCTCTTGGTCAGCGATCAAGGTGCGCTGGTCACGGTCAACGACGGAGCATCCTGGAGTTCCTGGTACAACCAGCCCACCGCGCAGATTTATCACGTTGCGGTAACGCCCACTTTTCCCTACCGCGTCTGCGGCGGCCAGCAGGAGAGTGGTTCGGTTTGCATTTCCAGCCGCGGCAACGACGGCGCTATCACCTATCGCGAGTGGCATCCCGTCGGCGTAATCGAATATGGCTACGTCGCGCCCGATCCACTTAATCCCGACATTATTTATGGTGGCGGCAGAAGCGAAGTCTCAAAATTCCATTGGTCCACCGGCCAGGTGCAGAACGTCACCCCGATCCCGCTGCGCACCTCCAAATACCGCACCGACCGCACTGAACCGACTATGTTCTCGCCCGTCGATCCGCACACTCTTTATTACGCCAGCAATGTGCTTTTCAAAACCACCGACGGCGGAGCTTCCTGGCAGACCATCAGCAAAGATCTCACACGCGAAAATCCCGGCGTGCCCGCCAGCGTCGGCAAGCTCGTTCCCAAAGGAGCCGACAAACAGCGCGGCGCCATTTACGCTCTCGCCCCTTCCTTCAAAAACATCAATACGCTCTGGGCCGGCACCGATGACGGCCTCATCTGGCAAACGCGAGATGGCGGCAAGATCTGGAACGACATCACTCCTAAAGATCTGACGCCGTGGAGCAAGGTCACCCAGCTCAGCGCATCGCATTTCGATGAAGACACCGCCTACGCCTCCGTGAGCCGCTTCCGCATCAACGACAACCGTCCTTACATCTATCGCACTCACGACGCCGGCAAAAACTGGACATTGATCACCACCGGCCTTCCCGACTTCGGCCCCGTCGACACAGTCCGCGAAGATCCCGTGCGCAAAGGCTTGTTGTTCGCTGGAACCGAAAATTCCGTCTGGATTTCATTCGACGATGGTGACCACTGGCAGTCCTTGCAATTGAACCTGCCGCACACTTCCATGCGTGATCTCTGGATTCATGACAACGATCTCATCGTCGGCACCCACGGACGCTCGTTCTGGATTCTCGACGACATCACCGCATTACGCGAAGTAAAAACGTTGTCCACCAGCGAAGCGCATCTTTTCACGCCAGCTCCCGCCCTCCGTATCCAGCGTGACACCTACACCGATACGCCCCTCCCTCCCGATGAGCCCTTCGCCGCCAATCCGCCCGACGGCGCCATCCTCGATTACTATCTGCCTCACGCGTCTTCTCCGGTCACTCTAGAAATTCTCGACGCTCGCGGCCAACTCGTTCGCAAGTTTTCCAGCACCGACAAGCCGGACGTAACCGAAGAGGAATTAAAAAAACAACTCATCCCCCTGTACTGGCTACGTCCATTCCAGGCTCTGTCTGCCGATGCCGGCATGCACCGCTGGGTTTGGGATCTTCACTATTCCGCGCCTGATTCCACGCGTCACGAATATCCCATCTCCGCCATTCCCGGCGACACTCCTCGTCTGCCTCTCGGTCCTACAGCTATGCCGGGAACTTACAGCGCGCGCCTCACCGTGGATGGCAAGAACTACACCGCGTCGTTCGTCCTGAAGATGGACCCGCGCGTAAAAACATCCACCGCTGGCCTGGAAAGAAAATTCCAGTTGGAAACGCGCCTGGCCTCTCTTCTGACTCAGACGTCTGAAGCCGTGCAACAAGCGGGATCGATTCGCGATCCGCTACAAAAGCTAACTCAGCAAGCGACTGGATCCATGCGCGATTCGGTGCAAACATTCCAAAATAAGCTCATGGCACTTCTCGGTGCTCCCGCCGGTTTCCTCGCTCCGCCAGCCAGCGAGAACACTCTCATCAAAACCAACAGTCAAATCGCGGTTCTATACGGCCAGATATGGCAGGTCGATGCCGACCCGACCGCCTCGCAATCAGAAGCCTTCGCAGCGATCGAGCGCGATGCTTCGGATGTAATGAAACGCTGGGACGCTTTTCGTGCGACAGATCTCCCTGCCCTGAATCATTCTCTCGGCGGCGCAAACCTGCCAGAAATCAAGATCGACACCGACGCCCGCAAAGACGAAGGCGGTATGGACGAAGAATGAAACTCGGTGTCTTCTACTGACGCACGCAGAACCGTGGAAGAGCGGCGCTTCAGCGCCGCGTAAGCCTTCAACAAAGTTCGGCTTTAGCCGCCGCAAAATGCTGCCAGTGGACTAGCTTCCACAACTCACAACGCTTCCACCGCACTCTGCAACTCCCGCGCAATCTGCGCAGGATCGCCGTCAACCGCGAACCGCATCGGCCGTCCAATCCGAACTTCGATCTCCCCGGGGCGCGCAAATCTTCTCCCAGCTTGCTTCACTTCAAACAATCCCACAATCTTCATGGGCAACACGGGAATATCTAAATTCTTCGCCAGCAGCCCAATCCCCGCGCGGAATGGATTCATCTTCCCGTCCACCGTATGCCGCCCTTCCGGAAACACCAACACGCTATAACCACGGTCCACGGCCCGCCCCGCATAAGCAAAACTTTCGCGGAAGCCAGCCTCACGCGGCAAAGGAAAAAGATTCAACAAAGAAACTCCCAACACCCATTTCATCCGATCGTAAATTCTCCTGAACAAACCTCTATTCGGAACAGGCGAATGCAGCGCCTCCAGCGCCTCGCCGCGCGTCGCAATCGCAATACGGCTCCGCAATCGCGCCGGCAAAGCCGCTTGCACAAAGGCAAAATCCACATCCGCAATATGGTTGCAAACCACCAGCAGCGGCCCGTTCCAGCCTCGCAAATTTTCCAGCCCTTCAACTTGCGGCCGGCCCAGCAACATGACCGTCGGCATCATCATTAAGTATTGCGCCAGCCATCGCTTCCACGTCACGGGCCATCGCAATACCCAGCCCGGATAATGAAACTCAAGGCGCTGCCTTACTTCGCCGCGCAACATCTTTTCCACATCGCCCGCGGTTCGCGCGGCGCTGAAATTCGTCTCGCTCAGATCCACCTGATATCGATCTTCCAGCGCGCTAATCAGCTCCACGCGATCCAGCGAACTCAATCCCAAGTCTGAATCGAGCTTCGCCCCAGCGTTCTGTGCTACCGGCTTCCGCCCCGTAATTCGCCCGATCATTTCTGCGATGGGGTTATCATTCGCAACCTCCTGCCGAGAACCTGGCAGAATTTGCTTCGCCGCGAATTCTGCGATCACATTCCGCCGCGGCTTCTGCGTGCTCGTCCGTGGAAAATCTTCTTGTGGCCATCGCACCCACATGCGCACGCGCTGAAACTCCGCCAGTGATTGGTTCGCGTGTTCGACAACATCCTCCACTTTCGCGTTGCCGCGCAGAATCACCACTGCACACGGCTCCGCGTTCCCGCCACGCTCAATTCCTACAACCACGCAATCTTTCACCTCCGGCTGCCGCCGCAACGCCGCTTCCAAATCTTCCGGATAAATATTCAGCCCCGCCGGAGTAACAATCACCTCTTTCTTGCGTCCCTTGAAATAAAGATTCCCCGCCTCATCCAGCGCGCCCACATCTCCGGTGTGGTACCAGCCCTGCTCGTCAGCGACACCATGCGCACCATCCGCGCCCCAATATCGCGATGCCACTCCACCTCCGCGGATCAAAATCTCTCCATCCTCCGCAAGTTTCACATCGCGCCCCGGCAGCACCTTCCCAATCGATCCTTTCCCCAACTTAAACGGATGGTTCACGCTGATCAACGACGTCGTCTCCGTCAGCCCATAACCCTGAATCGCGGCGTACCCCAGGCGATCCCAGAACTGTTCGGTCTCCGCATCCAGCGCAGCGCCTCCACAAATAAACGCCCAGAACTTCCAGCCAAACTGCCGCCGGATCGCGCGGAAGATCCACCACCGCCGCAAAAAATGTTTCCCTTCCGAAGTCCGGAATCGTCGTCGAAAACTTTCGATCTTCCCTCGATCTTCTAAATCGCGTTCAAGCTTCTGTTTCAAAGATTGCAAAACTCTCGGCACACTCACCAGCACCGAAACACACTCCCGCCGAATCGTGCCGATAATCTCCGAAGGCTTCAGCTCCTCCTGAAAAATCACCGTCCCGCCCAAAATCGGCGGCAAAAACATTCCCAAAAACTGACCAAACACATGACTCAGCGGCAACAAATTCAAAAACCGCACCGGATGCACCCACCGCTCATACCTCAAATAAGGCTGCATCGCCCGCTCCAGCGGATCAATATTCGCCAGCACATTTCCATGCGTGATCACCACGCCCTTAGGCTCAGCCGTAGTGCCGGAAGTAAAAACAATCTGCAAGATGTCGTCGCGCCCGATCGCAACGCTTGCAGGCGCGGAAGATTCTCCGAGGGTGCCCCGTCCTTGTCCCTGCGCCTTTTGCAGGGACAGGGCGGGGATTCTGAATTCCTCAAGGACAACCACAGGAACCGAGCCAGCAAATGTTGCGTATTCGGTAGCGTGCTTCCGCGAACAAACCCAAAGCCTCGCCTCAACCTGCCGCGCCACCCGCCCCGCAAACTCTACCGACGCCCCATCATCCATCGGAACCACAACCACGCCGCGCAAAGCGCATCCAAAAAACGCCGCAACCCACTGCGCGCAGTTCTCTCCCCACAACATCACCCGCTCGCCTTTGCCGACCCCCCGCGCCTCCAGCTCCAGGCTGAACTGAAATGCCATCTCCAGAACCTGCCCGTAGGTGAACCACTCCATGCGGTATCCACGACGCTGCCCGTAGGCACGCTCGCTGCGGTGTGCCTGAAAGTTCGCCATGAAGAACTCTGCTAATGATTCGGCCATGGAGAGTGGAGGTGGCTGAGAAACAAATCGAAGCCTTGCCTCTGGGCAAGTTTAGTAGCAGTAGGGAAGAATCGCACAATTGCTTAGACGCCGATTTAGCCGTAACATGATGCCGAAATGAGACGATCCGCGTTAGTGTGCCTGAGTTCTTTTCTGTTGCTTTCCTGTCTTTCGATGGGCCAGCTGTCCACGCTGCCGGCAGCCCAAGCCATCGCGGATCTTCCGGGCCCTCCAAAAAACCCACCGATCTTTTCTCAGATGACGGTGATCTGGCAGGGCAATCTACAGTATCAGAACACTGTAGACATGAAAGGCACGGTCGTCCGAGTGGAGCGCGAAGAAGCTCAGCCGCCTAACCAAGCTCCTTACCCTTATCACACCACGACTAACATGACGTTCGACGATGATGGTCACCTAATCAAGTCTGTCGGTGAGGATTCCCTAGGCGTATCGACCACGATAAATGTTTGGGATAAGGGAAAGCTGCAAAGCCAGAACGTGAGCCATCATCGAAACGACGGGAAATTTCAAGACTGGAATGAGTGGCAACATTGGACCTACGACAAAGACAATCGTCTTTCTGAATTTAAGGCTGGCCGCGACAAGCAAGAAATGAATGATTTCGTGAATTTCGAATATGACGCAAAAGGCAGGCCCCTTGGATACGAGCTTTATGCGCAAACCCTTACAGAAATCTCCTACGCAGGCAATAAAATTACTTTGAGCAGGCTACAGAAATACCAACGACGCAAGTTCTTTGAGCAAGTTCAGGAAGTCGACGACAAAAAGCGAGTGATCGATTTGAAAGTCTCTGACCTGAGCGGGACTCAACTGAAGCTTTGGTATCACGTGACCTTCAAATATGACGAGAAGGACCGGATAGTTGAGCAGTCTACCGATCCTTTTAAGCTGGGATCAGGCGACGACTATTCCCCGATTCCGGGCAGATTAGTCGTTAACTATGATGACGAGAAGCACGCCGGAGAGCAGAGATTCTACGATACCGATGGAAAATTGGCTCTTCATGCGACCTTTGAGTTCGACCGTGACGGAATTTTCACTAAGCTACGCGTTCTTGACGCCTCCGGTAAGGAACAAACCGGCGGCGAAATGTTCATGGACCCTCAGTCACACAAATCGATCACACGCCCCGGAAACGTGGAGTGGGAAATCATTTACGACAACCAGGGCAATTGGACGGAACGGCGGCGCTGGTTCACGCCCTTCGACGGAACACCCCGAATCATGACTCGGGTGATCCGACAAACTATCACCTATCGCTAGCGTCGTACTACTCCCGCCCCACCCCCAACGCATCCGCGACCCGATTAATATAGTTAAACCACGACGCAATCAGCGTAATCTGCAAAATCCCGCGATCGTCAAACCCAGCCGCCCGCAGACCGTCAATGTCATCCCTCCAAACCTTAGTCGCGTCCTTGGTCAGCTTCACCACATAGTCCACCATCACCCGCTCCTGCGGCGTGATAGGCGCGGCCGTGTAATCCTTTTCCAAAGCCTCCACCAGTTCCTTATCCAGCGTCACTCTGCGCAGAAACTCTGCGTGTGACTCGATTCAATACATGCACCGGTTGGTCACCGAGACCATGGTGGCAATCATTTCATGCTGCCGCCGGCTCAGCGGCAACTCCGGCGACATCAGCGCCCCGAATGTTCCAAACGCGTGATAGAGCGCTTCCGGAATCAGCGTGTGCGACCCAACAATCGTCGACCCGCCCGACTCATCCGGAATGCACCGGCGTCGCGTACTCCACCGGATACAACGCCCGCTGCCCCTCCATCGCCTGTCGCAGCTTGTCATCCACTTCCGCCAACGGTACGGTTTTGATCCATGTCATGATGGCCTTTCTCCAAGTCCGGCTTTGAAAGCGCACCGGAAGATTACACTCCGCTCCCCTCGCCGCCAAATAGAGCTTTTGCACTAGAGATGGCTCACAACTGCCCGCGTCCGCCGCTGATTCCCTAAGTAACCCACTTGTACACTCCCTTTTGGTAACCCTTGGTAACCATGCGATTCCACTCTTCCAGCCGTACAATTGCACTTGTTCCAACCGGCCATCTCTAAAAAGGAGTTTGGCCAGTGTGACGTTTCTCTCGAGCCATACTCTTAAGAGGCGTCAAGTTTTGTTACAGACTTAGACTTTTTCGTTACAGGCTTTTCGTCTCACACCAGGGGCTGGAGTTCGTAACCTTATGGCGTTCGGTTTCGGGTTCAACAAACAGAAGGTACTCAGCGCTGCGGAGAAATATGTCCAGCAGGGCAAGATGCAGAATGCCATCGTTGAGTACGAAAAGGTCATCAAGGCCGACCCCAAAGACCTTACCGTCACCAACACGGTCGGCGACCTTTACTCCCGCCTGGGCGATGCCGATAAAGCCACCGAATGCTTCAAGACCGTAGGCGATGCCTATGCCACGCAGGGTTTCACGGTCAAAGCCATCGCCATGTACAAAAAAATCAGCAAGCTCAAGCCCTCGCTTGAGAGCGTGCTGAAACTGGCGGAACTCTACACCCAGCAGGGCCTCTTCAACGATGCCCGCGCCCAGTATCTGCAAGTCGCCGAAGAATTCCTGAAATCCGGCGAGCTCGACAACGCCGTCCGCATATTCCAGAAAATTCTGGAAATGGATCCGGAAAATACCACCATGCGGGTTCGCCTGGCGGAAGTCTACGTCCGCCTGGGCAAGAAAAATGACGCCTGGCAGATTTTTTCCGCCGCCGCCGAAACTCTCCGCTCCAAAGGCAACCTGCCCGGCGCCGAGGAAGTTTTGCAGCGCATGCTTACGCTCGATCCCGGCAACGGCTACGCGTTGCTCATGCAGGGACGCAATCTGCTCGAGGCGGGCGACGCCGAAGCCGCCATCGAATCGCTGCAAAAAGTTCCCGACCTCGATTCCAATCCTGAAGGCCTGCGCGATCTGCTCAAGGCTTACCTGAAAAACGGACGTCTTTCGGATGCGGGAACGCTCGCCAGCAAACTGCTCAGCGTCCACAACGACCTCGCCGCCATCTCTACATTCGCCGACGCCCTAATGCAGGCCGGCCAGTATGAGAATGCGCTCCAGGTTTACGATCAGCATGCCGACCGCTTGCTCGCCGAAGATTCCAATAAAGTTTTAAAAAATCTGCACTCCGTCATCGGCCATGTGCGCGACAATCCTGCTTCGCTTGAGAAGCTTCTCGATCTCTTCCAGAAAGCTGGAGAGTCCACTCACATCACCGAAGTCATCGAGTTGCTGGCACATGCCTCGGTGCAATCCGGCGATCTGGCCCGCGCGCGCGATCTCTATCAGAAGCTCGCCACCATGGAGCCCGGCAATCCTCTGCATCTGAATAATTATCAGCAGGTGGTCAGCCAGCTCGGTGGGCCCTCCGCCGAAAAATTAATTTCCGCGGAAGAAGCCGCCGTCATCGTCGACGAACTGGAAGCCACTTCTCCCGCCGTTCATCAGCATTACCCCGATGCCGTGGCCTTGGCCGTTCGCTCCGCCCTCACCGACGCGGAACTTTTCATTTCCTACAACATGCCCGCCAAAGCTCTGGCCCCGCTCATGGCCACTCTGCCGCAGGCTCCCAACGATCTTCGCCTGAACCAACGGTTAGCCGCGCTGCACACTCGCGCCGAACGTTTTGCCGAAGCCGGCGTCTGCTGCCGCACGTTGCAGAGCGTCTACTCCGAAGCTGGATATCCCGAAGAAGCCACACGTTACGGCGAACTGGCCGACCGCTACGAACAGCGTTCGGCACTCTCCACTGCTTCTCACCCCGCCATCGAACTGCCCACTCTCCCGGAGGAAACATCTTCAGAAGAGATTTCGATCGCGCCCCAGGTCTCCGCTCCCTGGCCTGCTGCTCCAGTTCAGCCTACGGACGAACTCGAATTCTCCGTCGTCGCGGATCCCGGCGAAAGCCAACACCGCGATCAAAATCAGGAAGATCAAAATCAAGAAATTCCGGATCATCAAGCTACCGACGAAGCGCCAGCCGCTATCGAATCTCACGCCGAGGCCGCCGAGATCGATCTATCCTCCGAGTGGGACGACGCCATCACCATCGAGACCGAGGAGCCTGCTGCAGAAGTCGCCGAGCTAGAGATTCCCAGCCCTGTCGCCGAGCCCTCGTCCCCGGTCGCTCGTGCCGAATCGGCAAAGGCGCATCAGGCACCGCCCAGCCAGGAAAAAACCGCCGAAAGTGTCGAAGAGATTCGTTTCTATCTCGAGCACGGCATGCCCGAGCAAGCCGCCTCCGCTTTCGAAAAACTTCAAGCTCTCACATCTGACGAATCTATATTGAGCGCCCTGCAGTCTGAGATTGAAGCTGCCTCTCATCCCGCCGCCGTCGAAGAGGTCGCCGCTCTCGAACCTGTTTCGAATTTCGCAACCGACGAACCTGCCGCTGAATTTACTGTCGATGAAGTTTTCGATGAGGTTCCGGCGGCCACTCTCGATGAGCCCGTCGCCGTCGAGGAGCTTCCTGTGGAAACGCCTGCTCCGCTTCCTCCGGTGGAAGCCGTGCACGTGGAACCTCCCGCTGCTCACCGCATTCAGCCTCCCGCGCCCAAAGCTCCCGCGCCCGAGCCTCCCGCAGTCGAGCCCGCGGTCGCATCGGCGCCCGGCGTTCTCCAGGAATTTGTCTCCGATCTTGAATCTTCGCTGGGCGATAGTTTTCTGCCCGGCGCCGTCCCGCATGAACCCGCGCATGCAGTTGAGGCTACATCCACTCACGCTGCTCAACCACAACACACCGCTCAGCCCGAACTCGAGCCTGTCGGCAATGCCACACCCACTACTTTCGGTGTGCCGCAAAACGAGGTCATCGGTGAATTCGTAGCCGACCTCGAAGCTTCCCTCGGCGACGACTTCCTAAAAGACGCTCCCGTTCCCGAACCAGTTCCTGCGCCTCAAGCTCAGCCCGTCCAGGAATCCAAGCCGCCAGTCGCGGCAGCGCCCGCGCCAGTTCCAGCCTCACCGGCCATCAGCACTCCCGCCGTCGCCAGCGCCGCAGCCGCCTCTGCATCCGCCGGCGCGCCAACAATTTCCTCCCAAACCTCAGCACCAGTCCCACAGCAATCGGCTCATGTCGCTCCCGTGGCAGCGGTTCCTCCAATCATCCCCGGCCCACCCATCGCCGCCAAGTCTTCCCCCTTCGGCGAAGATGCCGGCGTTGATCTGGCCGAAATGTTTGGCGAGCTAAAACAAGACCTCGAATCGGGCACCACTGCGGATGAAGGAGATCCCGAAACTCACTACAACCTGGGTATCGCCTTCCGCGAAATGGGTCTGCTCGATGAAGCCATCGGCGAGTTGCAAAAGACCTGCCAGGCCGTCGACCGCGGCCATCCGTTCCCTCAGGTCATGCAGACCTACACCTGGCTGGCGCAATGTTTCCTCGATAAAGGCGTACCCGAGGCTGCAATTCGCTGGTATCAAAAAGCCCTTGCGGCCCCCGGCATCGACGAGGAAACCCGCACCGCTCTCCACTACGAACTCGCTGCAGCTTATGAGACCGCCGGTGACAAACCATCAGCGCTCAAGCACTTCATGGAAGTTTACGGCCGCAACATCGATTATCGTGATGTCGCCGAGCGCATCAAGCCTCTGAAGTCGTAGAATAGCCCGATGGGTTTCGTTCCTCAAACCTTCTACCCCGATCGTCGTTATCGTCGCAACCACTCTCATCGTCACAACTCCAACCACTCTTGTCATCCCGAGCGAAGCGAGGGACCTTGGTTTTTCCCGGCACAACCGAGTTCGCCGTTATCTCCAATCCCTTCGCCCCAGCGGAGCGCCCAGTGACTCCCGATCCCAAATTGCCCTTGGAGAACGGCCCGGCGCCCACTCCCGCTGAAAACAGGACATGGCTTCTTGATCCACCGCCTTCCGCTCCCGCGCGCCAAGCCCATGGCGGGTTGCAGCTTTGGCTGCATCGCACCTCCGTCTTCCTCTTCGTGTTAATCAGCGCCATCGCTGGCGTGCTTCTCCTCATCCTCCCCTGGACCCCCGAGTGGACCGACAACTATCTTCTCCTCTCCTATCCCTGGCTGCGTACTTTGATCTCTACCGGATTTTTTCGTGGTCTATGCAGCGGCCTGGGTTTGCTCGACATCTGGATCGGCTTCTGGGAAGCCCTCCACTATCACGATCGGCAATAGCGATAACGCAGATCCCCCAGAAAAGGGATTCTTGGATTTTCTAGTTCAGCACGTGAGTTTTATAAATGATCGATAAACTCAAACCCGCTCCTCTGGCCTATGAGAACGAACCTTTCCTCAGTAGTCCCGACGGCCGCATTCTTCGCATCCTCGCCGAATATCAGGAACCGCTCTCCCGTTTTCGCCGCGAACAGATTCAGGACACGGTCGTCTTCTTCGGCTCCGCGCGCTTTCAGGGGGGCGATGCCGCCAAAAACAATCTCACCGCTGTAGAAAAGAACGACGGCAAAGTTTCTGCTAACCAACATCAGGATAATCTCAAGCGCGCCCGCGCCGCCGTCGACATGGCCCGCTACTACGAAGACGCGCGCCGCCTCGCTCATCTACTCACGGAATGGTCCATCCAAATTCCCGCCCGCCGCCACCGTTTCGTCGTCACTACGGGCGGCGGTCCCGGCATCATGGAAGCCGCCAACCTCGGCGCCTACGAAGCCGGAGGCAAGAGCATCGGCCTCAACATCAATCTGCCCTTCGAGCAGAATCCCAACTCCTATATCACCCCGTCGCTCAATTTCGAATTCCACTATTTTTTCATGCGCAAATTCTGGTTCGCCTATCTCGCCAAAGCGCTGGTGATTTTTCCCGGCGGCTTCGGCACCATCGACGAACTCTTCGAAATCCTCACCCTCGCGCAAACTGACAAACTTGCCAAGAAAATTCTCGTCGTCATTTATGGCAGTGAATACTGGCACCGCATCATGAACTTCCAGGCCTTCGTCGATGCCGGTACCGTTGCTCCCGAAGACCTCAGCCTGTTTAAGTTCGTCGACACTCCAGAAGACGCCTTCACTTTCCTCCGCGACGGCCTCACCGAATATCACCTCGGCGGCCCGCCCAAGAAAGAAAAAGAACAAGAAGTCCTCCCCGAGATCGCCAGAACGAGGCCATGATCACCTCGAGTCTGTCATCCTGAGCGCAGCATGAGTCCAGAGGACAATTATGCGCAGTCGAAGGATCCCTTTAACTGGCTTAAGCGCGTTGATGTCTTGTCTTAAACTCAAAACCGATGCCGAAAAACTGCACCCTCTACTACATCACCGATCGCAAAGCCTTCCCCGGAGATGAACTCGCGCGCCGCCGTCGTCTACTCGACAAAATCGCCGAAGCTGCAACCGCCGGTGTCGACTACATCCAGCTCCGCGAAAAAGATCTATCCCCGCGCGACCTGGAATCCCTGGCTCGTGAAGCAATCCAAGTCATCCGGAACAATAAAAAATCGAAAACCACTCTCATGATCAACTCCCGCACCGACGTCGCCCTGGCCACCGAAGCCCAAGGCGTGCACCTCCCAGCCAACGATCTTTCGCCAAAAGAAATTCGACAAATATGGAAGTGTGGGGCGGGCGCCCTCGCCCGCGAAATCTCCCCACAATCTCCTCTAATCTCCATCTCCTGTCACTCTCCCGAAGAAGTAACCCAAGCCGCCGCCGACGGGGTGACCTTAGCCATCTTTGCCCCAGTCTTCGAAAAAAAAGATGCCCCCGGCAGCACCGCCGCAGGCCTCGACGCTCTCCGCCAAGCCTGCCTCGCCAGAATTCCAGTCCTCGCACTAGGAGGCGTCACCCTGCAGAACGCCGCTTCCTGCCTGCGAGCTGGAGCAGCCGGAATCGCCGCCATCCGCCTCTTCCAGGAAAACAAAATCTCCGACATCGTTCGCAAATTAAGCAGGTGATTGCCATGTTGCCTAAGCCCCAGCCGTTCTGCGTGGCCGCAAAAGCTTTTGCGTAGCGCAAGACTTTTAGGTGGCGCAGCCTTTAAGGCGGCGCAGGCCTTTGCGCGGCGCGGCCCTTTTGGCACTGCAGCCTTTTGGGTGGCGCAGCGCTTTCAGCGCTGCGATTATCCTTCTTCAACGGAATCGGGCTTTAGCTCCGCCTCCGCACGCTGCTAAAATTAATCAAGCCGATGTCCGCCGCTCACTCACATTCCCAACCCGACCCTCTCTTCATCGAGCCTAGCCTGGTTTCGATCCCCGGTGCCTGGTTCCTGATGGGCTCCGCCACCGGTCAGGATTGCGAACGTCCCGTCCACCGAGTCTGGGTTGACGCTTTCGAACTCGCCGTCACCCAGGTCACCAACGCAGAATACGCAGCTTACCTGCGCACCACCGGATTACCGGCCCCTCCATCCTGGAACGACCCGAATTTCAACCATCCTCAACACCCCGTCACCAGCGTCTCCTGGTTCGAAGCCGACCATTACTGCCAATGGCTGTCCTCGCAAACCGCCCGCTCCTACCGTCTTCCCACAGAGGCCGAATGGGAGCGAGCTGCTCGCGGCGATCTTGAACAGAAAGATTTCCCCTGGGGCAACGAGCCTCCAGAAGCTCTTCCCGACTACGCCGCTCGCTGGCAAACCGGACCCGAGCCCGTCGCCCGCTACGCTCCAAATTCCTTCGGCCTTCACAACATCGCCGAAAACGTCCACGAGTGGTGCAGCGACTGGTACGATCCCAACTACTACGCCACCTCGCCCGACCGCAATCCTCGCGGCCCTGACCTTCGCTCCGGAGCCGGCCAACGCAAATCCTCCCGCGGCGGATCCTGGCGCCATCATGTCAAAGTCTCCCGCTGCTCCGCCCGCTCCAGTATCCCTCCCGATTTCCAATACGCCGACTACGGCTTCCGCATCGCCTGCAGTTTTTAACATGAAGCCCCGGCTCCGAAGCGGCAATGGCTTGAGCCGAACCACATCGGTCTGAACCCATATAATCCTTGTCATTCCGAACCGGGCGACAGCCCGGTGAGGAACCTGCTTTTCCGCTAACACTAGGATCGAGCAAGAATATGTTTCGCACAGACCTTCTCGCAAACAAACGCATCCTCATCACCGGCGGCGGCACCGGCCTCGGCAAAGCCATGGCTCACCGCTTCCTCGAACTCGGCGCCACCGTCTACATCTGCGGCCGCCGCGAAGACGTACTCCAGAAAACCGCAGCCGAACTTTCCGCCACAACAAAAGCTGAGATCCACTTCCTGCCCTGCGACGTCCGCAATCTCGACGCCATCGAAGCCATGATCGATTCCATCTGGAAAGATGGTCCTCTGGATATTCTGGTCAACAACGCTGCCGGAAATTTCATCGCTCGCACTGAAGAACTTTCTCCGCGCGCCTTCGACTCCGTCATCGGCATCGTTCTCCTCGGCACCCTACACGCCACCCTGGCCTGCGGACGCCGCTGGCTCAAAGCCAACCACAAAGGCGCCGTCCTCAGCATCTCGGCAACGTATGCCGCGGTCGGCTCAGCCTATGTCGTCCCCTCTGCAATCTCGAAAGCCGGAGTCGAAGCCCTCACCCGCAGTCTCGCCGTCGAGTGGGGCAATCGCGGAATCCGCATGAACGCCATCGCCCCCGGCCCCATTCCCACGCAAGGCGCATTCTCGCGCGTTCTGCCGCTCTCTCAGCTTGAGCCGCTGGCCCTCGACCGCAATCCCATGCATCGCTTCGGCACCACGGAAGAGTTAGCGAACCTCGCAGCATTCCTGGTAAGCGACGGCTCCGGCTACATCAACGGCGAAGTCATTCGCATGGACGGTGGCGAATTCCTGCAGGGCGCTGGAGAATTCAGCAATCTCGGCCGCGTTCTTACAGAAGAAGATTGGCAGGCGATCAAACCCAAAAAGTCAGGCTCTATTCCAACTGAAAAGAAAACGTAGTCAACCACCTCGACACGAGGTCACGAATCCCCTCGATGACCCCTACGTGATACTTCGTGTCCTTCGTGGTTCATTGCTTCTTGTCTTGCTACGAATTAACGGCCCCTATTCGAAGGCATCACGATCGCCTTCAGCAACAAGTTCACCAGGCTCAGCACGATCGCGCCCACAAACGCCGCAAAGAATCCGCGCACCTGAAAACCCGGCGCCAGCAATGCAGAAGCCAGTTCCAGCATCAGCGCATTAATCACCAGCCAGAACAATCCCAATGTCACCAGCGTCAGCGGAAAAGTCAGAATTTTCAGAACCAGCCCGATCGTCGCATTGATAAAGCCAATCACCAGTGCAGCAATCAGCGCCGCCACCGGGCCGCTCACGTGAATTCCCGGCACCACCCGCGACATAATCCAAACCGCCAACGCACTCAGCACCCAATGCAGCAGCATCCTCATGTCTGCTCCTCCCTTTGTCCTCGCAAGACTATATCAATTTCCGAGTCTCATGCTCGGGCGGAGCGGGATCATAGCAGAACAAACAAATTGACCCATCCGCCGTCCCGGTTTCCACTTTGCGATACACTACACAATTCAACTTTGCACTTCTGGAGAAACTTCGCATGCCCGAACCCGCACTGAGCGGTTCTGAATTCAAAAAGCAACTGCATCAAGGCACGCCCAAGGTGGGCCTATTCCTCAACTCCCACAGTCCCACAGTCGCCGAACAAATTGCGCACAGTGGCTATGACTGGCTGCTGGTCGATACCCAGCACGGTCCCATGGATCACGAAAAACTTTCCGCCATGCTGTGCGGCATCGCCAGTGGCGGCGCGAAGTCGATCGTCCGCGTTGGCGGATACGACGATCGTCCCGGCATCCAGCAAGCTCTCGATCTCGGCGCTGACGGCGTCCTCATTCCCTACATCAACACTGCTGAAGAGGCGCGCCATGCCATCAGTTGCACCAAGTATCCAACCGTGGGCACGCGCTCGGTTTATTTTCCCCAGCGCAGCATGAACAAAGCCGGACTTCTCGGCTATGCAGGAAATTTCAATAAAGAAGGCATTATCGCCCTGCAGGTCGAGACCGCGTCCTGCATCGAAAACATCGCTGAGATCGCCGCGGTTCCCGGCGTCGATATTCTCTTCCTTGGTCAAAATGATCTCTGCATGTCGATGGGCCTCTACAACAAATATGAGTTTCCCCTCATGTACACGTCGCCGGAACTCGATGCCGCCACTAAAAAACTGATCGAGCACGCCCGCAAGAACAACGTTATTCTCGGCCTGTTCTTGTTCGGCACGCCGCGCGTCGGCGAATTTCTCGACAAAGGATTCACCTTCTTCAGCCTGGGCAACGATCTGCATCACTTACTCACTCAAGTCGGAGCCTACGTAAACGACGTCGAAAAAGTTTCCCAGGAAAAAGGCAATCCCTGGAAGCGCCGCCCCACCGCACTGTTCTAAGAGATCAGTTCTAAAGTAAATGTCGGGTGCCCCACTTCTCGCATCTTTTGCGAGAAGTGGGAGTCTGCGCGCTAAGCAACTATCGCGTCTCCGTGTAAGGCTCCAGACGCGCCGACCCATCCGCCTCCACGATCCAAAATTTTCGTCCCGGATAATAATCAAGCAGCTCCTGATTCTTCTCCGCTCCCATATCACGCGCCCACACAATCTTCTGCTGATCGATATTCGCCCCATTGAATACCCACTCACGGTCCGGATCAAAATCCGGAGCATACTTCACCAGCACCACATCTTTTCCCGGCATCGCGTCCAGCTCTTTCACGATAGCTGCACGTCCCATGTCTCCATGCTGCCATTCTTTTTCCGGATGTACATGCGTCACCGCCATTCCGATGCGCAGCACAACCGTCGCCACATAGATCACCGCAACCGCCCGCACAAATGCCAGCCCGACGGACTGTTCTCGCCACTGAAACCAGCGCAGATGCCGCATGCACTGGATCAAAAACAAATAAAGCAATGCCGTCGCCGGAGCAAAATAGTGCGGCAGGAACCACACCTCGATCGCCAACCCCATCACAAAAATTCCCAGAATCATCCAGGGTACGCGCAGTCGCCGGTCACGCGCCGCACACGGCAGCGCAATCAAAACGAAAGGCAACGGAGGCACCAGATACACCTGCCAGAAATAATAAAGTTTGCCGCGCCCACGCCGGATAAATCCGCGCACCGTCTTGTACTCGGTCGCCTCGCGCAACTCTCGCTCGTACTGCGCCTGCATCTTCGCATGATGATAAGTTTTCTGCGGCCACGGTTTTTGCCAGATGAAATACCGCCCCATCGCGTACATTTCGCGATTCACGGTATAGGCCATGCGAAACGGACTTCCCGTAACGCGGTAATAGTAGTAACTCGTCCAGGACGCAAGCGGAGCAAGCGTCAGCACCAGCGGAAGCACGACCCTCGCCAGCGAAACCCGCGCCGCTGGTCCATGCTTTCCGAACATCCACGCGAACAAAGCAATTGCCACTCCCACGCTCAACAAAAATCCTTCGTACGGCCGCGTGTTCGCGAGAATAAATAATCCAACTCCCATGACCACCGCATGAATCCGCCGCGCCCCGTGCTGGATCCT
The DNA here is from genome assembly GCA_963836305.1 of uncultured Acidobacteriaceae bacterium. Classification (GTDB taxonomy): domain Bacteria; phylum Acidobacteriota; class Terriglobia; order Terriglobales; family Acidobacteriaceae; genus Sulfotelmatobacter. The sequence goes on along the minus strand of CAWIJP010000029.1, from coordinate 190,869 downwards.
CGGCAACGCTCCCAGAATCAACGCCCCTCCCACCGCCGGCAAACACGCGCTCCAATATCCGTTTGTAAAATAACTAAGTAATCCCAAGCGCGCTACCACCAGCACTCCGCCCAGCAGCGCCCATCGCGCAGGAATCCAACCTTGCAGCATCCAGCAAACCGCCGCGCACATCAGCGCCGAGGCCAGCAGTTGCCCGATCCACGGATTTCCCAACACTTCGCCCAACGCCAGTATCAGCCCCTGTCCCGGCGGATACATCGACATATAAGTCGGGTGCCAGATCACATGAAATGTTTCGAAGTGCACCCACATCGGGTGCGGAGGATTGGTCAACCGCCCGTGCGCAAAAGTATCCGCCGCCAGCAAATAACTGAATTCATCGTGATAATGTGGCAACGGGGTGCCCAGGAGAATTGCCCCCAAGCCGCGAATCACGAACAAACAAAGCCCCACCAGAAAAACACAAAGCCTTTTTTTGCCGGCAATCTTCTTCCCAAACCGCTCGATCCGCCCCAGCCGCAGCGTTTCCCACAACCGCGGAAACTTGATCTGCAAATAGACAACGACCGCGACGATCGCAACCGGCTTTAGAACTTTCAGCAGCAAAACCAATGCAGCACCTCAGCTCATGTGGGAACCGATTATGTGAACAGATTATGTGGGGACAGCCGCCCTCGGCTGTCCGTCGAGCGCAGCTCGACTATTTTCTAGTCGGGCAGCACTCCGCAATCAGCATACCCTGTACTACCCGCATGCCGCACAATCGAGACACTGCACGAATGCCACCAGACATTTAGTTCGCAATGCTCGGGAAGGGCACGAGTTCACTCGTGCCGCCACGCGTCAAAACGGAAAAGCGCTTCAGCGCTTGAGGTAAGCTCTCGTAAAAGGGCCCTGCCCGAATGAACGCAATAGTAGACACCGCGTTCGCTTTTCAATTACAACTGACCCAATCGCAAAACCACCAAATGCTCCCCCTCACCGACATCGAAACCCGCGTCCTCGGCTCACTCATCGAAAAAGACATCACCACGCCCGATTACTATCCGCTATCCCTCAACGCCCTCGGCAATGCCTGCAATCAGAAAAACAACCGCGACCCCGTGATGACTCTTGACGAAGATTCCGTCACGAACGCCCTATCCACATTGCAGGAGAAGCGTCTCGCCGGCCCCGCCAGCGGAGCCGATAGCCGCGTCACGAAATACGAACATCGCCTGCAGGAAGTCTTCAATTTCGATCGCCGCGAGATCGCCATCCTCTGCGTGCTACTTTTGCGCGGCCCGCAAACTCCCGGTGAACTCCGCAGTCGCACCGAGCGCATGTACCGCTTCGAAGCGCTTGACGATATCGTCTCCACCCTAGACCGCCTAAGCCTGCGCCAGCCCCCACTAACCGCGGTTCTCTCACGCCAACCCGGCACCAAAGAATCCCGCTACATGCAACTCTTCAGCGGAGACTCCCCACCGCCCGATGTGGCGCGGGCGCCCTCGCCCGCGTCAGACCATGCCCGGACCTCCGCCGACGATCGCCTGTCGCATCTAGAAAACGAAGTTTTAGAATTAAAAAGAGAAGTCTCAGAAATCCGCCAGCAACTCGCAACCTTCCGCAAATAATTCGAATAACACCCGCTCTCTCAGCGCCCTCCGCGGCCGTTCTCAGCGTTCTCTGCGATAAGCCTTTTGGTGTAATCTCATCTCAAGCTCGCCCTAAAATCGGAGGCCCCCATGCACCGCCGCGAATTCCTCATTCGCTCCACCACCGTCGGAGCCGCTTTCCTCACTTCGAAAAATCTATTCGCAGCTCTCGCCAACCAGCAGCTCCCCAAAAAATTCTCCGCCACTGACACCGTTACCCTTGGCAGCACCGGCATCAAAACCAGCCGCCTCGCCATGGGCACCGGCACCGTCGGCTCCGGCCATCACTCCAATCAAACCGCACTCGGCCTCAAAGGACTCTCCGATCTTCTCCTGAACGGCTATGATCACGGTCTCCGTTTCTTCGACGCCGCCGATTCCTACGGCAGCCATCCTCACGTCGCCGAGGCGCTCAAGCATGTGCAGCGCGACAAAGTCACCGTGCTCACCAAAACCTGGGCCCGCGATCCCGCCACGGCCCGCGCCGATCTCGACCGCTTCCGCCGCGAACTAGGCACTGACTATTTAGATATCTGCCTCATGCACTGCCTTACCGAATCCGATTGGACCGAGCGCTACAAAGGCGTCATGGACATTTTCTCCGAAGCCGAGCAAAAGGGAATCATCCGCGCTCACGGCTGCTCCTGCCACAGCATCGAAGCCCTGCGCGCCGCCGCGAAATCCCCGTGGGTCGAAATCGATCTCGCTCGCATCAATCCCATCGGCTCCCACATGGACGCCGACCCCGAAACCGTGGCTGGTGTTTTGAGAAATATGAAAGCGGCAGGCAAAGCGGTAGTAGGAATGAAAATTCTCGGCCAGGGCGATCTCGCCAACCGTCAAGACGAAGCCATCAAATATGCTCTGTCACTCGGTATCCTCGACGCCTTCACCATCGGCGCCGAAAGTAAGCAGCAACAAGAAGATTTGATCCGCCGCATCGCGGCCGCCTGATCGCGCTCCGGATCTCATAGTCAATACCCTGTGGTGACAGCCGCCCCTCGGCTGTCCGCCGGGCCAAGCCCGGCCTTTTTGGTTTCGACCACTGCCAGAACCGCTGCCTTCAGCGCTGAGATTAAGCCTGCTCTGGAACCGGGCTTGAAGCCCTGAACGAGCATTGACGAGCTGCTCTCGCTACTGGGCATTCGAAGGTAACTTCCGCGCTCTTCCCTATTAGTGCGATGATTGCACTCGACGTGTCCAGGCGTCGCATAGGCTGGGCAACAACTATGGCACGGAACCTTCGTTTTCTGACATTACTTTTCGCATTTTCAGCAACGCTTCAGTCACTTGCGCAGGGCGGGGGGCGCTGTGACGCTTTGGTCGGCGATAACACCAGATTCGCATTCAAGTTCTTTCGCCAGTCTCTCGACCAGACCATTGATCGCAATGTCATCACTGCTCCGACCGCTCTCTCGTCCGATTTCGCGTTCCTGCAGAATGGCACCGAAACCAACCCGCGTGAAGAAATCTTGCGGGCATTCGATTTGAGAAATCTTTCGGTCGATGAGATTAACCTACAAAGCTCTATCTTGCGGCAGTCTCTCTCTTATCCGAAGACACCTCCTCTAAAACACCTACCAAAGTCTCACATGCACGAGCAAACTCCTCCGCCGATCTGCTGTCCACCTCCCGCTGAGCGCTTGGTCTTGGCAGGATCCTTATGGGCGCAGCCATTTGTCGCGTTCCGCCCCGAATTCCTTGAAACAGGTAGGACGTTCTATTCGTTCCACGCAGCTCGGGTGCAAGGCCGAGGCTCAGCCGCGGTAAAGTCCGTAAACGATTGGGCAGCGCAACAGACTGGCAGCAAGTTGTCGAACGTTATCGACTCATGGCAGAAGGACGACTTCCTTCTCGTAGACACAACCTGGTTCAAAGGCGCGTGGATTGATCCATTTTCGCCCGCCAGTACTCACCCAGGTGAGTTCACCCTCCTTTCGGGCCAGAAGAAGGAAGTCCCGATGATGAAGAAGGGAGGCGGCATCCAATATCTTCGCGGAGATACGTTCCAAGCGGTGCGTCTCCCGTACCACCACGCTGCAATGTTCATATTTCTACCCGATGAGGATTCCACTCTCAAGGATTTTGAACAATCCCTCACTGCTGACAACTGGACTGCGTGGACTTCGGCCTTCAGCTACCATGATGGCTATCTTGAACTTCCCCGGTTTCACTCGGAATATCGAAGCGACATAAGCGCGATCCTTAAGCACCTGGGAATACAGCGCGCTTTTACGGCGAGCTCATCTTTTGCAGCCGCCGTGTCGAATTCCGAAGGGGCTATGCTAACTCGTGTCTTGCAAGTTGTATTGCTGACAGTCGATGAAAAAGGAACTGAGGTCGTCTCCGCCGGGATTTCGGGTGGAGTCATCGGTGGGGTATCTGCAGGACCGCGCCCAGAGCCGTTTCGCATGATTGTGAACCGTCCGTTCTTTTTCGCCATCCGCGACAATCAAACCCAGGCAATCCTCTACATGGGAGCAATTGTCGATCCGTAAATCACCCCTTCCATAAGGGCTGTCAGCTGTGTGCTGTGTTCCACACAGTGTCTGCTCCAGCACAAGCGCCAGAACCCCGTTTCACCTTAACCTCCACAAAATCAATGCCCCGCTCACTGGCCCATCCCATGCACTCTTCCTGGCGCTGCTCAGCAGCAGGAGGTGACCAACCATGACCCGTATCAACCTGTTTCCGCTCAATTCCGTTGCGTGGGGTAAATCAAATCACGCGAAAGCAAATTCCACCAAAAACAATTTCGACCAAACCAGCACGCTAATCTTCGCCGCGCTTCTGATCGCCTGTTCAATGACGGTAGGATGCTCCAGCGATAAACCAAAGTCCATAAGCTCAATCAGCCCGTCGCCAATCACCCAGCCCACGCCGCCCGTTACGGCCAGTTCTGTACCCGCGGCCACTCCGGTAGAGCACGCCGCAGTCAAGCACGTTCACAAGAAAATTGTCCGCAAAGTTCCGCCCACCGTGACCTACGTCGATAGTGTTTCCGGCGTCACATTTCAATATCCGCGCAAGTACGCGCTTAAGACCGGCGACGCCGCGGAAGAACTCCTCTCTTCCGATCCCATCGCGATGGACTTCGTGCAACCCGGCGGAGTCGCGCTCGCAGCCGTTGCCCTGCCCGACTCTACCTATCCCAACTCGGACTTAGCTTCGGCCGTCTTCAACGTGAGCGTGAACAAAACTCTCACTGCCAATCAGTGCGGCGAATTCTCCGTTCCCCAGCCGAATCCCGCAGCCCCGGCGGATCCCAGAGTGCAAGCCACGGCGCAACTCGCAACCGCGCCGCTTTCGAAATTAATGATCGGTGACATGGAACTTGATTCCGCCGAAACCAACGTAACCAGCGAAACCAGCGAAACCACTAACAACCCTGGCCAGGAATCGTCGAAGTATTACCACGTCTTCCAAAACGGCGCCTGCTACGAGTTTGCGCTGAAAGTTGCAACCACCAAACTCGACACAGCAACCACAACCAAACCCAGTCCCAGTCGTATCGATCGTGACGAAGTCTTTCACCGCCTCGAAGCAATCCTGGCTACGGTAAAGATCAATCCCGTTGCCACTCCTGAAGTCAAGGCCGAAGCAAAAACTAACGCGTCCCCTGAAACTCCCGCTCGGTAATCACAAAGGCGCCGGTCATCGTTTTCATGACCGGCGCCTCGTGTGGGACGGACACTCCTGTCCGTCGCCTTTGCTTTTGATTTTGATCTTGCTTTTCGCTTTGAGAGACCTGCGCCCCTGCTCCTGATCCCCCGCTACGTCCCCGGCAAGATGGCAAACCCAATTCTCTCCAAGTCCTCCCGAAGCTGATCCACCGATCGAAATCGCACCGCATTGATCCCCACTTCCCGCGCCGCGCGAACATTAATCTCCCGATCATCCACAAACAGAGTCTCCTTAGCCTCAACTCCGAGCCCTCGCAGAGTATGTTCATAAATCGCGCGATCCGGTTTGATTAAACCAACTTCCGCCGAAAACGTCGTGAAGTCGAACAGCTCCAGCCAATCGAAATTCTTCTTTACGTAAGCGATCATCGCGGGATGAATGTTTGAAAGCAACGCCGTCTTGATTCCTCCACGGCCGAGCCGCCCCAGCCAACCCACCATCTCCTCGTTTGCGTTTCCCCACATCTCGAGATCCAACTCGCAGACTTGCTTGAGTTGTGTCGCATCGATTTTCGCGCCGGCGTCCTCCGCCAGCATGCTCCAATACGTCTCGGGCGTGAGATCTCCGCGATCGAACGCGCCTCGATTCTTGTCCCACAATGTCGCGAACAAACTCTCATCCACGCCAAACGGTCGTATCAGGCGGCTGAATTCTTCCTCGGACGGCCGATGGCAAAGCACCTCGCCATAATCCAGAACAACTGCGCTGATTCTTGCTTTGCTGTCGACGTTTTCGATTCCCATTCACACTCCGCCTTTTTCGTGCGCAACCGGGCCGCGTCCCGCAGACAATTCCTTGCCCCCGTAAGGCTGCCCTTCTCATTAGAGTCGTAGCTACTCCTACCGCATCCAACATTTTTAGGTAGTGGTGCAGTTTGACTATTACACGATGACTGTCATCCTGAGCGAAGCCGTTTTTCAGGCATAGCGAAGAGCCTGCCCTGAGCGAAGCCGAAGGGATCTCCCGCTTAACCGGAGCAACGCGCAAGCCATACTGCACCACTACCCATTTTTAAAGGAGGTTCCTATGTACGCTATTCTCGGAGCAAGCGGCAATACCGGCCACGTCGTGGCTAAGACTCTTCTCGAACGCGGCCAGAAAGTTCGCGCCATCGGAAGAAACGCAACTCACCTGCAACCTCTCGCAGCCCAAGGCGCTGAAGTTTTCATCGCCGATGTCACCGACGCATCCGCTCTCACCAAAGCGTTTCAAGATGCGGATACCGCCTTTGTCATGATTCCGCCCAATCCCGCCAGCAATGACGCTCTCGCCTACGAGAACCGCGTCGGCGACGCCATCGCAACTGCGGTTCGCAGCACCAGAGTCAAAAATATCGTTTCCCTCAGCAGCATCGGAGCCGATAAGCCAACCGGCACCGGCCCGGTCGTCGGGCTTTACAACCTCGAGCAAAAGCTGAACCGGGTCGATACCATCAATGTCCTTCATCTGCGCGCCGGATCCTTTATGGAAAATACTCTTGCGCAAGCCGGAGCTATTCGGATGATGGGATCCGCCGTCGGACCGATTCGTCCCGACCTCAAACTCCCCATGATCGCGTCTCTCGACATCGGCGTGTTTGCCGCGAACGCTCTATCGCAGCTCGAGTTCCACGGCAAACAAACTCAGGAACTTCACGGCCAGCGCGATCTCGATTACAACGAAGCCGCTACCATCATCGGGAAAGCCATCGGCAAACCCAAGCTCGCATATGCTCAAGCGCCCGACGATCAACTCCGCGCCGCCATGGTTCAGATGGGGATGTCCGGCAACTTCGCCGGGCTGATGCTCGAAATGGCTGCCGCTCTTAACTCCGGATACATGCGCGCTCTCGAACCGCGCAGCGCCCGCAACACCACTCCTACATCGTTCGAGACTTTTGTCGCGCAAGTATTCGTTCCCGCGTATCAACAACAAGTAGCGGCGTAGACAACCGAAAGGCCACGCTCATCGGTTGAACGTGGCCTTTTTCTGTTATACCTATTGAAATTATCGTGTCGCTGATCTCCCATTCTTTGTTGTCTTCGTGAACCTTCGTGTCCTTCGTGGTTAAACGGTTTTAAGGCACGACCCTTCTCTGGTGTTTATCCGCCCTCGGCAGGTTGCGCCCGCCGCATGCTCACAATCACCGTATGCGCCAGGCTTTCTACCACCGCCACATCGCCCTCATCAAAATTAAACGCGTCCGTCGCAAACACCATCAGCAGCCCCACCGTACCGCGCTCATAGCGAACCGGTGCGGCAAGAATCGATCGCACACCAAGTCTTCGGCAACTCTCCAAATCCACTCTCGGATCCATCTCCGTATCGTCGCATCGCAAAGCTCTTCCCACGCGAAAGCATTCTCCCGAAAGTCCGGAGTTCACATCCAGCCGCGTCCCCAGCGCCGGAGCTTTTTCTCCCACACTCGCCCGGCAAATCACCGAACCTTTATGCAGCAGCGCAATCGCCGCACTCGATCCTCGCGTCAACGACCGCGCCCGCTCTCCGATCAGCCGCAACGCGGCCGTCAGATCTGTACCCAGCGAGCTGAATTCATATTGCACTGTCGCCGAGGTCGTACCTCCCGCGCCGCCCACCGTCAAGTTTTCCGCTTCCAAACTTACCGCCATCGGATCGCCGCCCGCGCTGCCCGCCGACTTCACTCCCGCCGGCCAAGCCATTCGTCCCAACGCGACTTTCGGAGCCATGTGGCTGGGCGCACTCGCATTCAGCGTCAACCAATCGTTCAATCGCCGCCGCGCCTCCTCCGGCAAATCCGAGAACCGCACTCCCGCCCGCCCCAGCGCATCCGCCCACGCAATGTAGCCTGTGGTTTCAAAGTGTGTTTCAAAGTGTGTGTCGGAGTGCGCTTCCGCCGTCGAAGGATCTGGTTCCGAAACATCCGCAGGCAGATCCACCTTCACCCGCACGCGCCGCTCTTTCTCAAACAGTTGCCCGTTGCGCGCACCTCCGGTCTGCATCGACAGCCCTTCTTCGCTGAGATCGAGAATCATGCCCCCCGTGACCCCATCAAAACTGGCAAACGCCGGAGCATGCACCGTCTGCCGCCAACACCTTCGCCGCTCCCCTGCAAATCCCTGATTTCCACCCATATTGTTTTTGAAAAAAATCCCCCCGCCCGATTCCCTTAACAAATGATGGAATCCCCGCCCCGCGGAGGAAAGTGCTACGGCAGGTTCCCCTACTGGTTCACGCAGCAAAATAGAAAAAGCCACGACGCATTTGCATCGTGGCCCCATAAAGATTCAGCGCCATGCCAAAAAGCACGGCTCTCTGCGTGAACAGTGTTTCTATCCCGCGGTCGCCGCAATCCCCAAATAGTTATTCACAATCTCAACCGGCAAGCTCAGCGTAGTCGCGATCTGCGAAACCGCCTGCCCCTGATTGTAGAGTTGATACACCTGTTGCGACTCCGACAGCTTCACCGTGTCGCCCGAGTTATTGATGGTTGGTTGTGGATTGCGAGTGGCCGCCGAAGTCGACGAAGAGTTCGTTGCAGCTAACGACGCGGTCGAGAGCGAACTGGAAATCGAAATACTCATAAAGCGCTCCTTACCTCTCACCTAAGACAGATCGGCAACTCCTGCCCATCGCATGAGTCGACCACTCGCCTTTTTTCATCCCAATTCCCAAATTCCCAAAACGGAACGCCAAGCAGGCGTTGAGGGAAGCGTGAAGAGAAATTTGGAGGGGTGCCCCACTTTCTCGCCTCTTTTTGCGAAGGGCGGGAACCACGAACACGTACGCAATCCGGGTAGCGAACACAAACAATGAGGGTGGGCCACCCGGCAACGACCTACGCTCCCACACACTTGGCGCGCTTTTTTTGCGCGCGCCATCCTCTCCCTCCACGGGCACTTGATACCTTCGTAATCCTCCCGCCGCGAATTCGTTAGGTGCGCGCAATGGACCCAGCCAATACTTCTAATATGAGGAACCTTTCGATCTTCGCCTCGATCTTCGCCGTGCTGCTGTTTTCCACCTTGGCCGCGAACTTGCACGCCGCGAATTCTCCTATATGGATTGCCGCCAACAGCGAGACGATCCCCTTGGAGCCCGCCAGCCTGCACGCCGGCCAAGTCTACTATCCCGCTGTCGGGGGCGGCGACATGCATGTGAAAATCGACTCCAGATACCCGGTCACCGTGGCCATGACTTGGGCCGACGAATGGAACGCTGTCATACGGAACCCCGGAGCCCCTGCGAATTTCAGTTTCCTCTGCGTGAAGGAGCATGTCACCAGCGCGATTTACGAGTGTCATCTTCCCTCCGAACGGTGGATGATCATCACCTTCCGCGATGAGCGCAGGCCCGAGAAGCCCGTCCTCTCCACCATTGGTGCCATCCTCGGACCGGGAGTGCGACAATTCATTTCTCCAAACGATCTCCACATCCAGTACTACCGTTGCCTTCAGCCTGAGTTCAACTGCCGCCGCATCCTCGACGAAAAATACCAGATCACGACGGTGCCCAAGGTCTACAGTCTCATGACTCCAGACCACGACGGACAGGAACTCAGCCTGAAGATCAAATCGCCCATCCCGCTGACGGTTGCTCTGCTGCCATCGCATCTTGCCGATCAGGTCTACGACAAGACCGTAACCCTCGCCGACGCCCTCGACCAAACTGGCTGCAAGGAACGCGGCGTCCAATCCATGAGCTTCAACTGTACTTTTAACGTCGCCAATGGTGCGCAAACCCTGCTGATCCTCCCCGACATCGATTTTCGCGGCAACAAGAAAGCCACTGTCGAGGCCAACACGGTAAAATGCGTCGAGCATTGCGAGTTATTGCCCCCCCCCTCCGAATCCGTAGAGCGCAAACTTGTGGCGCAAAAGGAAAAGGCCAATCTGATTTCTCAGACTGGCCTTTATTTATGCCGGCAACGCTCCCAAAGGTGTGGCGCGGGCGCCCCCGCCCGCGAACCTTAACCTCACACCGATCCCCAATGTTCATCAGTCACAGACTTCACGCAGACAATTCCGCCATGCTCAGATCTGGATGTCAGACACATCGGGGGTACTCGCGAAATATCGCTACCGCCGTCGCCTTCCGCATTTGCAGAAGGCCGACGCAGATCTCTTCGCGACATTTCGCGCAGGCGGGCCTTTGATCCTACCTTTTGCCGCACGCGATCTGGTTTTTGAACACTGCTCGCGTGAGGGTGGTTTACTGCCGTTCGCGGGCGAGGGCGCCCGCGCCGCACCACGCGTTCAGTTGCATGCTGTTGTGATCATGCCCGACCACGTGCACCTGCTATTGCTACCCTTGCGCGACACAAACGGTTGGCCGCATCCGCTCGTGGACATTTTGCAATGCATGAAAAGCGCGACGGCGCACCGCATCAACAAGCTGCTCCATCACTCCGGGCCAGTGTGGGAAGAGGAATCTTTTGACCATGTGCTTCGGTCCGATGAGAGTTTGAAACAAAAAGCTGAGTATATACGGCAGAATCCGGTGCGAAGAGGACTGGCCAGAAGGCCTGAGGATTACCGGTGGCTGTGGGTAAGTCCGACATTGTCATGAATGTGTGGCGCGGGCGCCCCGCCCGTGACTGCGGCTGCTAGCGGGCCGGTTCGCCTCCACGGGGCGTTCACCTGAAGCATTGGGCGCTATATGCAATTGGCGGGCGAGAGCGCCCGCCCCACATTCATTACAATCAAAAAAGGAAAAGGCCAATCTGATTTCTCAGACTGGCCTTTATTTATGCCGGCAACGACCTACGCTCCCACACACTTGGCGCGTGCAGTACCATCGGCCCTGCGGGGCTTAACTTCCGTGTTCGGGATGGGAACGGGTGGATCCCCCGCGGTAAGATCACCGACAACTTGAGGCGCTTAGCAGGCGTGAATGCAGCCGCCGTAGGCGGCAAATGGGAGCCTGCTGCCGAAACCCTGAGCGCTTTGTGCGAAGGGTCTCTCGACGCCATCTCGGTGTCAGAACATCCGATTTGCACTCAGATGCTCCAACGAACTTTCAAAGATCAGGAGGCTCAATACCTCACAACTGAACAGATTGGTGTGGCTTACTTTCTTGTTATTTTGTTTCCGATTTCAACCACGATACTTCGGCTTTGCTTTTGCTTCGGTTAGGAAGCGGAAAGCGTCGGCGCAACAGTTATCAGTGTTGCATCTCAGTCGTCCAGGTTCGAACAACTTCAACAACATTGCTGGTTCCAGTTCAGGTTCTAACTGAGAACTGGCAACTGAGTACTGACAACTGTTTTTCTGCACCGAGTAAATTTTATGGTCAAGCCGAACGGGCGATTAGTACTGGTAAGCTACGAGTGTTGCCACTCTTCCACCTCCAGCCTATCAACCAGGTAGTCTTCCTGGGCCCTTCTTATCCCTTACGGGTTGGGAGATCTCATCTTGAGGAGTGCTTCCCGCTTATATGCATTCAGCGGTTATCACTACCGAACTTCGCTACCGAGCGGTGCCATTGGCATGACAGCTCGAACACAAGAGGTTCGTCCATCCCGGTCCTCTCGTACTAAGGACAGGTCCTCTCAAATCTCCTACGCCCACAACAGATAGGGACCGAACTGTCTCGCGACGTTCTGAACCCAGCTCACGTACCGCTTTAATAGGCGAACAGCCTAACCCTTGGAACCTTCTACAGCTCCAGGATGCGATGAGCCGACATCGAGGTGCCAAACCGGAGCGTCGATATGAACTCTTGGCTCCGATCAGCCTGTTATCCCCGGCGTACCTTTTATCCGTTGAGCGATGGCCCTTCCATGCAGAACCACCGGATCACTAAAGCCTACTTTCGTACCTGCTCGACTTGTTGGTCTCGCAGTCAACCACGCTTATACTTTTGCATTCAACGCCTGATTTCCAAACAGGCTGAGCGTAGCTTCGCGCGCCTCCGTTACCGTTTAGGAGGCGACCGCCCCAGTCAAACTACCCGCCTTAGTGTGTCCTTGTCCCGGATTACGGGACTAAGTTAGAACCACAGATCTCGCAGGGTGGTATCTCACCGTTGGCTCCTCCAAGCCCGAGAGCCTGGAATCAAAGCCTCCCACCTATCCTGCGCAGCAAGGGCCATAGTTCATACTAAAGGTATAGTAAAGGTGCACGGGGTCTTTCCGTCTAGTTGCGGGCAACCGGCATCTTCACCGGCACTACAAGTTCGCCGTGTCAGTCGGCAAGACAGTCGCACTTTCGTTACGCCATTCGTGCAGGTCGGAACTTACCCGACAAGGAATTTCGCTACCTTAGGACCGTTATAGTTACGGCCGCCGTTCACCGGGGCTTCAGTTCGAAGCTTCACCTTGCGGTTGACCTCTCCCTTTAACCTTCCGGCACCGGGCAGGCGTCAGCCCCTATACGTCGTTTTCGACTTTGCAGAGACCTGTGTTTTTGTTAAACAGTCGCAGTGCGCATTTCGCTGCGGCCCCCTCGAGCTATGAACTCTACCGGGGCACCCCTTCTCCCGAAGTTACGGGGTTATATTGCCGAGTTCCTTACCAACTGTTCTCACGAGCGCCTTTGGATATTCTCCTCGTCTACCTGTGTCGGTTTGAGGTACGGTTCCCTTACTTTCTCCTTAGAGGTTTTTCTTGGCAGCGTGGAATCGGCAGCTTTCCTCCATACGGAGTACTGCTTTGCGCCTCAGTGATAACTCCTTCGCGGATTTGCCTACGAAAGACACCTTACGCGCATCGACCGTTATAGCCATAGAACGGCCTGCTTATCCTCCTGCGTCACCCCATCGTATAACGAAAACAAGGGAGGTCCGGAATATTAACCGGATGTCCATCGGCTACGCCTTTCGGCCTCGCCTTAGGGACCGCCTGACCCTGAGCGGATTAACCTTTCTCAGGAAACCTTAGACTTTCGGCGCGGAGGGTTCCCACCTCCGTTATCGCTACTTATGCCGGCAGGGTCTCTTCTCAACCGTCCAGCAGTCCTTTCGGTCTACCTTCAAACTGTTGAGAATGCTCTCCTACCACGCACCACAGTTAAGTGATGCATTCGCTGCTTCGGTAACAAGCTTAAGCCCCGTTAAATTGTCGGCACCGGACCGCTTGACCAGTGAGCTATTACGCTTTCTTTAAAGGATGGCTGCTTCTAAGCCAACCTCCTGGCTGTCTGGGCGTTCCGACTTCCTTTCCCACTTAGCTTGTATTTTGGGACCTTAGCAGGCGATCTGGACTGTTTTCCTCTCGACTACGAAGCTTAGCCCCCGCAGTCTGACTCCCGTATTGGTTGTTCTATGGCATTCGAAGTTTGATTGGATTCAGTAAGCTGGAAAGCCCCCTAGTCCATTCAGTTCTCTACCACCACGACAAATCATACGAGGCTAGCCCTAAAGCTATTTCGGAGAGAACGAGCAATCACGGAATTTGATTAGCCTTTCACCCCTACCCTCAGCTCATCGGAGCTTTTTTCAACAAACACCCGTTCGGCCCTCCGGTGGGTGTTACCCCACTTTCAGCCTGGCCAAGGGTAGATCATCCCGCTTCGCGTCTATTCCTGCCAACTGATTCGCCCTATTAGGACTCGCTTTCGCTGCGGCTCGCTTTCGCTTAACCTTGCTGACAAGAATAACTAGCCGGCTCATTATGCAATAGGCACGCGGTCAGACTTTCCCCGCCTTTCTCAAATCCATGCGAATAAGGTTGCGAGCCAAACGCGCGATTATTGTGTCGCAAAGAACACGACACGTCGCGCGGCTCGCCCAGATCCTTCGCTGCGCAAAAAGCGCGCCGCTCAGGATGACAATCGCTGGATTTCAGAAAGACGGGGCATAGTCCTCCCACCGTTTGTAGGCACACGGTTTCAGGTACTATTTCACTCCCCTCGCAGGGGTTCTTTTCGCCTTTCCCTCACGGTACTGGTTCACTATCGGTCAGAAGCTAGTATTTAGCCTTACGGGATGGTCCCCGTAGCTTCCCGCAAAGTTTCTCGTGCTCCGCGGTACTCAGGTATCGACTTCGAGTTCAGTTCCTTTTCACCTACGTGGCTATCACACTCTATGGCCCCTCTTTCCAGAGGGCTTCGGTTAAGGACTGAATTGGTAACTCTACTGTTGTCGACCCTACAACCCCGGTCACACCCGAAGGTGGGACTGGTTTAGGCTGTTGCGATTTCGCTCGCCACTACTATCGCAATCGAGGTTTCTTTCTTTTCCTCCTGGTACTGAGATGGTTCACTTCCCAGGGTTCGCTCGTGCGTAACTATGGATTCATTACGCCGTACGGAGGGTTCACCTCCGTGGGTTTCCCCATTCGGAAATCTCCGGATCAATGCCTGCTTGCGGCTCCCCGAAGCTTATCGCAGCTTGCCACGTCCTTCTTCGCCTGCTTCTGCCAAGGCATCCACCATGCGCCCTTAGTAGCTTGACCACAAAATTTACTCAGCACACTCAAGATCGCTTCTAGCTCCTAGCTTTTGGCTACTAGCTCAAAACTTTCCCGAACACGCCGCTTAAATTCTATGGGCCTTTATTGCTGCTCATCGCGCGCTTAACGCCTATCAACGTTTACGCGCACCAGCAGCTTCTCTCAGGCACTCATAAAAATTTACGTCGCCTTGTATTTACCCAATCTATTCAGTTGTCAAATATCGTCCTCATCAGCTTTTGCTGATTTACCCCGCTTGTGCGGGTATGGGTCTTGCTTATTCCGGAGTGTGCAAACTCTGGAATTCCTCCAACCCAATGTTCGGCGCCAGTACGACTTTCATGAACCGGGATACGGAATCGGTTGTCGTAGTGACGCCCAACGTTGGGCTGACTTAACCTCTCGGCGGAGCATCGGGATCGATGCCGCGTTCGATTTTTGCTATGCGCTCCTGATGGCGGATGATCATCGCGGTGATCGCGATTGCTCCACCTACAATGATCGCTATGATCGGGACCAGCAGTCCACCTAAGCTTGTGATGGCATCGATCAATCTCATCGCCGTTTCCGCACCTCAGGGGCTAAAGCCCTCTTCTTTTTGTGCCGCCTGTCGGCACGACTGAAGTCGCGCCCTGATACGAACCTTATCTGGTGGAGCTGACCGGGATCGAACCGGTGGCCTCCTGGTTGCAAACCAGGCGCTCTCCCAGCTGAGCTACAGCCCCAACTGCAGTTTCGAGTTTCTAGTTTCCTGTTTCCAGTCAAAACACTGGAAACTAGAAACCGGAAACCAGAAACCTGATTTTCTGGTGGGCCTGGATAGACTTGAACTATCGACCTCACCCTTATCAGGGGTGCGCTCTAGCCACCTGAGCTACAGGCCCGTTTGTTTTTCCTAGGATAACCCAGAAGGACCCGGAGCCAAAACATTCTTTGCACTGTCGTTCCGAGTGAGACCGAAACCCCTAGCTCTACAGTGAAACCTTGAGGTAGGGATCCTTCGACTGCGCATGAGCGTCCTGCGGACGATCATGCTTCGCTCAGGATGACACGAAGAAATTTAATTCGAGGACAAGGTTGAACGTGCGTTCCAGCTAAGCTGGAGTTGACCATCGTGGAAACCAGACGTAGCAAGCTACGGCTATACAGCAGGCAATGCCCGCTGAAAAATTCGAGAAAGAGAGGTCCGAACGAGACTC
>CAWIJP010000029.1:0-172500 GCA_963836305.1 uncultured Acidobacteriaceae bacterium | reverse complement strand
GAATGCAAGAAAGCGCAAGGGGAAATTTAATAAATGGAGATTAGCCGGTTTGGTACACCGCATTTTATCCAACCGGGTCTCCGGGTATGCCTTCAGGCTCTCGCACGTTCCAGATTTCACTTGCCGGAACCGGTCAGCGTTGCCTCCACTTTGCTCGCAACGCTCTCCAATCCCATGGACAATGTCCCCTGCACGGAGCCAGCTACAGTGGGCTTGAAAGTAAGTGTGACGGTGCAACTGAGTCCGGGAGCAAGAGATGTGCCGCAATTGTTGGACTCGGTGTAAACGCTGGGGCTGGTGGTGATGCTCTGGATGGTCATGCGCGTGTTGGACGCATTCGCGAGAGTGACAGGGGCGGTGCCGCTGGAACCGACGGCGACAGTGCCGAAGTTAACGAGGATTGGATAGACAACGGTGGAAGTGATGGAACCAATGCCCGTAAGGGAAACGATTTGAGGTGAGTTGGTGGCGTTGTCGGCGATGGTGAGCGTGGCCGGTTCGGCGCTGGGCTGAGTGGGCTTAAAGATCACGGTAATGGCGCAACTCGCACCGGAGGCTAAGGTAGCACCGCAGGTGCTGCTGGCGGTGTAATCGGGATTACTGGTAGTGATGCTGGAAATATCGAGCGTCGCAATGCTGCCATTGGTAAGGGTGACTTTTTGTGGGGTAGAGGGAATGTCGAGCTGGTGATATCCGAAGGCCAGAGTATGAGCGGAAACGGAGGGAGTGGGGCTGCTCGGGTACCAGAGTTGGGAGGTCTTGCTGAGGATCAGAGGCTGATCATAACTGAACTGAGTACCCAAGCTGGACGATACCTGGATGCCATCGGTGGCGGTGGCTCCATTGTTGTCGGCAGAATAAGAGCCTCCGAATAGGGTGTTTTCGTAGTTGAATAGAATGTTGCCGCTGCCCTCATGGAAGATAACTTCGAAGCGGACAGTGTTGGAAGATTCGCAGCAGTATCCGACGTTGCGCCACTCGACGACGAGGGCGCGGTTGGGCGCGGTGCCGGTAACTTCATAGAAGACGTTGTTGTTCGTGCCAGTGCTCGGGCCGAAAGGATAGAGGTTGGCCCAGAACGGCGCGACGATCGTAGATACGGGCGAGTAAGGGATGGCGGTATTAGAGGAGCTAGCATATCCGGTGAAGGAAATCGTGCCGCCAGCGCCGATAGTGAGAGTGGTTAAGGCAGCGCCGCCGAACTGAATAGGGAAAGGCGACGTGATCTGAGCGGAGCCTATATAGTAAAGCCCCAGATTGGTGCCAGTGATCGTGTCGTAGGAGTAGGTTGTCGACTCTTCGGCGTAATTGATTGGATTATAGACGGTGAAGGGCAAGGAATTTGAAGTGCCCCCGCCGGGGGTTGGAGTGTAGACGCTGATCTGATATGTGCCTGCGGTAGTGATTGGGACGGTAAATGTAATCTGGGTGCTTCCCGAGATATAGGGATAACCACCCAAGACGATACCGTCCATCATTACCTGGGAACCGGGAACGAATCCGGTGCCGGTAACCACCGCCTGAATGTCGGACGAGTCGGCGGGGGCGCCGGAAATGGAAAGTGACTTGATAGTGGGAACAGGCGCTTGGCCTGTGCCGCCAAGGTTTAAGGACGGACTGCTTGCGCTATCCGTATAGATGGATATAAAACCGGATTCCGTTCCTTGGACACTTGGGGCATAGCGAACCGTGATGGTGCACTTGGCGTTGACAGCCAAAGTGGCTGGGCAGTTGTTGGTTTCCTGGAAATCACTATATGCGTAAATGCTTTCAACGGCCATGGGTCCTGAACCGGAATTGGTTAAGGTCGCAGTCTGAGGAGCACTGAGCTGGCCTATCAGCGTTGTGGGGAAAGTAAGCGTGGACGGGTTGAGGACGGGATTTCCGGCGCTATAACTGGAGCCAGAGAAGTTGATGATTTGAGGAGAACCGGCATTGCTGGTTATGGTGATCGTCCCGCTTTCGGGTCCGACAATGGTAGGAGTGTAGCTGACCGTCATGGCGCAGGACGCATTTATTGCGAGGCTGTTAGGCGCGATTGGACAATTATTGGATTGTACGAAATCACTTGGACCAGAATAGGCGATGCGGCTGACTAGGAGTGGAGCCTGGCCACTATTGGTAAGAGTTTCCGTCTGAGTGGTTGTGGTGTAGATGACTTCGCCATAGAAGTTGAAGCAGCAGCCGACAGTAAGAACTGGGGCAAGACCGGTGCCAACGAGAGTCACGGCTTCTGGGTTCAAGGTCGCGCTGGTGAAGATGCCGAGCACCCCGTCGACGCTTCCTCCAATAAGCGGCGAGAAAATTACGTTGATCTCACAATTGGCGCCCGTTGATAGGTGGGCTCCGCAGTTGTTGGTTTGAGAGAAGTTTGAGCCAGTGGCAATCAGATCGATGGTTATGGCGGCCTTTGTGTTATTGGTGACGGTGACGGATTGAGGAGCACTCGACGTGCTGACATCCTGCTCGCCGAAGTGAAGCGCGTAGGATGAGACGGCTTGCGCGGTGGCAGAGGAGTATTCGTCGGCTCCGATGTCGATGTTGCCATCAACGATGCGAGGGTCGCCGTCGAAATCAACTTTTGGTTCATTGCCGGCGGTAATTGTCCCGGCTTTGATTGCCGGGGACGTAGATTGGATATGAAAGTTGTCGCTGAGTGTATCGGTAAACAACGGATCGGCAGAAAGATTTCCCTGCGTACCTGTTTCGACCGGACATTCGGCAGTGTAGGCGGAGCCGCCGGAGGAATAGACATCATTGTTACTAAACGTGGCGGGGCCGTCGGTGGAGGTGCAATCGAAGGCTGGCGAGTCGCTCGTAGAGACGACCAGGTTGTTCTCCAAGGTGGCGCCGTCGATGGGATAGGAAACAATCTCGCTGGCCGATGCCGCGCCGCAGCATTGTGCAATGTTGCCTGCTATGGTGTTGCTGACCAGGGTTAGCGAACCGGTTTCGTATGACAGATAAAAATTTACCCCGGCACCTGCGTTTCCGGTGATTAGATTCTGGATCAAAGTAGTTGAGCTAACAGGATAATCGACAGTAATGCCGCCGTCTGAGTTGTCGACGATTGTATTCTGCTGAACCAGATCCGCTTTGCTCGAGAAATAAAGAAGCGCTCCGGTTTGTTGATTGCCTGCAATGATATTTCCGAGGACGTGAACACTATCATTGGAACGGGCGTAGATACCAGTCTGGTTATTCGCAATCAGATTGCCTTGAATGGACGGAGAGCCGCTGATGGTGTAAATACCGTTTCCGTATCCGCTTTGCAGATTGCCCAGGATGACATTGCCTTTGATCGTGGGCGAGGCGCTACTAACATAAATATCCTGCGAATAGCCGTTTCGGATGGTGAATCCGCTGATGATGGATTTCAGGGTTTCGTCGGTCGAGAAAGTAACCGTTGAGGTGGAACTTTTCGAGCCATCGATGATGGTGACGGCGGGGCCTCCGGAACTGGTGACGGTGACGGCTTTGCCGTTGAAGTTGATGTTCTCGTAGTAGGTTCCGGGAGCGACGAGGACGGTGTCACCGGTGGCGGCGGCGTTGATTCCATCCTGGATGGTGGCCTGCTGTGCGGGAACGTTGATGGTGGCTGCGGCCATCGTGGGCAGGAAAGAAGCGAGATGGAGGATCAGCACAAATGCACAGCACACGAGTGGATAGACGAAACGGCGCATAGCGGCTCCCCGGCGTCAGAAGCGAGTTCTGACGCGCAAGCTGGTTTGTACTGTTGATTGCGGCGGGGGGAACCGCTAGGCAATCTTTGAAAGGCGGAGGAAGTTTTTCATTAGAGCCGGACTTTGTCAAGATGAAGTTAATTGCAGTATGCCGGCAGTTCAGGACTGCGTGGCTGGATATGTTGGGGTGGTTGTGTCAAGCTGAGTGACTATGAAGAAACAAGCGTCGGACCAGTCGTTCCATGATCGGCGGTATCAGGAGCGGAAGCGGGCGGAGGCGGCGAAGAAGGCTGCGCCGAAGAGAGTTGTTAGGGAATCGGGCCGCGAGGGTCCTCCGGTAAAAAAAGATTAGGTGGCGCAAACGGCTTCGAGCTGCGCTCGAATGGACAGCCGGGGGCGGCTGTCCCCACATGAACCTTTCCGTGCTTTGCCCACGCGAGTCTTCCTCACAACGAACTCCATTTGACGTTGACCCGTGGCTTCCTATTCTGTAGATTCTGTTTGAACTGAAGGTTTTGATATGGCCAACCTGACTGGCGTGCAGCAGAAGTATATTTTGCACTGGGGCGAGATGGGGACGCGGTGGGGGATTAACCGGACGGTGGCGCAGATTCATGCGTTGCTGTATCTGTCTCCGCGGGCGCTGCCGGCGGAGGAGATTGCGGAGACTTTGAGCGTGGCGCGGTCGAATGTGTCGACGTCGATTCGCGAGCTGGAGACCTGGGGAATTGTGCGGGCGGTGCATGTGCTGGGCGACCGGCGGGAGCATTACGAGTCGATGAAAGATGTGTGGGAGATGTTCCGGCTGGTGATTGAGCAGAGGAAGCGGCGGGAGATCGATCCGACGCGGGAGATGTTGCGGCGGAGCTTGGAGGAGCTGGATCCGAAAGAAGCGGGCGCGGAGTTTACCCGGGAGCGGCTGGCGGCGATGGCGGGATTTTTTGATGCGGTGACGGAGTTGCACGATCAGATGAAGAGTCTGCCTACGGGGACGGTTAGGAAGCTGTTGAGGATGGGGGCGAAGGTGAGCGGGAAGAGGAAGTAGCGGGTGGTTGGTTCTGATCCGCGTGCGGAGAGTCGTGCTCGTGGCTGGTTCCGTCGTGATAACGTCAAGTGCATAGGTCCTTCGGGCCGAAAACGCGGCCCTCAGGATGACAGAGTTGATAAGGGGTTGGTGAGATGGCGCTGGATGAGGGAAAAAAGATTTGGGTGACGTTGACGGGGTTGCCGCTGACGATTGAATTGGAGTGGCCGTTTCATCGGTCGACTTCAGGGGCGGATTTCTGGGTGTTGCATGGAGATATCCGGCTGGAGAATTCGGATGGGCTGCATGCGCCGGTGGCGGTGAATTTGTCGGCTACGGTGCGGGAGGTGATGGCGTCGCTGGAGCCGAAGGATGCGGAGGCGCCGGTGGTGAATGCGCTGCGCAAGGAAGTGGACCGGAGGCAGATTGAGTTTGTGAAATCGGGAAAGCTGAAGCCGGTGGCGTTTTCCAGCCGGCATTATGACTTCAAGCGGTCGAAGTGGGTGTTTGGGAAGGCTGCGGATGATGAGATTGCTACGTTTGTGGAGCGGAAGGTTTATTGGGAGACGAAGTTGAGATCCCCACTTCTCGCAAAAGACGCGAGAAATGGGGCACCCCCGTCCGATTCGGCGCCGGCAGAGAAGCGAGTTTGGATTGGGGATCCGACGGACGCGCAGTATTTGGAGACTACTCCGGCGCATTTGCTGGAGATTGCGGGACGGTTGGTGGCGGGGGATGGGTTGGTGCGGATCGATGGCGAGTGGGCCGAGGCGACGGCGGGGCTGATGGGCCAGGCGGAGAGATTTGAAGCGCAGATGCGGGCGGCGGTGGAGGAGTTGGAGAAGAAGCACGCGTTTGAAAGAGGGTAGACGGTCGTGTCGGAATCATGGTGGGCGAGATTGTTGTAAAACGAAATTGTTTTTAGAGAAGCGGTCCCTTGGCGGCTAAAGCCTGTTCCTGTTTGATCTTCTTTGATGGCACGACTGAAGTCGCGCCCTTCCCGATCCCACTATCTCTGACACAACATCAACCGGCTTACGATTCTTGCGGCGATTTGCGCGAGAATAATCCCCAGCAGAATCTGGGGGCGATGGCGTAGTTTAATTGAACCAGAACAATCGCGGCGATAGCGTAGTAGGTGTTGATGAAGCAGAGAGCGGCGCCGGCGGCGTAGAGCGACTGGGCGATGACGATGCGGCGGACTACTGCGGGATGGACTTCCGGTGGGAGATCGTCGACGAGGAGTTTCGCGCGGGTGGCATAGCTCCAACTCCAGTAAAGCATCAGGCCGAGGAGGAAGATGTTGCTCCAGTAGACCAGAAGCGCGGTGCGGTAGTGGATGAATTCGGCGAGCAGGGATGTGGTGAACGGCGTGAGCGTGACGGCACAGAGGAAGGCGATGTGGATCCAGGCGAGATTGCGGTCGGAGCGGGCGAAGTAGTTGAGTTGGGTTTGCTGGCCGACCCAGAAGATGCCGTTGGTCATGATGCTCATCAGGAAGACGATGAGGCGAGGGGCGAGTGCAATGAGAACGTGGCGGAGATCGTGCTCGGAGTGAACGGCTTCGGCGGCGGGGACGCGAAGGTCGAGGACGAGCAGGGTCATGGCGACTGCGAAGATTCCGTCGCTGAGGGCGGCGATGCGGTCGACGCTTTGTCCTGCAACACGATTGTAGAGGGATGGCATCTAAGCGGAGTTTAGCATTGGGGTTGGGGCAGGGAAATCAAGAGCTTCACCACAGAGGGCACAGGGTTCACAGAGGACGAGGCCGCCAAGGATGCGCTTTTCGGGGAGTCGCAGGGGACGGGCGGGGTGGATGGTGGCGCGGGGACTGATGCTGGTCTGCGCGTTGATAGTTATTGGGCAGGGACGGGTGGAAGGACGGGAGCAGCAAGGCAATCCTCCGGAACCGGCGGGGCAGAGGGCGGGGAAAGAGTTGCCGGATGCACCGGGAGAGAGCAAGAAGGAGAGCGCGACTCCAGCGCAGCAGATTCAGGACATGACGAAGCAGGTTGTGTCTGAGACCACAGACACCGCCAAGACTACGTTGTTGAGGGCGCGCGATTGGGAGTCGGGGTGGATTGCGGGAATTTATGTGGGAAAAAATCGCAAGCTGGTGCCGATGACTGGGCAGCAGCGGATGGATTACTACCTGCGCCAGACGTTCACAACTCCTGAGGCTTATATGAAGAGGATGTTCGCGGCTGGCGTCGACCAGGCGCGCGGCGTGCCTTACCAGTGGGACGATGGATGGGCTGGGTACGGAGAGCGCTTTGCTTCGCGCGAGGGGCAATTTTTTACTTCGAATTCTTTGGCGGCTTGGGGGAATGCGAAGTTGGGGTATGAAGTTCGTTACGACAAGTGCAAGTGCTCGGATTTTCGCCATCGGATGCAGCATGCGATTCTGCGGAACTTTTTGACTTACGACCGGAGCGAGGAGAACTTGCATCCGCAGTGGGCGTTGTATGGCGGGGCGTTTGGCGGAGGGCTGATGGCAACCGCCTGGAAGCCGAGTCCCAAGAATGCCTGGGCGAATGGCGGGTGGGCGGTGCTGGGGCAGGCGGGCTATGGAGCGCTGCTGAATTTTATTACGGAGTTTGGGACGGAGATTAATAGGAAGCAGGGAGTGAAGTAGGAGCGAGAAGCAATTCGGTCAAAGTAAGATCCGTACCCCGGCGTCTCGCGTCTGCAAGAAAGTTTTTGCCGGACCGTCGCCATATATTAGGGACTTTGAGTGTAATCGCGATTTTGCAACAACTACCGAGCCTCTGATCGGCGCAGAAACAAAAAGCACACCAGCACGTAGACTATGAGGTTCGTGATTAGTTCAACAGCGAAGCCAATTTTGTCGAGCGTGAGCGTCTGCATTCGACCGCGCATGACGAATCGAGATGTAACGATTCCGGGGTAAAGTGGGTACACAAGCGCGGGAGTCCACCGTAGATGGTTTACAAGCGTGAGCAGGACAACAACGCCAATCGCGGCGAGAGATACGTTGTGCCTCATCCTGCAATAGTTTACGCCGAGTGTGTCCAGTGGATGGCGAAATCACGCGTTAGTACTCAAAGTCTCCACCAAAGGATCTCTGTTCCAGTTCGGCGGATTATGCGAAGCATCAGGTGTTTGAGTCCCAAGGCTGCGGTGCTGAAGGGTGGCAGTTTACCGCAGCGCTGAAAGCGCTGCGCCACCCAAAGGCCGGCTTTTGGCTCGGGCTGAAGCCCGGTTCCGTTTATGTCTGCGCTATCGGCACGACTGAAGTCGTGCCCTGATACCAATTGTCAACGCGGCTTCGAGGCGGGTTAGGCTGCACGCTTTCATGGCGAGAGTCGGCGGACGAGGGCGTCCGCCGCTCCATGATCACTACTGCAGCAGGCCTCCGTTGGTGGGCGGCTCTTCTTCTGGTGCCAGGACCACGGCGGCGGCGACGCGGTCGCCGGGCTCCATGTTCAGGAGGCGGACGCCTTGGGCGTTGCGGCCGGATTCGCGAATGGTTTTTGAATCCATGCGGATGATTTTGCCGTAGTGGCTGATGAGCATGACTTGCGAGTTTTCGTCGACCAGGGCGATGGCGACTACTTTGCCGACGCGCTCTGTTGTCTTTACGTTGATTACGCCTTTGCCGGCGCGGTTGGTGAGGCGGTATTCGTCGGCGGGCGTGCGCTTGCCGTATCCGTTTTCGGTTACGGAGAGAATCAGATTTCCTTTTAGCGTCAGGTCGACAACTTCGCCGGGCGCTAAAGCGCCCGAGACAGCCGAGGCGGCTGTCTCCACATTGTCTTCTCCTGGAGGCGGCGCACCCACGGGAGCGGCTCCGGGCTTTGGCGTTACCGTCATTCCTACGACGTAATCGCCTTCGTCGAGGTTGATGCCGTTGACACCGTAAGCAGCGCGGCCCATGGGGCGAACGTGGCTTTCGTCGAAGCGCACGGCCATGCCTTCGTGCGAGGCGATGAAGACGATCTGATCGCCGTTGGTGATGCGGGCGGCGACGAGTTCGTCTCCGGTTTCGATGTTGATGGCGTTGATGCCGTTGGAGCGCACGTGCATGAACTCGCGCAGCTCGGATTTTTTTACCAGGCCGTTGCGGGTGGCGAAGAAAATATATTTATTTTCTTCTTCGAGATTGCGTACGGCGAGCATGGTGCGGACGGTTTCGCCGGGTTGCAGTCCGATCAGATTGCCGATGTGCTTGCCTCGGCCGGCGGCGCTTACGTCGGGAATTTCGTAGACCTTGAGCCAGTAGACGCGGCCTTTGTTAGTGAAGATCAAAATATAGGCGTGCGTGGAGGCGATGAAGAGGTGTTCGACGAAATCTTCTTCGCGGGTCTTCATGCCAGTGCGTCCGCTGCCGCCGCGGCGCTGCATGCGGTAGGTGGAGATCGGCGTGCGCTTCATGTAGCCGGAGTGGCTGAAGGTGACGGCGACCTGCTCGTCGGCAATTAAATCTTCGAGAACAATTTCGGCGGCTTCGTCTTCGATGCGGGTGCGGCGGTCATCTCCGTAAAGGTTTTTTACTTCTTCGAGTTCTTTGATGATGACAGAGCGAAGTTTTTTCTCGGAGGCGAGAATGGCTTCGTAGTCTTCAATGCGCTCGCGGACTTCTTTCAGTTCGTTCGAAATTTCGTCGATGGAAAGTTTGGTGAGGCGATGCAGTTGCAGTTCGAGAATGGCTTCCGCCTGGCGCGCGGTGAAAGGCTTTTCGGGATCAAGTTTGGGAGTGCGGCCGGTGGTGTTGATATCGATTTTCTTGCCGCCGAAATAGGCGACTAGATTTTCGCGAGCGTCGGCGCGGTTGGAGCTGGCGCGGATGATGGTGATGACGTTGTCGAGATGATCGAGGGCATTGAGATAGCCTTCAAGAATGTGCTCGCGGTCTTTCGCTTTCTGCAGAAGATACGCAGTGCGGCGGCGGACGACTTCTACGCGGTGATTGATGAAGTGCTTGATGGCCTGGATCAGGCCCATTTCGCGGGGCTGTTGGTTGACCACTGCCAGCAGGATCATGGAAAAACCTTCCTGCATGGAAGTGTGTTTGTAGAGCTGGTTGAGAACGATTTGCGGCTCGGTGCCGCGCTTGAGTTCGACGACGATGCGCATGCCGTCGCGATCGCTTTCGTCGCGCACGTCGGAGATGTCTTCGATTTCCTTGTCGTTGACCAGTTGCGCGATGCGCTTGACGAGAACGGCTTTGTTTACCTGATAAGGAATTTCGGTGACGATGATGGCCTGTTTATCTTTGGTGACGTTTTCGATGGCGGCTTTGGCGCGCATCATGAAGCGTCCGCGGCCGGTGCGGTAGGCTTCGAAAATTCCGGCGCGGCCGTGGATGATGCCGGCGGTGGGGAAGTCTGGTCCTTGAACGGATTTTAGGATTTCGGCTAGTTGAGCGTTCGGGTCGTTGATCAGCGTGATGGTGGCGTCGATGATTTCCGTTAAGTTGTGCGGCGGAATTTTTGTCGCCATGCCGACGGCGATTCCGTCGGAACCGTTGATGAGCAGGTTCGGAATGCGCGCGGGAAGAACGTCGGGCTCGACTTCGCTGCCATCGTAGTTGGGACGGAAATCGACCGTCTCTTTGTCTAAATCTTCTAGCAGTGCAGTGGAGACTGGAGCGAGTTTCGCTTCGGTGTAACGATCGGCTGCGGGAGGATCGCCATCGACCGAACCGAAATTTCCTTGTCCAAAAATTAACGGGTAGCGCAGGCTCCAGGTTTGTGCGAGGCGCACGAGAGCATCGTAGACGGCGAGATTGCCGTGGGGATGGTATTT
The DNA here is from genome assembly GCA_963836305.1 of uncultured Acidobacteriaceae bacterium. Classification (GTDB taxonomy): domain Bacteria; phylum Acidobacteriota; class Terriglobia; order Terriglobales; family Acidobacteriaceae; genus Sulfotelmatobacter. Next base: position 162,024 of record CAWIJP010000029.1, on the reverse strand, counting down.
GCCCATGACATCGCCGACGATGCGGGCGCACTTGCGGGTGGCGCGATTGGGCTGGAGGCCCATCTGCTGCATGGTGTAGAGAATGCGGCGGTGTACGGGCTTGAGTCCGTCGCGGATATCGGGCAGGGCGCGGCCGATGATGACCGACATCGAGTAGTCGAGATACGATTTGCGCATCTCGTCTTCAATGTTGACAGGTTGAATGTGCAGGGCGCCGGGACTGCCATCGCCGCCGCCGGGAGGCGTTGGTGGAGTCAGGGGAAGTTGTGGGTCTTGATCTTCTGCCATAAATGTCAGTTCTTAGTAGATGAGATCCCTCGCGTTGCTGGGGACGACCGCAAAAAGCGCGGTCGGTTCGGGATTTTGATCGTCAGGCATGTTTCAGTTCTTAATTGCTGCATTCCACTTCACACCTAACGTCGCGTAAGCTACTGTATTTGCAGGTGGTTAGTAGGATTTTAGCGAAAGATTATTGTATCACGATTTGGGGGATCCTGAACCACTAAGGGCACTAAGTTTCACGAAGTAAATCAGGGGCGGGTTACTACTTCGTTGGGCGATGAGGGAAGAAGGAAGTTAACGTTTCGTTCGTTATTGACTCTTAGCGTTTCGGCCACGTTGAGAGACGCGAGATTGATTTTCTTGTTCCAGTAGCCGTCGGTGTAGTAATCGCCGCGGGCGTAGAGGATGCCATCGGCAATAGTGTAGTCGCGGACCTCTTCGCGGTGCCCGTCGCGGAAGATTAGAACTGCGGCAGGCAAGGGCTGGGCCTGAGGCGCGGAGTTGATCGGCGAAAGAGCTTGACTGGATCGGGGGCGGATAGGCGCTTGATCAAGCGGGAGCGGGTCGCCATTCGCGATGGTGCTGGTGACACGAACATAGTGGCCGTTCTGCAGTTCGATCATGAGCGGCTGCGATGAGGATGACTCGTTGACGGTCGGAGAACTCATCGCTTGTCCGATGTTGTTGACGGTGGGGCTGGTCATTTGGCTCAGGGCTTGCAATAAGTAAGGAGGCGGCGGAGAGGCGACGGGATATCCGGTGGAATAAATGTCATCGGGATCGAAGGAGTCGCCGAAGAAGGGGAATGGCAGAGAGGCGTAGGTGGAACCATAAGGATAAGAATTATTGCGGCGGAATCCTGATCGATAGCCGTTCCGACCGAAGGCAGGTGCGGTGTGTGGCGAGTTGAAGCGTGGCGAGTCGAAGTGGGGCACGGCGGAGTGGCTGGGAGCGGCTGCGTGTCCGCCGGATGCGCCTCTTTGAGCTGAGGCGTCGGGCGCGATCGCGAGTGCACCGAGCAGAAGAATACAAATAACACAATTTCCTTCCGGTGCGATTTTGCTTTCTGCATTTCGCGGGCGAGGGCGCCCGCGCCACATAAACATAAGACGAGGATTGATAGCGATGCGCATGGTCAGTTGGTTTGTGACGATGGCGGCAGTTCGAAAATGACGCCGTGATCGTCGTTTTGTTTTTGTGTGGCCGGAAGATCGAGATCCGAAAGAGCGATTTTGCGAGGATGGCCGGGGGTGAAGTCGTAGAGAGTCTGGCCGACGATGGCGTAGTTGTTTAACTGGAGTTGATGACCGTCTTTGAAGACGAGGGTTGTCGGGGGCTGCGGCGGATCGGCGGCGGGGGGATCGGCAAGACTGTTCTCAGCCGAAACATCATAAGAGGGGTCCACGGGCAGTGGACGTATGTAGGCGTCAGCGCTGTAGTTGCGGGGATCGCCAACGGCTGGACCTGTTTGAGATTCGGCGTCGTCGTTGTCCTGGGCGGCAGTATTGGGGTCGCTGACATCTACGGCGTAGGGGACCGGGTAGAGATAGGGATAGACTGCAACATCGTTGGCGTGCTGGTGAGGGAAATGTCCGTTATCTTGCGGGGGGCGGTGCGGGTGCGGAACGCCGGTGGGATGTGCGAAAGCCGAAGGTCCAAAGGCTGTGTGGACGGAAGCCGCGCCGGTGGGAGGCGGTACTAGCATCACGGTTGGAGGCGGCACTCTCACGGCAGTGGGAGGCGCGACGGGGATTGCGTGGATAGCTTCGGGAGATACGCCACCGATTTGCGCCGGGCTCCTAGAGACGGTAAACAGCGGGAACAGCAGTACGGCAAAAGACGCGAGCGAAGCCGGAATCAAGCGTCGCAGAAGGTGATTCACGGTCTTATGATACTCCAACGAATAGGGCATGGCGCCTCCTTAATACTAGGAGTCTTACAGAGTTAGATCGCTGGTTACGGACCGGAGATGCGCGGGAATTGTAGAGAATTGTTGGCAGGAGTGCAGTTCGAAAAAAGATTCGTATCAGGGCATGCCGTCCCAAAGTGAAGATTGGAATCGGCTTCAGCCGTGAAGCTCGTAGGGCAGGCCTCAGCGGCCAAGGCCGATTGTACCTCAGCCGTGGTTTGGCGTCGCTGAAGCGATGCCGTGATACGTATCATTTTATTGCACCACGGCCTTGGAAATTATCCGCGGGGGATTTGCGTTAGGGCCAGGAGGCTCCAGAGGATATAGGCTCCGACTAAGGCCCAGACTGCGGCGTTTACCAGGGGGCGGAAGGGAGTTTCCATGAGATCGGCGAGGACACCGGAGACGAAGATGAAAAGAAACGGAACCGATGCCAAAAGGAAACCGGCTCCGGCGACGTGGGGATGAGCCATGCCGAGGACGATGAAGAGGGTCGCGACCAGGAGTGGAGCGGTATTGCCGAAGTAGCGCGTGCGCGGCCAGGCGGCGTAGATTCCGACGGTCAGTGGAATGAATAGCGCGAAGGCGGGGCATGCGCGCAGAAGCTGCCGCGCGACTTGGCTATAGACAGCAAGCACGGTGAAGCTTCGCCAGGTGGCTCCCCAGAATGAGGCGTGGTGCATAGCTTCGACGAAGGTGTGGATGTGAAAGAAATATGTGGAGAACAAGATGAGGACTGCTACGAAACATGAGGTAGCCCAGATGATGAGAGCGGCGCCGCGGCGGATGGGAGCGAGGTAGAGCATAAAGGCTAGAGCAACGGGGGCTACGACGATCATGGAGAATTGGGAGCCGACGGCGATGGCGAGGGAGATGCCGACCAAGAGAATGCGGCGCCAGTTCCAGAGAACGACTTCGCGCGGGGCATAGAGAGTGTGGGCGACTGCGATGGCGGTGAAGATGGATCCGAAGGATCCCCAGGCAGCGAGGATTTCAGGCTCGGCGTGCCAGACGGCGGTGGCTTGAAGGATGGCAGGAGAAAAACAGTAGAGGGTGAGGGCGAGGAAGCCTCCGGTGTTGCCGCAGAGGCGGCGGGCAACGTACCAGAGCGAAGCACCGAGGAAGACTCCAAAGGCGAGGAATGGAATGCGAGGAAGCCAGCGCCAGTGAGATTCGGTGGAGACCAGGCGGTGCGGCCAGGCGAGCAGAGGCGCGGCGGTTACGAGCGAGATGAGCGGGGAGTGTTCGGTATCGAAGCCGGAATCGTCGCGAGAAATCTCTAAGGGAAGTGCGCCTGGGGCATCGGGAAAGAGAGCGTCTGGAAATGGGGCGCCCGCGATCGGGCCGCCGTGAATTTGGCGCCAGCCGGCGGCAATGCGAACTTGCTCGGAGGCGCTAAGACCGCTGGATTCGGAAGCGCGCAGCTCGGAGTGGACCAGCCAAATTGCTTGCGCCAGAAAAAGGAGGAGCAAGGCTCCGGCGAGAAACTGGGGGCGGCCGAAGCGTTGGCGCGTGAAAAATCCGGCCATAAGAGTGGGACGAAGTGTTTTACCATGAGCGGGGTGGTTTGCGGAAACTTATGCGGGTCGCGAGAGAACGATAAGAGCGTTAACCACGAAGGACACGAAGTTGCACGAAGGTTTGGACGCTGGGACTTGTCTGATGAAGAGTGAAAGTAGGGACGAGGTCGATATTTCGCGGGACGATATTTCGCGAGACGATATTTCGCGAGACGAGGGATCCGGCTTAGAAACGACGAGTTCGAGCGTAAAAGCGCCGGATTTTGCGGTGCAGCCGTCGTATGTGCGGACTGTTTTTTGGGGTCCGGATGGACTTCGGGCGGGATGGGGATTTGCATTCTACGTGGCGATGTTTTACGTGTTGCAATATTTCGTTCTCCGTTCGGCGGAGGCGATTGATCTGGGCGCGAGTGGGCTGTGGTCGATGATGCTGGAGGAGTTTGGGCTGTTGTGCGCGGCGGTGGCTCCGGCGGTGTTGCTGGGGAGGGTGGAGCGGCGGGCTTGGGGAGTGTACGGACTGCCGGGGCGCGCGGCCTTTGGAAAATTATTTTGGGTGGGGACGGCGTGGGGGTTTTTAAGTGTCACGCTGTTGATGGCAATGATGTATGGTCTGCGCGTTTTTGATGTGGGACATTTGGCGATCCATGGAGTGCGCATTGTGCGGTTCGCTTTTTTCTGGGCGGTGTTTTTTCTGCTGGTGGGATTCTTTGAAGAATTCCTGTTGCGCGGGTATTCGCAGTTTACTTTGACCCGCGCCGTGGGCTTCTGGCCAGCGGCTGTGTTGCTGTCGTGCATATTCGGACTGATCCATATGAGAAATGGCGGAGAGCAGTGGCCAGGATTGTTGGCCGCCGCGGCAATTGGGTTTTTCTTTTGCCTGACTGTGCGGCGCACCGGGAACTTGTGGTTTGCGGTGGGATTTCACGCTGCGTGGGATTGGGGAGAGACATTTTTCTATTCGGTGCCGGATAGTGGAACGATCTTTCCGGGGCATCTGCTGAAGTCGTCGTTTCATGGGCCGGGGTGGCTTACGGGTGGCGTGGTTGGGCCGGAGGGGAGCGTGTTGTGCTTTCTGGTGATTGCGGTTACCTGGGCAGCGTTCGCCTCGGCTTATCCGGAGGCGCGGTATCGAGTGAAAAATCTTTAACACGGGGGATACGGAGGAGCACAGGGTAAAACCGATAACTGCGCTTCTCAAAGAACTCGTGCGTTCCAGATTTGGAAAGTATCTACCGCAACTCATCGATTTTTCTTCTCCTTACATTCGCCCCACGATACTCTGGATTTCACGATGGAAGCCGATCTACTCACGCCGCTGAAGCGGTACTGGGGATATAGCGCGTTTCGTCCGCTGCAGGAGCGCATTGTGCGCAGCTTGCTGGCGGGGCGCGACACGTGTGTGGTGATGCCGACGGGCGGGGGCAAGTCGTTGTGTTACCAGTTGCCGGCGGTGGTTTCGGGCGGAACAGCGGTGGTGATTTCTCCGCTGATCGCGCTGATGCAGGATCAGGCGACGCAACTGGCGCAGATGGGGATTCCTGCGGCGGTGCTGAACAGCACGATGAGCGAAGGCGAGCAAAAGATGGTGATGTCCAAGGCGCGCGAGGGGGCTTACCGGCTGTTATATGTGTCGCCGGAGCGGATTGCTCGCGGTGACACGATGGGCTGGATGCAGCAGGTGCCGGTAACGTTTTTTGCCATCGATGAGGCGCATTGCATTTCGGAGTGGGGCCACGAGTTTCGTCCGGAGTACCGGCAGTTGAATAAGCTGCGCACGAAATTTCCGGATCGTCCAATTGCGGCGTTTACCGCGAGCGCCACGCGGCACGTGCGGCATGACATTCTGGCGCAGCTGCAATTGCGAAATCCGGATAAATATATTGCCAGCTTTTACCGGTCGAATTTGCGCTATCTGGTGCGCGAGTGCGAAGGGCTGGAGCAGATGGAGATGCTGGTTGCGGCGCTGCAGAGTTACGCGGGCAGCAACGTGATTGTTTATTCGCCGACGATTAATCGAGTGGAAGAGACGGTGGATTTTCTGGCGGATCGCGATATTGCCGCGGTGGGGTATCACGGAAAGATGGGAGGCGAAGAGCGGCGGAAGAGCCAGGAGCGGTGGATGTCCGACGAAGTGCGGGTGCTGGTGGGAACGATTGCGTTTGGACTGGGGATTAATAAGGCGGCGGTGCGGGCGGTGATTCACTTATCGCTGCCAAAATCGATTGAGCAGTATTACCAGGAGGCAGGCCGGGCCGGACGCGACGGCGCGAGTGCGGACTGCGTTTTGTTGTGGCAGAAAAAAGATGCGGGGCTGTTGGGATTTTTTGCCAATCAGATTCTGGACGCGGAGGAGCGGAACCGGGCGTGGGAGCGGTACAGGATTATCAGGGAATTCGTAGAGTCGAAGAAGTGCCGGCACCGGCAGATTTGTACGCATTTTGGAGAGACTCCGAAGTGGGAGGGTTGCGCGGCTTGCGATGTGTGCGGGAGCGTCGCGGAGTGGCTGGGGAAACCTGCCGGTGCGAGGAAGGTTGTTGCCAGGAAACGGTTGCCGCTGCAGGCGGTTGCGGCTCCAGCTTCGGGTTCCGAGGCGGAGGAGTTGCGCGAATACTTGCGGGAGTGGCGGCGGGCGATGGCCAAGGAGAACGGCGTTCCAGCCTACATTGTGTTGCACGATTCTTCGCTGGAAGAACTTTGCCGGCGACGGCCGAAGATTTTGGCGGAGCTTCGCGAAATTCCGGGAATTGGCGAGCGCAAGGCGGACGTTTACGGGCAGCAGATTCTGGACGCGTTAAGAAAATTTCATGAGGGCGAGCGAGCAGCGGGGTCTGAACGGTCCGCCAAGCCTGCGGATGAGACTTTGCGATTTTTGAACGAAGGTCGAACACTGGAAGAAATTGCGCAGCTTCGTGGACGACAGTTATCGACTATCGTAAGTGCGGTCGCCAATTTGCTGGAAACGGGGCAGGTGCAGTTTCAGCCGGAATGGGTGAGTAGGGAAAAGCAATCGGTGATCGAGGCGGCGTGCGCGAAAATCGGCATGGATCGGCTGAAGCCGCTGAAGGATATTTTACCGCCGGAGATTACTTATGACGAGATCAGGCTGATCGTGGGGAAGGTGCGGCGGGAGGAAGCAATGAGAAAAGCGGATGTTCCGGCATAGGGCGGGCAAATGCGAGACCTCTGCGAGTTGTGGAGCACGAGTTAAAGATCGATCTCATGAAATCCTCTGACAATATGCTTATCCGGCTGATTGCATTCTTCAAGCTACTGAAGGCGGCGCTGCTGATTGCGGTGGGCATGAGCGCTCTTCATCTTGTGCACAAAGATGTGGCCAGCGTGGCGGAACATCTGGTGACGATGTTCGGGCTGGATCCGGGCAATCACTACGTCGGCAAGGCGCTTCAGAAAGTCGCCGATCTTACTCCGAACAAGATAAAGAGCCTTGGAGTGGTCAGCTTTATTTATGCGGGACTTTTTCTGACCGAGGGAATCGGGCTCTGGCTGGTGAAGCGCTGGGGAGAGTGGTTCAGCGTAATCATTACGAGTTCACTGATCCCCATCGAGATTTACGAGATCTACCGGCATCCCAGTGCGATCAAGGGTTTGGTACTCATTATTAATATTGCTGTGGTGGGATACCTTCTTTATCGAATACGTCACGAAGGCACGGGCGCGACCGAATCTTGATTCTCGTTTTTTATTCTCGGGCATTGTGGCTTCAATGTCCCTCGGCTAAAGCCGACAGTGAAACATGGCGGTGATCGCAGCGGTAAACCGCTGCGCCACCCAAAAGCTAGAGCAAAATCGAGTTTTTCCGGCAGCCTGCTAGAGATTTAGGAGTTGCTTCGCCGCGTCCTGGCCGGAGCGCACGCAATCGGGAACGCCGATGCCGCGACAGGCGTTGCCGGCGAGCGCCAGGCCGGCGAATTGCTGGCGGAGACGCTCGATACGGTCGAGGCGTTCGAGATGGCCGACGCCGTATTGCGCCATGGCGGATTTCCATTTGTAGACACGGGAAAAAAGGGGCGCGGCGCGAAGGCCGAGAATCTGCTGCAGTTCGGTGCGAACGATGGTGATGATAGCGTCGTCGGAAAGCTGCCAGATATTTTCGGCGCTTGATCCGGCAAAGAAGCAGCGTAACAGGGCGTGATCAGCGGGTGCGCGGTGCGGAAATTTGTTGTGAACGAAAGTTGCAGCCAGCAGACGTTTGCCTTCGCTGCGGGGGACGAGAAATCCGAAACCGGGTGGGAGCGATTGGCGGACTTCGCGGTCGTAGGCAAGACCGACGGTGATGGAGGAGCTATAGGTGATGGCGGCGAGTTCGGAAGATAGTTCTGAACTGCACGTGGAGAGTAATCTTGCGGCGACGCCCGCGGGCACGGCGAGAATGACGGAATCAAAGCGCGCGGATTTGGATCCTGATGAAACGGTCCAGCCTTCGGAGTCGCGCTGAATGGATTCCACGGGAGCGTTGGTGAGCAACGAACTCTGGTTCAGGCGCGGGACGATCGTTTCGATGAGCTGCTGCATTCCGTTCTTGAGGGATGTGAAGAGCGGAGGCGCGGGTTTGTTATCCGCGCGCGGCATTTTTTTTCTGGCGGCGAGCATGGCGCGGCCGAGGCTGCCATGAGTGCGTTCCATTTCGGCGAAGCGGGGAAGAACGGCGCGGACGCTGAGGCTGGCCGCTTCTCCGCCGTAGACGCCGGAGAGGAGTGGGTCGGCGAGGCGGTCGACCATTTCTGATCCGTAGTGACGTTCGACCATGGAGGCAACGCTTTCATCGGCGGCGGCGGGGCGCGGCGGATGGAATAATTCCTGCGCCATGCGCAGTTTCGTGCTCCAGGAAAAAAGCGGGGAGAATCCGGTGGGCAGGATTTTGGTTGGCACCATGAACATGAGGCCGTCGGGCATGGGGATGAGACGGCCGCGGACGAGGATGTAAGTTTTGCGATCGGCGTCGTTCGAGCCGATGAGTTGATCTCCGAGGCCGAGAGTGCGGCAGAGGTTGGCGGCCCAGGGTTTTTCGGTAATGAAGGAATCAGGTCCGGCTTCTACGATGCAGCCGTCGATGTGTTCGGTGCGGAGGACGCCGCCGAGATTGGGAGAGGCTTCGTAGAGGGAGTAGTCGAGTGCGCCGGAGCGGCGGGGTTCTTCCAAGGTGAAAGCGGCGGCGAGTCCGGAGATGCCGCCGCCGATGATTGCGATGCGAGTCATGAATGTGATTCGCTCTTTGCGGTCCTCCGCCAGGACAACCGCAGGGGCTAAAGCCCAAATAATCCTGAACATTTACGCGGCGCTGAAGCGCCGCTCTTCCACGGTACTGCACTGTTACGCTTTAGCGCCACAGTCTCGTTTACAGGACAGATATTCCAGGCGCCGAATATTCCTGCACGAAGCGAGCGAGGTTCTTAACGTTTTCGACTGGAGTCTCCGGTAGGATGCCGTGGCCGAGATTGAAAATGTGGCCAGGGCGTCCGGCGGCGAGTCGAAGAATATTCTCCGCACGCGATTTCAATTCTTTCCAATCGGCGAAGAGCAGAACCGGATCCAGATTTCCCTGCACTGCGCAGCGGTGGCTAAGGTCGCTCCAGCCTTTATCGAGAGGGATGCGCCAGTCGAGGCCGATCACTTCCGCTCCCGTTTCGTTCATCGCGGGAAGCAGCGTGGAGCTATCGGTGCCGAAGTAGATGATCGGCGCGCCAGTTTTCTGTAAATGCTTTACTAAGGTAGTGACGTGGGGCAGAGCATAGCGGCGGTAATCTTCGACGCTGAGGCAGCCGACCCAACTGTCGAAAATCTGGATGACATCGGCTCCGGCGCGGACCTGGGCGGTGGAATATTCTGCGGTGACCTCGACAAGTTTGCGCATCAGCGCATCCCAGTGAGTAGGCGAGTTGTACATCATTTTTTTTGCATGGAGATAATTGCGCGAGCCGCCGCCTTCGATCATGTAGCTGGCGAGGGTGAAGGGCGCTCCGCAGAAACCGATCACAGGAATTTTCCCGGCGAAGTGTTTTGCGACCAGACTCACAGCTTCGGAGACGTAGCCAAGTTCAGCGGAGCGGTCGGTGCGGAGTTGGGCGATGTCTTCGGAGGTGCGAACCGGCTTCTCGATGACCGGGCCTTCTCCGGCGGAAAAATGGAAGGGCAGGCCCATGACTTCGAGCGGGAGCAGGAGATCGGCGAAGATGATGGCGGCATCGACTCCGAGAAACTCGGCGGCGGTGATGGTGACTTCGGCGGCGAGCGCGGGCTTCTTGCAGATCTCGAGCAACGAATGCTGCTTGCGGACGGCGCGGTATTCGGGCATGTAGCGTCCGGCCTGGCGCATGAACCAGACGGGAGTGCGATCGACGAGCTGAGATTTACAGGCGCGGACGAAAGTGGAGTTGGGAGCGGACATGTTGCGCTATGTTGGTCGATACGATGGACCGACTACTTTAGCATTTTTGCGGTCGGACGTGCGCACTGTGAGGCGGCGGTTGTGCGAGACTGAGAATAGGAAATCGCGACCAGCGAGTGGGTGAGCGCGGCGTGGCGTCATTCTTAATTCATCTTAAGAGGTAAATCATGAGCGGCCCAGAAATCGTGAAGGACAAAGTCGAACTGTCGGTTGCAGACGGAACCCGCATGGCGGCATACGTGGCGCGTCCAAAAGATGGCGGCCCGCATCCCGGCTTGCTTGTGTTCCAGGAAGCGTTTGGGGTGAATCATCATATTCGAAATGTGGCAGAGAGATTTGCGGCGGTGGGATACGTGGCGATTGCTCCGGAGCTGTTTCATCGCACGGCGCCGCCAGGGTTTGAAGGCAAGTACACAGACTTTCCGGCGGTGATGCCGCATGTACAGGCTGTGACGACGGAAACGGCTGAGGCAGATGTTCGGTCGGCATACGAGTGGTTGCGATCGAGCGCGAAGGCGAGCGAGACTTCGAGCGTCGGATTCTGTATGGGCGGACGGGTTTCGTTTATCGCGAACAGTATTGTCGCGCTGAGGGCGGCGGTTTCGTTTTATGGAGGCGGCATTGCTCCCGGGCTGCTCGATCGGACTACGAAGCTGCAGGCTCCGTCCTTATTTATATGGGGTGGAATGGATAAGCATATTCCGCCCGAGCAGCGGCGAGCGGTGACGGACGCCCTGAGTGCGGAAAAGAAGATTTATGTGAACGCGGAATTTTCTCGCGCCGATCACGGATTCTTTTGCGATGAGCGAGCTGCGTATGAGCCGCATTCGGCGCGGCAGGCTTGGGCGCTGACGCTGGAGTTTTTGCGCTCGTGAATCGATTCGGCAGGCTTTTTGTTGTCGTGATCGCGCTGCTGGCGATGGGACTGGCGTGGCAGAGGCCGGTGCATGCTGCCCTGCAGGGCACAAAATCCGCTAGTGTTCCGGCTCCTACTTTTTATAAGGACGTCCTTCCGATATTGCAGAGCAAGTGCCAGAGCTGCCACCGCAGCGGCGAAGCAGCGCCGATGCCGCTGGTGACGTATGCCGAGACGAAACCTTGGGCGCGGAGAATCGCGTCTGCGGTGGATATGAAAATGATGCCGCCGTGGTTTGCCGATCCGCGGTACGGGAAATTTTCCAATGATCCGTCGTTGAGCGCGGAGCAGATTAGGACGATCGCGGCATGGGCCGACGCTGGGGCGCCGGCGGGAGATGCGCGGGATGCTCCTGCTCTGGCACATTGGAGCGGCGACTGGAATATTCCGCGGCCGGATGTGGTGCTTAAAATGCCGAAGGCGGTGCAGATTCCAGCGCGGGGTGAGGTGGAATATACGTACGAAATTGTGCCGACGCATTTTGCCGAGGACAAGTGGGTGCAGATGGTGGAGGTGCGGCCGTCGAGTCCCGCGCATGTGCATCATGGGGTGGTGTATATCCGGCCTCCGGATTCGGCGTGGCTGCGGCATGCGCCGGTCGGAGAACCGTTTACAGCATCGATGTTGAGCGATCCCGAGGAGCGGCGGCAGGCGCACGAGACGACCAGCGATTTGCTCTTGGTGTATGCGCCGGGGAGCGCGCCGGACCGGTTCGCGGATGGCATGGCGAAGTTTGTTCCGGCGGGATCGGATCTGGTTTTTCAGATGCATTACACGACGAATGGCGAGGCGGCGAGCGATGAGACAAGCGCTGGATTGGTGTTTGCGAAGAGTCCGCCAAAGCAGAGAGTGGTCACGCTGCAGTTGAATAATCATGCGCTGATGATTCCACCGGGTGCCGACAATTTTCGTGTGGAAGTGCAGGGGACATTACCGAATGATGCGCTCCTGCTGAGTTTCTTTCCGCATATGCATTTGCGCGGCAAGCGATTTGAATATGACATTGTGCATGACGACGGAAGTGTGGAGACGCTGCTGCGGGTGAATTATCACTTTCACTGGCAGCTGAGTTACAAGCTGGCGCAACCACGCGAATTGAAGGCGGGAACGAAGCTGCGTGCGGTGGCGTGGTATGACAATTCGAAGAATAATCCGCACAACCCTGATCCGGATAAGCTGGTGACTTGGGGAGATCAGACGTCGCAGGAGATGATGGTGGGATTTTTTGATGTGGCGATTCCGGCAGGGATGGATAAGTGGCAGTTTTTTGGGCAAGGCAGGGTAAGTAGTGCAGTTTGGCTCACGCGTTGCGCCGGTTAAGCGGGAGATCCTTCGCTTCGCCTGAAAAACGGCTCCGCTCAGGATGACAGTCGTCGTGTAATAGTCAAAGTGCACCACTACCCAAGGCAGCAAGCGGCAGTGACGTGGCGAGGCTTTTGATACACTTCCGTGACTTCAAAGATGAGTCGACAACTATGAGTGGAAAGAAAAGCGTCGAGCTGCGCTCGAATGGATCCCTCGGCTTCGCTCGGGGCAGGCTCTCGAGGGCGGCTGTCCCCACATTTTTTCTCTTCATGGCGGCAGTGGTTGTGATTTGTGGGGTAGCGATTGGCGCGGCGTTGGCGCAATCGAGCGCGGGCCCGCGGGCGGCCAACTCCATGGGGCCGACGACGGCGGCACAGCAGTTTAAAAATATTCAGGTGCTCAAGGATATTCCGGGGGACCAACTGATTCCGGCGATGCAGTTCATAACGGCATCTTTGGGAGTGGAGTGCGAGTTCTGCCATGTGCAAGACGCGTTCGAAAAAGATGACAAGAAGACGAAGGTGACGGCGCGCCGGATGATGGAAATGATGTTTACCATCAATCAAGAGAATTTCGACGGGAAACGCGAGGTGACTTGTTATTCATGCCACCGGGGGCGTACGAACCCGGTGGCGATGCCGCCGGTGATAACGGCGGAGTCGAAACCGACTACGGAAGAGCAAGTGATTCATGAAGACGCAAACACGAAAGGAAGTAGCGGACCCTCTGCCGATGAGTTGTTTGAGAAATATTTACAGGCGGTGGGCGGAGCAAGCGCCGTCAATAAAGTGAATAGCCGCGTGATGAAAGGGACAATTACGTTTGGCGACAGCAACGTTCTGATCGAGATTTATTCGAAGGCTCCGGATGAGCGAGTATCCTTCACTCACATGCCGCACGGAGAAAGTATCACAGCGTTCAATGGACATGAAGGTTGGCTGGGAGTTCCGGGACACCCGGTGCGGGAGATGCATGGGCCGGATATTGATGGCGCGTCGATTGATGCGGATCTGCATTTTCCGGCTCATCTGAAGGAGATGTTCAGCAAAGTGGAAGTGCACGGAACAGAAAAAGTTGGTGATCACGACGCTTATCTGGTGGTGGGGCAGCGTGCAGGAAAAACTCCGCTAGAACTTTACTTTGATAAGCAATCCGGGCTGTTGGTACGGCTGGTGCGATTTGGAGAGACGCCGCTCGGACGATTGCCCACGCAGATTGATTATGCGGACTACAAGGAAACAGGTGGGGTGAAGATTCCGTTACGCTGGACTCTGGCGCGGCCGGGCGGCCGATTCACGATTCAGGTGAGCGAAGTGAAGCAGAATGTCCCGGTGGACGATGCGAAGTTTAGCAAGCCGCCTTCGCCTCCGGAAGCGCAGAAAGGTCCGGGCGAGTGAGGAGAGGATCGCCAAATTCTTGAACCACGAAGGGCGCTAAGGTTCACGAAGTAAGGGACGGCGCTTTCGCGGACGATTACTTTCGTTCGGGCGGGGCGAGAGAAAAGGAAATTATCCGGGTTAAGATTTTGCAGGAGATTGAGATGCGAATCGTGGCGCGGATGGTAGCTTTGTTCATCATTGCATTGGCGGCGTTTTCTGCGGCGCAGGCTCAGAACCCGGCAGAGCAAGAGCTGTTCGCCTCGGTGAATCGGGCGCGGCGAAACGCCGGGCTCCCGGCGTTGAAGTGGAATGACGCGCTGGCAACGGCAGCGAAGCGGCATGCCGGGGTGATGGCACAGCGCGGCGAGGCGCAGCATGGATTTGCCGGAGAACCTGCGCTGGCTTCGCGGGTTACGCAGGCGGGGACGCGGTTTGTTTGGCTCTCGGAAAACGTGGCGTTAGGGCCTCGAGTTGAGGCGATCGAGGCGGAGTTTTTCAAGTCTCCGAATCATCGTGCGAATATGCTCGATTCGGATATGGATTCGATTGGGGTTGGGGTTGTCGAGCGCGGCGGGCAGCTTTTCGCGGTGGAAGATTTTTCCAAGGCGAAGTAGAAGCGGGAAATTATCGCCTTCCGCGAGATGTGCCACAGGGGCTGAAGCCCGATCCTTTTGGAGCGCTCAACGCGGCGCTGAAGCGCCCGCTCTTCCACGACAGCGTCGGCGGGCGGTGCGGTCACGCGAAGCAGGAGCGGCAGAAACAAATGCAGAAGTCCTTCGCTACGCTCAGGATGACAATCCCGTCGCGCGGTACGCGCCAATTCGACTTCGCTAAGGGCAAACTGCTGCAGCGCCGCTCTTCCACGATAGCGTCGGCGTTCGCGATGCTGACGGGTACCGTCTCTTCTGTAGTTTCTCGAAATGCAAAGTGATACCATCCCGTACTAAACAATATGATCAGCTTCCGGCAGTTTCTATCTTTTTTCTTGCTGGTGTTAGCGGCGCTTCCAGGCTCGATCTCGGTGGCACAAACACAAACGCAACCTGCGGCACACGCGATTGTGTTGCACGCGGCTGGTCTGCTCGATGTGAGGAATGGGCGGATCGTGAAGCCGGGCGAAGTGTTGGTGCAGGGCGAGCGCATTGTGGAAGTGGGTTCGGCGGTGAAGTATCCGCCGGGTGCGGAAGTGTTCGATCTGGGGAATCGCGTTTTGTTGCCCGGATTGATTGATGCGCATGTGCATTTGTTTTTGCATCCGGGCGCGGAGGATTTGCAAACGGTGAAAGAGTCGGTTCCGCAGCGAACGATTCAAGCGCTGCTGGCGGCGCGGGACGATTTGATGGCGGGGTTTACCGCCGAGCGCGATATGGGAACGGAGGGTGCGGGGTCGGCGGATACGGCAGTGCGTAATGCGATTGATGAAGGGCTGGCGCCCGGACCGCGGATGCGGATCAGCGGGAATGCGATCAACATTCTGGGCGGGCATGAGGATGCAATCAAGTTCAATCCCGCGCAGCATGTATTGCCGAATGCTGATTACGCCAATAATAAGGATGAGCTGATTGCGGTGATGCGCGAGCAATATAAGGAGGGCGCGGACTTCACCAAGATTTACGAAACCGGGCCGGATGCGGTGAAGGACGGCAAGTTTTCGACGCCTTATCAATACACGGAAGCTCAGTTGAGCGCGGCAGTGGAGGAGGCGGCGCGAGTTGGGGCGCGCGTGGCGGTGCATGCAACGGGCGAACCGGGCACGCTTTTTGCGGCGCAGGCAGGGGTGGCGTCGGTTGATCACGCCAATCAACTCAGCGATGAAACCATGCGGTTGATGCGCGAAAAGGGGATCTTCGCGGTGCCGACATTTACCATTTTTGAATATTTTGCGGAACACGCGGAGACGCCGGCACAGGCGGAACACGAACGAGCGATGCTCGATTACAAAACGCAGGAGTTCCGCAGGCAGGTTGCGGCGGGCGTGCCGATGGCGGTGGGATCGGATGTGGGGCCGTTTCCGCATGGGACACAGGCACGGGAGTTCGTGTTGATGGTTAAGTTCGGAATGTCGCCGCTGGCGGTGATTCGGGCGGATCTGATTAATGGAGCGAAGTTGCTGGGTTGGGATGGGCAGATCGGATCGCTGGAGCCGGGTTATTTTGCGGACGTGATTGCGGTGTCGGGTGATCCGCTGCAGGATGTGGGAGTGTTGGGGAAGGTTTCGTTTGTGATGAAGGGTGGAGTGGTTTATAGGAAGTAAGCCGGGGGCTAAAGCCCGATTCTTTTTTGGGCGCGGTACGCGGCGCTGAAGCGCCGCTCTTTTACGGTATTATCGACGGACGTGGCGATTGCACAAGGCCGGGGTCGTGGGGGCGAGTGCAGAGGTCCCCTTCGACTTCGCTCAGGGCAGGCTTTCGCTGCGCTCAGGATGATAAGGCGTTGGGACTTATCAATTTTCCTGTTACCAGTTTTCGTCAGAATTGCTCGATGTGTCTTTCCAATCCAAGTCGGACTCTTCGCCGTTTTCCGTCATGGTTTGGTTGCGTTTGCGGTAGCAGATGAAGATCAGGCCTACGGACATCAGTGTGGGAGGGCCGATGAGGATGAGAATGCCGCTTTTCAACGCCTGAATCATGCGGGAGCCTGAGGCGGCGGCCTGGGTATAGCAGAGCGCGCAGCCCTGGGCAGCGGCCAGTGTTGGCGTGAAGAGCAGCAATAATCCCACGAGGGCAATTACCGAAACGGCGATCGATTTCCAGAGCTTCATCTTCTCAACTCAATTCTTTTAAAGGCTACCGCGCCCAGGGAACGCCGTCAATCAGGCGAAAACTGTCGGTCCATCCGTATTGCATACCAAGCAGCACAGCCACAGTGAAGATCAGGACGAACCAGCGCAATCCGCGGTTCTCTGAAAGATGCATGAAAAACAAAAGCGCCACGCCGCCTTCGATAACGGCGACGGCCAGCATGCGGACGAACATCTGGTCGGCGTTGATGTGCTCGGCGGCGATGAGGAACTGCAGACCGGCCAGCGCCAGCAGGCAGACGTAAACGACCAGGTCTCTTCCTATTCCGCCACTCTTATGCGTCTCTGCGGTAGCCATAGTGAGTTGCTCCTAGAGTTTTAGTGCCTTTTATTCCTAGTGAGACCAATTCAGAAGATACATAAAGGGAACCACGAACATCCAAACCAGATCGACGAAGTGCCAGTAGAGACCGGTTACTTCGATATCGTCGGCGCCGTAGCGGCCGCCTTTATAGCGGATGGCAACGGCAACCAAAGCAATCACACCGCCGGTTACGTGCAGCAAGTGGAGGCCAGTGATACTGAAAAAGGCCGAGCCGAAAATTGGTGTGCCGAACGGGTTATGGAATATGGTCACGCCTTTGTCGATTAAGTCGAGCCATTCGCGGATGTGCAGGACGGCGAACACAAGTCCGAGAAGCGCGGTGATCATGGTCCAGCGGAACGTGCCAGCTTTATCATCCCGGTCTGCCGACCGGATGGCGAAGACCATGGTCAAACTGCTGGTGAGCAGCATGAAAGTCATGATGGCCGCGTTGGTCATGCTGTGAAAAGGCCGTGGCCAGTCGGGAGTGCTGTTGCGAATAAATCCGTAGGCGAAAAGACAACCGGCGAAGGTGGCGGTGTCAGCGATGATGAAAAGCCACATCGCCATTTTTTTCGCGGGGACCCGGAATGCGGGTTCCGCCATTACTTCTGTCGCAGTGGCTCGCGACACCTGCCCGTGAATCGAAAGATCGGCCTGGCTCACTTTGCCTCCTTGCTTTCTTCTGCTTTCGAAGTGGCTAGAGTTTGATCCACAGCAGCAAAAGCAGATACAGCCACAGCGCACCCATAAAATGCCAGTAGAGCGAAGTAGCTTTCAGAGTGCTCCGTCGCAAGACGGAATGGTTCACTTTACTAATCACGCGGACCAAGCCGCCGAGACCACCGAGCAGGTGGATCGCATGGGCGACCGTTAAAACATAAAAGAACGAGTAGCTGATATTGGTGGCGAGCCCGAAGCCTTGTGACTTCAGCTGCAGCCAGGCAAAAATCTGGCCAGCGACGAAGATGAGTCCCAAGCCGAGGGTTACATAAAGCCAGCGAGATGGAGCAATGCCCTCGTTTCTGGCAACCATGAAGGTGGTGATCTGACGACGCGCAATTTCCAGGGTGACGCTGCTGGCAATGATGATCAGCGAGTTCAAGTAAAGAATGGATGGCAGGGTGAAGTGCTGCCAATCGGAGGAACCTCCCTGACGCACGATCAGAGCGCTGGTGAAGGCGGCGAAGGTCATGGTGATGGCCGCCAGCCCAACCCAGATGCCGGTGCTCGCGGGAGGCGGCGAAGAGCCCTTGACGCGCCGCAAGTCTCCGCCAGGAGGAATAAAAGTTCCCCAGCCGCCTCCGGAGCCTTGGCTCGGCAAGCGTTCTATATCGATTTTTGGCGGTTCGTGAACTGTGGTTGCCATACTGCTACATCTCCTTAAAAACTCGGCCCTCAGGGGCTAAAGCCTAAATTTCTTAGTTCCCTATGCGGCACGGCTGAAGCCGTGCCCTTTCAAACCTACGGTGTCTCCTTTTTACTTCTCATCGTGCTGGTTCGGGACTTGCTCGGGCGAGGTCTGCATGATGAAGTCGGTGCTTGCACCCTCGACGCTGAACTCATATGGATCGTGATAGACCACGGGCATGTGATCCCCGAAGTTGTTGTGCGGCGGCGGCGTGGCCGTGCTCCATTCCAGGGAAGTGCCTTCCCATGGATTATCCGGCGCCGGCGCTCCCTTGAAGCGGCTGTAGATCAAGTTGTACAGAAAAATAAGCTGCACCAGACCGGTGAGGAGAGCGGCCACCGTAATGAACTTGTGCACGGGGATGAGCGGGATCAGGTAGTCATCCACGAAAGCCTGGTAACGGCGCACGTTTCCGGCGATGCCCAGGTAGTGGAACGGCATAAAGATGCAGTAGGCACCTACGAAGGTGAGCCAGAAGTGAAGCTTGCCCAGAGGCTCACTCATCATGCGTCCAGTCATCTTGGGGAACCAGAAATAGGTTCCGGCAAAAATACCGAACATGGCGGCGACGGCCATCACCAGATGGAAGTGACCCACGACAAAGTAGGTGGCATGCAACATGATGTCGATAGATGGCTGGGCCAGGAAAAAGCCGCTGACTCCGCCGCTGATGAACATGGAAATGAAACCCAGCGCGAAGAGTGACGCGGCGTTGATGCGCAACTTCGAGCCATACAGACTGCCCAGCCAGATCAGCACGACGATGGTGGCGGGGATGGTGATGACCAAGGTTGGAAATGAGAAGGCCAGCGAGGAGTAGGGATTCATCCCGCTGACGAACATGTGGTGCCCGTAAACCATGTAGCTAAGGACGGCCAGCGAGCCCATGGAGTAAATGATCACGCGGTGGCTCAGCAGTGGACGCCGCATGTTGGTGATGAGTATGTGGGAGACGATGCCCATGCCGGGGATGATTGCGATGTAGACCTCAGGATGGCCGAAGAACCAGAAGAGATGCTGCCAGAGCAGAGTCGATCCGCCGGAATGCGGCAAGAGCCGACCATTGACGACCAATCCGCCGGGAATGAAGAAGCTGGTGCCGGCCACGTGATCGAGGATGAGCAGGATGCACGCGGGCATGAGAACGGCAAAAGCGGTGAGGCCCATCACCGAAGTGATGAACCAAGCCCAGGCAGTGAGGGGAAGTCGCATCAGCGACATGCCTTTGCAGCGCATGTCGAGCGTGGTGGTGATGAAGTTCAAAGAGCCAAGCAATTGCCCAATACAAAAAATTCCTATGGAAGCAGCCCACAGGATCACGCCGAGACCCTGGCCAGGACCGGCGCCATCGCCCACTGCGCTAAGAGGGGCATATTGGGTCCATCCGCCCAGAGTGGGTCCGTCAGATACGAAAAAGGATGCGAGCAGAACCAGAAAGCCGACGAATGTGACCCAGAACGACATCATGTTGAAGTGGGGAAAGGGCATATCTTCCGCGCCGGTCTGGATGGGCAGGAAGAAGTTTCCAAACGCGGCAAAGGGCGCGGTAGTGAGGACGAAGAAGACCATGATGGTTCCGTGCATCGTCATCAGTTGCAGATAATACTCGGGAGTCATCACATCGCCGGGCGCGCCGGTGCTGGAGAGTAAGTGCAGTCCGGGAATTGCGAAGTTGGCAAACCCGAGGTGAAGGCGCATGAGCCAGGAAAGAAACATCCCAACGATGGCGGCAACCAAGGCCAGCGCGTAGTACTGCTTGCCGATAACTTTGTGGTCAAGGCTGAACACGTGCTTCCGGATGAAGCTGGTGGGTTCGCCGTGCGACACCGCGTGGGTTGACATATCGTGCATTGTGCTCTCACCTCGACCGAGATGTGTATCCGTGTGCAGGGGCTAAAGCCCCGGTTTCATTGAGCCGTTGGCGGCGCGGCTAAAGCCGCGCCCTTTCAAAGCTCGTGTTATTGCAAAGCTGCCTGTTGCTTGATCCAGGCATCATAGTCTTCCGGAGACTTCACTTCGAGATAGGCCTTCATGTTGTAATGGCCCAAGCCACAGAGTTGGGTGCAGACGATTTCGTACTTGCCGATTTTCGTTGCCGTGAAATGGATTGACAGATCCAGCCCGGGAACGAAATCCTGATGAACGCGTAATTCCGGAACATAGAAGGAGTGCCCCAAGTCCTTCGAATGCATGAGCAGGTGAATCTCGCGATTTACGGGGATGGCCAACTCGGCGGTCACGATGTCATCTTTCGAATCCTGATCGTTGGTGGTATCGAGGCCGAAGAAATTGGCGTTGGCTTCGTTGATCAGGTTGGGATGAAGTGGACCGAACTTGCCGTCCGGACCGGGATAACGGAAGTAAAAGGCGAACTGTCCGGCCTGCACCTGGACGGGAAGGGCATTTGCCGCAGGCGGAGTGAAGTAGACACCGGCCCAGGCTTTGACGCCGAAAACACCCAGAGCCAAGACCTCCGTGCCCACGAGCAAGAAGGCGGCGATCACCAAGCCTGTCGCACCGCCGGGAAATCGCTTAATTTTGGCGCCCGGCTTTGGACTGGAGAACTTCCAGATGAAGAATGCCAGAAGAATCTGAGAAGACAGGAAAGCAATGCCAGTCTCCATCATGGTGTCGGCAAATTGCTCGTCGATGAGGTGACCATGGACGGAGATGTCCGGCGGCATGGGCCACATGTGCATCACGATAGGAACAGCCGAAGCGATTGCGATCACTACGATGGTTACCGCGAGAAGCTTACCCATCTCCCCCGCCTTCGGCCAGCATCAGGCCTTATTGTCGAATCGCCGCAGGGAACGCTGCGGCGATTCGTTGAGTTATGCAACACTGCAGAATTGCTTATTTACCTTTGAAGGTGAAATTCGCAGAGCCGGTTCCACCTGCGGCAACTGTCACCTTGGCCGTCTGTGTGCCTAAGTCTTCCTGCCATGCAGTCACGGTATAACTTCCGGGTGGTACGTTGTTAATGGTGTAGGCGCCGCTAGCGTCAGTGGTGGCGTAGGGACCTTTCACTACGGTGAAGTAGCCGTGCATCCAGGGATGAATATTGCACTGCACCGGAATCATCTCGGGAGCCTTCCAACTTTTTACAATCGGGGCAGCACCGGGTGGCTGGGATTGATTCCATGGGATGTTGCCCGTCATGGGATTAGGATTGGGGTGAATGTTATGAGTGGTCTGGTCGCTGGTGATCACCTTGAATTTCTGATTCACATCCATGGCCAGAACATGGGGCGTATACATGCAATTTTTCTGATCGAACACCGGCGTTTCAGTGGGAACCTCGGCCAGCGCCCCTCCAGTTAAGCCTTCGGAAATGTAGAGGACGACATTTTCTAATCCATCGCCGGTGCCGACCACCACATTTTCCATATGGGCGGGACTATTCGCATGCTGTTTCGCGCACCAGGGATCCTTCGACATATCGATGCCGCGCATGTGCGGAGCGGTACCAGTGAGTTTAACGGAGCCAGAGATTTTACCTTCTCCAGCAGCGCTGACGTTGGGATTGAGGAGCAGCGCGCCACAACACAGCAAAACTACCGACGATAGTACTGCAGCCAACCTGTATTGATTTCTTACCGATGGTTCTTTCATTAGTCTTTCTCCTTAGAAAACTACACGGCTGAAAAGCCTATTTGCGATGCCGTTGTAGCCCCTACTGTTGGCCGGCCGGCGCATTTGGATCTACCGGCTTCAAATTCAGCTGTTTCGCCAACTCTCTTTCTTTGCTCTTCTGCGGCATGAAGGTCCGGAGATAGAAAACCAGATCCCAAGCCTCATCCGGTTTGATGTTGTCGGCGAAGGAAGGCATTGGGGTGCCGTCCAGGCCAGTCATGAAGATTCTATAGATATCCCGGTCGGTATCACCGCACTTTGGCCGCGCTCCCGAGGTAAAGTTGAAGGGCTCGATCGGCTTGCCGAGATCGTCAGTGAGAGTTGCGGCTGATGGTCCATTCGCCATGCCCTGCACACCGTGACACTTCCAGCAAGACACCCGTGCAAATACTTCACGGCCTGCCTTGATCCGTTCCGGGGTAACTTCGGGCTCGGGAGGGATGGTAATCGGAGTGCCCGGCTTCTCGTTCTGCCAGCGGGGAGAGAAGTGCTTGATCCAAGCGACCAGATCGGCACGTTCGACATTGGTTAGGTTGCTCCACTGCGGCATACTCGAACGGTCGAGGCCACGAGCGAGGGTATCGAAAAGATCCTCATCGGTGGGCAGAGTGCCAGTGGGAGTGGAACGGCATTTGAATACTCCCAACTGAAAATCGCGGGGCTTGGGCCACATCGGGGGCTCGAGCCACTGTGCGACTTCGCCGTTGCCATCCCCTAGATCGCCGTGGCATCCGACACAGAACCTGCGATAGGCAGGGGCGCCATCCTTGGCGTGACCGGTAATATTGCCGATGTGGCTAGTCGACGTAGGCAGATTCAACCATTCCTGAAGCTGTTTGGTCGTAACCTGCGCCCACGAAGTCAGCGGGAGCGTAAGAAAGGCAGCCGCGCCCAACAAAAGCGTCCAGTTTTTAAGTCTTGTCCGCATGTCGTTCCCTCTTACTCGAAATCGAGCTTAGAAATCGAAATCAAATCCGGTTAAGAACTCGCTGGTGTTCACGTTGGTGGTGTTCAGGCCGAGGCTCGGACCGACGCCGTCCTGATGCAACCAGTTGTATTCGTTGTGCCAGGCAAAACCAGCGCGGCTGGTCATAAAGGGGTTGTAACGCATGGCGATTGTGTAGGTTGAAATGTTGCCGAGATTCTGAGGCGTTCCTGGAGTCGATTGCTGCGACATGCGAATCGTCTCGTAGCGGCCAATGAAGATAAGCTGCGGACTGTAGACGTAGTGGGGTTCGAACAAGACGCCGTTCCAGGACGGCGATTGCGCTCCAGCGGGAAGAGCGGTTCCGACTGTGTTGTTGCCGGTGGCGACACCGTCGATAAGGTCGCCATAGCCCTGCCCAAACCAAACATTGTCCTCGCCGTGCTGAGTGACGACCGTAAGGTCGGCATGCTGGCCGAAGTAGAACAACCCGACGAAACCTTCGCGACTGAAGGGTTTGTTGCCGATGCCGCCGCCAGGCAGAGGCAACGTGCCGTTCGGCCCTGTCTGAGTGAGCCACGTGGTGGGCGCTTCGCCTACCATGGCGTAGCCACCGATGCGCTGCACTCCAGCCCTGCCCGCGTCAAAAGCCTGGCTAGCAGTAAAGAACCCGGTGTAAGAGTTGCCGTACGGGAGTTGCGTGGTACCGTCGTTTGAACTCAAGATAGCCGCCGAGTAACGCGACCGGTCGTTGTAGTTGTGGCCCATGACTTCGAGGCCCAGTTGGTTGTCTCCCATCTGGCCGAAGATGTTGCCGTCACCCACGGGAATGAAGTGATAGAGCTGATAGATACCGCCGTTACCCGTGAGGGTGAGGATGCGTTTTTCTGAGAGCAGGTTGTCGAGTTCGAACTTGCCCAACTTGACGTTAAGCCAAGGACTGCCCCAGAGATTGTCGAGTCGCGCCATTACAGTTTCGAAGTGAAAAGCGCCGGTAGAATCCGAAGAGGGCAAAAGGTAGAAGGAGAAATTCTTATAGATCGTGCCGCCGGTGTGGAAGTCGAGGCCGCTAAGGTCGAAGCCGGAGGTGGTGACACGCTCGACGGCCGAACCGGTGGGCGTGGTGCTACCGGTCGAGTAGGTATCGACCAGAACCTTGCCGGTGCTGACGCGATGCCAGATCGGGGTCATGCGGAACGTGACCGGCCAATAAGCGGGATTCTGCCAGATTGGAGCATCGCGGTCGTTCATGATCTGGTAGCCGTTATCTTTGAACTTTTGTCCAAAGTAGTTCAGCATCGGCCACGACTCGTGACAGGCGGAGCAGCGCAAGCCGTATTTACGGGCGAAAGCGGGAAGTGCATTCGCGCGCTGACTGCCAGCCATTACGAGGAATACTAGGATCAGTGAAATTGCAGAGAGGGAGGGAGCAAACGTAGCGAAACCGCGAATCCGCAAACGGCTCATAACGTGCATGACCGGACTCCTCAGATTTCAGATCTAAAGGTTCTATTCAGTTAAATTGCATCCCACAAAAACCAGACGTAACAATAAAAAAGGGACCAACACGTGGACTCGTCTGGGTTTGACCCCGTGGCTGGACCAAGAAGTTTGAGGTCCTACCACCGTACCGGGAATGAATCCTACTACGGCCCAAAGAAAAAATTCAAGTAGTTTTCATTATTTTTTTGACATTTTTTTTACAATGTCTTTCTAACGACTTTATATCGTGCTGTGATGCAAAAATATCGTGGTGCGATGCAAAAACCTTCTTGGGAGTTGACATCTTTGTGTTGAGCGTACGAGACTCGGGTAGATTGGAGACCGGATTGAGATGTTGGATCGGCTTTCGACGGCGCCGGCTGAAGCAACCGGCCATGGCGCTCCGCACTTTGACTACAGTCGCCAGCGAAGGCGACGAGCCGATGTTAATGCGGCCTAACTGCACAGTTTTATTCACTTCTCTGCTCCTCCTGCTGCTGGTGTCAATGGTTCCACCCGCGCTCGCGCGACGCGGCAAAAATAAGATTTCCTATGGCGAAGGCCTGATTGTGAACATTCCTTTGCCGGAAAGTGAAGTGGAGCAAGTTGTCGAAGAGGTAGCGCAAGATGGCGTGATTCGGGGAACCAAGGAATACAACAAGGACGAGTTTGTCGCGGGTGCAAAGGCCGCCGATTCTTCGCATGTGTTTCCGGCTTGGGAACAGGGTGGAAGGGTGATCTACAAAGTGCGTACGGAAGCGCTCGATCCACGGAATTTCAAGGACTCCGGCGACGTAGGCACGCTGGTGGTGCGATATGTAGTGTCGCCGCAAGGGAAAAAAAATACAGTTTTGCGCATCGATGCGCTCTTTGAGGAAGACTTCCGCCGGGTGGTGCACCAATCCAACGGATCGGTGGAAACTGCGGAATACAAAGATATTCGCGAACATCTCGACAGTATCGAAGTGATGAAAGCGCAGAATGTAGAGGCCCTGAGGGAGCGCCAGGAAATGCTGGCGAAGAAGCAGAATCTGGCGGTGCGCAAAGACGCGGCGGACACGCCTGTGGCGCAAGCTCCCGTGCAGTCTGTTCCGCAAGCGGTCGAGAGCAGTTCGAGCAACGTGGAAAGCGGTTCGGACAACGCGGTTCAGGCGCCGCCACCAGTTGCGTCGGAAGCGGCGATGGCTGTCCCGGCCCCGGTCGGGCAGACGTTGGAACAGCAAATCAAGGATGTTAAAAAACAGGTGGAGCGTCTGGTTAAGCAGCCGGGGGCTCCGCTGAAGTCAGCGCCGTTTCACACCGCGGGCACGCTGCAGTTGCTGACTCCGGGAACGGAGGTGCTGATCTTGATATCGACGCCTTACTGGTACGGAATTGAGACCCACGAGGGGCAGCACGGATGGATGGAGCGCGACCAGTTGGAGCTTTTGCCATGAGGCCTCGCACTGCGGCGCTTCGTGGAATTTTCTCGTTAGTCCTGCTGGGGATGGCGGTGGCTGCGTGTGCACAGGTAAGCTATGCGCAAGGCAATGGATACGAACGGACGTTCCCTCAATCGAAAGCCACCATTGAGAAAATGCTGCAGGAGATACCGACCGCTGGACGCCTGCCGGTACTGGATGGGTTCGCGGTATCCAGTTCAGCGGCTCATCCTCTGGACCGTTACCGGCGTGGCTACTATGAATCCAAGTTTCAAGTAATCGCCGCGCCTGGGGGCGGCTCAGTGGTGCGCGTGGTGGTGGAGGTTACGGCCTGGTATGCCGATCCAGTAGCGGCTAAGTCTGGATATCAGTTGTTGACCTCTAACGGCCGGATTGAAGGCGATGTGCTGGACCAGCTAGCGGATCAACTGGCCGCGAATAACTCGCAGCCGAGTCCCATGCCTGCGGCCAGGACGACGGCGAGAGTGCCGACGGATCGCCCCACCCCGTCTGCGACCACGACATTTCCAGCCGAATCGTCGCCGCGAGAGTCGGCTTTGTCGGCGACAGGTTCGACGTCATACCCTGCGCCGGGGGCGTCGTCGACAAAGTCGACGTCAGGAAACCCGCCCACAGGGAATTCGCCATCGCGAGATTCGTCGATAGCCTCATCGGAACCAGTTATTTCGGCGCCGGTGCCGAGGCTTCCCGAAGTGAAATCGTCAATGGCACATGGTCTGGCGGATCAGGAAAAGAATCCTCAGCAGAAACAGCCGAAGAAAGTTGAGGAGGGCGGCCCGCTGCAAACCGAACTGGACGGCCTGCAGGAGGTTCTGAAGAATCAGACGCATCCCAAGAATCTAGTGGCGGTGAAGAAGTCCGGAACGCCGGTGGTGTCGTCGGCCAGTCTGAATGCCAAGACGTTGTTCTTGGCGAGCGCGCATGACGAGTTTGAGATGCTGGATTATAACCGGGATTGGGTGCACGTGCGGATTTCCGGCCTGTCGCGGGGATGGATTTGGCGCAACAACCTGGAAATGCCGGACACCGTTCCGGATGGAGATGCGCCGCCGAGCGCGGCTGCGTCGCCCACGGCGGCGGAGCTGTTCCGCATTTCGCGAGAGGAAGTGGCACCCTTTCCGGGAGATTGGGCGCCGCTTCGCGGCAAGCGGGTGAAAATTGTGTCGGTGGAAAAGACCGATGAAGGGGTGAAGGACTCGACTCCGCAGCTCAGGCTGGAATTTGTTAAATCGGTGCTGGACAGGGATTATCCGGAACTGGCTCAGAAGACGCAGGAGTTGGGCGGGATTGTTCTGATTTTTGACTCGGCTGACGGGGGAATGATCGCGGCGACTTTCGAGATTCTGCAGGAGTGGAAGGCCGGCAAGTTGTCGGATGCCGCGCTTTGGCATCAGTGTTATTTTGATCCTCCAGAAATTTTTACTGGATCCACCGTGGCCGCGAGTCCCTAGTAAAATTGCGGGCGCGGCACTCGAATTCTATTTTGGCATCGGAACGCTGGTCAGATTTTGACTTGACTTTCGAGGGCCAACAGAGTACCTATGCAATTCTTGGTATGTGATGGTTTTGTGGGACCACCACGCTTGCTTTTCTCGGTTCGCCTTCAATTGGGTATGACAATTCGGAGGAATCGAGTGCAGACCAAGGCGGTACGACAACCACACCACTGACCGCCCATGAGCACGATGACCCAACCTATGTCAGTCCTTCGCAGTCAGGCGACTTCTCTGCTGCGCGACTATGCCGAATTGATGAAGGCACGAGTGACTACGCTAATCGTAATGACGGCGTGGTGCGGCTATTATTTCGGAGCACAAAAGAGCGGGGTGTCGTCGCTCTCGTGGGGACTTTTTCATGCGCTGCTGGGAATCGGGCTGGTCTCCAGCGGAACTGCGGCGCTGAATGAAGTGATGGAATACAAGGTGGACGGGCACATGCGGCGCACGGCGCAACGTCCGCTGCCCACGGGACGTATGAGTTTGTGGCACGCTACCACCGCCGGTGTGGTGGCGACGCTGGGTGGGTCGATCTATCTGGCTATTCTGTGCAACCCGTTGACCGGATTGCTGACGTTCCTGACTTCCCTGGTTTACTTGGCGGCTTACACGCCGTTGAAGCGAATCTCGCCGATCTGCACGTTCGTCGGCGCTTTTCCTGGAGCTATGCCCGGAGTTTTAGGTTGGACAGCGGCGCGTGGACAATTGGAGTGGGGCACTTTGATTTTGTTTGCCATCTTATTCGTGTGGCAATTTCCGCATTTCTTTTCGATCGCATGGCTTTATCGCGAGGACTACGCGGCGGGTGGAATCCGCATGTTGCCGGTGGTGGAAGAAGATGGACGGTCGACTGCGAGACGCATCCTGGCGTATTCGCTGATTTTGATTCCGTTAAGCGTTTTGCCCACTGTTTTCGGCATGGCAGGAAGAATCTATATGGTGGGCGCGATCATTCTTGGGATTGCGCTTTTTTATTTCGGGGCGCGGCTGGCGTTCTTGAAGATGCCGATCCAGAGTGGCCGGTCGAAGATGCTGGCTCGCCATGTTCTGCAGGCCACGGTGATTTACCTTCCCCTGTTGTTTGCGCTGATGATGGGGAACTCGCTAAAGCGCTGAACGATTCCAGAAAGCTTCCCGCACAGTAGTTCGCCATCTCACCTCATCTGCTCATTCTGCATTTTTATTACCCATAGTTATAGCTGAATTTTTGCTGAACCAATCCTTGGATTTCTGGTTTCACTTTCCCGCTGGGCAGCTTTTAACAAGACTTTTTTGCAACGCAATCGATCGGGTTCAGGTGAGCGTATAGTGGCGCTCTATCATGAATCGACGTGACTTTATTTCGAGTGCAGTGGGCGCGGTAGTTGCAGGCTCGATTACTGCCGGAGCATCGGCGATCAAGAACGGACTGGGGACGCCGAGAGCCGATGATTCGCACTCGGTTCGACGAGCCTGGACCCTGGCGCTGGACCGGCATCGTTTTGGCGTGAACTATACGCCGTCGAAGAATTGGTGGTTCTGCTGGAACGAATGGGACGCGGATCCGATCCGGCGGGATCTGGATGCGATTGCTGCGTTAGGTGCCGACCATCTGCGAATTCTGCTGATCTGGCCTTACTTTCAGCCGAATCCGCAGTGGGTGAGCCCGCTGCATCTGGAGCGGCTGGACCAATTGCTCACTCTGATGGGCGAGCGCAGGTTGGATGCCGTGGTGACGGCGCTGACCGGACAGTTGAGTGGATGGTTCTTCCTGCCTCCGTTTAACAAGGTGGGAACGGCCTTCTATGCGGATGAGGCGATGTGGAAGGCGCAGGAGCTTTTTGTCCGGCAACTGGCGAACGTGATGAAGGGAAAGAACAACATCATTGGATTCGATTTTGGAAATGAGATCAACACTTGCTGGAGCACGGAACCGATCGTGGGCGATGCGTGGATGGCGAAAATGTTTTCGCTGATGGAGGGTGTTTCACCGGACCACGTTCACGTGAACGGAGTGGATGAGTTGCCGTGGTTTGAGACGACCACGTTTTGGCCGCAGGCGCTGGCGGCGCGGCCGATGCCGACGATGCATTGTTATCCATACTGGTCAGGAGCGCTGAAGTTTGGCGGGCCGATGGATCCTCCGAGCACGAAGCTGCTGGCGGCGAACGCAACTCTGATTCGCGCTTATGCGGGAGATGCTCGAAAGCCGGTGTGGGCGGAGGAGTTCAACACTTGCATCGAATCGCTGAATGAAAAACAGCAGGCGGAGTGGCTGGAGAAGGCGGTGCTGGCGGCGATTGATTCGGGAGTGAGCTGGTTCACTTATTGGGATAGTCACGATGTGGATAGGAAGTTTGAGTTCAATTCGCTGGAATACAGTTTGGGGTTGTTGACGAATGATGGGAAGGTTAAAGAGCAAGGGCGGGTGTTCAAGCAGCTTGTGGAAGCATATCAAGGGAAGGCTGTGAAGTTTCCTACGCAGGCTTTGCCGGCGCCTCCGGTGCATCGGGATCATGACGTCACGTGGAAGTGGATGTTGGATTGGATGGGCTGGAAGGCAGGCGGAGTCTAGTCACTCCGGGAATAACGAACCAGTCCTCGGAAATGGCCTAGAAAAGTCCATCCCTGTGATGCCGAAGTGTTCCTGACGTTTCAGCATTTTCTCATCAGTTGCGTAGAACATACGGCAACCTAACTCCACAGCCGTTGCGATATGAAAGCAGTCCCACTTCCGACGTTTGTTGTCTTCAGGTTCTTTCACTGGCATTCGGTCGCGCTGAGCGCCATTTCCTTTGTAAGACCATGGATCCTGGCGAGTTTGCTAACCTTGCTATAGTTGTCAGTCGGACGCGATCCCTTTCGGAAGGCATGGACTGAGACTTCTTGAATCGTGATGATCGATGTATAAATTTTGGTCTTGTCTCGTGTTAGCTCGTGAAGCAACTGTTTGACGGATGGACCGCTGCTTTCGCCCATGAATATCGACAGAAAAACGCTGCTGTCAAAGTAAACGGGGGCTGGCATTCAATCCTCCCCCCGCATTTCCTTCAACGCCTTTTGGAAATCGTCGCCATAGATATCGCGATCGCGGCCGAAGAGTTCCTCGAATGCTTTTTCATAGTCGCGCTCTTCATCCGCGGTGATATCAGCGGCGATAAGTTTCGGAGCCCTAATCCGATAATATTTTGCCGTTCCCGTTACAGCAACCTGTTTTCGGAACAACGCTGTCGCTTTCTGCGTACTGTCTGTCTTGAAGTGAATACGCCATTTCTCGCCGTTTTCCCGGCACAATTCGCCCCAGAAACCCTTTTCGTTGTCATCTTCGAAATCACTATCCCTCAACTCGAAGAGTTTGCCGTATATTGTCGTGCCTTCCATCTCAAAAACAGGAGCTTGCAGAGACCAAGCTGTCGCCGCAGCCGCGGCGTTAAATGTGGCCTCCAGCGGCTTCTTCTCGCCCGGCTTCGTCAAGACCAGGTGCAGTTCAGTCTTGTCCCGTTCACTAATTTTATTTATCCGATTGAGGCGACGCACCACGCTGCGTTCTGCGTCGCTTTCGAGGACAGCTTTTTTATTTGAGAGGGAATTAATCACGTCCACGACTCGCTTCGCGGCGAGTGTGCCAGTCTCGATATTACTCGTGATCGCGACCTGAGCCTCAATACTGCCGCGCTTAAACATGACTCCTTGTGGACCAGCAAGCAGTTGCAGCCCAAACTCGCCGATCGGATTTTCTATCCCGAGGTCATGTTCGATATCGCGACCCATATCTGCAATCATCTGGCGCACCTCTTCGAGGACTGTGATGACATCGGAGAAGGGCAGCCTGTGCAGATCTGCCAAGCCCTTTTGCAGCTTGATGGTAAATACCGGAGAGTCGATAGCTGGGATCTTCTTTGGCACGGCGCCCTCCTATGATACACTTCTAGTAGGCCGTCCGGTAGCGCGGACAGAGCAGTGGCCACGATCTTCACGGAAGGACGGACAGCCCGCTGGCAGGCGGGCTTTATGTTTTTCCGGGAGATGTCTGACGTGATCCTACACCGCTCAATCTTTAGCTTCAATGGCGCGGAATGTTCCTAGAACCTCGCGCTGGCTCGCCTGATCCGGAGCTACGAGCAGTTAGTGTATAAAAGATAAAGTTATGTCGCAGGCAGCGCCAGCTATTACGCGGAGCCCCGCGGATGTGGTCCGGATGACGCCGGTTTCGCAGGCGGGGAATGGGGTGTGCTACGCGGTGGCGGGCGAGGCCTCCATGAGTTCGCTTGATCTGGAGCGGATGATTGCCGCGGTGCCCACCAAAATTGCCGGGGCGCTGAAGCGCAAGGCTTATTATTTTGTGCCGCTGACGGTGACGCAAGGAGAAGAGATTCTGATTGCGGACCGCTATGACGTAGCGCTCAGCGACAATGCGGTGTGCCATCGCAACTTGAATCTGGGCGATTCGCAGTGCGTGTTCATTTCCACGCGGCTGATGGACGACAAGTTTTCCGTGGCCTTCGAGTTTTATATCAATGTGGGGCACGCGCTGGTGGAAGCGGCCGGAGTCTCCGAAGATTTCAGCCAAGTCGCCTGGAAGCAGGTAGAGGCGGGCACGCGCGGGGAAACTTCGCTGGATGCGTGGGAGGCACGGAAACTGGCGCTGGCTGGCGGTCCAGAGGCGGAGCGGATTAAGAATGAATATTTCGAGGCGACATTTGCCGATACGATTTCGATTTATCTGTTGTCTTTGTATTTAGACGTGGATTACTACGATCTGCGGGAGCGGGATTATCCGTTACTGGCGCCTTCGGCGCTGGCAGAGCGCTTGCGGAAAGTGGCGGAATTGTTTCCGGCGAATGCGGGGTTTGAGTTTGCGGTGTTGTATAAGCGGCGGAGCTGAAATTCTTTTGCCACGGATCTGCGCGGATTAACGCAGATTTTTTGTGTGGGGCTCGATGCGGTCGTGATTGAGAAACAATTAAGAGGCCGCATACCTCAGCGGCTAAAGCCGCATTTTTATGGCGCCTAGGCGGCACGACTGAAGTCGTGCCCTTCCCGATCCTTGCCCTTCCCGGTCCTTGCCCTTCCCGATCCTTGCCCTTCCCTGCTCGTTTGGTGTTGGCGGATGTCGCACAAGAGTGTCCGACCCACACAATCTCTTCCTACTTATTTCCGATTACAAAGTTGACGGTGGTAGGCTGATTCGCGCTCACGGTGACGGAGTGCTCCCAGGTTCTCGGATCGGTGAAGATAGGACGCTGCACGGTGCGTTCGGTGAGAACGTCGTAGGCCTGTTCCTTGCCAGCCAATCCCCAGCCTTCATGCCAGGCAACGATCTGGTAGGTGCCGGGGGGAACGTCTCTGAATTCGAAGCGTCCGCTCTCGTCCGTAACCGCGTAATAAGGATTAGGCACTACCATCATTTCGGCATTCATCCAGACATGGCCACCGTTGCAACGAAGATTCACCAGGCCGGGTCGAGACATAGTTCGCGAGGTAATCTGGTTGGGGAAAGGAAACGGTAGATTGAAACTGGCTGCGCCGTCCATGTGGATGGTGTGCAGAGTGGCATCGGAACTTTGCATCTGCAGATCGGCATTTTGCGGGACAAGAAGAATGTGCGGGATATAACGGCAATGCCTCTGGTCGAGATGACGCCGCTGCTCGGGAAGCTCCATGGCCTTTCCCGCGGAAATATTTTTCAAATAGACGACAGCATTGGCGACTCCGTCCTCGGGACCGATGATCAGGCGTTCGAGGCTGACAGTCTTCTTGCCGCTCGGGTCGCAGATCTGCGGGTCTTTGGTAACGGGAAAATCAAGCTGGCGGGGTTGCGGGCCCGACCATTTTACGCTGCCGGAGATCGTGCCACCGTCGCTGACGGAGATGACCCGGTAGCCATCCTGCGCAGCGACATAAGTTGTTGTGAATGCGAGGGAAAGAACCAATAAAAAGCAACGAGTAATCAGACTCCGCATAACCGCACCCCTGACGGCCCTTCGTTGCACGCGACCGATGCGCGATCGTCGTGGAACGCGGGCAAGAGTTCGAGTCAATTTTCACGGGCAACGACTTGCACTGGCTTGCGGACAGCGCTGCAAAAAAGGCCGCCGATGCGAACCTTCGTTTTGCGGTCGTTTCTGTCCCAATCGGGAGGGCCGTGCGAACACGGTTCATGTGACCGGGATCACAAAATTAAGGTGCGCTTATTTGTGTAACCCGTCGAGATTACCAAGGTGGTGGAACTGGCGGGGAGGGGTCAGGGTGGGACAAACGAAATCGCGATCGGCGCGGATTCTTGTTCTTATCTCCGATGGCTTACAATCTTGCTTCCATGACGGTACGGGTACGATCCTTTGCGAAGATCAATCTTGGGCTGTGCATTGGCGCGGCGCGGGACGACGGTTTTCATGAACTGCTCACGGTCTATCAGACGGTTGGGCTGCACGATTTCGTTCGGGTGAGCGTGGAACGCGGAAGTGGGATTGAGATTCGCTGCATGGACGCGAGAGTTCCGAAAGACGAATCGAACACCTGCTATCGCATCGTCGAGATGGCGATGGCGGCGATGAAGAGCAGGGGGCGAGTCACCATTGATATCGAGAAGCGGCTGCCGGTGCAGGGGGGAATGGGTGGCGCTTCGTCGAATGCCGTGTCTGCGTTGCTGGGGCTGGAACGGGTTCTGAAGAAAACTTTGCCTTCAGAGGCGCGGCTGCGGATTGCGGCGGAGGTGGGGTCGGATCTGCCCTTGTTTCTGGTGGGAGGGACGGTGTTGGGAGTAGGACGTGGGGAGTTGGTGTATCCGCTGGAAGATTTGCCGGCGACGGCTTGTGTGGTGGTGACTCCGGAGGTGGGGGTGTCGACGCCGAAGGCGTTTGCGGAATGGGATCGCAGAATGGCGGAGTCCGCGCCGGGGCTAAAGCCTGTTTTGTTTCGGCATGACGACCGAGCTGAGAAGAGAGTCGAGCTTCGCTCGACTGGACAGCCGGGGGCGGCTGTCCCCACACAAAATCCAGGTATGAAATTGACGGTGGGGAAGGCATCCGATAGAATGAGTTTGCTTGGCCGTGGGCTTTGTGCGTGGCTGAGCGAGAGTTACTCCGGTGCTCCTTTTAGAAGGGGCCGGGCCGAGAATCCGCTTCTCGAGCTTGTCCGGGCCGGGATCAAGAACGACTTTCAAGAAGTCGTCTTTCCTGAATATCCCGAGCTGAGTGAAGGTAAGAGGGCGCTGGAACGCGCGGGCGCGAGATATGCGTCGCTGTCGGGCTCCGGGTCGACGTTGTATGGGCTGTTCGCGTCGAAAGTGGCGGCGGGAGCGGCGGTGACGAAGCTGCGCAGGCGGGGTTGGGCGGCGCAAGCGGCGGTTACGATGACGCGGCGAGAGTACTGGCGCGCGATTTTCGCTGGCTGATGCTGGCTGAGAAGTCCTGAGGGGTCCGGTTGACGGGGCGCTCGGCTTCGCCATCGCTTGGACGGCCGAAGGCGGCCGTCGCCACATGGTCCGGTAAATTTTTGATTGTTGATTTTTGATTGTTGATTGACAATGAGGGTGCTGGTCGAACAGCTTTTCAATCAGCAATCCACAATCAAAAATCAACAATGGCTTTACTGGGCCGTCGACTAATGGTAGGTCAAGTGCCTTTGGAGCACTTTGTCTAGGTTCGAATCCTAGCGGCCCAGCCAGAAAACAGCTAAAGGCTAAGAGCTAACTATGGCCACTTTGGTGACGCCGACGGACGCGGAAAAGACGGAGAAAGCCGAGAAGCAGGCTCCTCCCATGCCCGAGGAGAAACCGGAACGCAAGCCGCGGGCGCGGGTGGACGAGAAGTTCAAAATTTTTGGCGGCACGGCAAACGAGGCTTTAACCGATGAAGTCTGTAATTTTCTCGGGATGCCGCGCGGCCAGGCCATGGTGAAGCGGTTTGCCGATGGCGAGGTGTACGTTCAGATTCAGGAGAACGTGCGCGGCTGCGATGTATTTGTGATGCAGCCGACTTGCCGGCCGGTGGATGAGAACTTGATGGAGTTGTTGCTGATGATCGACGCGTTCAAGCGCGCGTCGGCGCGTCGGATCACGGCGGTGATGCCTTACTTTGGGTATGCACGGCAGGATCGCAAGGATAAGCCGCGGGTGCCGATTTCGGCGAAGCTGGTAGCGGATTTGCTGACCACGGCGGGGGCTCACCGGGCTTTGATTGTGGATCCGCATACACCACAGATCCAGGGATTTTTTAATATCCCGGTGGATCATTTGTTTGCGTCGCCGGTGCTGGTGGACCATTTCAAGAAGTTGAGCTTACCGAATCTTACGGTGGTTTCTCCGGATGCAGGCGGCGTGGAACGGGCGCGGTTTTTCGCCAAGAAAGTGGATGCGGCGCTGGCGATTGTCGACAAACGCCGGGTGGAAATGAATGTGGCTGAGGTAATGCACGTGATCGGCGACGTCAAAGGGCGCTCTTGTTTGATCATTGACGATCTGATTGATACGGCGGGAACGACGGTGAAGACGGCGGCGGCGCTGCTGCAAAATGGAGCGACCTCGGTATATGCCTGCGCTTCGCATGCGGTGCTCTCGAATCCGGCGGTGGAAAATATTCATGACTCCGCGATTGAGCATGTTGTTGTAACCAACACAATCCCGTTGACAGCGCAGGCAAAAGGCGAAGCCAAGATTATGGTGCTTTCGATCGCGGGATTGATTGGGCGGGCAATTCAGTCGATTCACGAAGAGACTTCAGTCAGTAAATTATTTGCGTAAGGGACATTGAAATTATGGCGACTACTTTGGAACAGAACGTTTTGGAAGCGCAGCCGCGAGAAGCGGGCACTAAGAACCACGCCCGGCGGGTGCGGCGCGAAGGCAAGATCCCTGCGGTAGTTTACGGCGCGGGCAAAGATGCAATGCCGGTGAGCGTTGATCCGCGGCATGTGCTGCGTATTTTGCGCTCGGAGAGCGGGCACAACTCGATTTTTGATCTGGCCCTCGATGGCAGCGACAAGACCAAGGCCATGATTGTGGATTGGCAATATGAACCGATCAAGGGCCATCTGCTGCACATCGATCTGAAGCGGATCGCGATGGATAAGGCGCTGCGGGTGAGCGTGCCCATCGTGCTGCAAGGCGTTCCGGCGGGAGTAAAGACGGAAGGCGGAATTCTGGAACAGATCCTGCGCGAGGTTGAGATTGAGTGCTTGCCGGGCGACATTCCGGGCCACATTGATGTCGATGTGAGCGAGCTGACGTTTGGCAAAGTTCTGCGCGTATCGGATTTGCCGCACAACGAAAAGCTGGAGTTTTTGACCGACGCGAACCAGCCGGTAGCGCACGTGACCAGCGTGAAGGAAGAAGTTGTGGCTGCTCCGGAAGCGGTGGCGGCGGAAGCGGGAGCTGCCCCGGCCGAGCCTGAGGTTATCAAGAAGGGCAAGGCGGAGACTGAAGAAGAGGGCGAGGCTTCGGCCGAGAAGCCGGAAAAGAAGGCTGAGAAGAAGGAGAAGAAATAGCTTCGTGGCGAGAGGGGCCGAGCTTTGCTCGGCTGGACAGCCGGTGGCGGCTGTCCCCACATTTGGTTGTAGCTTCGCGGGCTTTCTCTTTCTGGTCTGGGATGGTGGCGTGAAACTGATCGTCGGGCTGGGCAATCCTGGAATCGAATATCAGTTTTCGCCGCATAATGTTGGATTTCTTGCGGTCGATCGGATCGCCAGCGATCTGAAAGTTGAGATTCGAAACCGGCAGTGCCGGGCGTTGACGGCGCGGGCGGTGATTGAAGGCGAGACCGTGCTACTGGCCAAGCCTGAGACTTACATGAATCTCAGCGGGCTGTCGGTGCGGGAGTTGGTGAAAGAGTACGAGGCGAAGCCAGAATCGGATTTGATTGTGATTCAGGACGAGCTGGATTTTCCGTTGGGCACGTTGCGCATTCATACGCGGCGAAGTTCGGCGGGGCACAACGGGATCGAATCGATTATCGAGGCGCTGGGTACGCAGGATTTTTTGCGCATCCGGATTGGAGTGGCTCCGGAGCACAAGCTGGAAGATGGGCAGCGATACTTGCTGGCGCCGATGCGCAAAGCCGATCTGGCGGTAATCGACGGCGTGCTCGATACGGCGGAAGAAGCGGTGAAGGTGATTTTGAAGGAAGGTCCGGCGGCGGCGATGAACCGGTTTAACCGCAAAGAACCGGAGTAAGGAAGCGAGCCGAACGCACTATTTCTGCGTCGTAAAGAACGCGACGCTTCGTGCGGCTCGCCCAGATCCTTCGCTGCGCAAAATGCGCTTGCTCAGGATGACAATTTTTGTTTTGTGGCAAAGATTTGGAGACTGCAAATGAATCGTACTTATGAGTTGATGTTTATTGTCCGGCCGGATATGGCGGACGAAGATTTGGACAAATTGGTTTCGAACCTGGAGTCCACGGTGACTTCAGCATCGGGAACAGTGAAGGCTGTGGACCGCATGGGTAAGCGGCGGCTGGCCTACATGGTCCGCAAATTTCGCGAGGGCATTTACATCCTGATGACGATTGAGGGCGCGGGGACTGTGATCCACGAGCTGGAGCGGCGCTTGCGCGTCACGGAGCAGGTGATCAAGTTCCTCACCGTGCGCGTGGATGAGGAGCAGAAGCGGCTGGAGAAGATAAAGGCTCTGCGCGACTCGCGGAAGAAGGCCAGCGCACAGCCTGCGGCGGCTGCGGAGGAAGCACCTGCCGCAGCGGGCGAAGCGCCGACTGCGGACGTGCCGGCAGCGACAGCCTAGCTGAGATCGAAGACTGACTATCGCGCTGTCGAATTTTCCACGAGATCGTTTTACAAGATTGTTTAGAGAAATCATGAAGGAGCACTATGAGCGACGAAGTTAAAGCACCAACGGCAGGCGAGCGGCCCTCGCGGCCTTTTGGAGAACGTTCGGGCGGAGGAGATCGTCCGCGATTTGGTGGGGGCGGTGGTGGTGGGCGATCCGGGCCGGGCGGTCCGCCGCGCGAGGGTGGACGGAAGTTTTTCCGGCGAAAAAAAGTTTGCAAGTTCTGCACGGAGAAAATTGCCGACATCAACTACAAAGATTACCGGCTGCTCGGGCAGTTCGTGGCCGAAAGCGGCAAGATCGTGCCCCGGCGTTTGACCGGAGTGTGTTCGCCGCACCAACACAGGCTGGCTTCGGCCATCAAGCAGGCGCGGAACATTGCGCTGCTGCCGTTTGCGGGACGAGCGTCGTAGCACGACCACAAGAACCTTGTCATTCCGAGTGGAGCGAGGAATCTTGGTCTTTGCAGGCGCAGAATAACCAAGGTCCCTCGCTGCGCTCGGGATGACAAGCGAGAGAAGATGGCGGGCAAGAGAACGAAGAAGTAAAAGAGAGAAATTGGAGTCATACCATGGAAGTCATTCTCAAAGAAGACGTGAATAAACTGGGATCGCGCGGCGATGTGGTGAAGGTTGCGGAGGGATATGGGCGCAACTTTCTTTTGCCGCGCAAGCTGGCGATTGTCGCCAATGAAGGAAACAAGGCTGTCATCACACAGATGAAGGCTGCGTCAGTGCGGCGCTCGGCCAAGGAGAAAACGCAGGCCGAAGAGCTGGCCAAGCAGTTCGAGGGACTCTCGGCTACATTCCAGAAGCGAGCGGGCGAACACGATCAGTTGTTCGGGTCGGTCACTTCGAGTGACATTGCCGACGCGGTCGCGAAAAAGGGTATCAACCTGGACCGGCGGCAGATTCAGCTGCACGAGCCGCTGAAGACTCTGGGCGAGTTCACTGTACCGGTGAAACTGCATAAGGAAGTGACGACGCATTTAAAAGTTGTGATTGAGAAGGAAGCGGTCGCGGAGTAGCGGGAGGCTGAATATTCCTCCGAGATCTGTGGCCGCTATCATCGCGGTCGGAATGCAATCAGCGGCAGCTGTCTAACCAGGCGGCGGCGATCGGCTTCTGAAGCGCGATACTGCCATCCCAGCAAGCGGCTCAGCACCCAGCGAATGATTGGCAGCATGAGGCGGTTCCGCTGCTCGTAGCCTGCGACTACGCTCATTGCTTCCTGCTCGCCGAGGAAGCGATAAGCCGCAACAAAGTTTTGCGATCCAATTTCGATCCTCACATCTGGGTTGGTCTCAATATTCTGCAGCCAGTCCGATTTCGCTCCGAAACCGCTCATTACAACTATTTCCGGACCGTCGTCTCGGTATTCCATTACCTCCAAGACCGTCTGCCGACGCAGCCCCGTGCGACGGCCCACATGCGTCAGCAGCAGGAAGCGTCTTCCGAAAAGGCGGCCAAAACCGACACGATAAAGGTATACAGGGGCATGCAATAAACGCCGCAGGAGGCGCTTTGGCAGGGTCGAGCTCATACATCATTTTGAACGAAGGGCAGTGGATTTTGCTACACGGGTGAAAATCTGGGACGGATTTCAATCGTGCCTACGGCACGAATTCCATTTCCGGGGATGACTTCCCGCCAGTGAACTGGCGGGCTATTTTCGAGCATCCCTCCGGGACGCAATGTCGAGCTTTGCTCGACTGGACGGTCCCTTCAGCTTCGCTCAGGGCAAACTGGACGGCTATCCCCACATGTGTCTATCCGTTTTGTTGGCTTATTCTGCCTATCCAAACTGTTGAGCCTCAAGCAGAAATCTCTGCCGGCAGCCTATAATTTCTGCTCACGGTTCCGCTGGCTGAGCGTCTATTCCTATGCAAGCCCGGGTACGGCATTGTCACCGGGCGGTATAGGAAAACGACAAGAACATGCCGGCCGATGTTTGGGCAGTAACACTTGCGGTTGGTGCAGGGAGCCACTCGAGAACGAAGTCCGAGCGAGTGGAGAAGGTCAGTGATAATCGGGACCCCACGTGGGGCCGCATGGCTGGGCAAGAACGCCGCATTGACGATACGATTCTGATCCGCGAGGCGCAGCGCGGTAACCGCGGAGCCTTCGAGGAGCTGGTGCGTCACTACGATCAGGCGGTGTTGCGGCTGGCGCTGCATCTTACCGGCACCGAGCACGACGCGCAGGATGTTTATCAGGACGCCTTCCTCAAGGCGTATAAGAACATCGGAAGTTTTCGCTTCGAGTGCTCGTTCTATACCTGGATCTACCGCATCGTTACTAATCTTTGCCTGGATCACTTGCGCAAGAAAAATGTGCGCAAGGAAGATGCGCCGGTGGCGAAGGATGGCAACGGCGGGGAGTACGACCTGCTGGATCAGGTGCCGGATGGGCGGGCGGGTGCGAATCCGGAACGGGATTTGATGCGGCGGCAGTTGGGGGCGCGGATTTCGGGAGCGCTGGGAAAGTTGACGCCGCGCGAGCGGATGGTTTTTGAGTTGAAGCATTATCACGGATTGAAGTTGAGGACCGTGGGCGAGATTTTGCATACCACGGAAGAGACGGCGAAGAATACGCTGTTTCGTGCTACGCAGAAATTGCGCGGGCAGTTGGCGGATATGAGATGAAGGGAGGATCCCATGTCTCGCAAAGGAAGCGAGACATGGGGCACCCCCCAGAGGATATGAAGTAGGCGAGGCGAATATGAACTGTGAATGGGTTCGAGAGAATATAACGCTGCAGGTTTATGGCGAGCTGGCGGATGATGCCCGGCATGAGCTGGAGCAGCATGTGGCGCGGTGTGCCGACTGTGCCGCCGAGTTGAAGGCGGAGCAGGAGTTTCACGATCTGCTGTCGCAGGAGCGCGCGGCGGAGCCTACGCCGAATCTGCTGACGGCTTCGCGGATGCGGCTGCAGGAGGCGCTGGAAACGGCCGAGCAGGGCGGCTTCTGGCGGCGGCTGGCCTTCGATCCGGGGAATTGGCTGCGGCAGGTTCGGTTCTCTCCGGCGCTGGCATCGGCGATTTTGATTGTTGGCTTCGCGGGCGGAGTGGGAACATCCTACAAAGTATTTCTTCACCAGCCGGAAAATTCGCCTACCAACTCAGGCTCAGCGCCCGCCGAGGCTTCGATCACCGGAATTCAATCCATCACGCAGACACCCGGAACGAATCAGATCCAGATTAAATACAACACGGTTTCCACACTGGAGACACAGGGATCGTTGAACGATCAGCGCATTCAGCAATTGCTGCTGTTTGCGGCGCGGAATAATTACAATTCCGGCGTGCGCATGGATTCGGTGGATCTGCTGACGCAGAAGCCGAATGTTTTACAGGTGCGCGATGCGCTGATTTACGCGCTGCGTTATGACACGAATCCGGGAGTGCGGCTGAAGGCTCTGGATGGGTTGGGAAGTTTTGTGAAGGACGATGTGCATGTGCGGGATGCAGTTCTGGAAGCTTTGGTGAATGACACAAATCCGGGCGTGCGGACCGAAGCGATGCGTCTGATCGAGCCGGTGAAGGCTGATGGCAGCGTGCGCGACGTGCTTATCACGCTAGCCAGCAAGGACCAGAACCAGTACATCAAGTCGCAGGCGCGGACGATGCTGGCGCAGTTGCCAGAGATTGATTGATTGAGCGGCACGCAGTACGAGCAGATTCCTCACCGGAAAAGGACCCCGGTTCGGAATGACAAAGAAAAAACAGAAACAGAGGTGAAGTACTTGAAACGTTTGCCACAATTCGTCGGGGTGTTGGGCGTGCTGGCCATGCTTACGCCCTTGGTACTAGCGCAGGAAACACACATCTCCCGGCAGGGGGATGGCTGGAGCCAGGAAGTCACGGGTTCGCTGAGTGCGGTAAAGATTTTGCGGGTGAAGGTGGATGTGGGATCGGTGATCGTCAAAGGCGGATCGCCGCAAGGCATCAGTTACGTAGTTCATACTCGTTCTTATAATTCGTCCGAGCAGGACGCCCGCCGACAGTTTGAATCGTACAAACTGAATGCGTATGTACGCGGAGACACGGCGTGGATTGTGGGCGATTGGCAGGGCAGACGGCCGCGAAAATTTTCGGGAGAATTCGCCATCAATGTGCCCCGGGAAATCACTTTGGTAAAGATTGAGACCGAGGGCGGAAATATTGACACCAGCGGAGTGGCCGGCCGGGTGGAGGCGGAGAGTGGCGGCGGCAGTATGCACCTGGACGACATTGGAGGCGGCGCGCACGCCGAAACCGGGGGCGGATCGATCGACGTGGGAACCATCAACGGAGATATTGGGCTGCACACCGGCGGCGGATCGATCAAGGTCCGCCACGCCAATGGAATGATCACTGCAGAAACCGGCGGCGGCAGCATCGAGATTGTCTCTGCCACGCAGGGAGCCAGCATTGAGACTGGCGGCGGCGGGATTGAGGTACGACAGTGCAGCGGCAAGGTGAAGGCGGAAACCGGCGGCGGAAATATCGACCTGGGAGATATTGGCGGGGCCGCGGAGATTGAAACCGGCGGCGGCACGATTCACCTCGCGTCCGCCAAGGGCCACGTGCATGCGGAGACGGGCGGCGGTGGAATTGAACTCTACGGAGTTCCCTCGGCTCGAGTGGAGACGGGTGCGGGCGGCATCGTGGTGAAGTTTGTAAAGACTGGCGCTCCGGCCAGCGATTCCAGACTGGAAACTTCGGCGGGAGATATTACGGTTTACATTGCGCCGGATGTGGCGCTCTCGGTGCGCGCCAGCGTGGATTTGGGCAATGGACATCACATCACGTCGGAGTTTCCGGACATTCACATTGCCAGCGAGGGCGATAAGTGGGGACCGCGAACGCTCAACGCGGAGGGCAATCTGAATGGAGGCGGTCCGGTGTTGAAGGTGAGAACGACGACCGGGGATATCTGTTTCCGGCGGGCGAATCGGTAGGGAAGCGAGCCAAGGGAAGCGAGCCAAACGCGCGCTATTATTGCGTCGCAAAAAACGCGACCCTTCGGCTGCGCTCAGGGCAAGCAGCATCGCGCGGCTCGCCCAGGTCCTTCAGCGGGCAAAGAGCGCCCGCTTCAGGATGACAAGCGTTGGTAGGCGCTATTTGTACTGAGCTTCTGGGAGGCTAGTCATGCTTAAACAAGTCCTGACTACAGTTGCGGTGCTGCCGTTGATGCTCAACCTGTCGCACGCGGCGCAAAGATGGACGGGCGACTCGTCGCACTCCTACGGTATTCCCAGCGAAGATTCCGGCGGCAGCGCGTATCTTGGCGTGGACATCGCCGACATTACCACCGACCGGCTGGGGGTGCTGAAGCTGAAGGAAGAAAAGGGCGTCGAAGTAACCATGGTGGATCAGGACGCTCCCGCAGGCAAAGCCGGTATTCGGGAGCATGACGTTATCCTGACGATGAACGGCACCGCAGTCGAAAGCAAGACGCAACTCCACCGGATGATCCGGGAGACGCCGCCGGGACGCGTGGTCACGCTAGGCCTAAGCCGTTTCGGACAGCCGCTTACGGTCAAGGTGCAACTGGCGGATCGCGGCAAGGAATGGTCGAATATGGATTCGATGGACAAGGGCTTCCATGTGCAGATTCCTCCGATCCCGAGCATTCCTCCAATCCCCAACCTGCCGGATTTCGACATTCCAAACATTAGCGTGGTTTACGTGCATTCCTCGATGCGCAGCGGGCTGATGGTGGAGAACCTGACGCCGCAGCTGGGAGAGTTTTTCGGCGCGAAGGATGGAAGTGGAGTACTGGTGCGGTCTGTGGACCGAGGCAGCCGGGCGGATAAAGCGGGGCTGCGCGCGGGAGACATCATCATCCGCGTGGGCGATCAGACGGTTCACGACACCAGTGACTTCACGCATGCCTTGCACGATCACAGCGCGGGATCGGTGAGCGTGAGCGTAATCCGTGAGAAGCGGGAGCAGAAGCTTATGCTTACGCTGCCGGCACGCAAAGACTCTGGGGAGAATCTTGAAGAGAGTTTTGAAGCGCCTGAGATGGATGCGGAGACGCAAACCGAGTTGAGCGAAGTGCAAAGCGAAATTGCGAAACTTCAGCCCGCCCTCGAAATGGCGCGAGAAGAGAGTCGCAAGGCCTCCGCGGAAGCCCGCAAGGCTGCTTGTTCGCAGCAAAAGCAAATGCGGGAGCAGTCGGAGAAACTGCGGCGGCAAATCCAGCCACAACTTCAGCGGGAACTGGAAAAGAGCCGTCAGAAACTGCAACGGGATATGGAACGGCTCCGTCACCGCATGCAGGGAGACTGGCTGGAAATCTAGCCGCTAAAACGCAGAGCAGTAATTATTAAAGTGAATGCAGGTTAGAGGCTTGCCGCGTGGCGGTGAGCCAGCGGACCGAGACAAACTTTATTGCGTCCTGCCTGCTTGGCGGAATATAGACCGTTATCGGCGGCGCGGACCAGGGCATCGCGGCTGGTGCCATGCTCCGGAAAAGTTGCGACCCCGGCGCTGATGGTTACCGTGCGAGGCACGCCGGGAAACTGCCAGCCTTCCACCATCTTCCGCAGCTTCTCAGCTACGATCATCGATTGCTCGGG
Source organism: uncultured Acidobacteriaceae bacterium (assembly GCA_963836305.1). Classification (GTDB taxonomy): domain Bacteria; phylum Acidobacteriota; class Terriglobia; order Terriglobales; family Acidobacteriaceae; genus Sulfotelmatobacter. The sequence continues at coordinate 117,483 of CAWIJP010000029.1, read as the reverse complement.
ATTGACCTGGGTGAGCAGGATTCCGAACTCTTCGCCGCCATAGCGGCATACCACATCCACCTTGCGCACTTGCTGATGAAACAGAGAGGAAACCTGGCGCAACACTTCGTCGCCGAGCACGTGACCGAATTCGTCGTTTAATCGCTTGAACTCATCGATATCAGCCATGATGACGGCCATGCCAGTCGCGTAGCGGCGGGCGCGTTCGATCTCTTCCATGATGCGGAGTTCAAAAAAGCGGCGATTGAAAATTCCTGTCAGACCATCCAGATAAGCCAGCTGCTTCACGCGATCTACGTAGTGGGCATTCTGAATTGCGGTGGCGCAAATATCGGCCACGGATTCGAGCGACTGCTGATCCCCGTCGCTGAAGGCATCGGATTCAGCGCTGTCGAGCGCGAGGATGCCTAATGTCTGCCCGAATGAAACCAGCGGAATGCACAAGCGAGAGGCTGATTCCGCGAAAAATCTGCCGGCCGGCGTGCTGCAAAAATCCCTTTCCAACGAGGTGCAGCTATCGGAGAGGATGCTCGCCCAGGGTTCGGTGGTGGCCGCAAAACGGCCGCCTTCCGGGATGCACGGTGTGAGCGTCCCGTGGTGCGCACGCAGCACCAGATCGTGATCCTCGCGTAGGAAAAGCGAGACGTGCGAGACGCGGAAGGCATCCTGAATGAGCTGGCATACACGGCTGAGCAACTCTTCGAGATCAAGAACCGCGGTGGTCTGTTGGGCAATCGCATTAATGGCCTGCAATTGCCGCGCCCGTTGCTGCTCCAGCGAGTAGAGGCGCGCATTCTGCAGCGCGATGGAGGCTTGCGTGGAGAACAGGGTGAGCAGATCGATGGTTTCAGAATCGAAGTGGTCGAGGTTGTCGCTCTGGCAATCGAGCACGCCGACGACTTCATCGCGTCCCATCAAAGGAATGGCAAGCTCGGAGCGAGTGGATTTTGCGGAGCAGAAATAGCGCGGATCCTGGCTGACGTCGGGCGAGTAGACCGGCTGCTTTTTGAGCGCCGCGGCGCCGGTGATTCCCTGGCCTACAGGCAGGCGGTGTTTATCCTGGCCTTCGTCCCAGCCAATCTGCGAGCGGACGTGCAACTCCTGCGACTCCTTGTCGAGAAGCACGATGGCCACGTTCCGCAGATGAAAATAGTCGTGTGCGATCTCCAGAATGCGCTGCAACACCTCGTCCAAATCAAAGGTGGAGAGCACGGCCTGGCCGGCATCGTACAGGACCGCGATTTTATTCATACGTCAGGAGATATCGTAACGTGACGATGGAGCTTGGGCAGGTGCCTAAAGTAACTGGAGAAATGTCGAAAAACGACGTCGCGTTTCTACTTCCAAACTTTGCGGATGGTGGCATAAAGGGCGAGGCAGATGAGGAAGTCGACGAGCAGGCCGGCATCGACTTGAAACAGGCGATGCTGGGGCAAAGGGAGATGACCCGCAAGCAGCATGTAGACCAGGTTGCCCAGGAGGATGGCGAGCAGGGCTTGGAGGAGGTTTAGCTTCACAGGAGGGTTAGACGCCGATTGCGGGTGAAGCGACTGAGCCTGAGGGCTGTCTCCCCGAGCCAATGAAACGGGTTAAGTCGAATATCGTAGGTCCACTTCGGCTCAAGGGCTCCCATAAGCCGCGACATCGCCACTGTCGTGGTGACCTCCTTGGTTTCTCTTGCGGTCGAGCCAAACAAAGACAGCCGATGGAATTGAGATTCCGATGGATAACCCATTGGCCAAACAGAAAGCGCGGTTGGACGGCAGATGATGGCTCAAATAGTAATTGGCGACAACAAGAAAATTGAACACCACGAAATACATGATTGAAATTCCGAGCACGATCCTGGCGCTTTTTGGAAAGATGATAGAGAGAAGCATGGCCACGCAAATCCCGCCCAAAAGGTGCTTCGCGAAATATAAGGCACTCGCTGCTGACCAGAATAGGGGAAGACCAAAATGGAGGTACCAGTACAGATCGAATCCGGCGTACGACAATCCGAGCAGGCCCGCTAGGGCTGCTATTCGCTGCTGCCGATTTCGCAGACCGCGCCGGGGTTTAAGGGAGCCTAACAAAAAGAACAGGCTTCCCAGAGATATTATTGAAAGGTTGATCTCCTTCCAAGTTGGTATGTGGCTTTCCCTCGAACCTAGAAATCGCCGAGCATCCGCGTCTCCGCGGCGCGCGGCCTCTTGGAACCATCGATTAGCTTCCGCGCGGTCTGGTGGCACGCCTTCGCCTCTGTAATACATGTAGCCAAGGGCGTATTGAGCCTCCGCGTAGTCTTGATCGGCGGCCTTGCGATACCAGAGAACAGCTTCGGGATAATCCTGCGGTACTCCTTTACCCTTGTAATACAGGTAGCCGAGGTCGCATTCAGCCTCGGAGTAACCTTGTTCGGCGGCTTTGCGGTACCAGCGGGCGGCCTCGCCGTAGTTCCCTGGTACGCCGTGACCCTGGTAATACAAGAAGCCGAGAGCCTCCTGAGCCGTTGCGTCACCCTGGTCGGCGGCCTTCTGGTACCAGCGAGCGGCCTCGGCGTGGTCCTGTGGCACTCCCTTTCCTTGGAAATAGCTGTAGCCGAGAGCGTATTGAGCTTTGGCGTAGCCTTGTTCGGCCGCCTTGCGGCACCAGCGAGCCGCCTCTGAATAATCCTGAGGCACCCCCTTGCCGTAGTAATACATTCCGGCGAGATTAAACTGAGCTCCCGCGTCCCCTTGCTCGGCACGAGCGCGGAGTTCCCTTGCTTCGTCAGCGAGTTTCTGTTGGCTGGCTCTAGCTTTGACGAAGTGCCAGGCAATTGCGGCGCCGCAAATTAGAATCACGCAACTAACAAGTGCTGCGATTTTCCAAGAAGATTTCACAGCATCCACTTCCAAACATGAAATCCGGGCGGTCGCGATTTTAATGCCAAATGCGTTCTTAAGGTAGCGGCAATTCGCATTGCACATCCGAGTTCGATCCATTTGCCCAATGACTCCCTGCTAACATTCCTTGGGAACTTTCTTCATGGTTGAGCTCACTACACCGGTGCAATACGTCAAGGGAATCGGTCCGAAGATGGCGGAGATTCTTGCGACCAAGGGCATCGCTACGGTTGGGGATCTGCTGCATTATTTGCCGTTTCGTTATGAAGACCGGCTGAATCCGCGGGGGATTGCGGAGCTGCGTCCGGGCGAAATGGCCACGGTAATTGCAGAAGTGCGGAACTCGGGGCTGTTTCGCACGCGCAGGATGCCTATTTTTCAGCTGACCGTGGGGCAGGGGCGTTCGCGGCTGAAATGTCTCTGGTTCAACGCCACGTATTTGCAGGATAAGTTCAAGCCCGGCGAGTTGATCGCGCTCTACGGGAAGGTGGAACAGGATCAGCGCGGGGAGCTGCAGATTATGCAGCCGCAATTTGAAATGTTAGGCGGCGGGGATGAGGCAGATGAAAAGGCGGCAGCATCGCTGGAAGTGGGACGTATCGTGCCCATTTATGAGTCGGCCGGACAAGGGCGCGTGACGGCGCGATGGTTTCGGCGAGTGATTCGCACCGCGCTCGACGATCTCACGCCCGAGTTCGCGGAAACGATTCCGGCAGCCGTTCGCGAGCGGCTGGCGCTGGTTTCGCCACGTGAGGCACTGTGGAAAGTTCACTGGCCGGAGGCAGGCGAGAGTTTTGAAGATTTGCAGTCATCGCGCACGCCCGCTCATATACGGCTGATCTTTGAGGAATTGTTTTTTATTGAATTGGGATTGGAGATGAAGCGGAAGCAGTTAAAGGCCGAGACCGGAATTGCTTTTCGTCTGGACGACCGGGTGCGGCAGGCGATTAAAAAGATTCTGCCGTTTCATCCCACGGCGGCGCAGAAGCGAGTCTTGAAAGAGATTGCCGACGACATGCAGAAGCCTTATCCCATGCGGCGTTTGCTGCAGGGGGATGTGGGCTCAGGGAAAACCATTGTCAGTTTTCAGGCGGCAATCATTGCCATCGAAAACGGATATCAGGTTGCGCTTATGGCGCCCACGGAGATTCTGGCGCAGCAGCATTATTTTTCCGCGCGCAGGATTCTGGAGAATGCGGGATATCGGATTGTCCTGTTGACGGGATCGCTGGAGGCGGATCGCAAGCGCGAAATCCGCCGCCATATTGCGCAGGGAAACGCGCAGTTGGTGATTGGCACGCATGCGCTGCTGGAAGAAAAAGTTGAATTTGCCAAGCCGGGGTTGGTGATCGTTGACGAGCAGCATCGCTTCGGCGTGCTCCAGCGGTTGAAGTTGATGAAGAAGTCTGGGGAGCGCGAGGATGAGGGCCGAGCTTCGCTCGGGGCGGACGAAGGCGTCCGCCGCTCCACGAACACAGGGGGCGAGCCTGATGTTTTGGTGATGACCGCAACGCCGATTCCGCGAACGCTGGCGCTTACGCTGTATGGCGATCTCGATATCAGCGTGCTCGACGAGCTGCCGCCGGGCCGCACGCCGATTGTTACGCGGAGGATTACGGACGACCGCTCGACCGAGGTTTGGGATTTTGTGCGCAAGCAAGTCGCGAAGGGGCATCAGGTGTATGTGGTTTACCCGGTGATTGCGGAGAGTGAGGAGACTGAACTGAAAGCTGCGATCAAAATGTATCGCGAGCTGAGCGGAAAAATATTCGCCGATTTGAAAGTTGGCCTGTTGCACGGTCGTCTGGATGCCGATTTGAAGGATCAGGTCATGCGCATGTTTCAGAAAGGCGAGTTGCAGATTCTGGTTGCTACCACGGTGATTGAGGTGGGCGTGGACGTACCCAACGCAACCGTGATGGTGATTGAACATGCGGAGCGTTTTGGATTGGCGCAGTTGCACCAACTGCGTGGGCGCATTGGACGCGGGGCGGCGAAGTCTTTCTGCATTCTGATGACCGGCGGCAAAGTGACGGAAGAGGGCGAGCGGCGGCTCGATGCCATGGTGCGAACCAATGATGGATTCCAGATTGCCGAACTGGATCTGGAACTGCGCGGGCCAGGAGAATTCTTCGGCACACGGCAGGCGGGGATGCCGAACTTTCGCGTGGCCAATTTAATTCGAGACCGGCAACTTCTGGAACTGGCCAAGCGCGAAGCGGCGGCGGTGATGGCCGGACCGAATTCTGAAGTCACGCAGGTGGAAATCAGCCGGGCGCTGGTTGCGCTGCGCACCCGCTGGCAGCGCACGTACGGTCTTGTGGAAGTGGGCTGATGCAGATAAGTGAAAGTGCCGCCAGCGCCGATGGCGGCACTTTTCACGAGGCTCTTCGCACGATTGCTTCACGCAACCGGAGAGCGCAACGGCTGTCCAATTCCCGCGCGCTGCGGTGATGGCCACTTCGTGGCTTGCACAATGCAGATGACGTGCAGAATCAGCAGCAATGGCACTGCGAATGTTGGAATCAGGCTGAGGGGAAGTACGGTCATCGCGGCGGTCGAGATGGCGGCGGGATCGATCACTGGCACAAGCGTGCCTAGCGTCACCGCCGTCACCAGATCGACAATACCGAGGACCTGCCAGAGGATGAAGATGGTGCGGTGATTGGGACTGGCCAGTTTCAAGGCTACGAAAGATGCAGTTGCGCCGATGGCGATGTCGCCCAACCCTGCGGGCAGAGCAAACGCACGCGGCAGAATGCCATAAGCGGCCAGCACCAGAAAGACAAAACCCATGACTCTCCAGCTGTGGACCATGGTTAATATCCGCGGATTCAAGGAGGTTATGAAGTGCCGCAATCCTCGCGATACCGCAAACCAGATTACGAATGCGACGATGGGCGTCAATACTGCCAGCCCAAGTGCAAGCGGCGGGGCGTTTGGGCTCGAGCGGAAGAGGTGCAGTGCGGAGGCTGTGAGTGATAAGGCGAACCAGGCTCCTACCAGCCCGGCAGTTACCCTTGCGTATTTGTTCATAACCGACTCCTTTTATTCCGTGACTGCTGAAATTACTTCGTTAGACAGGTTCATGAGGTTCTTCCAGCGCCCGTTTCCGAGCTGGCGCCGGAGCCGTTCCTGCACTGCCTGCCAAGTGGGTAGGGCGCGGGCGAATTGCGCTTCCCCTGCTTTAGAAAGGCGCAGCCGCCGCTGGCGCCGGTCTTTTCCATGCTGTTTCACGATCCAGCCATGAGCCAGCATGATCTCCAGGGTTCGGGTCAGAGTGGTACTGTCCATCGCGAGGATCTCTCCTAATCTTCCCTGGGAGATTTCTCCGACGAGCGACAGCGCCTGCAAGATGGTGAACTGAGTTGCTCTGAGTCCGAGGGGCCGCATCTCCTCGTCATAGTGCTGGGTGAGGGCGCGCGACGCTCGGCGGAGGGTCGCGCACATACAGGGGAGGGCCGGCATCGGTGGCTTTTTCATGTTTTTAATAGATGTATATACATCTAATTGGATTCGAAAAAGTACACGATTGGGACGAGGGGCTGCAAAGCTAAGAGAAAATGACGAACTGGTAGAATCGTAAAGATGGCAGGCAGTTCACAATTGATTCAAATCGAGGTCGGACCGCCGGTACGCGTGCCCAAGCCGGAATGGCTGCGTGCGAAAGCCCCCGTGGGCGACAATTTCCACGAGCTTAAGAAGTTGGCGCGCGGGCTGGGATTGCATACGGTTTGCGAATCGGCGCAGTGTCCTAATATTGGCGAGTGCTGGAATCATAAGACTGCGACCTTTATGTTGCTGGGCGATATCTGCACCCGGCGGTGCGGATTTTGCGCCGTGCCCAAAGGGCGGCCGCAACCGATCGATTGGAATGAGCCGAAACGAGTGGCAGAGGCGGTTGCGACTCTTGGCCTGAAACACGCGGTTGTAACCAGCGTGAATCGCGACGACGATAACGTTGGCGGCGCCAGGATTTTCGCCGAGACGATTCGCGAGATTCGTGACCTTATTCCCGAGTGCCGCATCGAAGTGTTGATTCCGGATTTTCAGGGACTGGAAGAGCCGCTGAGGATTGTGCTCGAGGCGCGGCCCGATGTTCTCAATCACAACACGGAAACTGTTCCGAGACTTTATCGCGCGGTGCGCTCTGGTGCGCGTTACGAGCGGACCCTAACGCTGCTCGAGAACGCCAAGAAATTTTCTCCCGGCATGGTGACCAAGAGTGGAGTGATGGTTGGGCTGGGGGAGTCGAGCGATGAACTGGTGGAGGTTTTCCGCGACCTCGGCGGGCGGGGCGTGGACATTCTTACCGTGGGACAGTACCTGCGGCCCTCGCGCGATCACCTGCCGATTGCCCGTTTTTACACGCCTGAGGAATTTCGCGATCTGCGAAATGAGGCGCTGCGCTTCGGCTTCCGTCATGTTGAGTCTGGGCCGATGGTTCGGTCCAGTTATCACGCGCACGAGCAGGCTGAGTCTACGGCCGCGCCGCGGGTCGTCTCGTAAATAGTTCGCGGCGGCCAACTGGAACCGAGATTTCTCGCTGCGCTCGGAATGACAAGGGTTGGGCAGGATGATCAGCGTGCCCTGAGCTGTCAGAAGATGTGCAGTTTGATGCTGAGATATTTCTTGGGATTTTCGCGGATGGCTTTCACAAGGCCCTGGGTTTCGGTCAACATCTGATTGGCGTTGTTGTAGAGCGTGTCGTCTTTGAACAGCTTTCCTGCGGTGCCCTTACCGTCTTCAAGTGCAGTGGTGAGCGCGGCTAGCTTGGTGATGGTTGTGTTCAGTTTATTGGCGAGGTCTTCGTCTTTGGTTAGCCTGCCCAGAGTTCCCTTGCCCGCATTGATGTCTTCGCTTACCTTCTTCAGATTTGCGATCGTGTCGTTGGCATTGTTGTAGAGCGTTGGATCCTTGAGGAATTTTCCTGCTGATCCTTTACCCGCCTGCAGATCATCAGCGACCTGGTTGATGCGGTCGAGAGTGGCAACGAATTTGTTGTAAGCGTCGTTGTTATTGATCAGCTTTCCCAGGCTGCCATTTCCCTGGGCGATCTCATCCACCACGCTTTTGAACTCGGTAACCGTCTGGGAGAAGCGGTCGTAGAGAGTGGGATCATAAATTAATTTGCCGAGCGACCCCTTGCCGCTTTCGGCGAAGGCGAGGATGCGGTCGGCGCGCTTCAGCAGCGCATCCATGTTCTGCAACGTACTTTGGCTGGAGCGCACCACCTCGTTGAAGTCGGGATGAACCTGGGTGGGCAGGGTATCGCCATTTTTGACGACGGGACCGATGGCCTGCGAGCTATCGATATCAAGGTAAGTTTCGCCGAGCACGCCAGCTGTCTCCAGGGAAGTGATCGAGTCACGGCGCAGGTCGAAACTGTACTTCATGCTCACCTTCATGAGCACCTGGACCGGGGTGATCTGCTTGTCTTTGTCCGGGACCACGCGAATCCCAACCACGTTGCCGATATCCACGCCACTCAGCCGAACGGGCGCGCCGACCCGCAAGCCGCTGGCATTGTCAAAATAGGAGACCAGAGTAATGCGCTTGGTGAAGAAGCCGCCAGTGCCGGACATGAGAAACAGAAGGAAGGCCAGAATCAAACTCGCAATGATCACGGTCACGCCAACGCGAAGCTGCGACCATTTAAGTTGCTTCTGACTCGGCAAACGATTTCCTCAGGTGGACAGTTGCATTAGGGTATCGTACGGAATCGTTTAGCCTCCCGCCGCCCCATGCAGCATCATAGCAAACCGCCAGCCCCGCCTAGACGCTTCTTCGCGAGCGAAGTGAGGGCAGCAGCCCAATCGCGAGCGCGTAGGCGGCAAGGCCGCAGGCCAAAGTCACGGTCAAGCCGAACTGGATGGCGATCACCATGGCCAGCACGGAACCCAGTACGCTAGCGGCGGCGTTCATGGCCCAGGCCCATTCCACGGCATTGTCAGCGCCGGCTGATCGGTTCGCCGCCTCAGGCGTAGCGCGGGCGGCGAACGCCCGCAGGCCGGTAGGGAACGGCATTCCCATCACGAAGCCGAGCGGGATGAGCAACATTCCACAGATAACCAGTCGGTAGCCGAACCCGAAGCCCACCCAGGACACCAGGCCCCGAGGAAGAAAAATCACGTCGGCGACAAGCGCGGCAACCACCAACACGAGTGGCATCCAGGCCAGTTCGGTGTGAGGAAGCCAGCGGCGCGAAAACAGGCTGCCGGCACCGCTCGATAGCATCAGGAGAAAGATCACTACGGTCAGGGCATAGGTTGGATGTCCCAGGAAAAGCACGAAGCGCTGGATGAATGCGATCTCGACCAGAATGTAACCCATGCCCACAGCGACGAAATAAAGCAAAGGCAGAGCAGGCTGACGTCCACTTCGAAGTGCGAGTGGCAGAATCAGAAAAGCGACCACAGCCAGCAGGGAAATCACGAGGACGAGAATCAGAACCAGAACTCCCAGATTTACCTTCCAGTCAATGCCCTTGCGCAGCCCTTGCGCACTAAGAACTTGACGCGGTTTGAGAGTAAAGAAGAAAAAAGGAGCGTTATCGGTGACCGGGGCCACGTTGTAGGCGTAGCTCTGCGCGAAGCGATAAGGATCATTGCTGGCGATCAGGTCGCCAAATGGATTATGAGTTTGGGCCGCGCTTTGCGATGGCAGATAAATTGGAACGAGCTTGGGATACTGCGCGAAATGGGCCTGGACAGCGGCCTCCTCTTGCGCGGTGAATGCTGTTTTCTTGGCCAGCACGACTACCGGAATCCCATCCTCATTGAGCGGTCCTTGCGAGGCGACGATAAAGTTTTGCGCCGGATTGGCCACGCCAAGAGTGTGCAAAGCGTCCATGGCCACGGCTACAACGCGCAAGGCCTCGCGCGGTTGACGAAACTCCCAGCGAGTGATGGCGATCATGCCCTCCGGCTTGAGATGTTCGAAGTACTCCCGAAAGGCTTCCACGGTATAGAGACTATTTTCACTGAGCGCGAAAGCGCCGGCTGCGGTCGATGCCCAGGTATCGACCAGAGTCATCTGCACCACATCGAAACGCTGCGGAGTGGAGCGCAGATAGGAGCGGCCATCGGTGACGTGGAGGTGAACGTCGGGCCGCTGGTAAAGATGTTTGGAGTATGTGGCGTAACGGCCGCGCATGATGGTATTGGCAATGATGGGATTGATTTCAATGCCGGTGACGCTGGGGCTGCCGCTGGCCAGAGCACTCAGCACGTCAATGCCTCCGCCGGGACCGATGATGGCGAAATCACCATGGGGTCGGAGAACGTTGGCCAATGCCGGCGCGCGGAACATGAGAATGCCTTCCCAAGGCGTACCCCGCACGCGTTCCGGTTCGACATTCATGATGTAAGTGGAGGCGTCGGCATCGATCACGATTGCTTTGTCATGCCCCCAGCGATCCACTTCCACTCGGGACAGGGCGTTCCAGCGGGCAAATTCCACCCAGGCGGGATTGCGGAAAATTCCCTTGGCGTAGACCACATCGATGAGCCGGTCGGAAAGGTTTCCGGCAATGAGCATCAGGAATGCGGCGAGCACAATGCCAATGACCCGGCGTTCCTGGCGCGAGGCGGCCCAAACGGCGGACGCCATCGTCAAAGCGACGCTCGAAAAGAGGATGGTATTCGGCCCACCGATCCAGTTCAAAAGAGGCACGAGGGCGAGACAGGCGAGCGCGCCGCCGCCGAGATCCGCACCGTAAAGCAAGGGAATTCTTCCCGTCTCGCGTGCGAAAACCGTGGAGAACAGAAGTCCGGTCAGGAAGAATGGAACCGCCGCAGCGAGATAGAGGACGGTCAGATGGAGGAAATTCTGTCCCGTCACGGTGAGTGCAACGGGCACATGCAGAACAATCTCCAGCACCAGCAACACCACTACCGAGTTGATCAAGCAGAGACGTGCGGCCAGAATCCGCGTGGAAAATTGCGTTAGCCATTGCTTACGAAGATAGGCGAAAACGCCTCCGGCGCCGAGGCCCAACAGCGCAATCGAAATAGCGAGAAACGCAAAGTGATAGAAAAGCACCACGGAGAACAATCGGGTGAGGGCCAACTCCAACAATAAGGAGGCGAAACTGGTAAGGCCCAAGCCGGTCAGAAGCGTACGCTCTGGAATTTCAGAGGAGGAAGAAACCGGCGTAACAGCCTGAATGGTTGCAGACATAAATGAATCGGGATGCGCCAGTCTAGCAGATGATCTTACAAGAGTAGTTCGTAACTTTAGTTTTCCAGAATGACTTGCGCGATGGCTTGTTCTGCGGTGTGGGAAAGTGAAAGTGCAGTGTGCTTTACGCCTAATCGGGCAGAAAATTCAGCCGCCTTGCCATGGAAAGTGAGCGTGGGACGGCCACCGGGCAAGCGAGTGACTTCACAATCGCGCCAGCGGACGCCATGGTTCCATCCGGTACCGATCGCTTTCATGGCGGCTTCTTTGGCGGCGTAGCGCGCGGCGTAGCGCTCCGCGCGATTCGCTTTTGAATCGCAATAAAGGATCTCAGCGGGAGTGAAAACGCGCTGCAGAAAACGGTCGCCAAAGCGTTCAATCGCCTTCCGGATGCGGGGAACTTCAGCGATATCGATGCCAGTGCCAACGATCATAATTTGCCGACCTTACAGCAGGCGGTCGCCGCGGTAAATCAGGTCGCCCTCGAGCAAGTGCGCTTCTTTCGTAAGCCGATGAGGCTTCAGCGGGCCAGCGCCGTCGATGTGCAGCACTTCGTGTCCGTGAGCCACCAGCCAGTCGGAGACCAGCATACGGTGGCAGCGGAAGTATACGCGCTCAGCGCACATGTAAGCGGTACGGGAGTTCTCTGCCAGCGCAACCAGTTCGGTCATTGCGCTGGTGAACTCCGGAGTCAGCATGTAGTCGGCGTAATTGCGGAAGCTCGCGTTGCGGAGTGCGATGTGGGGAGAATCGTCGCGGATCTTTTTGCGGTAGCCTCCGAGGGCTGGCATCCAGACATAGCGGATATCGGTTGCGAGCAAACTTTTCTCCAGAGATTCGCGATTGAATTGCGGCAGGCGCCGTGACATGGGGAAGGCGCGGATATCGACCAGGGTTCGAATCTGGTGCGCCTGAAGTGCGGAGAGCAGGTCGTCGAGCGGGCGCGTGGAATGTCCGATGGTGTAGAGAGTAGCCAACGGTGGTTCGATGCGAAAGCATCAAGTAACGATGCGAGTGAGAATGGCGGCGATGGCGATGTCCTGCTCGGGGAAGACGGTGCGCAGATCGAGCAGGACGCGGCCTTCCTCGACCCGGGCGATGATAGGAAGGTCTGACTCGCGCAGACGTTCGGCAAATTCGTCAGCGCTGAGATTTTCGCAAGACAGCGCGAGGACTCGCGTAGGAAGAATCGAGGATGGCGCGGAGCCACCGCCCAGGATGGATTCTGCGTCCACAATTTCCGTTTTTAATTTCGGCGAAGCGATTTGCGCGGCGAGCCTTGCGGCACGTTCGCCAATCGCTTCTTTCGCAAGCCGCATCATGCGGAGTGTGGGAATTGCATCGTGATCACGGCGCACGTAGGCGAGAAGGGTTGCTTCCAGCGCAGCGTAGACGAGCTTATCTACGCGCAACGCGCGGAACAACGAATTCGAGCGCATACGAGCGACTAAATCTGAATTGCCACTGATCAATCCAGCCTGCGGGCCGCCGAGAAGTTTATCGCCGCTGTAAGTGACGATATCGACGCCGCTTCGCAGGCTATCTAACACGGTCGTCTCGCCTTGAATCCCGATAGAGCGAAGATCAAACAGCGCGCCGCTGCCCAGGTCTTCCATCAAAGGGATGCCGCATTTACGTGCCAGACTGACGAGTTCGGCGGTAGAGGCCTGCTCGGTGAATCCCGTGATCTCGAAATTTGAACGATGCACTCGCAACAGAACGCGAGTGCGGTCGGTGATGGCTCGTTCGTAGTCGGAGACGCGGGTGCGATTCGTCGTACCCACTTCACGGAGAATCGCGCCCGATTTTGCCATCACATCGGGAATGCGAAAGGAGCCACCGATCTCTACCAACTCGCCGCGGGAGACGATGACTTCTCCACCGTCAGCGATAGTATTCAGAGCCAGCAGCACGGCGGCCGCGTTGTTGTTGACGACGATGGTTGCTGTTTCTGCTCGTGTGGAGACAGCCGCCTCGGCTGTCCCGCCCGGGCGAAGCCCGGCGGCGTTCGTCGGAGTGGCTGTGCCAAGCGCGTCAGTACTCAGCAACTTGCGAAGCAAGCGATCGACGTGCACATCGCGTTTGCCGCGAGCGCCGGCAGCCAAATCAAACTCCAGATTTGAGTAAGTGGCAGCGGTTTCGCGGATGTGTTCGATCGCGGCTTCGCTCAGCGGGGCGCGACCCAGGTTGGTGTGCAGAATCACTCCGGTGGCATTGATGACCGGGCGCAGAGAATAGCTTAGGGACTGGCGCAACTGCAGTTCAACCGCCTGCGGCAGGCCGGAGAGAGCAAGCTCGACCGAAGTGTCGTTCAGCAACCCGCTTGTAATTTCATGGCGCAGGCGGGCGAGTACAACCCGGGCCGCGTCCACGACGGGATCGTGACCATAGTTCGCGGCGAGCTTTGCGATGGCGGGAAGGCGCACCACATCATCCACGGAAGGAAGCTTGCGAAAGAGTTCGGATGGCGCGGCGGTTTTCACGGAACGATTATCCCACGGCGAGAAACACGCGCGCATCTTTGGCACGCATCTCCGCAGCGCGCGCTAGAGCGTGTGCAGATAAGCGAGCAGGTCCTGAATCTCTTGCGCGCTCATCACCTGGCTGTAGCCGGGCATATCGGGACGGCCGTTGCGAATAATGTCGGTGACGCGATCATCGTTGGCCGGTAATCCGGTCTGCGGAAGATACTTGTTGCGAAATATTCCCTTCAATCCCGGGCCTTTCTTTCCTTTGGTCGAGTAAGGGCGATGGCAGCGGTCGCAGTAGTTGTCATAAATCTTGCGGCCGGCGGCTTGCTGAGCATTGAGGCCGAGTTCCGCATCGGATTTACGGCGCTCGATGTCGCAGCCCGTGAGGGCGGCGAGCACGAGTAGTGTTGCAATGGCCAGTGCGATCCAGCGAAGCGGAAGAACTTCAGAATAGGAGTTTTCAATCGATTTCATTTCGACTGATTTTAATGATACATGTTCGTCGAGGTGAACTGCCTCTGGTTTCATTTAGAATCTGCGGCATGAGAGCTGTTTTTCAATGGAGCCTGAAGTCGCGCACGCTGGAACTGGGAAAGCGCACGCTGATCATGGGCATCGTGAATGTGACTCCAGACTCTTTTTCTGATGGAGGGCTGTACGTCGATCCGGAAAAGGCAATCGCGCACGCATTGCGCTTGTTCGATGAGGGCGCGGATATTGTTGATATTGGCGGAGAGTCCACCCGTCCCGGCGCCGCGGTTTCCGATACGCCTGCAACGACTGAAGGACGAACGCAGGAGTTAAGGGCTCATACTTCGCCAGCTCCGAAGATTGCCGTGAGTGCGGAAGAAGAATTACGCCGCGTGTTGCCGGTAATTGCCGGACTTAAAAAACTACGTCCTGATGCGGTGATCTCGATTGACACTTACAAAGCCAGCGTGGCGCGCGCTGCGATTTTGGCAGGAGCGGAAATTGTGAACGATGTCAGCGGTCTGCGCTGGGACGCGGAGATGGCGAAGACGATTGCTGAATTGAAGTGCGGGGTGGTTCTGATGCACATGCGCGGCCGTCCGGAAGAGTGGCGCTCGCTTCCGCCGCCAATAGACATTGTTCTGCAAGTGAAGCGGGAACTTAGAGAATGGATGGAGGCGGCGGTGTTGGCTGGAGTGCGGCGGGAGAAGATCGCACTCGATCCGGGGCTTGGTTTCGGAAAAAACTTTGAGCAAAACTATCCGCTGCTGGCCCGGTTTCAAGACTTGCAATCCCTGGGAATGCCGCTGCTGGCCGGGACTTCGAGAAAATCGTTTATCGGCCGCATGCTGGCAAGAAATGGAAAAGACGCGGCAATCCCCGACCGGCTCTATGGGGATCTGGCGGCGCAAACTGCGCTAATCATGAAGGGAGTGCATATCCTGCGGACGCACGATGTGAAGGCGGCGGCGGATGCGGCGCGAGCGACGGACGTGATCCTCGCCGCTCGCTAGGCAGCTAACCTATGGCCGATCTGCTGAAACTGGTTGAGGATCCGCGAGTGACCGTGCGGCGCGCGGGCGCGCCTGATGCGGAAGGCACATGCGTAGTTCTCTTAGAATGCCTTCCCCGAGTCCAACAGGATGGTCACCGGGCCCTCGTTGACGAGTTCTACCTTCATCATTTCCTGAAAACGCCCGGTTTCGCAGACGAGTCCCGCGGCAAGCATCTGGACTACGAAGAACTCATAGAGTTGACGTGCTTTTTCTGCCGGCGCAGCGGCATCGAACGAAGGGCGATTGCCGCGCCGGACGTCGGCATAAAGTGTGAACTGCGAGACGGCCAGCACGCTGCCGCCGACGTCCAGTATGCTGCGGTTCATCTTTCCGGTATCGTCTTCGAAAATGCGCAGGCCGGCGATTTTTCGTACCAGGTAGCTGGCATCGTCCTCCGTATCGTCGCGGCCAACGCCAAGCAGGACCAGCAGTCCCAGCCCGATCTTGCCGGTGATTTCTTCGTTGACCGAGACTTGGGCGCGGCTTACCCGCTGGACGACGGCACGCATGTGGTTTGACCGGTGTGAAAGGTCACGTTACGATGCTGAAGGTATATCACAGCTCCGGCTTTATGAGGTTCGGGGTAGTAGTGCAGTTTGGCTCACGCGTTGCGCCGGTTAAGCGGGAGATCCTTCGCTTCGCCTGAAAAACGGCTCCGCTCAGGATGACAGTCGTCGTGTAATAGTCAAAGTGCACCACTACCAGGTTCGGCGCTTCCTTTACAGCCATTCGCCGGGACCGTTACACTACACGTTCGCCTTTTCGGTTGCAGTGGTATCACTTTTCCGGGACAGAAGGGCCACGGCACACGTCGAGCAGATGAAGAATGGCGACGATTCTTATTTTGGCGAGCTTGTAGTTTGGCGAGTTAGTGCTTCGACACTCTAGAGTCCAGACAGCGAATTTCAAATCTAATCAGAGATTAAGCGAGGAGAAACATGGCAGCCGTTGACGAGAAGGTAAAGCAGATAATCGTAGAGCAGTTGGGCGTGGATGAGGGCGAAGTCACTTCCAGCGCGTCGTTCGTGGACGACCTGGGCGCGGATTCACTGGATACGGTGGAACTGGTGATGGCGTTCGAAGAAGGCTTCGACATCGAAATTCCCGACGAGGATGCGGAAAAGATTCGCACCGTGCAGGATGCCATCGATTACATCTCCAAGCATTCGAAAGGTGGCAAGTAGTTTGGGACGCAGGGTCGTAGTTACCGGCATCGGCCTGATCTGCGGCGTGGGAAATACCACCGGAGAAGTGTGGCAGGCCTTGCTCGCCGGCAAGAGCGGCGTGACCCGCATCACTCAGTTTGACTCGAGTAATTTCGCCTGCCAGATCGCCGCCGAGGTCAAGAACTTCGATCCACTTAATTTTGTCGAGAAAAAAGAAGTCAAGAAGATGGGGCGCTTCATTCATCTGGCGCTGGCCGCGGCGGATGAAGCGTTCAAAATGTCAGGACTGAAAATCACACCGGAAAATGATGAACGCGTGGGAGTACACATTGGGTCTGGCATTGGCGGTTTCGACATCATCGAGCGCGAACACAGCGCGCTGATCGAAGGCGGGCCGCGCAAGATTTCTCCTTTCTTTATTCCGGCGGCCATCGTCAACCTTGCGGCTGGTCATGTATCCATGCGGTTCGGGGCGAAGGGTCCGAATGAAGCCACGGCGACTGCTTGCACAACCAGCGCGCACTCTGTGGGCGATTCTTTCCGTATCATCCAGCACAACGATGCCGACGTGATGATTGCCGGCGGCTCTGAGGCGGCGATTACGCCGATGGGCGTGGGCGGATTCGCCGCCATGCGCGCGCTTTCCACGCGCAACGACGATCCGGAAAGAGCCAGCCGTCCGTGGGATCAGGATCGCGATGGTTTCGTGATGGGCGAGGGCGCCGGGATTCTGGTGCTCGAAGAGTTGGAACATGCAAAAAATCGCGGGGCTACGATTCTTGCCGAAGTGGCCGGCTATGGCATGTCCGGAGACGCATACCATATGACGCAGCCCGCTCCCGAGCATGAAGGCGGGTTCCGCGTGATGCGAAACGCAGTGCGCGATGCCGGAATCGGCGCCGAGAAAGTGGATTATGTGAATGCCCACGGAACATCGACGCCCATCGGCGACACGCTGGAGGCCCACGCCATCCGAAACTTTTTTGGCGAGCGTAAGATTCCCGTAAGCTCGACAAAATCGATGACCGGGCATCTGCTCGGCGGCGCAGGTGGCCTGGAAGCCGGCATCACTGTTCTAGCGCTGCGAGATCAGATTCTGCCTCCCACCATCAACCTCTTCCATCAGGATCCGGGAACGAACGCAATGGATTTCGTGCCCAACCACGCGCGCAAGGCCAACCTTGAATACGCTATGTCGAATTCTTTCGGCTTCGGTGGGACGAATGGCGCGCTGCTGTTTCGGCGCTGGTCAGAGTAGTAGCCGGACTCCGATAACCGCTCAACGTCCAGCTCAGGCCAGTGTTATGGTTGCGGCTTCTCGATATGCACTCTTGCCGGGAGTTTTCCGCAGCACTGCCAGCCATTGACACCAAGGTAAAGGCGGCTCGCGTTATCCATGGCAGGCAACTCGCCATCAGGACTTGCCAGCACAGGCTTGTCCTCTGCATGCAGCTTCATTAGCAGAACCCCGACCGGGGCCGAGGGGAGCGGCAAATGCGGTCTTTGCGGCGAGAGGACGGTACAAGCCAGCACCCCTCCGTAGACGTGCACGAGATCTCCTTTCGGAATAGTAAGGCCTGTATCCAGCCAGACATTCTTAGCGTCAATGTTGAACCAGGGATCTTTCCCCCGAGACTTGCTTTTGTTGCTGCCTGTTGCGCAGTCATCGATGACGCAATCAGGGATGGCGCAATCAGGAAGGCAAATAATGCGGCGCTGCGAAAATAAGCCCAAAGTGTCATAGATGACTCCAGTCGGGACCGATAAAATCGGCTCGCAACCGGTGAGAAACTTCTTAGTCTTCATCGGCCAACTGTACTTTGAGATGCCAAGCGGGTCAGCACAGTCGCCGGAAAATTCGGCGATTTACGCCGCCATGGAGCGCCCGCATGGCTTCTGGCTTTAGCAGTTTCCTCCACCCACCAGTCCACTTCTGGTAATGGCACTTTTGTACTTCGCCCTAGCCCCTTAGGGTCTTTCCATCTCGTTCGTGGTGCGCCAAAATAAAACTTTCGTACCGGAAGTCGGCCCTTATCCATGGAAAAAGCCTTTGGAACCGCCTTTGCACCCGCTCCCGTCAAAAAGGCGATGGCTCGCGCCGCCCTCGTTGATCTCAAAGAGTCGTCCAGGTTCTTGCTGAGCGAATGCTTTCGGCAATTCGGAATCGAGTCGGTGCTGGTGTCATCGAGCGCAGCCGAGCGCTTGCGCCAGGAAAAATTCGAAGCTTGCGTGTTGAATCTTGGTTCCGGAGCCGACAAGGTTATGGAAGCGGCGCGCACTTCTCCTTCCAACAGCCGCATCGTTCTTTATGGGCTGGGCGGTAACGCTCAGGAAGCAATGCGATACTCGAAATACGGCATCAACGCGATGTTTCAGGAACCGCTGGAGCGGCCTGCGGCGCTCAAACTGGTGCGCGCCACACACATGCTGGTGCTGCATGAATTCCGCCGCTACGCGCGGGTTCCGATCATGACTGAGGTTACGGTGGTCAGTCCGGATGGTCACCGGCTGAGCGCCTCGAGCGTCGATGTCAGCTCCGGCGGCATGTCGTTAAAGAGTTCGGAGGATATGCCTTCCGGAACTAATATCGAGGTATCTTTTTCGCTGCTCACTCTGCCGCGTGTCTGCGTCCGCGGGGTCGTTAGCTGGCGAAAGACCAAGACCTTCGGCGTGCGCTTCGATCCCGCCGACGATCGCCGCCACAAAGTCAAAGAGTGGATTGACGCTTATCTGGAGAGTTAGCGCGTCTGCACTACGCCGCCACGGTCCATGTGGGGACAGCCGCCCTCGGCTGTCCTGCCGAGCAAAGCGAGGCGTCCCCTCCGCGACCCCATTACAATATCCTGGTGACCGAAGTCAGCAACCGCGAAGCGCCTGCCTCGTCTGAAGCTGTACGCGCTCCGCACCGGTTCACGCTGCGGCAGAGAATTATTCTGCGCCTTATTATTTTTCTGGGTTACTGGTTCATACGCCTCATCGGTCCTACACTGCGCGTGAGCATATCTCGCGAAGACGGCGCGCAGCAAACTGTTGACGAGCGGCCGCTGATTGCTTCGTTTTGGCACGCCTGCATCATTCCCGCGACCTATATGTGCCGCGATCTCGGCGTGCGAGTGATGAGCAGCAACAGCTATGACGGCGAATACATGGGACGAATCATCCGCAAATTCGGATTCGTCGCGGTAAAAGGATCCAGCAGCCGCAATGCGATGCGCGCTCTTTTGGGTCTGCGTCGGGCGTTGCAGGATGGATGGACAGTAGCTTTCTCGCTCGATGGTCCGCGCGGTCCGCGCCATAAAGTGAAGCCGGGACCGGTTGCGCTGGCGCGATCGTCCGGAGTTCCACTGACCATGTTTCACATCGCTGTAGAGCGGGCGTGGGTGCTCAATACCTGGGACCGGCTCGTCATCCCGAAACCTTTCTCGCGTGTGCTGATGCGGTTTGGAAAGCTCATTCCGGTGCCAGCGGAGACGAGTGACGAAGATCTGGAACGCTATCAACAGGAGCTGCAGGATTCGCTCGACCGTGTCTGCGAATTTGCAGAAGAGAACGTGGGCAAGGTCGGGACTGAGTGAGTTCGCATGTTATGAGCTTGCCATAATTCACGCGGATGCCAATGATCGAGTCCTCAAAAGTTTCACACAACATTACCCCAAAGTCGAAATGAACCGAGTGCGGTCCGCTTCACGAAATGGTGAGTGGCGCTAAATCGCGATATCCTATGAGAGAGGATGTCAAGCAAAAACACTTCTCCACTCCTCCCGTGAGACCTCGAAATCGGTGCTTGCATCCAGGCCCCTTCTTCTTCGTGGGAGGATTTTGGTTTTAACGCCTGACGCGCCACAGAGTGCGACCGGGATAGGGATCGCAGTTGCTGGTCTTCCTTGAGTGGTTTCATGCCGCGGTCCCGACACCATTCGTTGCGAAGCTGCGCAAGCCCACCGTTGGCTAAAGTGCCAACCATCATCCTATGTGAGGCTCGAGGCCTATGGCTTTTTTGGGTTATCCGAGGGGGCATAGGATTGACCCGGAGACTGGGTGCCGATTCCAGCACCCGAACGCCTAATGAGCGCTTGGATACTCTCCCTCGAACCCGAGCGTCGCAGAACGATGGGCCACCACCGAGGCAAGAGAACCTGGCGGATCACCTGAGTTGGTGCGGCGCTCAAGCTGCTTGCGGCTTCAGTTGTTCAGCGTCGAAACGTTCCTCCTTCTTCCAAAGTGTCAAGGCAATGGCCGCGATCTTGCGGGCTAACGTTAGGCGCGCCATCTCCGGCTTCATCCCTTTCTCCAGCAAAGCCGCATAGAAATCGCGCAACGGCCCTACCCCACAGCTGGCTCGGGTGGCGGCGCCCTTGAAGATCTCTTTCATCTCGTGGCTGTGATTCTGATTGAGACCGCGAATCTGTTGCGGTTTTTTCGTACGTTGCAGTTGTCCGTGCACGTAGCGATATTGCGCACTGTCACGGGTCTCAATGCCCAGCCCACTATAGGTCCAGAGTTGCCGTTTGCTACGGAAGCGATGCGGCGTTTGCATCAACGCGATCAAGCGGGCGGCTCGGATCGGACCGATGCAGGGAATCTGGCGCAGCAGTTTTGAGGCTTTATGTTTCCGGCTCTCCGCCAATAACTCGGGACGCAGGGTTCGTCGTAAGGTCTGCAATCCATCCAACTGTTGATAGAGCATCTCGGCGCGCCGGCGCACGCCGGCATGCTCGATCTTCTGGAGCCACTGTTCCCGATAACGCGGAGCATAGACTTGGGTACCGGCACAAGGGATGCTCCAGCTGCGATACAGAGCTTTGATCCGATTCATCACTCGGTTCAGATCTTGGCCCAGGCTCTGATAACTGCGCCCCAGTTCGCGCAGCGTCCGCAGTCCATGTTCTCCGTGATAGACCGGCCGCAGCATTCCCGTGCGTAACAAGTCGGCCAGCTTGCGCGCATCGATCTTGTCGCTCTTGTTGCCTTCCTTTAATAACGCATTGCGCCGCGGATCGCAGACCAGCACTTCCTGCACTTGCGGCTTAAGCAGATCGTAGAGCCAGCTCGCCCAGGTCCCTTCTTCCCAGGTCACATGCAACTCGCCCCGCAGACCGTGGATAAACTGCAGAATGCTGCTGGCTTTGGTTTCCACGATCGACTCCATTTCCAGCTTGCCACTGCCACTGAGGACAGCGATCACCACCGCTTCCTTGTGCACGTCCATGCCGATATACTTGATCTCGCGACTCATGCAGTTGCCTCCTTGGGGGAAAGATCATTCCCGTTCAACGGAGTCTTTCCCTCAAGGTAAAGTGTCATTCCTCAGCCGATTTTGCTATCTGTTCCTTCCGTTCTGAGGTGCCGCATTCCGCAGATCGGCCCCTCTCTCATAATGCATTGTCCAGCCCGGCCAATTCTCAAAACGTGTAAATGATTCCATGACAATGTCGGCTCCGTAGACCCGGGTAAAGTTGGTGGTGTGCAAACCAACCAAAAAGGCTCGGGAGAAAGGAGCCGAACATGATGATTATAGGATGCGATTATCACCCGGCCTTCCAGCAAATTGCTTTTGTAGACACCGCCACCGGCGACTGCGGAGAGCGGCGATTGGAGCACCGCGAGGAAGCGGAGAACTTCTACCGTGAACTGGCGGCAGGTGGAATCAAGGTGCGCGTGGGGATGGAAGCCAGCGGGCAGGCGCGCTGGTTCGAGCGACTACTGGCGGAACTCAACTTCGAGTTGTGGATCGGAGATGCAACTGTGATCCATGCGAAGCGAGTACGCAAGCAAAAGACGGATCGCCAGGATGCGCAGCTGATTCTGAGATTGATGCTGAAAGATGACTTTCCGCAGATCTGGTTACCGAGTTGGGAGAATCGCGATCTGCGGCAACTGCTGTGGCACCGGCACCGCATGGTGCAGGCGCGCACCCGCATCATGAACCAACTGCAAGCGGTGGCGATCAACGAAGGCCTCCGCTGCAAGAAGAGGTTGTGGCGGGAATCGGGACGAGAACAACTGGAGGCATTCCGGTTAGCGCCATGGGCCAGCCGGCGACGGGAGGATCTGCTGAAGTTGCTGGATGGGCTGAACCCGACGATTGCCGAGCTGAGGCAAGCCATCGAGCAGGAAGTGGAGAAATGTCCTGAGGCGCAGCGGTTGAGAACCCACCCCGGAGTAGGGCCTCTGACCGCACTGGCGTTCGTGCTGATTATCGGGAGGGCAGATCGGTTTCAGTGTGGCAAGCAGATCGCGAGTTATCTGGGACTGGTGCCGTTGGAGGATTCCAGCGGGAGCCGGCGACGACTAGGACATATCACCAAGCAAGGCAGTTCGATGTTGCGCTTCTTGCTGGTGGAGGCGGCGCAAGTGACGGCGCGCAGCCTCCCGGAATGGCGCAGCCAGTATCTCCACCTTACGCTGAGGCGGGGACGGAAAATCGCCAAGGTCGCCATGGCGAGGAAACTGGCGGTTCGCTTGTACTGGATGATGCGCAAGGAATGGGATTTCGGGAAGTTAACAAAGTTCGGTTCGCACGCGGGAAAGCCCGGAACAGGCGATGGTGTGAAGTAGAACATCGAGTAATTGGGTGGGTATCCCGCTCCTCTTCACGGAGGAGTTCGAAGTAGTAATCATGATCGACGTTGTGACCGAAGAGATGCATGGGTCGGACTGAGTTCCAGACCTGAGGACTGATTGCGAGCGAGCCGTGGTTGGATTGGCACTGTTTCAACTAGAGCGAAATGGCGCGCTCTTCGGAGTGCAAGGAGCAGTACGCTCAAAAACGCTTGACACCGCCGACATTGTCAGAGATGCCTGATAGCAACACCTACAGCATTCTGTTTGCCCACCAAGGTAACGTTTGCATGGCAAGCACATCGACCTAAAATGGCTTCGTGAATCGTCTCTTCCCGTTGCCCGCAGACGCGATATTGCCCAGCTTGATGCTGGTTTGGCCAATCGCGGTCCTGCTGTTGCTGCCAATCATCGCAGTCGAAGCGAGCTATTCTCGCAACCAATTAGGCCTGAGCCGTGGGCAGGCTTTCCGAGTTTTTGGGGCTGCAAACATTGTTTCAACCATTATCGGGTTTCCGATTGCAACAGCGGTTGCCCAGGTCCTTCAGAACCGAATACAGCTCCGGCTGTTCGGAACCTCGACAGGCTAATTTCGAGCAGTTAAACGGTGGCGACGTGTCTCATCTTTCGTTGGCTATGGGCCAGTACCCGCGCTGGATATTGATTGGTGCGGCCGTCCTCATGTTCGCGATGTGCTTTGCAATTTCATGGTGGATCGAGGCAGCCTACGTGAAGTGGTGGATAAGAAGAAAAGACCCGACCGGGGCGATGGCCAACTCCAAGACCAATTGCGTCGTGAGAAATGCTAACTTATTGTCCTACGCGATGCTGGCTGCAATCTCGCTTTGCATCCTCGGGTGGGTCTGATCCAACGCGGAGGTCTCATTGTTGGCGTAATATCCCGTGGGTGTTGAAAAAGTCACGTCGATTAGCGGGATGAGATTCGGCAGAAGCATGTTAGAAGAAAGCAATCGCACATGCTCTGTTTGATTCTGATCGTCGGAGGCCTGCTGATTATGATGGGGCAACACGACCGCTCCGAAGCGCTGTTCTACTACTTCCGTTTGGAGGACCAAGTTCCTGAAACCCACCTGTTGCGGCTGATCGACAAACACATCCGCTTCGAGTTCGTCCGGCAGCAACTGAAGGACAGCTACAGTGAGACGGGTCGGCCATCGATCGATCCCGAACTTCTGCTGCGCATTCTGCTGATCGGCTATTTGTACGGCATCACCAGCGAGCGTAAGTTGGTGGAGGAACTGCGCATGCACCTGGCGTGGCGATGGTTCACCGGTCTGGGGTTCGATCAGGAGATGCCGCATCACTCAACGTTCTCCAAGAACCGGCACGGGCGGTTTCAGGAATCGAAGCTGTTCGAGCAGCTGTTTGAGCAGATCGTACGGCAGTGTGTGGAAGTGGGGCTGGTGAGCGGGAAGAATCTCTCCGTCGATGGCAGCTTCGTGGAAGCGAACGCCGCCAAGGAGAGCCGGATTCCACGGGAGCAATTAGCGGAAGCAGCACAGGTCCATCACACCGTGCGGCAGTATCTGCGGGAAGTAGAAGAGCAGAACCCGGTGGAAGAGCCAGTGCACGAGCAGGATCAGGTATCGACCACCGATCCCGATTCCACCTATGCGACCAAAGGTGGCACACCGGCGCGTCTCGGTTACTACGACAACTATCTGGTGGATAACGACAGCTGTGGAATCGTCGGAGTGCAGGCCACGGCGGCCCGGATGAGCCAGGAAACGGTAGCCGCGCTGGAGATGCTCACTCGTTTCGCCGAGTGGCAAGGACGAGAGCCAGAATCGGTGGCGGCGGATACGACCTACGGGAACGGCGAGTTCTTGCAATGGCTAGTCGATCGGAGCATCACTCCCTACATGCGGACCCGTGACAGTATCCACAGAAAGAGAAGTCCATTTTTCGGTCCCCGAGCTTTCAACTACATCGGGACACGCAAAAAGTGTGGCCCGTGCGCGCTCCGAGCGCAATGCACAAGTGCTGACTTCCGGGGCCTTATCATCCACCAGAACGAACCAGCCCAACAATGTGCGCGAGAGTTAGTCAACACGCCGGAGTTCGCCAAAGCACAGCGCCAAAGAAAGAAGGTGGAAGCCTTGTTCG
Source organism: uncultured Acidobacteriaceae bacterium (assembly GCA_963836305.1). GTDB lineage: Bacteria > Acidobacteriota > Terriglobia > Terriglobales > Acidobacteriaceae > Sulfotelmatobacter. The sequence continues at coordinate 92,584 of CAWIJP010000029.1, read as the reverse complement.
CGGAACTGAAGAATCAGATCGGATTGCGGCGCTTGCGTCTGCGGAGACTCAGATTCGTGCGCGAGCAGTTCTTCCTGGCCGCGGTAGCCCAGAACATCAAACGACTAGTGCGATTCCTCAGCAAGCCGGTCACACCTGCCTCGATCACTACTTAGACGAGAAACAAAAGCTCGCAAGCTCCGACCCGCGACCAAAAGAGCATTCCTGCACAAGAGTTTTTCAACACCCACTCCCGATAGCGCTCAAAATGCCAGAATCGGGCCGGTCACGTGCCCAGGTCGTTGGCATTCGTACAGGGTACGCCGGTTGACTTCCAGCACCTGCCCCGGTAAATTTCTCGAACCACGTATTTCCGTTCTTTGAAATGTCCTTCGGTTTGCGCGTCTTTGCCTTGTGGCGAAGACAGGGAAGCGGGTGCAATTCCCGCGCTGCCGCGCAACTGTAAGCGAGGAAATCGCAGCCGGTCACTGGAGAATTCCGGGAAGGCCGTCTGCAGGCAATGGATGCTTGAGCTTTAAGTTTCGAGCATTCTCACTCGCAAAGCCAGGAGACCGGCGTAAACCGTCCACCTTAACCCCTTTCGCGTGAAAAGGAGGATGGTTATGCGCGCACTTTGCGCTTCGTTTTTTGTTTTCGTTTTTCTCGCGGCAGCATCCGCTGCCGATCTCAAAGTTAAAATCATCGATCCGCAATCCGCCGCCGTTGCCGGCGCTCAGGTTTCTCTGTTTTCAAGAGTGACCGGCACCGCTTTGAAAACTTCTACTACTTCGGCCGAAGGAGTTGCTTCGTTCGTCGAACTAAAGCCCAGCGAATTGTCCTCCGGCAGTTACCGGATTCAAGTCCTAGCTCCGGGGTTCGCTCCGCAGACGTCCGACGTACCCGCTCACCCTGATGTCGTCACGATTCAACTGCACCTCGCCGCAGCCTCGGAAACCGTCGTCGTCACAGCAACCAGCAATCCCGTGGCTGCCGAAGAGAGCGGTGCTGATGTCTCTACGCTGGAGAACGGCCAGCTCGAAACCATGCAACCGGTGGCCGCCAATGATGCCGTCCGCTTTCTCCCCGGAGCCGTGGTGAATACGGCGGGACAGCGCGGCGGCTTGTCTTCCCTGTTTGTGCGCGGCGGCGAATCCAATTACAACAAAGTGATTGTCGATGGCGTCACCATCAACGAGCCAGGCGGGACTTTCGATTTCGGGACGCTGCCGCTCACCGAAGCCAATCGCATGGAGTTTCTGCGCGGCACGCAGAGCACACTGTATGGCTCCGATGCCATGACCAGCGTGGTGCAGGTGTTCACTCGCACCGGGAGCACGCGAACGCCAGAAGTCCTGCTGGGCGCCGATGGCGGAAACTTCTCCACTGCCAATGGGAACGCCGCAATCTCCGGGGCCCGCGGGCGCTTCGATTACAACTTTTTTGGCGATCAGTTCAATACCAACGGCTCGGGAATCAACAACGCATATTCCGACTCGTTGCAGGGTGCAAACGTTGGCATTGCGATCAACGAGAAAACTTCTTTGCGCCTGCACATGCGGCATTCGAACAGTCACACGGGCGTTCCCGGCGAATGGAGCTTCAACGGTTACGATCCGCTAGTAGATGTGAACGGCGTTACACAGCCGCTTCCGCCCGATCCCAACGAATGGTCGCAGCTCAATAGCTTGCTGGGCAGCGCGGAACTTACTGTGGCGGAGCCTTCGGGTTGGCAGCATCACTTCACCGGCTTTGATTATCTCTATCGCTACAACGACGTGAATCTGAGTGGCGATCCGGACCGTGTAAGTCCGCTCTATGGACAATTCGACGTTCCCGCCCACGAATACGACAACATCAACCGCGCGGGATTCGAATATCAGGGAGACTATTCCGAGCGCAGCTGGGCGCAGAGCACGTTTGGATATCGCGTTGAAAACGAAAATGGATTTGTGGGCAGCGTTGGCTCGCAAACTCCCGGCCAGCGGCTCAATCAGGATGCTTACCTGCAACAACAAATCACTTGGGGCAGGCTTTCCGTGGTCGCAGGCGGGCGATTCGTTCACAGCAGTGTCTTCGGGAATACGGGCGTGCCGCGAATAGCTTTAACTCTGCTGGGGAGGCGTGGCGGAGAAATTGTTTCTGGAACGCGTCTCCGATTTTCTTATGCGACTGGCTACAAAGAGCCGCGGCTGGAGGAAACTTTTGCCGGGCCGCCGTATTCCATTCCGAATCCTGGCCTGAAGCCGGAGCGGGTTCGGGCGTTTGAGGCCGGCATTAAGCAGAATTTCTACAGCGGAAAATACGTTCTGAATGCCACGTATTTCAACAATCTGTTTCACGATCAGATCAACTACGTAACCATCGATCCCACAACGTTTGTCGGTGAATATTTCAACGTGAATCAGGCTTTCGCGCAAGGGGCTGAAGTGGAATTGCAGGCAAAGATTCGAACCCGGTTGTTGCTGAACACGGCCTACACGTACACATCGACGGAGATTCTCAGCAATCCAGCGCCTATCGATTCGCAATATCTTCCCGGAGAGCCGCTGCTGCGACGGCCAAAACATTCGGCAACTACATTGTTGTCGTATCTGGGGAGTAAGTGGGGCGCGAATCTGAGCGGAAGTTTTGTCGGGCGCCGGCCGGACGATGATTTTCTTGGCTTCAACATCGACCATGCCGCGGGCTATGTGCGCGCCGATCTTGGCGGCTGGTATGCCTTCAACTCGCGCGTGACCGCTTATGCCAACGTCGAGAATGTTCTCGATCGGCGCTATAACGAAGTGGTTGGCTATCCGGCTTTGCCTATCAATTTCCGGGCCGGATTTCGCTTCCGCATCGGAGGAGAATAGTTGGCAACGGCACAGTGAAAAGCGCCGAGGTTGATTCGTGCCGCTAATTTCTAATCAGGCCGCTAAGCTAGCTGACTTTTTCAGGAGGCCTTGACATGGCCATGGGCATGGAGGCGGCCATCTTCCCGCCGAAATATTTCGTTCTCGCCAGCAATAATTTTTCGATGTCTACCCCGCTGAGCGGCTGCTGGCGGCCCAAGAGGTGCGTGACCAGGGCGATCTGCGCGAAATGCTCCACGGTTTCCATCTTCATGTAGGCGTGCTCAATCGTATCGCCGTAGGCGACGACGCCATGATTCGACATCAGAATGGCATCGTAGTGAGGCACGTAGGGCTCGAGCGTCTTGGCTAGCTCCGAAGTTCCGGGCGTGCCATAGCGGGCGAGCGGAATGCATCCCAGGCCCATCACGACTTCACAGACGAGCGGTTCGGTGAGAGCCATGCCGGCGGCGGCGAATCCCGTTGCGGTGGGTGGATGAGCGTGCACAATCGCCTGAATGTCGGGCCGCGTGCGGTAAATCAGGAGATGCATCCCGATTTCGCTGGTCACGTTGCGCCGTCCCGCCACTCGCTTGCCATCGAGGTCTACGATGACCATGTCCGCGGCGCGCATCGCGCCTTTGCTGACGCAGGTGGGCGTCACCAATATTCGCTCACGATCCAGCCGGACCGAAAGATTTCCGTCCATCGCCGCCACGAAGCCACGTTCGTGCAGCATGCGTCCGTAGCGAACAATCTCTTCCCTGTGTTTGCGTTCAGCGGACATGGAAAACTCTCTTGGGGGAGTGACGAAAGCGGCTAAAGCTCCAGCCCCCGCATAGTATCGCACCTTGCTCGCGGCAGACAAACAAATTTACCAAAGATCACAGAATATGTTGGCCCCACGCTGTCGGCAGGTTGCCGGCCCTCTCTTATAATCGAGGCCGTGCTGGTTTCTGACTTCGACTTTCATCTTCCTGACGAATTGATTGCTCAGGAACCGCTCGCCGCCCGAGACGCTTCCCGCATGTTGTGTGTGGACCGGGGCACGGGACAGTGGTCTGACCGCCTGTTTCGCGACTTTCCTGAACGGTTACGCTCGGACGATTTATTAGTATTTAACAATACTCGCGTGTTTCCGGCCAGGCTTTATGGCCGCCGCAAAGGCGCGCGAGCCCAGCCTGTCAGCCCTCAAAATCCGGCGGCACGAGATTTTCTTCATGGGCGAATCGAAGTTCTTTTGACACGCCAGGTTTCGACTGAGCCGAACGACTGGGAGTGCCTGGTTCGTCCCGGACGCAAGATCGGAGTGGGGGAACGTCTATTCTTCGGCGAGCATGATTCCGCTGAGCACGATTCCAGCGAGCATGCTGAGTTGCAAGCAGAGGTGCTTGCTCGCGGTGAGTTCGGAGAGCGCCACATCCGCTTTCATCCGGTCGCGGACTTCTTCTCGATCCTTGATCGCATTGGCCACGTTCCGCTTCCGCCCTATATCGCACGGGAAGACTCGCGCCAAGATAGGGAGCGCTATCAAACTGTCTATGCCGAGCCCCGAGGTTCGGTCGCCGCTCCTACTGCCGGACTTCATTTCACCACCGAGGTCCTCGATCGCATCCGGCGGCGCGGAGTTGAGACCGTTGAAGTCACTCTGCACGTCGGGCTGGGAACATTCCAGCCCATTCGCGTGGAGCGGGTGGAAGATCACAAGATTCACTCCGAGCCTTATTCCATTTCTTCGGACGCGGCTTCCGCGATTACTCGGGCGCTGAAAGAGAAGCGCCGCATCGTTGCCGTTGGCACCACTACTGTGCGAACTCTCGAACACGCGGTCCGGGCTGGAGCCGGCTCCATCCTTGCAGGGTCCGGCATGGCCGAGATATTTATTTACCCGGGATTCGAATTCCACGTGGTGCACGCGATGCTGACAAATTTCCACTTGCCGCAATCGTCATTGCTGATGCTGGTCAGCGCGTTCGGTGGGAAAGAAAACATTTTGCGCGCTTACGAGCACGCTGTCGGGGAAAAGTATCGTTTTTATTCCTATGGAGATTGCACGTTCATCGAGTAAACGATCGAACGATCGAACGATCGAGTGACACATCCGTTATACTTTTCCGGAGCATCCATGGCTACAGCGACGAAACAAATTCTAATTCACGATTTCGTAACCGCTCTCCGCAAATTTCCCGAAGCAGCGTTTGGGCCTACGGAGGAAATCCGTAAACTTCTGGAGGATAATCCTCTCAACCCGGATTCGCTGGCGCCCTATCTCACGTGGGATCGCCAACACTACACCCGCAATTTGATCGACAAAAACCCGCTTTACGAGTTGATCGCGGTTTGCTGGGAGATTGGGCAAGCCAGTTCCATCCACAATCATCGCGACCAGAATTGCTGGATGGCGGTCCCCATCGGTCGCTTGCTGGTGGAGAATTATCATGTGATTCACCAGGACATTCCTGCGGGCAAGTCTGCCATCCAGTCGACCGAAATCGTGGAAATGAATGCGGAGCATCCTTGCGCGGTTGATCCGCTCGAACCGGTGCACCGGGTCTTCAATCCGCGCGAATTTAACCAGCGTGCCGTCAGCCTGCACGTGTATTCGCGTCCATTCGATACTTGCGTGGTGTACTCCGCGGAGCAGGGAACGTGTGGAGAGATTCAGCTGCACTACACCACGGAATACGGAAAAACGGTTCGAGGATGAATTTGATGAGCCGCAGCCGATTCGTGCTTCCGGTCGTTGTGGCTGCGTTGGCGTTTTTCGCCGCCGCTTGCCAGACTAAGAAGCCGCCTTCCGAAGATGTTGCCCTGCCCATGGACCGCGTGGCTGCCACGCCCTCGGGTTCACAAACGATTTTGCACAAAACTTTTTCGATCACGGCCACGGCGAGTTTTCCCTTCGAGATTCCTGCCCACGCCGCGATGCCGCACCTGCATGGAAACTACAAATCTTTTGTAAAACAGATTTCGGCCGACGCCAACGACGATAGCGCGAATGTTGACTTTCTCATTTTGAAGGAAGATCAGTACGCCGATTTTATGCACGGGCACACGGGCGAGGCTCTTTTTTCCGCGGATGCGTCGCACGATCAGGATGTTGACTTCAGTCTTCCCGCTTCGCAGGATCAGCCGCAGAAGTACTATCTGATTTTCCGCAATAGCCCCGGCGGGCCGGCCAGGAAAATCGTGCAGGCTGACTTCACAGTCGACTTTTAGCGAGTATCGATGCTGCTAAACTAAGAGCTTGCCCGTTCGTAAACAATCTTTGGAAGGCCCGGCGGCGTCTTCCGCGCTCAAGCCGAGCCAGCAAAAAGAGCGTGTGTTCCTGATCGACACGATGTCGTTCATCTTCCGCGCTTATCATGCCATGGCGCGGCAGCGCTCCATGTCGACCAAGACCGGACTGCCGACAGCTGCGGTGTATGTGTTCGTGAACATGCTGCGTAAGCTGCGCGAAGATTTCTCTCCCGCTTATCTCGCCGCCGTCTTTGACGTTGCCGCCAAGACCTTTCGCGACACGCAGGCGGAGGCGATTACCAGCATTCGCAAATTCGACATCAAGACACAAACCTTTACCGAGATTGAATACAAAGGATACAAGGCCAACCGCGCGGCGATGCCGGAAGATCTGGCACAGCAGATTCCTTACATTCGCCGCGCGCTTGACGCCTACCGAATTCCGATCCTCGAACTAGCGGGCTTCGAAGCCGACGATGTGATCGGCACGCTGGCCCGCAAAGCCGCAGCCGACTCGTATTGCGTCTATGTCGTTTCCAGTGACAAGGACATGATGCAACTGGTCAACGAAGATGTTCAGATTCTCAATCCTCCGAAAGACAATCTGATCTGCGATGCGGCCAAGGTGGAGGAAATTCTGGGAGTGCCTCCGGAGCGAGTGATCGACGTGATGGCGCTGCGCGGCGACACCATCGACAATATTCCGGGTGCGCCGGGCATCGGCGATAAAGGGTCGGTGGAGATTATCAAGCGGTTTGGCAGCGTGGAGACGGCGCTTGACCGCGCCGCCGAAGTGGAAAAGAAAACTTATCGTGAATCGTTGCTGAACAATCGCGACATCATTCTGTTCAGCAAAAGCATGGCGACCATCGACACGAACGTTCCCGTGGAATTCGATGTCGAGGCCATGCGTGTAGGCGAGCCCGACTCGATTTCGCTGCGCCAGCTTTTTACCGAACTGGAATTTACTTCGCTGTTAAAGGAATTACTTCCGGAAGTTCAGATCGCGGAGACGCATTACACTGAGGCCCAATCCGCCGCCGACGTGGGGGCTGTTCTCGCTTCAATCGCGCCGGGAGGTTCGCTGGCCATCGCGATTGAATTGGATCAGGCAGAATTGCTGCCGATCGCCGAAGAAGAAGTGGTTGAAGAGGAACCGCAGGATGCGATGCTTCCCTTGACCGACGACTCTGCGAACGCGGCACCGACAGTGCCCGAAACCGTTTCACACCGCGTCGCGATCTCCGGCACCGCGGGCTCGGCAGCCGTCATCAAGCTGGATTCTGGCGGCGCGGCCGTGAAACTTCGAGCCATCCTGACCGACGCAGGTACGCCCAAGACAATTCACGACTATAAAGCGGCCATTCATGCGCTCGATTCGCAGGCCATTAGCGTGCACAGTGTGCAGCACGACTCGATGCTTTATTCCTATCTGCTTGATCCAACGTATCCCTCGCACCGCTTGGGGGACGTAGCTCTGCGCCGTTTCAATCTCAAACTCAGCGGCGATCTTGCGGAAGCCGCCGATATCACAGGCAGGCTTGCATCTGCTTTTCGCGAAGAAATAAAACAGGCGGGACTCACAAAACTCTACGAAGAAATTGATCTCCCTTTGGTTCCGGTTCTGGCCCGCATGGAGCAGGCGGGAGTAAAAATCGACACGGCCGCGCTTGCGCAAATGTCAACCGAACTCGAGCGCGAGATCGCAATCAAAGCAAGAGAAATTCAACAGATCGCCGGCACAGAATTTAATATTGGCTCGCCGCGTCAGCTCGGCGATGTCCTGTTTAACAGGATGAATCTGCCGAAGCCAGTGAAGTATGGCAAGGGCCGCACCATCTCGACTGCGGTGGATGTTCTTGAAACTCTCGCCGAGGATTACCCCATCGCGCGTATGGTGCTTGATTACCGCCAGCTTACCAAGCTGAAGTCGACCTATGTAGACACGCTGCCGGCGCTCATCAATCGCTCTACGGGACGTCTGCACACCACATTCGCGCAAACGGGAACCGCGACGGGACGGCTATCGTCGGCTAATCCAAATCTGCAAAATATTCCCATCCGCACTGAACTGGGACGCGGCATTCGCGCCGCTTTTATCGCCGAGCCCGGTCATGTTCTGCTGACTGCCGATTACTCGCAGATCGAGCTTCGCTTACTCGCGCATTTATCGCGCGATCCATTGTTGGTCGAGGCCTACAGGCGTGGTGATGACATTCATACTCTGACTGCTTCACAGGTCTTTGGAGTTCCGCCGCTGATGGTCACGCCCGATCACCGGCGCCAGGCCAAAGTTGTTAATTTCGGAATTGTCTACGGCCTCTCGCCCTTCGGTTTGTCACAGAATCTTGGGATCGAGCCTTCCGAGGCGAAGCAATTTATCGCGGCTTATTTTGAGAAGTACAGTGGCGTCCGCAGCTTTATCGACAAAATTCTCGAAGAGGCGCGCCGCGATCTGAAAGTTAAAACTTTGTTCGGGCGCGTGCGGCCAATTCCGGACATCAATAGCAAAAACTCGAACCAGCGCGGGTTTGCCGAACGCACCGCCGTGAACACTCCGCTGCAAGGGACAGCGGCCGATTTGATCAAAGTGGCGATGATCCGGATCGACGCGGCTGTTCGCGAGCGCGAGCTAGAATCGCGGATGACTTTGCAGGTTCATGACGAACTAGTGTTCGAGGTTCCGGAGAAAGAAGTGGATACCATGCAATCCTTGGTTCGCGAGCAGATGGAAAAAGTTCACGCGCTGGACGTGCCGTTGTTGGTAGAAATGGGCGTCGGCCCTAATTGGAGAGACTTGGAGTAGCTAGATCTATGCTTCGGCGATCATCTAACCCTTTGCGAGCAAGCCCAGAATTGCTGCGCCCAAGATCAACCATGCCGAATTTATTTTGAAGCGGAAGATCGCGAAAAGACTCGCCAGCAGAATCGCGATGGTAAGCCAGTCCGTAACAGAAGCTTTTCCGAGCTGCCAAGCGACAACCGCAATCAGAGCTAGCGATCCCACCACCACTCCATCGAGTACGTTGCCCGCTGTCGGCGAACGGCGGATCTTTGGGATCAGAGGACCGCTGATGGCGACGAAAATAAATCCCGGCAGAAAAATTCCTAGAGTCGCAAAGAGTGCGCCTGGAACCCCGCCTAACAGGTAGCCAATAAAAGTCGCCGTCGTGAAGACGGGACCCGGTGTAAATTGCCCAACGGCGACCGAATCGATCAACTGTTTTTCCGTCAGCCAGTGCAGGTGATCGACAAACTCCGCGCGCAGAAATGCCAGCAAAACATAGCCGCTGCCGAAGACGAGTGAGCCAATCTTCAGGAAAGAAAGAAACAAACGCCCAAGGCGAATCGGTGCCGCGGCACCAACCGCAACTGCCGTTAGACTCACGGGCGAGAAAAGTCTTGATAACGTAATCCCACAGAGCGCGACTGGATTACCCCTGCTTTTCTGCCACCAGCGCACGACCCCAGAACTGGCGCCTGCGAACACCAGGACGAGCAGCGGGCTCGCGCCCACAAGATTCAGCACCGCCGAAGCAACGCCAATCACCGCCAGGATTCGCGTTTTCGCAGCCACCTTGCCCAGGTTCCACAGCGCCTGAATGATGATTGCAATGACGGCAGGCTTGATCGCGCGGAGTATTCCCGCTACCTGGGGCAGCGAGCCGAAGTGCACATATGCGGCGGCGATGAACGACACCAGCACTGCGGCCGGAATGATAAAACAGGAGCCGGCGACGATCAGGCCGAGCCATCCGCGCAACGAACGCCCAATGAAAATGCCGACTTCGGTTGAGCTGGGCCCGGGAATCACACTGGCCGCGGCCACACGATCAAGAAAATTCTCTTCGGTAATCCAGCGGCGTTTGCGAACGAACTCGTCTTCCATCATCGCGATGTGCGCCGCTGGGCCGCCAAACGCAATCGTACCCAGTTTGAGAAAAACGAATGCCAACTCGGATAGTGAAACTGAATGTTTGACGGGGGAGTCGCTCAAGTGTCTTATCTCGATAGGACGGGCGCGCCCAGCGTCTTCACACTCCGAGCGCCTTTTGAATCTCTCCCGCAATTCCGGCTGTTAGCGCGCGCATCTTTTCTTCCGACTCCGCTTCCACCATCACGCGGGCCAACGCCTCCGTTCCTGAATACCGGACCACAACGCGGCCGTTTCCATCCAGCTCGCGCTCGGCCGCTTCGATGGAGCGTTGCACCTCGGGCACCTGGGCGAATGGAATCTTCTCCCGCACGCGGACATTCTGGATCTTCTGGGGAAACACTTTCAGGTCGCTCACCAGGTCTGCCAGCGAGCTTCCGCTGCGCACGATCACATCCATCACGCGCAGCGCGGTCAGCAGACCGTCACCGGTAGTTGCGTCGCCATCGCGGAAAATAATATGACCGGACTGTTCTCCACCCAGAGTTGCGCCGGTTTTCAGCATTTCCTCTAGAACATATTTGTCTCCCACGTTCGCCCGCAACATGCGAATGCCGGCTTTCTTCAGTGCGATCTCGACTCCCATATTCGACATCGTGGTGGCGACAACAATGTTTCCCGATAACTTTCCGTGAGCCTTCAAGTCCCGCGCCGTGAGCAGCAGAACGCCATCGCCATTCACCACGCGGCCCCGGGCGTCGCAAAAAAGGGCGCGGTCGGCGTCGCCGTCAAAGGTCACACCGAGATCGAACTTGCCATTTGATTCCGCGACGGTCTTCCCTAACGTCTCGGGATGCAGCGCCCCGCAGCCTTCATTGATGTTTCTTCCATCCGGTGTTACATGAGTAAAGGTTGCCTGGGTGCGCAAGCTACGAAACAATTCCGGAGCTTCAGCCGTGGCCGCGCCATTGGCGCAGTCCACCAGAACGCGCAAGCTGCTGAGATCCGACGACACGCTGCCTGCCAATGATTCGATGTAGGCCTTGCGAAGCGCTGTCTCGCCGGGCAGAGATGGTCCGGCAATCCTAAGGGCGGTATCGTCTGCCACATCCGGCTTACCGAGCAGCGCGAAAATTTCTTTTTCAATTGCCAATTCTCGTGCATCGGTCAGCTTGAATCCATCTCCGGAAAAAACCTTGATGCCGTTGTCGGTCCACGGATTGTGCGACGCCGAAATCACCACTCCGGCGGCAAATCCTCGCGACCGCGCCAGATACGCCACTCCCGGCGTCGTAATTACGCCAGCGCTGTGCACGATCACGCCCACCGCCGCCATTCCCGCAGCCACGCGGTCGGCGATCCAGGCGCTCGATTCACGTGTATCCTGGCCGATCAACGCCTGGGCCTTGCCGGCTGCGCGCATCAGATCATGTCCGAGCGCGCGCCCGATCAAGTACGTGCTTTCCGCAGTGAGCGGAAACTCACCGGCTACGCCGCGTATCCCGTCCGTGCCAAACAACTGTCGTGTCTGAGAGTTCATAAATTGTGCGGATGCAAAAAACGTCGAAGCGCGCATTTGAAATCGATCGAGGATGCTTGCAATTACAAACTAGCGCTCAGTGCCCGCCCCTGCGGACTTAGTCTTCCCCATGATCACCGTCACTCGCACCGGCGTCGGCTGAACGACCTGCACCAGCGGGTCCGCAACGTATACGTTGGTAACGAACGTAGCCTGAGTGCGGGTTCCCGAAGCGTCCACGGGATCGGTGGTGGCCGCATCCATCATCTCGACGTGCTGCTTGGGACCGGTGATGGTAACCCGTTCGGGATCGACCAGCACCTTGGCAATCTCTTCCCCTTCAACGAAATTGCCGGTCACGCGCGCATGAATATCGACCTCGCGCGTGAGGCGAATATCAAAACTGAGATGCACCTGGCCGGGGACCACTTGCACCACATGCAGGTCGCGCTGGTGGCGAATCTGCTGTGCCGTCAAATCGAAGGTGCGCTCGCCGGGCTTCGCGTCCGCCAATTCCAATTCCGCATGGATATCGGTAGAGCGCAGTTCCCGGATCATACGCTCGGGCCCGCGCACCCGGATCTGCGCCTCGGGAATGGTTACCGAGCTGATTTCCAGATGCGGCGGCACGTGGCGAAACTCAATGGGGACACGCACTGCGACTTCCGCCGGTTCCTGATCGGGTGCGACCGCCAGCCACAATCCGGTCGCGATCAGCAAAGATAAAACTTTCAGCCAAAAATTATGCAGCACCCAACGCTTGAAAAAGTTCGTCACAGCGGGCGCTCCATTTCCGGATCTGAATCACCATCGGCGCCGATTTGTGCGCCCGCCCGCAAAGCTGCGTCCGATTCCTCGGTTTGCATTACCACCGTAGGCAGCGCCACAGGCGCCATGTAGCGGCGCAATTCATTGCCCAGGCGCTCGCGCAATTGTTCCGCCGTAAGATCTCGATCGATCTTTCCTCCCACGGCCATGCTGATTGCGCCCGTTTCTTCAGATACAATCACGGCGATTGCATCCGTCTCTTCGGTGATTCCAATGCCTGCGCGATGGCGCGTTCCCAGTTGAGTGGAGAGCACGGGATTCATCGATAGCGGCAAAAAGCAGGCGGCCGCGGCCAGGCGGTCCTTTTGGATGATTACCGCGCCATCGTGCAGCGGAGCGCTGGGTCGGAAAATCGTCGCCAGCAAATCGTAGGAAAGTTTCGCATCCATGGCGACGCCACTCTCGATGTAGGTGCGCAATCCAATCTCGCGCTCAATCACGATCAGCGCGCCGGTCTGATGCTGCGAAAATAAATTCGCCGCCAGTACGATGTCGTCGTACGAATCCCCTTCCACCGAGGCCGCGCGCAGGAAACTCACTCGCCTGCCCACATCGGACAACACATGTCTTATCTCCGACTGGAAAACGACGATTAACGCAAACACAATGTAGGGCAGCAAGTGGCTGACCAGCCAGTTCAATGTGACCAGTTCGCCGATCCGCGCCAGGTAGAACGCCACTGCCACTGCGGCTAACCCCGCCAGCATCGGCGCGGCACGAGTGCCCCGGATCATCACCAGCACTTCATAGATGATCAGCGCCACCAGCAGAATGTCGAGCACTGCAAACGACACTCTCGACCATGGCGCCATCAGTTGCGTCACCGGATCTCCTCATCTGCTGAGCTTCGAAACTTCAGAACCCTACATTCTAATGCAGTCGCGAACCGGCTCTACCATTTCGAAGGTTTTGGTGCTTTAGAGTTTATTGTTCTTCCGAGCCGCCACCGTTTGCATCGGTCGCCGTCACCGCAGCCCGAATCTCGCCCTGCGCCAGACGCGCCCGTATGGTGTTGCCGGGATTCAGTTGTGCCGCGTCCTTCACCAGATTTCCGGAAGCGTCAAAGATCAAAGCATAGCCGCGCTGCAGAACGGCCAAAGGAGAAAGCGTCTGCAGTGCCCTGCCCATGCGCTCGAGGCGAACCTTATTCTGCAGAAGTTGGTTTCGCATGGCGGAGGCCATCGCGGAAGTCTGGGCGTCAAGCTCAGCTCGAATTCCTGCCAGCACCCGCCGCAGGTCGTAATGGCGCACGGTCGCCGATACGTTTTCCCAGCGCCGGCGCAATTGCTCGAGCGTTTGGCGCTGGCCGCGTTCCAGGCGGTAGGTGAGGTCGTCCAGCTTTTGCTGGCGCTGCCGGATCAAGTCCATCATGCGGGCAAAAGCGCCATGCTGCGCCCTCTCGATCAGAGCGTGACGAGCTTCCAGCAGACGACGCTCCATGGCTCGCACCAGCCGCTCGCGTGCAGCTTCCGCCTGATTCTCAACCTCGAGGCGGGAACGAATTACCAGTTCAGCCGCGGCCGAAGGCGTAGGAGCGCGCAGATCGGCCACGAAATCGATGATGGTGAAATCGGTCTCGTGGCCCACGGCCGAAATTACTGGAAGCTCTGACGCGGCCACGGCGCGCGCCAGCTTCTCATCGTTGAACGCCGCCAAATCTTCCGTCGATCCTCCGCCGCGCGCCACAATAATTACTTCTACGCTGCGACTCTGGTTGAAGTACCGGATGCCGGCTGCAACTTCTGCTGCGGCCATGTCTCCCTGCACTTGCGCCGGATAGATCACCGCGTTCGCCGTGTGATGCCGCCTCTGCAGAATGTTCAGGATGTCGCGCAGGGCCGCCGCTTGTGGTGAGGTTACAATGCCGATTCGTGCGGGCAGGGTTGGAATCGCTTTCTTGCGCTCGGCCGCGAATAATCCTTCCGCTTCCAGCTTGGCTTTCAGTTGTTCGAAGGCAATCTGCAAACCACCCGCGCCTTTAGGCTCGATATACTCCGCAGCGATTTGCAACTCGCCGCGATCGTCGTAAATAGTGACGCGGCCGCGCACCACCACTTGCATTCCATCCGCTGGACGAAATTGCAGCAGCCGCGCCGCTGACCGAAACATCACCACCCGGATCTGCGCATTTCCATCCTTGAGCGTGAAATAAAGATGTCCGGAATCCGGGGCACGAAAATTCGAGATTTCACCCTCGACCCAGGCGTCGGAATACTCCCGCTCGACATGCGTGCGAACCGCCGCGACCAGAGCGCGCACCGTCCACACGCGGCGCTCCGGGGGCTGAAATCTAAATCCGAGTTGATCCGTCGCTGACATGGTCCGACTGCAGTTTAGCCTTGCAAGGCTCCGTTTCCAAACGCGCGCGAACAGCTCCTTTTCGTCGGCGAAAAGGACTAGGACATTTTCCCGACAAATCGTTTACGGAATTTACATACTTAGGGAATCGCTTCCCGGTTCGACCGGAAACTGGTTACGGGTAGCGCTTGCGGCTGTGGACCAACCGCGGCCGGCTTCGAACGTGCCGCGCCAATTCCAGCCGGAGTCTCCCGCGCATCCGCTTTGTCGGCGAGCAGTCCAAAAACTCCCACGCCGGTTGTTGTCCCGACATAGACTTTGCCGTTGGCAATCATCGGAGTAATGAACTTATTACCCGCACCAAAGTGATCGCGTCCGCCCGCAGCCTGACTGCTGTTGTAAAGCTCGACCAGCGTTGTCGCGTTGTAGGCGTACAGCACTGCGGGATTCGCGTTCTCGACCGCCCACACGATTGCATTGGAGCCCTTATTGCAGGAAATACTGGGAGTGGCTCCGGGATAGCCGAAGGTGTTGGTGGTCTTCGCAATCGCGGCGGTCGTGAGCTTGGCTTGCTTGAATTGAAATTCGAGAATGGGCTGCCCCACCGGTCCAAAATAAAGACGACCGCTCCAGAAGGCCGGCATTGACCACAGGCCACCGGGCAGCACGCCGGCGAGTTCCTGGTAAATTTTGTTGCTACTCGAATTGAACTTGCCCATCGAGTTGCGATTCACGATGTAAAGGTTTGAATCTTTACCCGCACCCACCGCCAGGTCCCAGGTGGCGCCCAAGGAATCTTTCATTGCCGGCAGTAGCAAAGCTCCGCCCGAACCCAGGTCCGTGTCGCTATCGCTTTCGCTGACGCCGTTATCCATTTCGAAATAGTCAGTGACGGCGAGACCACTCTTGGTAGCTAGTCTGATGAATGCGTTGCCGTAGTCGCCCCTGCTGGGAAAGCCGCCGGAATTCAGAGTAGTGTCGAAGGTACCGTTCGCATCCAGAAAGAAAATGTTGCTGGAATCATCCGCGGTCAGTCCGGCGCCCGATCCCCAAATCGCGCCTTCATTGCCGTTCGGAGTGACGTTCAGCACTGTAGTCTGCGCCAGGGTCGTCGCGTTGTAGCCCATGATCCATCCGGTATAGGGGCGGATATCGCAATGCGAAGTCCAGGCCAAATAAATCGTGTTGCCGACTTGAAGCAACCCGGAGCGTTCTTCATATTGCGCCGGATCGAAAACCACATATCCACCAGAACTGTTGTCGCCATCGCCCGGGTACTTGGCCGCGATGTCGACCGGGCCTTTATACAATTCGTCACCAGTCGTGGCATCGAGCGCGTGCAGGCGTTGATGGTAGTTGCCGGAAGAATCTTTGGACATGGCTACCGTGTAAATCACGCCGTTTGATCCTGTAGGCCGCCTGATCACCGGGGTTGAAGTAATCCCAATCTGCGGAGTGACCTGGCCACAGCCGCGATCGTCCGACGGAGTCTCACCAGATTTTACAGTTGTGACATGCCAGATTACCTTGCCGGTATCGGCATCGAAGGCGTAGACGGAATCGTTCTCCGTTACAACGATGAGGAGATTGTGAGTCCCGCTGCCAGGGATAGGCACCGCCGCAAGATACAGCGGCTCACCATCGACACGGTCATCGGCCGTCAGCGTAAACAACTTTCCGAACGAGGTCGAATTTACATTGCTGAGGGTGAGCGTTGCTTCGGATGGATTGAGGCCGGTGCGCGAGTTATTGTTGTGATAGGTGAGAACGCTCTGGGAGAACGCGCTTGGCACCGCGGCGGCGAGAAAGCTTAGAGTGAACACAGGGGGAGACACAAGAAGAGCTAACCAGACTCTGCGAAATAGCAAGACGAAACCTCCTCGGAAATGGTGACTTCGAGACGATGCGGCGCAGAGAAAGGGACGAAGACCGATGCAACGCTTAACTTAGTTGCGAAATCGAGTACTGATGACGAGAAACCAATACATTACATCATTAGAGTATTCGAGTAGACCTGGGTTCGCCGTTTATTGTAAAGGCGTAGCCGGGGGAACGCGGGATAATTAGTGCGGCTAGCGTCCGCTAGAGTAGATGGGTCTATGGCTGAACTCGGCAAAGTGCTGGTGCTGTTTGGCATAGTCATGGTGGCTACGGGCCTCGCGTGCATGCTGCTGGGGCGGATGCATCTTCCGATCGGCCGTTTGCCGGGGGACTTTTTATTTCGTGGCAAGAACGCCACGGTGTATTTTCCCCTGGCCACTTCGATTCTACTGAGCGCATTGGTCTCGGTGGTGCTCTACCTGATTCGGTATTTTCGCCGATGAGGGAGCAGAGAGATCAGGGGGCAGAGACAGCCTCAGGAGAAAGCGGTGTGAGCGTTCGTGTTGCGGCGGTGCTACAATCCCCGGCATGAAACACTTTATGCTGGTCTGCGCGCTGCTGGCTGCGCAGGCGGCCGCGCCGGAAGTCGAGATTACTGCGGAAGCTCACCACCACCTCAGTCTGGAAAACCAATCTGTTCGCGTTTTTGACGTCGAGGTCCCGGCCCATGCAGACACGCTGATGCACTGGCATCGCCACGATTACATTGCCGTAAACCTCGGCGACGCGCAGATCATCAATGCCGTCAAAGATAAGGCTCCGGTGACGGTGAAGCTGGTAGATGGCCAAACCGGTTTCACTTCCGCCACCTTTGCCCACATCGCGCGCAATATTTCCGATCAACCTTTCCGCAACGTCACCATCGAAATTCTCCAGGACGAATCTCTCCGCCATTCCACCGCTCATTGGGACGAAGACCGCGGCCTGAAGGTGCTGCAGGGCGGCACCGAGCAGATTTTGTTCGTTAAAGACGGCATCCGCGTTTCCGAGTTCGAGCTGCAGCCCGGCGGAGTCGTTCCCATGTATCACCACATTGGGCCTCATCTTTTGGTTGCGGTCTCCGACCTCGATATCCGCAGCGACGTGCAAGGCCAGGGCCCCATGCCCGGGCACTTCAAGTCCGGCGATTCGAAATGGCTGCCGGGCAACTACTCGCACACCATCACGAATACGGGATCGAAAGCCGCCAAGTTTGTGACCTTAGAGTTCCCGTAGACTGGGCGCATGCAAGCCGCCCGCATCGCTGAATTGCTTCAGCCGTTTGTTTCTCCACTTTCAGGTGCTCGTCATTCCGAACTGGATCGACGATCCGGTTGGGAATCTACTGCCCTCTCCGCAACCCAACTTTACTGTATATCGACGTATATCGATATATTAATGCGTTGGAACGCTCGCATCAATCTGACTGCAATTCGCGGCGAGGAAGAAATTGTTACCCGTCACTTCGGCGAATCTCTTTTCGCCGCGCGCTGTCTTTTTCCGGAAGCCTCCGGGTCTGAGGCGGGGAAAGGTCGTGTCCGAGTCGCGGACCTGGGATCGGGCGCCGGGTTTCCCGGGATTCCGATAAAATTGTG
Source organism: uncultured Acidobacteriaceae bacterium (assembly GCA_963836305.1). Lineage (GTDB taxonomy): Bacteria > Acidobacteriota > Terriglobia > Terriglobales > Acidobacteriaceae > Sulfotelmatobacter. The sequence continues at coordinate 74,560 of CAWIJP010000029.1, read as the reverse complement.
GGCTCCCAGCGTTCAACTCACGCTCATCGAATCAAATCATAAGAAGGCCACATTCCTGCGCGAATTGTGCCGTTCGCTTACATTGACCGACATCGATATACAAAACGTACGTGGCGAAGAGATCGTCCAGACTTATGACCTTGTGACGCTGCGGGCAGTCGAAAAGTTTGCGGAGGCACTTCGGGTCGCGGCCCGACTCATTAGTGCCGGAGGCCGGCTGGGGTTGCTGATTGGCGCTTCGCAGGTGGATTTAGCACAATCGACTCTGCCAATGATGGCTTGGAAGGCGGCGCTTTCAGTGCCGCTATCGCAATCGCGTGTGCTTCTGATAGGAAGAAAGCGAACCTAAATCGTAAACAGTGGGAAGTATGGCCCGTCTTTAGGCCGCGACCCAAAGTGACCGGCAAAGAATACCTTGGATTTTACGAGCCAAGTGGGAAGATAGCTCGTCCTACTCGGTTCCAGACTCGACCTACGCTCTCAGCCGATCCAATGTTCCGGCAGGAACACTCGTTCAGCGCATTGATCTTCGCATTGTTCCCGCCGGAACACTACATACCCTCAGCTTCCACCGCCATACGCGCTAATGAAAAATGGAAATTGTTCCCGCCGGAACATTGAACAGGTTTTGCACTGAATTCTGCATTCTGCACATACTTCTGCATTGCTTTCGAAATGTGAACCGCATTATGCTGCGGTAGCTCTAGCTTCCTCCAAAACTTATGGGACGCATTATCGCGGTTGCCAATCAGAAGGGCGGCGTGGGCAAGACTACGACTGCCATCAACGTGGCCGCATCCTTTGCCGCAGCTGAGGTGAATACGTTGCTCATTGATTGCGATCCGCAATCGAATGCCTCGAGCGCCTTTGGGCTGGCCAAGGATCCGGAACGCATTTCCAGCTATCACCTGCTCATGGGCGACGCCTCGTGCGAGGAGGCGCTTGCCGCCACTGAACTCGAGCAGCTTTGGATTATTCCGTCGCACAAGAATTTGATTGGAGCAAATATTGAGTTGGTCGAAGCGGAGCGTCGGGAATATCGATTGAAGGATGCGATCGCTCCGCTCCGCGACCGGTTTCACTACATTGTGCTGGATTGTCCGCCGGCGCTCGATCTGTTGACTTTGAACGCGCTGGTGGCCGCCGACTCCGTGCTGATTCCGATGCAGGCAGAATACTTTGCGCTCGAGGGCATCAGCGAGTTGCTCGATACGGTGGAAAGAATCCGGGCGGAGCTCAATCCGCAACTTGAGATTGAAGGCGTCGTCCTCACCATGCTAGACGAACGCACCAATCTGGCGCAGCAGGTGATTGCCGAACTGAAAAAGTTCTTTGGCGAAAAGCTCTGCGCCACGACGGTACCGCGAAACATTCGCCTGGCGGAGGCTCCGAGCCATGGGAAGCCGGCGCTGGTCTACGATCCGCGGTCCAAGGGCGCGGAGAGTTACATCCGGCTGGCGAAGGAGTTGTTGGGGAGGCACTTGGCGGCGATGGAAACTGGAGAGGCCGCGAAAACTGCATAACGTATATTGATGATCGTCGATATATTATATCGACGTACATCGATGTATCGCAAAAAGAACATTAACCACAGAGGACACAGGGGCTCACAGGGGAAGACTGATGGCTACGACGCTGGCGGAAAAGAAAGACGAGAAGGTAGTAGAGAAGCGGAAGGCGCTGGGACGAGGTCTGGCGTCCTTGTTGCCGGGACCGAGAGCGGTGACGGCTGCGCCTCGAGTGTCGAGCCCGGCTTCGGTTCAGGAGACTGGCCCCACAGGCGTAGAGCCTGTCGCTTCGGCAGAGATCGCGACGCGCACGGCGCAGTCCATGCCGCACGAGCCGGAGGCAATTTCGATTCCGGCGCAGCCCGCGTCCAATCAGCTGGCCATAAACCAGCATACGGTGGCGATGCTGGACATGGACCTAATTGAGAAGAATCCTTACCAGACGCGGTATGTGTTTGACGAAGGGATGTTAGGGGAGCTGGCGGATTCGATCCGCGAAAACGGCGTGGTGCAGCCGGTGGTGGTGCGACCGGCAGAAGAAGCTGGGCGCTATGTCCTGGTACTGGGCGAGAGGCGCTTGCGTGCGTCAAAGATGGCGGGGAAGCAAGCCATCCCGGCGCTGGTGCGCAGACTTTCTCCGCAGCAAGCGGCCGAGATGACCGTGCTCGAAAATGTGCAGCGCGAGGATTTGAATCCGATCGAGCAGGCCGAAGCCTTTCGCGTGCTCAGCAAAGAGTTTCACCTGACCCAGGCGCAGATTGCGGAACGCATTGGTGTGTCGCGGGAGACGGTGGCGAATTACATGCGGCTGCTGCGCCTGCCGCAGGAGGTGATGGGATATCTCGTATCGGGAAGGCTGAGTTTCAGCGATTGCCGTGAGCTCCTCGCGTTGCAGAACGAAGAGCACATCCTGCAGGTCGCGCAGGAAGTTGTGACCAAGCATTTGAAGTGGGATGAAATCGAGGACCGCGTGGCACGGCTGAATGGTTTTATCCCAGGTCAGCCTGGATCGGGGGAATCGCAGAAACAGGCCAGGGGAGCGCGGTGGATGGATCCCAATGTGCGCGCCGCGCAAACCGAGATGGAGCGGACGCTGGGGATGCGGGTAAGGATTAAAGATCGCAACGGCAAGGGTAAGATTGTGATCGAGTACGCGACTGTGGACGATTATGAGCGAGTGGTGGAGATGTTGAGAGGAAAGTAGGAAGAAGGAGTTGTCGGTAGCGAGGGCGTTTTTCAGCGGGCGGCCAGTCGGGCCGCCTTTTTAGTTCATCCCTTATGGGGAAGCTTACTCGTAATAGTGGAACGCACGACCCGAACTTGCCTCGGTCTGCGCGCCAAACGGTAACGCATACGTATTGTGGATTGCGGCAAGTGGGAGGACCAGGCTGAGGTTAACTAACTTGGTGCACCGCTTCTCGATCGAATTATCATATTTGGGAAACCTTAAACGCGTTTGGCTCGCCAGTGAATAGGAATCTAAATGTTAAATGGTGGGATAACCGATGAACATTGACCCGCGCTGCACCGATATGAAGAAGGTTTGTCTGAGGAAAGTGGGATTACTTTGGGTGATTCAGCAACAATTTTAGCCGTAGTCGCTGCGCAGCTGATGAATGAAGACCAGGTGTCGCTTGGGGATCAGAAGATTCCGGTGAAGCGTGTAGGTCAGGCGCGGCTGCGAATGGTGCAATTTCGTCTGCACGGACGCCTGCTGGAGGCGATTGAGCAGAATCCTGAGAAGCCGAGCCATTGGGGAAAGCTGGCGCGGGAAAAACATCAGGTAGTGCAGTTTTTGGATCCAGAGACGCACAAGTATGTGGCTGTGTCGGTCGACGGGAAAGTCCAAGAGTATGGGAAGAAAAGCTGATACCGGATTCCAGAGGTCCCTCCGACTAAAAGGGTGGCTTGCGCCGCTTCGTGGCAGGCCGGGTCAGAGACCCGGCCCACACGATTCATGATCCGGCACGTCCTTATAATCGACCAATAGCGTTTTAGTGACGGCCTAACCCACGCGCCAGAGTTTTTACCATGGTTCCGTTCGTGTCGTCGTCTTTGAAGGCCCAGATAAAAGCTCCCCCGAGACCTCCGGGGACGCGAATGTCGACATAGAGAGCCTTCGCCCAGGCGATCGAGGGATCGTCATACGTCCAGAAGGTCAGGGTCGCGGGATCATACGCCCATTGCGCAACTCTTCTTGGATCGTAGTGGTGCTCGAATCCGGTCAGACTTGCCAGCGTAACGTATGTGGCGACTCCGTCAGTTTCCAGCGTGTCGCCGGCGGGCGAAGGCGCTGGCCCGGTCGAAGTTTGATACAAGCCGTCGTTCGAGTCGGGGACGCCGGTCCAGCCGTACCCATACAGAGGTACGCCCAGCACCAACTGGCGGGCAGGCACACCGGCCTCGAGGTAGGCCCTGACCACGGCATCGTCGTACAGGCCTTGGCCAGCATTGGGATCCTGCCGCGAGTCAAACACCGATGCGGCATCATTTGTGACAGTCTCCCATGTACCGTTCAAGTCGTAGCCCTGCAGGTTGAAGAAATCGAGTTGAGCTGCAGCCTTGGCTAGCTCGATGTTCGAATAATTTTGCGATCCCGCAGGCGCGAATATGCTGAGGAGATAGTGATGGTGGTTGGTTCGGCCGAGGGCGTCGAGTTGTTGGCGGAATTCCTGCAGCAGCAAAGTGAAATTGTGTTTGTCGGCCGCGGAGGGAAACTCCCAGTCGATATCGATGCCGTCAAATAAGTTTGCGGCGGAGATGCCGGGGGCAATATTGCCGTTAATAAACAGATCGATGCAGGAGGCGGCCAACTGCGAGCGCAGCGCGGGAGTGCTGGCAGCGTAGGCGAAGCCTGCTGCGTTCGCGCTGGAGGCGCCGCCGAGAGAAATCATGATCTTCAGATTGGGATGAAGCTGCTTCAGCTGCAGCAGCGCGGCGAAATTTCCATACAACGGGCCGGCATAGGGCTGGCCGTTTACTGAAGGAAGATAAGGAGTCTGGTAGTCGGCCCAGGTGTCGGCAAGCTGGCATTGCGCGTTGGGCGCGTCGGTGGTGGGCGCGACATTACCGAAGGCGTAAATCAGATGCGAGATGTTTTCGGCGACACCGTTGGTTTGGAGGTTGGCAATGTTGTAATTCGCGGCATAAATGCTCCACTCCTCGAAATAGCCGGCAAGAATTTTGCTTTGATCGCGTCCGTGATCGCGATCATCGGGGGCTTGATTGTCGCGAGCGAGGCTGGGTATGGCGGTAGCAACGATGAGGGTGAGAAGTAATCCGGCAGACCAGGCCTGCCACATGCGCTGAGAGAGGGTCCGTTTCATGGGAGAATTCCTTCCGACTGAAATTACGAACGACGGGAGTATATCCCTCTATAGCACATTGCGCAATGAGGCCTTGAACAATATGTACCTAATCTTAATTCCAGATCAGTGCTATATAGCTTATCGAATTGCCAAGGGCGCACCAAAACTCTTCCGCTCCGAACAAGCGTTCCGGATGTTCTCGGGAAAAATCTACTTGGCGAAGAAGTAGTCGAAGGATTTCACGGCGGTGAATTCGTCGTCTTTGATGTCGAAGACGGTGTAGAGCTTGGTGACGTTAAGTACATCCTGCACTTTTTTGGTGAGGTTGAGGAGTTTGAGTTCACCACCGGCGTTGCGGACGGCGGTGAAGCTGCTGACTAATTCGCCGACGCCAGAGGAGTCGATGTAATCGACCTGAGCGAGGTTGAGAACGATTTTTTTCTTGTCGGCGGAAATGAGGTTGCGGACGGTATCGCGTAGCTTTCCGGTTTCATCGCCGAGGGTGATTCGGCCGCTGAGGTCGACGATGGTCACGTGGCTGATTTCGCGCGTGTGGATCTGCATGGGAGTTGTGGCTTCGGGGAATGGTAGTGGGGTCAGGGGTAGCTAGTCAAATTCGGGCCTATCCCGAAAGTTCCAAAATCTTAAACACACGGGACACAGGCTTACACAGAGGGGTAGTCGCGGATTTCCTGGATGGGCGAAGTGACGATAGGCGTGGCGTACTCGGGATGACGAAACTCCAGGTGCATGCCGCGGCCGACATATTGCAGCTTCAGCATGGAGCCTCCCCAGGTGGAACCTGCAATGGCGACTTGAACCGGACTGGGACAAAATTCGGGATGACCGGAAAGCATGGCTTCGCTCCCACCGAGAAGAACGGCGGTATAGCAATGATGAAGAGTTTGAATTTCCAGGATAGTAGCGGGCGGAAGATCGTGAAGAAAGACTCCGCCTTCCACTTCAGATTGCACGATGGCGTGGTTGACGTTGTCAGCCAGGTTGGGGTGAGGAATGAACATATCGACAAAACGTTCTTAGGAGTGTACTCCAATTCTGCTCAATCGAGGCGCCGCGCTAGAGGAACTTTGGAACATGGCTCATGGTTTGATGTTTGGCGGCCATTCTGGGGTGCGGGAAAAGTGCATGGACTGGCAGTTCAGGAAGTCCAGGTCTTGTTGCCCGGACGGCGGGTCGCATAGGTCCCTTCGACAGGCTCAGGGCAGGCTCTTCGCGCAAAAAACGTGCTCGCGATGACAAACGATCTAGCAATTTTTAGGGGATGGTGGCGATCGAGCCGTGAGGGCCTACGAGCAGGGCTCCGAAGGTGGGGTAAGGGCTTACGGCGTTAAATTGCAGGCCGGATTTCTTGGGTGCGCTGATGCGGGTGGGATTATTCGGTGGGCGAAAATCGTACACAGATTTACCGGAGACGATGAAGAGGCGGACATGTGCCTGGTTATCGTCCAGAGATGCAGTTGCGGCGCGCAGAGATCGGCGATCGTAGACAACGGCGGAGTAATAGGATTGCGGGAAAATTTTCGACAGCGTCCACGTCTTGCCGCCGTCGTTGGTGAAGGCGAGGTTGGGGCCGTCTTGTTCCGGATGTTTATAGTCCCCTCCGGCGATAACGCCGTGCAGCGAGTCGCGAAAGGCGATCGAAAAGATGCCGGCAGAATCGGGGCCGTGGAGGATGGGGGTGTCGAAGACTTGCCACGTGCCGCCCCGATCGGGGGAGTGGAAGACACGCGCGGCTTTGCCGCCGGTCGCGAACCAGATGTTGGGATCAGTGGCGATGTTGGAGTCATTGGCGATGTTGGGGTCATTGGCAAGGATCGACAAGCAGCTATTGCTGGCGGCGAAGGCGCCCTCGCCTTCGAGCGCTGCGGGCATCTGCGCGGCTGGAACAGGAGTCCAGGACCGGCCGTCGGTGGTGATGAGGAGTTGAAAAGTCAGTCGGCCGGATCCGTCGGGGATGGGGTCGCCGAGAACTATGCCGTGGGTGCGATCCCAGAAGGCAATGGAATCGAAAAAGCCTTTGGGATTGCTATTGCTGAATTCCATTTGCCAGTGCTGGCCGGCGTCGGAAGTATGGTAGATGCGGGACTGATCGCCGGGTCCCGAAGACATAAGGAAGGCTTCATCGGCAGAGAAGGCGACTACTCCGCGGAAATCGACGCTGGCAGCGCCGTGGACTTGGCCGGAGATCCAGGAACGGCCGCCGTCGGTAGTTCGCAGGAAAGTACCGTGAGTTCCGGACGCCCAGGCGACTTGATGCGAAACAGCGCTCACACCGCGCAGGTCTTCAGTGGTATTTGAGGACTGCGTTTGCCGGGCGAGTTGAGCCGGGACGGTGGTTGCGATGAGAAGCAGCGCGAAAACGAACGCGGAGTTGGGCCTCATGCGCCGAAGTCTAGGATCTCTACCCGCGAAATGCAATGGATGTACACGGCAGCGCAAGAAATTATTCAGATCCTTGGGACCGCAACAGCGGCCCCCAGGATGACAGCACGAAGATTCGATCGTCGCTATCTAGCAATGAACGGAGCGAACGAGGCGCTCTTACCGAAATAGATACGAAGCGTGCATTTATCGCCCACGTGAGAAAAGGCCACCTCGAGGTCAGTCGAGGCGGTGCTTACCTGGTCGGTTTCTACGGGTGCGCGGGCGATATCTTGTTTTTCATCATAGGCAGAACCGGGAGTCACATTCTTGTTGACCACGAGAGTCCACTTCTCTTTCGCAGGAATGGGATACACGGTATAAGCGCCAATTGGGATGGTCGAGCCGCCGAAGGTGAGCGGGGCTTCGGTGAATAAGGTCATAGGAGCGCCACCTGGCTCCCACGGCTTGCCGTTGGAGAGCTTATCGTTTCTGGAGACGGTGACCGGATTGTAACGGATGTAAACCTCGCGTCCATCGTCGAGATAACAGCTGGCCGTAGACGTAGGCGCGGACGACTTTTGCGCGAAGCAGACGCCCGCTAGCAATAACGAAACAAAGACGACGAAGTGTGAGCGGAACATGAGAGACCCCCCGGGGGAAAAGTGTAGCGCTGAATCGTTTTAAGTGGAAGGGGGTTCTAGGCACGACCATCATTTCCGTCCGTTCGTCGCTGGTCTTCGGTGACGTTCTCAGGGGGCGTACCGGTTGCTACCGTTGCTGTGGCCAGTGCGGAGCAACTTGCGCTGCGCCAGGACGGGAGCAATGGCGAAAACGAAGCTGAGAATCCTTTACGGTGAAGGTGATGCGGAAGTGCAAGCGGCTCCGGCAGCGGCATTTGAAAACGCCGGACACACAGTGCTGAAGGCCGAAGGCCGCAAGGCTGTGGTCGAGGCGCTGCAAAAGGGAACATTCGACCTGGTAGTTCTGGGGCCGAGCCTGTCGCGCAATGACCGTCATCATCTGCCGTATATGGTGAAGAAAGCGCAGGCAGAGACGCCGGTGCTGGTCATGCACGCGGATGGAAGCCGGCATCCCTATGTGGATGCATGCACGGATACGGGCGCGAGCCTTGAGAATGTGCTGGCTCGGATTGACGGGATGCAGATCGCCGGGATGATGACTTCGGCGGCCAGGGCGGGTCGATAGATAGTTTCCAGTTTCCAGTTTCTGGTTCCAGAGGGGCGGCCTTTGTGGGCCGCCTTTCTTTTTTCGCGCAAAGTTTATGCACAGGGTGCTGAGTGTGAATCCGGGTGAGCAAGAATCTGCGGGGTCATGAGGTGGGAAGCGACTCGCTAAACAGCGTTCTGGAGATTGCGAACAGACGTCGGGATCCGTGAAAGTGGACTTTCTTCGCGCACCGGAGCTGGAGAACGATCTGGAATCGAGTTAGTCATAGTGGGATGAGAGACGGTTCTGTGGATATGCTGTGGATGGCGATTGAAGACTCCGTAGCCGCTAGCAGCCGAAAAGTGGGTCGAGGATTTCACTTTCTTAAACTTTTGAGAAGCGAAGCAGGTTGGCCGGACATCCAACGGCTCAGTAACGGAGCTTCGCTCCGCGGACAGCCGGGGGCGGCTGTCACCACATAAATCTGCTTTTTCTACTTCCAAGGAGGAATACGATGGGAGCTGCCGAAGGACTGCTTAAGGAATTTGACCTGGAGATGGCCAGTACGCGCAAAACCTTGGCGCGGATTCCCGAGGATAAGGTGTCGTGGAAACCGCATGAGAAATCGATGGGGTTGGGGCGTTTGGCTGGACACCTGGCGGAGCTTCCCGGATTTGGCATGAGGATGATTGAACTGGATGGATTCAACTTGGCGGATCGGCCTCAGGGACAGAAGCCCTTGGTCGCCGAGTCGCAGAAGCATGTGCTGGAAATATTTGATAAGAACGTCGACCGGTTGCGCGCGGCGATTGCTGGGACGAGCGATGAGGACATGCAGAAGAATTGGATGTTCGCGGCCGGCGATAAGAAAATTTATGACGGTTCGCGGATCGGCGCGCTGCGGCGCATCCTGATCAACCATATGATCCATCATCGGGCGCAGCTGGGGGTTTATCTGCGCCTGAATGACGTGCCCGTGCCTTCAGTCTATGGGCCGTCGGCGGACGAAGGATTATCCTAGCGGGTTAAAGAAAGTAGTGAGCTAAGCTGAAGTAGCGAGTTGAGAAAAGAAGTTCGGCGGCCAAATATTTGGCCGCCGTTTTTATTTCAGAGAAATAGCTATGCTGCTCGTCCAAGGACCGGCTGCGTGCAATGTGCGCAGCGGCGGGCGTCGATCGGAATCTCGCTGAGGCATTCTGGACATTTCTTCGTGGTGGGATCGGGCGGCTTTTCGCCGCGGTGCATGCGAGCCACCAATGCATTGACCGGCAAGACCACGAAGAAATAAACGGCGGCGGCGATCAGGAAGAATGAGACGCAGGCGTTGATGAAGTCCCCAACCGGAAACGGCGTGCCTCTAACCGCAAAATGAAGTGCAGAAAAATCTGGCTTGCCAACGAGGGCCCCAATCAGGGGAGTGAGCAAATCCTTAGTGAGCGCCGCGACCACGCCGCCGAAAGCCGCGCCAATGACCACGCCTACGGCCATATCCACGACGTTTCCGCGCAGGATGAACTTCTTGAATCCGCTGAGCATGAGGAACTCCTTCCAATTTAGGCTGGCGGCAAATCTATGACAGGAACAAGAGGAAGGTCAAGAGCCAGGCCCTTCGGCTAGTTGCAAACTGTCGAACCGCGAACCATGGAGCGGCGGACGCCTTCGTCCGCCCCGCGCCAACGGCAGAAATCGACATATACGCCCGTGCCGCTGCCCCCGGACGAGGGCGTCCGGGGCTCCATTTTGCGTTGGTAGCGATATATTTTGAAAAAGCGATTCGCATCAGGTATGGCATCGGCGATGCTGACAATCACCGAGACACTATCAGCTGTATAGCGCCGATGCTTTTCGCACGGGACTTCAAATCCGCATCGGCATCACAATGTACCGGTATTTGTAATCGTCGCCTTCGGCGGGACGCAACTGGCCTGCGGACTGCGAATCTTTCAGTTCCAGGCGCACTTCGTCAGTGCCGGATGCTTTGAGGAAATCGACCAGATACTGGGCGTTGAAGCCGATGGTCAGGGTTTCGCCATCATAGGGAGCTTCGATGGAATCCTCAGACTCCCCCGCCTCCGTGGACGATGCCGAAATCTTCACTTCGCCTTTTTCCAGCTTCAGGCGTACCGCGCGCGAGCGCTCGTCGGCAAATTGGGCTACGCGAAGGATGGCCGAGTTCAGGTCGGAATTGTTCAGCGTGATGCTCTTGTTATTGTCTTTGGGCAGGACGGCTTCAAAGTTGGGAAACTGGCCGGTGAGTTGGCGCGAGGTAAGCAGGCGCGACCCGATGCGGAAGAACAGAGTGGAATCGTCCTTGGCGAACTCAACAGTGTCGGCGTCGGTGGAATCGAGCAGCGACTTGAGTTCGTCCATCGCCTTCTTCGGCACCAGAGTTTTCATCTCGCCGGAAATGCCTTCGAACTTTTCTCCACTGCGCTCGCAGTGAGCGAGACGATGACCGTCGGTGGCGACCATGGTGATGGATTCTGGCTTGAGCAGCATGAGCGCGCCATTCAACGTATAGCGCGACTCTTCGCTGGATATGGCGAAGCCGGTGCGGGCAATCAACCCGCGCAATACCTGCCCAGGAATCTTGACCACGCCCGCGGTAGGAAACGCCGGCAGGCTGGGGAAATTCGATTTCGCCATGCCGACCATCTTCGTGTTGGAGCGGCCGCAACGGATGCTGACCCAGTGGTTATCGAGCAGCTTGATGGTGATGTCAGCGTCGGGCAGGAGCTTTACGTAGTCGTGCAGCTTGCGCGCGGGAATCGTACAGGAGCCTTCCTTCTTCACTTTCGCATTGCACGAAGTGCGCAGGCTCAGATCCAGGTCGGTGGCGGTGAGCGACAGTTTGCCCTCCGCCGCCTCGAATAAATAATTCGACAGAATGGGAATCGTGGTCTTGCGCTCGACCACGCCCTGCGTGGCGGTCAACTCGCGCAGCAATTCGACTTTGCTGACCGTGATCTCCATCGTCCCTACCGCAACCGCCGCTTCCACCGGCATAGACTTTTTCTCCCCTGCCGCGTGCTACTTTTATTACTTCCCTTATATCAAATGCAAAACCTATAAAACCAGCAGTAACAGTAGGCGAGTCGGAGAAGTGGAAAACTTTATGAACCGTCCTATTGTCACCACTTTGGGGACCAGCCCTTCGTGTGAGAAATCGGTCCCGATCTTTGCGGAGACCCTATCACAAAAGTCCCGCATTTTCAGTTTCGTCTAGGCCATGCACAGTTTCCACATCGCATTCACAGAGGGACGAAAGGAAGACTGCGCCGCACCGTGCAAAACCCAAACACTACTGCGATTATCCGCCCAATTGCTCAGTTAATTTATTGAGCAGCCTGTTTAAATCTTTGTCGTTCTTCCGAACCTCTTCAATTTTTTCGACGGAGTGCAGAACCGTGGTGTGATGCTTTCCGCCGAACTGCCGCCCGATTTCCGGCAGTGAAGCTTCGGTCATTTGTTTCGCCAGATACATCGCGATCTGACGGGGATATACGATCGCTCGCGAATTATCCTTGGCTTTGATCTCGACCAGGCGCAGACCGAATTGTTCCGCAACCATTTTCTGGATCGACTCGATGGTGACCTTGCGAGCTTGCGAGTCGATAAAGTTCTTCAGCACCTGCTGGGCGTAAGGCAGCGTGATCTCGGCGCCGATCAGAGAAGAATGCGCAACTAAGCGAATGAGCGCGCCTTCGAGCTCGCGCACGTTCGAGCGGATATTTTGTGCGACGTAGAGAGCCACGTCCGTGGGCAGCGTTACTTTTTCCTGCTCGGCCTTCTTCTGCAGGATAGCCACTTTGGTTTCGAGATCAGGCGGCTGGATGTCGGCGATCAATCCCCACTCGAAGCGGCTGCGCAGACGGTCTTCGATTTCGGCCAACTCCTTCGGCGAGCGATCGCTGGCGATCACGATCTGCTTCATGGTGTCGTGCAGAGCGTTGAAGGTATGAAAGAACTCTTCCTGGGTTCGCTCCTTGCCGGCGAGGAACTGGATGTCGTCAACCAGCAGAACGTCCACGCCGCGAAATTTGTCGCGGAAGCTGGTCATCTTGTCGTAGCGCAGCGAGTTGATCATGTCATTGGTGAACTTCTCGCTGGATACGTAGCAGATAGCCGCTTGCGGCTGGCGGCGCTTGACCTCGTGGCCGATCGCTTGCATCAGATGCGTCTTGCCCATACCGACGCCGCCGTAGAGAAACAGTGGATTGTAAGCCTTGGAAGGTCGTTCCGCGACAGCCTGGCAAGCGGCATGCGCGAACTGATTGCCGGAGCCGATTACGAATGCGTCGAACGTGTAGCGCGGATTTAATTGCGCCGCGCCATCCCAGTCGAAGCGAGCCTGCGCCGGAGCCGAGGCAACCGGAGGCGCAGAGAGCCCTCCGTTGTGCCGCACCGCGGTAGAAGCGGGATCGTCCTCGGGAGTGACGAACTTGACGTCGTTGAACTCCAAGCCGAGGTTATCGATCGCTTCCTGAATCAGATCGGCGTATTTGTCGCCGGCGTGGCGGAATTCGACCGTGGGCACGCGGACGAATAAAATCCCTCCGCTGGAGTGGCTGTAGCGTGTCGGTTTCAGCCAGGTGTCATAGGAGTGCCGGTTAATCTTTTTTTCCAGCGCGTCAAGAATGCGCATCCACGGATTGGGGGAAAGCGTTGTTGTGACTGACATAATTATGAAATACCCGCCGCGGCGTCCCGGCGGCTGGCTGAGGGCGCCTGTTAAAAATGCCGTTTACCGAATTGCTGATGGAACTCTTAGTGTACTGCGGAATGCGCCTCTTGTATCTTGCGCGGTTGTCATGGTGACTGAGATTTTCTTAAAGCCGAACAGTGCCGCATAGTAGCACGAAATTTTTTTCGTCGCACAAAAATCTCAACGAAAATTTTCGATGCACGCTCATTCAGAACGCGAAGGGAAGCGCCTGTCAAGTGTCTAGGATGTAACTGCAACGAGCGCGGTGCAAAGCGTGAATCGGGATTTGAAATTTTCCGCAGCGACAAATGCAAAATCCCGGCTGGCTCTTAAATCAGCACAACGTAAAATCAATATCCGATCTCGGAGCACGCTCGGTTTAGAATTTGAAGCGAAGCCTACTTCGCAGCGTTGGGGAGAACGACGGCGGAAGTTGCTGGGAAAATCCGAGAAGCTCAACGCTGTCCCTTTGCCCTTACGGCACTTGGTCATTTATACTTACCGTTTGCCTCAACACTGTCGACGGAACCAGGAGTAGCGATCTTTCATGCCCAAGCGTACATTCCAACCTAACCGGCGCAAGCGAAGCAAGAAGCATGGCTTTCGCACGCGCATGAAGACCCAGGGCGGCAAAAAGGTGATATCCCGCCGCCGCGCCAAGGGACGGAAGCGGGTGTCAGTAAAGCCCGGATTCCGCGAGTAGCTTTTTTCGTGCCGCTTACTTTCATAGTTGAGAGACCTGGCTTCTTGTTGCAGGCTGAGGAGACGGCGGCGGATGCCGCGCTGGTAACCCGGCTCGATTCCAGAATGCCACCCAAGAAGGCAGCACGATTTCCGCGCACGGCGCGGCTTTTGCGCCACGCGGATTTCGAGCGCGTGTACAAACAGGGGCGGCGGCATTTTTCCGCGTCGATGACGGTTTTTTATTGGCCGCGTCCCAACGCCAACGTGGATGAGCCGGCGGGCAAAGTGTCGGCGGGGACGCCGGCGCTGCGAGGGCTGCGTGTGGGGTTTACGGTGGGGCGCGCGCTGGGCGGAGCAGTGCAACGCAACCGCATGAAGCGACGCCTGCGAGAAGCGGTTCGCATGTCTCTGCCGGCGCCAGGGATTGCGGCCGACGTAGTGATCAATCCCAAGAAGTCATTGTTGACGGCTGAGTTTGCCAACGTGCTGAACGAGGTAAAGCGGGCGTTCGAGGTGATGGAACAGAAATTGTCAGGGAAGGCGGTAACGCGGCCAGGGGCGGCTGCGCCACGCGAGAAGTGATGGACTGCGCGAAAATCGTCATGCTGCAATTGTTGCGGGCTTATAAGTGGGCGATCTCGCCCATGTTTCCGCCAGCTTGCCGGTACGTTCCAACCTGCTCCGAATATGCAACAGATGCAGTCGAGCGTTTTGGCGCCGTACGTGGTGGATGGATGGCTTTAGGGCGAGTGCTGCGTTGTCATCCGTTTGCCCGAGGGGGCTATGACCCGGTGGTGCGCAGCGCAGACCATTTGTCGAAGTGCGGCACCTGCGCACCAAGAATTTGAACGGTAGATAAAATTTGGCCGACTTTAAAAATCCTCAACAAGAGCCCGGCGCGGAGAAGCGGCTGCTTCTCGTGTTTCTTCTGACGTTCGTCGTTCTCATGGTTTTCCAGCCGTTGCTGAAGAAATATTTGCCGCAGGCGCCGGCCACGCCGCAGAAACAATCTGCTCCGCAGCCAACTTCACCGGTGGCGCCTCCTTCCGCTGCAGTGGCCGCTGTGACTCCCGCGAAACTTCCGCACTCCACTGCCAGCAAACAGGCCTCATCCGAAACAGAAACTGTTGTCGAGAACGATCTTTATAAAATTACATTCACCAATCGCGGCGCGCAGGTGAAGTCCTGGATTCTGAAGAAATTCGATAACGACGCGCAGAATGGGCCGTTGGAACTGGTGAATGACGCCGCTGCGCAAAAGTATGGGTACCCGCTCTCGCTGTGGACCTACGACGAGAACCTGCGCAGCAAACTAAGTTCGGCGCTTTATGTAGCTTCTAAAGACGGGCATCTTTCTGCTCCGGCGGAAGTCACATTCGAATACGCCGACCAGGATTTGGTGGTCCGTAAAACTTTTCGTTTCGATCACACATATGTTCTGAACGTAGAAACCTCCGTGCTTTATAAGGGCGCTGAAGTATTTGCCGCGCCGGCGTGGCCTTCGGGATTCGGCGACGAGTCAACCGCGGCCTCCTACGCCGCCGCCCGCATCGATTACCACAACGACGCCTCCACTGAACGCAGCGGTTACGTGTTCTTCCCGAACTATATTTCGCGCCTGGCCGTTAAGAGCATCAGCGGCGGCAATACCATAAAAGGCCCGTTCGAGTGGGCGGGACCCGGCGATCAATATTTCACCGCAATTTTTATTCCTGACGATCCCCAAACCTCGGCCATGGTTACTCTGCGGAATTCATTGCAAGTGCCGCGCGATCCGCAGAAGGCCGACTCTAAAGAAACCGTGAATGTCGATGCCATCGGTGCCGCCGTAGGCGACCTTCGCGGGCCAACTGCGGAGCGCATGTACGTCGGTCCCAAGGAACTGTCTTCGCTCGAAGCGGTGCATGTGCCCACAATTAAGAACGGCGATCCCGATCTGCGCGGCACGGTGGACTTCGGGTGGTGGGGGCTGATCGCGCGTCCGCTGTTCTTGTGGCTGAAGTGGACTTACAAGCACATCGTTCCCAACTGGGGTTGGGCGATCGTGATTCAAACCCTCATCATCACGGTTGCGCTGCTGCCGCTGCGGATTACGCAGATGAAGTCGATGCTGAAGATGCAGCGCATCGCGCCGCAGATCAAATCGATTCAGGAAAAATATAAGAAGTACAGCTTGCGCGATCCGCGTAAGGCAGCGATGAATGAGGAGATCAGTGGCCTCTATAAAAAAGAAGGAGTGAATCCCGCGGGAGGCTGTTTGCCGCTGCTGATTCAGTTCCCTTTCCTGATTGCCTATTACCGGATGCTGGGCGTGGCGCTTGATTTACGGCATGCGCACTGGCTGTGGGTGAGCGATCTTTCCGCGCGAGATCCTTACTTTATCCTGCCCATATTAATGGTCGCGAGTATGTTCGCCATGCAGCGCATGACGCCCCAAGCGGGCATGGACCCGGCTCAGCAAAAAATGATGACGTGGTTGATGCCGCTGATGATGGGCTTCCTCTTTTTTAATTTTGCTGCGGGATTGAATCTGTATTATGCAGAGACCAATTTGATTTCGATGGCGCAACAGGCCATCATGAACCGAACCAAGCTGGGCCTCGAGATGCGCGAGATGATGGAAAAGCGCGCGAGGAAAAAAGAGAAGTAGGAACTAAACAGTTAAGAGCTTTCTTTATGGATAAAGTTGCTGCTGCGAATCGAATCAACGAATTCTTACAAGCAGTCGTCAATCAGGGCGGCCTTCATCTGAGGTACCGCATTGTTGTGGATCCTTCGCCGATAAGCGAATGGGAGAAGCCAGAGATCTACGTGGATTTCTCCGGTCCAGATTCGGCGCTGCTGCTGGATCGTGGCGGCGAGTTGCTGCGCGCGTTGGAGTTGTTGGCATTTGAAATTTTGCGGCTGCCCACCGGGGAGCACGAAAAACTTTCTTTCGACTGCAAGAACCAGCGTTCTCTGCGGTTGAAGGAATTGCGTATGGCCGCCAGCGTGGCCGCGGAAAAAGTCCGTCAAACCGGTGTGCCTTTTCACTTCGCTCCCATGTCGTCGCGGGAGCGGCGCATGGTTCACTTGACGCTGCGCGATGAAGCGGATCTGCGCACGGAAAGTGATGGCGAAGGCCGCGACCGCTGTGTGGTCTTGTATCCTGCGGACTATAAATCCACGAGCTCGAAGCCAGCGCGGCGCACTGTGCCATAACGCGAACAGTGGACAATCACTCGCGTCCAATACCCTTGTTAACATCGATAGATGGATTCCCCTCTCGAGTTCTTGTTTTTCCTTTGCTTGATCGCGCTGCTGCTGGTGCCGCTCAGCCGGGCTCAACAGCCATCGGCTCCTCCCGGTAGCTCCTCTTCAGCGCATGCGCGGAAGTCAGCGCCCGTGGCGGATTCTAGCCTGGATGTGGGATCGGTGAGCGATGGCACATACCATAATCGCGCGTTCGGTTTGAGCTGCAAAATTCCCGCTGGATGGGTATTGCGAACTGATGAGATGAACGAGGGCGATGACGGGCAATCGGA
This sequence comes from uncultured Acidobacteriaceae bacterium, assembly GCA_963836305.1. Classification (GTDB taxonomy): domain Bacteria; phylum Acidobacteriota; class Terriglobia; order Terriglobales; family Acidobacteriaceae; genus Sulfotelmatobacter. Next base: position 57,279 of record CAWIJP010000029.1, on the reverse strand, counting down.
TCAGGAGGTCGGCAAATCGGGCCATGTGCTGCTGGCCGCGTTTTCGCGGCCGCCTGCGGCGCGCGGCGAGGATGTGAATTCATCGATCCTGATTGCAGCGGAGAGCACGGCTGAGTATCCCGGACTAAAAGAAGCGGCGCAGTATTTCGGACCAGTGACGGAGATTGCCAAGTCGCAAGGGTTTGCCGTTGTCGAGGAGCCGTACGAATTTGCGGTCGGCGCCAAGACGCTGGCGCGCGGAGATTTTCAGAAGGACGTGGGCTCCCGTGTAATGCGGCAATCGACGCTGGTGGTTCTGGCGCGGGGATACGCTGTGTCCTTTACGTTTATCGGAGGGACAGAGGACGAGGTTGAGAACTTGATTGCGGGATTGAGTTTTGCTGCAGGCGCAAAACCGCATCAGCGATGACTTAAAGCTTGAGGAAAGGCATTCATCCGGCAGCATGAAACTAAAATTGCCCGAAGGGGTATTTAAAGCGTATTTGTTCGATTGCGATGGCACCATCGCCGATTCCATGCCACTGCATTACCGCGCGTGGAAGCAAGCGCTTGGCGAATGGGATTGTGAATTCGAGGAAAAGCTTTTCTACGATTTGGGCGGAATGCCCGTGGCCGAGATCATCTCAACGCTGAATGAAAGACACGGACTGCGAATGCCGGTCGAGGATGTGGCACATCGAAAGGAAGCGCTTTACTTCGAACTGCTGCCGCAACTGCAGGCTGTTCCGGAAGTTTTGCAGCACATTGAGGCGGAGCACAAGAAGGTTCCCTTTGCCGTGGTCTCGGGAAGCACGCGGGAATCGGTGACCGCGTGTCTTGTGGCGCTGAATCTACGCGATCGCTTCGATGTCATGGTGTGCGCGGGAGACTATAGGAAAAGCAAACCCGATCCCGAAGCATTTCTGTTGGCAGCTGCGAGGCTTGGAGTGTCGCCAGAATTCTGTCTGGTATTCGAAGATACGGAAATGGGCATACAGGCGGCGAAGGCCGCGGGAATGGCCTCGATCAAGGTTCCTCCGCCGTGGGAGAGAGCGAAGTCAGTCTAAGCGTTCATTCAGTCCAGGGGTTCGGGCTCGAGAGCGATGTTGGTTTCGCCGGCCGCCTTTTTGGCGGCATATTTTCTCATCCAGGCTTCCCAGCTTTTGCCAGCGGCCGTATCTCTTCCGGAAAAGGCGAGGGTGGCGATGTCCGCATAAGAGATAGCAATCTTTTCGTTGGAGTTCTTCGGGTAAAGCCGGACCACGGAATCCCTCAGCGTGGCGGCAGTTCGGCGGTCGAACAAATAGCCTTCGATCTTCGACCCGTCTTTCCGAGTAATGGTGACGTCGCCGCGATAGTCGAAGGCTTTTTCCAGCGCGATGCGAATTTCCTCGTCGCTGGCGAGCTGCGGGATCCAGCCTTCGAGTTTTTCGTGGACGGTTCCGGGAGCAAGTTCCAGCGTGTCAGGATTGGCGCTGGTATGCGGCACGGCTTGCGCGTCTTCGTGGTCGATGTGGCCGGATGCTTTGCCTGTCATCTGTTTCTTTTCGAGGGAAAATAGTCCCGTCCCTTTCAGGACGGTTTTCATTTCTTTCCTTGCTTACCCCGCACTTGCGCGCGGGGCTAACGAATGCCGTCGCTTCGCGACTCGGAATCCCGCAGATCGCCAGGTGCGACTGTCGCCAAAAGCCTCCCCCGTCTTCTGTGCCGCGCCATCAGAATATAGGAGAGCCAACCGATTCCGAAATAGATCACCGCATTTATTGCGGCAGCAACCCACAGCTGGAATACGTGCACGTTCCCGCTTATGCCAGTGGCGCCGATCAATCCTGGGAAAAGAAGGATGACGAGAGTCTCTTGTGCGGTGCCGATTAGTCGATTGTCAGAAATGGCAGATAACCTTTGAATCGTCAGCGTGAGACTGCCTAGAAGCACTCCTAGCCCTGAAGCGAATAGTGTTCTGTTGACGTTGAGGCGCGGCCTTTCATTAGAGTTCATTGGCCGCCCTCCTGCTACGCGCGGGTTTCTTGCAGAGAATCGTTTGTCGGCGCGATCTGCACCAGCGGATGCACCGGTGCTTGCGGCTCGTCCAACAGTCGCAATGCTTCTTTGTCGCGATAGCCGGTGAACAGCGTCGCTTTCACCGTGGCCAGGAATCCGCTGAGCGAACTGAAGGTCGCGTTAACCGCGGACGCTTCGTACCCGCTGTGAACCATGCAATTGGCGCAGGCCGGATTGCCGCTCTCTGTGCCGTAGTTGCTCCAATTCGTAGTTTCAAGTAGCTCGGCGAAAGTTTCGGCGTAGCCGTCCTGCAGCAGGTAGCAAGGCTTCTGCCATCCGAAAATATTGTAAGTGGGCATGCCCCACGGAGTGCAGGGGTAAGTGCGCTTGCCCATGAGAAATTCCAGAAACAGCGGTGAGAGATTGAAGCGCCAGTTCTTTTTGCGATTCGACAGAATCGCGCGGAACATGCGGCGCGTGCGCGCGCGGCCGAGAAAATGCTTTTGATCGGGAGCCTTGTCGTAGGAGTAACCCGGAGAAAGCATCATGCCTTCTAGGCCAAGCTCCATCATGTCATCGAAGAAGGCGCGCACGGACTTGGGATCGGCGCCATCGAAGAGAGTGGTATTGGTGGTGACGCGGAAGCCACGGCCCAATGCTTCTTTAATGGCATCGACGGCGATGTCGTAGCCGCCTTCGCGGCAGACGGCGAGATCGTGCTCTTCGTGCTGGCCGTCAAGATGCACGCTGAACGTCAGATATTTGCTCGGCTGGAAAAGATGAATCTTCTCTTTCAGCAGCAAAGCGTTGGTGCAGAGATAAATATATTTCTTGCGCGCGACCAGACCTTCCACGATCTCACCGATCTGCGGGTGCATCAGCGGCTCGCCGCCGGGAATGGAAACCATGGGCGCTCCGCATTCGTCGACAGCGCGGAAACACTCTTCCGGAGTGAGATCTTTTTTCAGAATGTGGGCAGGGTATTGAATCTTGCCGCATCCGGCGCATGCCAGGTTGCAGCGGAACAACGGCTCAAGCATGAGCACGAGCGGATACTGCTTGCGGCCGGCGAGCTTCTGCTTAAGAACATAGCTCGACACAGTCCACATTTGGGATACGGGAACGGCCATTCTGAGTTGGTAACTCCTGTGCGCTTATTTTATCAGGATCCACGAACTAGGTGACCTGCAGCGTGACACAGGTGCCGGAAAAGAAACTGTGGAACCAATTCATTCGCTGCATTCTCCAGGGCGAAAACTCCGGCAGAACCGGCTGCCGAAACCCTTGTAAAACCAGCGTTTACCGAAGGGATTCAGGGCCGCACGAAGGTCGCTGGTACAGCTTTTTCCGTGGTATAATTTGATAGTCGCGAAACAGGCCTAAGTACACTAAATTTCAATCACTTGAGGTCGGTTGCGCAGGCTGAGAGTCCGGGCTTACGCCGAGCGATATTTGCGAGTCACTCGGAGCCTTCGCTCGCAGGATATTGGCGTGACAAATCGGGCGTGCTCCATGGAGTTGAATGGCCACCAAAGAGATCAATACCCCCATCGTAGAACCTAAACCGAAAAACGGAAGCTTGACACCGATTGCTGGAAATAACGGCGGCGCTAAGAACGACTATAACGCCGACTCCATCAAAGTGCTCGGCGGGATGGAAGCGGTCCGCAAACGCCCCGCGATGTATATCGGTTCAACCGGCGATCTCGGTCTGCACCATCTCGTTTATGAAGTTGTCGACAATTCCGTGGACGAAGCGCTGGCCGGCTTTGCCACCAAGATTGAAGTCACGATTCACATCGACAACTCGATCACGGTGATCGACGACGGGCGCGGCATTCCTGTGGACGATATGGATATCGACGGCGAGAAAATTTCCGCCGCGCAGGTGGTGATGACCACGCTGCATGCCGGCGGAAAATTCGATTCGTCTACCTACAAAGTTTCTGGTGGATTGCACGGCGTAGGCGTTTCGTGCGTGAACGCTCTGAGCGAAGAACTCGAACTGGAAATCTGGCGCGACGGCGCGACCTGGGAGCAGACCTACTCGAAGGGCGAACCCACCAGCAAAATGAAGAAGGCTGGCGCAGCTAAGAGGCGTGGGACGAAAGTTCACTTCCTTCCCGATCGCAGCATTTTCACCGCGACGGAATATAACTACGACACGCTGGCGCAGCGGCTGCGCGAACTGGCGTTTCTGAATAAAGGATTGCTGATCACGCTCACCGATGAGCGCTCGACCGACGCAAAAACCGGCGAGGCCAAGCATGCGGACTTCAAATACAACGGCGGCATCGCCGAGTTCATTAAGCATCTGAACCGCGGCAAGCAGGTGCTGCACGACAAACCGATCTACATGGAAGCCGAGCGCAGCGGCGTTGCCATGGAAATTGGGCTGCAATACAACGACGGATACTCGGAATCAGTATTCAGCTTCGCGAACAACATCAATACCATCGACGGGGGCACGCATCTTTCGGGTTTCCGCATGGCGCTGACTCGCACGATTAATTACGCCGGGCAGCAGATGGGCTTGTTTAAAGACGTAAAGGAAAATCTGACCGGCGACGATGTCCGCGAAGGTTTGGTTGCGGTGATCAGCGTAAAGCTGCCGCAGCCCCAGTTCGAAGGCCAAACCAAAGGCAAACTAAATTCCGACATCGCCGGCGTAGTGCAAGCATTTATTAATGAGCGGCTGGGAGCGTTCTTTGAACAGAATGCGACCGTGGCGCGGAAGATTATCAACAAAGCAGTCGATGCGGCGCGCGCGCGCGAAGCGGCGCGCAAGGCGCGCGATTTGACGCGGCGCAAGGGTGCGCTCGATTCCGGCGGGCTGCCGGGCAAGCTGGCGGATTGTTCGGAGCGCGATCCCAATCGATGCGAATTGTTTTTGGTCGAGGGCGAATCCGCCGGTGGGACCGCGAAGCAGGGACGTGACCGCCGCTTCCAGGCGATTCTTCCGCTCAAGGGAAAAATTCTGAACGTGGAGAAAGCGCGCTACGACAAGATGCTGGCGCACGAGGAAATTCGCGCCATGATTACGGCGCTCGGCACCGGCATTGCCAAGGATGATTTCGATCCAACGAAAGTTCGTTACGGAAAAATCATCCTGATGACCGACGCTGATGTGGATGGTTCGCACATCCGCACGCTGCTGCTGACTTTCTTCTTCCGCCACATGCAGGAGCTGATCAAGCGGAACAACATTTATATTGCGCAGCCGCCGCTGTATTCGATCAAAAAAGGCAAGTCGATGCAGTACATCAAAGACGATGATGCTTTCGACAAAGTCATGCTGAAGCGCGCGGCCGATGGGCTGATCGTGCGCTATGGCGAGGGCGCGGCCAAGCTGGAAGGCGCAAACCTGACGCGCTTTATGACGGTGCTGAAGGAGTATCTCAACTTCTTCGACAAAGTGAACAAGCGGCTGCGCGATGAGTGCGTGGCGGAACTTTTGCCGAAGCTCGATCTTTCCAAGCACACGGATTTTGAAGGCGACAAGAAAGCTCCGCCGAAGAAGATCGAGAAGCTGGAAAAAGAATTGAAGCGGCTGCAAAAGGAACGAAAGTTCAAGAGCGTGGAGGCCGCGTTCGACGAAGAGCACAACCTGTGGGAAGTGAAGTTTGTAAACTCGCAGGGATCGGAGCACGTGATCAATTGGGAGCTGGCGTCCAGCCCGGAGTACCGGCAGTTGATTTCGAAGTTCAAACAGATTGAACCATATCTGGAACCGCCTTTTGTGGTGGAAGCCGTGAGCAAGGCGGGCGCCGCTGGTAGCAACGGCGATGCTGCGGAAGAAGACGCGGACGAGGCGGCGGAGACGGACGGAAAGTCAGGAAAGAAAACAGCCAAGGCCGCGCCGAAAGCCCGCGCTGTGATTGAGCCGGTGGAGAAAGCAACCGCGCGCGAGCTGTTCGAATACGTGAAAAAAGAAGGCAGCCGCGGCTACGATGTGCAGCGCTACAAAGGTCTGGGGGAGATGACGGCTCCGCAGTTGTGGGAGACGACGATGGATCCGGAGCGGCGGACTTTGCTTTCGGTGAAGCTGGAAGACATTGCCGAATGCGAGACCATCTTCACTACGCTCATGGGTGAGGACGTGGAAGCGCGGCGGAAGTTTATTGAAGAGAATGCGCTGGATGTGAAGAATTTGGATATCTAACATTCCGCGGCTGAGGAGCTCAGGGGCTAAAGGCCTCAGTGTTTTAGGATCTTTATCGCAGCGCTGAAGCGCTGCGCCACCCAAAATCCCAACGTCTCTTTGGTTTGAGGGCCTCGCTTTGCTCGGCGGACGGACGAAGGCGTCCGTCCCTCCATGGAATTATTTCAGGCCTTCCACTAGATACAAGTCTGCCAGCATTCTGTGGTAGCCGAAGACGCAGGTTTTTGCGTCGGGAGTCATGTAGATGGGGCCGATGTTTTCCACTCCGGCGGGATCGGAAGGCATGAGTTCTTTCCAGAGCGTGCGCTTTCCCGTTTTCAGCTCGAGGCGGTAGACGCGGGCGGGCAACTCGCCGGGCTGGTAGATGTAGAGAGATTGTCCGTCGCCGCTCCAGGTAATGGGTTGCTCGCCCTGGTTGATGCCGTTGATCGGGCGCGGATCGCCACCGGCGACGGGATAGAGATATCCTTTTTCATCGGGACCGATGGCGGCGATCTCCTGCGCGTCCGGCGAAATGGTGAAAGCGGTGCCGTTTACGCCTTCCTGCGAGATGACTTTGCTGTTGCCGGTGGCGAGATCGTAGATATAAAAGCGCACGCCCTTGCCCGGCTCGTCGGCGGAAAACAGAATGCGTTTGCCATCGGGAAACCAATGCGCCCAACTGTGGTTGACGTTGTCTTTGGTCAGGTCTCTGGGCTCGCCCGCTCCGGTGGGCAGAAGTCGGAACTGGGAGGGCGATTCCTGAGTCTGCGCGATTACCCATTTTCCGTCCGGCGACAGAGCTACCGCGCCGCCTTCGCCGAGCAGAACGGCGGGTGAGCCATCGGTTTTGCGAATGTAGACGGCGTATGTCAAGCCGCCGGATTTCGAATAATCCAGAGCACCGCCGCCACCCTCTTCGTCAAACAGCAGGATCTTGCCATCGGCGGAGAGATCGGAAGGATAGGTGTAATCAAGCCATGAGAGCTCGTGTTGTTTCGAATCTTTGTCGAAGACTCCGAGCAATTCGCGGCGCCAGGTAGCGCGGACCAGAAGCACACGCCCGTCTTTGGCAATATCGAGCAGCATGAGTGCGCCGGGAAGACGGGCGACGATGCGCTCCTTGCCATCGAGCGATGTGGCGTAGAGAGTGCGATCGGTGCCCGATTTGCTGGCGGTGAACCAAATCTCTTTGCCATCGGGAGCCCAAGCCAAACCCTGAATGGTGAACCATTGGCCGGAGAGATTTCTTTTGTTGCCGGCCATGTCAACCACCGCGAGTGAACCGCTGTCGTCGCCTTGCAGAGGATGGTCGGCGAAAGCGATCAGGTCACCTTTGGGAGAGACGCGGGGATGGCCGATCCATCCGCCGGTTTGGTAGAGAGGCTTGCCGATGGGGAATTCCAGGCGATTGCGGCCGCCCATATCGCGAACCACAGCCAGGTTGGTGCCGTCGGGTGACCAGTCAGCCCACTGAACTTGCTCCAGCATTTCGCGTGGGGCGCCCCCGGAAAGTGGAGCGCGCGCCAGAGTGCCCATGCTCACCCAGGCGCCGATCGCTTTGCTGTGCAGCAACACCGCCATTTCAGAGCTGGGAGAGATCGACATCAGCTGCGTGTGGCTGAGACCCATGGACCGCGATTCCGGGGCTTCGGGTCGGGCAGTGAAGACATCCGTCGGATTTCCCTGCCATGCCGCGCTATAGAGGATGGTTTGGCCGTCAGGAGCGAAACGGGCGGAACGGATGCTGCCGCGGCGGAACGTGAGCTGGCGGTAGATGGGAGGCTCTGACGGCGCGGAGGCGAAAAATCTCTTGCCCGCGTAGACTCCCGCGGCAGCGGCGACGAGCAAGCCAAGGGCAAAAATCAGGGCGATCGCAGATTTTCTGCTGCGCGCCGGCGGCCTCGCCGGAGCTGTGACCACGCTCGTCGAGGAGGAAGAAGGCGCGGTCTCCGTCACCACCGAAGTACGCGAGGAATCGATGGAGCGTTTCAGGCGCTTGAGATCGGCGCGCAGTTCCGCTGCCGTCTGGCAGCGCATGTCGCGATCTTTTTCCAGAGCTTTGCTGATGATCTCTTCCAGCTTGGCCGGAAGCTCAGGAACCAGGCGGACCGCTGACGTCGGCTGGCGATTGAGAATCGCCTCCGTAACCACGGCGGAAGTTTCTCCGCGAAAGGGCAGGATCCCGGTGGCCATTTCGTAGAGCACCACGCCGAAGGAGAAAAGATCGGTGCGTCCGTCGAGTTCCTTGCCGCGCAACTGCTCCGGCGACATGTAGGAAACGGTGCCAACGGCGGTGCCGGGACTGGTGAGGTCCAGACCACTAGCATCCGCGAGAGTTTGCGAATCGCCGCTGGTGGGGCGGGCAGCGCGAGAAATCTTCGCCAGTCCAAAGTCGAGAATCTTGGCGTGGCCGCGATCGGTAACGAAGATGTTCGCCGGCTTGATATCGCGATGGACGATTCCCCGGATGTGCGCGGCGTCGAGGGCATCGGCCACTTCAATCGCCAGCGTGAGCAGGCGCTCGAACTCCATCGGCCTGCCGTTGATCAGGTGTTTGAGCGTCTGGCCGCTGAGGCACTCCATCACGATGAAGACGTGGCCTTCGTGCTGGCCGATATCGTGGATGGTGCAGATGTTCGGATGATTCAGCGAAGAGGCTGCTCGGGCCTCGCGGCGAAAGCGCTCGAGGGCTTGGGGATCTTGAGAAGAATCGTCGGGAAGAAATTTCAGGGCAACGAAGCGGCCGAGCTGCGTGTCTTCCGCTTTGTAGACGACACCCATCCCTCCGCCACCGAGGAGTTCGACGATGCGGTAGTGAGAGACAGTCTGGCCGATCATGGACGAAGCGGGTCTAGCAGCCCACATTGCTTAATGCGGGTCGAGTCATCTTAGGGTATATTGAGCGGTGAGTCAATTTAGTATTGTGGGGATAGAGCAGTGATGGAGCCGCGGACGCCCTCGTCCGCGGTTGCATAAGGCAAGTGCAAGGAAATTGGACCCGGTGTATCATCGCCCGGTAACTATGCTAGGTAACCGCACCAGCGAGCAGTGGATCGCGCAATACGCCTCAAGCCACCAGCATCCGGCGAACCGCGCGTGCCACACTCTGGGCATTCCGACCATCCTGCTGGCGGTTCTGATTTTCATTATTAGTGTTTTCTTCAACTTTCATCGGCTGTGGGTGTATGCGCTGGCGCTGTTTGTGCTTGGATGGATCTTCCAGTTTGTCGGTCATGCCTTCGAGGGCAAACCACCTGAATTCTTTTCAGACTGGCGTTTTCTACTGGTGGGTGTGCGTTGGTGGTGGGCCAAGATTCACGGGAAGGCCTGAGGTACTCGGCTCATCCTCATCATGCTGGGCGCGATAATCGGTAAGCCGTTGTTGGCATCGCTGAAGCGATGCCCTGATCCGAATCTTTTTTCAAACCTCCCGTGATTGCTTTCTGCATCTGTACGTTGGTAAGCTTTGGGCACTGTGGGTATGCGTCGGATCATCACCAAATTTCTGTTGTTGTTCGCGCTGCTAGGTAATCTCGCGCCGGTGGCTTTGGCGATTTCCACTCCGACGCTGCATGCCTGCTGTCTCCGCAAGGGCGTCCATCACTGCCATGGATCTCAGGCTTCGGACTCCGGACAGCTTGTGATCCACGGCTCGAGTTGTTGCGGACACGAATGCTGCCGTGCAGTAACCACCGCGCAGTGGGCCCATGCACAACAGCGCGTCGATTCTATTTCCCTGCAAAATAGCAATGCGCAGGCGGTGGGGTTTCGAACGAACTTCCCGGCCAGCGCCTCCGCCGAATTCCAATCCACGCGCGGCCCTCCGGCGTTCTGAAGACGCCTCCTGCAACATCCCTTTGTCGGCCTAACGCATAGCTGCGGCTTTACTGGAACGTCGCGCGCGGTGCCGACCGGACTGCCGAACGAATGATCGGTCGCCTGGTCTGCCAACTCGTTCCGTGGGAGACAAATGAATCACTGGAAGACTGCTGTAATTCTAGCGTTTTTGCTGACCAGCATTTCCGCCTTGGCCGACGTGTACGGTGCAATTCGTGGCGTAGTGCACGACCCGCAGCATCGGCCGGTTCAGGGCGCCATGGTGATGCTCAAAGCCAAATCTTCGGACTGGGGAAAGACCGCCACTACGGGTGGAAACGGTGAGTTCCAATTCAACGCCGTGCCTCTTGGGGATTATTCCATTACCGTGGTCGGCCAAGGTTTCGAGCAGGAGTCCCAGGACGTCACGGTGATTTCGGGAACGGTGCCAGTCGCACACTTTCAATTGCAGCTCGCGTCGGCGCACGAAAAAGTTACAGTCTCCGCTGAGCAGGTAGTCGTGCCCACGGATAGCGCTACTCCTGTCACTCTCGTCAACAGTCTGGATATCGCGCGTACGCCCGGCGCCGACAGAACCAACAGTCTCGCCATGATTACCGACTACACGCCCGGAGCCTACGTTACGCACGACATGCTGCACATGCGCGGCGGTCATCAGACGCAGTGGATGCTCGACGGCGTTCCCATCATCAACACCGCCATCGCGCAGAACGTGGCTCCGCAGTTCGATCCGAAAGATCTGGAATATGTGGAAGTGAATCGCGGCAGTTACGGCGCGGAGTTCGGCGATCGCACCTACGGAGTTTTCAACGTGGTTCCCCGCACCGGATTCGAGCGCAACAACGAAGCGGAACTGGTGCTAAGCGCGGGAAATTTCTACCAGACGAACGACGCGCTCAGCTTTGGCAGCCACACAAAAAACTTCGCCTACTACGCCAGCGTCAATGCCAATCGCAGCAATCTGGGCCTGCAGCCACCGGTTCCGCAAGTGGTGCATGATGCCGTCAACGGCGTTGGTGGCTTCGGATCTTTTATCTACAATGTTGACCCCACGAACCAGCTGCGCTTGATGACTTCGCTGCGCCGGGATTATTTTCAGATTCCTTACGATCCTTTTCCCGATGACATCGAAAACAATCCGGCGAGCGGCCAGTACACACCCAGTGTCGGGCTGCGAGATGGCGAGCACGAATCGGATGCCGGAGTGCTCCTCACCTGGCTGCATACTTTCAACTCGCATGTTATGAGCACGGTTTCGCCTTTCTACCACTACAACCGTGGCAATTACGACAGCAGTCCCAACGACGTACCGATCGCGACTACGGAGGACCGCAGCTCAACTTATGTTGGAGGCCAGGCCAACGTCTCTGCGAATTACAACAAGAACGACTTGCAGGCGGGCGTGATCAGCTTCTACCAAAGCGACAACCAGCTCTTCGGCGCAATCTTCAACGATGGCAGCGGATTTCCGCCGATCAGCGACAGCGAGCATCCCACGGCGAATTTTGAAGCGTTTTATATTGACGAGAAATTTAATCCGTTTTCCTGGATGACGCTCTCCGCCGGAATGCGCCCCACGCGATTCTCGGAAGGGAATTTCGCCACCACGGCAACTGCTCCACCAATCGATGAAACTGCCATTCAACCGCGTTTCGGCGCCACTGTTACCGTGCCGCGTCTACATTGGACGTTCCGCGCTTTCTACGGACACTACTATCAAGCGCCGCCGATTGAAACCGTCTCCGGCCCCGCGCTCGTCGACTACACCCAGCAGCAAGGCCTCGGATTCGGCACGCTGCCCGGTGAACGCGACGAAGAACATCAGTTTGGCGTGAACATCCCTTACCGCGGCTGGGTGCTCGATGCCGACAATTTCGAAACCGACGTTCGAAATTTTCTAGACCACAACAACATTGGCGCTTCCAGCATTTTTTTCCCGGTGGCGATTTCGCACGCGTTGATACGCGGATGGGAACTCACGCTTCGTTCTCCACGCTTTGCCAACCGCGGACAATTGCACCTCGCCTATTCCAATCAGATCGCCGAAGGCGCAGGAACTATTACCGGCGGCCTTGTCGCGCCGGGAGCGATTTCTCCGGAACTCACTCCCCTCGATCACGACCAGCGGAATACGCTGAATGTGGGCGGCGATGTAACCCTGCCGAGCCGCGCCTACGTTTCCACCAACGTTTACTACGGATCCGGCTTCAGCAATGCTTTTCTCGGCGTGCCCTATCCCGGGAATTACTTGCCGCAGCACACCACCTTCGATCTCTCGCTGGGCAAGGACTTCGGGGAACACTTCACCGCATCTCTAACCGCGCTGAACGTGGCCAACCGCCGCGTCGAGTATGACAACAGCTTGACGTTCGGCGGATACCACTGGAACAACCCGCGCGAAATCTATGTGGAAGTTCGCTATCGGTTCCACTACTGAGCTGGAATCACGGACCGTATTGAGTTAATGATCGGAAATGATAACGATCGGAGATAATAAAAAGATGATTACGACTGACAAAATCGACTCATGCCATGCGCGGTTTCGAGTTCTTGTGCTACTTGGCCTGTGCACGATTCTCGCTTTCTCCGCCGCCTGCAATCGTGGAAAGTCACAGGGGGAAAGCGCCGGGGCGAAGCGCTATGCCCTCAAGGGAAAAGTGGTTTCCGTGGACAAGAACGCCGGCACCGCCAACGTCGATAACGAACCGATCGCCGGCTTCATGGAAGCCATGGTCATGCCCTACAACATCAAGCCCGCTTCGGTTCTAGACCAACTTCAGCCGGGCGATTCGATCACCGCCGATGTCGTTGTGGATTCCGATAAATACTGGCTGGAGAATGTAAAGGTCACCGGGCATTCGAAGCCGTCTGCTGACAAGCCCACGGCCAGCCTGCACATTCCGGAGCCGGGTGATGTGGTCCCTGATTTCAAACTGGTCAATCAGAATGGAAAGTCGATTTCGCTGCATCAGTATCGTGGCCAGACTTTACTGCTTACTCTCATCTACACCCGCTGTCCATTTCCCGATTTCTGCCCGCGCGTGAGCCATGAGTTTGCGGCGATCGATCAGCAGATCCGCGCCGATCCGGCCCGCTACGGCAAAGCACATCTACTCAGCATTAGTTTCGATCCCGAGCACGATACGCCGAAAGTGTTGCGCGCCTACGGATTTTCCTGTGCCGGAAGCAAAGATCCTTCGCTGTTTAAACGCTGGGAATTCTCCGCAATTCCGAAGGCAGAATTGCCGCAGTTCGCCAATTATTTCGCGCTGACTTACGAACAAGATGGCGACTCGATTACGCACTCGCTCAGCACGGCCGTCATCTCTCCGGACGGAAAGATTTTTAAGTGGTATCACGGGGCGGATTGGCAAGCTGCGGACCTGCTGCAGGATGTGGCCGCTGTTGCGCATCCTGCCAGTTGAGTCCTGGACAGCGGATTGCCTACGCTTTTGGTAGTGGTGGAGTCAGGCTTACGCGTTGCGTCGGTTAAGCGGAACAGTCGTCGTGTAATAGTCTAACTGCACCACTACTACGCTTTTAATCCGGTTGAGGCGTCCGCTTGCCGCGTGGTAGCATCCTAAGTTTTGGCGGGTGATGTTGGGCTGGCCTCTCTACTGCACCGATTCTCTTCTGGGCCTTCTCTTTTTTGCACGCCTGCGAAGGAGCCTATCGTGAAAGTTTATACCGGAGAAAATATTCGTAATGTTGCGATTGTAGGACACGGGCACGCCGGCAAAACGACGCTGCTCTCGGCCATGCTTTTTACCGCAGGCGCAACCCCGCGCCTGGGGCGGGTTGACGACGGATCATCGACCACCGATTACGACGAAGAAGAGATCGCCCGCAAGATGTCGATTGCGGCCTCCGCTGCGTATGTGGAGTGGGGCAAGACGAAAATCAATGTGATCGATACGCCTGGGTTCAATATGTTCGTCCACGAGGCCCGGATGGTGCTGCCCGTGGTGGATGCGGCGATCGTTGTGGTGGACGGCGTAGCTGGCGTGGAAGTTGTGACCCAGCGGGTATGGAACGATTGCGAAGAATATAAAACGCCGCGCCTGATTGTTGTGAACCGCATGGACCGCGACCGAGCCAATGCAGAGCGCGTTCTCGAATCGTTGATCAATGCTTTCGGAAGAAATGTGATTCCGATCGAGCTGCCGATTGGCAGCGAGAAGAATTTGACGGGTGTAGTCGACCTGGTGCGCATGAAGGCCTACACGTATGAATTGGGCGGCAATGGCAAGGGGAAAGAGACGGAGATTCCCGCCAACATGCGGGCGCAGGTGCAGGAATCGCACGAGCAGTTGGTGGAACTGGTGGCTGAGGGTGATGACAAGCTGATGGAGGAATTCTTTGAGAAGGGAACGATTCCCGAAGAAGATTTAATTCCCGCACTGCACAATGCGATTCGCGAGGACAAACTTTTCCCCGTGATTTTTTCTTCCGGACTGGGCAACATCGGAGCCGATCGGGTGATGGATTTTATTGTGGACTACACGCCTGCGCCTTCCGAGCATGAGTGGGTGCAGGGCGAAGCGGCATCCTCGGGAAATGGCGATGCTCCGAAGCGGCATGAAACGGACGCGGAACCGGTCTCGCTGTATGTATTCAAGACTGTGTCGGACGCGTTTGCGGGCAGGATTTCCTACTTCAAAGTTTTCTCCGGCGTGTTGAAAAATGAATCCACGATGCAGAATTTCTCGCGAGGATCGGCGGAGAAGCTGTCGCACATCTCCATCATGCAGGGCAAGACTGCGGTCCCGGTAACCGAGTTACATGCGGGAGATGTTGGCGCGGTTGCGAAATTGAAAGACACGCTCACCGGCGACACGCTGGGAGACAAGGCGGCACCGATTCAATATCCGCGAGTGAAGCTAGCCGAGCCGGCGATCACTTTTGCCATCGAGCCGAAGAGCCGCGCCGATGAAGACAAGCTGGGGCCCGGGATTCACAAGCTGATGGAAGAAGATGCCATGCTGCGGTTCTTCCGCGATGCGCAAACTCAGGAATTTTTGATCGCAGGCACCGGACAGCAGCACATCGAAGTGGTGGTGGCGAAGCTAAAAAAGCGCTACCACACCGAAGTGGTGCTGAAGGCTCCGAAAGTGCCGTATCGCGAGACGATTCGCGGGAAAGCTGACGTGCAGGGGCGGCACAAAAAACAAACTGGCGGCCACGGCCAGTACGGGGATTGCAAAATTAAAATGGAGCCGATGCCGCGCGGCGGACAGTTTGAATTCGTGAACGATATTTTCGGTGGCGCGATTCCAAAAAATTATATTCCGGCGATTGAAAAAGGAATCAAGGATGCGGCGGGACGCGGCTATCTGGCTGGTTATCCCGTGGTGGATTTCCGCGTGACCCTTTATGACGGGTCGTATCACGACGTGGACTCCAACGATATGTCGTTCCAGATGGCAGGGCGAATTGCCTTTCGAAAAGCGATGGAGCAGGCGAAGCCGACTTTGCTGGAGCCCGTGATGTCGGTCGAAATCACGGTGCCCGACGATTTTGCCGGCTCGATCATGGGCGACCTGAACAGCCGCCGCGGACGCATCCAGGGCATGGACAATAAAGGCGGCAACACTATCGTGAAGGCCGAGGTTCCGATGGCCGAGATGCTGACCTATGGCGTCGACCTCACTTCAATGACCCAAGGACGCGGCAGCTTCAACATGGAGATGCATCACTACGATACGGTGCCGGCGGCGCTGCAGGAAAAGATTGTGGAGAAGGCTAAGGCGGCGCGGGGTGAGGTGAAGGAAGAGGAAGAGTAGTTGTCGGGCACGATGGAGGCATCATCTTTCACGATTGAGTTTCCCGAACACTTGCCGTTCGAGAAGAGGCAGTATTGTCTCGACGGCCTCGCTAACGATGGGGGTTTGGTGGAGTCCCTCGATGACCTAACTTTCCGGATAGTTTGTTCCAAGCGGTCCCAGTTGGCGAAAGTCGGATGGTCTCTTTTCCATACGCACTTTACTAAGCTTTGCCGAGTCACTGCGACATCTGGGTCAGCCGTGGCTCGGGCGAGCGCGTACGCTAAACCGCCCAGCCGCGATTAAGCTCTTGTCTTAGATCTTCAGCCCCTGCGCCTTTGCCAGCTTCGCCTGGCGCTCGTCAAACGTCCAGAATCGTTCGGCCTTTAGTTCGAGCGCGCAGGCAATATGTAACGTATCCAGAGTTTTCATTCCCAACTTCGGTCCATGGCGGCGGGCGAGGTCGGCACAAAGGTCGTAGGCGTTCTCTGGTATCGGTACCGAGATCCAGCGTCCAGCGGAAATATGCTCTTCCATCCGAGCGTTCATTCGCTGCGCTTCGGATGAAGACAGCTCTCCGCGGAATATGTGTTGGCCTATAGCATGCGCCCACTCCGCATGATGAAGCGGAGTAAGCCACAGAGGGGGAGCGGATATGATGCGTCGACGGGCTTCAGGCGAGTGGCGGTCACTCAGATACAACGAAACAAGAAAACTTGAGTCGACATAAATGCTCAATAGCGTCCGCGCTCCTCAATCAGGAGGTCGGCCCCGGACAGAACACGATCGCCAATAATCTCTTTGGCAAGAGCTTCGAAGTCCGGCCAGTTCCCCTGAACTACTGGCGCTCTCTCGGGAACGATGCGTGCGATTACTCGATCTCTTTCGCGAAGCTCTACGATCTTTCCGGCGCGGAGCCAGCTCTTCAGGCGGCGGGTGTCTCGAAGCTGTCTCATGTTGACGGATGGCATGGGTATAATGTGACACATGGTGTGTCACATTGTCAAGAAAGTTCTGCAAGGCTGCGTTCGGTCTCTAGAGTTCCGGGCTTCGCCCAAGTTGCGGCGGCTGTCCCCACACGAGCCGTGGTAACATCCGGCCAGTGGCTACCGCGCGTAACAATCCCAACTTGAATTACAGCCCGGATCGCCTGGTTTCTGCAGCGCCGGTCGAAGACGATTCTTCGTTTGAGCTGAAGCTGCGTCCGCAGCGGCTGGGCGAGTTTATCGGGCAAGGCAAAGTTAAAGAGAATCTGGCGGTCGCGATCGAGGCGGCTAAGTCGCGCGGCGAGGCCATGGATCATGTGCTGCTGTACGGTCCGCCGGGACTAGGCAAGACCACGCTGGCCAACATCATCGCCAACGAATTGGGAGTGCATTTCCAGCCAACCGCGGCGCCGCTGCTCCAGATCAAGGGCGATCTGACGGCCATCATCACCAACATGCAGGAAAAGCAAGTCCTGTTCATCGATGAAATCCACCGCCTGCAACCGGTGCTCGAAGAACTGCTGTATTCCGCGCTTGAGGATTACAAGCTCGACATCATTATTGGTCAGGGGCCGTCGGCGCGCACGCACACGCTCGAAGTGAAACCATTTACTTTTGTCGGCGCGACTACACGTGCGGGATTGATTTCAGCGCCTCTGCGTTCGCGTTTCGGTATCGTTTTACGGCTTGAGTTTTATACTCCGGAAGATTTGCGCGTGATCGTGGAACGCTCCGCGGAAATTCTTGGGGTACAGATTGATGATGCCGGAGCGACTGAGATTGCCAGCCGGTCGCGCGGAACTCCGCGCATTGCCAACCGCCTGCTGCGCCGAGTGCGCGACTACGCGCAGGTGCGTGGAGCGGGCAAGATTGACTTGCCCACGGCGCAGGCGTCGCTGCAGATGCTGGAAGTGGATCAATACGGCTTCGACGAGGTCGACCGCAAACTCCTACTTACGATTATCGAAAAATATCAGGGCGGACCGGTAGGCTTGAGCACGCTGGCGGCAGTCCTGGCCGAGGAACCAGATGCGATCGAAGAGATTTATGAACCTTTCCTGATGCAGATCGGATTCCTGAACCGCACTCCGCGCGGGCGCGTAGCCACACAGCTGGCGTACGAGTATTTCAAAATTACACCGAGCCGCAGGCAGAGTTCCCTGTTCTAGAAAGGTATCCACAACCCTTACCCGGTAACGACGAAGCCTTTGTTTCGGAGTTCGTGACAAACATTTGTTTTTTGTTTCGTTAACCCGAATATAGTGTATCTTCCTCAGTTCCCCGTCGGGAGCGGGGACGATTGAGTCTGGTTCCGGGGCGGCGGCGAGACATAACGCATGTCGTGAAGTTAGCGATGTTGGCAGCTCTGCTGCCGGCTGGCGCAGCCTCGGCGGCTTCGTGGCTCCAGTCCAAAGCAGATCAAAGCGCCACCGTTGTACAGAATGCATCCTCGGGGCAAACTTCCAGTCCACAGAACACTCAAACGACCCCGCAGAATCCCCCTCCGCCGCCGGAGGCGAATCCTGCTCCGCCCGGAGAAAAGCCCGCGCCGTCAAAGGAGACCCCGCCGCCCGCGGAGCAGGAGCCGGAGCCGGCGATCAAGAATCCTGAGGTACGACCTGCTTCAAAGCCCGCAAATGCTCCGCCGACTTTGATCATTCCACGCCTGAGGCGCGCGCCGGTGCTCGAAGATTTTCTGAGCATGAAGCCGGAAGGTCCGGCGGCTCTGCAGATGGCGAGAGTCACGGGCTTCGTGCAGCGCAATCCGCATGACGGTGCGAAAGTTTCAGAGGAGACCGCAGCCTATCTCGGCTACGACCAGAAAAATCTTTATGTCGTATTCGTGTGCTTCGATGATCCGCAAAAAGTGCGGGCGCGCATGTCGAGCCGGGAAGACGTTTACGACGACGATGAAGTCGAAGTCATGTTGGATACGTTTCACGACCGGCGCCGCGCCTATGCGTTCCAGACCACCCCGCTGGGCGTGCAATGGGACGCCATCTGGAGCGAGGCCACGCGGGATGAGATCAGCGGCAATTTCGATACTTCGTTCGATACCGTTTGGGATTCGAAGGGGAAAGTTACTAGCCAGGGATTCGTCGTCTGGATGGCGATTCCCTTCAAGAGCCTGCGTTTCCCTTCGACCAAAGATCAGGAATGGGGCATCATTCTGTATCGTGGCATCGTGCGCAAGAACGAAGATGCATTCTGGCCGCAGATTTCCTACAAAGTTGCCGGCCGGCTGGGACAGGCGGCGACTCTTTTCGGTCTGGAAGGAATCTCGCCCGGCCGCAGCGTTGAGCTGATTCCCTACGGAATCATGCGCGGCTTTCGCGCGCTGGATGAGCGCGATCCCTACAATCCCTATTTTCAAAATGCGGTGGCGCAAGGGCAGGCTGGAATGGACGCGAAGTTTGTGATCCACGATCACTTTGTAGTGGACCTAACCGCCAACCCTGACTTCAGTCAGGTCGAGTCCGAAGATCCGCAGATCACAGTTAATCAACGCTTCGAAGTTTACTTTCCGGAGAAGCGTCCGTTCTTTCTGGAGAATGAAGACTATTTTCGTACGCCGCTGGATTTATTTTTTACGCGGAATATTCAGGATCTCTCGGCTGGCATTCGCCTCACCGGAAAAGAAGGGCCATATTCCGTCGGCCTGATGTCCACCGACGACCGCGCCCCTGGGCTGGCGGTGCCCAACTTCTGTCCCGCCACTTCTCCTGTTTGTTCCGACACTCTCAGTGGGATTCGTTCGTATTTCACCATTGCGCGTGTGAGCCGCGACATCTTTAAGGAATCCAGTGTCGGCGCGATTTATACGGACTGGGAATGTCCCACAACCGGTGAGTTTAACCGCGTGGGGGGCCTCGACACGCGGTTAAAGTTCAATGCGAACTGGTCGCTGGATGGTCAAGCCGTAACCAGTTCGAGCAACCTGCTGGGCCTCAATACCACGAATCTGGAAACTACTTGCGAGTACAACCTGTACCCATTCAGCTCCGGCAACGCCGGCAATAATAATTATTATGCCGGACCAGCAGACAAGCTCGATCTGAAACGCGATGGCCTGCACTTTACCTACGAAGGAATTTACGACGACATCAGTCCTGGGTTTGTGACCGTGCCCGGATTCGTAAATCGCGTCGACATCCGCGAACTTTATCAGACAGCGGACTACCGATTCCGCCCGAAGAAAGGGTGGGTGGTTGACTGGGGACCTTCCATCATGCAGCGCTATGTCTTCGATCACGAAGGAAATCGTCTGGATACGGACTATTCGCCTTACATTGCAATCCAAGGCCGCGGGCAAACTGTTATCTATTTATTTCCTTACGAGGAGTTACGCGAACGCCTGCGACCACAGGATTTCTGCTTTCTCGGTTTCTCCTGTGAAACCCCGAAGCAGGATTATCACGAGCACAGCAGTGGCATATCGATTCAGACGAGCGTACTGCCCAAGGTGACGGCGGCAGCCAGTTACCACTGGGGCGACGGTGCAAATTTCGTCGCGTCTCCCGGAGCTCCACCGCCGCTCGACGTTCCCTTCGTCGCGCGCCAGGATACGGCCACGGGCACGCTTACGTTTCGTCCCCTGAAGCCGCTGAAGATCGAGAACACTTATCTTTTCGAGCGCCTGCGGGCTACGCATAACGAATATCTGCTGGCGCAGTCGCAGTTGCCCGGAACTCGTATCGGCCAAGGCATTTTCAACGACCACATCATCCGCAGCAAATGGAACTGGCAGTTCACGCCGCAGCTTTCGTTGCGCGTGATTCTGCAATACAACTCGCTGCTGGCCAATACGCCGGGTAACACGATTTATCCGTATACCTATCTCCCCACCGAGAAGGAATTCAACGCCGATTTCCTGCTGACGTATCTGGTGCATCCGGGCACGGCGATTTATCTTGGCTACAACAGCGACTTGCAGAATTTGAACCACAATCTGGGATTCGATCCCGCCGGGCTCGCCGGATTGTACACTGCCAAGGGTTTCATAAACGATAGCCGCCAGTTCTTCCTGAAGGTTTCGTATCTGTTCCGGTTTTAACGAAGAAAAGATACTTGAATCGGGGCGTCGCTTCAGCGATGCCAACAACTCCAGACGACACCATCGGCTTAGCGGCAGCATGCCTGAAGCATGTCCCGACACGAACCTTTTCAAACTGCCTCCCGCCACCCACCCCGCCCGGTTGCTGAATCCTGGGGCATTCCGATAGAATCTAAGGATTCGAATCGAGGTCTGAACGCTATGAAAGCAGCCATTCATCCCGCTTATAACGAAATTCGCGTGCACTGCGCGTGCGGAAATGCCTTTGTTACCCGCTCCACTCATAAGGGAGATATCAGCGTTGAAATCTGCTCCGCTTGCCATCCTTTCTTTACCGGCAAGCAGAAGCTTATGGATACTGCGGGCCGCGTTGAGCGCTTCCGCCGCAAGTATGCCAAGAACGAACCTGCCAAGCCCGGCGCGTCGAAGAACTAATTCGCGTTCCGTGGTAAATTCAGCCCTCGCCAACCGGCGGGGGCTTTCTCTTGCAGACGTTATTCGGGAAGTTGAAGCCGGCCCTTGCGGCGCAGCACCACCAGCCGATCAGCAACCCGAGGGCAATCGGAAGAAGTCCTTCCGAAGCTGCCTCAGCTGCAACAAGCCGTGCAGACCAGTAAACCCCCTCGACGCGCGGGAAGCTGACGGGAGAGTGGTCCCCAATCCAAGTGATGATCTTTGTTAGTTCAGACTGGATGATCTGCTCCATCTCAAATACCAGGGCCCACGCGCCCCAGTGAAGCAGGTATGCCGCGAGAGCGGGGGCGGCAAATCTTCGAAGCAGAGGGCGCAACAACATAATCAGATTCCGTTTTGCGTGTTGGATCGAGATCGAACGGTATTCGGCGGATACAGCCAGCGGGCGATCAAGTAGGCGGACGTCAGAAAAAGGACGATTCTGATGAGGGCCGAGAGCAACAAGTAGGTCGTCGAGAGCCATACGCTTTCAATGGCGACATGTCCAGGAAACCGCGCATGATATGAGATTTGTGCGACGGCCACGGAAATGAGTGCGCTGAAGGCGTCGGCGATCAGCACGGCCACCAGGATGGCTCCAATATATTCTGTGAGCAGGATTTCACGAATTGTGCGCATGAGTAACTCCTGAGCGCAGGTGCAATTGGGCGGGGATTCCGCCAGGAAGTAGAATACAGGCGTGAAGAAATTCTGGGATAACTCGGTGGGTTCGGGGGTGCAGGTGGGAGAGGTGGACAAAAGGGTCCGCGTCGCCCTGACTGTACCGCCTTCGCTATCCATCGGCAGTGTCCGAATAGCTCCCGCCACCGTTCTTGCGCCCATGGCTGGCGTCACCGACACGGTTTTCCGCCGCTTCATCCGCAACCTTGGCGGCTGCGGCCTGATCATGACTGAGTTCACCTCGGCCGACGGCGTTCTGCGCAAGAAAGATCAGAAGGCCAAACGGTACCTGCATTTCTATGAAGATGAGCATCCCATTTCCGCGCAGCTTTTCGGCAGCAATCCGCAAGTGATGGCCGAAGCGGCGCGCATGGTCGAAGGCCTCGGCTTTGATCTTGTCGATCTGAATCTCGGCTGCCCGGCAAAGAAAGTGGTGAAGTGCAACGGAGGCTCCGGCCTGCTGCGCGATCTGCCTGCAATCGGAAGGATCTTCGAAGCGGTGCGCGCAGCGGTAACGATTCCCTTCACGGTAAAGTTTCGCGCCGGATGGAGCGATGATGAGATCGTCTGCGTGGAACTGGCGCGCATGGCGGAATCCTGCGGCTTGGCGGCCGTCGCGCTGCACGCCCGCACCCGCGAGCAAGGCTACAGCGGACAGGCGAGATGGGAGTGGATCGCCGCGGTAAAAGATGCGGTGAAGATTCCCGTGATCGGCAACGGCGATATTCGCACGCCCGAAGATGCCTGTGCCATGGTCACGCAGACTGGATGCGATGCGGTGATGATCGGCCGCACCGCGCCCTCGAATCCGTGGATCTTCCGGCAGATTCAGCAGTACTGCAAAGCTCATGGAGCGGCGGACGCCCTCGTCCGCCCGGTCAGTGGCAATACTCTCGAGTTCGAATCCCGTGATGGCGACTCCCCGGACGAGGGCGTCCGGGGCTCGATGAGTGCGAATGGATCAGCTGCGCCTCTCTACGACCAGCCAAGCGAGCTTGACCGCTACCAGATGATCCGGACTTACTTTCAGATGCTAATCGAAGAAGAACTCCCAGACGCCGTTGGCAAGATGAAGCAGTTCGCCTCCTGGTTCACGCACGGCGTGCCGGGAGGAGCGGGGCTGCGGAAGGCGATTTACGAGTCGAAGAGCGCGGTGGAGATTCTGGGGAGGGTGGAAGAGTTTTTCGAGGCGAGATTGTGTGGAGCGGGCGCCCTCGCCCGCGAAGTCGTCTAAGCTCCGCGCGCCACCATCTTCCCCACTTCATCCTTCTCCACATAAGCCCAAGGCCTTTCCGCGTCGTGCGTGAAAACCGTTAGCCATTTTTCCGGAATCGCCTTCGCGTAATACTGCTTCTTGCTCTCGATTGTCTGCAGCGGGTAAAGATCGAAGGCCATGCCCCATGTGATATCGATGTGCGCCGTGGTGGGCATGAGGTCGGAAATATAGCAGGCGGTGCGGCCTCCACTTTCGACGATCACGGCTTGCATGTGCGCGGTGTGGCCGGGGAATTGTTTTACCGTAACGCCGGGGACAATTTCTTCGCCGCCCTTGAGCAGCGTCATTTGGTCAGTTTCCACCAGCGGATCGTAGTTATCCGGGATGTAGCTGATGGAGTCGCGCTCACTGGGCTTGCGCGCGTACTGCCACTCGCCTGCCGGCGCAAAGTATTTCGCGCGGGGAAAAGTTGGGACGATCTTGCCATCTTTGATGCGCACCGTATTCCAGCCGCAATGGTCGAAATGCAGGTGCGTGTTGATGACGACATCGATGTCTTCCGGCGCAATTCCGGCGGCAGCTAGATTCGTTAGCAGCTTCGCAGGCTGCCCATAGAACTTGATCATGCGTTCCGACAGCTTGTTGCCCATGCCGGTCTCGACCAGCACATTTTTATTTCCGGTACGGATAAGGAGTGAGTTCAGTCCGGCTTGCACATAGTTTCTTTCGTCAGCAACCACTTTGCGCGACCACATGACCTTGGGGATCACGCCGAAAAATGCGCCGCCGTCGAGCGGGTAAGTGCCGTCGGAGAAAACGCTGAGTTCGAAGTCGCCGAGAGTGAGCTGTGGCATAGAAATAGTGTGCCACAGGCGGGGCGACATTCCGATAATCGCGCCTTGGCGAACCTGGCACAGCTCGGCGCGGAAAAAGCCTGGCGCGGAAAAAGCCTGAAACGCAGAGATCGCAGAGAACGTCCGCAGAGCGCGCGGAGCAGATTCGGGTCGAGACTTCCTTAGCCGCCGGGCCCGTCATTGGAGACATATTGTTCGAGCGATTCCAACTCACGGCTGAGATCGTCGACGCGCCACTCCAGCAGATTGCGAATCGAAAGAATGCCGAGCAGTTTGCCATTGTCGTCGGCAACCGGCAGATGGCGGAAGTGACGCTCGAGCATGATGCTCAGAGCTTCGCCGGCCCCGGTGCGGCGCGTTGCCATCTCCACGGGCGTGGTCATCAGCTCGCGGACCGGCGTAGTTTGCGGGTCGGTGTGGTTGAGCGACATTTTGCGCAGCACATCGCGCTCGGTGAAAATTCCCGCAACCCTGTATTCGGAGTCGACCACGGCGACTGCTCCCACATGGTGGTCGAGCATCTTGTTAATGGCGTCGGCTACGCTGGCGTCCAGCGGAACCGCCGCGATTTCCCGGTCACAAAGTTCCAGCACGCTCATAAGAACTCCCTCTGGCTATACTCCGCAAGCCAGTTCGGCACACGAAAATCGGATTGATGAATTATGCTCACGGCGGGGACGAAGTCAAGGAAATTGAAACAAAATTCAACAAATCTTTATCTTGCCCGGATCAGAAT
The DNA here is from genome assembly GCA_963836305.1 of uncultured Acidobacteriaceae bacterium. Lineage (GTDB taxonomy): Bacteria > Acidobacteriota > Terriglobia > Terriglobales > Acidobacteriaceae > Sulfotelmatobacter. The sequence continues at coordinate 32,576 of CAWIJP010000029.1, read as the reverse complement.
TTCGTTTCATCGAGTGGCTCGCGGGATGCCATCTTTCTCAAAGGTTTTCCCATCTTTCATGACGAAGCGCACATTTTCCAGGACTTTAATGTCCCCGAGAGGGTCGCCGTACACTGCGATAACGTCGGCAAAGGCGCCCGGAGCAATCACGCCGATCTTCCCGTCCATTTCAAGCATGGCCGCCGCCCGCGAAGTTGCGCTCTGAATCGCTTCCATCGGCGGCATGCCGAGTTCGACCATGCGCGAGAATTCCTGGGCGATGGGCTCCGTCCACGGGATTCCGCCCATGTCGGTTCCGAAGACGATCTTCACGCCCGCCTGGCGGGCTTTCTTGAACGACGGTTCATGCAGGGAGACTCGCAGGCGATCGCGCTCGCCGGCAGGAGTGTCTGCCGGGGCCCAATCATGATAGTAGGCGCTGATGGTGGGCACGTACCAGGTGCCTTGCCTCAGCATCTGGGCGATGGCCGAGTCGTCGAGATCGAGGCCGTGTTCAATAGAATCGCAGCCGCCATCGAGCGCGCGATGCAGACCTATGCCGCCATAAGCGTGGCAGGCAACTTTCTTTCCCCAGCCGTGAGTTTCGTCGACGATCGCACGCAATTCCTCGACCGTAAGCGTGGGCTGTGAAACCAGTTCTCCGTTCTTGCCTACCCAGGAGCGATGCGTCATGTACACCTTGATCCAGTCGGCGCCGTGATCCAGTTGCTCCCGCGCTGCTTTGCGCGCCTCGACCGGCCCATCGACAATCTGGGCACCTTTGGGCATGTCGAGTTCGGGAGCGTAGCCTTCCAGCGGATACCCGCCGGTAGTGGAGATGGCGCGTGTGGAAACAAAAAGGCGCGGCCCGGGAATATAGCCTTGCTCGATAGCCTGCTTGATGCCCACATCGCCGTAGCCGGCGCCCTCGGTCTCGACATCGCGGAGCGTGGTGAACCCTTGCTCCAGGGCTCGCCGCGCCGCAACCGTTGCCCGCGCCGCGCGTAGAGCGAGGGGCGCGTTCAGAATGTTAGCGTCGTATCCGCCCTGCGCCGGGTCTTCGCCCTGCAGAAAGATATGCGTGTGCGAATCGATGAGGCCGGGGAGCACCGTCGCGGTCGACAAGTCAATCACCGCCGCTCCGGCGGGAATCTTCGCGGAGGCGGCATCGGTCACGCTTTCGATGCGATTGCCGCGGATCATGATTACCTGATCGTGCCGCGGCTTGTCAGACTTGCCGTCGATCAGCGAGCCCGCGCGAATTACGGTCCAGGCATCGGGGACTTTGTTTTGTTGTTGTCCGGCCGCGGAAATCACAAGAGCCAGAAGAACGATCCAAGCGTGAGTCTTCACGGTTCGCTCCACAGGTTACAGCAGAGAATCAGGAACTGAGGAATTCTACTCTCACTGCTCAATAACGTAGGCATCGACCTCAATCTCGAGGAGAATTTCCGGCGAGATCAAAGCACTGACTTCCACCATTGTGGCTGCGGGGCGAACGTCCGAGAAGAACTCGGCGTGAGCTTTGCCGACTTTCTCCCACTCTGCGATATTTGTTACATAGGTTCGAGTGCGCACCACATCCTTCATGCTGGCTCCCGCCTTGTGCAATGCAATCTCGATGTTCTGCATGATCTGCACGGCCTGGGCGTAGACGTCGCCGATGCCCACGATCTTCCCGTCGGCTCCAGTGGCCGTCGTGCCGGAAACATGCACGTGAGGCCCAATTCTGACCGCACGAGAGTAACCTACGATCGACTCCCACGGTGCGCCGCTCGAGATGTTCATTCGTTTCATCGTGGTCGGTTTCCTCCTTGACGATTCATTCTACCGTTCTAACGTGATGGTATTAGCAGCCAACGCACTCGTCTGCCAGCAGAAATAGCGCGACAAACTCTATAGCTCCGCTGTCTTCTAACCATTGATGAAAAGAATGCACCCGATACACAAAAGTCATTTGCTTTTGGAGCGCAACTGGGGTAACTAGTTACTTAACACTGCGAGGGAGTGGGTTTGTAACACGATTCACAAGGGGGAAACAGATGATTCCGGAATCGCATCCACTGCGTCAGCTTTTTCAGGAGTTGGTGGGGCGGCACTATGCTGAGGAGATCGGCATCCGTGATCCGCAGGTCGTGGCTTACGTCTCGCACTTGCTCACCGAGTTCTGTGAAGCCGATCAGTTGTTCAAGATCCATGACGCGGCCGACCGGCCGCTGAACGACCTGGGCGAAATGATGCTGGAATCGGACCCCATCTATGGACCTGCGCCGTCCTTTGATCGCGAGCGCCAGGTGCGCAAGCACATCGGCGACTACGCCCTGTTCTTCGCTGGAATGTTTCCCGAAAGCATCAACCATTTCCGGCTGCGCCATCAGCGCCTGGAGAATTTTGTGGAGTGGGTGAAAGCCGGGAAAGAAAGCTATTACATTGTGTCGAAGTTCGAACACTTCGAATATGCCAAAGTGGCGCCGCTCTTCGCGAATCTTTCACGGGAGTTTGAAGGCTGTGTTTATGGCCTCAATATGGTGAAAAACGATTTGCAGGAGATGCAGCATCCCATCACGCGGCGGGCAAACGAATTACTGATGTAGGCTGCGTTGTTTCTCCAGCGCTGCTGACGCTTCATTTCTCGTTCAAGTCCGGCCGCCCACCGATGCGGTAGAAACTAAGCGTGCTGTTTCCCTGCACCAGCTTGCGCACTCGGCGCAGCGATTCAAATTCCGGCCCTAAATCGAACTTCTTGTCATGTTCCGCAATCACCAGAGACATAGCCCAAACCAATGCGGAATCGGCCAGCGCAGTTAGCGTACTCTCGTAGGCCTCTCGCATCCGATATGGCGGATCGAGGAACACAACGTCGGCGGCCACGTGTTCGCGCTGCAAGTGCCACAGGACCCCTGAAAGATCTTCGCGCAGAATTCGGTAGCCTTCTGTGATCTTCAGGCTCTGCAGATTTTGCTCGATCACTTTGACCGCGAAGTCCGAAGTCTCTACGAAGAAGACTTGCTTGGCGCCACGGCTGAGCGCTTCGATCCCCACCGCTCCGGTGCCGGCAAATAAATCCAACCATACTGTGCCGGCGAGTGCTGCCGGATTGCCCGCCGTGAGCACATTGAACAGCGTCTCCCGCAGACGGTCAGAGGTGGGCCGGGTATCCTTCCCATGTAAGGCCCGCAGAGGATGTCCCCGGTATTTGCCCGCGATTACGCGCATGGCTCTGTACTTTCGGTTACCGAGGCCAATATATCTGACCATGTAAAATAACAGTAGTAGTCAAAACCTATGAGAAGTTTCTCGGTTCACGTGGGGCGGTTGTTCGGAGTGGAAGTTCGCATCCACCTGACTTTCCTGATCCTGCCTTTGTTTGTTTTCTGGACGGAATATAGTGTGCATCCCTCGGCCAATGGGCCGCGGGACTTGGCGCTGGTGGGCATCGTGCTCGCTTGCGTGGCGGTTCACGAAATCGGACATATGCTTGTTGCCCGGCGCGCGGGATTAATTGCCAAGGCGGTTATCCTTCTGCCGCTCGGCGGCGTGACCGTGTTTGACGAATCCCATGCCGAAGCGCCTCAGTCCCCGATAGGAGTATGGAAACGGGAGGTCCGCATTGCTGTTACCGGACCGCTGGTGAATCTTGCGTTCGCGCTGGTTGCGGCGGGAATAATCTATGCGGCTGTTCCTAGAGTAAATCTCTGGCACTGGCCGTTTTTAACGTCAAGCAATCTGCCGCGCAGCCTGGTATGGGCGAACCTCTATTTGGCTGTTATCAATCTTCTGCCCGCATACCCTCTGGATGGAGGCCGCATTCTGCGCGCTTACTTCGCGCGGAGCATTGACTCTTCCGCGGCCACGCGCCGTGCGGTTTCCATCAGCCACGCACTGGCCATGGTTTTGATGATCGCAGGTTTGTTTAGCAATACCTGGCTCACCATGGTTGGCGTCATCATCTTTTCGGCGGCACAACTCGAGGAACGCGCCGTCATCTTCCAATCTGTTTTGGATAACGTGCGCCTCGAAGAAGTGATGCTCACCGATTTTTCTACCCTGTCTCCGGCAGATACTCTCGAAGATGCGCTGGATAAGGCAGTACATTCGCTGCAGGATGATTTTCCCGTAGTGCGCGGCAGCGATATGGTGGGCGTGATTTCGCGGCAACGCATTCTGGACGCGCTTCGTGCCGAAGGCAACGGATATGTTCAAGCCGTGATGAACAAATTATTCGAAGTTTCCCTGCGCCAGGAATCGCTGGCCTCCGCCTTCCGCAAACTTACGGCGCGCAATCTCAGCATTATTCCGGTGGTCGAGGATCAGCGACTGGTGGGCATTGTCACGCTGCAGAATTTGATGCACTCGATGTCTCTGCTGGCGGAAGGACGAAAGCTGCGGCGGGATGGGTCGAACTGATCCAGGTGGGCTGACCGCGGGAGTCTATTTCCGAATTGCGATTTCCAATTGCCGATTGGTTCGTGCGCGGATTTTGAAACTCGGCAATCGACAATTGCCGCTTGGCAATCTTTAAAATAACTGCACCGCTTTAGCCTGCCGCACCGCAGGTATCTCCTCAAGCTTTCTAAGCACATCATCTGGAACCCGTCCGTCGACGTGAACCACAGCGATCGCTTCGCGTGGCTCCGAAGATGTCTCCCCGCCGCGCCGTCCCAACGAAAAGTCTGCGATATTGATTTCGTTTTCGCCCAGGATCGTTCCCACTTTGCCGATCACACCGGGGACGTCGCGGTTCCGCAGATAAATCAGATTTCGTTCTAGCGGCGCTTCCACGTCGATGTCATCAATGTGCAGCAACCGCGGCGCCGTGCCGTGAAGAACTGCGCCTTTCACCATGTGCTCTTCGGTTGAACTCTTCAGAAAAAGCGAGAGCACGCTCCCAGCTCCGCCAGTGGAAGCCTTCGCCTTATGCGACTCGTGGATGCGAAGCCCACGTTGGTCCGCGACGGATGCGGCATTCACCAGATTCGTTTTTTCGTCGAGCGCCTGGTTGAGAATGCCTTTGATCGCCGCATTGCGAATCAGTTCCGTCTTCCACTCGGCAATGTGTCCGCTGTAGCGCAGCGAAATTTCTTCAATCGAACCCGCCGAAATCTGCGCGAGAAATGCTCCCATGCGTTCCGCCAGCACGATGTAAGGCTGCATCTCGGCATACTCTTCGGCGGACACCGAAGGCACATTCACCGCATTCTGAATCACGCCATGCTTCAGATATTCCCTTACCTGCTGCGCGATCTGCACTCCGACGGCTTCCTGCGCCTCATGTGTGGAACCACCGATATGCGGCGTCAGGATCACATTGTTCATGGCCTGCAGCGGCGAGTTCTTCAGCGGCTCTTCGTTGAAAACATCGAGCGCCGCGGCCGCAACCTGGCCTTGCTTCAGCGCCTCCCCCAGGTCAGCCTCATTCACCAATTCTCCGCGCGCACAATTCACCAGGCGAACACCTTTCTTCATTTTCTTCAGCGCGGATGCGCTGATCATGCCCGTAGTTTGCGGAGTCAGGCCGACATGCAGAGTGATGTAATCCGCCGCCGCGTAAAGTTCGTCCAGGCTTACGCAGCGAATTCCGAGTTCCTTGGCTACGGCGACGGAAACAAACGGGTCATGCGCAACGATTTCCATCCCAAACACGCGAGCTCGTCGCGCCACCTCCATGCCAATACGCCCGAGGCCGGCAATTCCCAGCGTCTTGCCACGCAGTTCAGAACCTTGCAGCGATTTTTTCTCCCACTTGCCGGCATGCATCAGCGCATCTGCGCGGCACAAATGGCGAGCCATGGCCAGCATCATGCCCAGTGCCTGCTCCGCGACTGCGACGGCATTCGCTCCCGGCGTATTCATGACCGCGATGCCTTGACGCGTGGCTGCATCCAGATCGATATTGTCGACGCCCACACCCGCGCGGCCGATCACACGCAATTTCTTGGCATGCGCCAGCAGCGCAGCATCGGCCTGGACGGCCGAGCGCACGATCAAGGCGTCGGCAGATTCCAGTTCCGCTGTGAGCTTGCCGTCTAACTGGTCCGCCGTTAGAACCACCCACCCGGGTTCTCGAAGTTGATCCACCGCCGATGCGGAAATCTTTTCCGCGATGACAATTTTCACGGATACGCTCATCCCTTTCTTATGACCTCACTGGCTAGACTTCGTCGGGAAATCCTGTAAGACAAGACCTTGACAGACATTTGACATGCCACTGACACCCCCGCGTCAGGCGATTCTTAGACTGCACTCAAGGGCAAACGCCCATGGAGGAACCGTCATGAAAATATTGTCAACCGTATTACTCGGCGCTCTGGTCGCTTTCACCGTGGCCTGCGGTTACAGCTCCAAAGCCGCTTCGCCGCCGGCGGCCGGGACTACGCCTACTATCGCAGCCCTCGCGCCGAATAGCATGAATTCCGGCGGTCCCGCATTCGTGCTGACTGTTAACGGCAGCAACTTTTCGAGCACCGCAACCATCAACTGGAACGGCACCGCGCAGGCCACAAGCCATGTAAGTGCGAACCAACTCACGGCGACCATTGCGGCTTCGAGTATCGCAACTCCGGCCACCGTGGCGATTACTGTGACGAACCCGGGCACTGCCGGCACCGGCATTTACAACACTGGAGCTACGCTCGCGGAAACCTCGCCTGCAATGAATTTCACGGTGAACTAAAACGAGGGCCGCGTGTTTCGCGGTCCTCAAGCCTCCACGAGCTGCGCCCGGTTCGATTGCGCGCGTGCGTAAACTTCTTGAGCCGCTCGTACGGCTGCACCGTACTCGACGTTTTTCCCGGTGACGCGCGCGAGCACGTGTTCGAGCGCGCCTAGAATGCCTATCGTGTCTAGGTAATCGTAATAACCAATATGCGCGACGCGGAATAATTGTCCCTTCATTTCACTCTGGCCGTTGGCCACCACTGCGTCGAAGGACTCGCGAAATTCTTTGACAATCTTGCCGGAATCGATGCCGTCGGGAGAAGAGATTGCCGTCAGCGCAGCTGCGGGCGAAGATGCGTAAAGCTTCAGTCCCAGGGCCTGCGCCCCGGCTCGCGTCATCTGCGCGCAGAGTTCAGCATTATCGATGAGAGCTTCGCGTCCCTTGGCCAGGTCGCCATTGCCCATTTCGCGTATAAACCCCAAAGCCGCTCCCAACGCGGCAAACAGCGAAGTTGCCGGAGTGTAAGCCGATTCGCCTTTGGCCGCAGCTTTTCGTTCCTTGCGCAAATCGAAGTAATAGCGCGGAGAAGTCGTGGTATCCATTCGCTTCCACGCGCGCTCGCTCACAGCGCAGTAGCCGAGCCCGGGAGGAATCATCAGCGCCTTCTGCGAACCGCCGATAATCACATCGACTCCCCAGCCATCGACATCAAGATGAGTTGTGCCCAGGCCGGTGATGGCGTCGACGACCAACAGCGTGTCATCGTGCTCGCGGACTATTTTTGCGATGCTTCTTATGTCGTGGCGCGTGCCAGTAGAACTCTCCGTAGCTTGCACAAAAACGGCGCGCACGTCGGAGGTGAGTTTCGCGCGAATGTCATCGAGCGAAAATGTTGTGCCGTACGGCGCGGAAAGAACATCGACATTGCAGCCGAATGCCTTAGCCAGCCCGGTCCAGCGCTCGCCGAACTTTCCCGCGGTGAGCACTAAAACCTTATCGCCCGGGGACGTCAGGTTCGATACCGACGCTTCCATCACGCCAGTACCCGAGCAAGCCAGTACGAGCACATCGTTTTTCGTGCCGATGAATTCCTTCATGTCCGCGAGAACGCGCTGGAACAAAGCGCGGAAGTCTGCGGTGCGGTGATGCGCCGTGAATGACGCCATGGCGGTTTGCGCCGCTGGCAGCAAGGGAGTTGGCCCGGGAGTAAACAGACGATTCTTGCGCAACATTCGTGAGAATCCTTATGAGTAGAGTAATTAGTAGTTTACTGGAAGGAAGCTTTCTTGTGCGTGATTGCGGTCACGCCCGTGCGGCTACGGGCACCGTCTATAATTCAGAGATGAGCCTGATCGACCAGATTCAACAAGACATCACCGCGGCCATGAAGGCGCGCGAGGAGCAGCGGCTCTCCACGCTGCGCATGGTCAAGAGCGCGCTGAAAAATCGCGAGATCGAGAAGATGGCGCCGCTCGACGAGAAAGAATCTCAGGCTGTTCTGAGCACGCTGATCAAACAGCGGAAAGAATCGGTCGAGCAGTTCACCAAAGGTGGACGCCAGGAAATGGCCGACAAAGAAGCCGCTGAAATCGTGCTGATCGAAAGTTATCTGCCCAAAGCTGCAGGCGAAGATGAAATTGTCGCCGGAGTGAAAACGGTAATCGCCGAGATGGGCTCTCCCACCATGAAGGATATGGGCGCGGTGATGAAGAACACCATGGCGCGCTTCAACGGCGCCGGCATGCGCGTGGATGGGAAGGTAGTGAGCGAAGCAGTGAAGCGAGAGTTGGCGGGGAAATAACAGTCCTCACTAGGAGACAGCCGCGTCACTTGCTCCTCTGTAACTCACGATAGGCTTCGCTCTTCGAAATCCCTCGCTCTTTCGCCACTTTCTTCAACGCGCCTTTTTCGTCGAGCTTCTCCTCGGCCATGATTTGCTTAACTCTCTGACGAACCGGAGGGCCGGCGGGAGCGCCCGTCTCCACACGAACATCTTGTTCTTCCGCTTTCCCGATGAGCAGAGTGATTTCGCCTTTCACTCCATCGCGAGATTTTAAAATTTCCAGGACTTCGCTCGCGCGTCCCCGCAAAAACTCTTCGTGTAGTTTAGTTACTTCGCGCGCGATCACCACATGCCGGTTTGTTCCCAGGACTTCAACCACATCCGCTAGCGCCTCGATGATGCGGTGCGGCGCTTCGTAAAAAACCTGGGTACGCGGCGAAGCCTTCACGGCTTCAAGGGCAGCGCGCCGCTCTCCGCGCTTCGCCGGAAGAAATCCACTGAAGCGGAAAGAATCCGTGGGAAGGCCGCTGGCGACCAAAGCCGCCAGGAATGCGGACACTCCCGGAATCGGCACCACCGGCACATGATGCCGAATGGCCAGCGAAATCAAGCGAAAGCCGGGGTCGGAAATTCCGGGCATTCCCGCATCCGTGACTAATGCTACGCTGGTGCCCTCCTGCAAGTCTTTCACCAGCTCCGCGGCACGCGTCATCTCATTGTGTTCGTGGTAGCTGACCGTGCGGGTGGTAATGCCGTAGTGGTTGAGCAGTTTCTGGGTCTGCCGCGTGTCTTCACAGGCGATCACATCGGATTCCTTGAGCACGCGCAGGGCACGCAGCGTGATGTCCTCCAGATTGCCGATGGGAGTGGCGACCAGATAAAGCGCCGGCCGCGGCGAGAGCGTTTCAGTTTTCGGCTGAACAGCTTCGGAGGCTGCTGCGTTGGAGTCGAGTTTGCGGCCAGCGTCTTTCATGGCCGGAGTCTACCACTGTGGCTGGCGGGAGTTTGTTCTCGCTCCGTGCAAGGGGTTGTTCTCGCCCCCCGGGCGATGATGAGTGAAATGGCGATGTTACGTCATGACTTCAATCTACGTCACCAACGTTAGAGAACTTTCGCCAGTTGAGCGAGAAGGAGATCGCCGTAGTCAGCGTCCTTAATAGAGAATTGCCCCTTCCTGATTACCGGGTTGAGATTGAGAAACACCTGTCCTTCGTGTTCGCCCTCTCCGATGAAGATTTTGATCGCGGTCCAATTTCCGGGCGGCGCTACGTTAAACCCGCCGTCAGCGGCTTGCGAGAGGTTATCTCCAATGTTCACAAAGGTGAATGGGAGACTCTCCACTCGCTCAACCTTGGATGGGAGGGCCTTCGCCTCAAGCGCCTTTTTCAGGTCGAATAGAAGAATACTTGCATCTGATCCAGGTTCGGCCTCGAATCGGCCTTCCCCCACCATCATAGGGAAGTCCTTGGAGTCTCTGCCTCCCACTGTTTTCGCTGGGCCGAGCTCAACCCGAAACTTCGCAGTTCTGCCGCGTGACGTGTAGGTAGCTGTCAAACTGAATGGTCCGTTTCCGCTTTCGAATGGCTCGATATCAAAGGCTACCGACCCCGGAACAGGAACGTAAGCATCTGTGGTTCGCGCCCTCGTGGCGGTCGTGGCACGGTTGCACGCCGAGGTAATCAGGAGCAACGTCGCGAGAAGATAAATTGAATAGCGTTGCATCGCGAACGCTAAGAGTATCCCAGACTCCCACGTTGACTCAAACCCTCTGGAAACGGATGGCACCGGCGGGAACAAGGCACATGGTAGCCGCCGTCAACTGTCGAAACCAGGCGACTGCACTCAAAACCCTTCGATTTCGATCTTCCTTCCGCAGTTAGCCCGGCTTGCCCCCTTGCGGCCCCGGTGAATTGACGCAATCCGACTCGCACCCTAGAATCAAGTTGAAACGAATCTTTCTCCACGATCGTCTTAAGAACCCATGCCTCTTTACGAATATCAGTGCGAAAAGTGCGGTCATCGCTTTGAAAAAATTCAGAAGTTTTCCGACCCAATGGTCAAGAAGTGCCCGAAGTGCGGAGGGCGAGTCGAGCAGATGATTTCCGCGCCGGCGGTGCAGTTCAAAGGATCCGGTTGGTACGTTACCGACTATGCCAACAAATCTCACGCGCCTGCGTCTGATGGCGGAAGTTCGGATTCGAAGAAAGAAGAAAAGTCGGAGAAGTCCAAGTCGGATGCTTCATCCAAGGAGAGTTCGAGCAAAGACTCTTCGTCGAAGGAGAGTTCTTCTGCGAGCAGTGGTTCGAAAGAAGACTCGAGAAAGACAAGCTTGAACCGAGTGAGTTCGTCGCGGAAACCGGATAAAAAGAAGTAGCCAGCGCTCGCGAGGCCTTCTGCCACTTGCGCTGGTATTTTCTTACTTCAACTCCTCCCTGCTTCAACCCTTCCCTGCTGCAGCTCCTCTTTATTTCAGCTCCTTCTCGAAATGATCTTCGATCATGTGGAAGAGGTGATCGCGTGACTCGCTGCCCGCGATGCTGTGGGTTTTATTAGGATAGATCATCAGCTTGAATTGCTTCCCCGCATCAATCAGGGCGTTCGCCATCTGAACGCTGTTCTGAAAATGAACGTTGTCATCGCCGGTTCCGTGGGCAATCAGCAATGCACCGTGCAGGTTCGCGGCCGCGGTGGTGACGTCGGATTCGCGATAACCCTCCGCATCATCCTTGAGTTGTCCCATATAGCGTTCGGTGTAAATCGAATCGTAATTAATCTGATCCGTTACGGGCGCGACCGCAACTCCGGCGCGAAAACGTTCGGAGTGAGTCATGGCATAAAGCGTCATGGAGCCGCCGTTGGACCATCCCCAGATCGCCATGCGATCTTTATCCAGTTGCGGAAATTGCGTGAAGAGCTGATCGAGTGACGTGAGCTGATCTTTCAATTCGATCTCGCCGAACTCGTGGCGAATGGCAGTTTGGAATTTGCGATCGCGTCCTGGAGTTCCGCGATTGTCGACGGAAAATATCGCGAAGCCGTCGCGCGCCAGGATTTCATCAAACGGATTGGTCGGTTGTTTTAAAACCATCTGCGCCGCCGGGCCGCCGTAAATATTCACGATCAGCGGAATCTTGCCGTTGGCCGGGGGATTCGGAGGCAGCAATAGACGGCCACATAGCGTTGTGCCGTCTTCGGCCTTGAACTCCAGCCACTGCGGAGCGCGCAAGCCATACTCGGCGGCTTCATCGCGCGCCGCCCAGATGGGCGAACACGCGCCGCCCACGGTGCAGAGCGACATGCGGGTCGTCGTCACCGGCCCCGAAAAACTCAGTTCATAATGTTTGCCATCCTCGGAGAATTTTCCGAAAGACATTCCTTCTTCACGGGTGAGCGCCAGCATTCCGGTGCCATCCAGCTTGACGGAAAAAATGTGCCGCTGCCGGGGATCGTCCTTATTAGACGAGAAGAAAACCGTTCCCGAGCTTTCATCGATTCCCTCGACTCCGAGCATTTCGAAGTCGCCCTGCGTCAGTTGCCGCTCCAGCTTGGCTTCGCCAGCCAGCGGATTTTGCTTATCAAAGCTGTAGAGATACAACTGAGTTTGCCCGCCGCGCCAACTCGACCACAGAAAACGATCGCCGGATTTCAGAACGCGGAAGTCATCATTCACGTTGATCCAGGCGTTGGGTGCGGTCTCGGTAAGAACCTTCGTTGACTTCCCCGAGCGGGCGTCGACAAAGTACAAATCCATTTTGTCCTGATTGCGATTCAGAGTTTCCACCCAAACAATTCCATCGCCCACCCATCCGAAGCGTGGGATGTACTCCGCATCGTCAGTCGCATCGCGAGTCAAGGAAATCCAACGAACCTTGCCTTTGTCGGCGTCCACTACTCCGAGCTTTACTACAGGATTCGGATCGCCGACATCGGGATATTTCTCGTTATCGACGATCGGATGCGTTGGGATCAGATTGGAGATTGGGTAAGTCGGAACCCGGGTTTCGTCCATGTGCAGAAAGACGATATCTTTGCTGTTCGGCGACCAGAAGTAGTTGCTGCGCACGGCTAATTCTTCCGCATATACCCAATCGATATCGCCGTTGAACAAGTCGTCGGCGGTATCCCGAGTAAGTTGCTTCTCGTCTTTTCCACCCACCGGCCTGACGTAAAGGTTGTGCTTGCGAACGTAGGAAACGCGGCTGCCATCGGGGGAAAATTTTGGATCGACGCTAGGATCGGGCGCAGAAGTAAACTGCACGGCCGTGTCCGTATTCAAATCAAACATCCAGAGTTGTCCCTGCGAATCGAATATCAGGTGCTTCGAATCCGGCGCCCACAGGTAATCGGCGACGTGATAGCGCATGAGCCGCTCTTTTTCCCGCTCGTCTTTCACCTTGGTATAGTCGGGCGCGAGCGATGCCAGCTTGGCGGCGCTGACCAGGACTTTCTTTTCGCCCGTGGCTGCGTCCACGTACCAGAGCTCGCCGTGCTCTCCCTGGTCATCGCGTTGCACAAACGAGAGCTTGGTCCCATCGGGACTCCATTCCAGAGTCTCGGGGCCGCGTCCGCTGAGACCGCCGGGCGCGAATATTGCCTCGATGGTAAGCGGTTTGGCCGGCGACGAGGTCTGCGCCCGAAGCATGGTCGCCAGGCCGGGAAAAAAGGTGAGAGCGGCAGCAGTGGCAGCGAGAGAGAGAAACTTTTTCACTAGGAGACCCCGAAGCGAGAAATGAAGTAATGCGGAACGAAAGAGTTTACACCCGAACCGGCCTCTCCGTGAGCGCTTTGCCGTAAGAGTCCACCAAGACCCGCGTTTCCGCGTGTTAGAATCAAACCTGAGTTCCCTCAGGATGCTCCCAGAAATAGAAAACCTGCTGCACCTGCAAGAAGCGGATAAGGCAATTCGCCGCTTGCAGGATGAAATCGCCGAACTCCCCAAACGCGTCGCCGCCATCGAGCACAAGCTGGCCGACACCAAACTGCAATTGGAAAAAGCTCAGGCCGCTGTGAAAACGGATGAAGCTGCCCGGCGCAAATACGAAACTGCGATTACCGATCTACGCGGCAAGATTTCCAAATATCGCGACCAGTCGCTCGCCGTAAAGACAAATGAGCAATATAAAGCGTTGTTGCAGGAAATTCAGTTTGCGGAAAAAGAGATTGCCGAGAATGAGGACAAGATTCTCGAGCTGATGGTGAATGCCGACACCCGCGATAAACAAGTAAAAGCCGCTCAGGCTGAGTTGAAAGCGGAAACCGCCGAGATCGAGAAAGAAAAAGAACAGGCCCGCCAGCGCACCGCGGAAGACGAGAAGCAACTCACGGAGTGGCGCGGCAAGCGCGATCAGATGCGGGCGGGAGTGAACGAAGATCTGTTGCGGCATTATGAGCGCGTTTCAAAGTTCCGCGGCAGCGGCATCTCCGAAGTTCGCGATCATAAATGTATGGCCTGCCAGGTCATGCTGCGCCCGCAGATTTATAACGACGTTCGCACCGGGCAGCAAACCGTGGTCTGCGATTCCTGCCAGCGCATTCTCTACTTCAATCCCGCCAATGAAATGCAGGCGCTCGAGCCCGAACATAAACGCTCCCGCCGCCATCATCCAAAAATTGACGCCCCTCAGGCCTGGTACTATCGCGCCGAGTGGGGCGATGCCGGCGAAGTTTTCCTCTGCTTGGCGAATGCCGGCGGACAGGCCGGCCGCAGAGTCTTCGATATGGGTACCGGCCGACTGATCGGCGATATCTTGATTCGCGAAGGCGACTACCGGCATGCGTTCCCGGAAGACATCACCGGCGCCATCCGCCTCAACGGAAGCTGGTCAGAAAATGAAATGGAAACCTGGGGCACGGAAATGCCCATGACCGCTCTGGATTCTCTGCACACCGACCTTGATGCTGCCCGCTACGAAATGAATTCCCGCACACCTTCAAGAACTGATAGCTCATCCCCAGTTCCAACCGGCCAAGCCGCCAGCTAAGTACCCGATGAACTGATACAGCACCGGAGGAGAGAGCGATGCGCATCGCGAGCGCGGGTCATGCGGTGTTTGCGGCGGCCTTGATGGCGCTCGGAATCCTGGGCGTGATCAAAGGCGATTTCGTCGCGGTGTGGCAGCCAGTCGCAAAAGGGATGCCCGCGCGCGAGGTACTGGTCTATCTCTGCGCGTTCGTCTGCCTGGCATCGGGTATTGGGCTGCTCTGGCAGCGCTCCGCCGTCGCCGCGGTCCGATTGCTGTCCGCCTTTCTCCTTCTCTGGTTGCTATTGATAAGAGTGCCCAGCATCTTCCGCGCGCCCGCTGACGAAGGTTCGTGGTTCGGCGCCGGTGAAACCGCGGTGATGTTGGCGGCCGCGTGGATACTGTATGCCTGGTTCGCCACTGACTGGGATCGGCAGCGCCTCGGCTTCGCCACCGGCGACAAAGGTGTGCGCATCGCGAGGGTTTTCTACGGCCTGGCCTTGATCCCCTTCGGCGTGGGGCATTTCGTCTATCTCAAAGACACCGCCGCGCTGGTGCCGGGCTGGCTGCCATGGCATGTGGCCTGGGCGTATTTCTTCGGCTGTACCTTCATCGCGGCCGGCGTGGCGGTGCTCATTGGCGTGTACGCACGGCTGGCGGCCGCGCTCTCAGCGTTACAGATGGGCATGTTCACCGTCCTGGTGTGGATACCAATCATCGTGGCGGTTTCCAAAGACACCTACCAATGGAGCGAGACCATCGACTCCTTCGTGCTGACGGCGGGCGCCTGGGTCGTGACGGACTCCTACTTTCGGAATTCGCCGCGGGGCCAACAAGCGCTATGGCGACAGCCACCCTCTGTGGTGTAAACTCCGGCGCATCTTATGACGTGGAAAAGCGTTTGCCTTCCCGCCCTTATCGCGATTCTATGCGGTGTTGCGAGTGTTGCTGGATGGTGCCAACAATACGCGAAGTCAGATCGCCGACTCGCCGAGTCTATGCTGCTGGACGCCGATACAGACGTGCAAAAGCATTATTACGACTCGAAGTTCCACGGCGTTGACTGGAAAGCGCGCGTGCAGGAGGCGCGGAAAAACATCGCGACCGCTCGCTCAATGGATGATGCGGTGTCGGAGATCGCCGCGCTTTTGGACAGCCTCCACGATTCGCATACGTCTCTCGTTCTCCCGCCTCGCACGCAAGTCCACGATTACGGCTTCCAAATGGAGATGATTGGCGACCGGTGCTATGTAGTTCGAGTTCGTGCGAGAGGCGATGCTGAGAAAAAAGGTCTCAAGCAGGGCGACGAAGTTAAGGCAGTTAATGGATACCCTGTTTCACGCAAGGATTTTCGAAGGCTCGTGTACATCGTCAACGTGTTGCGTCCGCAGCCGGAGCTTCGACTGACTCTGACCGACGCGCTGGGTGGTCAGCGCCAGTTAGAAGTGATGACAAGGTATCAGGTATCCACGGTCAACAGCTATTTTCTACATCAGGGAATTAACGTGCTGGTTCGCGATGCGGATGCGAGGCGTGAGATTCTCCGCCCTCGTTACTTTGAGAAAGGTGACGACCTCCTTGTGGTCAAAATTCCTGAATTCGCGTTCTCTGCGTTGGAAGTGGACAACATAGTTGGCAAGATGCGAGCACACACAGGCGTCGTCCTGGACCTCAGGGGCAACCCCGGAGGCTACGCGGATACTCTCGACCACCTGCTTGGTGGATTGTTTCAAAACGATCTAAAGATTTTTGATCGCGTTGGACGTGGCGAGACGAAGTCGGTGTCGGCGATCGGCCGTCATCACGACGCTTTTACGGGCCGCTTCGCGGTTTTGATCGATAGCGAGTCAGCCTCCGCGTCCGAGGTGCTGGCCCGTGTGGTGCAGATCGAGAAAAGGGGCTTCATTGTGGGCGATCGGAGTTCGGGAAGTGTGATGGAAGCTAGGCGTTATCCTCACCAGGTCGCCTTGGATTCGATCGTCTCTTATGCCATCTCTGTTACAGAAGCCGATTTGGTGATGACGGACGGTAAGAGCCTGGAACACGTGGGCGTAGAGCCTGACATCGTGGTTTTGCCGACTGGTCAGGATTTGGCGAACGATCGAGATCCCGCGCTGGCCAAGGCCGCCGGGTTGGTTGGAGCGAAACTTTCGCCAGAAGAGGCCGGGAAAATACTTCCCTACGTCGAATCAGACCAGTTTCAGACGACGCTGTCTTTGAATGATTGAGGTAACACAGCGCCAGGGCTCATTTGCCGTACGGTCATTGCCGCATTTGCGTAACGCCACCGCTGCCAACCGTCAGGCATTACCATGTCCCCATGCCCCCGACGCCGGCCCAGTCCGAGACCCCCACAGTCAGAATCTCTCCCCGCGGTGCCACTCGCCTGAAATCAGGCCACGTGTGGGTCTACCGCTCCGACATCGTTTCTGCCGACGGTGCGGCCCCGGGCTCTCTGGTCACGGTCACCGACCATCGCGGCAAGGCGCTGGGCACCGCTCTCTATTCGAGTTCCTCCCAGATCGCCATTCGTATGCTATCGCGAGAGCCCGTGGGCGATCTTCCGGGACTCATTCGCCAGCGCATCGCCGATGCCATTTCCTACCGCGAGCCGATCGTTCGCGACACCGACGCATACCGCGTCGTGTTCAGCGAAGCGGATTTTCTTCCCGGCCTCGTCGTCGACCGCTACAACGACATTCTGTCTTTGCAGATCCTTACGCAGGCGATGGAGGCGGAGGTCGTGCGCTCTGCTCTGATCTCAGAGTTAACTGAGACGCTGCATCCGGCTTCGATCGTCGAGCGTGTCGACTCTAAAATCCGCCAGCTCGAGGAGCTTCCGCCACGGCTCAGCGGCCTTCTAAGCGGCGAAAAAAGTTCCACTGTCTTCACCATGAACGGCGTCCAGTTTAAGTTTGAGGCGTTGGAGGGTCAAAAGACCGGAGCCTTTCTTGATCAGCGTGAAAACTATGCTGCCGCAGCTCAATATGCTCAGGGCGAAGTACTCGACGTCTTCTGCTACCAAGGCGGATTCGCATTGCATCTGGCTCCGCGCTGCTCGCGCGTAACCGGCGTCGATAGCTCTCGCGCAGCCCTCGAAGTTGCCGATCAAAATGCGGCGCTCAACCACCGCGAAATCGAATGGATCGAAGCCAATGCCTTCGATCTGCTCAAAGACTATTCAGCTTCCGGCCAGCGCTACGACAGCATCGTGCTCGATCCCCCGGCCTTCGCCAAATCGAAGCGCGACCTTGATGCCGCTATGCGAGGCTACAAAGAGCTAAACCTTCGCGCCCTGAAAATGCTGCGACCTGGCGGGTTTCTGATCACGTGTTCCTGCTCCTATCACGTGAGTTCCTCGGATTTCGTTGAAATGCTGGCGAGCGCGGCTTTGGATGCGCAGCGCACGGCGCGCATCGTCGAGGTTCGTGGGCAGGCCAAAGATCACCCGATTCTGCTGAATATTCCGGAAACCGCTTATCTGAAGTGCCTTATATTGCGCGTAACCTAATGAAAACATGTAATGTATTATACTTGACAGTGATACACTCATATTTTATGCTTCTTTTGTGCTGAGTTAGCATCCAACCATTTGAACGGCAACGCCGAATTCTTGAAATCCAGCACAGAAGGAGAATATCTTTATGACCGTACTTACCCGTTGGGAGCCTTTCCGTGAGTTTTCCACCCTGCAGGACCGCATGAACCGTTTGTTCCGTGAGTCCTATAACGAAGGTGGCCGGGATGAATCCCTGACCGCATCCAGCTTTGCCCCAGCAGTCGATGTTTACGAAGACGAGCACAACGTGACCCTGAAGATCGAAGTGCCCGGAATCGACGAGAAAGATATCGACATCCGCCTGGAAAATAACACCCTCACCGTTCACGGCGAGCGCAAAATTGAGAAGGAAGAGAAGGAAGAGAATTATCGCCGCGTGGAGCGCCAGTATGGCGACTTTACCCGCACCTTTACTCTGCCCCCGACCGTGGATGCCGAGAAGGTTTCAGCAGACTACGACAAAGGCGTTCTGAAGATCACTCTGCCCAAGAAAGCCGAAGCCAAGCCGAAGCAGATCAAGGTCAACATCGGCGCCGGCAAGGCCACGGACAAGACTCTGGAAGCCAAGGCCCCCAGCAAAGCCGCGTAAGTCTGGCAACACTCGTGGAGGGGCGGACGCCTTCGTCCGCCCGCGAGCGAAGCTCGAATCTTCTACAATCCTTGGGAGGCGGCGAAAAAGCTGCTTCCCATTTAGTTTTTGCAACTCAATAGAGATGTGCGATCAGGCAATGTGAGCCTCGCAGTGGACTTCTCATTTCTCGATTTTCAAATTGCCCGAGCACACAGATCATTAAATTAATAACTGGAGTTTCATCATGGCCATCCGTTGGGATAAATTCACGGTAAAAGCGCAGGAAGCAGTGCAGCGAGCGAACGATCTCGCCTCCGAACACGGCAATCCCGAGCTGCTTCCGGTTCATCTGCTGGCGGCGCTGCTCGAAGATAAAGAAGGCATCGTTTCGCCCGTCCTGGAAAAAATCGGCATCGGGCCGCAGGCCGTTCTCAGCGACGTCTACCGCGAGATCGAGAAGCTGCCAAAGGTTTCCGGCGAAGCCACGCAAGCCACGCTCTCCAATGCCACGAACAAGCTGCTGGAGCAGGCTTTTAAAGAGGCCTCCAACTTTAAGGACGAGTATGTCTCCACCGAGCACCTGCTCCTGGCCATCACGCACCTGAAGCAGGACGTGGCCCAGCAGATTCTTGCCCGCCATGGAGCCACGTATGACGCGATTCTGAAGGCGCTAACTTCGGTTCGCGGATCACAGAAAGTGACCGACCAGAATCCCGAGGCGAAATATCAGGCCCTGGAGCGCTACGCCCGCGACCTGACCGAGCAGGCTCGCCGCGGCAAACTCGATCCCGTTATCGGCCGCGACGAAGAAATCCGGCGCGTGGTGCAGGTACTTTCCCGGCGGACGAAAAATAATCCCGTGCTCATCGGCGAGCCGGGCGTAGGCAAGACTGCCATCGTCGAAGGCCTGGCGCAGAGAATTATTTCCGGCGATGTGCCGGAAGTTCTCAAGAACAAACGCGTGGTTGCGCTCGACCTCGGATCCATGCTGGCTGGAGCAAAATATCGCGGCGAGTTTGAAGATCGCCTCAAGGCCGTGTTGAAGGAAATCGAAGACTCCCAGGGTCAAATCGTTCTCTTCATCGACGAGCTGCACACCCTGGTCGGAGCCGGAGCCAGCGAGGGCGCGATTGACGCCTCCAACATGCTGAAGCCGGCATTGGCTCGCGGCGAGCTGCGTGCCATCGGCGCTACAACGCTGAACGAATATCGTAAGTACATCGAGAAAGATGCCGCTCTCGAACGCCGCTTCCAGATCGTTTTCGTCGGCGAACCAAATGTCGAGGACACGATCGCCATCTTGCGCGGCCTGAAAGAACGCTACGAAGTGCATCACGGCGTGCGAATCAAGGATTCAGCGATCGTGGCCGCAGCGACGCTCTCGCATCGCTACATCTCCGACCGTTTTCTGCCTGACAAAGCCATCGACCTGGTCGATGAAGCCGCAGCCTCGATTCGCATCCAGATCGATTCACTACCTACCGATATCGATCAACTGGAGCGTCGCGCCACACAGCTGGAAATCGAAAAGCAGGCGCTGAAAAAAGAAGACGACGCAAACTCCCGCGAGCGCCTGGCTGTCATCGAGAAAGAGCTGGCCGAAATCCGCGAGAAATCTAACGCCCTCAAGGCGAATTGGAAAAAAGAAAAAGAGCTGATCGCGAAGTCCCGCGAATTGAAGGAAAAAATCGAGAAGCTGAAACTTGAAGAACAGACTGAAGAGCGCAAAGGGAATCTGCAGCGCGTCGCCGAAATCCGCTACGGACTGCTGCGGCAAGCCGAAGAAGAATTGAGCCAACTGACTACCAAGATCGAAGCCAAAGGTAGCGGTGCGCCGCGCATGCTCAAAGAGGAAGTGGACGAAGAAGATATCGCCCGCATTGTCTCGAAGTGGACCGGAATTCCGGTATCGAAGATGCTCGAAGGCGAAGTGAAAAAACTGGTCACGATGGAAGACCGCCTGCGTCATCGTGTTATCGGGCAGGACGAAGCTCTGGAGCGCGTGGCCAATGCCATTCGCCGCTCCCGCGCCGGACTCAGCGATCCCAAGCGTCCGATCGGCTCATTTATTTTTCTCGGCCCAACCGGTGTCGGCAAAACTGAATTAGCTCGCGCCTTAGCTGAGTTTCTATTCGACGATGACCGCGCTCTGTTGCGCATCGATATGTCCGAATACATGGAGAAACATTCGGTCACGCGTCTGATCGGCGCGCCGCCAGGATATGTGGGATATGAAGAAGGCGGCCAGCTCACCGAGCAGGTTCGCCGCCGTCCGTATTCCGTCGTATTGTTCGACGAAATCGAGAAGGCTCATCCCGATGTTTTCAACGTTCTCTTGCAGATCATGGACGATGGCCGCCTCACCGATGGCAAGGGCCGCGTCGTCGATTTCAAAAATACGATCATCATCATGACGTCGAATCTCGGCTCCAGCTATCTGCAGGCCGAAAGTCTGCGCACGCCAGAAGATTTTGAGAAGGCCAGCGAGCAGGTAATGAATGTGCTGCACGGCCACTTCCGGCCCGAGTTCCTGAACCGCGTCGACGACATCATCATTTTCCGTCCGCTGGGCAAGGACCAGTTGGTCAAGATCATCGAGCTGCGGCTCGAAGATGTGCGCCGGCTGCTGGCCGATCGCAAAATCTCGATTGAGCTCACCGACGCCGCTAAGGACTTGCTATTTACTCAAGGCTACGATCCGAACTTCGGCGCGCGTCCGCTGAAGCGCGCGATCCAGAAGCTGATACAAGATCCACTGGCGCTGAAGATTCTCGACGGCGAGATTCTGCATGGCGATCACATCGTGGTCGATGCCGACAAAAAAGCCGGCAAGATGAAATTCGACGTCAGCAAGCGCGTAGGAGAAAAGCAACCGGAAAAGGTGAAGCGCTGAGAGCGCTAAGCGACAAATACGCATTGTCATCCTGAGGCCCGCGTTCTTTGCGGGCCGAAGGATCTGTGCAATCCCTAGCGCCAGCGTTGCCGCGTGGTCCTCATTTCCGAACGAAAGCCCGAACCAGCTCCGGCGACGCAGCCAGGAACCACGCGATCACGATTCGCACCATGATCTGCGCGCCATACCAGAAGAAGCGCCAATTAATATCTCTCGCGGCCGCAGACACTGCCGGAACCGATCCCGCGATTCCCAGCACCATCAGAATAATCGCACACCAGCGTGCCCAATTCCGCAGCCGGTAGAGCCCCCAAGCCACCAGCCCCCAACCCGCGCCCACAGAAATCGCAGTCTGCGGTCCGTCCAATTCTCTTCCATAGGTGATGCCTGCGGCCCGCGTCATGGCGAGCGTTCCGGGTGCCGCGATCTCAGCCACGCCGATCGTCACCAGATACGCCGCAACCAGAAAAAACAGAACAGCGATCACCGTCACAGTAGCAGGACGTTCCATACCGACGAGAGTAGCGCAGTTCGCAGGAAAAATTAAACCGCGTGCGCAGAGAGATTGTTGCGCTTCACCTGCTCGATTACCCAATCCGTCCAATAAGAAGAAGACCCACTCGCCAGCAGCACGGCCTTGCCCAGCACGGCGTCTACGAAGTTCTCGATCATGGGATAGTGTAAGTTGGCGTCAGGCGGCAGATTCTCGCAACCGCCGGGATAGATGAGCTCCGGTCCATTCAGCGGAGTCATTTCCATTTCGCCATCCGTGCCGCGGATGCGGCATTCGTCGCGTTTCACTTTCGAATGCCAGCGGACATCTACAATTCCGCGCACGCCGCCGGCATAATCGATCATCACGGTCGCATTATCCTCCACCGCGTAATGATGCACTGCATTCGAGAGATAGCCGGTCGCCCGCAGTGGTTGTCCAAAGAGAAAATTCAGCACATCGATGCGATGACAAGCAACGTCGTAAAGAGGACCGCCTCCGGCCTTTGCCGGATCGATGAGCCAGTTACGCTCACTCAGCTTCTCGTCCAGCCACCCGTGGTTGGTGAGTTCGGCAATCACCGGCTTGCCGATTGCGCCGGCATCGATCAACTGCTTTGCGCGCTGCAGTTTGGGATAGGTTCGCCGGTAGTATGCAACGCCGAGAGTGCGTCCCGTCTCCTCCGCAACTTTTATCATCGAGCGCGCTTCGGCCTCATTCATCGCCATCGGCTTCTCGCACAGCACGTGTTTTCCGGCGCGGAGCGATTGAATCGTCTGTGGCGCGTGAAGAAAAACCGGAGTGGCGATGTAAACCGCATTCACCGCGGAGTCGGCGAGGGCTTCATCGAGCGTCGCCCAAACACGCATATTGTAGGGAGCAGCTTTTGCCGGATCACGCGTAACCAGGCCATACAAGCGGCTTCTCGATTCGGATTGAATTCCGGGAATGACGCGCCGCGTCGAGATGTCGCCGATTCCGACTACGATCCAGTTCAACATAAGCGAAAGAGATGAAAATCAATTGATCACGAAGGACACTAAGTATCACGAAGGCGGCCTCGTCAGGGTACCTTCGTGTAACTTTGTGTCCCTCGTGGTAAGAATCTTATAGAAGTCTGCACAAAATCAAAGGCCGGCCTAAGCCGGCCTTCGCCATCAATCTTCAAAATCCAAAACTACTTCTTGGGAGCGATTGCGTCCTTGGCAGCCTTGGCGACGCGGAACTTTACCACGGTCTTCGCCTTAATCTGAATGGGTTCGCCAGTCTGCGGATTGCGTCCGACGCGCGCCTTGCGGTGCGCTTTCACGAGCCGGCCCAGGCCGGGCACAACGAACACGCCGTTCTTCTTGGTTTCTTTCACCGCGACATCGGCGAGCTGCTCCAAAAATGCCGCAGCCGTCTTGTTGGGAAGTTCAGTTTTCTCCGCCAGATAACGGACGAGTTGAGTCTTAGTCAAACCTGAAGCCATGTTTCCTCCTCGGGGAAAAAGTTGAATTTTAATTCCAGCGGGCTCGATGGTATATCAGCGCCCTGTGGAAAACACCCTTATTCTACGCGGGTTCCAAAGATATAACACGCCGAAAGGGCCATTTTTACACGTTTATTTGTAATCGGACCACCCAAAATGGCCAAAATAGGCCACTAACTGCACTGTGATCTATGCAGATCTTTCTCGCTTCGGTCGCTATCTTTCTCGATGCGAGTCCGAGTTGCTCGCCTCCGGATGCAATAATGATGAACAGGAGCATCACGATTTTGAGTTGCGCGATCTGCGAACTACGAAAAGAAAAACGTTTCTGTCCTGCGGTCCACGGGCGCATTTGCCCGCAATGTTGCGGCGAGCAGCGTGAGGTTACGCTCGATTGCCCCAGCGATTGTCCCTATCTGCAGCAAGCACGTCAACATGAGAAGCCGCGATCGGCGGACGAATTTGACGCGGCCTCGTTCTTTCTTCAGGTGGAGATTTCCGATCAGTTCACTTACCAACATGAGCATCTGCTCATGGGACTGAGTTATGCACTGGCGAAAGCCGCGCGCGCTGACCGCGCCCTCAATGATCGTGATCTGATTGCCGCACTCTCCGCCATGTGTACCAGCTATGAAAGACTGGTGAATTCCGGGTTGCACTACGAACAACCGCTGACCAGCGTGGCGCAGCACGCTGTCGCAAAGCAAGTTGAGGAGATGGTGAAGCAATTTCGTGCAGCGGAGCAGCAGCAGTTGGGCTATTCCAATCTGCGGGATTCCGATGTGCTGAAGGCTTTGGTATTTCTGCTTCGCCTAAGTCAGGGACGAACCTCGGGACGGCCCAAGTCGCGCGCGTTCATCGATTTTCTCTACGCGCAATTTCCGGAGAAAGAATCAGCCGTGCTCGCGGCTCAGGAAGCAGGCAGCCGGCTCATTGTGCCCTGATCGAAAATCGAGCCACGGATTTCACTGATCCTACGGATAAAACTTTGGCTAAAATCTCGCAATTGTTGCCCCAGATCCGTGTTAATCCGTGAAATCCGTGGCTTGGCTCTTTAGTTTGCGCACCAGCGCTCCCGCAGGCAGCGCGTCGCGCAGCTCGCGAATCGTTTTATTCAGCACCGGATGCCGCGCCTCAGGTGCAATCTCCGCCAACGGTTCAAGAACGAATCGTCGCTCATGCATGGCCGGATGCGGAATCGTGACTTCTGCAGAATCCAAAACAGCATTCCCGAACAAGAGGATGTCAATGTCGATAACGCGCGGACCCTTTTTCTGCACCCGCTGCCGCCCCATATCTTTTTCAATCCCAAGAATCGCTGTCATCAGATTTTGCGGCGTTCGTTCGGTTTCGAGCGCGACCGCGCAATTCAGGAACCACGGTTGTTCTGTAAACTCCACCGGCTCGGTTTCATAGAAGGACGAAACCGCCGCAATTCGACCAATAGCGCCCAGGCGACGCTCTGCCTCCCGCAGGTTGCCCTTGCGATCTCCGAGATTCGAGCCCAGTGAAAGATAGGCCAATGTTGCCATAGGTTTATCAGCCGATACCTTGGTCACTTTCGGAGATTCCGGCCGCATTCTAGGATTAAAGCATGCTGGAGTCTCTGCTGCTGAGTCGAGATGCCGACGTCTTCCGGGTGTTACGCTCGACGCTCGAAAAATTGTCCATCGACATCGAAATCTGCCAGGAGGCTAAGAAAGCCAGCGAGATTCTGATCTCGGAAAAATTCGATGCCGTAATCGTCGACTGCGATGACATGCCCGGCGGAGTTGGGGTCCTCGAAGGATTACGCGCAACTCCCAGCAATAAAAACTCTGTAACATTTGCGATTGTCAACGGCAAAAGAACGACTACTCAAGATGCGTTTGGGATGGGAGTAAATTTTGTTCTCCACAAGCCGCTCTCTGCCTTGAACGCATCCCGATGTTTCAACGCCGCCTTGAGCTTCATGTTGCGCGAGCGCCGCCGCTACTTCCGCCATCCGGTAAGAATGGCAGCCCGTCTGCTCTTGGGGGATGCGGAATTCAAAGCGGAAAGCACCAACCTGAGCGAGGGCGGAATCGCGCTTTTACTGCACCACGCGCTGCCCAAGAACGCCACGCCTCGTTTGCAATTCACGCTGCCCGGAACCAGCGCCAGTCTCGATGTGGAAACGGAAGTTGCCTGGGCTAACCTGAACGGGTGCGTAGGATTGCGCTTCCTCAACGTGCCCGCAAGCTCAAAGGAACTGCTGGAGCGTTGGCTTGCCGATCACGCGGAACAGATTCCCGCAGCCCAGGACAAGCCACTGGCAACCGCCTCTCGTCCCATCCAATAGCTCCGCTCGCCGGCTCTCGCGCCTCGTTTGATCCGCAGGTATCCGCCTGGTAATTGGCGGGCGGCATTCGACATGGCAATCTAGCCAGATCGGAGAGCCATTAATCATGCTGCCTTCTAACTATCGCGTCGCGCGTATTCAGAAAACTTTGCGCTGGTTTGAGCAGGATATTCCCCTGCTGAACATGCGGGTCAAGGACTTGTCCGCCGAGCGCCAGCGCTCCGCACGCCAGTTCGCCGCCGCCGTGGTTGACCAGACACGAGCGGAACTCCGACGCCTGCTGGAAGAACAACCGGAGCCCGCTTTAGATTTGGGCGAAGTACCCTGCGAGCCGGCGGATTAAATCAGCCGATTCGGTTAGACCTGGATTCAGGAGCGAGATCTCACAATAAAGATCCGGCGGTGGCCGGCGCGCCATAATGCTTCATCTCAGCTGCTGATTCCTCTGGCAGCGTGACTTCCTCCCACAAGCTGCGATCGCGGAGTATGCGGGAAACCAGAGCGGTGTGCATGGCGTGCCCGGCGCGGTCGGCAACCACTTTCCCCAGGATCGGTTTGCCCAGAAGGGCCAGGTCGCCCACCAGATCCAACACTTTGTGACGTACAAACTCATCGTTGAAGCGAAGCGGCCCGTTTTCGATTCCGTCGCGCGTCAGCACAATGCAGTTATCGCGCGACGCGCCCCGGATCAGCCCCATGTTGCGCATGGCTTTCTCATCGGCGCGCGAACCGAAAGTGCGGGCGGCCGCAATATTTCGCAGATAACTCCCGTTCGAAAGCTCCACCTGAAAAGTTTCTTTGCCGATGAGCGGGTGCGGAAAATTGATGGAGTAGGAAATGGAGTAGCTATCGGCGGGATAGACCGAAATAAACTTATTCCCTTCGCGCATCTCGAACTCGCGAAGGATCTTCATATACCGCCGCGGCCGCCGCTGCTTGCGAATGCCGGCTTTCTGGATCAATTCCACGAACGGAAGCGCGCTGCCATCGAGGATAGGCAGCTCCAAATTGTCCAGCTCGACGATAGCATTGTCCAGGCCGAGTCCGGTGAAGGCGGAGAGCAGATGCTCGGTGGTGGAGATGAGAACGCCCTTCTTCATCAGGCTGGTCGCGTAGCTTACGCGGGCTACATTGCGGCTGGTGGCCTCGATCTCGAAGTCGTCCAGGTCGGCGCGGCGAAATACAA
Organism: uncultured Acidobacteriaceae bacterium; assembly: GCA_963836305.1. GTDB lineage: Bacteria > Acidobacteriota > Terriglobia > Terriglobales > Acidobacteriaceae > Sulfotelmatobacter. The sequence goes on along the minus strand of CAWIJP010000029.1, from coordinate 5,703 downwards.
TTCCCGTTCCGGGAGGAGCAGGAAGAATTTGCAGAGAAACTGGCGCACCGCTATGCAGCCCGACCCCGCTGCATTGCACGGACGAGCGGATTGTCTGCTCCTGAATCAAGGATCCTAAATTATCTGTCGATGAATGAATAGATTACAGCCGGAGTCGGAGGTTTGACTGTGGCAAAAAAGCCACACTGCGTGGCTAGCCGAGCCGGAGAACCGAAATGATTACCTGCTGCCTCGGTTGTAAATCCAAGCCTCTCAGCGGCTTGTGGAAAGCTCGAGGTCCCGTTTCCCTAAGTTATTTTTTATGTTTTCCGGCAGCTTTTAGCGGATTGTAGCCGGAATTGGGATCGAACATCGCCTCATCCAAGGTTTCACTGTAACTGGCGGAGGTGATGAAACGCTCTGTCTGCATGTCGCCATTGAAGTAGCGGGTGAATCCGAAGGGTGTCATAATCCCCTGGATGAGGCGGTACCCGTTGTAAGTTTCCTCCTCCACGTTCTTCTCTCTGTCCACGGGATCGCGCCAGGAATAGCTTTTCTCAATCGGAAGATGGGTATCGATGTCGAAGTAAAGGCTCACCGCTTCGTCCTTGGAATTAATCAGCGTCACTTTTTGTGCTGCAAGGTTTCCGGCAAGCGCGGCGCCGTCAAAAAACAGCGCCACCTTAGGATCGTTTACCCAGGTACGCAACACGGTTTCCAGCGAGAATCGTTTGCGGCGCAGGTAATCGTCGAGATCTTTCTGCTCCACCGGTTTCGAGCCCTTGTAGGTGATTTCGTAACCTTTGTTCCCGATGTAGACATAAGCGATATCGCGCTGCGGAGTCAGTTCGATCCGCTCTTTGTCCGGAAATTCGACGAATCGCCAGAAGAAAACGCCGTTGCCCGAGGGGCGTCCGTGGTAGAAGCTGTAAACCCGGCCTTGTTCCTGCAAATCGTGAATGCCGAGATAAGCCTGCCCGCCCAATGCCTGGATCGCCTGATTCAGCAGATCGCGCGCCTGGTGCGCGTTCTGCTGATCCAGAGGGATGGACGACGCCTTGCCCGAGTCAGCTTTGGCGGGAGCCTGCCCGGCATCCTGTGCCGCAGCGCGCCTTGCGACCCAGCCACACGCAGCCAGCACAAACGCCAATGTAAGGATGGGAAGCCGATATTTCATTCAGGCAAGTTTCATGCAGACGAGTTTCATGCAGACGTTCAGTAGCAAAGTCCGGTACAGGAATTGTAGCCCTATGCGGCAGAATCGCTGACTACGGGTACATGGCGGACTTTCACTTTCGGTTGGATGCAGAAAAAACCGCTGGCGTCGTTCGAGGAACGCTGCGCCCCAACCCACCCGGGCGGACCTGCCGGGGCTAGCCCACCAGCACGGCTCCTCCGTTCACGTTGAAAATCTCGCCCGTGATAAAGCTGGCGTACTCGGTGCATAAAAACAGGATCGGCCCGGCGATCTCTTCCGCCCTGCCCGCGCGTCCCATGGGAATCGTCCGCCGAATCTCTTCCCCGCTGCCCGGATCGTCGAGCGCGGGTTTGGACATATCGGTATCCACCCAGCCAGGCGCAACTGAATTTACATAAATTCCCGCCGAAGCCAGTTCCGTGGAGAGGCTTTTCGTCATGCTGATCAGAGCGCCTTTGCTGGCGGAGTAATCGCAATGAAACGCCTCGCCGCGCTGCCCGCTGGTGGAGCTGATCAGCACAATGTGCCCCGCCGCCGCCCCATTCCGCGGCTGCGCCTTCATCTGCGCGACCGTATGTTTGACCAGGCCGAACACGGCGTCAAGATTGATGGAAAGAGTCGACCGCCATTGCTGATCCGTCATCTTCTCGATCGCGACGTCTTCCACGGGCCAGACTCCATGATTGGCCACGAGAATATCGATTCTGCCGAAATGCTTGACCCCTTCGGCAACCAGCGCGCGCGCGGATTCCGGATCATTCAAGTTGCTGCTGATGGCATGGCAGTTCGCCGTCCCGCATTCTGCGGCCAAAGCCTCCGCCTGCGCCCGCGCCTTCTGATAGCTGAATACAACTTTGGCGCCGGCCGCTACAAACAGCCGAACGGTAGCCGCGCCAATGCCGCGCGAGCCTCCGGTTATCAAAGCAACTTTGCCAGAGAGAGAAAGAGGAACGGGCATGATTGATAGTTTGCGGTTTCTGGTTGGCAGTTGCAAGTCTGGGCTGATCGGGAAGAACCCGGGCACGTCAAGAGCAGGAAAACCCGGTCGGTGCGTGAACAGCGATTTTTCGCTAGCTGTTGCACTTTCCAAATTCTATGGATAGAACAACTGTGTCTTTGAGGAGCACGTCGCATCAGATCGTTCAATAATTGTGCGGTATTCTGGCGAGTCTTCCGGGTGAAACATAGTTCGAATGTCGTAGCAGCCTTCAAACGAGGTAACGCAAGACAGATCGAGTGAAATTCTCTTCGGATGCCGGTTCGTCGCAATTTCAATAACAGCATAACGAACAGCGCTGCCGGATTCATTTCGATCAAATCCGCTGCACAGGGCCAGCCCATGCTCTTTGTCCATCGCCGCAGTGTTAGGCAGCTTGATGTCGCTGAACTGTTCTACCAGTATCACGGAGGCTGACGTGATCCGGCGACCTCCCGAGCTGTAAAACACTTGAGCAATCACCTCGCGTACCACGCCGCCCCTTACTATGACGATGGCATCGTAGTAAGCAGGGCGGACTCCAAGGAAGCCCAGACGACGGAAGTTTGGGTGCTGCCATCCGCGCACGAAGGCCATTGGGCCAATGGACACAACGCATTCTGATTCGTCGCATTGGGGACCGTCGAAGCCAGCGTAGCCCGCTGGCCGCTCGGTCCTGCTGACGAACGCGCGAACCTCTGCGAGCGTCGTCACGCCGGGAGTGAGCGTTAGCACCTGGGTCTGAAGGCGCTCGCCTTTTTGGCGCACACGTCCGGCATGGATTCGCAAGGCAATCGGTCCAGCAATACATAATAAGAGCAACACCCATGCGAATGCCTTTGCCACTCGGTCACGCTCCACGTTGATGAGAACTGTAATGTGCAGACAACGAGGAGCCGTCGAATGTTTCCGACGGCGAGCAGGAACTTGGATCAAAAGTAACTACCTTAATCGACGTTTCACACCAATGATCCTAAGACGTCCATCTCCTAAGCGTCAGAACCCATCCTTCGAGCTCGACGTTCGCTCGGACTTCAACTCGCGCAACAACAACCGCACGAGCATTCCGTCGAAGCCGGTGCCGCTCATTTTCGCGAGCTCGTCGAGCGCCTGCTCCGGAGTGCGCGCTGCTGCAATTGATTGTTCGGTGAGCATGTTGGCGTAGGCGTCGGCGAGCGCGATGATGCGCGCCCAGAGCGGAATCTGCTCACCCTTCGCGCCATCGGGATAGCCCGTGCCATCGAAGCGCTGGTGATGATGCTCGATCGCCTGACGCATCATGCCGCTATGCGGCAAGAATCCGGCGATCTCGGCGCCGACGCGCGCGTGCATTCGCACCAGAAAAAATTCATCGTCGGTGAGCGGGCCGGGTTTATTCAGGATGCGCTCCGGCACGAAGATTTTTCCCACGTCGTGAATGCGCGCGGCATAAACCAGGTCGCTGGTTTCCTCCGGAGGCAACTGCAGCGCCCGGGCAATGATTTGTGTGTATCGCGCCACCAGATCGCCGTGGCCGGAAGTGCGCAGCTCGCGCGACTCCGCGGCCCTGCTCAACACTTCGATCGATTCCTTCAGCAGCGGCACATTGCAATCTTCTTCGCCGCCGCAAAACTTCACCAGCATGGATCCAAGCTCTTCCAGATGCTCCGGCCCGTTATGCTCGCGCTGCAAAAATCCTTCGATGTAAGTGGATATCTGCTGCCGCTGCGCGGCAAATTCCTCGCCGCCGGTAAATTCCTGCGCCGCCGATACCCGGTTTCCCCCCGAACGCTTCGAGACATACATGCCTGCGTCCGCCACGCGAATGATGTCTTCGATAGAGAACCCGTGCATGGGAAAACTGGCAACGCCAAAGCTACCCGTGATGTGATGTTCGCTGAGCATGGGATCCGAAGTAATCCACTGGCGCAGGCGCTCGGCGAGAACCTCCGCCTGCTCCGGCCCGGTCTCAGGCATCAGAATGATGAACTCATCTCCACCGTAACGCGCCACTACATTCGACTGTCGCGATTTTTGTTCCAGCAAACGTCCCACGCGGGCCAGCACCAGATCGCCTTCGAAGTGGCCCATGGTGTCATTCACTTCCTTGAATTTATCCAGATCGATCAGCACCACCGAGAATGCTCTACCGGAACGCGAAGCGCGCTTCCACTCGGCCGATAAAGCTTCCCAGAAGAACCGCCGAGTTTTAATTCCCGTCAGGCCATCGGTGATCGATTGCTGTTGCAGCTTCTGGAAGACAAAAGCATTATGCAAAGCCGTGGCCAGCAGGTCTGCCAACGTGTTGAGAATCAGAACATCCTGCGGGAAGAAAGCGCTTTCCCGGCGACTTTCAATATTCAATGCCCCCAACAACGTTTCGCCGTAGGTAATCGGAATGCACAGCACCGATCGCGATTCGGGAAGAATCGCGCCCATCTGGCCCTCCACGCCATTCTGCACCAGCGCCCGCTCGCCCGTGCGCGCCACGCGACCCAGAATGCCGATGCCCAGCGGAATCCGCCTGCCCATGGCATGTGCGGTCGCCCCCGCCTCCGCTTTAATTTCGATCTCCTTCGTTCCGTAATCAAGCAAGCCGATGCCGATGTGATCGAAGCTGAAATTCTTTTGGATTTCTCCCACAATCTGACCCAGCATATGAACCGGATCGTCACTCGAAATTGCAGTACGCGAAATGTTGTTCAGAAACGCCAGTTGCCGCGAGCGCCGTTGTTCCTCGGCGAACAAGCGCGCATTTTCCACGGCAACCGATACTTGCCCCGCCGCCGTCACCATTACGTCGAGATCGCGCTGCTCGAAGACGTATTCCCGCATCTTGTTCATTGCGACCATTACTCCAGCCGGCTTGCCGCTCAGCAGAATAGGCGCTGCGCACAGACACTTGGCGGGCTGCTCCGGACGAAAAGTAATGCCCAGCCGCGCCCGCGTTTTCTCCACCTCGGAACGAATCAGTAATGGCTGCCCGGTTCGAATCACATATTCGGTGAAGGCGTTATCCAATTTGCGTTTTCTCTTGGGCAGGACGAGATCATCCTCTACTTCCAGCTCGAAACAGATTTCATCCCCTGACTGAAAAGCAATATAGAAATTGCTGTTGTTGAAAATCTGTCCCAGCTCGGCGTGGATGGTGCGCAGCACTTCATCCTGATCCAGCCGCGAACTGATCGCCTGGCCAATCTCGGTCAGCAGCTCATATTCCTGGGTTCTGCGATGAGCGTCGTGCGCGATGAGATAGTTTTCCAGAGTCAGTCCAAGTTGCAAGGCCAGGCCGACCATAAGCCGCGGACCGGATGTACCAAACGCTTCGCGCTGTGCGTGAGGAAAAAGAATCACCCCGAATGCGTGTTCCCGAGTCTGCAGGCTGACCGCAGTCAGATTACGGATCTGCGCTTTTTCCAGCGCATCCTTGAAACCGGCGAATGTGCCGACCGAGCCCACCGGCAGCGGTTCTGACATATGGCTGATATCGCGGACCGTGAAGAGCCCTCCCTGGCGGTGCGCCCGGTCGCAAATGTATTCTCCGGCGCCACTGCTGGTTAGAACTTCGAGA
>CAWIJP010000028.1:0-36006 GCA_963836305.1 uncultured Acidobacteriaceae bacterium | reverse complement strand
TGGCGTCCCCGACGGGATTTGAACCCGTGTTACCGCCGTGAAAGGGCGATGTCCTAGGCCAGGCTAGACGACGGGGACAGTGAAAGGTGGATTAGCTGAGGCAACGTTTGATCGTAGCAAGGTGTTGTAGCCGTGTCAAAAGCCATTGCTGACATTCGGCACATAAAGGCAGAAACGAACGCTGTAACTTCTTCGATCTTTCTCCACAATCCGGCTGAAGTTCAGTTGCATCCATTAGCAATAAGAGTCGGCGGCGCGGAGCACGCGGTAGCCCACAGTTGATCAAGTTCGATCTCCCCGCGCTGCTCTCAAACAATTTAGAATTGTTGATGCCGAAGCGAGTGCGCGGGTCTGCAAACATTCGAGGTCAATGTGTCCGATCCAATCTGTCTCAGCCTTTGGTTTCCTGATTTTTCCGGGCCAGAGATGTTGCCGCATGCTTTCGCCGTGCTGAAGCAATTCCCTTTCTCGGAGCAGCGTCCTGGAATCAGTTATTTTGCGGTGCATCCTGTTTCATGGAGCGAGGCTACGGTGCTGGAACGTCGTTTTCCTGCCGGGATCGATCCCGGGCAGGCTACGCTGATTGTCGCGGAATTGATTCATGATGACTACGCATTTGTATTCGAGGCGTACTGGGATTTATGGATTCCGGATCTAGCCAGCGGGAATTGGGCGCTCGAAGCTATGCCGGTGAAATTCATTGTCCAAGGAGAAGAGTTCGACGAAGGAACCTACCAGCAGACGGGACATATTCAGGTAGATTTTGGTCCAGATTCGTATTTTCTGCAGCCGGAGACGCCACTCAGTGAACAGACTCGCGACAAGATTCGTGACAACGTGGCGAAGCTAGTGGCCTTCTCGGTGAGCGTAGAAAAGAATAGCGGCACGAGCTCGCGACTTCTATGGTCCGAGTCGGAAGAAAGTCTGGCGCAGAAACTGATCGCTCGCTTGCAAAAAGTTCAATAATCGAAGATCAATAGTAGTCAAAACTAAAAGATCAAAGGGCACCGACATTTATCGCGGCTTGGGAGAGTGCGCAATAATTTCGGTACCCTCTGCTCGGTTATTTATTTCGTTCGTCCACCCTCCACCTTCAGCGCATCGGATGCACCTGCCTGTGCCGCCGCGAGCCTGGCGGTTAATACGCGGAATGGAGAGCAAGACACATAATCCATGCCAACCTGATGGCAGAACTCCACTGAAGACGGATCGCCGCCGTGCTCGCCGCAGATTCCAACCTCCAGTTTGGGACGCGTCTTTCGTCCGCGTTCGATTCCGATTCGTACCAACTCGCCAACGCCGTCACGGTCGATCGAGGCAAACGGGTCCTGCTTCAGAATTCCTTCCGCCAGATACGTTGGCAGGATTTTGTTGACGTCGTCGCGCGAGAAGCCAAATGTGGTCTGCGTGAGGTCGTTCGTACCGAACGAGAAGAACTCTGCCTCTTTTGCGATTTCATCCGCAACCAGGCAAGCGCGAGGCAGCTCAATCATCGTGCCAACCAAATAATGAACGTGCCTTCCCTTCTCTTTGAAAACTTCTTCGGCCACGCGCCGAACGATCGCTCCTTGATTCGACATTTCTTTCACGGTGGCGATCAGCGGGATCATAACCTCGGCATGGGTTTTTACGCCTTGCTTTTCGACAGCCACGGCCGCTTCAAAAATGGCTCGCGCCTGCATCTCGGTAATTTCCGGGTACGTAATTCCCAACCGGCATCCGCGATGCCCCAGCATGGGATTGAACTCATGCAATTCTTCCACTCGCGCCAGGAGTTGCGGAAGAAGTTTCTTGAGATCCCCAGCCGCGTTCGCCCCATAGTCGCCATATTCCTCAACGAGAGTCTTTTTCTGCTTGGCGGTGGCGCTACTCAAGCTGGCAATATCAACCATCAGTTTCTCGCGCTTGGGCAAGAATTCGTGCAGCGGCGGATCCAGCAATCGGATCGTAACGGGCAAGCCTTCCATCGCTTTGAAGAGCCCGATGAAATCCTCGCGCTGCATGGGCAACAGCTTCTTCAGCGCGGTGCGCCGGTCTTTTTCATTGTTGGCTAAGATCATCGCCCGCATGTAGCGAATTCGATCTTCCGCGAAGAACATGTGTTCGGTGCGGCACAGACCGATGCCTTCAGCGCCGAACTCGCGCGCTTTTTTTGCGTCGCGGGGAATATCTGCGTTGGCGCGGACTCCGATCTTTCGAAATGGCTCGGCCCAATTCATAAATTTCTCGAGTTTCGCAAGATTCTCAGGATCGGGCGGGAGCAACTTTCTTTTGCCTCTCAGCACGCGGCCGGTGGTGCCATCGATTGTGATCCAGTCTCCTTCTTTGAAGACTTGCCCACGCGCCCGCATTTCGCGGGCTCGTTCGTCGACGGCAATCTCGCCGGCGCCGGCAACGCAACTCTTACCCATGCCGCGAGTGACAACCGCGGCGTGACTGGTGATTCCGCCCTGCGAAGTCAGGATGCCAACCGCGACTTCCATCCCATGGATATCTTCGGGAGTAGTTTCGGCGCGGACCAGAATCACCGGATTCTTTTCCGCACCGTGCCCAGCTTTTTCCACTGCATCGTCAGCGGTGAAAACAATTTGTCCGACGACGGCTCCGGGCGAGGCGGCCAAACCTTTGGCGGTGAGTACGTCCTCTGGTTTGACGTCTTTTTCATCGAGCCGCGATACGAAGAAATCCACAACCTGATTGGGATCGAGACGGAAGATTGCATCTTCTTTGCTGATCAATCCCTCTTCCACCATCTCGATTGCCAGGCGCACGGCGGCCAGCCCAGTGCGTTTACCATTGCGCGTCTGCAGCATGTAAAGCTTGCCATCCTGGATGGTGAACTCGAAATCCTGCATGTCGTGGTAGTGCTTCTCCAGTCGAGTCGTGATGTCACGCAACTGGTCGTACACATCGGGCATAAGTTTTTGCAGTTCGAGAATCGGAACCGGTGTGCGGACGCCGGAGACCACATCTTCGCCCTGCGCGTTCATCAAGTATTCGCCGTAGAATTCTTTTGCGCCTGTAGCTGGATTTCGTGTGAAGCCCACGCCGGTGCCACTGGTGTCACCCAGGTTGCCATAGACCATGGCTTGCACATTCACCGCCGTTCCCAGCATGTCGTCGATATTGTTGATGCGGCGGTAATGCTTGGCGCGATCGTTCTGCCAGGAACGAAACACGGCATCACGCGCCATCACTAATTGTTCCTGAGGATCCTGTGGGAAGTCTCGTTTGGCGTGTTTCTTGACCACCTTCTTGTATTCTTCGATCACTTCCTTCAGCGCTTTGGCATCGAGATCGGTGTCGAGCTTGGTTTTTTTCTGTTTTTTCTTTGCATCGAATACTTCGTCGAACGCGTGCTTCGGAATTTCCAGAACGACGTTGCCGAACATCTGGATCAGGCGGCGATAAGAGTCCGCGGCAAATCGCGGATTATTGCTGCGCTTGGCCAGCGCTTCCACACTCCTATCGTTCAATCCGAGGTTGAGAATCGTGTCCATCATGCCGGGCATGGAAAACTTTGCACCCGAGCGAACACTTACCAGCAAAGGATTTTCACCCGTCCCCAACTTTTGCCCCTGCAGCGCTTCTAGCTTGGCAAGCGCTTCCTCCATCTGTTGATCGACTTCTTTCGACACATGTCCCTGTCTCATGTAATCGCGACAGGCTTCCGTCTGGATGGTGAAGCCCGGGGGAACGGGCAGTCCGGCATTGGTCATCTCGGCCAGTCCGGCGCCTTTGCCGCCGAGTTCATCTTTCATCTTGCCGTGGCCATCGGCTTTGCCTCCGCCGAAAGAGTAAACGTACTTAGTTGCTTTGTTGTTTTTTTCCTGAACATCAGCTTTGTCGGGGAGGGTCATAGTCGCCATGTTATTAGTCCTCTGTTATTTTGATTTCGTAGCGCCGGCTTCCCGCCGGCAACGTGCACATTAAAGTCTGCGTGATCCGATGTTGAGTCCGCCTTGCCTCGCTGATCCCAAACCAGTTTCACGAACATCCTGCAGTCACCCTTTGCCTTCGGTCACGATTTCGGAAAAATCTGCAATGGTTGAGAATTCCTTTAATAAGGTACGAAGCAATGCCAGCCGGTTCGCGCGTACCTTCTCATCCTCGACCATTACCATGACTTTGTCGAAAAATCTGTCGACCGGTTCTCTCGCGGTCGATAGCAGCAGCAGCGCTTGCAAATAGTACTTCCCGCTCCGGTGTGCTTCAACCGCTGCGCTCGTGCTTTCCAGATAAGCCATCAAGCTTTTTTCTTCATCGGCAACTTCCGGAAGATATTCAAACTTTTCAGCGGGCTCAATGTTCTTCTCGGAAGCTTGTCTCAGGATGTTTCGCATGCGCTTGCAAGCCGCGCCAATTGCCTGAAACTCAAGCATGTGCATCACCTGCTTGACCGCCTCGGCCCGTGCCAGCGAATCCACCACATCGTCGGCGTCCGCTGCCAGAACCGCCTTTACCACATCGTATGCGTATCCCCGCACGTCCTTCAAATAAAACTCGAGACGCTCGCGGAAGAAAGTCCGCACGGATTCATCAAACTTGGCGTCATCGACAAACTTCTTCCCGGCCTCCGATCCTTTATATCCGGCCCGCGCATCGCGCATCAGATCCGCCAGATGCAAGGGCAATTTCTTCTCTGCGATTGTCTTAATAATGCCGTTGGCCTGCCGCCGAAGGGCAAATGGGTCCTTCGAACCACTGGGAACCAGCCCCAGAGCAAACATGCCGGCGATCGTGTCTGCTTTGTCACCAATAGAAAGCACCGCACTTTCGATCGACCGGGGCACGTCATCTTCCGTGGACTCCGGTTTGTACTGATCGTAGATCGTATCGGCGATGGCAAGCCGCGTTGCTTCCGGTAGCGTGGGATCTAGTTCCTGCACTCGCGCATACAGCCCGCCCACAATGCCCTGCAGTTCGGTGAATTCCTTTACCAGTTCAGTCGTCAAGTCAGTCTTGGCCAGACACGCCGCTTTGTGAACAACGCCCGCACGAACCGGTATCCCGCACTGTTTGATGATTTCGCTCAGCCAGCTGCACAAACGTTGCACGCGGCGCGTTTTGTCGTAGTAGGTGCCGAGGTCTTTCTGGAAGGTTACATTCTTGAGGGAGTCGAGTCGCTCTAATAGAGACCTCTTCTGATCGGTCTGCCAGAAAAAGCGGGCATCGTTGAAGCGCGCGCGGAGTACCCGCTCGTTGCCGTGCCGTATCAGGCCTTGTGGATCCCCATCTGTGTTCAGCACTGCCAGAAAATGCGGCAACAATTTGCCCCTGGAATCTTCAAGCGCAAAATATTTCTGGTGGTCACGCATCACTGTGACCAGCACCTCTTCCGGCAGCGCCAGAAATTGCGGGTCAAAACTACCGAGAATCACCGATGGAAATTCAGTGAGATTCACCACGCTATCGAGCAGAGATTTATCCTCGCGCCATCGAGCTCCAGAAATGGTTCGCGTGGCCGCATCGAGAGCTTTGCGAATCTGATGCTCGCGCTCACTCCGACCCAAAACCTTGGCCGCACGCAGGGCGTCGACGTAACCTACTCCAGCGCGTGGAATAACGACATCGCCACTGCCCAGAATTCTGTGCCCGCGCGAAATCTTCCCTGCTTGAATTCCCCCCAGCTCCAGCGGAATGGTTTCACCGTCGAGCATGGCTACCAGCCAGCGAACCGGACGCACAAACCTCTCGTTCGGTTTTCGCCAGTACATATTTTTCGGCCAGTGAATGGAGAAAATTTCTCTGGGAAGATTCTCGCCGAGAATTTCAGCAGCGCCCCTGCCCTTTTTGACGATTTTGGCCGAAAGATATTCGCCCTTCGGTGTTGTAACTTTCTCCAGTTGCGAAACCTCTACGCCAGCCTTCTTAGCGAAAGCATGGGCCGCCGGCGTAGGCTGACCATCCTTAAATGCGATGCTGGCGGAAGGCCCGTTCACCTGCTCGGTCACATCCGGTTGCGTCGCAGGAATTCCGGAAGCAATCACCGCCAAACGGCGAGGCGTATCGAAATTGCTGATCTCGCTGGCAGCGAGACGTTCCCGAGCCAAGAGCGTGCTGACCCGATCGCGCAACTCTTGCGAGGCGGCATCAATCATGCGCGCTGGAATTTCTTCGCAGCCGATCTCTAGCAGGAAGTCTGGCATGTCTTCAAACTCTTAGTTTCTCAAACCAAGCGGCGAACAAATGTGACGCTGATCACATACGGCAAATCACGATCCCACCGGCGACAACTTCTCGCGCCCTCTTTTCGGCTCGTGGCGGCTCACAGGCTCAGGCTCGTCCGATTTCTCTGCGGAGGCAGATTCGCTTTCTTGCTGATCTACCCAAGCCTTCGCAATGCCTACTGCAAGTGCCCGCACGCGCGCGATCACTCCGACACGCTCGGTAACCGAAATTGCGCCTCGCGCATCGAGGATGTTGAACAAATGCGAACATTTCAAACAAAGATCGTAAGCCGCCAGGACGGGGAACTGTGGCTTCTGGCGCGCAATCCCGTCGCCTGCAACATTGTCCTTGGATAACTCAGCATAGCAACTTATCAGCGTCTTGCACTCCGCCTCGTACAGGCGAAAATGCTCCCAGGTTTTTTCCACATCGGCGGCCTCGAAGTTGTACACCGAAAACTGCAACTCATCCGCAAGCCGCACATCGCCATACTTCACTTCGCGGCCGGTCGTTTTTCCGTCGATCGATTTTCCGCCGATCGTTTCTCCTTCAATCGACGGATCGCGCGCCCACACGATGTCATAGATGGAATCCACATCCTGAAGAAACGCAGCGATGCGCTCCAGGCCGTAGGTGAGCTCGGCGGAAATAGGAAACAAATCGATGCCGCCGCACTGCTGGAAATAAGTGAACTGCGTGATCTCCAGGCCATCCAGCATCACTTGCCAGCCCACGCCCCACGCGCTGAGCGTTGGCGCTTCCCAGTTGTCTTCCTCGAACTTGATGTCGTGCTGGCGCAGATCAATGCCAATCGCCGCGAGCGACTCCAAATACAACTCCTGCACATTTTCCGGCGGAGGCTTCAGGATCACCTGCAACTGCATGTGCTTGAACAACCGGTTCGGATTTTCGCCGTAACGTCCGTCCGCCGGCCGCCGCGAGGGCTGCACATACGCCACCTTATATGGCTTTGGCCCCAGCACGCGCAAAAACGTCTCGGGAGCCATCGTCCCCGCACCCACTTCAACGTCATAAGGCTGTTGCAGCACACATCCGCGCTCCGCCCAGAAGGTCTGCAAGCGTAGGATAAGCTCCTGGAACGTCAACGGATTGGGCTTGGCTGGATTCATGGGATCATTCAGGAGCGAGAAACTTATGTTTGATTGTAATAGAAGCGGTGCCGAGCCGTCAGCCAGCCTCTAGAAGCCGCTCTTTTCCAGCATTCCCGCAGTGACTAGCTTTTTCTCAATATGCCGCTGCAAACTTTGAATCAAAAACTTCCGCAGATCCGCGCCCTGAAACTTCGGCCATGGCGCACCCATAAAATTCTCTACCGGAGCACGAAACATTTGCGCCGCCAGCAAGCGAGAATCATTGGAAATCTCCGACGACGCCAGGCGCTTGTCCTCAGGGCACATCAAGCCATCGGCCAGCGCGTGAAAATATGCACGGCTGCCATTCAGACTTCGGCCGCACACAATGCACTCCGTCAACTCGGGGAGGAAACCTACCAGCCGCGTCAGCCACAGATCGAAGTAAGTGACGGGCATCCATATATCAGAGCCTGTCAGCGCATGCAGCACCGAAAGGGTCAGCCGAAAAATTGCGTCATTGGCTTCGTGATCCGGAAGCAACTCGTCGAGCAGCTCGGCCACATGCGCGAGCGCCACGGCGCGCGCGTAGCTGATTTCTGTGGCCAGCGGAGACTCCAACACCTCGCAGGCATCGAGGCGCGCCAACTCCTGCCGTTCGCGCACATCATAAAATGCCCGCACATAGGTCATGGGCTCCAGCGCGCCGCCAAAGCGTCTCTTGGATTTTTTTGCCGACCGGGCCACGCCACGCACCTTCCCTTCCGCGCGAGTGAACAGTGTGACCAATAGATCAGCCTCGCGCAGTGGATAAGTACGCAGAACGATCGCTTCCGACTCCTTCAGTGCCATGGCGGGTTAGCGGAAGAAAGCATGCCCGTAATGGTAGCAGTTGCCGGCGCCCCTACGGTTTCCGACCGGATTTGAGATCAGCGATGACCCGTTCCAAGGTTGCGATGGCTCGTTTGAGCGAGGCAACCAGGGCTGGATCCGTTCCCCTCGGGCACTTCTCGAGAGTAGCTTTCAAGCTCTGAAGCTCGCCTTCGAGCTGAGTGATCATCTCGCTGTTTGTCATAAAAACACCTCAGTCTCCTTCGCTGGAGAGAATACCCCTTTCCGGCTCTGGTGTTATTTCTCTTTGGTCGGCCAACTGGAGGAATCTTCTGAGATAGGGTATAACCCGAAACATGACGCCTGTGCACGAAGAACTTCTGCGGGAGTTTCGGGATTTTGCACTGACCGCTCCCTCGGCCGCAGCCCTCATGGAACATATCGCCCAACGTCTGCACGAAAAGATGACGCGCTATAACTGGGTGGGTTTTTATCTGGTCGATCCGGCGGACGATGGAGTTCTTCTGGTTGGGCCGTTCGCCGGCAGCTTCACGCCCAATGCGCGCATTCCCCTCAACACCGGACTTTGTGGCGCCGCGGCGACCAGCGGGCAAACTGTAGTGGTGCATGACGTCTCCAAAGATCCGCGCTATCTTGCAGGATCGCCATTGGTGAAGTGTGAAATCGTGGTCCCCATTCTGGTGAAGAAAAAGCTCACCGCGGAACTCGATATTGAAAGCTATTTTGCCAGCGCATTTACTTCACCCGAACAGGACTTCGTCGAAGCATGTGCCGCCATCGTGGGAAATTTTTTCAGAAAAGAACAACCGGTTGCGCCAACTCACCCGTAATCTTCCGCAACAAAATAGGCAATGTGCCGCGCCTCTGGCTGCTTTGAGGCTGGATTCCTTCAGTTCGCCATTCGGATTGTTCGGACAACTTAGTTAGAATTAACCTCGGAGATATGCAAGAAAACTTAAAGAATCATGCCAGCGCACGCCCCCGGCGTGCCTTTCGGCAGTCCATTCAGATGCTCTGGCTGCCGTTGTTTGCCGTGGTGGCCTTGTATGCGCAAACCACAAAGCACTCCGACCAAGGGAAAACTCCGGTTCGGCCAGGTTCACAAACAGGATCACAAAGATCTGCGAATCCGTTGCCTCCGATTCAACTCGATGGCTCGGCCGCACTGCACCACTTGAACCAAATCATAAGCTGGTATCGTCATTCCACAACCGGCATTCAGGCTGTGGGGTTGCCCAGCGATGCTATTTATCAAGACAACACGCAGGCGCTTACGGCTCAGGCGGTGCGGCTCGCGTTTCAGTCGGCGAAGGCTGAGTCTGCGCTGATCGCGTCTCAGCAGAAAAGCGGTGGCGCAAATCAGCCGAGCGGCGAGACAACTCAGCAACAGAATCTCTCCCAGATGCTGGCAAAGACTTCTTCCCAGATTGAACAATTGCAATCGCAGATTGAAAGTCTGAACTCTCAGATCGCAAAGGCACCGGGCTCCCGCCGCGGCAAGCTAATTTCTCAGCGTGATGCTCTGCAAGGCCAACTGGAACTGCAAAAGGCGCTTTTTGATGCGGTTCAAAAGATGGCGTCGTTTGTACAGACCAATGACGAGATCGCTGGAGGACTCGAAGGCAGTATCAATCAACTGGCTCGCTCGATTCCAGAAGTTCTCGGATCGAACGCCGGTCCGGAGAAAAAAGTAACCACGACAACTTCCGCGCCCGCCAAACCTTCGCTCGCCAACTCCGGCGGTCTGATCAGCGAGGCTATGACGCTCTACGATTACATGAGCGCGATGCACCAGATCGATGGAGTCGTTGAAGAAACGGACCATGCGCGCGATGTGGCCGAGCATTTGCGCTCGCCGCTTCGAGACGCGATGCGCTCAACAATTCAGCAGAGTCAAAAGCTGGCCAATCAGCCGCCCTCCGGCGATCCTCAACAGCAGCAGACAGAGCGCCAAACTTTTCAGGAACTTACCGAACGCTTCAAGCAGCTTTCCGCCGCTCTTCTTCCGCTCAGCCAGGAAGTCGTAGTCCTGAATGATGCGAAGACAAATTTTGAAGAGTGGCACAATTCCATTTCCCGCGAGTCGAAATACGTTCTTCGATCTGTGCTGGTCCGCGTGTTTTCGATACTGCTGGCTCTAGGAGTGATTCTGTTTCTCTCTGAGATCTGGCGTCGAATCACGTTCCGCTACATCGGCGACCCGCGCCGCCGGCGGCAATTCCTGGTCATGCGCCGCGTAATTATCGGCTTCTTGATCGTCATTGTCCTGACTTTTGGTTTCGTCAGCGAGTTCAGTTCGCTAGCCACATTCGCGGGATTCATCACGGCGGGCATCGCGGTTGGATTACAAGCCGTTCTGCTTTCCGTGGCCGCATATTTCTTCATCATCGGGCGTTACGGCATTCGCGTCGGCGATCGCATCAGCGTTGCCGGAATTACCGGAGACGTTGTCGATATCGGGCTGGTGAGGCTGTACCTGATGGAACTGGGCGGCTCCGGATTGGATTTCTATCCCACCGGCCGCATCGTTGTCTTTTCGAATTCGGTTCTTTTCCAGACGGGCACGCCGCTCTTCAAGCAGATTCCTGGGACTGAATACGCGTGGCATGAAGTCGTGGTCATGATTGCGCCTGATGGAAATCATAAAGCGGCACAGGAAAAATTGGTGGCCGCCGTGAACGCGGTTTACTCACACTATAAAGAAGAGATCGAACGCCAGCATGCCAATATCGAGCGCCGGGTCGATATTCAAGTGGCCGCACCGCGTCCAGAGGCGCGCCTTCAATTCGCCGATGCCGGCCTAGAGCTGCTGGTGCGCTATCCGGTGGAGATTCGAAAAGCTCCCGACATTGACGAGGAGATGACAAGGAAAGTCCTCGACTTGATCGAAACGGATGCTGCGCTGAAAGCTAGCGTCGCAGGCATTCCTAAGATTCGCTCAGCCGTGAAAGGGTAAGGCACTCGTAGAAATCGGGTTCAGACCGAAGCATTGACCGCCAGCAAAATATGTCGAGCGCCGCGTGCGTCCGCACGAGAGGCAACTCCCATCAACATTTCAGATGCTTGCTATTGCTTCTTTGCGCCGTGACTTTACGGTTCCCTTATCACCTCCCGACAGTTTCTTTATTTCCTGAGTGTTAGTTTCGCAAGCGTCAAGCCGTGAATCCTGAGGAAATCGCCTTCCTGATTCCCTGTGCACGGCGGAGGTTCGCGCGTGACTACACCGTTCATGTATCGAATTCTTGGGGCGGCAGCGCTCATTTTATGTGGGTTGGGTTTCACTGTCGCGGCCCATGCGCAATCTACATTCGGAAGCATCGTCGGCGTGGTGCATGACACGTCGCAAGCAGTTGTGCCGGGGGCGTCAGTAGTAATCCGGAGTTTAGAAGACAACAGCAGTCGCTCCGGTACATCGGATCAGAACGGGGCATTCGAATTCGTAAACCTCAAGCCTGGCGATTACTCCTTGTCGGCCGAAGCCGAAGGCTTTGCCGAGTTCCAAGTTCGATCCGCGGAACTCACGGCGCGGCAGACGCTTCGAATCGACGTCACTCTTGGCGTCAAGAGTCAATCGCAGACTGTGGAGGTTTCTGACACGGTGGCTGTGATTAATACCGAGAACGCGGTGATCAGCGATTCAAAGGATAATCGGCAGATCACCCAACTTCCTCTGAATAATCGCGCCACCACGACCAGCCCCCTGGCGGCTCTCGCGATTTCACCAAATGTGCAACAGGATAGTTCCGGAAATATCGCCTTAGGCGGCGCCAGCTCGGCGATGGTGAATTTTTCTGTTGATGGCATCTCTACGGCAAACGTGCGCCAGAATGGTGCGCTGCAAGACGCTTATCCATCACAGGAGGGAATTTCTGCGATGCGCGTGACGGCATTTAACAACAGCGCGGAGTTTTCTCAGGTGGGCGACGTCACCTTCACCACCAAGAGCGGTACCAGTCAATATCACGGCAGCCTGTTCGAGTATTTGCAAAACGACGCGCTCGATGCCGACCCCTACGGCTTCAGCGGCAAGGCGCCGAAACACTTCAATACCTTTGGTGGATCGCTCGGCGGCCGGCTGAGCATTCCGCATTTCTACGATGGCAAGAACAAAACGTTTTTCTTTCTCGACTATGAAGGCAATCGCCGCTCCACCGCTCTGGCGGAACAATTCCTGGTTCCCACACAGGCCGAGCGCAATGGCGACTTGACCGCTCTGGGTGGACCCGTGATTCCGAGTTCCAAGATTAATCCCACTGCTATTGCACTGTTGAACTACTATCCCCTTCCCTACGTTATCGGCCAGCCCAACTACAATTACGAGAATTTCCAGGCCACGCCCGCGGGCACCGACGGAATTGATCTCCGCATTGATCACACCATTAATTCGAAGCAATCCGTCTACGCCCACTTCAGCCGCAAGAACATCGCCGAGGACTACGCCAACCCACTACTACCCGACGACGCCGATAGCGTGC
This sequence comes from uncultured Acidobacteriaceae bacterium, assembly GCA_963836305.1. Taxonomy (GTDB): domain Bacteria; phylum Acidobacteriota; class Terriglobia; order Terriglobales; family Acidobacteriaceae; genus Sulfotelmatobacter. The sequence continues at coordinate 23,417 of CAWIJP010000028.1, read as the reverse complement.
ACAATCGCAGCCTGCTGGTCTCGCATACCTGGGTGCTCACGCCGCGTTTACTGAACGAATTTCGCTTCGGATTTACGAATGTGATCACCAACGTGGGCTTCCCGATCGAAGGCGCAGATGCACTCTCGCAACTCGACTTAACCGGGATAAATATCAGCCAGCATCCCGCCACGCACGCTTTCCCTACTTTTAATTTCACCGCCGGAACCGGCTTCACACCGATAGGCCGCGACAAGACCGGAGTTACACAGTCGAAGACAATGCAGTTCACTGACAACCTAACCTGGACGAAGGGGAAGCATACTTTAAAGATGGGGTTGGATGCGCGGAGAGTGAGGTATTTCGACCTGGAAAGTTTCGCACCCGTATTTAACTCCGATGACTTTGGCGACTTCATCTTCCAAGGCACTTTCACGGGCAACGCTTTCGGCGACTTTCTTGAAGGAACGCCGACGTCTCTATTTTTTGCCGTCTCCAGTCCGGACGTAGGCGGAACTGCTTGGCAATACGGCGTGTTCGGTCAAGACGAATACCAGGTTACCAGCCATGTAACGCTGAACTACGGCCTGCGCTGGCAGGTCCTTCCGGGCTTTCACGAAGACGGGGGCAATCTGGCGAACTTCGACCAGAAAAACAATTCGATTGTCGTTCCCGACGCGCTCTCCGCTTATCTACAGCAGCAAAACATCCAGGCCTCCAACCTGGCATTCCAGCAATCGTTCAACGCCTGCAGCCTCGGCAATACCGCGTTGCCCTGCACGAACTATGTGACTGCCAGCCAGGACCAATTGCCGCAGTCCTTGCGCAACGTTTACATGCGGAACTTTCAGCCGCGCGTATCGATCGCGTGGCGCCCGTTTAACGACACAAAAACAGTCGTTCGTGCGGGATTCGGCATCTTCACGATGACCAACCTTGGCCCGCTCTCCTTCAACAATAGTGGCAACCCGACCTCGGCGCTGCACACATACACAAACAGTCTGACCGACGGTATGCCTCTGATTCAGTTTCCCAAAACCGCGCCGCCAACAGTGGGCGTGCAATATGGCGGCGGTGGACTGGACCAGGGAGTCGATCCGAACTATCGAGACCCGCAAGCAAATCAATGGAACTTGACTGTGGAGCGCCAGCTCGCGAGCAGCGACAGCCTCCGTATTAGCTACGTCGGAATGCACAGCTACCGGCTCAGCATCACGGAAGACCTGAACCAGATTCCCGCCAGCACCACGCCGTATCAGACAACCGCCGCAAGCCCATACGTCGATCTGCGAGCGCCTTATCACAACTGGTTCACGCTTTACTCAACCTTCAATGCCGGTGAAGCAAAATACAACGCGCTCGAAGTCGAAGAGAACCACAAAATGTCTCGCGGCTTCTACTTCGGTGCGAACTACACGCTGGCGAAGAACCTGGCCGACAATCAAGGCGATACGCCTACGGCATTCGCCAGTGAAGTTAACTACGGAGTTCCGGTTGCCGATCGTTTCAATATCCGCAGTGACTACGGCAATGTTGAAGGAACCCGCCGCGATCGATTTCTGTTCACCGGCGTGTATCAGCTTCCCGTCGGTCGGGGCCGCAGCTTGTTGAATACGGGTGGTTGGCTGAACGCCGTGCTAGGCGGCTGGGAGATGACCACTGTGACCCTGCTTGAAACCGGCCCGTGGCTTACGCCGAGCATCAGCGATTCTTATGACCAGTCCAACACCAACGTCGTCAATCGTGGCGCTTTCCTCCGGCCCGATCAGGTCTCGACAAATTTTTATCAAGGACAGTCAGGCACGCAATACTTCAACATCGCTGCGTTCGCGCCGACTCCCGCCGGCGCCGGGCGTTTCGGCAATGCCGGAGTCGGCATCCTGCAGGGGCCTGGCACCACCACAGCCAGCCTCGGCCTGGCCAAAGTGTTCCGCGTGACCGAGGATGTGAGAGTGCGCTTCGAATCCACATTTACAAATGTTCTCAACCACACAAACTTCGCTCCTCCCGCCACGCAGATTAATAACCCAACCTTCGGTGTGCTCAGCGCTCCGCAAACCGCAGAGAATGCGGGAAACCGCACCGGGCAACTCGCTCTGCGCATCGAATTCTAGCGTTTTAACCTAACATCTCAGGTCGAGGATGTTGGATTCGCCGTTCCCTTCCATAGCAGGAAACAACCGAGCCATGGCTGTTCCCAAGCACATCCGAAACTAAGAGTGGAGAGTCGAGCTTGGCTGTTAAAGTTCCTTTCTTCAAGGCCGATGGGGGAACTAGGTGTGTTCTTGACCGCCCGAGCTCACCGAATCGGCTTGCCTGATGCCAAGCTGCGGCAGCGCAAGTTCTATGAACGCAGATTCGTGAGAATCGACTTAACTTGTGCTCTCGCCAATACGGGGGCGATTTTTGGATTTTGCTTAAGTCTACGACATGAAAATGCCACTGGCATGCCAATCACTCTGGACCAAAACGAATCGTTCAGCCTGATCCGGTCGATGGAAAAGATGGCCTCGGAAAAGTGGGCGCCGCTAAATTCGATTTGATCGTCACCGACCTCAACATGCCTCAAATGGATGGAATCCAGATGATCACTGCGGTCCGTACGCTGCCCGGATACTCGTTCGTCCCGATCCTCATGCTCACCACCGAATCTCAAGCCGAAAAAAAGATGCAGGCTGCAGGCGGGGGCCACCGGCTGGATCGTCAAACCTTTTAATGCCGACCGGTTAATCTCAGTCATTCAGAAACTCGTAAAGTAAGAGTTTGCAATTTCTGCAGACTTAACCCACTCACTCCCGGAAAGAACCTTCTATCGGACTTTCGGAATCATCAACCAGGCCACGGCGGTACTTGCGAGAGATGATCCGGCGCAAATCAATATGACAACTCGAAATCCAAATACAAAAGCTTCCCCGATCGCCTTGCTCACAGCCGCTTTCACGCTGGGTGCGAGAACGGAGGGAATCGGCAAGCCGGCCAGTTTGATCGCATTTGCTTGAAGATCCCTCAGAAGCCCAGGCGGCAGCGATAGGTGAATCAGACCGTTGTTCAGTCGAAAACCAAAAGCCTTCACCATCACAATGCCCAGGATTGCGATCGCTAGCACGCTCGCTACGCGGGCCACCGCATTGTTCACTCCCGAAGCCGTGCCAACTCGTTCTTCACTGACAGAATTCATAACCACGGTGGTAAGCGGCGCGACAGTAACCGCCATTCCAAATCCAAGAACGATTATTGCGGGAAAGAACGTTCTCCAGTAACTGTCGCCGATCGCAGGCATAGCGAACAGAATGAAGCCTAGCGTGACAATGATCGGTCCAACAATCAAGGGACCCCTGGCGCCATAACGGGCGACAAGTCCCCCCGACCAGCGAGAAAGAGAAAAGATAAGCAGAATCAGGGGAAGGATGGCGAAGCCGGTTGCGGTGGTGGAATATCCCTGGACTTGGATCAGGTCCAAGGGGAACAAGAAAAAGAAAATCCCGATCGCGGCATAAAGAAAGAGAGTAAGCAGATTCGCCCCAGCAAAGCTGCGGGACTTGAACAATCCAAGTGGAAGCGTCGGCACAGCGACGTTCGCCTCGACAAAGACGAATGCAATAAGACTGACGGTGCCAATCAGCAAACTGCCAAAAACCCAGGGGTTGCCCCATCCCAAGTTAGGCGATTCGACGAAACCACTAACCACGCCCCCGAGGCCTGCGGTAGCGAGAATCGCGCCCAGCCAATCGATGTGCCTCGTGCTCGTGCTGCGGCTCTCCGGAATCCACCAAAGCGAAATCGCTACTACGGCCGCCGCAATCGGCAGGTTGATGAAAAAGACCCATCGCCAGGAGGCGTGCTCAACCAGCCAACCTCCAAGCACCGGACCAATCGCAGTAGTGATCGCCGTGAAACCCGACCATGTGCCAATCGCCTGACCCCGACTCTTCTCATCGAAATTCGCGCTGATGATTGCAAGACTGCCGGGCACGAGCAGTGCGGCGCCCACCCCTTGAATACTGCGAGCGATAATCAGTTCCTGAATACTGGAGGCAAAGCCGCAGCCCGCGGATGCCACAGCGAAAATCGAAACCCCTGCCACGAACATACGACGGCGGCCAAACAGGTCGCCGAACGAGCCCCCGGCTAGAATCAACGCGGCTAAAAACAGTCCATAAGACTCGATCACCCATTGCAGATCCACCACAGTCGCCTGGAAACTGGTTTGTAGTGCGGGCAAGGCTACATTGACGACGGTGCTGTCGATGAAAGCCATGCTGGAACCCAGGATGGTTGCGGCCAGTATCCAGGTTTTCGCTTCTGCCGCACACGGAACTGCGGCACCCGCCGATCGCATCGCCCCTGCATCGCAAGGCGTTCTCATTGCAGCTATGAGTGTCTTTCACTTTGCGCCAGGCGCGCAAGGTCCACGCCGCGTCGACCAGCCTTTTTTTGATTTAGAAACAGACGATGGAAGCTATGCGCGACTCGAAGAGATGATCTCGCAGAGGTTGAACACAAATCATAAAGGAGGAACCACGAGGATTTCTGTTATCAATATCGATGACGGGTCGTCGTTGCAATTTAAAAAGCTGGGAAAGGGCCGTAGGTAATGATCACCACGCGTGCAGACGGGAGATTGTTCACTCTAGACAGCGCTCGTTGTCGCGGAGAGAACTGCCGCAAGAACAACGGGAGAGAATGGTAGATGTTCTCCCCTGCGCTCGCACACCTCCTGCTTTCAATCATCGTTGCTGTAAGCGTAGTGCTCATGCTGATCCGTCCGCGGGGTGTGCCGGAAGTTTATTGGATCAACGGCGGAGTTCTCCTACTTCTAGGACTGCAGCTCGTAACTCTTCGGCTTGCATTGCGAGCTTCCGGCAAAGCCTTAGATGTCTGCTTCTTTCTCATCGGCATGATGCTGCTTTGCGAACTTGCGCGGGAGCACGGCGTGTTCGATTGGTTATCGGCGATCGCCGTGAGACGCGCGCAAGGATCCTGCCTTAGGCTGTTTGCGTTGGTATACGCAGTGGGGACAGTGGTCACAGTATTTATGTCAAATGATGCAACTGCGGTCGTTCTTACGCCAGCCATACTGACCGCCGTTCGGAAGGCAAAGGTCCAGCCGCTACCTTATCTATTCGTTTGCGCCTTCATCGCGAACGCTGCGTCATTTCTCTTGCCCATTTCAAATCCTGCGAATCTGGTTGTCTTCCACGATGGTATGCCCCCGTTGGGTAAGTGGTTGCTCGCATTTGGAGTTCCTTCCTTGTTATCGATTGGCACAACTTTCATCGTACTGCGCTGGGTCTTTCGCCGTGAACTCTGCGAAAGCATTGATCATCCTGTTGAACCACAAAGCTTGAATGGCAATGGCAAGCTCGTGCTCGCCAGCGCCGGGCTCATGATTGCGGTTTTGCTCACCGCCTCATCGTTGGGCAAAGACCTGGGCCTGCCCACATGTCTTTCTGCATTGGCCGTCACGGCGATTGTCTGCATCAAGGAGCGAAAGAATCCGCTGGCTCTGGCTCGCGCAATCAGCTGGGAAACCCTTGCGCTGGTCGCAGGATTATTCGTGATGGTCGATGCTGTTGAGAGCATTGGTGCGATGCGCTACACGAAAGCGTGGCTCGACTGGGTGCAGCATCTCAGCCTCGGAGCCGGAAGTTTTGTCACCGGCTTCGCAGTTGGAATCGCCAATAACCTCGTGAACAATCTTCCGCTTGGCCTCATCGTTGGCAGCACTCTTCATGCTGCGCAAGCCAAATGGCCGATCGCCGCAGCAGTTCTCATCGGGGTTGATCTTGGACCGAATCTTTCGATCACAGGGTCGCTGGCAACCATTCTGTGGTTGATTGCCTTGCGCAAAGAAAATCTCAATGTCAGTTTCTGGGATTTCCTGAAGGTGGGTGCGATTGCCATGCCGCTCGCGCTACTCGCGGCGCTGGGCGGCGCAATTTTAATACAACTGTGTTTTGCAACTTTGTAAGTTGCACGCTGTATTTCTATCTGGAAGGCTGGCCAGCGTCAGCCGAACTTTTGCCAAAATTAGAACATGCTCCGCGCCTATTGAGGACGTGGGGATCTTCGCCTGGGCTTAGGTCCGCTCTTACTCTTGTTCTTGAGATCCAGATTGAGCGCCACTGCGGCGCGGATGAGATTCTTTAAGGCCGCCTCGTCGACCTTGTCGCCGTCGTGGATGTCGATGGCGCGCCTGACATTCCCCTCGAGGCTGGAGTTGAATAGATCAGAAGGGTCTTCTAACGCAGCTCCCCTGGCAAATGTCATCTTGACGACGTTCTTGTGCGTCTCTCCCGTGCAGACGATGCCGCTGTGGGAAAAGACAGGAGTCCCCGGCGATGTTGGCTTGACCCACTTCCACTCTTCGACGATCTCGGGGTCTACCTTGTGTATGATTCCGCGCACCTTCGCGAGCATCTTCCCGCGCCAGTCGTCCCCGTCAGGTCCGGAAGAAAGTTGCTTGATCCTCTCATCGATTGCCGCGGAAGCGGAGGTGGATGCAGAGGTAGATCCCGGGACTGTCCTTTTCATGGGTAGCTCCAACTCTCCCACCTAATTTAGCTCTGCTTAACGCAACTCGCAAGGAAGAGGCCGGACCGTTGGCCCATTCTAAATTTCGCGTGCTTTGCGAAACTTAGAGTGGGTATCTTGGAGGCTATCCAAACAAGCGAACGTTGAAGCGGGATGGCAGGCTCAAGAAGTTCGGGAAGATGCAGGCAACTGCTCTTTAACGATGGCGCACAGTGTAGTAAATGAAGAGTGCGATGAGAGCAATTACACCGAGCAGGACAATCGCGAAAATAATTGCAAGAGGCCAGAAAAACCAAGACCATGATGATCTTTTTCTGATCTGTTGTATGGCGTTTTGCAATGAGAAAGCCGTAGCGATCGCGCCAAACGGGGTGAGGCCGAAGGCGGGGCATAAAAGCATCGAGTTCACCCGGTCCTTTGCATCCATGCTGGAGACAGTAAAGGCCAGGCAACAGAATCGAAAAGATGTAAACGATTGCAATGAAATATGAAATTGCGAGGCCTAGTTTGCCTAACATCGACCTATCCTCAAATCTGATTCCCGTCGGCGGGGCAGATAGTCACGTTAGCACAAGGGCCTAAGCACTCCCGACAAGAAGCGCTCTCTCAGTCGAAATGGCCCAAGCAGATATCATAAAAAGGTAGCCCCTGTATAGTGACTTAGCTCCAGGAGGGATAATGCGTCACCGAATTCTGCAATCGATGTGCGTCGCAGTTCTTATGACCGCAGCCCATGCGCAACAAAGCCATTGGGCTTCACCGGACGACAAAACCGCGAAGTTCATGGTTGACATGGAGCGGAAGTGGGCCGAAGGCGTTTGTACGAATAACGGAATTATCTCTGAGTTGTTGGCCGACGATTTCCAGGGCACCAGCACTCGCGGCGAGCGTTACAACAAGGCGGATGAGCTACGCGATGAAAGAGGCCCGCACTCAGCACATGGCTGCGCACTCGACGATGCCAGGGTGCGCTTCTTCTCTCTTTCTTCGGGCGAAGACGTGGCAATCATTTACGGCAGCGAGCACGCCATCGGCAAGGACAAAACGAATCCAGACGCAAAGCAATGCCAGGTCTGGACTGATACCTGGTTGAAGCGCGGTGGTAAGTGGCAGATCGCTGCCGCACAGGACAACAAGGTCGATTGCAAGTAGCTGCAGAGTGCGCCACCCGGAGAAGACCGGCCCAATGTTTGCACGCGCTGTCGCGCCTGAGTGGACTGGAAAGAAAAGTTAGTCGGCGTCCGGATTGAAAAAGTTCACAGATCGAAATCGCTAAAATCTTTGTGAAACGCCAATCATCGGAAAGGTAGCGCCGCTTAGACGAGCCAGAACTTAGCCATGCTACATTTACGGCAATGCGTTCCGAGATAGAAGAAGCCGTGCAACTCTTGCAAAAGGGTGACAACGCGGCGCTGGAGCAGGCGCTGGCTCTGCTCCAAAATACCGTGTTCTCGTTCAGTATGCGGGTCTGCGGACAGCGCGAGGACGCGGAAGATACGATGCAGGAAGTGCTGCTGAAATCGGTTCCGCACCTCCCCAAATTCAACAGTCCCAAAGCCTTGCTGGTGTGGCTTTATAAGGTGGCAAAAAATCGCTGTCTGATGAGTCGGCGCCGGAGCAAATTCGCTCCACATCGAGAGCTCTCGCTGGAAGAACTCATGCCAAGTCGGAAGGAGCTTGAGCAACTCGGCGATGATGGCGGCATCAATCCTGAAGGGTTCGCCATTCGGAGTGAGGAAGCTGGACGGTTGCGAGACGCCATTCAGCAACTGCCGCCACAATACCGGATTGTTTTGGTGCTGCGCGATATGGAGGGGCTTACCGACGAAGAAGTGGCCGAGATCACAGGGTTACGTTCTGGGACAGTACGGGTTCGTCTACATCGTGCCAGGTTGTTAGTCCGAAAGGAATTGATGAAGGGATCGAAACCCCGCGCCGGAAGAGCGCGCGTTGTTTCGCCCGTGTCTTCCGAACAACGGCAAGGCAACGACCTGCGCCGACCTGCTCGGTGCAAGGCCATGTTTGCTGAGCTTTCGAACTATCTCGACGAGCACCTGGACGATTCGCTCTGTGAGGAACTGGAGCGGCACTTGGGCGGTTGCGAACCATGCAAGGCATTCCTCTCCAATCTCCAGGCGACCGTCGAACAGTGCCGACGATCGTCCGCGGAAAGCCCCGACCGCAAGAAAGCGGCCAAACTACGAACCAAATTACTTACTGATTACGAACGCTTGCTCGCCAAAAACGCAACCCCGTAGTCGACGAATCTGGATAGCCGGAAGCGGCACTGCTTCACAGCTTGTTTCTGATCTCATTCTCAAGAACTGAAATGTCGGTTGCTCCAATATGTTTGGTGCTGATCCGGCCATCCCGCCCGATCAGGAACGCGATCGGTAATCCGAGCACTCCTCCGTAGAGTTCACCGGTCTTGGCATTGCCCATTGCAACCGGATAATTCATTTTGAAACGCCGATAGAAATCGCGCACAGGTTCCGGTCCATCGTCCATGGAGACACCAATAATCTGCAAGCCCCGGTCGCCGTACTTATTTTGGAGTTCGACGAAATTTGGAATCTCGTCCCGGCACAGATCGCACCACGTTGCCCAGAAGTCCAGAAGGACGACCTTGCCCCGATAGGACGAGAGATCGAGTTTTTTCCCCGCCAAATCTGGAAGAGAGAAATCGGGGGCCATGGATTCCTCGGCGATACCGTTGCCCTTCGTGCCAGTGGGCACGCCATGATAACGGGCTCTGAAATAAAATCCCACGATTGCGATCAACGACACGCCGATGAGAATCCATCTCCTCAATATGCCGACTCCAATATGGTGAATCCAGTTGGGGAACGAGCAGATCCCTATTCTCCCCTAGCAACCGGATAACCTTTATCCACCCAATCTGTTCCGAAGTTGTTCGCAATATAAAGAATTTTCACATTGGTGAAGCCCATTGCATGCAAGGCGTCGTCGGCAGGCTTGACGTTCGGACAATGCGTCCACGGGCAGCATCCGCAATACAGAACGATGAACTTGTCTCGCGGCAAGGATTCCACTCGCTTCCGCAAAGACTGCAAGCCGCTTTCACTCGAGGCCGGACCGATGTATTCCGAGCCGGGAATGTGTGCCTGAGCGTAGAGAACGTGGGAACCCACTTGAATCATGAGTGGCTTCTTGTTATCGGGACCCCGAAGAATCTTGACCAAGTCATCGGAGTTGATCAGGCGCGAGGCCGGAATGAGGCTCGCCTGATAACCCAGAGCCATGGGCACCAGGGCGATGGCGAGGGCTCCAAAAATAATAAGAAGTATCGGGCAAAACTTGATAGGACGACTCATTCGAGTTCTCTCCGCATTATCGATTCCTAATCATACAGTGCGCAAGGACGAGCACTGAGTTCGCAGGCGATCGGATATTGAAATTTTTCCTGTAACAAATTCCGCCCATATGCATTTATTCGTGCGTCCGGTCGATAGAAGTTACAAGGAGGCAATCATGATCACAGCTACGGTCGCACTCACTCAACCACTTAAGCAGCAACGCCAGTTTGTGGCCCAGACGGGAAGCGGCCATCATCTCCTGTTGGACGATGCAGCCGGGGGCAGCGGGCCAAAACCGATTGAACTGGTGGCGGCCGCGTTGGCCGGGTGCACGGCATTCGACGTAGTCACCGTCCTGCGCCAGAAGTACCACCAGAAAGTCACTGGCTACGAAGTGCGGGTCGAAGCCGATCAAACCGAGCGCCCGCCGCAAGTGTTCACGGCGGTGCGGATTCACCACGTCGTAAAGGGCTTTGACCTTGACGTTGCGGCACTCGAGGAAGCAATCCGCCTCTCCGAGGAAAAATATTGCTCGGTGGGAGCCATGGTGCAGAAGACGGCGAACTTCCATACAACGTACGAAATCGTTGAAGACAAGACAGAGTGGATGAGGCCGGTTCAGACCGCGGGAGTGCGCGGTTGAAAGTCCGCTTCGAAACAGTCTCGCCCAAAGCGGTGCTGGGCATTGCTGCGCTGTGGCTAATGTGTGTGCCGGCTTTGACTCAGCAGACGCCCCCGCCTTCGCCTCTTACGCTGAAGCAGGCGGTAACGACCGCATTGGAGAAAAATCCGTTGCGGAAGGCGGCGATTGCAGATACAAAAGTTGCCTCCGCCCGAGCTCGTGAGGCCCGCTCGTTCCTGATGCCTCATTTAGGTTTTTCTGAAACGGTGACTCGAGGGGATGATCCGGTTTACGTGTTCGGCAGCGAGCTCCGGCAGCAACGTTTCACGGCTGCGGACTTCGCCCTGAACAAACTGAACTCGCCTCTGCCCTTCGGCAACTTTGCCACGCGGTTTGCCGGGAACTGGAACCTTTTCGACTCATTCGCCAGCTGGCACGCTATCAATCAATCAAAGCAGATGGACGAGGCCGTCGAACATCAATTGGACCGAACGGATCAGGAGATCGTTTTTCGGGTAGTCAGCTCCTACTACGAGGTTCTGCTGGCTGCCAAGGAAATGGAAGTCGCCGAAGGGGCGGCCAAAACTGCCGATGCCATCATGGCCCGAAGCCAGGCGAGATTCGAAAGTGGGCTTACCGTGGAGTCGGATTTGCTGACCGCGAAGGTTCGCATGGCGGCGCGACAGCAGGAAGTGATCCGGGCCAGGAACACTCTGGAGGTGGCACGGGCCGAGCTGAACACGGCGATGGGTATGCCGCTTGATGTTCTGTTTCAGACTACCGAAGCGTTGGCTGAGCGCACGCTTCCGGCGCCTGTGCTTGGAGAAGTCGAGAAACAGGCACTGGCAAATCGTCCCGACTTGAAGCGGATTGCCTCCGAGGAAGCGGCCCAACGGCAGAGCGTAGCGATGGCTAAGTCGTCATTTGGCCCGCGGGTGAACGGATTTGCCGGATGGGAAATGGATAACCCAACGTTCGTCGCCGGTGGCGGAGGGAACAACTGGCTGGGTGGAATCGAAGTGCAAGTCGACATTTTTCAAGGTGGCGCCAAGAAGGCCGAACTCTCCCGGCAGCGGGCCCTCGAACAAAAGGTCTTGGCAATGAAGCAGGGAGCAAGCGATGCAGTTCGCCTCGAGGTCAGGCGCGCCTACTACGAGATGGATGCGAACCGGCAGCAGATCGAAGTTGCCCGGGCGGCAATCGCGCAGGCACGGGAGAGTCTGCGCATCAACCAGGACCGCTATGACAGCGGACTGACCACGATCACCGATGTTTTGGCCGCTGAAGATGCGGCCCGCGGCAGCCAGACCGATTACTGGGAGACTGTTTATCGCTTCCAGACCAGCTACGCCAACCTGGAGTTGGCGAGCGGAAGCCTAAATCCGCAATCTCCCGTGGTGATGCCATGAATCGTATGAATACAGCGTTGAAATTTGGTGCGTTGATCGCCGCCGCGTTGCTTGGCCTCAACAGTTGCTCGACTGAACGAGCAGCGAACGTGCCGTCCGCGGAAACCGTGCACAACGCTTCCGTGCTCGCCGCGCAGCAGGTCAACATTCCCAATGTGCTGGAGGCGGTGGGCACGGTGCGCGCCGTCCAGACCAGCGACGCCGCCAGTCAAATGATGGGGAACATTGTCGAGATCAGGGTTCACGAAGGGGACAAGGTTGAAAGCGGTCAAGTGCTCGCTGTGATTGACGACTCCCAGCCGCGAGCCGAATTGGACCGCGCGACCGCAGCCGATGCCGCTGCCCGGCAGCTGCTCGTCGAGGCAGATTCCGATCTGGCTTTGGCGGAATCAACACTGAAGCGTTACCAAACTCTGTTCGAAAAGAAATCGGTGAGTCCGCAGGAGTTCGACGAAGTGAAAGCCCGTCAGCAAGCGGCTGGCGCGCGTCGCGATATGGCAAAGGCAGGCCAAGCTCAGGCGCAGGCGGCCTTGCGCCAGGCACGCACATCTCTGGATTACACGCGGATTCGTGCGCCATTCGATGGCGTAGTAACACAGAAGAAAGCCGATTCCGGCACACTAGCTTCGCCCGGCATGCCAATCTTCACTATCGAGGACGTGCGCCGCTATCGACTAGAGGCCACCCTCAATGAGGACGATTTCCGGTATGTACGAACCGGAGAGCAGGTTTCGGTCGTGATCGACGCGCTCGACGGCGTGGGGCTGAAAAGCAAGGTAGTGGAGATCGTACCGGCCGCCGATCCCGCAAGTCGCACCTTCCTGGTGAAGATCGCGCTCCCTGTCGATGCACGGCTGCGTTCGGGGCTATTCGGGCGTGTCCAGTTTTCCCGTGGAGAGCGGGAGGCGCTGATGATTCCAAGTTCCGCGGTGGTCGAACGCGGCCAATTGCAAGGCATCTATGTCCTGGACCAAAACGAGGTTGCGAGTTTGCGCTATATCACTTTGGGGAAGCCGTCCGGGGCTGAGATAGAAGTGCTGGCGGGCCTGCAGGATGGCGAGCGGCTCGTGACCAAACCGGGCGCAGTCAACTTGGATGGCAAACGCATTGAGGCCCAGTAATGACTGATAAAGAATCCAAGCCGGCGATTCAATCCCCGAAGTACTTGCGCCTGGCCGGTCGCATCGCCCACAGTTTTATCGATTCCAAGCTGACACCGCTGGTGATCGTTGGTGCGCTGATTCTGGGTGCTTTCAGCATTCTTAAGACCCCACGGGAAGAAGAGCCGCAGATCGTGGTGCCCATGCTCGATGTGTTTGTTCAGATGCCGGGAGCATCGGCGGAGGAGGTGGCACAGCGCGTCAGCCTTCCTATGGAGAAGTTACTGCGCGAAGTGCCGGGCGTGGAATACATCTATTCGATCAGTCACCCCGGCGTGAGCATGCTGGTTGTGCGTTTCTACGTTGGCACCAAAGAAGAAGACGCGATTGTACAGACCTACAACAAGCTCTACTCCAATTTCGACCGTCTTCCGCCGGGTGTCTCGCAACCGATCATTAAGCTTCGCTCGATCGATGACGTGCCCATCGTGGCCCTGACGTTGTGGGGCAAAAACTATGACGCCTACCGGCTGCGGCGAATCGCGGGTGAGCTGGAAAACTCACTCAAGCTGCTGGACGACGTTTCTGAGACCAGGATCATTGGCGGACAGCCGAGGCAGATACGAGTCGTGCTCGATACCGCGCGGCTTGCGGCTTATGGACTCACGCCGGGTGCGATCGTGGGGCAACTGCAGAACGCAAACAGCCGCGGCCAAGCCGGCAGCTTTGCTCGTGACAATCACGAGTTTCAGGTTGAAGCCGGCACTTTTTTTACAAGTCTGGAAGATCTGCGCCGGGTTGTGGTCGAGGTTCACGCCGGACGCCCCGTCTACTTGCGTGACGTGGCGGAGAAGCTGGAAGACGGTCCCGCCGAACCAGACAACTATGTATTGTTTGCCAACGCTCGCGGCGGCGCAGGACAAGCAGTCGGCTCGGATTATCCTGCGGTAACCATCACGATTTCCAAACGCAAAGGTACGAACGCCGCCGACATTTCCGAACATGTACTGGAGAAAGTCCATGATCTGCGTGGCTATGTGCTTCCGAATGATCTGAACGTCACGGTGACTCGGAACTATGGCGAAACTGCGAAGGACAAGTCGGATGAACTTCTTGAACATCTATTGATCGCCACGTTGTCGGTCACATTGCTGATCGCACTGGCGCTGGGCTGGCGTGAATCGGGCGTTGTCCTGTTGGCAGTGCCGGTCACGCTGGCTCTCACGCTCGCCGTTTTCTATCTGTATGGCTACACGCTGAACCGGGTCACATTGTTTGCTCTGATCTTCTCCATTGGCATCCTGGTTGACGACGCCATAGTTGTGGTCGAGAACATCGTGCGTCATTTTCGCTTGCCGGAAAGCGGAGGGCGATCCTTATCTGAAGTCGCGGTCGAGGCGGTGGACGAAGTTGGCAACCCGACCATTCTTGCCACGTTCGCCGTAATTGGCGCGATCCTGCCCATGGCATTCGTGCGCGGCCTGATGGGTCCGTACATGCGCCCGATCCCGGTGGGTGCGTCGGCAGCCATGCTGTTTTCGCTGATTGTCGCGTTCGTAGTTTCTCCGTGGGCAGCATTGCGACTGTTGAAGAAATATGCGGGCGGTAGTGACCATTCCGGACACGAGAGTGAAGATTGGACGACCCGTTTGTACCGCCGCATGATGAACCCGCTCATTCGCGACGCGCACCGCCGCTGGATGTTTCTTGGTGGTGTCGTGTTGTTGTTGCTGGTAGCGGTGGCCTTCGTCCCGCTGAAGTGGGTTCGGGTAAAAATGCTCCCCTTCGACAACAAGAGTGAGTTTCAAGTAATCATCGACATGCCGGATGGCACGCCCCTGGAACAGACGACTCGCGTGGCACAGGCCTTGGGACAATATCTCGGCCTGCAACCTGAGGTCACTAATTATCAGATTTACGCCGGAACCTCCGGACCGTATAACTTCAATGGTCTTGTGCGCCATTACTTCTTGCGCAATCAACCTAATCAGGCGGATATCCAAGTGAATCTGCTTTCACGGCACGATCGTAAGGCACAGAGTCACGAGATCGCGCGACGCTTGCGTCCAGAGCTGGACAAGATTGCCGCACCTTTTGGTGCGCGCATCAAAGTCGCCGAAGTTCCGCCTGGCCCCCCCGTACTGCAAACACTCGTTGCCGAAGTTTACGGGCCTAACTACAAAGGGCAAATTGAGCTGGCGGCTCAAGTGAAGAAGATCTTCCAACAAACCGCAGGCGTCGTCGATGTGGACTGGTATGTCGAAGATCCGCAAATCAAGTACGACATGAAAGTGGATCTGGATAAAGCAGCACTACATGGCATCTCTCCCGCAGATGTGGCGCGCACTCTGCAGGTCGGGCTCAACGGGGCGGACGCGGGGCTGCTCCACGATCCCCATGCCCGCGAGGACATTCCTATCGAGGTGCGGCTGGCGCGCCCGGATCGCTCGGGAATTGAGGACCTCGGCAACCTGAAGCTGCCGACCACGCTGGGCGGCCAAATATCTCTGCAGGAAGTCACGAACCTTCAACAGACGACCATCGACACCAGCGTGTATCGCAAGAATCTGCAGCCAGTCGTCTATGTGACGGGAGACGTGGCGGGCGGAGAAGAGAGCCCGGTGTACGCCATCATGAAGATGAGCGAAGCCATCGACAAAATCAAGTTGCCCGATGGCTACGGGGTGAAGCAATACAAAGGCACCACCATGCCGGAGCGCACCGACCGTTTCTCGATGAAGTGGGATGGTGAGTGGCAGATTACGGTGGAAGTGTTCCGCGATCTCGGGCTTGCTTTTGCCGCCGTCTTGTTGTTGATTTACGTGCTCGTCGTGGGTTGGTTCCGCTCGTTCGTGACGCCGTTGGTGATCATGGCCCCGATTCCGCTTACTCTGGTTGGCATTCTGCCTGCACATGCGCTGATGGGAGCATTTTTCACTGCGACCTCGATGATTGGCTTCATCGCTGGCGCCGGCATTATCGTTCGGAATTCCATAATTCTCGTGGATTTCATCGAACTGCGCCGCTCCCAGGGAATGCCGCTGGAGGATGCGGTGGTCGATGCGGGCGCGGTGCGCTTCCGTCCAATGCTGCTTACGGCCGCAGCGGTTGTTGTCGGAGCCAGCGTAATCCTGTTCGATCCGATCTTCCAGGGCTTGGCTCTATCACTGATGGCGGGAGAAGTCGCGTCCACCTTTCTGTCGCGAATGACAGTGCCGGTTCTCTATTACCTCTCGCAGCGAGGGGACTCGGTTCCACCCATGCACCCGCATTCTCCCGAGAATGTCGCGGGATGCGAAACACCACAGTGCGAAATTGCCTAGAAATGTGAGGAGAACCGCTATGACCGTAGAACGAACACTTCGTTTGATCGCAGGCAGCTTTATTCTGTTATCCCTGGCTCTTGGGCACTATGTAAGCCCGTACTGGTACCTTTTCACGGCTTTTGTTGGTTTGAATCTTCTTCAATCCGGATTCACCAACTGGTGTCCGATGATGACGTTCCTGCGTAAACTTGGAGTCGGCAGGTAGGAGAAAGTGAGCATGTCTAATTGGATTTGGGGTTTAGCGTTCCTTGTCGCCTATTTGGTCTTGACGCAGTGGCTACTGCCAAAACTTGGCATTCCTACCTGAAGGAGCCAACATTGCGCCGAGTCTCGGCGCAAGACCGTTCCGGGAGAAAACACTCCGGAGAACCGTGACAACGATAGTACAAATTGAATTTCGTCACACCTATTCTCAATCCGACAGGACCTCCTTCAATGTTTTGGTCATCCATTAATTTCTCTTTCGTTTTGCGTCCTGTAGGAATCGAAGCATTCGGCATCCTTACCTAATATTCCTTGACCAGTATATTCTCCATAGAGTATATAAGGCGAGTGGAATCCGTTTTCGAAATCATTGCGGAGCCGAACCGCCGCGCGATATTGAGCCTCCTGGTTTCGTCAGAACAATCGGTTGGAGATCTCGAGCGTCGACTTCGTGTACCGCAGCCGACTGTTTCAAAGCACCTGCGAGTATTGCGCGATGCCGGTTTCGTGGAATCCACGGTGGACGCGCAGCGCCGCCTCTACCGGCTGAAAGCGAAACCATTTCAGGAGCTGGATGGCTGGCTTGCTCAGTTCCGCCGGATCTGGTCCGCTCACCTGGATGCTCTCGAACGCCACCTCGATCGTATGGATCAATCGATACCAGCGAGAAGAAAAACCAAGGTAAAGACCCCGCGGCCCAAGCCGCGAAAGTGACGAGGAGAAACGAAATGAAAATCAAACTGACTGCCGTATATGTGGACGACCAGAACAAGGCCCTTCGCTTCTATACGGAGGTACTGGGTTTTGCCAAGAAGGCCGATTTCAGCAATGGCCCATACCGCTGGCTGACCGTGGCCTCGCCCGAGGAGCCGGACGGAACCGAGTTGCAGCTGGCGCTGAACAACAATCCCGCAGCCAAAGCGTACCAGCAGGCGATCTTTCAACAGAACCAGCCTGCGGCCAATTTTTTTAGCGACGACGTCAAGGGCGACTACGAGCGGATCAAGGCCCGCGGAGCCGAGTTTACAATGCCGCCCACCGACGTGACCGGCTCGACCATTGCGATGCTGAACGACACCTGCGGCAATCTCATTCAGCTCACTCAGCTGAAGCGCTGGTCATGACACAGCGCGAGGAGTACGCGCCGGGCCCAGCGAGGGGGGCGCAAGTACGAAAAGATGGCGACAGGTGGACGCTCATTCTCGTCAGAGAACTGCGCCACGAGCCGGAAAAAGTCTGGCGGGCGATTACCGACCCGGCGCATCTGCGTGAGTGGGCTCCCTTTGAAGCCGATGGTAGCCTGGGCACGGTTGGAAACACGGTGAAGCTCACCACGGTGGGAGCGCCGACGCCACGCGTAACTGAAACAACGGTCACGCGAGCCGAGGCTCCTGAGCTGCTTGAGTACAAATGGGGCGACTTCGATATGCGCTGGGAACTCGAAGCCACTGGTGACGGCACGCGCCTGAAGCTCTGGACCAACATCGGTCACCGCTTCATCGCAATGGGTGCTGCCGGGTGGCACATTTGTTTCGATGTTCTGGACCACCTGCTCAGCGGAACTCCCATCGGACGCATGGTTGGCCCCGACGCCATAAAATTCGGCGGCTGGCAGCGCCTGAACGCGGAGTACGCCAAGCAGTTCGGGATCGAAACGCCCGACTGGCCGCCTCGGGCGGCTCGAAAGTCATGAATCAAGGTGGATCACAATGATGATCAGTAATGCTACCCAACGTTCGATTTTTCGCTGGATTCACATCATCGTTAGCATTCCGATACTCGGCTATATATATAGTCCGTTTGAAAAACTCCCAGGCTACGCCCCGGCAACTCGGTTTGTCTTTCTTCCAGTGATGGTACTTTCCGGATTGTGGATGTGGAAAGGCCATCTCCTTCGCCGATTTGTTTCGAGAAAAGAAATCGAGAATTGAGGACCTTCCCGCTACTCCGATAGTCAAACATCGAAAGACCCGAAATCAAAGTCCGCTGCTGCACCGAACCCCTATGCGACCTTTTCTGTGCGGAATTGGCCAGGCTGGTAATTTCCCGGAACCGTCCTAGCCGCAATGTTGAGCCGGTTCCAGCCATTGATAGTTACGATAGCCAGCGTGAGATCTGACAGTTCCTTGTCGTTAAAGTGCGGACGCACTTTTTCATAGACCTCATCAGGCACGTGGCCATTGGTGATCAAGGTGAGAGCTTCCGTCCACTCCAGTGCGGCGCGCTCGCGATCCGAGTAGAACGGACTCTCACGCCAGGCATCCAACGAATAGAGGCGCTGTTCCCTTTCTCCGCCCGCACGCAGGTCCTTCCAGTGCATATCGATACAGTATGCACAGCCGTTGATCTGCGATGCGCGTAGATCGACGAGAGTCAGCAGGGATTGCTCTAATCCACATTCGTCAAGATAGCGGCCCAAACCGAGCATGGCTTTAAATGCCCCAGGTGCCGCTTTGATGTACGTAAAACGTGCTTCCATAAATTCTCCTTTGTTCGGTGTTTGCCGGACGATTAACAAATCGACCAGAATCCTGTTAGTGAAACGATATCGCTCGATCAAGTTCAGCAGGAAGATTTGAATTCATATAATTATTTCGATGTACGCTTGCAATAGATGTACGCTTGCAATATGAGATTCCGGCGATCGCACAAAAATCAGCCTGCTTTATACAGCAATCACCTTAATCAGAATTCGCCGAAAAAAAGGGCGTAACACTTTTCCTGATTTGTGAATCGTGTGATGACTCAGTCGATCAAAATAATGTGTGTCCGGGCGAGCGCATTCACGCCAGGCACTCCGTCGGCGGAACGTATTCAGGCAGCAAAGTGGGGAGAGATCGGACGATGATAAACAGAATGATAAACAATTCCATTGACCCTGACGTTTTGATCGTCGGCGCCGGCCCGGTTGGCCTGTTTTTAGCGAACGAATGTGCTCGCCGAAATCTTCGATGGCGGCTCGTCGAAGAACGCTCATCTCAATCTGAGCATTCAAAAGCGCTTGCGATCTTTCCTCGGACACTGGAAATCTTCGACATGGCAGGAATCGTCGCTCCTTTCCTGGAGAAGGCAAATCGGGTCACAAGAGTTGCCGTCATCACTCACGACCGTACCCTCGCCAACATGAAGTTTGAACCAAACGAAAGCCGATATTCGTTCGTTGCCATGGTGCCGCAGGACGTAACGGAAAGATTGCTGCTCGAGGGGTTGCGGCGCAAAGGCGGCGATGTCGAGTACGAAACCAAATTCGTGTCCGCAGTCCAGGACGATTGCGGTGTCAACGTCACGCTTGAACGCAGAGGTGTAGCAGACAGGTTACGCGCCTCGATCGTAGTGGGGTGCGATGGAGCGCACAGCACCGTCCGGCATCAGTTAAATCTTCCCTTTGAGGGGGCGAAATATCACGGCTCGTTCCTGCTGGCCGACATCGAGACGAACACGACGCTTCCCGCCAACGAGATGCAACTCTGCCCAAGCGAATTTGGACCCGTAGCTATTTTTCCAATGAGCGCCACGCGCCGCCGAGTGGTTGCCACCATCGACGCTATGGAAGGCGATGCACCTTCGCTCGACCTTGTGCGCAGGATACTGGCGCAGCGGGCACCAAGCGCAATCGAGGCACGCGATTTGCACTGGAGCAGCTACTTTAGCATTCACCATCGCCACGTGGCGGGGCTGCGCGAAGGCCGCGTATTCATTGCCGGTGACGCTGCGCACATTCATAGTCCATTCGGCGGCCAGGGAATGAATACTGGGCTGCACGATGTCTGGAACCTGGTTTGGAAGCTTGATCTTTTTCTGAAGGGCCACGGAAACCAGCGATTGCTCGACAGCTACGGCAGCGAACGTCTGCCGGTCATCAAGAGTGTCATTGAGACTACAGATCTGATGACTAAGGTGATGGGAACTCCGAACAAGTTAGCCCAGGGCCTGCGTGACGCCGTCATACCAATAGCGTCGCGTCTGGCTCCGTTTCAGCATGCTTTCGTGCAGCGACTTTCCGAACTTGGAATTGTTTACCGGGGCAGTCCGATCATTGAAGGACCGGGAGAGCGATTTTTCGACAACTCATTGCGGGGAGGCCAGGGAATCACCAGCCGCTTCATCCTTTTCTTAAGTTACGATACGAATCAGTCCCAAGTCGAGGAGGCGAAGCAGGTCTGTGAATTATTAGCCGGTATTCTTGAACTCAGATTCGGTCCGAACCCGGGATTGGCGCTTGTGCGGCCAGATGGTTATATCGCCTACTCCTCGCACAAAAGCGATACCGCAGCATTCAGAGAAGTAACATCGGTGCTTCAGCGTCAAACCGTGCCGCCAGCAACCGCGGAAGAAGCTGCTTGACGAAAGCGGCGCAGTATGGGCACATCAAGAACCTTAGAAGGAAACTTCGATTGGCGCTCCTTTGAACGTCACACTTCGTTTGACCTTAGCCAACTGCACTACGATAGGCCTCGGTTCCGCCGACAACAAGCGCGAGCCGGGGGCAAGCTGGAGATTTAGAGTTCTACGCGCATCGTTCCAAGTCACCCGGATTCCAGTCCAGTCTCCTTTGCGATAGTTGAAGGAAATACCATCGTCCTCGTAAAGCAAAAAAGACGCATCGGCACCGGGATAAATAGTAAGGGATAGCGGCTCATCGACCTTCTCGTCGACAAACTGCTTGACCGGACCGAGCGGCAGGATCGATCCGGCACGAACATAAAGCGGTATGGTGTCGAGTTCAACCGGGCGGCTGATTTCGCTGCCACCCTCAAGCTGTTCGCCAGTCCAAAAGTCGTACCAAATCGAGGCGGGAAGATAGACTCGACGAGTGGTAGCTCCCTTCTCGACAACGGGAGCAACCAGCATGCTCTTCCCCCACAAATACTGGTCTCCGCGTGCCACCGCCTTCGGATCGTCGGGGAAGTGCAACCACAGAGGCCGCATGATCGGCATACCCGTGGTCGCGCATTCGCGCACTGCGCTGTAGAGATAGGGCAACATGCGATAGCGCAGTTCGAGATATTTCCTGCAGATAGGTTCCACACGCGCATCGTGCAGTTGGCCGGAATCAGGAATAGCCGCGCCAGTATAGTGATTGATTTCCGCGGGACCGGCATCTCCCATATTCCATCCCCAGGGAAGCCTTAACTTCCACGCCCGGCCGTGGCAGCGGAAAAGAGGACAAAATGCCCCAAACTGAAACCAACGTACATACAACTCCGCAGTGAACTCTGGAGTAGGAACAAAACCGCCAATGTCAGTGCCCCAATACGGAATGCCGCTGAGCGCGGTGTTGAGAGCAATCGGAATGTGAGTCTTCAGCGTTTCCCAGGTGGAGTACACATCACCCGACCAAAGGAATGACGCATAACGCTGCATGCCCGCGTAGCCGTTGCGATGCAGTGCATAAGGGCGTTCATTCGGACGATCCATTTGCGGACCTTCCCAGTACAAGCGATTCCTGACCAGCCGTGATGCGATGTCGAGTGGATCGCCCTCGTCCGGCCACCATCCGTCCACGCCGAGCGCGAAATCTTTGCGATGTGCGTCCCAGTAGCAACTGGCTTCTTCTTCGTCAAACCGCGAAACGTCACAGGGATCTTGAACCGTTCCGCGGAGCTTGTCGGAGAGAATTACCACGTGCATCACGGCACGAAAGTTCTCATGGTGCAACTCATCGAGCATTTGTTTGGGGTCAGGAAAGATGTGAGAATTCCACACAAACGAACCATTTTCCGTATTCCAACCCGAAGGACA
The DNA here is from genome assembly GCA_963836305.1 of uncultured Acidobacteriaceae bacterium. GTDB lineage: Bacteria > Acidobacteriota > Terriglobia > Terriglobales > Acidobacteriaceae > Sulfotelmatobacter. The sequence continues at coordinate 1,184 of CAWIJP010000028.1, read as the reverse complement.
GAAGCCTGTCCCCAGATAAATCAGAGCATCGCAAGGCAATTTTTTCTCACGGAAGGTTTTGGCCTCTGCAAGCACCTCCTCTCGACCGGCGAGTGTGCGGTGCGACTGCTGATAACCAAGACTCCATAAGGGAGGCATCTCCGCATGGCCCGTGAGGCGTGCGTATTCGGCCATAATCGTGGCGGGAACAAGGGAAGCGACGAAAAACAGATCAAGCGGGAGCGCCGCGCTGCGACTTGCAGGTTGAAACTTCGCTTGACTTCCGGTGAGGTCAAAAGTGCCGAAGGGTTGATGAAACAATATCGCCCACCCGGATGTTCCAATGATCCAAGGAATGGGAACACGGCCACCGTGGGTGGCAAGTTCGTAACCGCCCTGTCCGCTGCGCATTGGGTCGGTTGAGCCGCGGCGATCGAATTGTGGCCCTCCCTCCCCTAAACCAAATAGTGGTGCGCTCCCGGTCAGAAAAGACAACATGCCGGTGTCCGCATCCCAGTCGAACTTCTGAATCACCGTTCCGAGTTCGTTCATAACCCGGATGCTGAGCGGGTGGAATGAAACCTTGAGCCGGAACTTTCCCAGGACAACCTCGTGTTCAGACTCCGCACGAAGCCTGGCCGCAGAAGCACCCCAAGACTCCTGGACAAGAGATCCATCAGAAGGTATCGATTTCTGCGCTCCATTGGTCAAGGAACAGATGCTCAACCGGAAGGTATGAGGGCTGACAGGGGCGATCTGTATCTCAACCCCCTGCTCAGTATCGGGAGCGACTTCCTGGGCCGCTCGCCGCTCGCAGGGAATAACTAAGGTAGTGGAAGCAGCGACTAGTCCCTTCAGTACATCCCGACGGTTCCATTGCTGGTACATGTGGTTCAGCACCTCGAAGCGGTAATTGTAGAACGGAAAACAGACAGAACAAGAAAACGTTTACCATTTTCTTTTTGGTTATTCTGAAAAGGCCGAGGTAACGCTCAGCGCAATTCTTGGGTACGTTCCAACGATTTCCCATTGGGCTATAACGAAAAAGAAACAACCTGGATTAACTTTGGTACTGTCCATTGGGTGCATTCTCACGGCAAACGCTTTCTATGATTAGCTGCACAAATTGGGCGTGTCTGCGGAGCATGGTAAGATGCTAATCGCACAGAGGTTAGTATGCAAACCATCTATGGACATCCGTGAAA
>CAWIJP010000027.1:0-52345 GCA_963836305.1 uncultured Acidobacteriaceae bacterium | reverse complement strand
ACACCATGTTTCATTCTCCGATTCGGGTTGCAAAAGATTTGCAGCCTTCTCGAGACCGAGGGGGAGGCTACTGGTGTAAGTGTAGCCATCGGTAACGGAGAACGAACAGGTGCCGAAAGGGCCGATGTCGGACATGTTCGAAAGTACACTCGATTCGTAAGTTGGAGCAATTATTGGCAAATTCTTAGCCTGCGAAAGATTGAGACAGCCCAATGACGACGATGGTTTTAATGCTTCAAGTCCGCTAATCTGGAATTCCCTTCGCTGCCGTTAGCCGCGCCAATTGGCGCGTTCTTGGCATCGCCTTTGTGCAATTGTCTCTAGGGTTTCATCGTCTGACCAGCAAACTATGTTGCGTCGACTCAGCGTTAATTTGCTGGCTAATCCTAGGCGGCGGAACGGGGTATTCCTAAGCGACGCCAGCTGCGGCTGGTTCCATTCGGCTGCTTCGATGAACGCGCGGCCGCGAGATTCAACCGCTAGGTTTCGGAGAATATGGCCGACAAGCAGCGGATTCAATCCTCGACCACGATATTGAGAAAAAACTTGAAAATCGAAGAGATGAACGTCGTCCGGCCCCAATCGAAAATAGTGCGGCTCAACCGTCTGCCCTCGCAAGCTCCAGCCGTAGCCCGCAAGGTGACCTTCGGATTTGATCAGCCACAAGGATGCTCCCAACTCGAAGCGCCTTTTGATGTTTCGCTCGGCTAGTCGCTGGTTCCAGAATGTGCTGATCTTTTCCAAGTCGCTGGGACTCACGTCCGTTTGAGTTCTATGCCTCTCAACGGTTAACGACTTCGGCAAAATCGCTGCGGGGGAGGACTGTGGTGCCAAATCGCAATAAAGCAGCACCATGCGGTTTGAAAACAGTGCCCGCCTTCCTGCTACGGCGGCTCGACGAATCGTTGCCCCGAAGCCGTGCCGTTTGAAATAGGAGCTCAGCCGAGAGATTGAAGGAGACATTGCCATTTCACTGCGCCGGTTGTCGCTTCAGCGTTGTGCGAAAGTTATCGGCAAATAGCTCCCGCAGGCAGGCGCTGCTGACCTGTTTCTGTACCTCGCCATCCGAGCTTCGCTTCGCATGCACAAGGCCTAGAACTAAGGCCAGGACGTAGCGGACTAGGTGGCGAGCGAACATAATCGTCCGCATTCCCAGCTCGCCCCAGAAGCCGTGATGTTTGCGCCAGTAGTACAGAACCGACTTCTGTTGCGCGACCGCGAAGCGAACCGGATACGATGCGGTGATTTTGCCTCGGTCATGAATCGCTCGCGCGCCGGGAAAGAAGACGACCTGCCATCCTGCCTTCCAGCAGCGGCGGCACCAATCCACGTCGTCGCCATACATGAAGAGGTTTTCGTCGAGCAGGCCCACTTCGTCGAAGGTCTCGCGGCGGATCATCGAGAAGCATCCCACGATCACATCCACGGGCAATGTCCGGTCGTGGGAAAAGTAGAACATGTGCTCGCCGGCGAACAGTTTGGAATTCTTGAACGCCGATGCCAATCCCGTGGCCGAACAGAAATTGTTCCAAAGCGTGGGCGACCGCCGGCAGGTGCTCTGCTGGGTCATGTCCGGATTGAACACGCGGGGACCAACATTTCCTACCTTGGGATTCTGGGCGAGGAAATCGGCCAGGGCATCCAGGCATTCCTCAAACACGATCACGTCTGGATTGACCAGAGCGATATAACGTCCCTGGCACTGGCGTATGCCGAGGTTGTTGCCCCTGGAGAAGCCCAGGTTCTCGCGGCTGCGGATGACTTTGACGCTGGGGAACCGCGCTTCGATCATCTCCGCCGAGCCATCAACCGAGGCGTTATCGACCACGATTACTTCCATACTGTGGCGTGGCGGCGCATCGGCCAGGCTCTGAAGGCAGAGCTCCAGATAGTGCTTGGCATTCCAACCGACGATGACAACTGAGATGTCTATGGACATTTTGGCTACTTCTTGTTGCGCTCGAGCAACTCGATCAGCAAACGATGCTTGGAACAAATCCAGGCGATTCTGCGGCCGGCAAAAGCCATCGCCGGGGCGGGTTCGGCAACAATCACCAGGCCGGCACTCCGCGCATCGCGCAGCCCTGCCTCGAGGTCGTCGATTTCGTAGCAGACATGATGCAGTCCACCACGCTTCTTGAGGAAATTGCTGACCGGCGACGCTTCGCTGGCGGGCTCGATCAGCTCATAGACAGGGTTGCGTACGTCAAGCGGAGCAAGAAAAGTGACGCGAACCCGTTGTATGGGATCGTGCGTAATCTCGCCATCCCATTGCGCCGAGATGGAAAACGCGAATTCCTCAGCGACCGCCGAGATCGACGCCACCACAAAACCCAGATGATGGAGCGTGCAGTTGCCGCGGGGCAAGAATCCGGCCTGCTCAGCCTGCTTGGGAGCTGAGCCCTCTGCTTGTTCTTTTGAGCCGCTTAGAGTTTCGATGCTTTGTACCATGATCTCAAATTACCAATTTATTTTTGACGGCCGCGGCGCAAAGCGCTGATACCTCTCACGACGCCTTTCGCGACCAGGCTCGCCCGGACGATCGTGGAAGAAACCACATTGTCGCAGGCTACAAACGGGCTCAATTGGGACACGTCAGCGCCAGAGAATCCCTTCTTGAAAGAGTAAACGCCGGGATTGCCTTCCGGATCGATGCCACCCAAGTCGTAGGACTTAAATCCATTTTCCTTGAGCCATTGGATCATCGTCCACTGCAGCAGATAAGCGCCCTTTGAGTTCAGGCCGTCGTCGCTGGTCGCCCCCAGCAGATAGATCCCCGTATCACCCATCGCCGAGGCAACAATACCCGCCACCGGAACTCCGTTTTGCTCACAGATCAGAATTCGCATGCGCTGGGTTTCTGGCAGGCTTTCCTGTATGCGTCCAAATTCTTCAATGTCGACAGTTGTTTCGAATGCCTTGCGCTTCAGCATCTGGGCATACATATGGCAGAAGATTCCGTACGCTGCGATGCCAGTATTCGCAATTACTGTCAAGCCGTTTTTTTCTGACCGAGTTAGCTGGTTTCGCCACTTCTTATCGAGATCCTTCCGCAATTCGTCCAGCGAAGGCGTGAGATCGAGAGCAAAAGTCCGATACAAGTTCGCCGGGGTGCTGGCTTCCTGCGTAAAGCTGTGGAAAGCAGATCGAAATAGTGTACCGCGCTGCGTCCCCACGAATGCATTGGGAAGAATCTGTAGCAAGAGGCCTCGGTGGCGAACGTACTCTTCGCGTAAAGCCTGAGCCATCCTCATGGCGACTTCGGCATCAAGCTCTCGTCCGCGCCGATGGCACAGGGGCCCCCACCGCAGATACGCCATGCCGAAGTTGAGTTTGGTAGGACGAACAATTCTAAGCTGCGCCATGGCGACGACGTCACCGTTGCGCTTCAAGATCAGATGGCTGAGGTTTTTTCTTCCCCAACGGACCGATCCATAAGACCAGGTTTGATAAATGTTCGCATCCTCGAAACAATCGAGCATCCCGGACCATTCTTCCTGGGTTGCCCGATCCACTTCGATCTGCCAAACCGGATTCTGTCTGGCGTTCAGCGTGGTCTCTTCGGCAAGGGCGGCGCTTTGGTCGCAGACGGATTGCACTTAAACCTCCGACGCTACGGATGCGCCGTCCGCGATTGGAGCCGGCTGCGGCGCTTCTGCAGTCCGGCGAAAATAGCGGGTTCTCGGCGAGTACGTGGCCGGCACATCATAGCTCCACAGTTCGCGACCATCCGACGCCCCCATCGATTTGAAACCGAGATCGGCATAGTGACCGGCTACCATGCTGTTCTTCTTGGATGGAATATACGTGCCGACGATTTTGCGGATTCCACGTTCCTGACATTGCTCGATCAGGGCATCAAACATGGCGTATTCCATTTCGCGCTTCAGCACGCGGCAGCTCATCAGCCAAAGATCGAGATGCAAACTGTCGTCGACAATTTGACCGATCAGGGCTGAAACCAGGCCATTATCTCCGAATTTGTCCGTCAGCCGCCCGTACAGAGTGATAAAGCCCGGGTCCTGAGCGATGGCTTCCACTTCCCCGCCCGTATACCGCCGGGTCGTGAGATTGAATTGATTCGTCTTATTGATCAGTTGCGTGATTCGCTCCAGATACACAGCCCGGAAAGGGGCAATCTCCGCCGTCATTGCAAGCGAGGCCAGAAAGTCGCCATAGCTGGCAAACTTCGATTGGACGGCGCTGCGCTCGGCATTGGCACTGTAGAAGGCTGACCGGTTAAGATCGTCCTCGACGATTTTGTCGATCTCGAAGTAGCGCTCGTGTTCGAGCACTTCCGCAAAACTGGAAACATCTGAGCCAACATTGGGCACCGCCACTTCCGGCAGTTGCTCCTCAACCAGCGCTCTCTCGGCCGGGTTGTCATCGACGAATACGATGCTATCCAGGCCAATGTTGAGCTCCGCGGCAATTTCCCGGATATTCTCAGGCTTGGTATTCCAGTTTGCTTTGAAGACGCTGAAATCCTCCAGCTTCAGAACGCCGTCGGGATGGGAAAGTCCCTCTTTCGCATTTTCGGGATCGTTCTTCGAACACACCGCAAGAATCACGCCGCGGCGCCGCAAATTCTTAACATAGCGCTGGAAGTCGAGATACGCTTCGCCGACGGGATGATCCTTACCGAGAACCAGATTTTGCAGGCCATCATCGCCAATGACTCCGCCCCAAAGCGTATTGTCCAAATCCAGCGCCAGGCATTTCTTGGACTTCCCATAAATCGACTTGACGATGGCAGCGACGCTTTGACCCAAAGCTACGCTCGCCGTCGGGCTGAGGGCCATATGAAAGTTGTACCAATAACTTTGCCGAAACCATGCGGCTTGGCCAACTTGTGCGGAAAGATAAAGGATATCGCTGATCAGGAAATGCGAATGGGCGCGGGCATAACGCGCGAATTCAGCATTCAGCCGCAATATAAAATTCACTCTCCCGAACGCTTCGGAAGCTTCCAAATTCCCCATCGGTCTCAGGGACGGTAGGTCAAAGTTGTTCTGGATAATGACCGCTCCGAGCTCGGTATGAATCTTTTCCCACAAAGATTCGAACCGCGCCATTTCCCGCCGCACCCGACCCTCGACCTCAGCTTCTGACTCCAGCAGTTCGGGAAATCCCGAAAGGTTGTGCCAGGTGGTGTGAATGAAGATAATATTCGGTTTGAAATTCCACAGCTCGAGATTCTCGAATACAACATCCTCGAAGTAGCGGTTGTATCCCGACTCGTAGAAAACCGGCTGAATTCCCTGCACCAGCAGAAACAACTCCAGCATGCTCTTGACTTCAGTGGTCGTGGAGCCACCAAGAATCGCAATCCGCGTGGGGATGAGATTGGACTGCTTCAGCAGTTCCCTCTTTAGCGCCTGCCGTTTGCGCAGGATTTCTCCCACGGCGACAGGAAACCTGAGCGTCTTCAAGATCTCCGGTTGCAAGCTGTTGTTCTGTGATCCCATTCGAATTCTCCGCCTGAGTTCAGCGGATCACTTAGACGCTCCGCTCGACCTGAGCCAACTGAAGAAGATCGGCAACCGTGGTACAGGTCACGATCTGGCCGGGAGAAATGTTTATCCCGTTGTTGCTTTCCGCCATAGCGATAAAAGTGATCAGGGAGGTGGAATCCCAGTTCGTCAACTCCTCGAGTTTTTCGTCACCGCGAAGTGTGCCGGCGGGCAGGTCGAGAATCTCATCCATTTGTAAAAGAAATTCGTTTCGGTTCATTATAGGCATATTGCAAGAAGCTTATCTCAGATCGAACAAAAACTGCACATTCCTCTCTTAATCCTCAGTTTGCCAGCGAGCTTCTAAGGCTGCGCAGCCGAGGCAGGATTTCAATTTCAGAAAAAAAGGCAGCGTCCGTGCCGGCCTTAATGCTGACCCGGTCCAGCGTAAGATCGTCGAGGGTAAGATCATGGTTTCGCGATGCATTGGCTCGGCCCTCGGCCAGGAAGACTGCCTTGTATCCCTCGCGGCGAAGGTGCTCGGCTAGGGCGCTGGTGAGGTCGGCTGAAGATCCATAGGGCACGCTGAACGATCTCACGTTTGTGCCCGAGATTTCTTCCAGCAGCGCCTTGTTTCTATCGATCTCGGCGGTGAAATCTGCGGGAGACAATATCCGGCAGTTCGCGTGCGAATAGGTATGGTTGCCGATTTCAAAATTGAAATTCGCCAGCTCGCGGAGCTGCTGGCCGCTCAGATAAAGTCCGGCTTCGGCTGCTAGCTCGCTCTCGTTAATGCCAAGTCGAACCAGAGCCGAGCGGAATGCCTGCCTGCCTTGCAAAGAAGTCGCGGGCAGAAAATGGGAAAACACTTCGAGCAACGAGCCGACCGCGAGGTTCCCCGCGCCATCGACCGATTGGATTGCGGCATTGACGGTATCAAGGCCCCGGACGTTCGTCACGTAGCAGATCAGATTCTCGAGCGCAAGTCGTTGGTTGTCGAGACAGCTGCCGTTGACGAAGAACACAGCGGGCACAGCCAATTCCGCGCACAGCGGCGCCGCGAATTCGCTGACAGATGCGTAAGCATCATCGAAAGTCAGCAGCACAGGCCTGGGCGGAAGGGGGTCGCCATCGGATTCCGCGAGCACATCTTGCAGACTGACCGGAGTGTAATGTTTCACGATAAACTTCAGCGCTGCCTCGAATTGTTTGCGCGTGACTGTAACTCCGAGCCCTTTGGTGAAAACCGATTCCGTATCCGCGATCTCGTGGAAGAGGATGCTGCGCAGCGAGTATTTCGAACTCAGGGCCCGCGCTATGCCGAAAGATCCGGGAGCATACCAGAGGCTTCCGGCGACCAGATTGAGCGTGGCCCGCCGAGCGCCCGTTTGAATTTCTGTGTTTGCGGTAAGTGATGACATTATCGAAGAAGGAAGAATTCGCCAGCGTCGATCTGCCCCTGGCGCACAGTTGGCTTTCAGCTCAGTGTCACTGGTTCGCCGTCGAAGAACATCCGATGCCACAATTCCAGGGCGACCAGCGAGAAGACTTCTTTGGAGTATGTCCCGGAATCGCTGTTGGCATGGATCAGCTTTTCAATGGCGCTCTTCTTAAAGTATCCGCGCTCGATCGTCTTCCGGTCGGTCAGAATATCGCGAACCTGGTCTTTGAAATTATTGCGCAGCCAAAATTCGTATGGAACGGGAAAACCAGCCTTTTTTCGTTTCAGAATGCTCGTCGGCACCCGCTTGGATAAAGCTTTCTTCCAAATGTACTTCAAAGCAAACCCCTTCAGCTTGAAATTCGCTGGCAGAGAGGCAGCAAATTCCAGAAGCCGATGATCCAGCAAAGGAACGCGGAGTTCCAGCGAGTTTGCCATAGTCATCTTGTCGGCTTTGATGAGCAAATCGTCCGGCAGCCAGGTCTTTGTATCGATGTAGAGCATCTGGTCGAGCACGCCCTGATTTTCTATCTTCGAAAATAGCCGCCGCACCGGCTCAATCGTATATTCCTTGTCGATCGACTTCACGAAATCGGTCGAGTACAGTTCGCCAATTCCGTTGCCGGCGTACCGGTATGGAGTTGAGGTGCGGCTGTAATAGTAATCAGGAAAGGTCGCGTTCACCAACGGAGTGTACTTCGCGATTTTTCCAGAGCCGACCAACGAATTGAGCCGAGACAGCCCCCAGGAAGCTGCGCCATTGCCGGCCGGCCAAACCTGTTTGAGGCGCTCCAGCCAAGCCATATTCCGGTAATTGTCGTAGCCGGCGAACGCCTCGTCCCCGCCTTCGCCTGAAAGCAACACTTTCACGTGATTTCTGGCCAGCTTTGAAACGTAATACAAGGCCACGGCAGGAGGCTCACAAACCGGCTCTTCCATGTGCCAAACATATTTTGGAAGAAATGCGAGAAAATCTTCGGCAGTGATCGTCATCTCATGGTGACGGCTGCCAAATGCCTCGGAAGCGAGACGGGCATAAGGCCTTTCATCGGCAAAGCCAGCATCGGAAAAACCCACGGTGAAGGTGCTGATTTGCTTGTCGGTTCGCTCCGCAGCACAGCTGAGTACCGCAGTCGAATCCACTCCACCGCTTAACAAAATACCCACAGGCACGTCCGCGATCATATGCAGTTCGACCGCTTCCGCCAACAAGTTGGATAATTCGCTTTCCGCTTCGTCGATGCTCAAATTATCAGCGGGCTTACGGAAGCTGAGATCCCAGTATTGTTTGATTTCTGTTTTGCCATTCTTAGCGACCAGATAGTGACCTGGTGCAAGCTTACGAATACCTTGGAGAAGCGTCTCTTCTCCCGGAACGTAGAGGAAAGTCAAAAAGCGGTCAACAATTTCCGGAGCAAGATTTCGGCTGACCGCAGGATCAGCAAGAATCGCTTTGATCTCGGAAGCGAAGACGATTCCCTGCTCGTTCAGCGAATAATAAAGCGGCTTGATTCCGACTCGGTCCCGGGCCAGAAAGAGTTCTTTCGTGTTTTCGTTCCACAGCGCGAAGGCAAACATTCCCCGCAATTTCTCCACACACTGCGGACCGAGTTCTTCGTACAAATGAACAATGACTTCAGTATCGGACTGCGTTTTGAGCGTATGGCCTTTCGCCAGAAGGAAAGTGCGCAGCTCGCGGTAGTTGTAAATTTCTCCGTTGAAGACGATCCAGACCGTACCGTCTTCGTTGGACAACGGCTGGTGGCCGCTGTTCAAGTCGATGATCGAGAGCCGGGCATGGCCAAATCCTACCTGCGACGAAAGATAAACTCCTTGATCATCCGGTCCGCGGTGGCGAATCGTGTCGAGCATGGCACGAATGAGCGGAGCGCCTACGCTGGCATTCCGATCAAACTCGAGTTTTCCGCAGATTCCGCACATATTAATTTGAAAGCCCTTCCCCGCTGACGCTTATCTCCAAATCGTTTTCAGGCCGCAAAGGCGCCGAAGCTGCTGAGAGCGTACATACTTTATCAGCTGTTTGTCGTTCACCCGGGGCGTGCGATTCCAATAGCCCTTCAGAAAACCGTAGGCGATTGCGGCCGAACCAGCAACGTAGGGCTTTTTAGCTAGCCTCGAAACGCAACTTGCGACGACAAATAAGGGTGAGTACCCAGAGACGTAGCATGCGACACCGTGCTTTATCCTGTCGCGTAACAAACCTTCGGCGGTCCCAGTCAGGCGATGATGAGCTATTTTGAGTTCGCCGAAGCTATAAGTTTTCCAACCCAGCATGTTGGCCTTTACTTCATCGATCGTGTCCCACCCCGGCGCCCGCCACAGTCCGCCAATCGCTTCCCAACAGGCTCGTTTATAGATTTTGGTCGCGCCTCGGACATGAAACTTTGGATTGGCTTCGACTTTTTGCACTCCTCCAAGTTCGTGATAAATGTCTCCTCCGCCAATTCCAAGTTTGGGGTCACTCTCAAAATGTGCGAAGCATTTTTCAAAATAGGTCGGCTGCAAGCTCAGGTCCCCGTCAAGTTTGACGATAAAGTCCCAATCACGGCACTGCAATGCCATATAGCCATCATAGAACGCCTCGACCACTCCCCCACCCGACTTGCGGAAACCTCGGTTTTCTCGGTGAACAACCCGTATCCATGGGAATTGACCGACATAGCGATCAATAATCTCGCCCGTCCGGTCGGTCGACCCGTCATCGACGATCACCCACTCCGCAGGTGGTATGGTCTGGGCCTGCACGGACGCGATGGTAGCTTCAATAAACTTCTCTTCATCCCGGATGGGCGTAACTATTACGTATCGGCTCATTGTCTCTTTAGGTATATCGATTTGCTGCGAAGCCAGTGGGGGTGACTCAGTTCCGTGTTGAGTTCTGGGATACAGTGTCACAATTTAATGGCGAACTTCGTTAGTAGCGGACGCCGACTTCGCGCGTTAATACGACCGTTTTTCTTCTCTTCAGGAGCAAGCGGAGGAAATACAGTCCGCATAGGCCGAATAAGATTAATGCGCCCCCACAGACAATCACTATCATCGGTGACATCTGGTCTTTGTAGTAATACTTAGTGACCGCTCGTCCCACGCGGTATTTTGATAGCGTTATATCCCTAAAATCCGAGATCATGCGAAGAAGATAAACGCGAGCAGAGCTTTTCGAAATGCTGACCGAAGCCAGGTCAAGATCATTCTTGTAACGGATTAGAACTTTACGAGATTCACCTGCCGGGATCGAGACACTTAGGCGAAGCACTCCGCCGTCGAATTGAAAAGGCACAGGCCGACTCTTGACACTCACGGACGCTATCGCAGAAGAATCTGATTCCGGCTTCTGGATGTAGAAAACTGAAGTTCGTTTGGACGTGTTCTCCAGGTCTAGGGTGCTGGAAAATGCAAGGACGTCGTAGTTCGCATCATCTCTCAGTCGAACCATGTAGAGGTGCTTCGCCATGTCTCCCAGACTGCTCCACTGCGTCGCCGGTTCAATGTGATTGACCTCATCGGCCACTCGATCAAAGGCGCCAATGCCGTCGGCAAACAGGTCCTGATGGCCGTAGAAAAAGAGGGGGTTGTCGAGAAATTCATTGATGGCAATGAAACTAGTTGGATTCGGCATCACCGCGCCGTAGCGCTCGACGCTAGGAAACTCTCCGAAGGACAATGTCACGGGACGCAAGATGAAGAGCAAGGACGCCGGCCTTGTCCGATCCATAGGGACGCTTAGGGAGTTGACCGTGGCGTCGAAATTGTAAGTTTTCAGCTGCTCCAGAATGCGTTCCGAACCAATGTTGTGGGGAAAAACAAAGACTTTATCGTATGGTATTCCAGTCAACGCCTGGAATTTGTCCATCCGGGCGAGGGACTGCCCCAGAGCCGCAATCTGCGCATTGAGAGACTTGCTGGCGTAGTCATCGAACTCTTTGTGATCGTGGTTATCCCCGTGAATGCTGATCGAAAACCTTTCCGGATGGCTGCGAAAAAGTGCAACAACCGGCTGTTCGCTGCGATCATAATTCCACGGTATGAAAGCAATGGTGGTATGAAAGTTATGCTTTTCCATCTCGGTGAGGAGATCTTTGTAATCTAAATGACCATAAGGCTCACGCAGCCATGGATCATCGATCGTAAGGTTGGCGTCATGATGGAGCGCATGCCAGCCTCGATCGCCAGCGCAATGCTTTGTAAAGATCATTACGGAGGCAACATCTGCAAATGCGGTTTCTGTATCTTCAGGAATCCGTTCAATTCGGCTGTGTTGGGGTTGTCTTTTGCAAAGCAGGAAAACCTTCTGCTGGTCGATAGCTGTTTCAATGAACACCGGGACTACCTGGTGACCATTTGTTACCGACATTATTTGTTGAGCGCCGCTGCCCTGTGCTGAAACAAAGTAAATTGCATCATCGTCCGGAAATGTAATTTGCTGCCCGCTTAGCTGTTCGGTAATGCCGGCCACCGTACCAACTAGATAATGCAGCCCAGGTCCTATTAAACGTTCCGTCCCGAGAGCCGCACCGCCAGACCAGGTGCTAAGGAGCCTGGGATCCGTCCCTGGCCCCACCCCCAGAATAAGTAAGGGCACATCGCCTCCACGCTTCTGGTGGAGGGAGTGCAGAATTGCCTTCTTGTTTACTGTCGCTAGAGCGTCCGCTTCAATCGCAACTGCCATGGTCTGGTCGAGTTGGAGTGGATCTAGTAGCTTGAGCGCATTGTCTCCGCTGCGGACTGTCACAATCTTGAGGTTCACTCCGTAGAATTGGGTCGCAAGTTCGAGTTCGCGTTGCTCCGAAGACGCGGCTCCGGCGGACCGGATCAAGACCATGTCAGCCGAATAGCACCACAAGGATGAAATTAATACCAAGAAAGAGACGGCATATGCGGCGCGGAAATAGCGATTTCCTCGCCTGCAAAATCGCGCTCGCGCTTCTTCTTTCAAGATTCTCTCAAACATAAGCGATGTCCGCGGAAAGGCCGGGCGTCCTGCTGCTACGAAAAACTCCGAACTCGAGACCGAGTATCGTCACAATCGAGATTACGAAGTGCATTTAGGTCTGCGAGGTCAGGATGCAGAGTCAGACTGCAACGCAGTTTGATAAGCGAGAAGGAGTTGGTCTTTTTCCATTTCCCAGTTCAGTTTCTCTGCAATGCGTCTTCGCCCGCATTCTCCAAGTTCTTTGCGAAGAGCCTCGGAGTCGAGCAGTTTAGTAATGTGAGTGGCGAAATCCTCTGGATCGTTAGGACGTGCGTACAAGGCAGCGCTTTCAGCCGAGCGGCGACCCTCAGTAAGGTCATATTGGACGATCGGGAGGCCGTAAGACATGTAATGGAGTATCTTGTTCATTGTCGACATGTCGTTCATGGGAGTCGCAGGATCAGGGGCCACGGCTATGTCCGCTGTTGACAGGTACATCTCAAGCGCTTCGTCTGAGATGCGCCCCGTAAAAATCAGGCTACCATCCAGACCCATTTGGGAAGCTAGTAATCGGAGCCGTGCAGTTTCGGTTCCAGAGCCGATCAACACAAAAAATGCGTCCTGACGTTGATGACGGTGAACAAGGGACTCGATCGATTGAAGCAGAAGGTCGACTCCGTCTTGGGTCTCCATGATTCCTAGGTAAACAACCAGATGCGCCTTTCCATGTTTGAGTGCAAGGTCTGGAGATCGTTTTCGAACTTTGCGCAAATCTAGGCAGCTACGAACAATGAAAACTCGCTCGGGCGAGATCCGTCCCCGTCTGACTGCAAGATCACGATAGGATTCATTCGTCGCAATGGAAACATTGGCACAACGGAATGTCAGTCGTTCAGCGAAACAGACAAGCCAATAAAGCACTCCTCGTTTACCGAACTTCGCTTCAAACAGTTCTGGGCATACATCGTGATGATCGAACACGAACCGGACCCCAAAAAGCTTAAAAAATGCACCTATAGGAAAAAGCACGTCCGGTGGGTTGCAAGCTTGGAGCACACGGAACCGAGTCCGTCGATAAACCTTAAGCGCGAGAAAGAACTGAGCCGCGATAGCCCAGGAATATTCTAAGAAATACTGCCACGAACTGGAAGCCTCCCAGGTTGGATGGCGATAGATGTCAATTCCATCAATCCGCTCATAGCTTGCGTTCAAACCGAGAGCTTTCGGGCAAATGATCGAAACGTGATACCCGTTCTCAGTCAATGCACGCGCTTCCTGCCAGACACGGCGATCGTATGGTGCCGGCAGGTTCTCCACCAGAATGCATACACTAGGCCGGAGTGTTTTGACCATATCGCTGCTCATTACTTTGCTCTCTGCTGTTCTTTCGAGGACTGATTCTGTGATTGTCAAATTGATAGATCCTCACATACGAGAGAAGAACTCGCGGACACCTCTGAATATTCGTCAGTGTATCGGTTCACACTCTCAGTTTTCTGCGGCTTCTTGAAGTTAACTAGGTCAATCACAATTTGCTCAGGTCGAAGATACGCCGCCAACTCGGCAGCCGTTACAGACTTGGTGCCAATCACCACGACTTCAGCTGTTTCCAATGCGCTTTTCAGGTCAGGTGTCAAAAGCAGTCCGATGTGCGGAATAGTGTCCTCGATAAAGTGACGATTTGATCCAACCAATCGGCCAAGGGATACTTGGGGATCCCAGATTCGAATTCGTAGCCCCTCTCCCAAGAGTTTCTTTGTCAGCTGAACGTGCGGACTTTCCCTCAAATCATCAGTTCCCGCCTTGAAACTGAGACCTAGCAATCCCACATTCTTCTTCTTTGTATTCAATATAAGATCTGCCGCACGGTTAACATGCTCATTGTTACTTGGTAGCACACCCTCAAGCAGCGGCAAGTGCAGATTTAGCTCCCTTGCTTCATGGCTAAGTGCCCGCAGATCCTTGGGAAGACATGAACCGCCAAAGGCAAACCCAGGGGAAAGATAAGCGCTGGAGATGTTTAGAGAATGGTCCGCAACAAAGATTCGCATTACCGCGTCGATGTCCACATCAAGTTCGCGAAAGAGTGTTCCTATCTCGTTCGCGAAGGTTACCTTGACCGCGTGAAAGGCATTGGATACATACTTGGCTGCTTCCGCCGCAGCAAGCGAAGTTTCAAAAACAGGAGCTTGAGCCCACCCGTAAAGGTGACGCACAATCGCGACCGATTCGCTCTCCTCTGCGCCCAGGATCGTGTATGGGGGATTAAAGAAGTCGGAGACCGCGCACCCCTCGCGAGTAAATTCTGGGTTAAAACAGACTCCAAAATCTACTCCAGCTCGTTTTCCGCTGAATTGTTCGAGCACAGGAATAACTACAGTAGACGTTGTTCCGGGGACAACGGTGCTGCGTAGTACAACGACGTGGTACGAACTCTTATGCGCTAGCGCAAGTCCCATTTCCTTGCATACCTGTTTAAGATGGCTAAGGTCCTGACTGCCATTAGCCAGGCTCGGCGTACCCACGCAAATAAACGAAACGTGCGATTGAGCAACTGCTGCCGCATTATCGCACGTGGCCCGCAACCGCCGCGTCGTATGACCTTGAACTATGAGTTCGTCTATTCCAGCCTCAATGATCGGACTACGCCCTGAACCGAACATATCCACTTTATTTGAGTTGACGTCCACCCCAATAACATCAAAGCCTTTGGAGGCCAAGCAAGCAGCAGTTACTGAACCGACATAGCCCAGTCCGAAAACGCTGACTCCCTGTATGTTCTTATTCACAATAAATTCCTTTCTCCTTGAGTGATGAAGCACGCTTTGGCCTGCGAGACCCTTCGTTTTTTCCTGGTCCGACCTGTTCGGAAGACATGTAGTCCTACGCTATCGGTCCCGAGCTTATGAATGTCAATGTGCTTTCTTCACCTTCCGCCTGTTTACGAGCGCCGTTGGAAGTGAAGGTTAGAATCTCGTCAACCACTCGAGCTTGCTGCCCTGCTGTCAGCTGTGGGTACATCGGCAACGAGACAATTTCCGTGGAAGCCCCTTCCGTGACGGGGAAGTCTCCCTTGCTGTAATTCATTCCCGAGTAAGCTTTCTGCAGGTGCAACGGAATTGGATAGTGAATTCCGGTGCCGATTCCTGCTTTCTTCAAGTGCTTCATCATTCCGTCACGGTCGTCGGTTCGGACCACATATAGGTGATAGACGGCTCGTGAGCAGGTCGGCTCGAAGGGAGGAACAACCGCTTCGTCCGCCGCGGCGAAGAGGCGATTGTATTCCGCGGCACGCTCGCGGCGTTTGGCGTTCCACCCTCCCAGATGCGTGAGCTTGGTGTGCAGCAGACCAGCCTGAATTGCGTCCAACCTACCGTTATAGCCTTCGATGTCGTGATAGTACTTCTCGGCTTGACCGTGGTCGCGCAGCATGCTGATCTTTTTCGCCACTGCAGTATCGTTCGTCGTTACTGCGCCAGCTTCGCCGCAAGCCCCTAGGTTCTTGCCGGGATAGAAGCTGAATGCTGCTGCCCGGCCCATCGAGCCGGCCTTCATCCAGCGATTTTGTTTGCGCGAGAAATACTCGGCGCCATGCGCCTGGCAAGCATCCTCAATCACCACCAGGCCAAAACGTACCGCGAGGTCGAGGATCGCGTCCATGTCTACCATCTGTCCGTAGAGGTGGACTGGAACAATGGCCGTGACCGGCCTGCCGCTGCGGCAGCTGATCAGCTTGCCCGATTTATCTTTTTCGCACTGTTGCTCTAAATATTCCCGCAGTTTTTCCGGGTCCATGTTATAGGTCCGCTCGTCGATGTCGACGAACTCGGGAAGAGCTCCGGCTTGCGAAATGGCTTCCGTGGTAGCGATGAAGGTGTGGGGCACAGTGACCACCACATCGCCCGGCTTTATGCCGCAGGCCATGATGGCGAACCGCAAGGCATCCGTGCCGCTGCTGATCGCGATCGAGTGTTTAGTACCGCAAAACGCGGCGAATGACTCTTCGAATTCTTCCACCATCGGGCCGCCAATGAAACCAGCAGTGCGCAAAGCCCGCTGAAATACGGCGACAAGCTCTTGCTCGAGTTCTACATGAGGAGTAATCAGATCAAGAAAAGGAATGCTGTTCGGAACACCATTAGAATTGCTCACTTTGTAACCTCCGCGGTCTGTTCGATATAACGCAAAACTCTAGCGGGATTGCCCGCCACAATACAGTTGGGGGCGACATCTTTGGTGACGACGCTGCCTGCTCCCACAATGGCGTTTTCGCCAATCGTGATATTGGATAGGATGGTGCAACCGGAACCAACCGAGGCTCCTTTTTTGATGACCGTTCGCTCGACCTTCCAATCGGCCTCAGTTTGCAGGTTTCCATCGATAGCGGTGGCCCGCGGATAACTGTCGTTGATGAACATCACACCATGTCCGATAAAGACGTTGTCTTCAATCGTGACGCCTTCACAGATAAAGGTGTGGCTGGAAATCTTGCAGCGCTTGCCGATGCTGGCATTCTTCTGAATCTCGACGAATGCTCCAATCTTCGAGTCGTCACCCACCTCACAACCGTAGAGGTTGATGAACTTCGAGAGCTTCACATTGCGGCCAAGCTTCACGTCTGGGGCGATGCACACGTATTCGTTCATAGAGTCCAGGGCCTTTCCCCATCATTGATGATTCTCAAATCGCCGGGCGGGAACGGACAACGTGGCTGCGCTCAATCCCCGTCAGCGGGGGCGGGCTCAGATTGGTAATAAGGTGCGGCAGTTGCCACTGCGGGACTGGCGGCAGAAAGCGCCGGCCAGAGTGTTTCGCCCAGCTGAAACTCGCGATGCAAGGCTGCCAGCGCCGTAGTCTTGTCCGTTCGAGCGATGACGACGGAGAGACTGCAGCCGTGTGCGCCTTCGAACATGGCGACCACATTCACTTGTGCAAGAGAGAGCGCGCCCAGCATTCGCGCTGCCGCGCCTGTGCCGTGTATGTCCGTACCGACGACGGTGAGGATGGCTGCCGTTGCGTCGAGAGTGGCGTCTTCCTCCTCGCTTTTGTGACCCGGCTCCTGTGCGGCTTCGCAACGCAGCATTGCGGTGAGGCCCTTGACCACTCCTGGGATTGCAGGACCGGCGGGAGTGATCCTGGTTCCGGGCAAATGCGGCGCGAAGGTGTTTCGAATCCACAGAGGAATGCCGCATTGCGTGAGTGCACGCAGGGTCTTAGGATGCAAGACCTTGGCGCCAAAGCGAGCCAGTTCGGCGGCCTCACGATACGAAATCTCAGGAATGGTGCAGGCCTCAGCCACTGTCCTGGGATCGGCGGTCATCAGGCCGTCTACATCAGTCCAAATGATGACTTCGTCCGCCCCCAGTGCCGCACCCAGGATCGTCGCTGAATAATCCGACCCTCCTCGGCCCAACGTGGTCAGCACGCCTTCGGAAGTCGCACCGATGAAACCGGTCACCACCGGGACAATTCCCTGCTGCAGCAACTTCTCTATCCGCTCTTGGCAACGCTCACGGGTTGCATCCACGCAAGGATTGGCTGCGCCGTGGCACGAATCGGTAACGACGATTTCTGTGGCGTCGATCGCTTCACTCTCTACCCCGGATGCCGTCAAAGCGGCGGCAACCAGTGGGGCGCAAAGGCGTTCGCCAAGACTGGAAATCAAGTCGCGGTCCTTCAAGCTTAACTCGCGCAACGACTGCCCGCGTTTGCAGAGCTGCTCACCCTGTTCGTAGCAGTCTTGCATCTTGCTATGAATGGCTGTTCGTGGTCCCGGGCATTGAACCAAGCTATTGAGCGCGCCATCGTGCTGATCACGCAAGGCCGCAAAGATCGCTTCGGCTGCGCTCAGATCACCAGCTTCAGACCGTTCCGCAGCGTCAATCAGCTTGTTGGTCACGCCGGCCATGGCCGAGACGACCACTACCAGATCACTTTCGTCGGCGGCATTGCAAACGATTTCCGCGACCCGCCGAATCGAGGAGGCATCGCCTACCGAGGTCCCGCCGAACTTCATAATTCGCAGTGGCCGCATTTTTATCATCGAGGCTGGATCACTCATCTCGCGATTGAATCGCTTTTCACGCGAGTCCCTACTCCGTACGCCTTTGCTGCGGCAGATGCTTTCTTCGGAGTTTGAACTGGCGCTGAGGATTTGTTCCAGTTTTCCCGTGAGTACCAGGCGCTCTGCTTTCGCTGGTTGCTGACACAGTCGCGAACGAACTCCGGCGCTTCCCAGGGAATATCGTGATACGCCGACTGCAGAAAAGCGCTTTCTGGGTTGCGAATCCACTCTTGGGGAAACAACGCGATGGTGTCGTTTTCTGTAACCGCGGGTGCTGATTGCCGAACCGTACCGGACAGAGCAGCATACAACGCCGCCGGAATGTCGCGACCCGGCCCCAGCGCCAAATGGCCTACTTGGGTGGCGCGGGGATTCATCTCGATCAAATAGGTTTTTCCGGTTCGTTCTTCCAACATGAAATCGAAGCCGTGCACGCCGGAGAGATTCAGCCGGCGCACCATCTTTTCAGCGGCGGTCGCAATGTCTGTGTTTTCGATCCACCGGACAACCGTCGCGGGTCCCGCCGCACTTCGTTTTTTAATCACTTCAAAATGGAGAGCCGCCAGCACCGTGCCCCGCCAGCAGGCGACCGCGCTGGTGGCTTCGCGTCCTTCAACAAAAGCTTGCGCATTCATTTCGAAGCGGCGGCGCAGCAGTGCCGGACCCACCAGTGTAACGTCGTGATCGATCATGGCCCGCTTGGCGGCACGCAACAACCGAGGCGGAGCTTGCAACGAAGAGAAGGCTCGTTCGGCTTCCTCCAGGGTACGCACAATCCGCACGCCATCGCCGCCGGAGGTTCCGTCAGCCTTTAACACCACTGGAAATCCGTTTCGGATGATCCAATCCTTCAGTTCGTCGAGGTTGGCAATCGCCTTCGTTGCCGGTACGCGTATGCCTTCTTGCCGCGCCAGGTCGATGAATGCAGATCGGGTATAGGCGACGGGAAAACTTTCTGCCGGTCCCAGCGAGCGCTCGATCAGCCGGCAAATAGAAGACCCGCTGCGATCCCTTTTCTGCTCCAAGTCGTAAAGACGATGCAACTGCCGCGTAGCAAGATCATCCCCGGGAATAATCAGATCCGGCCTCGCGTTCGAGATCGCGGCGGCGAAGGAACGCAACGGCGCCAAACCGTGATAGCGATAGATTTTGTTTGCCGCCATCGTCTTCGTTATCGGATGTCCGGCAGGACACAACATCTCGACCACGCATCCGTTACTCGCCAAAGCCATGGCCAGTCGGGCTGTGGGAAACCAGCGCGAAGTCGTCGCGACCAAAACAGTGGGATGCGAACTCAATCGAGGATTTGGGTGCGAAACCGTTGCTACAGTATTTGGCTGTCGGATCGCCATCGTCATGACTTCAAATTCACGGGTACCGTGAACCATGTCGACATCCCTAGCCAACTTCCACCAGACTGCGTAACCGGTCGCCATTTTCCGAGAGCAGTTTTAAGGTGTCGATGTTGTAATACTGCGGGTTATCCCAATCGGCAAATCGATCCATCTTCTCGATAAGGTTTTTCACGATGCACTTGACGCTGTGATTGGGATGAAAGCTGAGCGTGTTTTCCGCCTTCTGAATACTCACTTTGTAGTTCCGGAAATCCTTCTTGTGGTGGATGTTCAAACGCACCGAGATGCCAAGGTGCTCTTCAATCGCCATTTTCACCAGGTCTCCCACTTCGCCGACCGTGTAGTTGCCGGAAGCAACGTTGAAGATTCCCGAGATTCGTTCGCTGGCTTCAATCGCCCGAACGTAGGCGTTGGTCGCATCCTCGATGCTGAGAATCGGCCTCCAGATGGAAGGATTATTCACCGTGATCTCGCGGTTGCGGACACCGTTCTTGAACATGGTGTTGATGATCAGGTCGAGGCGCATGCGCGGGCTGTAGCCGGAGACAGTTCCTTTGCGCAGCGAGATAACAGAGAAACTATCATCCATCAGGTTCATTACGGCCTGCTCGCCCTGCAGCTTGGAAATTCCATACGGGTAAGAAGAAGATACCGGGCGGCTCTCGTCAAACAACTCATTGTCGGTGTATCCGTACACCGAGCAGGAGCAGGCATACACGTAGCGTTTTACCTTCGCCTTCTTGGCGACGTAGGCGAGGTAGGCAGGAGCTGCGGCGTTGAAGATGAAATTCTGACTAGGGGAAAACTCTGCCATGGGATCATTCGACAATCCGGCCAGGAATACGACTTGTTGATAGCACTGCAAGTCTTCGGCGGTAATATCGAAAATGTCTTTCCGGATGATTCCGGCTTCGGGAGGAAGATGGTTGCCGAACCAGAACAAATCCACTACATCGACTTCATACCCTCGCTCCAGCAGTTTTGGAACAAGTACGGAGCCCAAATAACCGGCCCCACCCGCGATCAGGATCTTCATTTCTGTCTCCTAAACTTTAGCTTTTGTTGGCTGGGATGATGCGCCGAAAGAGTTCAGTTTTGACGGCTGGCCACGGCCATCTGCTTCTCAGACAGATAGGCGTTCAAGCCTTCCTGCCACGGACAAAACAGATTCAAATCGTGGCACTTCAACCCGCGATTTTCGAGAACCGAGTACGCGGGTCGGGGAACCTTGGCGGGAAATTCGTCAGGTCCAGCTACTTCGAGCTTTACCGAAACATCGGCAACACGAAATATTTCCTGAGCAAATTCATACCAGGAGCAGCTGCCCTCCGCCGTGGCGTGGTAAAGACCATACGCGTCCGCGCGGCTGAGCGCGGCAATCTGGCGCGCCACATCAGCGGTTGCGGTCGGAGTGGTGAACTCAGAATCAACCACTCGCACGCAACCACGTTCCCGCGCTAATCGAAGCATCAGGTCGACAAAATTCTGACCACCCTTGGCGCGGCAGGGGTGGCTGCCGTAAAGACCGGCGGTACGCAGAACGTAATGCCGGGGGTTGATCTCCTGCACAAACTGTTCACCTGCCAACTTAGTTCTACCGTAAACGTTCAGCGGACGTGCTTCGTCGGTTTCGACGTAAGGTTTGCCTTTGTGGCCGTCGAATACGTAGTCGGTGCTGACGTGGATCAATACCGATCCCAAATCGCGGGTTGCGGTTGCGAGATTTTTCGCGCCCACGACGTTTACTTCGTGCGCCCTTTCCGGCTGCTGTTCGCAGTTTTCAACGTGGTGCATGGCGGCAGTGTTGACTACAACCTCGGGCTGAGCGGCGCGCAAACATGCCACAACCGAATCGAGATTAGAAAGCTCGATATCCTGGTGATTTAGTGAGCGTACTTCATCGCCCCGATCCGCAAACGCGCGGACTACATCCTGGCCAAGCTGGCCGCTAGCGCCGATCACTGCGACCTTCATCCTCGCCTCACGTTCGGAATTGCCGTAGTTGCAGTTGGCATCGCTTAGCTCTTTGCCAGCAGTTCCGCGCTTTCGGAATATTGAAAATTGTCGGAGTCAGAGGAGCGCAGCCAATCCGCTAGAGTTGCCGCATTTCGGTCTTTGTCCGAAACGGTTACATCGGCCAGCGGCCACTTGATGCCGATCGCCGGGTCGTTCCACAGGATCGCCGATTCCGCTTTATTGCTGTAGATCCCGGTACACTTGTACTGGATCTCTGTGCCCTCGCTAAGAGCGCAAAAGCCGCGGGCAAAACCGGCTGGCGCCCACACCTGCCGGCGATTTTCCGCTGACGCCTCAACTCCCGCCCACTTGCCGAGATGCGGCGAGCCTTTACGAATATCGACCGCGACCAGAAAAGCGCTTCCGGCGGTAACTCGCATAAGCTTTCCCATCGGCGGACTCCATTGAAAGTGCAACCCGCGCACCACCCCTTTGGCAGAACGCGAGTGGTTGTCCTGAACAAACTCCGTCGGCAAACCGAGTGCCTTGAATTGATCCGCGCGAAAGGTCTCGGTGAAAAAGCCACGGGCATCCTGAAAAATCTCCGGGACGATAATTACTACGTCCCCCAGCAATCTGGATTCGATCTTGATCTGCATTCGTTGAGAGCTTCCTTTAGCGCGATGAAAATTCCTGAAGTTGCATTATCGGCCTGCGCCGATCACGGCCTCGCTGGCTGAATTCCGAGTGATCGGAACTTGCGAGTCGGAGATGTAAACTAACTCACCACGTTTTTGCATGGAGCGATTCGCTGCCTCCAGCATCTTCACCACTCGAAGCCCGGCATGACCATCGTTGAACGGGGTTTGGTCGGTCAAGATGCAGTCGACGAAATACGCCAATTCGCGCGATAGCGCTTCGACCTGCTCGATCTGCGGCGCCCACATATCGCCGGATCGATAATGCACCAGCAAATTATAAAGCCCTTCGCGGCTGGTAACGTTTACGCCTTTGTCATAGATCTTGATCTTCTCGTCCGCTTCCAGGTCGTTCCACACCAGCATTTTCTTTTCCCCGCCGATCAGGGTCGTCCGGACTTTCACTGGCGACAGCCAATTCACGTTGATATGAGCAATGACTTTGTCGGGAAAATACAGAGTGATGAAGGCTACGTCTTCGTGTCCATTGAGATGAGTCTGGCCGGTCGCGGAGATGGCTTCGGGAGTCTTTTGAATCAGGTGATCGATGATGGACAGATCGTGCGGCGCAAGATCCCAGACCACATTGACGTCGTGTTGAAAGAGGCCAAGATTCACGCGCATGGAATCATAGTAGTAGAGCTTGCCCAAAGCGCCGTCATCGAGAAGGTGTTTGATTTTCTGCACCGCCCCGGTAAACAGGAAGGTGTGGTCGACCATGATCTTGAGATTTTTTCGTGCCGCGAGATCAATCAGTTCCTGCGCCTGCGCCGCGTTGCTGGTAAACGGCTTTTCGACAAAAACGTGCTTGCCGTTCTGCAGCGCTGCCTTGGCCAGTTCATAATGCGTCCACACTGGCGTTACCACGGCAATGGCATCGATTTCAGGAGATGACATCAACTCTGCAGGATCATCGGTTACTCGCACATCTGGATAGGCCTTCGCCACTTTCTTCCGCGCCGCCGGACTCTTGTCGCATACGGCGACCACTTTGGTCTCATCAAGGCGATCAATGTTGCGGACAACATTCGGACCCCAGTACCCGTAACCGACAACTCCAAACTTGATCATTGCGATGTTTCCTTGCTCTGGCGTTACGATGGAAGGCTCAGCGATAGAAGCCATGATTTTCACCTGAAGCAGACAGAGTAGGGAGGGCTGGGGGAATTTCGTGGGAAACTGATTTAGTGCGCACCGTTGCCGAGAACCACTGCCCCCGGCGTGCGCCACAGGATCTTCATATCCGTCCATGGCGACCAGGTGCGCGCGTAGTGGAGGTCGAGTCGAACCATGTCGTCGAATTTTACCCGGCTGCGTCCGCTCACCTGCCATAGGCCAGTGATGCCGGGTTTTGCTTCCAGCAGACGCCGGCGGTGCCAAATGTCGTAGGCCTCCACCTCGTAAGGAACCGGAGGACGGGGCCCGACCAGTGACATTTCACCCTTCAAAACATTGATGAACTGTGGAAGCTCATCCATGCTGGTTTTTCGCAGAAATGATCCGACGCGGGTAACGCGGGGATCTTTGGTCAGCTTGTAGACGCCCTCGCCATTGCCATTCGAGGGCTGCTTCTCGGCTTTTCCGGCAATCAGCTTCTGGACATATTCTTTATGAACTGCGGCGTCATTGTTCACCTGCATGGACCGGAATTTCAGGAAGACAAACGACTTTCCATGCTGGCCGATGCGGCGTTGCCGGAAGAAAACCGGCCCCTTTGAAGTGGCTTTGATGGCGGCGGCAATCGCCAGAAAAGCGGGCAAGAAAAACAGCAGTGCCAGCGCGCTGCCGACCACATCCATGATGCGCTTCAGCACGCGGAATAATTTTCTGCCATCCTCGCGCTGCGACAGATCCGGATAGAGCGTGGGATTGCTCGATCCCTGATGATCGTCATGATCCCAGTCCTCGGGGAAAACATGAAACGAGAGCCGCACCCGGTTGAATTGTTCGAGCGCGAGATTGCTGCGCAAAGTGTCGGTAACCCTGGCGATCACAGTCCCGGGAATGGAAGCGCTATCTTCGGCGGCGATCTCGGTGAACATCACTCCCAGCACGCACTCATTCGCGTACCAGCCGGTAACGTCGGTGTCGCGAGTGGTAGCCGATAGCACGGATGAAATCTTTCCTAAAATCTTCCCGCTCTTTTCAGATGGACGGTCGCCCATATCGAGCAGCAAAAGTATGAACGGCTTTCGCGAACGCTCGCTTCGCTTTCTTTCCAGCGCAATCATTCGCCGAAAGGCTTCCGGGTTTAAGACAACGCGTTCCCCGCTCGATGAGGCTTCGGAGAGCGCGCTTACAGTTACACCTTTCATTCCAGAGCGTCGTGCGTGCACAGTATCCTCCGCTTGATCTGTTGCTGGCATAGGGCCAAGATCCTTCTGAGTGCTAGGGAATTTGATTTAACGGGGGAGGTTCACAACAAACACTCGGCCGCCTGTGCGGTCCGATTATTCCTTGGGGCTATCGGCTGTAGGGGAGGTGTACCGCTGATAATAATCGCTGTGGGCCGCGCTCTCGCTGCTATTGACCAGCGCACCCAACAACTTGGATTTCTCGATTGTTTCGAGTCCGCGCTTCAGCTGCTGTTTTTCCGTGATCCCTTTGCGGGTAACCAGCAGAATTCCATCGGCTAAGCGGGACCAGAGACTGGCATCCGCCAGCGGAAGCACGGGCGGCGAGTCGATCACGATCCAGTCAAACCATGCTTCCAATCGTTCCATCAGAGGTGAAAGCTTTCCGGATTGCATTAACTCCAGAGGGTTTTGCGGCGCCGTACCCGCGGGCAATATCCAGACGCCGAGGTTTTCCAAACGGTAGATATTAATATTCGGGGTTTGTCCGCCGAGCCACTCACACAGTCCGGGAAGCTGGCCTAACCCAAACCTTGAAGTAATGTTCGGACGCCTCAAATCGCCTTCCAACAACAGCGTTTTCTGCGGCTTTCTTCGTGCCAGAGTGCATGCCAGGTTGGATGCGACTGTGCTCTTTCCTTCCTGCGGAATGGTGCTGGTAATCAGAATTTTTTTCAAAGGCCGGCTGTGTCGCAGCTGGCGCAAGCGGACCGCGAGGAAGCGGAACTTTTCCGCTCCAAGGCTTCCCTCTTTACCCAACGAAACCAGCCGACTTTCGTCCTGGAGAGTGACCGACAGAACAGGGCATCGTTCCAGATCTTCGATCGGAGCCGCAGGATCGGAATCGAAAGCATTCCCCAGAGCCGGCTGGTCGATGATGGCCCCGGAATCGCGCAGCTTCTGCTCGGCGGCCTGCAGCAGTTCTGTAGCAATCGTGAGCGTGGGACCTTCCGCTCCGGAATTTTCCAGCTCCGCTCTTTGCAACGCGTCGAATATATTGCTCATTATTCTTTCACCCTGAAGCGTACTCGTCCTCTCAACTCCTCGTCCCGCTTTTGCTCTCCCTGTAGATGGGCATACAGTTCAAGCAATGTCTGCGCCGCCTTTCGCGCATCGAGTTCATCGGAGGTTGTCTTTCTATCCAGGGGAGCTGTTTGAATACCCAAGCGGAAGTCGGTGGCAATGTCGTCGATAATTTCAGGGCTGACGCTGCGCATTTGCCGTGCGTATGCCGCGATCAGTGCATTTTCGCAGACCGTATTGATCAGTCTGGGGAGTCCTTGTGAATGCTGAAAGACAGCGGCGATGGTTTCGGGCGGAAACAACACTGCGGGATACGGACATCCTGCCAGCTGCAGCCGCCGCTCGATGTATCCCTTGGTCTCATCCGAATTCAAGGGTTCGAGGTGCGACCTCAGGGCGATCCTCTGCTTCAATTGCCGCAAGCTGACGGAATCGAGCTTTTCGTCGAGTTCGGGCTGTCCGATCAGAAGAATTTGCAGCAACTTCTCGTGCGGAGTCTCGAGATTGCTCAAGAGCCGGATTTCCTCCAGAATTTCCGCAGACAAGTGGTGCGCTTCGTCGACCACCAGAGCCGTTGTCAGTTTCTTCTGGTTACGCGCAATCACATAGTGGGCAATCTGCAACAACAGTTCACCTTTGTTCTTGCTGGTCGCAGGCAGCCCGAGATCACTGGCGAAGTATTGCAGGAATTCGATCGGAGACAAACGTCCGTTGAATATATAG
Source organism: uncultured Acidobacteriaceae bacterium (assembly GCA_963836305.1). Lineage (GTDB taxonomy): Bacteria > Acidobacteriota > Terriglobia > Terriglobales > Acidobacteriaceae > Sulfotelmatobacter. The sequence continues at coordinate 26,345 of CAWIJP010000027.1, read as the reverse complement.
GCGTAAGCGACATCATTGCTCTGTTTCAGCAGCTGCAGCAGATAGTGCAGGAGCAAAGTCTTGCCAGTGCCGACCTCTCCGGTCAGAACCACGAACCCCTTATGCCGCCTGACCCCGTAGTAGAGAGCCGCCAGAGCTTCGTTGTGTCTCCGCGTAGGAAACAGGAAAGAAGGATCGGGAGTGATCTCGAAGGGATTGCGCTTCAGACTGTAGAATGCTTTGTACATGATTGTACTAATCGCGTAAGTAGCTTAACGCCGACCCCAGCAAAATCGTAACAGATACAAACACAGCCGTCGCCCAACCCAGCCACAGCCTGCCGCGCTCCCGCTGCTCGTCGGAGGGAACGGTGAGAGCAGGAATTTCCGAAATGACGGCAACGGGAAGCAGTTCTTGCAATTCTTTTTCGTCATGGATCCGGTCATCCATCATTTCGAATGCTCCGGCTACCACGACGCCGAGCGCCAAGCCTATGCCCAAGCCAATGCCGCAGAACTTCAGCCGGTTGGGAAAGTCCGGCTTCACCGGCAAGCTGGGCGGGTCAATGATGCGAAAGCGCTCACCCTGTTGCAGCAATTCCATGCTGGTGGCCATCGCCGACTCATTCTTTTTCTTGAGCAGTTCGTCATAATTCGCTTTTGATTGTTCGTAGCCTCGAGTCAAATCCGAAAGTTGCTGCTCGCGCACCGGTTCCTGATTCAGTCTCGCCTGATAATCGACGACCTTATTTTTTAAATCCGCAACCGCATGCTCCCGGTTCGCGACCTCGATGCGATTCCCTTGTAGCTGTCCCTGCAACTGCACCATCGGGGACGATGCGTCCGTCATTGCGGAGGGATCTGCGCTCGTGGTCGGCGCATCCGGATCCGCCGGCGCAGAGGCCTTCGCCTTCAGGTCAGCCATGATGCGGTCTCTGGTCTTTTCGGTTTCGGCGATCTGCTCCTTGACCTTGCGAACGTCGGGATGACGGTCCGTATAGTGTGAGCTGAGATCGGCCAGTTGCGCCCGAAGCTTATCGAGCTCTTGATCGATCGCTGGAAGTCCTACGGTTGCCGCACCCCCCGCACCCTCACCCCTTGGCGTACTTTGCAGAGAGCGGTATTGATTCACCAGGGTTTCGAGGTAAACCCGCTGTTGCTTGGCAGTATTCAGCGCGTCTTCTTCGGTTTGCAGCTGCGACTGGAGGCCAGCCAGAATCTGCAGATTGCTTCCTACCTGCGCGGGCAGTTCGCCAACATGCTGTCCCTTGAACTGGCGGATTTTTTCTTCCTGGTCGGACAAGGTCTGGCGAGCCGCTTCCAGCTGGCTCTCGAGGAATTTTGTCGTGTCTTCCGATTGTTGCTGACGCACTTCAAGGTTTTCGCTGATAAACAGATTGGTCAGTTCGCTGGTTACCTGCTGGGCGACGTGCGGATCGTGCGCCGAATAGTAGACGTTAAAGGAACTGACGCGGTTCTCGGTGTCGCGCACCAGTTCGATCTCGATCTGTTTCCTCATGCCTTCGACCTTGTCATCGGCACTCAGATGGTTGTGCGGATCCGCATAAAGATTCAGCTGATCAATGATGTGCAGCAAGCGGGTGCGGCTTAGAATCTGTTGCGTGATGCTGCGCAACCGGTCTTGCAGATCGTCGTTTACGTTGGGCGTAACATAATCCTTCGGCATGGTGGGCTGTTCCACCAGAATCAGCGTGCCGGAACGATAGACCGGAGGCAGTACCCAGCTCGCCCCCCATACCACCGCCCAACCCAGGAAAAGAGGGATGAGAAACTGCAGGTGGCGGCGACGGACAATGCCGAGGTAGCGCTGCAGGTCGAAGCCTTCCGAACTTTTCTCGTCGAGATCGTCAACCATAGAAATTATTATCTTCCCAGCGGTCTGTAGAAACGGTACGACATCGAAACAAATTCGCGATTCGTATTGGGAGTCTCGGCCAGGACAGCAACCCCGCTGTAATCCTGATGAAGCCGCGTATATCCCAGTTGCAGACTGATACGCTCGCCGAACTGTCGCTGCAAGGAGGCTGTCCCGGAAAGCGTGTGCCCGTTATCGTTACCCAATAGGGCTGATCCCAAAACATTGCTCTGTGCGTATCCGCCCGCAATCGAGCCGCTTAATCTTCGCGTCATTTGCTGGCGTATCGATGCCGTCGCGCTATCCAACTTGACCGCCCCAATCAATCCCCCGCCGCCGGAGATCATGTGCGAGTAGCTCACGGCTACATTCGTGAAGTGGCCTTGCCAGCCCATGCTGCCGCCCACCTGCGGATTCCAGCTCTGGAATCCCGGCGCCACCAACGACTGAGTAACGTATTGCGGTCCAGCATTCGCGTATTGCGGGCCGCCGAAAAAAGACAATGATAGTCGCGACGACGCATAGAGGGTGTAGAAAAAAAGCAGGGCGTTAGTCTGCGTCTCGTTTTGGCCGAAGGTGGGATACGACACCAGTCTTTGGTACTGATAGGTGGTACCGACATAGTGCATTTTAGAAATGCGGTGAGTAAAGAAAACCGAGCCGCCCTGCGAACTGGAATCGAACAGGCCAGGAACCTCGGCCTGGTTCGGATAGTGCAGATTGGCAAAGGTTCCGCTCGCTCCGACCATTCCGTTCGCTGCAAATTGATAAGTGATTCCTGCATTCCCGAAATTGCTGACGCGATCCGCAATCGGCGCGATCACGGAAAAGTTCGCCTCTTGCGTTCCTCCCGAAACCGCCAACGCTGATGCGAGATTTGGTTGGTTAAAAACGTTAGAACTTTTCTGGAAACCATCTCGCGCGCTGACGGTGACGTGCGGGCTGACCCGGTACTGCAAATCAACAGACGCGTTTTGGTCTGTCTCGTTCAATGAACTTTCGCGCTGATAGAAAGTGTAGCCGGGCGCGTACGTCGAAACGATGTGCAGGCGAGTCGTGGTTTCATCCAGGGCCAGCGTCGGCCATATCGAATAACTGACATCGCTCACCGGATGCCCGTTCACCGAGCCCAAGGCGTTATCTGTATATGCACTGCTGAATGTCATTCCACCACGAAGATAGTTTGAGCGCTCTGCGGCCGTTGGCGCTGTGGGGTAAGATTGCCCGCTTACAGGCGGCGGAGTCATCATTTGATCGGAGCTGCTCGCAGGGGCTGCGCCGGTTACAGCGGGCATGGGCGCAGTCGGCGTGGTATCGACCTGCGACCAAAGCGGTGCCACTGGCAGCAAGAGCAGGCCCACGCAGATTTCTTCAAACAATTTCATGTACAGAATGTGATTACGGAACATGATTACGGAACATGATTACGGAACATGATTACGGAACGTGATTACGGAACGTGATTACGGAACGTGATTACGGAACGTGATTACGGAACAACGATGGTGTCGCGGGGCTGAAGCTTAATGTTTTGCGCGGGGTTTTGACCTTTGACAACTTGTTTGTAGTTGAAAGGGATTCGCGTCTGGCTGCCATCGGAATTCTGCCGCAGCACGTATATGGATTTCTGTTTAGCAAAGTCGCGAAATCCCCCGGCCAGTGCGATCGCATCCAGCACGGTTGCCGCGCTGGCAATCGGAAAGGAACCGGGCCGAGTTACCATTCCCAGGATATTGAACTTTTGACTGTTAATTTGCTGGACGATGACGGTGACTTCTGGTTCGTCGATGTAGCTCTTCAACCTGGCGGCAATCTCCTGCTCCAGCTTGAGTGGTGTCTCTCCCGTCGCCTGCACCTCTCCAACTAATGGCAGAGAGATCCTTCCATCTGACCGAACCGGGATGGACCGCGAAATTTCCGGCTCCTTCCACACACTGATAGCTAATACGTCGTCGTTGCCAATTACGAAACTGTTATCGTGGGCTTTCGTGGTTGACGAAGCATCACTGTTAGGAGCGGATGAAGCGGGTTGCGACGCTGCGGCATTGGTAGCGGGTGCCGCTTGCGCAATTGCTGCGGTGGAGAAAGCCAATCCCATCGCGCCTACAAACAATGCGTGTCTCACCGAACTGGCGCTGATGCCGCGTATGGTTTGTTTACTCAACTTGCTTTTCCGTTCCCTTTGTTTTGACTGGCAAAACTCAATCGCGCTCCCGGAAGCGATGAAAGATAGGATTCAGGAGCACTCATCTCGTACTGCTCGATCTTATACAGAATCGTACGATAGCTTACACCCAACAGGCGGGCGGCCGCCTTGCGATTCCATCCTGTCTTCTCCAGAGCCGCGGCAATCGCATTCCGCTCGGTTTCCCAGCGTACGCTCTGGATCATCGATTTCAGCGATTTCGGGATAACTCCGCCGGCGGCAGCTTCAGCCTCTTCCCGCGAATTTCCCGCAACATGCGCCTGCGACCGATGATTCTCTCCTGTCGACCCTGCTTCCAGTTCGCTTAGTGTGAGTTCTTCGTCGCCAGCGATTAAATAGCGTTTGACGAAGGTTTCCAATTCCTTCAAATTGCCCAGCCAGGAGTGATTCTGGCAAGCCTCCAGCGCCGATTGCGTAAACTCCCGCGGAGCCAGGCCGTAGTATTTCGCCAGCTTGTGCATGAGATAGCGCAGAAGAATTCTAATTTCCTCCTTACGCTGTCGCAATGGGGGAACATTGACCGTAAACGCGCTGAAGCGGTAGTAAAGATCGGGATTCAGCCGCTTTTCTGCAAGCGCCTGGTCCAATTTGTCGCTGCTGGCGGCGAGAATGCGAATGTCGACTTCGACTGGCTTCGGCTCGCCGGACCGCACAAATTGCCTGTCCTGCAAAACTTTGAGAATCCTCGATTGCAGAGCAAGCGGCATCTCCGTGATTTCATCTAGCAGAATCGTGCCTCTCTGGCCAATTTCCAGCTTCCCCAAAGCTTTCACCGAACCATTGGACGATCCATTTTCCCGGCCAAACAATTCGATTTCCAGCAGGTCTGCCGGCATCTCCGCACAGTTGACGCGCAGGAATTTAAACCCAGAGTGTACGGACTTCTGATGGATCAAGCGGGCAACAGTCCCCTTACCACTTCCGGGCTCTCCTAGAATAAGCACGGGAACATCGGCCTGCCCTAGCAACTCCGCTTGGGCGCGAAGCTGCTGCATCGCGGGACTGACGCTTAGGAAAAACTCATCTTCTCCGAGTGACTCAATGTCTTCGCTGGCCATCTCTGCGTCATCATTCGCAGTGCCGAGGTGTCGGCGGAGCACGGATTCGACTTGTGATTCGCTCACGGGACGAAGCAAAATGTCCTTGGCGCCCAGGCGGGTAGCTTCTTTCTGCCGGTTCGCATCTCGAGGGTCGCATACCACAACGATCGGAAGTTCAGGGCGAAGTCTGCGCAGCCAGGGCAGGAGCTGCAGTCCGTCGCTCTCCCCACCGGGAACATCCAACAGCAGGAGATCGGGCGCGGCGCCAAATTGAACTCGTTCCATCGCATCCCAACCGCTGGAAGAAGTCTCCAGGTGCCAGGAATTAGCGCGCGCGGTGGAACCGAGCAGACGAAGAATCGAAGCTTCACTGCTTACAACCAGCAAGCGAAGTGTCTCAGTTAAGTTTGCGGCCATGTTGATGGACCTTTTCGGGAGGTTAGGGATGGACTTCCGAGCAGCTTCAGGCAGGTTCGACTTCGTATCCTTCAACGCGGACGGCCAGTGATCGCTGGATCGCTTCTACGGAAATAACCAGGGTTCGATCTCCGTTGCGCGAGACCAGTATGCCTTCCATGCCATCGAGGGCTCCACTGCGAATTCGAACACGTTGACCAATCTTCAGAAAGGGATGAGCAGACCAGGGTAGCTGGGTTTCCACTACACTGCGCACCGCATCGATTTCCGCGACGGGGATCGGCGTGCCCTCGCCGCACGCGCCGACCAGTCCGAACACGCCTTCTACCCGCAGGACGCGAAGGCGCTCCACCCGGTTGGGGCTGAACTTTGCGAACACGTAGCAGCTAAAAAGCGGCAACTGTACAGACTTCTTGCGATCGCTCCAGCGATGAACTTCGGTGACCAAAGGAAGGAATGTGGTCACGCCTCTTTCCCCCAGGCGCTGCGCCACGATTTTTTCGTGTCGTGGACGAGTGTGCAATCCGTACCAATGCTGGCCTTCGCTCTCGACGAGCGGAAGCGGCTGCGGCAAATTGAACGATAGGCTGGTGACTGACATAGCTTCGCCCTCTAAGTCACTCTTCTCAGAATGACCCCAAAACAGAAAGAGCTAGAGTGTTGCTTTCGAAATCTCAACTAGGAGATTTCAGGGGAGAGACCTTGTGATCAGGAAACCGGGGGGAGAAGCTAGCTTCCTGTTTACCGCAAATGCCAACTGCTTGAAACTTCATCAGGTAAGAAACCAGTTGGCGCGATCCAAGTGACGAATCGACCGGCGTTACTTGTGGTCTCAAAACCTCATGACGGAGATTTCTATACCTGCGGTCAGGTAGCCAAGGGGGAGAACCGGCTGCCCGTTGAATCAGGGTATTTTTCTAGGTCGGGACCCGTATTCTGGCTGGGGTTCCTCGGCCTACTGCGATCACAGTATACACCGTCGCAGAGCTTTGCAATGGATATTAATACCTAGGGTAATGTTTCTCATAACATTGTAGTCAATACTAGCCATTATTGAGAATAGGCACTCATTTTCGCGGAGACCCTCGATGCTCGCCTGGTCCTCGCAAACGGCCGCTGGAAGCGAATACTGAACAATTGCAGGTGAAACCATTTCCTTTATTATCTTAAAGTTGAATCGAATACAAGGCCCGGCATGTACTACGGTCGCTTAGGCGAATCGACGAGTGATTCTGCCCTATTCACTCTTTTGTAGGCGGTGTGAATGGTGTTGCAACTTCGAAACGGCTCAGGCGGACGGAATGCAATATTGGAAGGTTCCTAGTCGTCCTCGGTCGGATTCACAGGCTCCCCAACGATGTTGTAGTAAACCGGTTTAGGGGTTTGCGGTTTGACTCGCTTGCTGGAGGCTGCAACCGAAGGGGGAGCCGATTTCTGCGGCGGGACCTGCGACATCGCTGACGATGAGAGCGGGCTTACTGCTGTTTGCGCCGGCACCGTAACCTCCTCGGAAGAAGCCATACTGGAGGATACTCCGGCGGGGGGTCGCAAAACTTTATTGGTTACATGCACAGTCTTGACCCGTACTGGCGAGCGTCTCCTCCGCGACCACTCGTTCAAGAGCACGAACACAATGCCGGCCAGGCAAAGCGTCAATACCGACTTGAATAATTCAGAAAAGTTGAACTCGCCTTTGCCGAGGTACAGCGGTGACTGTGGGTCTGTCCCCATCTCCCTCGCCAGGAGCGGCGCAAGTAGGTTATTGGTGAGAGAAACAAGGAATCCCCAAATTCCCTCCGCCAGAATCACCGCAGCCACCAGCTGCCCGATCCATTTTCCAGGACTAAAAGTCCCTTCGGTGGGGGAAGTCTGATTTTGACTCATAGTCATGGGATGCAGGTTTCGGCGTACGAGTCGCGTCCTCACATTCGATAATGTGTGATCAGGTTCAGCAGGTCAATCGCCGGGAAAACCATTCTGGTTCCAGAAAATATGGCCCGGTCCCGGAAGTGCCCTTTGCAAGCTGAAAACCAGGGTTGCATTGAGTTTTCCAAAACGATAACATGACCCAGCGTCCGCTTCTGATTCTCCCCCAAATCCAAACCTGATGCCTTAAGATGGGCATTCGAAGACATGTCACCAGATCCGATGTTCATCGATGCAAAGAGTCGGGACAATAAAGTCCGCGTCCTGGTCGCCGACAGTTCTCGCATCCATACACATTTGCTAGCCGATGTCTTGAAGCGTGATCCCCTGCTGGAAGTTATTCCCTTCGACTCCGATTCGGGAAATCTGGTTGCGGCAGTCACCGCTTTGAATACCGATGTCCTCATAATCAGCGCAAATCTGGATGAACAGCCAGCTCGCGGCCTGGAGATCATCCGTGACTTGCGCCCATTGGGTTCCCGCATTCGAGCCGTCGTGTTGATGGATTCGCTGAAAGATGAAGTTGTTTTGAACGCGTTTCGCGTAGGGGCGAGGGGAATATTCAGCAAGCGCCAGCCGGTCGAACTGCTTTGCAAATGCGTCCACTGCGTGTATCAGGGACAAGTATGGGCCAGCAGTCGGGAAATGGCACTGGCCCTGGATGCATTGGCGAGCGCTCCCGTTGTGCGGGCGGTGAATGCCCATGGTTTGAGCTTGCTCTCGAAACGTGAAGTGCAGGTGGTGCGTTGCCTGGCTGAGGGGCTAAGCAACCGCCAGATTGCCGAGCGCCTCAAGCTCAGCCAGCACACGGTGAAGAATCATTTGTTTCGGGTATTTGACAAGCTGGGAGTTTCCAGCCGCATTGAACTCTTATTCATGACGTTGACGCAGCCTGTTCCCCTCCAGTCAAGCGCCGAAGCTTCGACAAATGGTGCGGAGCGCAGCGCTCATCGCGACGAATTTGCACTGTTGCAGAAGGCAGCGGAAGCAGGTCTGCCCGCCGCACAACTAGCTCTGGCACAAATGTATTTGGTGAGACGATCCGATCCCAGCGACGTAGTCCGTGCCTATTCGTGGTACCTGGTAGCGCTTGAACGGGCAGCACAGGCTAAGGGCCTCATCACTAAGATGCTCACCGCGAAACAGATCGAGGAAGCGCATCGAGAGGCACTTGCGAAGCTCTCCCTGCCCAGCGCCGGACTCAATATTGACTGGTCATCCGGCCATTTGCGGGACGGTGGATTCACCAAAGCCTGACCTTAGGCTAAACGCGGGGTCGAGCCGGGAGTGTCAAAGCGAACACACGGTTGACGGATTGAATCCGGACCCAGCGTGACTTCGCCACTTGATCAGAAATTTCTCAGACGGCCAGTCCTCGTTGCTTCGTTCAGCGCGGATTACTATCGGCCAGCCCGTGATCCGTTCAGAATCGTTGGCAAGGCATCCATGGAGCTGCCATTGCGCGACGGTTGTGAACGGTAGCGGACGTGAAAGGGATTGTGTCCTGGTATCGGTCACCGCAGCTTCGCGTATCTGCCTTGGCTTCCTTCAGGCGGAGATCGCCGCCGGGAATGCGGGCAGATCAACTCGCCGCAACAGGTCTTGGAAACGCCGGTCCTCCCGCAAAGCGTCCATGCTCGGATCCATATGCAGATAGATAAGCCAGTGGGAGTGCTCTTCGTAGGATTTCTCCAGGCATTCAATGGCGCGGTCGATTTCTCCGAGCCCGATGTGGATTCCGGCGAAGAAGTATGGTTCGACATACTTTTTCCTGGCCAACGTTGTCAGATCATTGAGGATCTGAATTGCCTCCTTTGTTCTGCCCGCCGTGCCGAGAGTGTGCGCCAACGCTGCGAGCATCAGAGGACTGCCGCCTGACAGCCTCACCCCGTTCTCACCCTCGGCAATGGCCAGTTCGTAGCGCTCTGTTTTCCTGAGCGACAGTCCGAGAATCCAGTAAGTGATGGGGTAGTTTGGATCCAGTTCGACAGTTCGACGGAGTTGTTCGATGGCCTCGTCGTATCGCCGGGCGTGGTAGAAGGCCCATCCGACGGCGACGTTGATAATAAGCGACAAAGGATCGAGGTCCTGGCCATTTTTTATCCTGGCAATCGCGTCCGCCTGCCGCCCCATGGTCATCACATACTCGGCGTACCAATGGTTGCCAGTGGCGTAATTGGGGCTGAGAGCGAGGCTGCGCTTGAATTCCGCCTCGGCCTCTTCCCACCGCCAATCGTAAAGCCACAAAATGGCTGCAAAAGATGTGTGGGCCTCGGCGAGATTAGCGTCGAACCGCAGAGCTGTCATCGCCGCCACTTTGCCTTTCGGGAACGCTTCCTTCGGCGTTAGATAGCTGTTCCATCCCAGCAGCACGTAAGAATCCGCCAGGCCGGCATAGGCGAGCGCATATCCGGGATCTTTCTTGACTGCCCCCTGAAAGTACTCGATCGCCTTGTAAAACCCTTCTTCCGTCCACTTGTTCCAGTGATGACGGCCTTTTAGATAAAGTCGATAGGCCTCGGCATCCTCCGTGTGGCGTTTGGTCAGCCGTTTCCTTTCTGCCCGGGTCAACTGTAACCGCAGTTTTTCGGAGATCTGGTTGGAGATTTCGTCTTGCACCGCAAAGATATCGCCAGGCTTGCGATCGTATTGCGCCCCCCATAATTGAGATCCGGTAGCTACATCGACCAATTCGGTCCCGATGCGCAATGAACCCCCGCTTTGCATCATTCTTCCCGTGAGCACGGCGCGCACATTCAGTTCGCGACCGACTGACTGAGGATCACTTTCCCGGCCCTTATACCGAAACACCGTGCTCCGCGCCATCACTCGGAGTTTCGGGATGGCTGCCAGGCTATTGATCAGGCTCCCGGTGATCCCGTCGCTGAGATACTCGTTCTCAAGGTCGCCACTGCCATTTTCGAATGGCAAAACTGCAAGCGAGTCAATGATCTTGGGGACTCGCTGTGGGCGGAGGCCGGACGTTCGCATTGAAGAAGTCGGTGCCCTGCGCTTCCCGGTCTCTGATAAGCGATCTGCAATTGGTATCAGGACCGATCCTGTTTCTTGTTCCGCAGGCCTCCGGCCTGACTCGTTGTCTCGCCGGAGCCGTTGCAACTCAACCCGCATGTCGGACGCGTGCTGATACCGCAGATTCCTATCCTTCTCCAAAGCTCTACGGATCACTTCCTGCAGTGCGGGGGCAAGGTCGGGATTGAGTCGTATGGGCGCCACTGGATCGCGGTTCAGGATGGCTTCCGTGATAAGTCCCGAACTGTCTCCTTGAAACGGCAACCTCCCCGTCGCCATTTCGTAGAGCACGATCCCGAACGAGAATAGATCCGTGCGACCGTCCAATTCCTTGGCCCGTACTTGCTCAGGGGACATGTAGGCCACGGTTCCCAAAGCTGTGCCCGGACTGGTGAGATGCTGTTCGGCGACATAGGAAAGAGATTCTGTCGCCTGCGCCGCAATCTGGCTTGCGATGTTCTCCCGAACCATATTTTTCGCCAGGCCAAAGTCCAGAATCTTGGCGTGACCCCGCTTGGTGACGAAAATGTTGGCTGGCTTGATGTCACGATGGACGATGCCTTCGCTGTGAGCGGCATCGAGGGCATCGGCAACCTCGATGGCAAGCTGGAGAGTACGCTCGGCATCCAGGGTGCCTGCGGCGATTAGGTACTTCAGCGTTACGCCATCCAGGTACTCCATGGCGATGAACGCCCGGCCTTCGTGGCTCCCAATTTCATAGATCGTGCAGATATTGGGGTGATTGAGTGCGGATGCACGTCGTGCCTCGAGGCGAAAGCGTTCCACGACATGCGGGTCCTGGGCAGCGTTCTCCGGCAGGAACTTTAAGGCGACAAACCGGCGAAGCTCATTGTCCTGGGCTTTGTAGACTACACCCATTCCACCACTTCCTAGTTCCTCCAAGACACGGTAGCGGGAGATGGTTTGTCCGGTGGCGAACAGGGATTGACTCACACTTGATGCTAGGACAGGGGATACTTCAGCTCATACTGGCGATATTGTCAGTTGCATTAGAAAATTCGTGCCATAGATTCATATTCCATCCTCTTGAATGGCGCAAAAACGGAGCCGAACGATGAGGTTCCATCTTCTAATTCTCACGCTACTCGCCGCTCCGCGGAGGCGGCAGTTAATGAGCGGTCTGTGATCACTTCCGAGAAGTTGTACTCCTTCTCGCAGTCGCCGATTTCCACCTGGGGAAGTCCCAGGGCGTGTAACTCTCGGACGATCTCATCGCGGTAACGCACCTTGATGTGGGTGACAATTACCTTGATGCCGGGCGGCATCTTGCCTACTTCCCCGGCGAACATCTCTGGGATGAGATGAAGGGACACCTCTGCCAGGCGCTTCAGCGAATTCGGGAAACACGCCTCCAAGAACACTGCCCTGAGGCCGGCGGCCTGATGCGCGACTTCCCATAACCGTTCGGTTGGTCCAGTATCTCCAGCAACGATGATTGTGGTCTGGCCGTCGGCGATGACATAACCGAAGGTCGGCACCACGTGATTGAGGCGAACTGGTGTGATGCGTAGACCACCGGCTTCCACCGGCAGTTCGGTGTCTAGTGGGCACAGGCGCAGGAACGGGTGCATCTTCTTAGAAAGAAACACGAAGTCCGGCCACATTACATCGTTGAAGATGTGCCGCTGCACGGCATCCAAGGTCTCCGAACTACCATAGATCCGAGGGCATTCCCCGGTCGGCGTCCACGCATTCTCGATAAAAATGGGCAGGCTCGCCGCGTGGTCGAGGTGTGAATGCGTAAGGAATACGTGCCGGATCGTTTCCTGCTCATAAGGGGTGCCGTGAAACCCTAGACAACCCGCATCAATGGCTACGGTTCCGTTGATGAGATAGCTGCTGACGTACTGGCGGTGGGCGGTGTCGTGTGTCGACGTCCCCAACATTTGCACCTTCATGCGACCGCCTCCGCTGCCAGCACTTGAGAATGCAGGAGCCAGGTTTCGATCTCCCCTTTTCCTTTCACCTGGATTACACCCCGGCTTTCGAATTCAAACTTGCCTTTCAAGCGCTCGTACACGCTCCGCGTAACCTGAATATCACCCGGCACGCCTGTCGATTCCGTACGACTGGCGAGGTTCACGGTATCGCCCCAGAGGTCATAAATAAACTTGCTCACGCCGATGACGCCAGCCACCACCGGACCGGAGTTGATTCCGATGCGCAGCTGAAGATTCGTTCCCTTGTCCTGGTTGTATTGCTTGGTCACCTCCAGCATGCGAAGCGCCATGAGAGCCATTCTGTCAGCGTGATCGGAGTACGGATGGGGCAAGCCGCAGACAGCCATATAGCAGTCCCCGATGGTTTTGATTTTCTCTATGCCCAGCTCATGAGCTTCCCGATCGAAAAGGGAGAAAATGCCATTTAGTATCTCTACAATTTTCTTTGCGGATGTGTGGCTGGACAACACTGTGAATCCAACGATGTCGGCAAACAATACAGCAACGTCCGCAAAGTTGTCAGCAATCTCATTCTCGCCGCCCTTTAGGCGCCTGCGAACGCTTGCCGCTGCACACGTTTTTCGTCCTCGGTAGGGCTTCACTCAGTTCATCAGGGCCGCTCTCAGGGACGGGAATGCAGTAATCGTCGTTGCGACCGAGCGCCACAGAGACATGCTTCTTCCGCGATTGCAGTCGCATGGCTTCGACATTGCTGCGGCTATCGAGCAAGGAAGATACATCCCATTAGACGCTGCCGCCACCCTCTCAACATTCATGGTCGATGACCTGCCTGACCCAGTTCGATTCATCGAAGCGGCTGCCAATCTCTTTGCGGCAGCGTTCAAAGCTGCCAAGGGAGAGCACCCTCACCCTCGAGTCGCGGTGTGCGGAGAATGTGACCCTCCCCTATGGACACTAGGCAACGGAGAGGCGGCGATTCGATTGGAGAAACTTTGGAATGAGATCGCCAAGACCCACGACGTAGATATTCTTTGCGGGTATCCACTGGGCAGCTTTCACAGTGAGCCAAGCAGTCAGATTTTCCAAAGAATCTGCGCCGAGCATCCAGCCGTTTATTCCCGGTGAACGGGGCGACGATTTCCGCCGCATCTACAAAGTTGCACTCCTTCGAAAGATCTTCTCCGCCCGCTCCACGGGTCGAGATTCCAACAGAAAAAGGCGTGCCTGGTTTGGCACGCCTTTCATTCTTGACTTGGGGGGAAGGCCGACTTCTTTAGACGGCTTCCGTACTGGCAACTTGCCGCCGAGACCGCGTGTAGATGGCACCGAAGCAGCAGAGGCCTGCCAGGAAGAGGTAAGCGAAAGCTGCCCCACCCTCTGGAACCATCGCGACGAATTCCTGAGCCGGACAAACACCCTTCCCAGCAGTGCAAACAGAACCGCCCGAGTCAGGTGAGAGTATTTCCATGCTATATCCACCACTGGGAACGGGCGCATAGTAAGCACTCGCCAGCAGACCCCCATCCTTCGGCACCCAAGAACTGGTGCAACCCGCCGAGCCAAAAATGTCAGCGCAAAGGGCGGCGTTGGTAGATAGATAATTGCTGTTCAAATAGCTCGCGACTCCGGTGGGGTCAAACACAGCCCAAAGAGCGAACGAATCTTCGACTTGCAGTGTGAGCGCATTGGCGGGTTGTACCGAAGATGGCAGACTAAGAAGCTGCAAGGCCAACCACGCAATTTCGTCATATTGCGCTGTGGTCTTACCCGCCAAACCCCATGACGTTGAAAGTGGGCCACCGGATGTCGGAAACGCACTGGCAGTCGCGGTCCAGTGATCGCCGATTGAAGTATCGTCGCCGAAATCATCGCAGATAACGGGCACATTGGTCGATCCACCTACCGTGGCGTAGTAGGGGCTCATATAGATACCATCATAGGTATTGCCGGGAGGAGGACCCGTCAGGGTCATGGAAACCTGAGCCACTACACCTTGCGCAAGGAAGAAAAACGCTGATACCCCCAACAAAGCTACCCCAAAAACCCTCTTCATTGTCTTTACCGCTCCCTGGGTCATGTTTAGGCGGGGGAAAACCTGTCGGTCTACACCTTTAACAACTCTGCTACTCTAGCGGAAAATCTATGACTGTCAAGCCTGATAATTTTTGCGACCGGTTGCAAACCCCTGCAACCGCTGTGCTTGCAATGCATTTCAGGCGGGCGATAGCGGAATAGGAGGCGCGACGGCGGTGTTTTCTTGCTAGCGTTCCAATTATCATGGCTTATAGTTCGCGAATAGACCAAGGCGGCAGTGTTACGGTGGGAGGATCCCTGGTGACGATTTTTTCTTTTTTTCGTCTGACTTTAGTTTTGGCCCTCATCGCGTCTCTTTTCACCGGATGCTCGCGCGACCCCAATGTCCGGAAGCAGAAATATCTGCAGAGTGGTCATGCCTACTACGAAAAAGGTGAGTTTGCCGAGGCCGCCATCCAGTTCCGGAATGCGATTGCCGTCGATCCCTCCTATGCGGCTGCTCACTACCAATTGGCCCTGACCTATCTCAAAACTCAACAGTGGCCACGAGCAAACCAGGAACTCGCGCGTACCATCGACCTCGAACCCAAAAACTATCCAGCTCGCGTGGAAATGGCCAAACTCCTGATTGCCCGCGGCAACCTCCAGCAAGCCCAGGAACAAGCGGACACGCTCCTGCTGGACCGTCCGAAAGATGCGCAATCCCACTTTATTGCTGCAAATCTGTTGGCGGCACAAACTCATTTCCCAGCCGCAATGCAGGAAATACAAAAGGCGATCGCCCTTGATCCAAGCGATTGGGATTTCTATTTAAATCTGGCTTTGATGCACCTGAGAAGTAATCAGCCTGACGCTGCCGAGGCCAATTTCAAGAAGACAATCGAGCTCAATCCTAAAGCGACGGATGCGCACCTGATGCTGGCAAATTTTTATCAGGTACGCAGCCGGTTCAGCGAAGCGGAACAGCAACTCCGCGCCGCGATTCAATCCGATCCCAAGAATCCCGAACCCGTCGCCGCGCTGGCACGCTTATACCTGGCGCAAGGCAAGAAGGCCGAGGCAGAATCCTTTTTAAAACAGGCCGAGCAGAATTTTCCCGACAATTCCAGCGGCTATCGACTGCTGGGTGACTTCTATTTGGCTACCAATGAATTGGACAAAGCCGTAGCCGAATATCAGGCGCTGTATCAAGCCCACCCCAAAGACTTGCAGGTAAAGAAAACCTACACAGAACTTCTCATCCACACCAACCGGCTGGACGAGGCCAGAGAAGTGGACGAGGAAATCCTGAAGGCTGATCCTAATGACAACGAAGGCCTGATTTTTCGTGCGCAACTGCAAATTCGCGCTGGCGATGCCAATGCTGCCATCGGGATATTGCAAACCGTAATTAAGAATGACCCAAACAATGGTCTGGCTCACTATTGCCTGGGCGTTGCATTTCAGAAGGTCGGAAATCCAGAAGGCGCAGAGAGCGAGTGGAGGACAGCGGTACGTCTGCGCCCCGATCTTGCCGATGCGCAGCGCGATCTCGCTTTAGTCGCGATGCGAAGGGGAGACATGACGACCCTCGCTCAAACCAGTTCGCAAATCATCAATCTGCGACCGACCATTCCGGACGGGTATGCCCTGCGCGCAGTTTCTGAGATGAATCAAAAACAATTTTCTGCCGCAGAAGCTGACGCACGCAAGGCAATCGCCGTAGCGCCCGACAATTGCGCGGGATATGTTCAGCTGGGCAATCTGAATTTCCTCCAGAAGCGATTCAAAGAGGCAGAAGCCACTTTCCGTCAAGCTCTCGACCGGGATCCGCGCTCGAACGATGCTCTTCGCGGGTTGATGAACACTTATGTAGCTCAGAAACAGATTGACACCGCGATTGCCGCAGCGAATCTCCAGATCGCCAAGGTTCCAGACAGCAGTGGATTTTATAATCTTCTGGGCACCATTTTGTTCCAGCAGAAAAAGGATTTTGCCGGAGCGGCAACTGCACTGAGCAAAGCGGCACAACTCGACAGCCACAACACCGATGCTCTGATCAAACTCGGCGAAGTACAAGCGGCTGACGGGCACGTCGACCAGGCCATCGCTACTTATCGGCAAGCGCTCGCGGATAATCCACAGGAGGCCACCTTCTATGTACTGCTCGGCCAGATTTTTCAGTCTCGGAAAGACTGGGCTAAGGCCGAAGACGCCTACCAAAAGGCGTTGGGAATCAGACGGGATGATCCGGTCGCCGCTTGTAACCTCGCCTACGTTATGGTTGAATCCGGCGCCAACCTCGACGTTGCCCTGTCGCTGGCGCAAACCGCGCGGCGCGGTCTGCCGGAGTCGCCCGACGTGGCCGATACCTTAGGTTGGATCTACTATCAGAAAGGTGCTTATCACTCCGCGGTTGATTCACTTCGCGAAGCGCTCAAGCTGGCTCAAGATAGCACGCCCGCGGACAATTCCCGTTTTCACTATCACCTCGGAATGGCTTACGCGAAGAGCGGCCAAAACATGCTGGCTCGTCGGCAACTGGAAACAGCATTGAAATTGAATCCCAATTCAGGTGACGCAGAGGATGCAAAGAAGGAGCTTGCGCAGCTGAAATCTTGATGAGTTCTCGCCGGAATTGACTCAACCGACTCAATGCCCGGTTGAATCGGTTTCAGCTTTTTGTCCAAAATGCCGCGGCTGCGCTTTGCGACTTCGATATCTCCCGCGCCAATCCCACAGGAAAAGCCACTGCTACAACCCGATGCGTCGGACCAAGGCCTGGAAGCGAGGATCGTTGCGCAACGGATCGTAGGTGGGATCAACCTTGAGGGCGGTAAGACTACTGGAATGCCATTGGTAGGCTTTCTGCAGCCAAGCAATTGCTTTTTCTTTGTCGCCTATTCCGATATAGGCCACGGAAAACGAAAGCGGATCGACCATCTGGCTCCTGCTTACCCGTTCTAGTTGCTCGAGGGCAAACTTCGCCTTCGCCCGTTGACCAGACCGCCCGTAGATATAGGCAAGTGCTCCCCAACCCCAGGCGGTCCCTTGCCCATGGCGCCATCCCTCCACGTCGGCCAATGCATCGGCGAACAATCCCTTTTGCACGTACACATTAATCAGCATGTGGGCGCGAGGGAAACTCGGATCCATTTCGAGCACAGCGCGCAACTGCTCAATCGCGCGGTCATATTGGTGGGCGAAGAACAGGATCGCTCCGTTATCGGTTGCGATGATCAGAGAGAGCGGATCCAACTGGCGGGCGCGCTCAATTTCAGGGAAAGCCTCGTCGAAGCGGCCCTGCAGGGCAAGACACTCCGCATACAACTGGTGGGCGGTGGCGTAGTTTGGGTTCAACTGAATAGCCTGCCGATATTCCTTCTCCGCGGTTTGCCAATCCCAATCGTGATTTTCCGCAATGAACCCCAGAGCAGTATGGGCTTCCGGTAGTTGATCGTCCAACTCCAGCGCTCGCTGGGCGGCCGCGCGCCCCTTCCGTGCTTGCTCGTTGGAAGGCGAAACCATGTAGCCCATAACGGCATAAGATTCCGCCAGACCGGCATACGCGCGGGCATAGGTGGGATCCAGGGCGATCGCCTGCTGAAAATACTTAACTGCTTGCTGCAAACTCGGCAAGCTTCGCTTGTTCCAGAAAAACCGTCCCTTTAGAAAGGCTTCGTAGGCATCGGTTTGAAGCGCGCGCTCGTTCGACGGGTGCGATCGCGCCGGGGGTTCCACAACTTGTCCTTCGATTTCCGTAGCAATGTCGTGCGCCGCCGTACTCTGCAGGAGTAAGACGTCCTTGAGTTCGTGGTCGTAGCTGCGGGCCCACAGATGCCGATCGGCGGCAGCGTCAATCAGTTGCACCCGAATTCTGACCCGGTTGCCAACTCGTTCCACAGTCCCCTCGATCAGTGCGTCCACCCCGAGCTCTCGGCCAATCTGCTGGGACGGTTTTGGTGCCGCCCTTGTAACCCATGACCGACGTCCGCGAAGTAACGCGCAGACCGCCCAACTGAGCAAGATCGTTGATAAGCTCATCGGTCATTCCCTCAGTAAAATAGTCCTGGGTAGGATCATTCGAAAGGTTATCCAGCGGCAATACGGCGATCGAGCTGATTATCTTCCTGGGACTTGCAGCCGGATTTACATTTGACGAATTTCGCCACGTCCTTATTCGGCCTGTAGATTGCCCGTACCAAAGAACGGCAAGAATCGCGATCGCGACAAAGACGCCCCCGATCACCCTCCGACCTAACGTCGCCGCATGAAGGGTTTCAGGTACAACGATGGGGGATGGTGCCGGAACGTGAACTGTCTCGACGACCGGTTGCGGCTTACTTTCACGGATGGCTTCGACGGTGGCAATAAAGCGGTAGCCTAAACGCGGCGCCGTCTCGATGTAGCGAGGCGCTTCAGCGGAATCGCAAAGCGCCTGCCGGAGCTTTTTGACCGACGTATTCAGTCCATGTTCGAAGTCGACAAAAGTATCGGCAGGCCATAACTTCTCGCGAAGTTCTTCGCGAGTAACAATCTCACCGGCTCGACTCAGCAACACTTCAAGGATGAGGTAGGGTTGCCCGCGAAGTCTTACCCTGGTTCCA
Organism: uncultured Acidobacteriaceae bacterium; assembly: GCA_963836305.1. Lineage (GTDB taxonomy): Bacteria > Acidobacteriota > Terriglobia > Terriglobales > Acidobacteriaceae > Sulfotelmatobacter. Next base: position 7,330 of record CAWIJP010000027.1, on the reverse strand, counting down.
CCCTTCGAAAGCTCGCGCGTCCCCGTGCGTACTTCGAACGGGCCAAACCGATAAATGCGCCCGCTTTCCATTAATCCCGGCCCCTCAACCGTTGCGCATTCTACCATTACTTTCTGCGCTCAAACTCCGGCGCTCGTAACTCGTTAGATCTCATAGGGCTGAGAGCTCACCTCCAGATTCACCAACATTTCACCTTAAGTCCATTGCTCCGGCTGCCCTTTGTGCGCGACAGTCGCGCTCGCAAAGCGCTGGCTGATCGGGGGCGCCGATCCGGTGTGAGCTCAAATTCTGGTCGAGGAGTACGTATGTCTAAAGGCGCGTGCACGTCGTCGTTCGTCAGGGATCGCCGGAAACATTTCCTTGGTTCCGGAAATGTCAGGCTTCGAAGGCGAGTTATTTTCTCAATTGTCACTTTGATCGTCATTGCTACCGGCTCTGCCATCGCGGATGTTTACCTCCCCAATCTTTTTCCGTTTCTCGACCCCACCGGTTTTTCCGGAACCTACAGTAGCAGCGGCAGCGTGGATCTAAGTGGTCCCTTCTTTCAAAGTCTTGGCACCAATGGCAGAAGTTGTGGAACCTGCCACCAGCCTAGCGACGCTTTCGGATTGAGCGCCCTCGATGCGCAATTCCGCTACTTCATCACTCGAGGCAAAGATCCGTTATTCGCACAGTTCGACGGCTCTACCTGCCCCACCGGCCCGATCAACAATAGCCTTGTTCTGAATAACGGACTGATTCGCATTCCACTGACGGTTCCGCCAAATACCACGGATGCATCCGCTCCGCAATACACGATCGCCGCCGTTCAGGACCCCTATGGCTGCGCCCTCACGACCAACAGCGAAGGGCAGCAGGTGGTCTCGGTATATCGCCGGCCATTGCCAACCACTAACTTGGGTTTCTCGAGCGCAGTCATGTTCGATGGCCGCGAGTCCCTCACGTTCCCTCTGAACAATGCCCTAACTTTCCCTGCCAATCTGAATACTGACCTGACTCAGCAAGCAATCGACGCGACCATGGAACACGCCCAGGCTACGGAGCCCCCGACGGCCACGCAACTGAGCCAGATTGTGAGTTTCGAGTTGGCGCTGAACTCGGCCCAATTATTGGATTTTGCCGCGGGGAATCTTTCCAAGGGAGCACAAGGTGGATCGCAATTCTTGTCCGCGCAACCTTACTATCCCGGAATCAATGACAGCCTCGGTGCCGACCCTCAGGGAAAAACGTTCAATCCCAACGTGTTCACGATTTATTCGTCGTTTCAGAATTCGCGCAACCCGCAGCAAGCTTCGATCGCCCGTGGCGAGCAGATCTTTGACAGCCAGCCGCTCACGATCAGCGATGTCCCAGGACTAACCACCGGCAGCCAGCAGATTATGGGGACGTGCACCACTTGCCACGATACATTTAACGTTGGAAACCACTCTTTCCCGTTACCGCTCGATATTGGAACCGGTCACTCACTCACCTATGAGACCGACCCAAATATTATTGCCGCGCTAAAAGAACTCCGCGCTCCGCAGCTGCCGGTATTCGAATTAGTGTGCACGCAGGGTGCGCTTGCCGGAACTACTTACTACACTTCCGATCCTGGAAAAGCCTTAATCAGCGGTCAATGCAGCGATATCGGCAGAGGCAAGGGCCCCATTCTTCGAGGTCTGGCGGCGCGCGCCCCATACTTTCACAACGGAGTCGCACCCAACCTTCAGCAACTGGTGAACTTTTATAACCAACGTTTTCAGATCGGACTTTCAAAGCAACAGATGCAAGACCTGATCAACTTTCTGCAAACGCTCTAGCGCAGAAAGAGCGGGAAATGATATTTCTTTTTTGCAAATTGAACGATGAGATTAGGGAGGAAAATATCAATGAAACGGAACCTGTACTTGGTTATCGCCCTACTGGCCGCCGTGTGGTGGATGAGGCCGCACAACACACCTGATGCTATGGCAGCTTCTGCCGCGGCAGCGAAGAATATTTTCACGCCCGACGCAATTCAATATGGTCCAGCACCGTCATTCGTGCGGCCGGGAGCGCAACTGGCCGTGCTGGAAGGCAATCCGATGGCCTCTAGCGGCGACTATACCATTCGCCTGAAAATGCCCGATGGGTATCGCATCGCACCACATTGGCATCCCAAGCGCGAAAACGTCACAGTGATTTCTGGGACGTTTAAAGTCGGAATGGGAGATCACTTTGTCGAGAGCAGCATGCTCACTTTTCCGGCGGGCAGTTTTGCCTATCTCGATCCCGACATGCACCACTACGCAATGGCCAGCGGCGAGGTGGTGGTTCAAATCCATGGGATGTCACCGGTGCAATTCAATTACGTCAATCCTGAAGACGATCCTGGGCGGAAAAAATAATCGATCGTAGTTAGCTCCCGCCCGCGCGATCACGACCGCTGGCCGTGTTGCTTATGCCGCATGCGGAAATTCGCCGGCTGAATGCGAATTTACATTAGCTCGGTGGTTGAAATTTAGAAGCGCCAGCCGCTTCTTAAGCGAAGCGATGGATCTCCCAAAAACAAGCTAATTCACCAACGCGCCAGCCCCCGTTTGACACTCGCTCCACAACGTTCCTATACTTCTCGACGCCACTTCTTCCCGTCCGGGGAGGACTCCTATGTGCAAACGCTCGCTGTTCGTGTTTCTTATCTGCGCCTTCGCCATCACATGCTTCGCGCAAGACGATTGGAAGATTCATCAGCCGACTCTAACGCCGCAGAATAGTGGAACCACGCAATTGCTCATCGCCGTCAGTCCCGTCGACTCCCGTGTTGTGTGGGCAGCTGGCACCGCTGGCACTTATGTGGTCACCACTGATGGCGGCAAACACTGGAAGTCCGGCGTCGTGCCCGGAGCCGAAAGCCTGCAATTCCGCGATGTGCAGGGAGTCAGCGACCAGATCGCCTATCTCATGTCGATTGGAAATAACACAACGGATTTTCGCATTTACAAAACCGAAGACGGTGGCGCGCACTGGAAAATACAATTCACCAACGAACTTGCGAACGCCTTCTACGACTGCTTCGCCTTCTGGACGCCCGATCGCGGCATCGCCCATAGCGATTCGGTGGACGGCGTATTTCCCGATATTCGCACCACCAATGGAAAATCATGGGAATCGATTGCCCCGAATATGCCGCCCGCGTTATCGGGAGAAGCTTCGTTCTCGTCCAGTGGAACCTGCATCACCACCGAGGGAAACGGAAATGCCTGGATCACCACCGGCGGCTCAACCATCGCGAGAATTCTCGCCACCCGGGACGGTGGCGACACATGGAACTCCTATGACACTCCGCTGGTAAGCTCCCCGTCGGCGGGCGGCCTGTCGGTGGCGTTCCGTGATCCATGGAACGGCATTGTGGGAGGAGGCGATCTATCCACCAATGCCAGCGCCGACGCAGCCACGTCCAATGACGGCGGACAAACCTGGACGCTCACGAAAAAGCCGCCAGTCGAAGGCGCCATTTTCTGCCTCGCCTACGCGCACGGAATGCGCCTGCGCGACGGGCGTGATGCAGACGGCGATGATGATAGCTACTACGGCGATGGCGATGACCGCGACCATCACCACGAACTCGATCGCACCGTCGTAATCACCGCCGAGACAGAACCAAACTTCGATAGTGGATCCGCGGCCTGGACTCCCGATGAAGGCCACACCTGGTTCAAACTGCCCAACGTGAGCGGTTACTGGGCGGTCGCTTTTGCCAATCCGCACGCAGGATGGTTCGTAGGCAATGGAGGCGAGATTCTCAAAATCAGCTTCTGAGATCAACTTCTGACCCCGCCGCGCAAGCTAGGTATGGGCAGCCGACCTTGCGCGGCATCCTTGTTTCAACAAGGCAAACAGTTCGTCCATGTGCTCCTGCCGCGTACGGAAGTTCACCGGGTTGATGCGGAACCACGATTTGCCTTTGAGTTCAGTGGTTGATATCCAGAATCGACCGCTTTGCTCCACCCGCTGCGCGACCTCCGCATGCAAGTTCTTCGATTCCGTCTCACTAAGCCCGGCACCTTTGTAGCGAATGCAGATCGCTGACATCGGCGGAATGCTGGCCGGCTCAAACTCCGGATCTTTTTTGGCTGAGCCATAAAGGTGCTTCGCCTGCCGCACGTTGTTATCAATCCACTCCCCGATTTGCCGCGCGCCATATCGTTTAAAACTCATCCACACTTTCAGGCTGCGAAACCGGCGCGATTGCTCGAATCCGTGTACGTAATATTGATAGCGCTCATTCTCCTGGTCGAACTCATCGGTGAGGTAAGAAGGTTTCATACCAAAGGATGCGGTGAGGCGGCGCTGATCTTTCACCAGCACGGCGCCGGCATCAAGCGGCGCATAAAACCACTTGTGAGGGTCGATGGTGATGGAGTCTGCGAGTTCGAGTCCGCGGTTGCGCATCGGCCATTCGTGAGAGAGCAACATACCTCCGCCATATGCGGCGTCTGCGTGCAGCCACATGCCTTCACGATCGGCGATGCGCCGCAGTTCGCGGATATTATCGACTGCTCCGGTATTGGTTGTTCCGAATACTCCCACCACGCACATGGGGCGAATGCCATTTTTCTTATCTTGCGCAATCGCCTCCTCAAGAGCATCTATCCGAACCTGAAACTGCGAATCGGTTGGCAGCGCACGCAGTGCATTTCGCCCAAGGCCGATGCAATCGACCGCCTTGTCGACGGAAACGTGCCGCTCCTCCGAAACGTACACGGCCCACCGATCTTGTATCCCGTCGTACTGTCCTCGGTCGCTCGTCACCGCATCACGACCGAGCTTGAGCCCAATGAAATTCGCCATCATTCCGCCGCTGGTGAGATTGCCTCCAGCGCTTTCATCGTAGCCGCAAAGGTCGGTCAGCCAGCGTACAACTCTCCGCTCCATCGCCACCGCCGAAGGGCCAATCGAATATGCGCCGACGTTTTGATTAATAGCCGAACAGATGAAGTCTGCGATGATACCTACGGGATTTGGAGATGGGGTGATCAATCCCATATATCCGGGATGGCCGACGTTGGTGCAATAAGGGAGCAACTTGTCTTTAAGTTCGTCCAGCACGCTATCGGGTGACGTTGGATCCTGAGGCAGCGATTCCGCGAAGAGACGGTTCACCGTGCTCGCGTCGACATCAGGAAATACGCGCTTTTCCTCGATATGATCGAGATAGTCAGCCAGCAGGTCGACGACCTCGTGGCCTAACTCACGAAACTCTTTGTGGTCCATTCCTTATCACCTGCGATTATTTTACGGTGAGCGCCGATCGCGACACTCCGTTTCTTGCTGTCAAACAATAGATGGAACTGGTTCGTGAAACCGCGCCCTCAGTTCTTGGAAATGTCCACGCCAGAGAATTTCTTGCAGGCCTCGAGCAGTTGTTCCTGACGTTCCGTATCGTGGGTGGCGGGCATCGGTTGTCGACGCTTCATATGGTAGAAGTACTGTCCGGTGACCGTTGCCGCCGGATCATCGCTGACCGCGAGCCACACTTGAGTTCGGTGCCCGGCGTCCAGATCATCCGGCGCTCCCGCGCCTCCCATTTTTGTCGGCACCCATCCGGGTTCAAGAGCGTTAGACAGAACCTCAGGCCAGCGGCGTGCAATCGCGAAGGCCAAAAGGACATCGTGCAGCTTGGTATCCGAATAGGCCTGCTGTCCCCGCCATGGTCGTTGTTTCCAGGCGAGATCTTTCAAACTCGGGTCGCCGCTCTTGTGGAGGCCGGAACTCAGGTAGACGAGACGCTTCGGCTTTTGAATCAGCGCGGTCAGAATGTACGGTGCGAGCGTGTTGACGGCAAATACCTGAGGAAGTCCGTCTTCAGTTGCGATTCTCGCTGGCTCTCTGTAGCCGACCCCAGCGTTATGGATCACCGCGTCGAAAGAGCCCAATGCATTAACCTGTTCCGCGACTTCGCGGGTTTGAGCGATGCTCGACAGATCGCCAATAACAACAGTCTCCGCACCGGGAACGGCGGATAGAGCCTGCCGGCCTCGCTTCGGGTTACGGGCATGCAGCACGGCACTATGCCCTTGCTCGATGAGAAGCCTTGCGGCCATTTGGCCCAGCCCATCGGAAGAACCGGTGATGAATACACGTGCCATTCTTTATTTTGCCTCTCGATAGCGAAACGATCCGCGGCGGAGCCGATCAGAAGTCAATCGCGCTGACAATCAGAATAGACGCCGAATATTCCCGTATCAAACAGGAACGGATGCCAACACTGGTGACCACATGCTGCGACAAGCGCCGCTATGTTAGTTTAAGTTATTCTCGATTCCAAATTCCAACGGAATGCTGATTGTTGATGCGCAGCGCTCGAAAATTACTCGCACGCATCCGATTTGAGACAACGGAGATTTCCTATTGAGCTCGCGCATTCCTCGCATCGCGGTTGTCGGAAGCTACGCGACCGGACTGACATTGAAGGTGAAGCGATTGCCCAGCATGGGTGAGACGGTGTTGGCCTCAGGATATCGCGTCGACTACGGGGGCAAGGGATCCAATCAAGCGGTGGCGTGCGCCCGACTGGGAATGAATGTTGTTTTCGTCGCTCGCATCGGCGAAGACATGTTTGGCGAAATGGCGCTTCGCCTTTATCGCGAAGAGGGTATCGATCTCGACTTCGTTCACCGAAGTGTCGAACATCCCACCGGAGTGGGCTTCATTCTGGTGGAAGCCGCGACGGGAAATAATTGCATCGCTCTGGATCCGGGAGCCAACGAATTCCTCTCAGCTGCCGATGTTGCACAGTGTGACTCTTCTTTCGACGCCGCTGCCGTGGTGATGACGCAGCTGGAGATTCCCGTATCAACTGCTGAGGCAGCGCTCTCTCGCGGACGAGCGCAAGGTGCAATCACTATTCTGAATCCCGCGCCGGTCCGGCCTTTGCCGGCCTCCGTTTTGCAATTGGTAGACGTGCTGACTCCGAACCAGACCGAGGCGAAGGTGCTGACCGGCCGAAGTTCAGACGCCAAAACTGAACCGGAAGAAGTAGCTCGCGACCTGATTCGCGCGGGCGTCAGGCAGGTTGTGATGACCCTGGGAGAGAAAGGCGCTTTGGTTGTGACCGCGTCATCATCCAAACTCATCCCCGCAATGGTGATGCACGCGGTGGATACGACCGGGGCGGGAGATGCCTTCAATGCCGGAATTGCAGCTGCACTCGCATGCGGCGAGAGCCTAACTTCGGCGGTCGAGTTTGCCGTAGTCACTGGCGGGCTGGCCGTCACCAAGGAAGGCGTCATCCCATCACTTCCGGTGCACGAAGAAGTAATTCAATTCTACCGACAGCGCAGCATGCAGGCTCCAGGTTGGCTTGCTC
>CAWIJP010000026.1:0-731191 GCA_963836305.1 uncultured Acidobacteriaceae bacterium | reverse complement strand
GCCATACTGTGCCTGCAACAATCCACCCTTCTGCGGCTCCTCACCAGGATCATGACACGCCAACAATGGCTTGAAATGTTCATCCCACTTGTCCATGAAGTACAGTCCGCGCTCTTGTACCCATCCATCAAAGTCGGGTGCCGTAATTGTGTTGGGATAATGAAAAACTTCATCTTGCGGTGCCAGAATATCAATTGCAGCTTCTTCTACGGAAACCCGCGCCCTGCTTAGCTCGGCGGGGTATGGGGTAAAATGCCCACTGTTAAAATCCGCCACACCGTTGTTATATTGCACGATCAGCGTTCCGCCGGCTGCAACAAAATCCAGCAGCCTCTGATTGTTCTCAGTAACTTCTTTCTGAGTATCGTAGGCGCGAATCCCCAGCACAATCGTTCCGTAATTGCGCAAGTCTTCGCTGCCGAGTTTCTCAGGTGAGATCAGTGTCACGTTCATTCCCAGTTGCTGCAGCACCGTGGGAATGTCATCCCCTGCGCCCATAACGTAGCCGATCTTCAAATCGTGCGGGACTTGCACATCTACTATGCTCACGTGCTGAAGCGACGGTTGATAATAATAAAAGCTGCCTAGGTCCTCGCGTGTCACGAGTGTGTAGCCTTCGCCGAATTTCTTGCCGTCCACATCCAGCGTCGCGCGCACTTGGTCTCGTCCTTCCTGCAGGCCGGCAGGAAAGACCTTGAAGTGAAAATCCTGCTTCTCTCCGCGCCTCGTGAACTTTACGTCCAACTGCGCGGGCTCCGACCGCCAACCCTGCGGCAACTCAAGCCGCAGCACACCCGGCATTTCGCGATTCAGATTGCTAGTCACCCCTACCGTTACTATCGAGCTCGCGCCGTTGTGAGTTGAGATCACGTGCGTTGCGGGTTCGAGCGCAACTGAGAATGCCGGGACCACCGCCACCGGACGCGCTTGTTCCTTCCCGCTGTCGTCGAGGAACGTCGCTACGACTGTGGCGTCAATCGCACTCTCTCCTCGCTCCGCGCCCGCAATCGAATACTCCACTCGCGCTCGCAGCACCGGAGGCGGGAAGGGGAGTGTCGCATATTTCTCGTCGTCAATATGATTGATGCTTTCCGTAAACGGATTATCCCGATGCCAGTACGGGCGGGTATAGGCCGCATCATTGGGAACCTTCAAGCGAAACAACGCGTGGACGTTATCCCCGGGTTTAACAACAACCTGCTTCGTCTTATCCGAAATCGTGCTCCATCCTTCCGGCACTTCCAATTTCAGTCCGTCGAGTAGGAGCCGGTTCTTCGACCCATTACGAAAATCCACCGCAACCATGAAATCCTGTCCTGGCGAAACCGTCGTCCGAGCATCCGTTTCTTTTGGCAAAACTTTCGATGGTTCCGCTCGTGAAACCACGGTTGCCGCAAGATTTACGTTCAAAGCATCATTCAACGCGGCCTGTGCCTGTTCTGTCTTTTCTTCCAGCCGGGCACTCAGATCCGCCTTTGCAGCCATACTCAAACCGGACTTGCCAACCTTCTGGTCAAGCTGCTCAAGCTCCGCGATAACTTTTATAAGCCGCGCAGCGGCCGGCGAATCATTACGGCTCGCATCAGCGCCGGCTCCGGAAACCTCACTCGCAATCTTCGTCAGTTCTTCTCGCAGTTGCGGAAGCTTCGATTCCTCCGTCCCCAATCGCGCCGCTAATCCTGACAAGCTGGTATCAATCCCGTCAAAGAAATCTCTCTCGTGCCCATCTTTATCCAACTTTGCGGGTACGATCGAACCCACTAGCTTGTAGAACGTAAACCGGTCTCCCGGCTCTACAGTCCAGCTTCCGGATCCCTGCGAGAGCTGATGCCGTAATCCTTCCATCGCGAACTGTACGTATGACATGCCCAAGTCAGCGTCACGTTCGCCGGTGTTCAACTTCACCGTCCAGTTCGCATCCGGACAGGTCATCGCCCCAAACCCGCACACATTGCCGATGTAAAGCTTCTTCACCTGCCATGGCAGCAACCCTTGAGCGATCTGCTCGGGAAAGCGCTTTGGATCCGCTGCTGCTCGAAATGCTTCCTGGGTCAAGATGCTCGAGGCCTGGTGATGCCCATGTCCATCCCGCGGCGTCCCCGAAAATCGCGCTACCAGCACATCCGGACGAAATGTTCTTATGACACGCACCATATCACCCAGCGCAATATCGTGCCCGCCCCACTTCGAGAAAGTTTCCTCCGCACTTTTCGAAAAGCCGAAATCGGCCACGCGGGAAAAGCGCTCCTGCACCCCGTAATACTCATCCGCAGCAAGCAGTTCCAAAGTACGCAGTACGCCAAGCACATCCGACAGATTACTGCCGACTTTGTTCTGCCCACCCTCGCCGCGATTCAAAGTCATTAATAGCACGCTGTCCCCGTGACCGCGCGACTCCAGCGTCAGCATGCCACCATCTTCATCATCCGGGTGCGCCACAGTCTGCATCAGGTGTGCCGTCGTGCCCAGCCGTCGCAGCATCAACCGCAAGCCCAGAGCCTCCCGATCCTGCGGAAGTGTGGGAGGAGTTCCCTGGTAAGGCAATTGAGGAAAATCCGTTACTGACCATTGTTGAGGCTGTGCAGGGTGCTCCGAAGCCGCTGCGTGCGCAGTTTCCGCGGCCTGCGGCCACGAAGCCACTAGCAGCAGAGGACATGCCGCTAGAACCAATAGCAAGAATGAAGTCTGAATCGATACAGGTTCTAAGAAATGCGGGAAGAGTCGCTGCAACCGGCTCACGAGATGGGTGGGTGCCAAATATTTCACCCTACAAGGATGGGGCCTAACCCCGCTTGGACGCAAATTCTTTCCCAGTTCCAGGCTGCATAATCTATGGGGCACCCACGCGCACCCGCAGCGTTGGCGGTATAAAGAAGTATGTCAACCCCGCCCCAACCAACAGAATCCCCGCGATGATGTACAAAGCAGCCGACGGGTCGGAGGAAAAATGTTTCGCCCACACCGGAATGTTTGGTCCAAAATAGCCGCCGAGATTGCCCACCGAATTCACGATGCCAATCCCTGCCGCTGCCGCCGTCCCCGCCAAAAATCATGCATGCGGAAATCACTCCCCACGAGATCATGATCCTGGCAATCCACCGGCGTGCGCCGAATTTCTTCAGCAGCACGTTGCTTGGCACCTCGAAAAAAAAATAGCCAATGAAGAAAATGCCGGCGCCGCCAGCGAATATCGCATCGCTCATCGCCAGATCTTTCATCATCTGCAGCTTCGCAAATCCCAGGTTCACCCGATCGAGATATGCGAGGATGTAGCAGAGGAAAAGGAACGGCACGATGCGAACGTCAACCTTTACGGTAAGCTCTTGCTTCAAGAGTATCCGGCGGGGCCATAGCCCTTTTTTTCCTTTGGTCGAGACCGTTGACAACTGAAAGCCGACAATCAGAAACTAAAAATTAAGATCGCCTCACTGTCCTCGCCCTTCCTTCAGTGCTTCCTGGCAAGTGCTAGCGGCTGTGAGCACTTCGTCAAACGCCGTTTCCTTCCGCAAGCTCTTCAACAACGGATCTTCCAATAACGCGGAATACGCGCAGTAATTCTGCTGAACCGCTGCCTTCAGCAAACGCAGCGCGGCATCCTTCTGTCCGCAATAAGCCATCAGCGCTCCCACGTGGTACCAGGCCTCGGGATCGGGTTCGGTCATCACTGACGCTTCTTCGTCCCGGACAATGCGATCCATATCAGCTGGCTTCTGCGCCTGCGTGCAGGCCACCAGCAAATCACGATGATAGATAGGAGCTTTGGCCACACTCTTCACCGCCTCCCGCGCCTGTGCCACGTTGCCTGCAGTCAGATAAACGTAGGGGGTTGCCCACGCCGCCCATTCGGAGCCGGCGTCCAGATGGATGAAGTCCATCGCCCGGTCCGTCTGTCCCAATGCCATAAACACCCAGGCACAGGAGCGGAAAGTGAAGTTTCCAGGGTCGAGCGATCGGGCGGCGTTGCACTCCTGGGCCGCCTTCTCCTGCATCCCGGCGTAACGCAGCACGTAACTCAAAGCGAAGTGGGCGTCGGCGCTCTGCGGCCTGCGCCGCACCAGGTCGGTGGCAGCGTCATAGGCGCGGCCCAATTCGCCACGCTCCACGCGGTTCACAATCAGATTGCTGGCTGCTTCCACCAGGTTTGGATCCAATGAGAGCGCTCGCTCATACGCGGCATTCGACCGCTGGAACATCGCTTCTCCGCCGCCTCCGTAGATCGAGTCGAAGTAATAGCGTTGGCCCAATGCCTCCCACGCCGGAGCATAGTTGCGATCTTCTCCGACCACATGTTCCAGCACCGCAATCGCATCCTTATTCGGCCCCGGATCATGCGGCAGCGCCAAACTATGCAGGTACAAGTCGTAGGCTTCCTGGCTCTGCGGGCGCGATGCCGTGCTCAACGTTCCCGCCGCCACACCCAAAGCCGGTAACAATCCCTGCTGCACCTGAGTGCTCAATTGCGACTGCAAAGAAATCAAATCATTCACGGACGCAGTGGCGCTGCCTTGCCAGAGCAAACGGTCGTTGGGTACGTCAATCGCCTCGAGGGTCACGTTTAACTTCTCGCCCTGGCGCATAAAATGCCCCATCAGCAGCCGGCCCACATGCAGTTGCAATCCCACCTTGTGCGGATCCAGATCCGGTTCCACATACCTGCGCGTAACCGACGAAGGCCGCACCTCCAGGGAACGCGAATAGCTCAATACGCTGGTCAATTCGTCCGCCAGCGCGAAGCGGAGATAGTCGACGCTGACGTCGCCGTTCATGTTCTGCAGCGGCAGTACGGCAATCGCATTCCGTTCCTCGGCGCTGGCCACTTCGCGATGCTTCCACCAATACGCTCCCACCGCAGCCAATACCGTGACCAACATGGCCAGACTTCCCAACAACAACCAGAGAACCCATCGACTGCCGGGTCGGCCGAAGGTCTTGCTCGCAACCCTGAGCCGGACGGTTTGCAAACCGCTCCGCACTTGCCCCGACTCATTTTCGCGCTTCAGTTGCTGCAGGTCCGCCTTCATCTGAGTGGCGCTCTGGTAGCGATCCTTGCGGTCCTTCTCCATCGCCTTGCCGATGATGCCTTCCAGTTCCACCGGTACTTTTGGATTCAATTCTCCCGGGGGAACCGGCTTGTCGTGCAAAACCGCATCGAGGGTCATTAAGGAATTCTTGCCGGTGAAGGGCTTTTTCCCGGTGGACATCTCGTACATGACCACGCCAAAGGAAAACAGGTCGCTGCGGAAGTCAATATCTTCGCTGCGCGCCTGCTCGGGGGACATATAAACGGCTGTTCCCGGGATCACCCCTACGGCGGTTAACGAATTGTCGTTCGCGCCTCCGTCGCTGTCGGTGCCAACGTTGTGCACCAGTTTGGCCAGCCCGAAATCCAGAACCTTCACCTGCCCGTCAGGGGTCAGGAAAATATTTGCCGGCTTGATGTCGCGGTGCACGATTCCCTTGGCATGGGAAGCAGCCAGCGCGTCCGCTACCTGGATGCTGATGTCGAGCAGCTTCTCTGTTCCCAGCGCGTGGCCGGAGATGCATTGCTTCAGGCTCTCGCCCTCCAGCTTCTCCATCACGATGAAGGGATGCCCCTTATTGTCTTCAATGCCGTGGATGGTGCAGATGTTGGGATGATTGAGTAACGATGCCGCTCTGGCTTCGCGCTCGAACCGCTCCAGCGATTTGGGGTCGCCGGCAAGATTTTCAGGAATGAATTTCAGCGCAACGTGCCGGCCCAGCTTGAGGTCTTCGGCCTCGTACACCACGCCCATGCCACCGCCCCCGAGTTTTCCCAGAATGCGGTAGTGGGATACGGTCTGGCCAATCATGAAAGCGCATCACTCCCAACGGCGGTAATGTTAGGCTTCGCCGATGATTCCGGTCAACTACAGCCTTTGCGCACAATCAGATGCAGGGCGCCGGTCTGAAACACCGGCAATTTCGACTGCCCACGTTTCCCAAAGTGACGACCGCCATGACCTTTTGTTTGCCGACGATGTCCCCGGTGCCAAGCGTGAAGGCTACTATGAATCTAGCAAGTGATTGCCGAATTCAACTTGCATGGCGCAGAAACTTAAGGATTCTCTCGAGGTGCAGAAGGCTATCCGCAGGCGTGCGGCAGAATTGTACTGGCGTGGCGGGGCCGTAGTCGGCCACGACCTCGACAATTGGCGCCAGGCTGAAGCAGAAATTCTGCGCGAAACGGGCGCTCATCTGCCCCGTCCCGCCGTAGTGATTAACCTTGAAGGAGTGGTTTATACGGGAGAATACGACCTGGCAGCGGCCGATGGTTACTTGCCCGGCGAATGGAAGCCCGGAGATCGCATCCCTATTCGCCTGGAAGGCGAAAAGCTTTTTCTTCGCCGGCCCAATGGCCGAGAACTGGAAACCAGCATCATCAAGAGGATTGGCTAAAATGAATTGTCAACCTAAGATCTTTTGCGCGAAGCGCCTGCCCTGAGCTTGCCGAAGGGATCTATGCAAAATTGCGGTGTCGATGCTCTTATAGACCGTCAAGCGGTTTCCTCAACTCCTCTACGTTGTTAAGTACAACCCTGCCGATGCTCCCACCCACTCCATATTCTTGTTCTGGTCCACTCCCATCATCAAGCCACGGCCCATGCGAATAATCGTCAGTACTGCCTGCAACTCCTCGTGCCATACATACATCACGCGCACCTCTGCCTTGGTCCCGCCAAACGGGGTTTCAATCACCGGTTCAAAATGCAGCCGTTCCTGCAGAATGTAATCCCGACGCTTCTCAAGCGGAATCGATGCGATATTTTCTTTCGTCGGCGCAATCACCACACCCATCCCCGCGAAAGAATACAAAGGTTTCAAAGCGTAGTTTTGCAAGTCGTCGGGAATCCGCTCCAGTTGATCTAGAAACCACGTCTTCGGCACCGACTCGTGCCGCAGATAAGGAATTGAAAATTTGCTGATGCGAAAATACCAGTTCGGATGCCCCGCCCATTCCACATTCAGATCGTCTCGCCAATCGAATCCCAATTTCACGTTCTTGCGTTGCAACTCGTCTACAATCGCGCGGTTGTAAATCCGCCGGATGGGAACCCTGCAGCCACTGCGCTGGTAATAAAGCCGATGTCCATCCCGCTTGATCGCGGCGATATCGACTGTCCTGACTCCCAGCATCTTTTCCGTCATCAGAAAATCTGGCAGGGTTTTTTGCGTTCCCGGATCGATCTCCATCAGGATGACGTTTTCGGGATCGTGGTCGCCGACAATTGCAGAACGCAACAATTCACGATAGGAGGCTTCATTTAGCCCACCCAAAAAATATTTCAACTCAGAAGCCGGCGGGCGAAAGCCGGGAGCCGACATATCCTGCAGACCGTAAACATCGATGTAGTTCTGCGCCAGCGTAACTTGATACGCATAGAGAGAAGGGAAGGCCTGCAGTTCCACCAACCTCGGCTGCAACTCTCCGCTGGCATCGCGCACCAATCCGAAATCCACCTGCACAAACATAGGATGCGGCGGTTCATTCGGAACTCTATATTCCTCAGGAATGGAAGCATTCGAGCGAGTCAGATACTGCGGATTCTCCACCAGTTGCCGGATCAGAACCTTGCCGTCGTCAGCCATACGTTGCAAAAGTTGCGCGGGGAAAAAACAAGGTGTCTCCGAAAGACGGAAATTCACATGCGTTCCGCAAACGTCGTCAACCCGTCGCAGGAATTTCTGATATTTGTCGGGACTGAAACTGGCGTTAAACTTTTTTCGCAGGGAAGGGATCATAGCCAGAAATGGCGATGTAGAAAAATCACTCGCGGATTTCCATGTTCTGAATCAGCCCGCTCTCGATCGAATAAATATGTTCCACCATTCGATTGAGCAGCTCTTTTCCCGCCAGATCGCGAACGATTTGGTGGACCTCGACCACCACCCGCCCGGTCGCGTCGGTTGTGAAATTCTTCGGCTCAACGTGCGGGTCCAGTATTTTCCACTGTCGGCTCCAGTACTCACGGACCCCAATGCGCCCATGCACTGTGCCGCCTTCCATTCCATTGGGCCATTCCACATCGGGTTTCATCGTAGATAGAGCAGTTTCGAGGTCGCGCGCATTGAATGCCTGATAAGCCCTTTTCAGCAGCGCGACATCGGACTCTTTCGTCGCCATAGTACGGCCCTACGCTTCCACCAGGAACTTTCCATCCCGCATGATCTGCTCGTCATCCACCCAGATATTGAACTTCCGCCCCACAACATCAATGTGTGTGGAAGAATCCCACTCCGCTCCCGTGTGCGCTCCGTAGGGATTTCCAAACGCAATATGCACGCCCGGATACTTCTCATCCTGCAGAATCTGCCCGATCACATCCTTGAGATCGATGTTCGTCCCAATAGCAAATTCCCCCACGCGATCGCTGTTCTCATCCGTATGCGTGTACTTCCAGAAATCGTCTTCCAGTTCGCGAATCTCAGAATGCGCCTCGGTTAACCGGTTTCCTTTCACCCGCACGATAAGCGGCGCTTCCTGTAGATTTCCAAATTTCGTGCATAAGTAATCGCCTACCACGCCATCGATTACGAACGTCCCATTCACCTCGCCCGGCGTCGTAAAAATTTCACCACCCGGGAGGTTCCCCCATTTTTCAGCCGAAATAATCCCGCTCGTTTTTAGCCAGCGGTAATTAGGATTCAAATCCGCAATCAGGTCCGTCCCGGCCGAAGTTTTTGCCCGCACGCGCTGCGCCTTGCGCACCATTGCAACCACCTTCGCGCTCAGCCGATCGACTTTCTGGAAATCCGCCCGCATCCCTTCCAGCATGATCTGCCGGTTGATATTCACCATATGCGCGTGCCGGATCTTTTTCCGATTCACCACGTCCGTCATCTGCATGCGCGAACGCAATTCGTTCCGCTGCGCCCACACCGCAAAAATAGAAACCTGGCTGGTTTCGAGATCCGCGGCAATCTCCCTTGGCAAATCCTTCAGCGGTCGCTCCGCCACATCCTCCAAAACCCACACACGATGCGGCGAGCCCAGTTTTTCCAGTTCAGCGACGATAGCCGCCGCAATCTCCTGCGTGGCTTCATCCGTAATAACGCAAACCTTCTCTTCCGGTTGCACGCGCAAGCAAACCTCGACCGCATTACGTGCGCCGATCGAATATTCGGGATCAAACTTGCGAGAGCCCCATCCTTCTCGCGTCCTTTGCGAGAGAGCCTGCCCTGAGTCTGTCGAAGGGGTGGGGATTTTGACTTGCTCTGCAGGAGTGCTCATCACCCTACTTTTCTCGCCGAAGCCGGCTCAACTTCCGCCAAACCCACTTCGGTCTCTTCAATAATGTAATCGACAACTTTCTTCAAATCTCCAGTCTCCTGGTAAACCCGCAACTGGCGGTCCGCGCCGCTGCCCTCTTCCAGCATCGTATGGATGTAGTTCAGCTCTTCGCGCGAATCCAATTCGTCCACCACATCGTCGACAAAATCGAGATATTCGCGAATCAAATCCCGCGCCGGCACTTCCGTCTGCTTGCCGAAATCGATCAGCTTTCCATCCATGCCGTAGCGCGACGCACGCCACTTGTTTTCCATTATCAGCGCACGCCGATACAGTCGAAATCCCTGATTCGCCGTATGTAGCTTATACAGCTTCGCCACGGTCGCCTGGATCAGCGCGGCCAGTGCGATGGTTTCATCGGCGCGCATGGGAATATCGCAAACCCGGAACTCGATCGTATTGAAAAACGGATGTGGCCGGATATCCCACCATATCTTCTTCGCATTATCGATGCAGTTCGTCTTGATCAACAGCTTGATGAAGTTTTCGTACTCGCCCCAGCTGGGAAAATAATCCGGAATATTGGTTCGCGGAAATTTGTCGAAAACTTTGCAGCGATAAGATTTCAGCCCCGTATTCATCCCCAGCCAGAAAGGCGAATTCGTCGAGAGCGCGAGCAGGTGTGGCAGAAAATAGCGCGCATGATTCATCATGTGGATCGCGGTCTCGCGATCCTCGATTCCGATGTGAACGTGCAACCCGAAGATCAAATTCGCCCGGGCTACTAACTGCATATCTTCGACAATATTTTTGTACCGGTCGTCGGGATTGATATCTTGCGTGCGCCAATCCGAAAACGGATGCGTTGCCACTGATGCCAGCCGTAATCCGTTCTCCCTGGCTAACCGGATAATATCGCGCCGCAGCATCTTCACTTCCGCCTTGGCTTCCTTGATGTTCTTGCAAACCCCGGTGCCGACCTCGACGACCGACTGATGCATCTCCGCTTTCACGCGCTCCTGCAGAAGCAACTTGCCCTTCTCCAGAATTTCCGCGTGAATATGCGACCGCAGATCCCGCGTCTCCGGATCTATCGTCTGATATTCCTCTTCAATCCCGATGGTGAAAGTAGGTTTCATTTGCAATACGAAAATCCGGATGCTCAAAAAAGCTTGTCACTCCGAGAAGTGCAAAAAATCTTGTCATTCCGAGCGAAGCGAGGAACCCGCTGTTTGCCTGCAGTGCGCAGCCCTTGTGAGGCCCAAGGATCAGTCTAGACAGTATAGCAATCGCCGAGGACGGCTCCTACTTCGCCGTCTTCCCTCGTTTCCTCTCCGCCACCCAAGCCGGCTCACCCTTACGTGCCGCCTTTCCCGCGGGAGCTTTTCCCGACAAGAACGCCGCCCACCGCATCTCCCGTGCCGGATCTTCCCCAGTCACCGCCATCTTCACCGCCATCTCCGCGACGGCAGTCACGATCCAGTCAAAATTCTCTTGTCCCACGGAAGTAATCTCCGCATCCGGCGCCGGATTCAAGAAATCAATCGCGTAAGGCACTCCGCCCTCCACGGCAAACTCCACTGTATTCAAGTCGTAGCCCAGCACGCGGCACAAAGTCAGAGCGTCTCTTTCTATTCTGACCCTTAAAGCTTCCGTGGACGGTGGCGGATTCCCCTTCACATACCGCTCATGAAACGGCGCTCGCGGATCGTATTTCATGATGTGAACTTTTTCCTGCCCCACGACGTAGCACCGGTAATACTCCTCAAAAACCACGCCATGCTGCAGCGTCATGCACAAATCGCCGGTGTTGTTGTAATGCTGAAAAAATTCCTCCGGCGAATGCACATGATAAACATGCTTCCATCCCCCACCGGAATAAGGCTTCAGGAAAGCAGGGAAGCCCACGTAGTCAAATATCTCTTGCCAGTTCAGCGGATACATCAAATTCCGCATCGAGCGATCCGTCGTCCCCTCGGGATGTTTGTTATGCGGCAAAATCACCGTCGGAGGAATCGCGATGCCTAGCTTGTGCGCCAGCGCATAATTGAAAAATTTGTCGTCCGCCGTCCACCAGAACGGATTGTTCACCACGATCGTTCCATGTAGCGCTGCGTTCTTCAAATATGCGCGATAGAACGGAATATCCTGCGAGATCCGGTCAATGATGACGGCATATTTCTGCGGCTCATCCATCCGCACCCCGCCCACCTGCACAAACTCCGCCGTCACATCTTCGATCTTCATCGCGTTGATCTTTCCCACCAGTGCCGGCGGAAACGTGTTCTCCATTCCAAACAAAATCCCAATCTTTTTCACAGTTTCGTCTCCAAATAAAACATGTCATCCTGAGCGAAGTGATTGTTTCGCGAAGCGAAGCAATCACGCAGTCGAAGGACCTCTGCAATCCTGCACATCGCCACGCGCCCGCCACCCTAAAAATACTTCTCCGCCATCCGCAGCCACAGCGGCCAGTCGTGCTTCGAATTATCCCCATAAACATCCAGCCAGTGCGGGACTGCTTTCCCATTCAGCATCGCGGAAAACTTCACATTCTGATCCAGACAAATATCCCAATCCGCTGAGCCCAGCACAATTTTCATCTGCCGGTAGCGGCTCAAAAACCAATCATCATTCTGGTTCGGCAAATAGTCAGTCGGACAATTGAAGTAGCAGTCGTCATCGTAATATCCATCCAGAAATTGATGAATATCAAACGCCCCGCTCATGCTGACGCAGTGCGTCACAACATCGGGATGCTTTAGCGCAAAATTGACTGCGTGATAAGCGCCAAAACTACAGCCCGTAAGCGCCAGCCGGGGAGTTTGATTCTTCCACCGGATAAACGGCAGCAACTCATGCAGCACGTAGCGCTCGTATTGCAGATGCCGCATCACCCGCACCTTGGGATGAACGCCCTTGTTGTACCAGCTCTCGGTATCGACCGCGTCCGTGCAAAAAAGCTGCAACTCGCCGCGGTCAATCTGTGGCGCCAATACGCGGATCATTCCACGATCCTCATACTCAAAGAACTTTCCCATGGAAGTAGGAAACACGAGCAGTGGCGTTCCCGCGTGCCCGAAGACCAGCATCTCCATGTCCCGGTTTAATTCCTGGCTGTATCTCTTGTGATATTCCCGATTCATTTTTCGACGGTACGGTAGCGGACGAAGTATATTACCTGAACTGCAAGCGCAGGTATTCCACTTTGATTCCGATCGTTTGTCCCGGTCGCCCGCTCGCTTCTCTCAAAATGGTATCGTGATACGAGATATGTCGTGGAAGATTCCCCAACTGATTCCGCGTTCGGCGCCCATGATCCTGCTGGTGCTTACGCTCGCAGCCGCCAGCGGCTTTGCCGCCGTGAGCCATTTGGTTACGCGATACACCTTGAACCAGCAGGCACGCGGCCGCAGGCTTTATGCGCTAGGGTTGAATTATGCGAATGCCGGCAACTACAACCAGGCGATCAATGCGTTCCGGGCCGCGCTCACCTGCGATCCTACAAACTCGCAATATCAGCTCAGCCTGGCCCGAGTCCTGCGCGACAGCAACGATCCCCAGCGTCTCGAGGAGGCTGAATCCTATCTGCTTGCGCTCTGGCAGCGCGCTCCGCAGGATGCGGCAGTAAATCTTGCCCTGGCCCGGGTAGCGGCCCACCGTGGTTCGATTGAAGACGCCATCCGTTACTACCACAATGCGATGTACGGCGTCTGGGATTCCGATCCCGATGGCAACCGCAATCGTGCTCGTATCGAGTTGATCCAATTCCTGCTCAAGGAAAATGCGCGCGCACAGGCCGATTCCGAACTCATCGCCCTGTCTGCGGCCTTGCCTCGCGATCCGGCTGCGTACCTCCAGGCAGCGCGACTTTTTGAGCAAACCCAGGATTACAACGGGGCGCTTGCCCAATACGAAGAAGTATTGCGCCTGGATCCGGGAAACGCCGCTGCTCTGGCTGGGGCTGGCGAAACCGCATACCGCGCCGGCAATTACATTCTTGCGCAGCATTATCTGCGCACTGCGGTGAGTGCGAATCCGAATGACACACAATCCCGGGAACAGCTGGCCTCCACCGACCTCGTTCTCCGTTCGAATCCATTCCACAGTCACATTTCAGACGCCGAGCGCAATCGCCGTATCATTGCCGCATTCAATCAAGCCGAAGATCGTCTTACTTCGTGCGCCCAGCGGGCGGGCATCGATCTTAACGCTACGGATAATCCCACCCCATCGCCCCTGGTCGGGCTCCAGGCGCGATGGCTGCTCGCTAAGCCGGATCTTGTACTGCTCCGCTCTCCTGCTGAGACGGATCTTCCCGATGCGATTATGGATGTGGTTTTTCAAATCGAACAGCAGACGTCGACCACCTGTGGCTCGCCACAAGGCCTTGACCTTGCCCTTTTGATGATCTCAAAAAAACGCGAGGCTATCAGCCAATGAGCGATCTGGCCCCTATTGTGGATCCTTCCATATCTGCGCCCGCCCGGGTTAAGGTTCCGCGCCGGTTGTTCGATACGGTTGAAGGCGTCTTTAACGAAGAAGTATTTTTTTTAATCCTTTGTGTATTTATCGGAATCTTCTCTGGCCTTGCGGTTGTGTGTTTTCGGTTGGCCATCGACTGGACGCATCTCGCCTTACTTGGCCCGCTGCCGCAGAGTCA
This sequence comes from uncultured Acidobacteriaceae bacterium, assembly GCA_963836305.1. Lineage (GTDB taxonomy): Bacteria > Acidobacteriota > Terriglobia > Terriglobales > Acidobacteriaceae > Sulfotelmatobacter. The sequence continues at coordinate 717,278 of CAWIJP010000026.1, read as the reverse complement.
TAGTTGGCGTTTGTTCGTAGTTCCGGCGGTCGCCGGATTGATAGTGGCCGTGCTGGTGATGCACGTTTTCCCGGGCATTCGCGGCAGCGGCGTGAATCAGACGAAGTCCGCGCTCTACATCTTTAACGGATTCATTCCATTTCGCACCGCGGTGGGAAAATTTATCTGCGCCGGGCTCGCTATCGGTTCCGGGCAGTCGCTCGGTCCGGAAGATCCTTCTCTCCAGATCGGAGCCGGCATTGCTTCGGCGCTAGGCCGCCAACTTGAGATCTCGCGCGAGAAACTGCGGCTGATGGCTCCAGTTGGCGCTGCCGCCGGCCTCGCGGCCGCTTTTAATGCTCCCATCTCAGCCGTGCTTTTCGTCATCGAAGAAGTCATCGGGCGCTGGAGCGCTGGCATCTTGGGGTCTGTCGTCCTCTCAGCGGTGGCCAGCGTGGTGGTGGTGCGATCCTTCCTCGGCAGCGAACCGCTGTTCAGAATTCCTCTCACCACGTTCAAGCGCCCCAGCGAACTGCTCGCTTATGCAGTGCTCGGTCTGGTGGGCGGACTGGCGTCAGTCGCCTTTGCTAAATCGGTTGGCTATTTGCGTCCCAGGCTCAAAGCCTTGCCACGATGGACGCACTACTTCCAGCCTTCGATCGCCGGGCTCCTCGTCGGATTCATCGGCTTTATCGGATTTCCCCAGGTTATGGGCGCCGGCTACGATGCCATGGATCAGGCCATGCACGGACAATATGCATGGAAAATCCTGGCGATGCTTGCCCTTTTGAAGATCATCGCCACTACCATCTCTTTTGTGAGCGGCACTCCTGGCGGAATGTTCGCTCCGACGCTTTTTGTGGGAGCCATGCTCGGCGGCGCCGTCGGAGACCTCGAACGCTTCTACTTCCCCCACCTCACCGCTTCGAACGGAACCTACGTTCTCGTGGGCATGGGAGTTTTGTTTGCCGGTTTCCTTCGTGTGCCCATGACTTCTGTCTTCATGGTTCTGGAAGTCAGCGGCAATTATGAAATTATTGTCCCCGTGATCGTAGCCAATACCTTTGCTTACGTAGTCTCCCGTTGGCTGCAGCCCGTCCCAATTTTCGATCTGCTCACTCGTCAGGATGGCTTAATTCTGCCCTCGCTTGAAGAAGAACGCGAGGAAACGATTCTACGCGTCGAAGATGCCATGCTTCCGGTCCCCGACGTTATTCTGAGCGCGCAGGATTATGTCGATGCCAACTTTCATCGCGTGCAGAATTCCTCCGACGCCGCTTTTCTGGTGCGCATGCATCCCAGCGGCTGGAGCACCACTACGCGGGAACAACTTCAGCGACTTTACCGCGAGGGCAAGGGCGAACTCACTTTAGCGTCCGTTCTTCCCGCTCAATCTCTACCGAGTCTGTATCCTGATCTCCCGCTGGATTCCGCTCTGCGCTACGTGAACGATTACGCTCTCATCCCCGTCGTCAACCGCGCCGACTCCAAACGTCTGGAGGGTGTCGTCTCTCGCGAATCCGTCTTCAAGAAATACGGCAGCACAACTGAGATCGAGGTGACCGGTTAATTCGGAACGGCTTATTTCCTCGCGTTGAATCGCTTATATTTGTCCGCCAACTTATCGCCAATAAAAAACCCGCCCCTCGCGGAGCGGGGTCTCTACGGACGAAACAGTACTACTTGCCGAACAATCCTTTGTCTACGCCGACGCCAGTGCACAAGTCATAGCCGGCTGTCGCGCTGTGGGTGCCGCAACTACCGGAAGTGATGTCGGTAAAGTCGGAGGTATTTCCCATATTAGTGTAAATTTCCGTATTCTCAGCATTGCTCGTGGCGTGGAAAGTGCCGGCATTGTTGATGATTCCCGCCAGTGAAGGTGAGGCGACGCTCGTGCCATATACTTCCAGCCAGCCACCGTAGCAGCTCGAGTTGTAAACCGCCACGGGCGATCCGCCGCTGGAATCGAACGAAAGGTCAGGCGTGCCGCGGTGGGTGCCGACTACGCCTGAGACCGAACTCTGAAACGATGGCCGGGATTCGTACCTGCTAGTCCCACCTCCGCCATCACTCCAAGCTGTCTGGTTAGTGTAATTTCCTCCACTACGATTCACCTGCGTGCCGCCGGCTGAGACTACATTGACCGAGGAACTGGGATAAATCACGCCGGGTGAATCTCCAGACGAAGCGAAATAGACTACTCCTGACTGAGTAAAGTAGTGATCGGAACTGGTCTCGCTGCTCGTCTCACTTCCTCCCCAACTCATCGACACTTCGCCCTTTCCGCCATGCGCGGCAATGTAGGAATTAGCAGCAGTCACCGCGGAATACAGAGCGCTGTTTGAAGCTGATGTTGCCTCCATCAGAACGATCTGCGCGTTCGGCGCCATGGCGTGCGCCCACTCGATGTCCAGCGATTCCTCACCTTCCCATCCCGAACTGCAGGCATTGGATGGCTTCCTGCCGGAGGCATACTGTACCGAGAAATTCGGCGAGGGCAAGCCAAATTCGCTGGAGAACGTCGCTAGATCCGTCGCGGCGCTCGGATAGTCATAAGCGTCCACGATCACGATCACGCCGCTGCCGCCCGTAGGAACCTCCGAAATGGTTGCGATCGGGCAGCCGCTGATCGGAGCGGAAACCACGTCGTATACACAGCCGAGTGAAGCCGGTGTTTCGCCGCCCGGATTCGCGAGCGGTTTAATGGCGCCTTCGGGAGCGTAGACGATGTAGTTGGTGTGCATCCTCACGCCAATGTCTTCTGGCCGCTCGATGCTCGATGCTGGCACTATGCCGTTGCCTCGTCTAACCTGCGCTGAAACCATGCTTGCGGCGGCAAGCATCGCGGCGCTCACAATAATTGTTCTTCGCATTTCATCCTCCTGATTTATCTAGCGAACGATTGACTCTTACCTTGCCCACGCAAATCCTGAGCGACCGCACGCCGCGGATCACTGAGCCCCAAAAGTTTGACCGCGCTCCGACTCCGAGTCAATGCGCAAATGTCCTTCTGACTTTTGTGTTCGTTTTTCGTAAATTCGATTTGGGAATAACGCTATTGAGGTGAGCCGATTTCACTGCTCTCAGTGCTGGCGAGACGTTTGTAGGCAGTGTACTTAATTACTTCCCGAACGTGTGCAGTGCGCGATGGAAAGCGAAGCGTATCGTCTGACCGCGTATAGGCTGGAAACCAGTAGTGTCCATCCACTTGCTGGCGATAGGTCACGAACGTCGGCTGTAGATGCATCTGCTCGTGTTTTTTCACGCGAAGTTTCTCAGGACCGCTCTTGCCGCATACTTTCACGATTTGAAAATCCTGCGCGTCCACCCAGATGCGGCCGGTAAAGTATCGCTTGCCGTTCTCTTCTTTTTTCGGTTCCACGTGGAAGAGGTACGTGTCCAGATCATCCACATGCTGCTGTCCGGCGTATGTCAGGTTGTACTGCGGCAAATCATCGCGGGTCATTATGAGAGGCATGAAAACTCGAATGTCTTCCATGTCGTTCTGTTCGAGCTGAATGCCTCGCAACGAGGATTGCGCTGCGTAAGTCACCGACTCGAGTCGCCTTCCCTTCGCATCGTAAGAAATATTGGTGACTTCGTGGAACTCGCCGGTCACGCTCGTTCCGCTCATCGTCTGCACTAGCACATCTTGCTTGTAGGTGTAGTGCAATCGCGCTGCCTTAGTTTCCGCTTCGGCCGCGCCAAACTTCAGGATGACATCTTCTATTTTTAGAGTTTTTGGGGGAGCGAAATCCAGCAGCCCATTGCCATCTTCGCAATTGGTCTGTGCCTGCGAATCGGTTGGCGGCAGAGAAAGGAACGTCAGGAGCGCAAGAAGCGGGAAGGGAATCGCGCCTCGCATTCTCAGTCTGAAAGCGATGCCTGCTTTCATTCGTCCATAACCTCCCGGCGCCGAAACAATATACCGGTCCCCTGAGGCTTTCAAGCCCTGCACAATTCAGCTTTTCCCGGCTTTTCCACATGTGTGCAAAATGTTTCTCATCGCCCGCTGAATGGCCTTGTAACTCGAGTCGTGGGCTCTCGGCTTTGGTATCTGGATTGCCCCTTCTATACGTGCAAGCGTCGAGACTTGGAATTTTGGCTCTTTCACAAGAAACAGCGCCATTCGGTAACGGCGCGTCCCCCAGACTAGGACGACTTATGAAGATTACAATTTTCGCGTTGTGTTTTCTCTGTGCCGCTGCCGCCTTCGGACAAACTGCCAGTGTGCTATACGCCAATCCGCAGCCCGTCGTTATGCCCAGCCATCCCGAGCATGCTGCTGCGCACTCCATGGGACAGGAATCCAGTCTGCTCCAGTCATCCGTCTACAGCTATGGCCAAGGTGAGCAACCGCTATGGGAGTTTGCTTCCGATAAACGTGAGGTTCCTCTCGGCGATGTAGCTCGTGCATATCGCCAAGGACACGTGTTCGATAAAAAAGCCATAAAAATCACGAATAATTAAGAAGAAATTCCGAGAAGAAGTTTTACTCGCCAGCGCCCATCACAAGATGGGCGCTGGCGGCTTGTTGGACCCAGCTTGGTTTTCGATTCGTAATGGCAAGCGCCGCTGCAGCTGTCGAAAGAGAACAACCCAAAGACCACAACCGCAAGCTGGCTCTGTAAAACCCTGGTCTACCCGTGTTAAAGGTTTTGACGTTATAAAATCTAACCCTACTGGCTCAACTTAATCGCCAATTGCCGCTCCGGCTGCGTCATCTGGCTCCAAAGTTTCTGCAGATCGTCCTGCAACGTTTGATTGTCGGGCTCCTTGTGCAGCGAGAGCGCAAACCAGCGATACGCTGTCGGCAAATCGCGGGGCGCGCAAGTGCCGCTCGCGTAAAGCGTGCCCATCAGAGTCATTGCCTTGGGATTTGCCTGTGCCGCTGCCGGTTTCAGCAGACGTAATCCCCGATCGCAATCCTGCGCCACGCCGTCGCCGTAGATGTATCGCTGGGCCTCGGCGGTAGTATCCACGGGCGTCACCGGAGTTGGCTTGTGCGTGCGCAAGGTTCGGGCCGGAGAAGGCTTTGCCTCCGCAGGCTGCACGTGCGATTCAGGTTTGGACGGCGCTGCCTCAGCGTCCTCCGCCGATTCCGATTGAGTCGTCTTGTCACCGGAAACATTATCCTGATCCTGCGGCTTGGCCGCCGCAGTACTGCTCGCTGGGGTGCTTTGCGTGGGCGCAGAGTTTGCCGCCGTCCCTTGTTGTGGACTGGCTTCTGCCCCGCTGCCCGTCGCGCCACTTGGCGCGGCGGCCGAAGCTCCGCCGGAGCCTGCGTCCGCCGCCGGCGGATTTTGATTCGAAGGAGCGGAATTAGGAGCAGGGGAACTCGCGGCTCCGGGATTCACGCCCTTCGGAGCCGCGTTCGCTGGAGTCGCCACCGAATTTGCCGGCGGCGAATTCGGCGCCGTAGCCTCTGGAGGCGCCGTTGGAGCGGTTTGCGTATGATCCGTTTCCGGCACGTTTTGTGCAGGAGCCAATGCTCGCGCCGCTTTCAAAAAGTCGAACCCACCCTGCTTCCAGCGCAAATACCCGAAGCCGCCAATTAAAACCAAAGCGATCACCACCAGAAGAAACTTGCCTCCGCCGCGCTTCGGCTCTTCTTCGTCATCATCGAGCAGATAATCCAGATTTCCCGATGTGTGTAAATTGTGGCCTCTACTCGAATACGCCCGTGGGCTTCTTTCCTCTGTGCCTTTGTTCAGTCCCAGAAACGATGGCCCATGAATGATGGGATCTCCGTTTACTGGACCGCCGTTGCCCGGAGGAATAGAAGGTGGAATGGAAATAGGTGGCGCGCCCAACGGCGGGGTCAGCGGTCGAGGATTTTGCGCGGAAACCTTAGCCTCAGGTGTGGCCAAGCGGTTCGCCTGCGGCGCACCTGGGACGGAATTCACGTCGCTGGTCCGGCTTGTCGGCAGGCGCACTTCCCCGGACGGGTTCGTGACCACGGATTCGGCACGCTTATCGCCACCGCTGGCCGCCGTCCGGTTCGCAGTCTCGCCCCTTGCCATCAGACTCGCTCCGCACATCCCACAGAAGCGGTTGCCTTCGGAATTTTCATTTCCGCATCGTCCGCAGCGCACATGCCCTCCTGTCTATCTCTAGATTAACTCCACACCCGCATTTCTAGCGAGTACGATGCAGATCCCAGCCCTGCCGCCATGGAGAATCCCTGAGAAGACGCTAACTCATTATCCCGGCGCAATTTTCATGCTATGCTGCGCAAAACCTGAATGCGCTTTTAGGAATCGCCCTTGCTGATCGAACTACGATTGGAAAACTATGCGGTGATCGACAACGCCGCCGTCGAATTTGGCCCTGGTCTGAACCTGCTCACTGGAGAAACCGGCGCAGGCAAGTCTATCCTGGTCGATGCCCTGGCACTGTTGCTCGGCGAGAAAGCATCGAGCGAGGTAATCCGCGCGGGCGCAGACCGGTCGGTGGTTTCGGCGGTATTTGAATGCGCAGGCCCTGCCGCAGACGCGATCGAGCTGGCCCTCGAACGCAATGGACTGGATGAATCGGAGGACGGCTCTCTGATCGTCCGCCGCGAAATTTCCGTTGGCGGCAAAGGCCGCGTATTCATCAATAATCAAGCCGCAACGGTTGCTGTATTGCGGCAGCTTGCGCCGCACCTCGGCGTAATTCATGCTCAGAGCGAATCCATCCTTGCCTTCGATTCGCCCGCGCGCCTTGAACTGCTGGATGGCTTCGCTGGGAGCCAGCTTACGCCGGTAGCGGCAGCCTACGAAGCCTGGAAGGGAATCCGCAGTCGCATCCAGGAGCTTGAACAAGGCGAACAGGACCGCCTGCGCCTGGTCGATCTGTGGATCTTTCAAAACCGCGAGATCGAAGAATCGAAGTTGCAAGCGGGCGAAGACGAACGCCTGGAAACCGAAAAGCGCGTTCTCGCCAACGCGGAAAAAATCTACAACGCTGCCATGCAAGCCTTCGATCTGCTCTACGAAGGCGATGCTTCCACCTCCGCGTCGCTGCGCTCCGCACAAAGGCAAATCGCCGAACTCGCCCGCTTCGAACCCAAATTTCAGGATGCCGTTGCCGCACTCGAAACCGCCCGCATCAGCGTGGAAGATGTCGGCGCAACCGTGCGCGATTACGCCGGCGGAATTCACGCCTCGCCCGAGCATCTCGCGGAAGTGGAAGACCGCTTGGCATTGCTGGATCGCCTCAAACGCAAATATGGACCCTCGTTGGATGACGTAATCAACTTCGGAGCCGACGTAGCGCGCAAGCTTACCGAAGTGGAAAACAAGGATGAAATTCTGCGCGAGCTGCGCGCTGAGCTGGCGAAAGCCGCTACGGAATATTTGCGCGCGGCGCGGGCACTGTCAAAGACGCGCCAGAACGCTGCCCGCAAGCTCGAGAAACTGGTTGAAGCCGAGATCAACGATCTAGCGATGAAGTCGGCCTTCCACATTCAGACGACAACCGGCGAAGAAGAAGGGAATTGGTCTGAGAGCGGAATCGACCAGATCGTCTACATGATTTCAACCAATCCCGGCGAGCCCATGCGCCAGTTGGAACACATCGCCTCGGGAGGGGAACTCTCCCGCGTCATGCTCGCCCTGAAAGTCAGCGTGGAAGACGCTACGGGAAGTGTGGCGCGGGCGCCCTCGCCCGCGAAGTCCCGTAACCTTCGTGTCGCCGCCCAGCGCACCATGGTTTTCGATGAAATCGATACCGGTATCGGCGGACGCGCCGCCGAAGCGGTCGGCAAGAAACTGAAATTCCTGTCGCGATCAAATCAGGTGCTCTGTGTAACCCACCTCCCGCAGATCGCCACCTTCGCGGACCGTCACTACGTCATCGAGAAAAAGGAACGCGCCGGCCGCACCCGCACCACGATCCGCCTCGTCTCTGGCGAAGAACGCACCGAAGAAGTAGCCCGCATGTTAAGCGGCGCAAAGCTCACCGATACCTCACGCAAGCACGCCGAACAGATGATTAAGGCCAACGGATAAGGCGTATAGTTGGCTGATGCAGTCCGACCATGCGAAAAAGATCTCTGTCGACGGGACGAAGAAGCAGCTTGTCTCGTCGTCGAGGCAGACCGTACGGACTCCTGGAGATTGGGAAGGCAAAGTTTTTTGCACCGCCGACGCCTTCGATCCGTTGACCGACAAGGAACTCAAGGACCTTGGTTTCGACTAAACTCGAGCAGCATGCATGGCTCAATCGTTTTGCTCGCCCATTCGCTGCACCCAATCCCCCTTCGCTGCTAATTCCCGCCATTTCTGCGCCTTACATTGACCATCTGGATGCATTCCGATAGCCTATTAGCTAGCCGGAGAATGGGGATCGTGTAGCCTGATCGTACCTTTTTCAGGCCTTTATTTTGCATCGCATAACCAACGAGGATGATCTCACGAGTGGGAGCTTAACCTTGCCAAGCAGCCAGGCGAAAACCGGAAAGACATTACTTCTCTTGAAGCCACGCGGCTTCTGTGCCGGCGTGGTCCGGGCGATCGATGTTGTTCGCATCGCCCTCGAAGCCTTCGGCCCGCCAATCTACGTCCGCAAGGAAATCGTTCATAACAGCTTCGTTGTGGATGAGCTGCGCGGCAAGGGCGCCATCTTCGTCGACAGCGAAGATGAAGTCCCCAACGGCGAGCGCGTCATCTACAGCGCGCACGGCGTTTCACCCGAAGTCCGCGAACACAGCGCCCGCCGCGGGCTGCGCGTGATCGACGCCACCTGCCCCTTGGTCACCAAGGTCCACGTCGAAGCCGTAAAGTTCGCCAAAGAAGGCTATTCGCTCATCCTGATCGGCCATCACGACCACGATGAAGTTGTTGGAACCTTGGGCGAGGCTCCGCTAGTCACGCAGGTGGTCGGTAATCCCGAGCAAGTGAAGGCCCTGTCCGTCCCCGATCCCGATCGGGTCGCGTATCTCACGCAGACCACGCTCAGCCTCGACGAGACCAAAGACATCATCGCTGCGCTGAAGAAAAAGTTCCCCAACATCAAAGGCCCCGCCGCGCAGGATATCTGCTACGCCACCGAGAACCGACAAGTCGCGGTGAAACAGGTGGCCTCGGAATCCGATCTGCTACTGGTCGTGGGGTCGGAAAACAGCTCAAATTCAAATCGTCTGGTCGAGGTGGCGCGAAACCTGGGGACAAATGCACATCTTATCGACAGCTATAGAGACATTGAGTCCCCATGGTTGGTTGACGTCAAGACCATTGCGCTGACAGCCGGAGCCTCTGCTCCGGAGTGTCTGGTTGAGGAGACCGTGAATTTTCTCGCTACCAAAGGTTTCGACAACGTGCAGGAACTCGAAGTGATGCCGGAAAACGTCCGCTTCGGACTGCCGCCGGAGATTGTCGAGGCCATTGCCGCCGCTCCGGCCAGTGCTACTGCGGATTAATGATGCGTAACCTGTCTTTCCGTTGTCATCCTGAGCGCAGCCGTTCTTCAGGCGAAGCGAAGGATCTCGGTCAGAACGGAGCATAACCGATGGATGCGAACTCCCCCGACGCAAACCTGGCTTCTGAACCACAACTTCGCTTCGGCAAGATCGACGGTCTTTTCACCCGCGTCAGCGCGGCAATCGGCGCTGCTCGCAATCTTCTTTTCTCCGCGCAGCACGAAGATGGCTACTGGTGCGGCGAATTAGAAGCCGATACCACTCTGGAATCAGATTACATTCTGTTGCACACCCTGCTGGGCACCGGCAATGCCGAACGCTTCCGCAAAGCAGCAAACTGGATCATCCAACATCAGAACGAAGACGGTGGATGGAGCATCTACGCCGCCGGTCCATCGAACATCAGTGCCTCCGTCAAAGCCTACTTCGGACTTAAGCTCGCCGGCTACACCGCCGATCATCCCGTGCTGCAGCGCGCCCGCAAAAAAATCCTAGAACTCGGCGGAGTGACAGAAGTTAACACATTTACCAAGATCTATCTCTGCTTCTTTGGACAATACGATTACGATGCCGTCCCCGCCATTCCACCGGAGATCGTTCTCTTTCCCAACTGGTTCTGGTTCAACATCTACGAAATCTCTTCGTGGTCGCGTGCGATTCTGGTTCCACTCTCCATTGCCTACGCCAAGAAGCCTTTTAAAAAAATCCCCCATGAGATGGGCGTGGAGGAATTATTTGTTGGTGGCATGCAGAAGTCTCGCATGCATCTGCGCTGGTCGAAGAAGCTGGTTTCATGGCGAAATTTCTTTCTCTGTCTCGACCGCATGACGCACTGGTTTGAGCGCGTACACATTCGCCCGTTGCGCTCCATCGCGTTGAAGAGCGCTGAAAAATGGATGCTCGAGCGTTTCGAAATGAGCGATGGCCTCGGCGCAATCTATCCCTCAGTAATGAATTCGATCATCGCCCTCCGCTGTCAGGGATATTCTCTCGACGATCCGCAGGTGATCCGTGCCCTCGATGAGTTCGAGAAGCTCGGCATCGAAGAAGCCGACACCTTCCGTATGCAGCCCTGCATGTCTCCGGTCTGGGATACGGCCTATGCGATGTTCGCTCTCGGCGAAGCCGGAGTTGCATCGAACGATCCTAGAATGGTCAAATGCGCCGACTGGATCCTGCAAAAGCAAGTCCGCAATCCTGGCGACTGGCAGGTCAAAAACAAAACCGGCAAGCCCGGCGGCTGGTACTTCGAATTCAACAACGAGTTTTATCCAGACGTCGACGACACTGCCATGGTTTGCCTCGCCCTCAGCCGCGTGGAGCATCCCAACGGCCGCTACCAGCGCGAGTCCGCGCAACGGGCTATCGATTGGGTTCTTTCCATGCAATGCAAGAATGGCGGTTGGGCGTCATTCGACAAAGACAACGATAAGATGGTTTTCCAGGACATCCCCTTCGCCGATCACAATGCCATGCTCGACCCCGCGACTGTAGACATTACCGGCCGCATCCTCGAGATGATGGCCGCTTACGGCTACGATAAAAATCATTCCGCAGTAAAACGCGCCATCCAATTCATCCGCGATGAGCAGGAATCGGATGGTAGTTGGTTTGGACGCTGGGGTGTGAATTACATCTACGGCACCGCACTCGTGCTCCGCGGCCTGGAAGCGATCGGTATCGACAGCCACGAGCCCTACATCCAGCAAGGGGCGGAATGGCTGCGCATGGTGCAAAATCCAGATGGTGGCTGGGGCGAGACCGTAGGTTCGTATGACGATCCAACCCTGCGCGGCGTAGGCGATAGCACTCCATCGCAGACCGCCTGGGCAATTCTGGGACTGCTCGCCGTGGGCGATACGCGCAGTGATTCGGTCGCTCGCGGCATAGCCTACTTGCTGCGCACGCAAAAAGAAGATGGCTCGTGGGACGAAGACTACTTCACCGGCACCGGCTTTCCGCGCGTCTTCTATCTGAAGTACCACCTCTATCGCCAGTACTTCCCGCTGCTCGCGCTCACCACCTACGGCAAGGTGATGGAGAAAGCGGAGAATTAGAAGGTGGCTTGGAGCCTGTTCTAGATTGGTTTAAGGGAGGCAAGACTTCAGCCGTGCCAATCAGTTCGTCAAAAGGGTGATGGACTCAGTCGCTGAGAATATGGAGCACCGAAGCAGCCCTGTCATCCTGAGCGCAGCAAAGGAACCCCGTTCCTGCCCGCACCCGCCACTGGCAACGCAGGGCGTTTCCACGATGCTCACGGGTTTGCCCGAAGCTGCTCCAATCTTATCCCTTGAAAGCTGAGAGCTGGCTGCTGAATGATAATCTTCGTAACAGGCGCCACCGGATTCCTGGGCTCCCACGTAGCCCGTGTTCTATCCGAGCAGGGAGCCAACCTCCGCCTGTTAGTGCGCCCCACCAGCAGCCTGAAAAATCTCGAAGGCCTGAACGCTGAAACCGCCGCCGGCGATCTCCGCGACGCGGCCTCTTTAGAAAAAGCAATGGCAGGTTGCGAAGCCGTATTTCACGTTGCCGCCGACTATCGCCTGTGGGTGCAGGATCCAGCGGAGATGTACCGCTCCAACGTCGAAGGAACGCGAGCCATTCTCGAAGCCGCGCGCAAAAACAACGTTCGCTGTGTCGTCTACACATCGAGTGTGGCGACCATGGGCTTCACCGGCAACGGCCGTCCCGCGGACGAAGATTCGCCCGTCTCCCTCGCCGATATGATCGGCCACTACAAGCGCTCCAAGTTCATGGCCGAACAGGTTGCACTGGACGCCGGTCGCAGCGGCATGCGAGTGGTAACCGTGAATCCGACAACGCCCGTCGGTGAGCAAGATATCAAACCCACTCCTACCGGACGAATCGTTCTCGATTTCCTGAAAGGTAAATTTCCCGCATACGTAGAAACTGGATTGAACCTGGTCGATGTTCGCGAGTGCGCTCTCGGCCACATCACAGCTATGGAAAAAGGCAAGAGCGGCGAGCGTTATATCCTCGGCGGAGAGAATCTCACACTTAAACAAATTCTGGATAAACTCGGCGCGATCTCCGGTCTACCATCGCCTAACGTAAAACTGCCTTATTTTGTTGCCTTTGCGGCAGGCTTCTTCGACGAGAACTTCTCGGGCCGCTTGCTCGGGCACGAGCCCCGCGCGACTGTGGAAACCGTGCGCATGGGCAAGAAGAAAATGTGGGCCAGTTCCGCTAAAGCCGAGCGCGAATTAGGATGGAAGACCGTGCCCGCCGATAATGCTCTCCGACGTGCCGTCGAATGGTTTCGTTCGAACGCCTATGTGTAAACTCGCCATGGTAGCCGCGTTGGAGCGCGAGATCTCGCCGCTGATCAAGAACTGGACTTGCACCCGCCGCGAATATGAAGGCCGTACATTCACCTTCTTCGAGCACGCCGATATCGTCGTCGTGTGTGGCGGCATCGGGATGCAACCTGCTCGCCGCTGCGCTGACGCCGTGATCGCGTTACACCATCCAGCGCGGTTGCACTCTGTAGGCTTTGCCGGTGCACTGAACAAATCTTTGCGGGTCGGCGATGTTTTCTCGCCCGCCGTAGTAATTGATGCCCGCGATGGAAGCCGTCATGACGTCAGCGGCGGCATTGGGACGCTCCTGACCTTCATGGCCGTTGCTGACATGACGCAAAAGACAAAGCTAGCGCAAGCTTACTCAGCCGTCGCCGTGGATATGGAGGCCGCCGCCGTCGCCGCCGCGGCCCAAGCGCGTGGCATCGTCTTTGGTGCTACAAAAGTGATCTCCGATGAATTAGATTTTGACATGCCTGGCATCGGCAGATTCGTCAGCGCGGAAGGCCGCTTCAAAACGCCAAGTTTTGTGTTGTTCGCTTTCCTGCGGCCCTGGCTGTGGTGGTCCGTTGTGGTATTGGCCCTTAACAGCAGGAAAGCTTCGCGAGCGCTGTCCGCCGCCCTCGAAGACTTTTGCCGCGACATGCCAAAAGCTGATTCAATCCCAAGTGCAGCATCTTCCGGTGCCGAAATTGCTTCGCGTTCCAAGGGAGGCCAATGAAGTTTCGATTTCTCATCCCGCTCGTCCTCTGCGGAGCGGTGCACCTGTGCGCGCAGGCGGCATTCGCTCCTATCTACGCGGAAAGCTTTCGCCAAGGTTCTACTCGTATCATTGAGGAACGATTCGAGGTGAAGCTTACGCCTAAGGATTCCATCTATCGCGAGCGGATCAAAGACTCGCACGGCGCCGACCGCTTTGTCTTTTCGATTATTCCCCACGGACCGGAGGGCGATACTGAGATCACATCCTGGCAGGTAAAATTGGGCGACCTGCATCATGCGATTTATGACAATGTGCTTTTGACGACGCAGCAGCCTTCGGCCGATCCAAAAGATGCTCTTTGGCGCTTGGATCCTTCCCGATTCGCGCTGGTGCCGTTACGAGTGAAGCGCATTATCAAGGTGGAAAACTTTTATGTGGTGCTTCAGGTAAAGGCGTCTCACTTCACACCGCCGGATTCGCCATACTTGGATTCGATGACCGTTGCTGTGGAGTTAACGAATACTGATCCGAAGACTGCGAAAAGTATCCAGAAGTAGCGCCGCCAGCTTACACTGGAATGAAGCGAACCCCGGGTAAATTTCATCTAAAGATCGCCCATGGCAATTGCCGGACAATTCGCAATCGACGACCAAACTCAGTCAATCCCAGCAACCATGCAGGCCGCGGTTTACAGAGGAATAAACGATGTCCGCCTAGAAACCGTTCCCGTTCCACAGATCGGCGCCGGAGAGTTGCTGCTTCGCGTTCATACTTGCGGGGTTTGCGGCACGGATCTGAAAAAGATAGCCACCGGCTCGCATTCGGCTCCGCGAATTTTCGGCCATGAAACCTCCGGCGTGGTTGCTGCCGTAGGCGCTGGCGTCTCCTGCTTTTCTCCAGGCGATCGCGTCGTGGTTTTCCACCATATCCCTTGCCGGCATTGTTACTACTGTCTCCATCAGACCTTCGCTCAGTGCTCCACTTATAAAAAAGTCGGCTGCACGGCTGGGTTCGAGCCTTCTGGCGGAGGCTTCGCCGAGTACGTTCGCGTTATGGATTGGATTGTCGACAAGGGAACCGTGAAAATCCCGGACGGCATCTCTTTCGAGCAAGCTTGCTTCGTGGAACCAGTCAATACCTGCATGAAGGGAATCCACGCTCTCCGGCTGCAACCGGGGGAAACCGTGCTCGTGATCGGGCAAGGCCCAATCGGCATCATACTGAGCGTACTGGCTCGTAAGGCGGGGGCCACTGTTGTCACTTCCGATTTGTATGCCGAGAGGCTTAGAATATCTAAAAGCCTTGGATTTGAACTTGCAATCGATGCCTCGCAGCAGGACGCGATGCACTATGTACGCCAGCAGACGGAAGACCGTGGTGCGGACGCGGTAATCTTGGCTGTGGGCGCCAATGCGTTGATTCGTCCGGCGATGGATGCGGCCCGTCCCGGAGGTAGTGTTTTATTGTTTGCGCAGACTCAGCACGGCGAGGTGATTGTGGATCCGGCCGCGATTTGTGTTGATGAGAAGGCTTTGCTCGGTTCTTACAGTGCATCTGTAGATTTGCAGGAGGATTCAGTTCGGTTTGTGATGAACCGGGAAATGGATTTGGAGTGCTTGATCAGCCACCGGTTCCCGCTGCAGGAAAGCCCGCAAGCCTTGGAGCTCGCGGCTCATCCGCAGCCAGCATCGATGAAAATCGTGATTCAGCCCGGTTCTGCCTGGAAGTCTGAGGACTGGGAAGGAAGCAAGAAGTGAACGGAAAAATGACAGCCGCCGTCTTGTACGGCAAAGAAGATCTCAAGATTGAAAGAGTGCCTATCCCTCGCGTCGAAAAGGGAGAGGTCCTCGTCAAAGTGCAGGTCGCTCTCACCTGCGGCACCGACCTCAAAGTCTACCAGCGGGGCTACCACGCCCGAATGATCGTTCCGCCCGCCCTCTTCGGCCACGAGCTGGCCGGAGTCATCGAGGAAGTTGGCGAAGGCGTCCACAGCTTCAAGAAAGGCATGAAGGTCGTCGCCCTGAATTCCGCACCTTGCCAGATGTGCTTCTACTGCTCCAAGCATCAGGAGAATCTCTGCGAAGACCTGCTCTTCAACAACGGAGCCTACGCCGAATACATTCGCGTTCCGCGCCGCATCGTCGAAGCCAACATGCTGGTCATTCCGCCCAACGTCAGTTTCGAAGACGCAGCCATGACTGAGCCTCTGGCCTGCGTTTTGCGTGGCCTGCACGAAACCGGAGTAGAAATCGGTGACACCGTCACCATCATCGGCGGCGGCCCGATCGGCTTGATGTTCGTCCAGGTCGCCCGCGCGATCGGCTGCAACGTGATTTCTGTTGTTAAGCGAGACGAGCAAGTTGTCGCGGCCAAGCACATGGGCGCGCACGAAATCGTTCAGACCACCAAAGTTCCAAATGTTATCGAAGCCGTGCGCGGGCTCACGCCGCAGAAGCGCGGCTGTGATGTGGTCATCGAGGCTGTAGGCCGTCCCGAAGCCTGGGAGTGGACGGTCGAGATGGTTCGCAAAGGCGGCACTGTTAACTTTTTCGGAGGATGCGCCAGCGGATCCAAAGTGCAACTCGATACCAACCGTCTGCACTATTCCGAGATCACGCTGAAAGCCACATTCCATCACACGCCGGAAACCGTGCGCCGCGCCTTCGGCCTGATCGCGGCCAAGAAAATTCGCCCCACGGACTACATCACCGGCGAAGCTCCGCTCTCCAGTTTGCAAAAAGTGCTGCGCCACATGCTAAACCGCGGAGGCGACATCAAAACCGCCATCATTCCCGGCCATTGATGTTGTGTGCAAGCGAATTGTCATCCTGAGCGGAGCAAGACGCTCACGAAGTGAGCGCCTTGCGCAGTCGAAGGATCCCTTGCAATCATGAGGCATGTCGCAGCGCTGCAAGGGGTTCTCAAGATGCAACTGGAATTTCTCTCACGTCCGAACTGGATCGTTGGTTATAAGAATAGGGAAGGCAAGACTTCACTCGCGCCGTCATCTAAAGCGCTTTTCTAATTTACTGAATGACCGCTTCGACCACAACTGATTCCCGGCTCGACACTGCGCAGGCTTGGTCGCGCCTTCCTGCGGCCTACGCCATCCCCGCATCCGCTCCCTCACTCGAACAGGCCCATGAGTTCTGCCGCCAACTCGCCCGTTCTCATTACGAAAACTTTTCTGTCGCCACCTGGTTCCTGCCCAAAAACCTGCGCCAGGATTTTCTGAACGTTTACGCTTACTGCCGCATCTCCGACGATCTGGGCGACGAAGTCGGTGACCCCGCTGCCTCCCTGACATTGCTTGATCAGTGGCTGGCCGAACTCGACGCCTGCTATCAAGGCAATCCGCGACACCCGGTTTTCGTGGCCCTGGCCGAGACCGTCAAAAAGTTTTCCATCCCAAAACACGAATTCTCCGACCTTCTCATCGCCTTCCGCCAGGATCAAACTGTCACCCGTTTCGAAACTTTCGACGACGTCCTGGCCTACTGCCGTTACTCCGCGAACCCGGTCGGCCATCTTGTGCTCTATCTTTGCGGTTATCAGGATGCCGAGCGCCAACAACTTTCCGATTACACTTGCACCGCACTTCAACTGGCGAACTTCTGGCAGGATGTAACCGTAGATTATTCCAAAGGCCGAATCTATCTGCCTCTCGAGGACTTGCGCGAGTACTCTGTCACCGAGAAAGATCTGGCGCAGAACCTCAACACCCCATCCTTTTGCGACATGATGAAGTTCGAAGTAGATCGGGCGCGCGACTGGTTCCGGAGTGGCCTTCCGCTGATAGAAAAAGTGGACGCATCCCTGGCTGTCGATCTCGAACTTTTTAGCCGCGGCGGCCAGGAAATCCTCAACGCGATCGAGCGCCAGCATTTCGCCGTCCTCGGCCACCGTCCCGTAATCGCCAAGCCCCGCAAACTGGCGCTGGTGGCGAACGCGGCGCTGGGAAAGCTATGGCGAAAATTATGAGCGCCGGAACCCAGCCCGTCCTCGTTCCCTGGAGCCCCGCTCCGGAGCAGCTCACGATCGCTTATTCTGTTTGCCGTGGCATCACCCGCACAAACGCAAAAAATTTCTACTACGCTTTTCTCGTTCTTCCCAAACGCAAGCGCCAAGCCTTATGCGCCGTCTACGCCTTCATGCGCCGCTGCGACGACATCACCGATGATCCGACGCTCAGCTTCGACGACCGCCGCCAAAAACTCGACACCTGGCTCGATGCGCTACATAGGGTTCAACAGGGTCAACCCAGCGACGATCCGATTCTCCTCGCGCTTAACGACGCGCAACACAGATACACCATCCCCGCTGGTCTGCTTGACGATTTGGCGACGGGCACCGCGATGGATGTAGTTGACCTCCCAGCCGACAGTTCTGGTGCTTCAACTCCCCTGAATGCTCAAACACCGCAACTCACCGTACAATACAAAACCTTCGAAGATCTCAAGCTCTATTGTTACCGTGTAGCGTCGGTCGTCGGCTTAGTTTGCATTCACATTTTCGGATATCGCGATCCTGCGGCCGAAGCCCTCGCCGAGCAGTGCGGGCTTGCGTTTCAACTCACCAATATCATTCGCGATGTCAAAGAAGATGCCGCCATGGGCCGCGTCTATCTGCCGGAAGAGGATCTCGCGAAATTCGATCTCACCGCCGCGGACTTGCTTGCCGCGCCCGATGCTGCCCGCTTTCGCCCTTTGCTCAAGCTCGAAGCTGATCGGGCGCGCGAAGGCTACCAGGCCGGCGATCAGCTCATTCCTTATATTTCTGAAGACAGTCAGCCTGCGCTCTTTGTGCTGGTGAACATCTATCGCAAGCTGCTGGAAAAAATCGCCGAGCGCCAGTATGACGTATTCAGCGGGAAAGTCAGCCTCACAGTCGGCGAAAAGCTGCGCGTTCTCGGGAAAGGTTTTCTGCAGCGTATCAGCTGAAAGTTCCTTGAGTTCGTTTGGAAGCAAGTGTTGTGGTTATCACTCCGATACTAAAAACGCTTGTCATTCCGGATCGGGCTGAAAGCCCGGTGAGGAACCTGCTTTTTCTCGGAGCAGCAGTGCTGCCGCGGTATTAGTTCTGAACCCCGAATGAATCCGGAATCAACTCAACCTTCAGTAGCCATCGCCGGCGGCGGCCTTGCTGGACTGGCCGCCGCATGCGCTTTGGCCGATTCAGGTTTCCGTGTCACTCTCTTCGAGCGTCGTCCGTACCTCGGCGGGCGCGCATCTTCCTATGAACATCCCGGCACCACTGAAGTAGTCGACAATTGCCAACACGTCCTGTTTCGCGTTTGTACCAATCTGGTCGAGTTCTATCGACGCATCGGCGTCGAGGACAAAATTCGCTGGTATGACGAGATGACGTTCATCGAGCCCGGCGGTCGCACCAGCATCATGCATTATTCTCCGCTGCCCGCTCCGTTGCACACCGCGCCGTCCTTTCTGCAAGTTCCATTTCTAAACGCAAAAGACAAATTCACGATCTCCCGCGCCATTGCCTCTCTCACCCTGACGACACAACGCTATACCGGTCAGTCTTTTCTGGATTGGTGCCGCCTCCACGCGCAAACAGAGAATGCGATCGAACGTTTCTGGAAGCCAATTCTGGTCAGTGCGCTCAGCGAAGATCTCGATCTGATTTCGATTTCCTACGCCGCACAGGTCGTCCGCGAATCCATGAAATCTCCCGTCGCCCGCCACATGGGCGTGCCCAATATTCCTCTGACTGACCTCTACAACAAGGCCGGAGATTATATCCGCGCCCGGGGCGGCGAGATTCGCTTTCGCAATTCGCTCGAAACGTTCTCTCCCGAGTCAAACAAAGTACAAGTTTCCAGCGCAGGCGGGGAAGACGGACGGAAGCAAGAGTCATTCGACTATCTCATCCTTGCCCTACCCTTCAACACCATCGCACGTGTCCTCCCGGAAACTCCCGACGCCGCACCGCTGCGTGAAAAGCTAGCGCACTTCGAATCCTGTCCGATCACCGGTATCCACCTCTGGTTTGATCGTCAGATCAGCGATCTCGATCACGCTGTCCTGCTCGATCGAACCGTTCAATGGATGTTCCACAAGTCCCGTCTTTTGAACACGCGCATTGTGGCGCCCAACGCGGAACCAACCGGAAGCTACATCGAACTGGTTGTTAGCGCCTCCAAGTCTCTGGTCGACAAATCACGAGCAGAAATCGTTGACCTAGCCCTAAAGGAAGTCCGCGAATTTTTTCCCGCAGCCCGAGGCGCGAACCTGTTGAAGTCCACGGTAATCAAAGAAATTCATGCGACCTACTCGCCGCGCCCCGGAATCGATGCTTACCGTCCCCCGCAAGCCACCGTGTGGCCTCGGGTTTTTCTCGCCGGGGATTGGACCGCAACAGGGTGGCCGGCAACTATGGAGAGCGCCGTCCGTAGCGGCTATCTAGCTGCGGAGGCTATCACTCATTCGGCAGGGTTCACCGGACGCCGGTTTGTTTCGTCGGACTTGCCCGCCAGCGGCTTGATGCGTCTCTTCAGAAGAAATACATAGGTACTGCTGACAGCAGGGAATCAACTAGTAACCAATGCGCTGTTCGATCCTGGACACAAACCTGGGGGCGTGACTTTTGAGTGCCTGCTGCAGGCTCGGTTCAAATTCGTGCAACACATTCATGCCTGCTCTGTTGCCCACGCTGGAGCCGAAATCGCTGAATGGCTCGCCAACCGAGCGCCTCCAGTAAGGTCGTGAGGCGGTGTCCGCGACCACCGCTGTAAGGGTCCGCAAGAAATACGAAGAATTTATCCTCCCCTTTCCCGATTCATCCCGCGTAACAAATGTTCGCGAGGCCGCATGCACGGCGCGGTCCATCAAGTTTTCGGTGCCCGCCGGCGGACGCACTAGTTTTTGATTCGACGATGGCGGCCTCAGGTACTTAGCAAGAGTGCTATTCGGATCCCTTTGGCTGGACAACTGCTTTTGATAAGCCTCGAATTCCCCTCCGCGCGGGTTCGGCGTGTAATTGCTCCTCGCTCCCACATCTAGCGGCCACGCGCGTTCGAAGACCGTAACTCTTGGGGA
The DNA here is from genome assembly GCA_963836305.1 of uncultured Acidobacteriaceae bacterium. GTDB lineage: Bacteria > Acidobacteriota > Terriglobia > Terriglobales > Acidobacteriaceae > Sulfotelmatobacter. The sequence continues at coordinate 696,818 of CAWIJP010000026.1, read as the reverse complement.
CTGAATTCCCACCGAAGGATCGTCAGGGAGCGGCCGGCCCGGGCTTTGGGCCGCCATTGCGCAAACAGCCAGGAACACAAAGGAAACGATTCCGATGGCCGCAATATGCCGCACCATATCCCGCCCTATCCGCGATCACTCGATTCCGCGGTTACGTGAATATGAGCATTCCGCATGCCATACTTTCAGGCAAGGCGTTCAGCTCAAAACATAGCTTTGGTGACAAAATCGAAGCTACGGTTGTTTTCTCCCGGGATCTGTCCACGATCGCCCTTTATGCAGTACAGGTCTTTCCCAAGGCTTACCTTGCACTTAGCGTGCTTTCCGCAATACGGGCTAGTTCGGCACCGTTGCGGATTCTCTCTGCTGCGAAAGCCTTGACCCAACAGTTCGTCTGCAGCTGGATTGCCGGGAGTGCAACTTTTCGACTCACTGTGTGCAATCTGTTCCTCGAACGCTGCAAGCCAGCTTCAGGTGGCCCGCGGCCAGCAAAATCCCAGGTCGCTCACATTCGGCACCAGCCGCACGACCCGGAGTTTCAGGTATGTTTTGCCCCTGCTTACAGCTTTAACGGGATAGGGTCCGGCCGGGGTTTAGCCTACGATTTTCGTACGTTCACTGATCATTCTTGTTGCTGAACAAGGCATTCGTTCTTCACAAGCACTATTTCTATGCCGGGTGCTGTGGGGATATTTCGCAATCTTTCTCCTCTTGGGAAGTGACACTCATGGCCGAGATGATGATGGGAAGCGGGCAACATGCCGGCAAATACTTACCCGTTAGACTCGCCGGGGACAGCCTGACGAGGGCGTTCCGAAAGTGCGGCGAGCTATCGGCACGTATCCGAAACCGTGCCGTGCAACTCAAGAATGAGCAACCGCTGCAGCTCTTGGCAATAGTCGCAGCGCTCGCTGCAATGGCCGGAGCCGCCACTCGCGTATGGAGGTCCAATCAAGATGAATAACGTCCCCAATGGCCGCACATTGGCAGATGTTGTAGCAACCATCAAGGAAGAAGCAAAGGAATTCGTCCAAACGCGGGTTCAGCTCTTCAAGATTGAGCTTCAGCAGAAATTCGGAGTCCTGAAAGTAGCGGCTTTACTCGTCACAGTTGCCATCGTGCTATGGGGCACAGCATTCCTGCTGCTGACTTTCGCATTGGCCGCATTAGTAGCTGCCGCTCTGGCCAACAATCCATACCATTGGGTTTTCGGTTTTCTCTCGATCGCAGTTTTATGGTCCCTTGTGGGTGGTGTGGCCGCTTACCTCGCCAAGCGAGAGTTCCAACTCCGAGGCGTCTTGCCCACAAGGACGATCGAAGTATTGAAGGCCGATAAACTCTGGCTTCAAAATGAAGCAAGGAACCAGCCATGAGCGCAAATCCAGTCGATAAATTAGAACTTCAGGCGCTGCTGCAACGGGATCAGGTCCACGAAACGATTGGTGAGCTGAAAGAGAAAGTCGACGCCGCTCGAGCCAAATTGGATGTGAGAACTAACGCCCGCGAGCATCTGCTGGGCGCCTCCTTGATTGTGTCGTGGCTGGCCTTCTTCGCAGGATATGGCCTCGCTGGCTTGTTCACTCGCAGTTGAGCAAGATTGAATAAATGTCGCTTAATCGGCGCCAAAACCTTCGCACCAGAAACGCTCGCCCCATTTACAAAAACTCTTGCCGCACATTCCGTGCAAGGCCAGCCGTGTAAGGCCTGCCGTGTAAAGTTATCATCGGGACGCTTTACCCCGCCAGCAGTGCCACGCCCGCCGCCACTAGACCCGCGGCGATCCACCTTCGTCGGTCGACCCGCTCATGCAGAAAGATCTTCGCGGCCACGGCATTGCCGATGAAGGTGAGGGAAGCGGCCGCGGGAGCCACCAGGCTCACGTCTCCCCACGACAGCGCAAACAGCAAGCTGAAGAAAGCCACGGCCATTGCCGCAACTCCGATCAGAAAGTAAGGATTCCCAACGGTTCGTCGTATCACCGCGAGCAGACCTAATCGCCGTCGCAAAGCTCCCACGTCTCCCACCTGCTTCATGGCCCGCGCGAGCAACACATCACCCACCACCGACGCAAACACGATCGCCAGAATCGCACTCCAGGTATAAATCGCCTTCATTTCACGTCACCAAACTTATTTAAATTCTGAACATTCCTCGGTAGTGGTGCAGGTTCGACTATTACACGACGACTGTCATCCTGAGCGGAGCCGTTTTTCAGGGGTAGCGAAGAGCCTGCCCTGAGCGAAGCCGAAGGGATCTCCCACGCAACCGGCGCAACGCGCAAGCCAAACTGCGCCACTACCCATTTCTCCGATCAGAATCATCGCTTCACCCCACTCATTGCGGGGTCTTCTTCCGCTCGAGCTTCCCCAGAAGGATGCTGCGTCAGTTCTGGTCCTCCGGCAATAAATCCCACTCCACCAGTAATGAACGCGATTCCCAGCCAGCGCAACGGACTTACGTGTTCATGCAAAACGAATCTCGCAACCAGCGCCAGCAGCACGTAACCAAGCGAAGTCGCCGGCAGCACATAAGTGAGATCGGCCCAGGAAAGCGCCGTCATGTACGTCGCAAAAAATGCCAGCAGCAACAAAATTCCAATGGCAACCCAGGGATTCAGGATAGCGAGGATAACGCTTTGCAGATGGTTCAGTGAGATATTTCCGGCCTGCTTCATCCCATGCGAGAGCATGGAGTCTCCCGCCGCGGCAAACACGGTGACTCCAGCCAGCACAAGATACTTGCGAAGGTTCACTGGAAGCTTAGACGGTAGTGGGTTTCAATCGTCATTCGAGCAGAGCGGCGTTTTGCGCTGCGAGGGGTATGCGTTAGGAAATTATTGATTACTGATTTCCTGATTGTCGATTCACACCCGGAACCGCTTCTGTTCCGCAATCAACAATCAGAAATCAACAACCAGCAATTTTAATAATCAAGCCTTGACGAGTTCTGCCGCCGCGTCGTCGCTGTGCTTCTTCACCATCTTATTGCGCGCCGAGCGCAGCTTCATGAAAGTCTTCGCTTCCTTGTAAAGCCGCTTGCGGTCATTGCTGTCGAACGCGGCCTTCTTCAAAATGCGGAAAACCGCCTTCGGCCGGAAATAATACTCGTCGTAGAAACGATGCACGGCGGACAGAATCTCATCCGCCGGCAGTCCCGGATATTCAATGTGCGCCAGTTGGTGGCCGCCTTCATCCACCATCTTGTTGTCGCCTACGATGAATCCATTCTTCACCGCATAATCATAAAGCTCGGTCCCCGGGTAGGCATGCGCCACCGAAACTTGAATGGTCTCCACATCCAGTTCCTTGGCAAACGCGATCGTATTGTTGATTGTTTCGCGGGTTTCGCCTGGCAATCCCATGATGAAGTCGCCGTGAATCACCAGACCCAGCTTATGGCAATCCTTCGTGAATTGCCGCGCCCGCTCGATGGTCGCGCCCTTCTTGATGTTTTTCAGAATCTGCTGATCACCGGATTCGTAGCCCACAATCAGCAAACGGCATCCCGCTTCCTTCATCGCCTTCAGCGTTTCGAAGTCGGTCGTAACCCGCGACGTGCACGACCACGTCAGCCCGAGCGGCTTCAGCTTGGCGCATAACTCAATCGTGCGCGCTTTCTGGATGTTGAAGGTATCATCATCAAAAAAGAATTCCTTTACCTCAGGCCAGTACGCTTTCACCTTCGCCATCTCTGCCGCCACATCGTCGGTGGAACGTTTCCGCCACGGATGCCCGCTCAACGTCTGCGGCCACAAACAGAAAGTACATTGCGCCGGGCAGCCCCTCGTTGTGTACAGCGAAACATAAGGGTTCAGCAGGAAGGGAACGTTGTAGCGGGTAACATCCAAGTCCCGCTTATAAACGTCGGTGACGTGGGGAAGCGCATCCAGATCCTGAATCTGCGGCGCATCCGGATTGTGGACAACCTTTCCAGCCTTCAAGAAAGAAATGCCAGCAATCTCTTCCAGCGGCTTTCCCTTGGCGTAATCGACCACCGCGTAATCAAATTCCTTGCGCGCTACGAAATCCAGCGCCGGGCATTCTCGCAAAGATTTCTCCGGCAGCACCGTCACATGCGGCCCCACAAAAGCGATTTTGATCTTCGGATTCGCGGCCTTGATCTCACGGGCCAATCCAATGTCCCCAGGAAATCCGGGTGTGCTGGTAAACAACACCAGAAACTCGTAATCCTTCGCGATCTGAATGGTTTGTTCCGCCGAAATATAATGTGGTGGCGCATCCAGCAGTCGCGCCCCCTCCAGCATTCCCGCCGGGTAAGCCAGCCAAACCGGATACCAGTAACTCTCTATTTCACGTGTGGCGGGCCAACGGGAACCGGCGCCGCCGTCAAAGTTTTCAAATGAAGGTGGGTTCAGAAATAACGTTTTTAAAGGCATAGTGGGTGAGTCTTTATTTTATCATTCCACTGCCGCCAACGTGGCCCAAAAGCAGTGTTTATGCAGGTTCGTCGTTAAACATAGAGTTTGATGCAGTAAATGGTGCGAAAGAGTCATCCGGCAACGATTCGAGTCACAGATTTACCTTTATTTTGTACCTAAAACCCAACTCTCGAGGTCTCCCGTAGAACGCAGCAATTCCACCTGGTTCCGTTCCAGTTCAAAGGTGACATCTTGCAGCGCAATCAATTTTTCACTGGATTGGCTGCGCGCGTTATCCAGATCGTGCAAGTTTGCCGAGCCAGATTGCATTCGGGTCTCCACAGCTTCCACATTCTTCTGCGCGATTTCGTACTCGAGTTCCGCCACATCGCGCGCGGCCTGCATCTGGCTTACAGCCCCCCGTAGGCGTAGCGTCTCTTCCGATGCCTGGTTGCGTGCGGCTTCCGCTTGCTTTCTGGCTTTAAGGGCGTCCGCCTCCGCCTCCTGAATCTTGGCGTGTTCCGCGAGATTTAAAAAAGGCAGGTGGATAGCCACGCCCACCGTGGCGTTGTTTGGCTGAAAGCTTCCGGGTTGATAAAACTTCTGGTAGTTATTGTAGGTCGAAAGGAGAGCATACTGGGCAGCAAAATCCATACTGGGCCATAAGGAGCGACGTTCTCCTTCGACTCGCAAATATTGTGCACGCGCGTGCTCGACCGCAGCTTGCACAGCCGGGTTGGAAGCTGTGTCCTTCGCGGAGGAATCGTTGTCTTCTTTAGGCGTCGGCAAGGCGGGGACTGAATCGGCATCGATCTCAATCGCAGCGGCGGGTAGTCCCGTCAGTTTGGAAAGGCGCTGGCGAAGAACGTCGGCTGCTCCGCTGGCTTCGGCGAGTCGTAGACGAACACGGGCTAGCGATAATCTAGCCCGACTGCCATCGATTTCGCTGTCAATGCCGGCCTTTACGCGATCAGCCACTGCGGCTTCCATTTTTTGAACGTCAGGATAAATTTCATGCAGGCGGTTGAGGCGCTGGTCCCATTTCTCCAGCTCGGCATAACTGAGGACAGTATCCTGGATGGTCTGATTGCGCTGATTTTTGGTCTGAAACGCACTCACTTTAACGTCGGATTGCGCCGCGTGAATGAAGTCTTTGAGCGCCGGATTGAGGAGTGCCGATTGCGCGGTTACGTTGAAAAGCGCGGGAGCCGAACCCTCCAGGCTAAGAGGAAAGCCATCGGACCAGCCAATCCCAGCTCCGGCATTTAACTGAGGAATGTAGCTGTTGCGCAGCTCGCGATAGCTGGCGGAAGCATGCTGTTCGTCAGCGGCAGAAATGGCGATGCCATTGGCATGTTGCAGGGCAAGTTCTACGGCATGCCTCATGGTCACCGGCTGTGCCCACACCGATATTGGCAATAACAAGGGGAATGCAAATAACAATTTATGAATGCCCGCACCGCTGCGCATCTTTTCTCTCATAGGTTGTCACCTTTGCCAAAGCTAGAAAGATTCTACGGAGAATCTGATGCGAGAGAAATGATTAGGATGAGTCAGACCGGACGCGATGGGTTATATCGGCGTCTGATTGCACCTTGTAGACTGGAGCAGCCTCTCCTCTATGCGCTCGAGAAAATCACGCCTCCGTCCACACTCTCGCCTTTTGTTCATATGGATCGTGCTTCTCCCTCCTGCACTTTTCGGACAGACGAGCGTCCCCAATTCGGCTCCCCAAGCCCCCGCTGCTGAACCTTCTAGGACGAAGGGCTTCTTCGCGCGCTGGGCGGATTTCTACCGGCAGGATTGGTCGGGAACACAGGCTTCGTCTCCATCTCCCGCGCGGCGCGGCCTTCCATCTCCGCTCGATTCGCCGCCATTTCCAAATTCAGATTGGTCGTACGGAGGATCTCCCACGATTGGCGAGCCCGACACAAACACCTATCCGCTGATGACTGCCATCAACGGGGCGCAGAGCCGCACCAAACTGTATGGATGGATCGAACCGTCGCTGAACGAGAGCACTTCGCTGCAAACCAATGCGCCCGAAGCCAACGATGTTTACTCCAACCGGCTGGAGTTGGATCAGTTTGTTCTTTACGCCGAACGGTTGCCAGATTCCGTGCAACGCGATCACGTTGACTCGGGCTACCATCTCACGGCACTGTTCGGAACGGATTATCGATTCACAACGGGGAAGGGTTACTGGAACAGCCCATGGGTGAACGATCATCGACAATACGGATTTGATCCCACGCTCGAATATGTTGACATTTACATTCCGCAAGTCGCGCAGGGGATGAATGTGAGGATAGGACGATATATTTCGGTGCCGGGCATCGAGGCACAGCTGGCCCCGAATAATTACATTTTCAGCCACTCGCTTCTTTATGCGATCGATCCCTTTACCGATACCGGCGTGATTGCAACGCTGAAGCTGAACCAGCAGTGGCTGGTGCAATTAGGAATTACGGCGGGTCACGATGTTGCTCCATGGACGCTCGATGCCGAGCCTTCCGGCACGGCTTGCCTGGATTACACGACGAAATCAGTAAACGATAATTTCTACGTTTGCGCCAACGGTATCAACGATGGCAAGTACGCCTACAACAATCTGCAACAGTACGACGTAACCTGGTACCACAAATTCTCGAAGACGTGGCACATGGCGACGGAATCCTGGTACATGTATGAGCGCGACGTGCCCGCGCTGGGAGGGCCGATTCGTCCGGAGACCGGAGCCAACGCTGCCTACTGCCTGCCAGGAGAAGTGCGCTGCACCGCTCCAGAATACGCGGCAGTGAATTTTCTGCAGAAGGAATTGTCGTTGCATGACTTCCTTTCCTTTCGCAGCGATTTTCTGGACGATAAGAAAGGCCAGCGGACCGGCTACGCGACGAAATATTCTGAGAACACGATCATGTGGTGCCATTGGATCGGGTCCACCGTCCAGTTGCGTCCTGAATTGCGCTTCGAGCGGGCCTGGGATCGAAAGGCGTACGACAACGGCCAAAGGCAAAACCAGCTAACCGTGGCGAGCGATCTGATTTTTCATTTCTAATTCATCAAAAATCGTACCCGCCCGGTTTTGAGCTAGCGATAAACTAAGCGTAGTGGCAGTGGAATATGCTGTTAGAGCTCGCAAAGCCGGTCACCTTGATCTCTACGATTCTTTCTTTGTACGCCTTGTTCCACACAGCTTTCCTGATTCCCGACGGCGGCCTGCATCAAAGGATTTACGAATCCCTAGAAATGCTGGCGTTGGCAGCGGCAATCGCATTGGTCGGCGGATTGGTTTTTCGCGAGTCAACTTCGAAGTCTGCCTCCGGCGGCATGCAGCTTATCGGGACTCTTCCAGTTCGAGTGTTTTTCTGGTCTGCAAGCGCCATGCTTATTTTGTTCGTAGTTTCTTGGTACGTGGAAGGCAACTGCGTGTTTTACCGCGATATCCGTTTCTGACGGGCTGGCTGAAATTCACGCTCGTCCGCGGAATTGGATGATCCTGCGCCGATCACGTTTCGATGGCCGCGCTGCGGGTAACTGTTCGAACTCTCTCATCGCTCTGCGCTCGGTGGCCACTTTCTGACGCAACTCGCGGCTGGCGTCGGTCTCGCGGTAGAGGGTCTGCGCAATCGACGCGGGGCCGCGAATATCGCTGAGAAGCAAGACTTCCACTTCGAAATCCCCGCCTTCATTGGTGATGCGCAGCATATCTCCAATGCGAACTTCGCGCGCGGCTTTCGCGGGCTGGTGGTTCGATTGAATTCTTCCCAACTCACAGGCTCGGGCGGCCAATGAGCGCGTCTTGAAGAATCTAGCCGCCCAGAGCCACTTGTCCATTCGCACGGGAGTCATGATGAATTCTCATTCTATCTTCCTATAACAGCGAGATTCCCGAATGAGTTTTTCGACTCGTGGCCCGCTTTTAAATTTCGTGCGTCGTCTATGCGGAGTGTCATCCCGAACGGAGCCGCTTTTCGGGCGCAGTGAGGGCCCTCGACTGAGACCGCCGCGGAAACGATCAGAAGCTGAAACGGCCTCCGACTGTCGGAGCAAAGTTGTTGTCGTAGTTATATGGGACGCCAGGGCCATGAGGAATGGCAATGGCCAGGCCGCCGCTCACGTAAGAATACGCAAATCCGGCAAAACCGTCGAAACGCTTGGTGAAGTGATGATCGGCATAGAGCGACACCTCGTTGAGGGTGCCCGCGCACGAACTGCGGAAACCGGCTGCGGGCGAGCAGGTCTGCGGAACACGGAAGTCGTTCTGTCGCTGTTGATACCAGGCAAAAGTGATGTCGCTTTTGCTATCGATGGCGTATTTCACGCCCGTCCACCAGATCTGCACCAACTTTTCAGAATCGAGATTGTTGTCTTCGACCCCGCTCATGAAATAACCGCCCTGGTCCGAGGCGCCCACGCCCAACGGGTTCGACGGGTTATTCTGCCAGATGTATTCGTAGCCAGCAAAAAGCTTGATCGGGTCCCTCGTATACTTGGCAGCGAACATAATCGCGTTGTTGTCGGTCACGATGCCATATACGGTGTTGTTCGTGTCGATCAGATTGACCCCGCCGGTGATGGGGTTTGTATTGATGCTGTCCGTGGTGGACTGATACGGCTGCGTCGGACTCTGAGGCCCCAGCAAGGGATTCAACACGCTGATCGCCTGATTGTAATGCTGGAAGACGAGGTCAGCGGACAACTTGCCGTAGCCTGCGCCGAGGTCGAATCCATAAGCGTTGTTATGCGCTTCTTCCGGCGTACAGGTGGCGGCAGTCCAAGTTGCGGAGGCCGAGTAGCAGCCGGCAGAGCCATCAGCGAATTTATACATCGCGCCGAAATGTACCGGGCCATAAGCGATGCGATACTTCAGGGCGTCGTCCCAACGGCTGTCCTCGGTGTCGCCGCCGCCGGCCATCGTGCCGTTATACCCAATGTACGAAAAAGCGTAGGCGCCGACGGCCGGATCGTAAAGCAGCATCGCATCTGTACCGAGAGAGCGCTGACGGCCGAACGTCAACTCGCCGAAGTGCGTGGACGATATACCGCCATAGAATTGGTCATTGAAGGGATGGCCCGCGCGCGCGCCGTCGATGGCCATCGAATAGCTGCCCCTGGGAAGGCCGTTGTTGATAATGTCGGTTTTTGACGCGTTGGCCAGCAGACCGGACTGCGGATTGATGCCGGTTGAACCGTTAAACACAACCGACCAGCCGGGCCGAAACTCTTCCTTCCCCCTGATGCCCACACCCGTCTGCGACAGGTTGTTCGGTGCCAGCAAAAATCGATGTTGAAAGCCGTTTCGGTTTACCAGAGATTCACCTTCATAGTTATAGCCGTTTTCCGGTAGGCCGTGGCTCACCCAGCCGAAGCCGACGTCATACGCACCGTAGAGCGTGATGCCGTGCCAGGTCAGCGTGCAATCGGTGGTGGCGAACTCGCGGCCGCTCGCGCAAGCGTCAGGGGTCTTCAGCTCCAGCTTGATGTCGACGGTGGCTTCCTGGCCATCCGCCAGGCTGATTCCCATGCGCGTTTCATCCGCGAACCCTTGTTTTGCCGCTCGAATCTCGAAGCGCCCCGCGGTCAGGCCGGACGCCTGGTAGTGCCCACTGCTGTCGGTTTCGATCGTGCGCGCTGCACCTGTGTCGACGTTCTTGATTGTTACCGCGACATCGCGAAGGGCTGCGCCGGCTTGGTCCTCCACCACGCCGGAAACGCTCACTCCCGTTTGGGCCCACGCCGGGAATGCCCCAATCGCAAGCCAAAATAGCAGCAAGAAGAAGGTCCTTTTATGCATACCTACCTCCGAAATAAATAGTTTTCCCGATAAGAATCATGAAGTGTATATGACATACGGTTTAAATATCAATTACAATTCAGTTCAGTGTGGATGCACTGACGTTTTGCGGGTGGGTGGCGAGAGGCGTCCCGCGATTGACCGTGCTGCAGCTTGCTTGTAGGATTTCGTTCCGATGCCAGGGAACGGACAATCCCGTCAGAAGAATGAGGAGCTGCTGAAGCTGCGCGAGGCGGCTCTACAGTTGGGGGTCAGCTTTCCGACGATCAAGCAATGGATTTATAAAAAGAAGATTCGCAGCATCCAAACCGCCGGTGGACATCATCGTATTCCGCAAATCGAAGTGGACCGTCTGCTTTTCAGAACGCGAGGGAGAACCGCGAAGGAGCGGAAGCTGGTGGTTCGTCGCGTCAGCGGCCGAAATCAATTGGTGGGCCGGATCGATTCGGTGCGCATCAGCGGCCTGATGGCTGAAGTGGCGATATCGATTGGAGGTCAGCAGATTGTATCGATCATCACCGCCCGCTCCGCCCGCGAAATGCAGTTGAAAGCCGGGCAGACTGCAGCGGCGTTGATAAAAGCTACGGAAGTGATGATTCTGCGCGTCACATGAGAAAGCCACTTTTTTCGATCGCCGTGTTCTGCGTAGGCATGATCGCGGCCATTTTGGCGCTAGCAGCTCAGGCTCAGCAATTAACCGTTCAGCTTGAAGACGGCCAGCGAAAGGTTTTGACGCGGGCTGAGATCGAAGCTCTGCCGCATATCAAAATCCCGACCGCGATACATGGCACGCCGGCTGCGTTTGAAGGAGTGGCGCTTCAAGCCGTACTGGAAAAAGCTGGCGTTCAATTTGGCGAGTCTCTGCGCGGCGCCCGGATGGCTTCCTGCTTGTTGGTTGAAGCTGCGGATGGCTATCGCGTGGTGATTGCGCTGCCCGAGATCGACCCAGCCTTCGCCAACAAACAGATCGTGCTGGCGTTCCTAAAAGACGGAAAGCCGCTCGACGACAAGGAAGGCCCGTATCGCATCGTCATACCAGACGAAGAGCGCCCGGCGCGCTGGGCCCGCAAAGTGACTGCATTAAGGATTGTGGACGTGAAGTGAAGGCGGTCAGTCTTTTTGGATCAGTCTTTTTCGATCAGTCTTTCTAGATCATGACTTAGGTGGCTTTCACTACGGCAGTAACCGTGTCGCCCTGCTTGAGTTTCAGTTCGTCGGCGCTGCGCCGAGTGATGGTGCTCTCGATTAGGTTTTCCCCAACGCGCACCACCACATGAGCCATGATGTCGCCGAGCTCAATTTCTTCGATTTTTCCGCGCAGTTTGTCTCTCGCTGAGATTGGTATGAAGTCACTATAAACGTCTATATGTCAGGAGAGAGCTTATGAAGGTCCGCCGATTCGTCCTCATTTTCGCTGCCATTAGCTTCATTTCAAGTGCCTGCGCAGCGCAGGAGATAAGTGTGGCCGCCGCGGCGGACCTGCAGTTCGCCATGCAGGATATTGCCGCCAGATTTCAGAAGGAAAGCGGGACGACGCTCAAGGCCACCTATGGTTCATCAGGAAACTTTCTACAGCAGATTCAGAATGGAGCGCCGTTCGACGTCTTCTTTTCGGCGAACCTCGACTATGCGAAGAAACTGGAGGCGGCGGGATTGACGGAGCCGGGAAGTTATTACGAGTACGCAAGAGGCAAGATCGTGATCTGGGTGCCAAGCGATTCCAAACTTGATTTGAGTCCCGGGCTAAAGGTTCTACTCGATCCCTCGGTGAAGAAGATTGCGATCGCCAATCCGCTGCACGCGCCGTATGGGCAGGCTGCCGTCGCGGCTCTAAAGCACGAGAAGATTTACGACACTGTGAAGGACAAGTTTGTGCTGGGGGAAAACATTTCTCAAACCGCTTCATTCGTGGTCTCGGGCGCGGCTCATGTTGGCATAGTGGCTCTGTCTCTTGCTTTGTCACCGAATATGAAAGACAAAGGTCGCTACGTCGAAGTTCCTGCCACAGACTATCCACCGATCGAGCAGGCGTGCGTGATACTCCGCTCCTCGAAAAACAAGAAAGTCGCAGAGCAATTCCTGGCATTCGTGAAAACGCCCGCAATCCGAACCGTACTGAGAAGCTACGGTTTCGATGTGCCGGCGGACCTGGGCAAGTGATGTTGCGATGGGGACATCAGGGTGTTCTAACGTGCTACACGCTGTAATCCCTCTTGTGCTGGAGCGAAAGTATGCGCCATGGCCAAAGCCGCGCGATACTGGACGGCAGCTGCGTCGCGCTCACCTTGTTTCTCCAGTAATTCGCCAAGCAGAAAATGAGCCTTAAACGCGGGCCATTCTTCGACCGGGCCGGAGGCCAGATAGTGGCCCACCAGGCGAATCGCCAAGGGATAATCGCGACCCGTCCGAAGTAAGAGACTGGCTCCATCCATGAGTGCGGCGGGCCAATCCAGTGGACGCGACTCCATGGTACGCAAGGCCCGCTCCATCTCCTCCAGGCGGCCGATGTGCCGGTAGAAGCCGGCAAGATTCACCCAGGCCCGCGCCCCTCCCTGACTGGCGTCGATCGCAGCCCGATACTCCTTTTCCGCAACCGTATTGTCCTTTTTCTTTTGCGCGATACGGGCTCTTACCCAATCCGCCATGGCGGGATTCATCGAAGCCAGAAGGTCGGCTTGCGCTCGAGCCTTATCTTCACCGCCGCCCACGATCCCCGGCGCTTCCAGATAAAATTCCGCGAGATCAGTGCGCGCTTCCCAATTGCTGGGCTCGAACTCGACTGCGCGCTCAAACTCGGAGCGCACCTTCTTTGCCAGTCCTGCCGCCTTCAGAAAACCGGAACGATCCGCCTTCTCCCCATAGATTCGACCGAGCCAGAGGTGGTAAAGCCCATTATCGGGCGCAAGCGAGACGGCTTTTTCGCAAGCGGGAATTCCAGCGTCCCAATCGTCGAGCTCGAAATCAGCACGACAGAGCAGGTTATAGGCTTCAGCGGTCGGGCCGCTCTGGATGTGCTGTTCGAGAATTCGCATCGCCTGGTCGACGCGGCCGCCAGCCAAAAGATCCTGCGGCGTATCGGCCGCCGCCGGAAGTACCACCAACGTAAGCGCGATGAGAACGCACTCCAAACCCGCAATCAGGATGCGCCAACAAGTGCGCCTCACCTTGAATCCTTGTTGCTCAGGAAAAATGTCCCCGGAATGAAAACTGTTTCCTGCTCGATACTTCATGACTTACTGAACCACCTTCACGTGAGCGCCGTCGGTCAGCGGCTTAGCGTCAGCAGAGGAAAGAGCCACCTGGGAATGTTCTGGAAGTCCGGCAGTGATTTCCACTTGCGTGAGGTTTTGCAGGGAAACCTCAACGTCGCGGCGCTTCAGCTCGCCATCGACCACTTGGTAGACATACGGCCTGGTATCATCCATGCGCACCGCTTCGCGCGGAAGCGTGAGAACGTCGCTATGTTCTGCCGTGATGATGGTGACGCCAACGTTGACGTTGGGCAGGAGCCGGTGATCGTGATTGTCCACCGTAGACGTGACCTCGCCTACATTGCGCGCGCCGCGCAGTTTCACGGTGGAGGGTACCGTGCTGACCGTGCCATTCCAGATGCGTCCCGGCATAGCATCCCAGGTAATTTCTATTTTCTGCCCGGTGGTAAGGCGTCCGATTTCAGGCTCGTCAACAAAGCTGCGCACTAGCATCTTCGAGAGATCGCCTTCCTGCAGCAGCAAATCCCCGGTCTGCACATAAGCGCCTTGCTTCACGGGAAGGGTATAGACAATCCCCTCGAAGGGTGCACGCACGCTCGATTTCGCGAGAGCGTCCTCGGCGGCCGCATAAGCCGCCTGTGCTTCCGCAGCTTGAGCCTGAACCTTTGCAACTTCCGGTCTTGAGTAGCGCTCCTTTTGTTTTTGCTCCAGCAGCGTGGCATCAGCCTGGGCACGCTGCACGGCTTCTTCGGCCTGCTGAACTTCACTCAGTGACGCCGAACCTTGCTGCTGCAGATGGCGAAGCGCGTCAAGGTTGCGCTGAGCATTAGTAAGCGCGGTGCGAGCTTTGATCAGTTGCGCATCCAGCGTAAGAACTTCTTCTCGCGTACCGCCGGTTGTAAGGTCCGACTCATCCGCCTGAGCGGCTTTTATCTGGGCTTGCGCGCGGGCTGCCTGACTGCGCAGGTCACTATCATCAAGTTGCAACAACAACTGGCCCTTGCGGACGTGATCTCCTTCTTTCACCAGCAGACGCTTTACCGTAGTGGCGTCCGGCGAGTGCGCTTCGAAGTTCTGAATGGGTTCGACCTTGCCGTTGGTCGAAATTAGACTGCGGATGGATCCGCGTTCCACGGTGGCGGTCCGCACCTTCAGCGGCGTTTGCCGGTGGATAAAGGGAATCGTTGCAAGTGCCGCGAGCACGCCTACCGTGATCCAAGTGCGGCCCTTGTGCGATGCGGGTCGTCCATTCGAATTGTTGGTTGCTGCCAACTTGTTATCTTTCAGGATGCGGCGGGGACAACTGCAAGCATTAATTTACCACCGTGGCGGCTGCCAAAGACGAGCGCCTTCCCAAGCCGTTGCTTGGTTAGATGCGCGCGGTCTTTGCCGGATGCTTGAATACTGGCCCGACAAGAAGTCGCCGCCTTAGCATTCGCCGAAATGAATGACCCAGCCGCTACAATAGGCTTTATGCAAAAATCGCCACGCTATACGCCTGAGCATGCTGAATCCGGGCTGGATCACAAATTCCCCCAGATCGAAACTTGGCCGAATCAGTTTCCGGGGTACGAGATCGTGATCGACGACCCTGAATTCACCTCTGTTTGTCCGAAGACGGGGCTACCGGATTTCGGCGTGATCACGTTGCGCTACCAGCCCGACAAAGGTTGCCTGGAATTGAAATCGTACAAAGAATATTTGCAGTCCTATCGCAATCTCGGAATTTTTCAGGAGAACGTCGTGAATCAGGTGCTGAAAGATGTAGTGCGATGGGCCAAGCCGGTATGGGCCGAAGTGAAGGGAGATTTTCGCCCGCGCGGAGGAATTTCGACGACGGTGGTCGCGAGGTGGCAGCGGGGTAAAAAGACTGGTTATTAGATGTTCTTCAATTTACGCGGACTGCGTTGTCGTCCGAACATTCTTGGATCGTAGTGGAGCGGTTCCAGTTCGGATAAAACGATCCTTCGGAAACTGGCATGTTGCGGATTCAGGATCCAGTTGTTCTCGTTTGGCGCTAGGGCCGAGGGCACTATCAAAATACAATGCTTGGCCCTCCGCGCGAATTCGTCTCCAATCCGTGCTAGTTCGACTGGCGCTGGTGATTTGCGCCAGAAGGAAGGCAGTTCTTGTGCGACGATTCGCTCTCTCGACACATCGTCCGGGATTTCAGCGGTGACCAGCACCAGGTCAGCGGGAGCGTTGTCCGAGTCGAGGTGGACAAAATACTCGAGCATTGCCAGTGATTGATGCTCGGAAGTGTACGACAACCGAGTCCCGGCGCTTGACCATCGTCCCCCGTATCGATATGCCCCTTCACCGTCGAGGGGAGAACGGGCATACGCCTTGCGCAAGATCCGGTAGACGCGTGTCAACTGATTCCGCCGTAAGCGATCCTTCCCAGCACGTCCTCCACTTGGCGCGCTCCGAGTTCCGTGTCGATCGCGTCAATGGGTGGAATGCCGCCAAGCGCGCGGTTGGAGCGCTTCAGCCAACGGGATGCGGTTTCTCGATTGCCGAGGCTCTGTTGTGCCAGGGCAACGATTCGTGCCAACCGGTACAGTCGATCGGACTCGAAGCGAGCTAAGCGGCCGCTCCGGC
The DNA here is from genome assembly GCA_963836305.1 of uncultured Acidobacteriaceae bacterium. GTDB lineage: Bacteria > Acidobacteriota > Terriglobia > Terriglobales > Acidobacteriaceae > Sulfotelmatobacter. The sequence goes on along the minus strand of CAWIJP010000026.1, from coordinate 680,830 downwards.
GTCTGCGCTGCAGGCTGCGCGGCGAAAGATCAAGAGCTTCCGCCAGCTCTTTCAGCGTCAAGCCAGCAGACTGCATTAGTTCTTCCACGACGGCGGGTGGAAATCCTTCGCGGATAGCTTCGCGCAGATCGCCGGGGCTGGACAGATTTCGCCCGAGAACGCTTCGTCCACCAAGTTCTTTAACGACGGCTCGGAGTTCGTTTACCATCTGTCGTCCATTATAGCGACAAATGTCGCGCCTGATCAAGGCAACAGTTTCCGTCATGCTATATTCGCAGAACTTGTGACTTCGGCGAAACTCCATCCGCGCACGGCGCTGATTCTGCTGACCGCGCTGAATCTGTTGAACTATGTGGACCGCTCGGTGCTGTTCGCGGTGCAACCGCTGGTGCAGAGCGAATTTAGTCTGAGCAACACGCAGGTCGGTTATCTTACCAGCGCATTTCTACTGTTCTACATGGTGGCAGCGCCGTTCGTTGGTCCGCTGGCTGACCGCTACTCGCGCAAGAAAATTATCGTCGGCGGCGCGATCTTCTGGAGTGGCCTCACGCTGCTCACCGCGGTCACGCACACCTACACCGAGTTGCTGATACGGCACACTCTGGTCGGGATTGGCGAGGCAACGTTTGTGACGATCGCTCCCACCTTCGTCGCCGATTTGTTTCCGGAAGACAAACGGGGCCGCATCCTCGGCGTGTTCTATCTCGCGATTCCCGTGGGCACGGCGGCTGGATATCTCTTGGGCGGCAAGCTAGGTGCAAGCCATGGATGGAGATTTCCGTTTTACATTGCGGCTGCGCCTGGATTTCTATTGGCATTAGCAGTCCTGTTCTTACGCGAGCCTGAGCGAGGACAATTCGACACCGAGAAAGAAACTCCGGAGCGCGCGACCTTGGTTGGTCTGGCGCGGAATCCGGCATTTTGGACTTCGACCCTGGGCATGGCGATGATGACCTTCGCCCTGGGCGGAATCCAGGTGTGGATGCCGACATTTTTGTCGCGAGCACGTGGGTATTCACTGGAGTCAGCGAATTTCATGTTCGGCATCGTGATTGTGATCGATGGAATTCTAGCCTCGCTCGCCGGCGGTTGGCTTGGCGATTATCTTTTGCCGCGCATGAAGGGCGCTTATTACTTTGTCTCTGCGGCAAGCATGGCGCTGGGCGTGCCGTTCATGATCGTGGCTCTTTTCATGCGAGGTCCGCTAATGCTGCCCGCGATTGCTGTGGCGGCTTTCTTCCTATTGCTCAACACTTCGCCGCTGAACGCCGCTGTAATTAATTCCGTGGGAGCTCACATTCGCGCCACCGCTCTTGCCGTAAACATCTTCATTTTCCACCTGCTCGGCGATGTACCCTCGCCCACTCTCATGGGTTATGTTGCCGACAAACGTTCCCTGCAGACAGCGTTCGTGTTGCCGGTGGTCGCGATGGTCGCCTCCTCTGCCATACTGTTTTACGGGATGAAATTTGCACCCGTTCAAAACACTGGCACGCCCACGGGGACCACCTGAGCGGAATGCATTACTTCCACTGGATTGCCGGGACGATTCTCGCCCTGGCCTGGTTTTCTCGCATCGTGGACGCCGCTCTTGGCATGCCCAGCGTCGCCAATATTTCTCAACCGCAATGGAACCGTAACCCCGTTGCGCCTTCGGGCAATCCCCGCGTCTCGATCATTGTCCCCGCCCGAAACGAAGAAAACGACATCGAACAAACCCTCACACTCTTACTGAAACTCGACTATGACAATTATGAAGTGATTGCGGTCAACGATCGATCGACAGATCGTACTGGCGAGATTATGGAAGAGGTGGCCTCACGCACCGGCTCGCAGGCCCGTCTTCGCGTCATTCAGCATCAGGAATTACCTCCCGGATGGTTAGGCAAGGCGCACGCCATGTGGACGGCCACCAATGCAGCCACCGGCGACTGGCTGCTCTTTACCGATGCCGATGTATTGTTCAAGCCGGATTCTGTGCGTCGTGCGCTTGCCTACGCCGAGGCTGAACGCGCAGACCATGTTGTCTTGTTTCCGCAGATGATCATGAAAACTCCCGGCGAATACATGATGATCGCTTTTTTTCAGACGATGTTTGTCTTCGGCCACCGCCCATGGAAGGTAGCGGATCCGAAATCGCGCGATCACATGGGCGTCGGTGCTTTCAATTTAATTCGGCGCAGCGTGCACGAATCAATCGGAACCTACGAAAGATTGCGCATGGAAGTACTCGACGATATGAAATTGGGTAAGGTAGTGAAAAACTCCGGGTTCGCGCAGCGCAATGTTTTTGGCGGAGACCTAATTTCGATTCGCTGGGCAAACGGCGCAATGGGCGTGGTGAACAATCTCACGAAAAATTTCTTCGCCGTATTGTCTTTCCAATGGCCGCGTACGCTTATCTCGGCCTTCGGACTGGCATTCCTCAATCTCATGCCGTTTCTCGGAGTGTGGCTGGCTCATGGATGGGAACCTCTACCCTACGCTATAGCTTTGGGCTCAATGTTCTCGATTTATGTCGGCATGTCCTGGCGGTCGGGCGTTCCGGCTTATTACTTTCTGCTGCATCCGGTGAGTACGGTCCTGTTCATCTATACGTTGCTGCGCTCCATGTTTCTTACCCTATGGAATGACGGAATTATCTGGCGCGGAACCAGGTATCCACTCGAAGAGTTGAGGAAGGGAATGGTGTGAGATTCTGCAGTGGCTTAAACAGGACCTTTAACCACAGCGGCCGCCGAGGGACACAGGGTAAAGCATTGCCATTTTACGGCGGCGGTTGATCCGCCTCGTTGCCATAGGTCACGCCAGTTGCCGCCGTACCGCGGGTTTTGGCGGGTTTTTTGGTGGGGCGCATGCTGCCGGCGCTGTAGTGGCCTTGCTTTTCTACGTCGTAATTCTTGGGCATGGGCGGAATCAGAGTTGAGCCACCGGTGATTTGGCTGACGCGTTTCAGGATGATCTCGGCGCGTCCGTCATACAGCTTAACCGGACCGTGGATTTCGATGACGTGTCCTTCGAGGCGGCGGACATCGCCTACATCTTTAAGGTCAGACCGGAAGACTACAACCGAAAACGGGCAAGCGGCTCGCTCCTCGCAGAACCCGATGAAGTGGATACCTTTAGCTCCCGCTTTCACATGCAGCACTTTTCCAGTAACGCATTTCGTTTCTCCAACGTGCTGGACGGCCTGGCCGATCGAAAGGCAGTCAGAGGCGGCAAACAGGGTATTACCGCCCAACGCGAGAGACAAGAAAGTCAAGATTGTCGATCTTCCCGCGTGGCATTGCAGATTGTGGTATCGCATCGAGCGTTCCTTCCAAACGCGATCAGGAAACTCTGTTCGCAGTCTTCGAAGGTAGCCACAAACAAGCAGAGGTGAAATATTAGGTATTCGCGTTCCCAGAATGGAAGTCTTATGGAAGCATCAAGAATTTCGCCGCTTAGAGGAGCATCCTCGCGGTTGAGTCAATCGGACATCGAGAAGAACGCTGAGGGACCGGCCAGCCCAGTCCCCGGTTCTTGTTTCACTGATGGTGTGCGTTTACTTGAAGGCCTTTACCGCCGCGGTTTCGTCGTCCTTGACATCGAACACGGTATAGAGCTTGGTGATCTGCAGCAGGTCGTGAACCTTTTTGGTGAGGTGCAGCAGTTTAAGTTCGCCGCCCTGGTTTTTGGTGGTGGTGAAGGCGCTGACCAGCTCGCCGATGCCGGAGCTATCGATGTAGTTGACTTCGGCGAGGTTCAAAATGATCTTCTTGTTGCCTTTGGAAAGCAGATCGCGTACGGTATCGCGTAAGGTAACGCTGCCCTCGCCCAGAGTGATCCGTCCACTGCAGTCCACAATGGTGACCCCGTCCACCTGCCGAGTGCTAAGTTTCATGCTCACTGAGACCCCTCCTTCTTGCCCACGGATGATCCGTGAACGTGCTTGATCAATTTCACTTCCGTACCTGTCTGGGACGGGCGGATTTCCACCACGTCCATAAAAGAGCGCATAAGAAAAATTCCACGGCCGGATGTCTTGAGCAGATTTTCCGGAGCGAGCGGATTCGGAATTCCGTTCAAGTCAATCCCTTTGCCCTGGTCGCGAATCGTGATGACCAGATCGTCACCAGTTCGCTCGAAGGCCAGGGTTACTTTCTTATCAGGTGCATATTTGTTGCCGTGAAGGACGGCATTCACCGCGCCCTCGCGCACCGCCATGGAAATCTGCATCACTTCGTCTTCCCCAAAGCCTAATTCCGTGGCAATGCGGGTGGCGCTTTCTTCCGCATGGTCCACTGTTTCTAAAGTGGAATCGAGCGTATAGGAGACCTGTTGCTCCATGATGATAGAGACGTCTTAGACCCGCACCTGTCTGAGTTGCCCGTTAGGGCTCGCCGCAGGCCGCATGCAGCGAATGCGGTAGTTTGCCTGTCGAAGCATCAAGTTGTCAACGAGAGCGTCGTTTTGCCGCCGTGCCAACATTAGAAATGTAGCACCGCACTGCCCGGCCAGACTCGCCAGGACGCATATAATTGTACGCCGTGAGCCCATGCTGAGCGCTCGAATTCAACGGTTCCTGCGGCGATTATTGCTGATTGCAGTGTTGTCGTTGACCGCAGTCGTGTCGATCGCATACGCATTGGATTACGCTGTTTTCCGTTATCGCATAGCCGCGAACAAAGGGTTCGGACAAGTTACCGTCACCAGTTACGATGCGGTGCAGCAGAAAAGTGGCAAAACTGTATTCCTGTTCAACCCCCCGCAAGCACAAACGTGCGTGAACTCGCTTTTCCCGCGCGCCGGTTACGTTCCGTGCTGGTATTTGCAGAGACATCCCGAGCAGCGCACCGATATCTAAACGCGCGGGTCGAAGACCTGGCGACTCCGTCGGTTTTTACGTCATCCCGAAGTCCCGCGTTTTCGCCAGCGGGACGAGGGATCTCGGCCAGCATCGAGCTGTTCCGGTCAAATGACCACTCTCGAGTTCTGCTTCTTCCGAAGGGAATTGTTCCGCGAGCCTAAAATCCCGAGTCTAAAATCCTTTGATGAGATGAATGCCGATGATCAAACTTGTCTACTGCATCACGGAGAAGCGCGGGCTTACCGACGAAGAATTCTTTCACTACTGGCAGAATATCCACGGCCCCATCGGTGGTCGCATTCCCCGCCTGCGCAAACTGACACAGAGCCATCGCATTACGATGCCCGGCGACAGTCGCCCCCCAGACTTCGACGGAATGGCGGAGCTTTGGTTCGATGACATCGACGCATTGTTCGCGGCGCGACAATCGCCGGAATGGCAGGCCGCCACCGCCGACGAAGCTAACTTCATCGATCTCAACAGAGTGGCGTACTTCATCTCGCAAGAACGCGTCATCCTACAGCCCGATCCAGAGCAGTCTACAGACATTTAGCGAGCTGGTTAAATTCAACCGGCCGGTGCATTTCAACCAGCGTTACCGCCGCCGGTTCAAGCCTGCACGGGCACCGCGCGCCCATCTCGCTTCATCTAATACAGTGACGAGAAAGTGGAAAGAAGAAGGATGAGTGGGAGGGTAAATATTTTTATGAAGCTGTTACAGGGATTCGGAAGCTTGTTCTTGGCAGCGCTTCTATCTGCGCCCGCATGGGCAACCACGAATTGGCCCAGCAGTAGCAATGCGAGCTCAAATTCAGCTGTGCCGGGAACGGTAAATTATGTCGAGGGGAAAGTTTTTATTGGCGATGAACCCCTTAACCACGACTCAATTGGCAAGATGGTACTCGAAGACGGCCAGACGGTTAGCACGCAAGCTGGCAAGGTAGAGGTTTTGCTCACCCCCGGCGTGTTCTTGCGCGTCGGCACCGGCAGTTCGGTCACGATGCTGGCCGACAGCCTGACGAATACCGAACTTAGACTGACCCAGGGCCATGCCATGGTGGAAGTGGATGACATTTATCCGCAGAACAACCTTCGCATGGAAGAGGGTGACGCGACGGCTCGGATGGTGAAGCCTGGACTCTACGACTTTAATCTGCGGCAAGATGAAGCCCGCGTGTTCGACGGCCAGGCCATGGTGCGGGATGGTGACAAGAATATTAAATTGAAAAGCGGACACGAATTACTGGTGGCCGACAACGCCCCGCCTAAATCGGAAAGCTTCAAAAAGAAAACCTACGAAACCGGCGACCTCTACAACTGGAGCAGTCTCCGCTCATCCTATTTGGCAGAAGCGAATGTGGATGAAGCGAATATGATGCTCGACTCCGGTTGGGGCGGCTGGTGGGGTGACCCGTTCTGGGGAGCTGGCTGGGGCTGGGGTGGCATGGGTTGGGGCGGCTGGGGTTGGGATCCCTGGTTCTCCGCATACACATTCATGCCCTGGGGCGGAATCGCTTATAGCCCGTTCGGCTGGGGATTCTATTCTCCCGGCCTCGTCGGTCGCGCGCCCTTTTACGGCGGACATTTCTATCACACCTTTAACGCTTCCAACGTCCGCGCTTGGGGACCAGGGCAGCACTACGCCACTGCCAAGGGCTATTCTCATGGCCTATACACAGGAGCGGGAGCGACGCGTGGAGCCTTCCACTCTGGGCCAACCATGGCGCGAGCTGGAGGCTTTGGCGGCGGCTTCCGCGGAGGAAGTGGATTTCACGGGGGTGGATTCCATGGCGGCGGCTTTCACGGCGGCGGCTTCAGTGGTGGTGGTTTCCACGGCGGCGGTGGCGGCTTCGGCGGCGGCCACGGACGCTAAAGCGGTTTGATCGTAAAGCGGAGTGCAAATTGCGCTCCGCTTTTTTTGTCTCCGTATTCGTCTACAATGGCGTTCACTCAGAATCAATCGAGGAACGCCCATGTCCGGCAAGCTTTTCTTTTTACGCTATCTCGCGATTGCACTATTAGTCTCCGCTTTCTTCATTCCCTGCGCTTCCGCTTCACCATTGAACAACACGTCGGCCGGTTCGCCTTCCAGCGCGCGGCTGCAGAAGGCTTACCGCTTCCAACAAGGCGGTTGGACCTATGTTCATCTGGAAGGCTCGCCCTCCGATATCGGCTACCAGCACGGCTATCTGCTGGCTCCTGAGATCGCCGACGCCCTCGAGGCGATCAAGCTCTTCGATACTCACGAAACCCAGCGCGATTGGGGATTCTTTCGCAAGACGGCGCGTGAGATGCTTTGGCCGCACATCGACGCCGAATATCAGCAGGAGCTTCAGGGCATCGCCGACGGCGTGAAGGCGCATGGGGTCGATCTCGATGTCTACGACATCGTCGCGCTCAACGCCTTTGAAGAAGTTCCGGATTACTACGTGCCCTGGCTGAACAAACGCGAAAAAGCGGCGCGGGCTCCAAGGCTGAAAGCGCCCGGCAATTGCAGCGCGTTCATCGCCACCGGTGCTTACACCAAAGATCACCAGATCGTGATCGCGCACAATAATTGGACGAGCTACCTGGCCGGCGAGCGCTGGGTCGTGATCTTCGATATTTTGCCGCAGCATGGCCAGCGCATTTTGATGGATGGATTTCCAGGCGTGATCACCAGCGACGATGATTTCGGCGTGAACGCCGCCGGCATCATGATCACCGAGACCACGATGACGCAATTCGAAGGCTGGGACCCAAACGGCAAGCCCGAGTTCATGCGCTCGCGCAAGGCGCTGCAATATGCGGAAAGCATCGACGACTACGTGCGCATTATCAAAGAAGGGAACAACGGCGGATACGCGAACGACTGGCTGATCGGCGACCGCAAGACTGGCGAGATTGCTTATCTCGAACTCGGCCTAAAGAACACTCCGTTGTGGAGAACCAAAGACGGATACTACGTCAGCTCGAATTTTCCCCGCGACCCCAAACTGATTCGCGAAGAAACCGACGGGTTCGATGCCAGTGATATGTCGTCATCCATGAACGCCCGGCATGTGCGCGCCGACGAAATGGTGCGGCAAGCTAAGGGAACCATCGACGTGCAGATGGCAGAGAATTTTCTGGCCGACCATTTCGACAGTTTCGAGAAGAAGACTCAGCCCGATGAACGCTCTCTCTGTGGCCACGTCGATGCCTCAGCGCGCGGCGTGAAGGAATGGGGATGGGATGCCTACAATCCCGGCGGCGCGGTGCAGGGAAAAGCTACCGACAGCAAAATGGCAGCGACCATGAGTTTCGTTGCTCGAGCCGGACATCCCTGTGGCGCGGATTTTATAGCGGCTGACTTTCTGGAACAGCATCCCGAGTACTCGTGGCAAAAACCGCTGTTACACGATATGAAAGCCGGCCCGTGGACGAAATTCCAATCCGGCCAAAAGGCCCAGTAATCACCTAGCTCATGTGGAGACAGCCGCCTCGGCTGTCCCGCCAGGGCGAAGCCCGGCGGAATCTCAAACGGTTTAAGCGAGCGAGGATGAAATGAAAGAAACCGTTCAGCAATATATGCAACGTATCAGCGGCTATGCGGAAGGGAAGCAGCCCCTAACCGTACAAGCCGCAACAGCGAAAAAACTCGAGCGTCTTATCAAGGGCGTATCCACGGCAAAATTGCGCAAGCGCCCGGCTCTCGAAAAATGGTCAGTCAGCGAGATTCTCGCGCACTTAGCCGATACTGAAATCGTTGGTAGCTTCCGCATGCGACTAATTCTCGGCGCGCCCGGAACACCGATCCCCGCCTTCGATCAGGATGCGTGGGTTGTCAGCGGCCACTACGAGAAACGCGATCCCCGCAAATCCCTGGAGCTTTTTCGCACGCTGCGCGAAGCGAACCTCGCCGTGCTCAAATCGCTCACGCCAGAGCAGTGGAAACATTTTGGCATGCACGCCGAGCGTGGTCAGGAAACGATTGAGCGTGTCGTTCTGATGTTCGCCGGACACGATATCAACCACCTGCAGCAGGTCGAGCGCATCCTGGCCCGGAAGTGAAGGGCTAATCCATTTCATTTCTGTTCTTGTTTCCCCGTTGGCTTCATCCCTGGCAGAAGAAAATCCGATGGATTACCGTTGAAAATGCGCGCTCAGAGCGGCAGGGAAGCGTGCTACCGTCAGGCTTAGGTTCTAGATCGCAGCCTCGCTTAGAACCGTGACTGGTCAGGCGTTCCATGATGACGAAAGCTTGTACGAACAGCAGGTGCCCCGCCTACGCGCATTTTGTTTATACTGTGGCCATGCGTTGCGTCCTTTGCCGGTGCGATCTGAAAAGCGCGCGGCGGATCAGCGAATCGATCGCCGACGCCATGAACAACCAATCGACAAGTGAAATCGTGGTGTCCAGGAAATCTGGCCGGGCGCACGCCGCCAGATAAAAGGATCTTACGATTTCGTTTCCTCCGCAAATTCACTCCTGCAAGGCAACCCTGTGGTCGTGCCATCCCAACTCAATTAACAAATGTATCGCCGCCAGGAAATATTATTTTCTAAAACTATGCTGCTCGGGGCCGCTGCCGGAATGAGCGGCGCGTGGGCTATGGTTCAATTCACCAGATTGTGGAATAAGGTCTTCGCGCGACCTCAGAGCCGTAAGCCTCTGCCGCTCCCCTACAGTCAACAAGAGTGGAACGCCACCAGCACAATCGCAGAGTCTGTTGCCTCCTCGGTCTTAGGACGCCATCTCACTGCCCGGGAAAAAAGAGCGGGAGCCATCATTGTTCACTACGCTGTCGGCAGTGCGGCCGGCGCGTTCTACGCAGTCTCCGCCCGTCACTCGACTGCAATCACCCGCTGCTCCGGCGCTCTCTTCGGCTTGGCGATCTGGTTGTTGGAGAATAATCTCTTGCTACCGCTCGCCGGAATGTCTGCCCGGCACAATCGTTACTCGCTCCTGGATCATGCCAATTCTCTTGGCGAGCATCTTATCTTCGCGGTAACAACGGATGCCCTATACCGTTGCGCAAATTCACGTCAACAATCAAAGCCGGCTATTTCTTAGGCCGCCCGGCGGCGTCTGTCTTCCGCCTTAGCCCGTCTCAAACGCCGTCCTCTATCCCTAGATTTTGAGGCGATAAAAAATCCCGCTGCGGTCGCAACCGCCAGACCAAAACCAATCCATGAACGATGGAGATCAGTCCACACCTCGTAGCTCTCCGAATGCGCGCGGCTATCGAAAGTCCCATGCGCACCGTGGTCGCCGGCCACCGGCTCCCAAAGATTATTTGGCCGGTTCGGATCCTCCGGTTCAGACGTTTGTTGGGACGCGTAACCAGTCCGCCCTAGATAATGATCCAGTATTCCCGGCGCAACTTTATTTCCAACAATCGCGGCCACGGTAGGTAAACCCACGAATATTTCCCTTCGATGATGATGTGCCGCCCAATAGACCGCTCTTGCACCAACTTCTGGTTCGAAGATCGGCGGCACCGGCTGCGCCTTGTGCTTCAATCGGCTTTTCACCCAACCAAACTGCGGAGTGTTAAGAGCGGGCATCTGCACCATGCATAACCGGATACTGCTGCGGTCATGAATCAGTTCGCAGCGCAACGAATCAGTGAAGCCGGCAATCGCATGTTTGGCTGCGCAATACGCGGACTGCAAAGGAATGCTGCGATAAGCCAGGGCCGATCCAATCTGCACAATGCTTCCACGATCGCGGGGCAGCATTCGTTTCAGCGCCGCCAGCGTTCCGTACACAACTCCCAGATAAGTCACCTCGGTCACACGTTTATATTCCTCGGGCAACATCTCCTTCACCGGAGAGAATACCGAAGCCATTGCATTGTTGATCCAAATGTCAATCGGTCCAAAGTAGCGTTCCACTTCCGCTGCGGCCGCTTCCACAGCCTCCGCATTGGCAACATCGGTTGGTAGTACAATCGCCCGGCCGCCCATCGATTCGATCTCTCGTTTCGCGCCCTCAAGACCGTCTACGCCGCGGGCCAGTAAGCCGACCTGCGCGCCACGACAGCCAAATTCTCGCGCGATAGCCCGGCCTAGACCGGCGGAAGCGCCGGTTACAACCACAGTCTCACCTTTCATCTACGCTCTCTCTCCCCGTGAATATAATAATTTCGTTCCACCTGGTTCCGAATCTGAATACGGCACGAACTCAGCGGCCTCTAACCCAGCCAACTAGGTGCCCATTCGCACGGTATGTCGTGTAACGATATAGTCTCTCTCTTGCCGCCTGCGCCGTCGATACAGCTATCCCTCTAACTTCCAGGCTGGAATCCCCCATCTCCCTGAATCAATCTCTGTGCGTCACTTTGTCGATTCCGACTTTGTTGAACCTTTGTGATAGTTGAAGTAGGTGTCATCTTCTTGACCGCGGTGCGGGATCAGGAACAGGATTCTGGAGCGCGCCCGCATCGAAAAATGGCTGGGCAGCCATATCTCTGGAGTCACCGGCTCTTTTTCCAACTCAAAATGCGTGCCCGGTTCCACTTGGGCAAGGAAGCCCGCTATTGATACCGGATGGGTGACTTGGGCTTCTACTTTCACCCATTGAAAGGAGCCTTTGTCGATCCACATTTTGCCTTCCATCCCGGTTAAGGCCTCGGTCTCCATATTCGGCGGACGATATCCCGGGCGCGGGGTCGCCTGTAGAACATAAACCTCATGGCCATGCAGATTCGTTTCATCGACTACCTTAAACGCGAACGCCTTCGTCATTTGCTCCATCAGCAGATGGTTGCGTCTTCGTTCCTTTTCGTATCTCGCAATGCGCGCAGATCTTTGTCGCGGCGATTCCTTCTTCCGTTCTGAAGTTGTGTTTTCCAACTTCTGCTTTTCAGCCGCCGCTTGTGCCGGTGCTAACGGCTTGCCGTTGACTGCCACCAGGCGCTGGTAAGGAGAGCCCAGAATCATCGTGTCTTCGTAGGTTTTGGTTCCGCTGCTCACGCGATCCCGCTCGAGGCAGTCAAATTGCGGAGCCGCATCCCAGTCCCGCTTGTTGGCCTCGACCGAATGCTGAATAATCGCATCGGCATCCTCCTGACCCATAGCCCATCCTGAGGACGTCAGAACTACTGCCAGCAATACAATCAGCATCGATCCTACTTTCATCTGGAAACGAAACTCGCACCTTGAGACTGGTTAGACGCCGTCAACCGGAGTGAGGTATATAGTGTTGGGACTAAAGATCGAGTCTTCGTTTACCGGCCCGGCAAACATATGGCCGCCGGATGCATCCACTTACCGTGCCAGAACGCCAGATCGTCCCAAGTGAGCACCCCATCGGCCCCAACAGCGCCGGGCAGTGGCCAGCCATCCAGGATTACGGCATTATTGGCAACTGCCGCTCGGCCGCCTTGGTGTCCAAATACGGTTCCATGGACTGGCTGTGTTGGCCGCGTTTCGACAAGCCTTCCATTTTCGCCGCACTTCTCGATCGAGAGCGAGGCGGACATTGGCGAATTTCCCCTTCCGGCGAAGCTGCCATCGAACGCCGCTACTTGCCAAATTCGAATGTGCTCGAAACTCGTTTTCACACTACCTCCGGCAGCGCCATTCTCACGGATGTGATGCCGGGCACAGCTCGCGCTTCGCGCAAGGACAGTCTTGTGCCGGATTACGAAATCCTGCGCAGAATCACTTGCGTTGCGGGCGAGTTTGCACTTGAAATTGAATTCAAGCCTATGGCGGACTATGGCAAGGACAAAGTGCAGATTCGCGAATTCGGCAAATTGGGCCTGCGCTTTTGCGTGGGACGCGGCGTTTATTTTTTGCGTAGTAATATTGCCCTGACAATCGCCGACGGAGTTGCCCGCGCTCACGTCTCCATGCTCGCCGACGAGAGCTTGCGCTTCTCCTTCAGTTATTCCGAACAGGCTCCTGCCGTTCTCATACCAGTCGACTCCTCGCTCGATGACCGCATCGACGTTTCCGCAAAAGCGTGGCAACAATGGAGCAGCCACACCGTCTACGACGGCGAATATCGAGAGACGGTAATGCGCAGCGCTCTCGCCCTCAAACTACTTAGCTATGCCCCCTCCGGCGCGATTATCGCCGCAGCCACTACGTCTCTGCCGGAACTGATTGGCGGAGACTTGAACTGGGACTACCGTTTTTGCTGGTTGCGGGACGCTTCCTTCACTATCCGGGCATTGCTGGAACTGGATTATTGGGATGAAGCCGAAGACTTTCTCGATTGGCTGCTGCATGCCACCCGGCTGACTCAGCCTCAACTGAGAATCCTGTATTCCTTATACGGAGACAATGCTCCCGCGGAGCGGCAATTGAATTACTTGAGCGGATACCGTGGATCTCGGCCCGTGCGCATTGGAAATGCCGCGAGAGATCAACTCCAATTGGATGTGTATGGCGAGGTGATCGACGCCGCCGCACAATTCGCATTTCATGGCGGCTCCCTTGACCGGGAAATGCAAAAGGTCTTGATCGGCTTCGGAAACTATGTAGCTCAAAATTGGGACCAGCCAGATCAGGGCATTTGGGAGCCACGATGCGGACGCGAAAACCATACCCATTCGCGCCTCTTGTGTTGGACCGCCATGGATCGCCTCGTCCGCCTCGCCGAGTGCGGCATGTTGAGACGAGCGCAGGTCGACAAGTACAAGAACATCAGCAACACCATTCGGCGCCAGATCGAGGAGCGGGCCTGGAACGAACAACTGCAGAGCTATGTCAGCGTGCTCGACGGGGATAAACTCGACTCCAGTCTCCTTCTACTCTCCTGGTACGGCTTTGCCGAAGCCGGTTCGCCTCGCATGCAGGGCACCTACCGCGCTATCCGAAAATATCTGAGTACGCCTGAAGGACTTCTGTTCCGCTTTCAACGGCCTAAGCCCGAGGGGACATTCGCGATTTGCAGTTTCTGGGAGGTGGAATACCTCGCCTTAGGAGGCGGTTCCTTGGACGATGCCCGCCAACTCTTCGGGCGATTAACCAAGTATCAAAACGATCTGGGTTTGTACGGCGAAGAAATCGACGCCGGGGCTGGCACCGCCTTGGGAAATTTCCCCCAGGCGTTTACTCATGTCGGCCTCATCGGTGCGGCGCTATCAATCGCTCATCGTGAAAAGGGCGAACAGCAATTGGCACATCGTCCTCCCTCAGCAACCGAACACGCTCCGTCGGAGGCCGCGTCGTGAACTGGGCAAGCTGGCTGCTTTCAGGATTTCTTGCGACCATCGCTCTATCCACAATGTTGTCTCTCAGCCAGGGTCTCGGCCTGACCCGAATGAATTTACCCTATCTCATCGGGACCTTTGTTACTCCACAACGCGAAAAAGCCAAAGTCTATGGCTTCCTGATCCAGGTAGTTGTGGGCCTTCTGTTTTCCATTTTTTACGTGCTGATATTTGAGGCGCAGCACATGGCCAATTGGTGGTTTGGCACCCTGCTTGGACTGGCGCACGCTTTAACGATCTTAACCATAGGAATGTCGTTGATGCCCGGAATTCATCCTCGAATGGCAAGTGAACAGCACGGTCTCAACGCAAACCGCCAGCTTGAGCCCCCCGGGTTCATGGCGTTGAACTACGGAATACGCACTCCGGTTTCAGTCTTTCTGGCGCATGCTGCATATGGCGCGATACTGGGATCGCTCTACCATCTCAGCCGGTAGTTTCGTTTCGAATGCACACCGTTCAAACTCTATCTGCGGTCAACTTCGTGAGAGCGGCATTGCACCGCGAAATTTCTCCGGAAATATAATCCGGCTGCGCCGCGTCGAATTGTGCCAGCGGCGCCTTTTGCTTAAGCAGCAGCCACGTGCCCAGGCTCTTCTCATACCAGAACCGGGCTTCGCGCCAACTCGCAACCCTGGCCGCATTCGACCGGCCATGCTCCTGCGCCAGACGCGAATAAGCTTCCGCCAGCGCCGAGCGGGCATAGGCCAGATCCGAGGGCTTAAACGCAGTGTCGCCACGGTCAGCGGCCACCAACGCCTCAAGAATCCGAACCGCCTCGTGAGCCGACTCAATACCTTGGCTCGGTTTGCCGTCCGCGGCAAGCGCCTTGCCCACGCTCATGTAGCATTTGCCCAGGTAACGCATAGCCAGCACGTCGTGAGGATCGGCTATCGTCAGCTTTCGGTATCCCGCGAGTGCGGCCTGAAGATGGGGCAAAGCCTGCGCCGGAAGGTTTTTCTCCACCAGGTAATATCCCGTCCAATATTCATTTTCCAGCACGAATTGCTGGAGCCTGGCGTTCTGCGGATCGGCCTTGGCCTGCGGAACCAGGATGTCGTGCGCCTTCCCTTGCAGCGAAATCGCTGCATCCAGATCGCCCTTCAAGTGCTCCACTCCGGCCATGTATCCATACACCCCGGCAAGTCTGGTTTGAACCTCCGTTCTGAACGCAGGCGGTCCGCCGGTAATCGCTTCGCGAATCGTCGCGGACTTGTGGTAATACTCCAGCGCTCCCGCCACATCGCCCATATCCCCCAGACACTGCGCCATCGCAAAACAAACTCCGGCAAAAGTATCCTGCGCTTTGGGATCATCCTTTTGCTTATCCGCCAACTTCTCCGTGATGGGATAAGCCCGCCGCAGAGCTTCGAACGCTGCCGGAAAATTGTTGGCCGCCCGGAGCGCGAAACCCAGCTTCACATAGACCCCCGCTAAAGCTGCCCGATCCTCCGCCGATCCCCGCCGATCGCCCGCCAGCGCCAGCCGGATTTGCAAAGCCTTGCGATAGCTTTCCGTGGCTCCCGCCGTATCGCCAAGATTTGCGTAGTAGGGATTTCCCTGAACGTCTCCGACTCTCTCATATGCCGATGCCAACTCGCGCTGCAGGCCCGGCGTCCCGGACGACTCGTGGGAAAGGCTATCCAGATATTGCAGCGCCCGGTCCACGAGCAACTTTCGCGCCGCCGTCGATCCCGGCAAATCGCGTATGCTGTCGTGAATGTCGAACAGCAGGGAATTAGCCAGTTTTCGCACGTCATTAAAACGCCGCTCCGCAATGCGTGCTTCGCGCACAATGGCCACGGCTCCGGCCAGAACAATCAGGAGAAAAAATGCCGTGACCGCCAGAGAGAGTTTATGCCGCTTGATGAACTTGCCGCCGCGGTAGCTGAAAGTTCCGCGCCGCGCCGACACCGGCAAACCAAGGTTGTAGCATCGCAAGTCTTCTGCGAAATCCTGTGCCGACCCATACCGCAATTGAGGTTCCTTGCGCAAGGCCTTCAGCAGTATCTGATCCAGATCACCAGACAGCTTGCGCCGCAACTTTTCCGGAGTTGTATGCCGGCGACTGCTCACCATCTCCGGTGTTGCCTTTGATAATCGCTGCTTACGGTCTATGACCTCGCCATCGTCGCCATGCCGGTCTACGAACTCAGGCCCGACGATCTTCGCGCCGCTGGCCAGGCGCCTTGCGCTCTGGCCCGATCGCCCGATCACCGTTCGCCCGATCACCGCGCTTGGTTTCTCCGGCTCGACTTCGCAAATAGCATGCGCCAGATCGTACGACGAACTGGTATGCAGCACGTAAGGCGAGCAACCGGTCAGCAATTTGTAGAGAACCATTCCCAGGGAGTAGACGTCGCTTGCCGTGGTAATTACTTCGCCGCGAAGCTGCTCCGGGCTGGCAAACTGCGGCGTCAACATCCGCTGTACAGTCACCGTGGGCTCAGCCCCGGGAGAATAGGTTTCAGTGCTGAGAATGGTTGCAATGCCGAAATCGAGCAGCTTCGGAACGCCTTCAGCCGTCACCAGGATATTGCTGGGCTTAATATCCCGGTGCACCACCAAACGCTGGTGGGCATACTGCACCGCAGAACAAACACTCTGGAAAAGATTGATCCGACCTTCCACTCCCAGCCTGCCCTGATCGCAATATTCATCGATCGGTTGGCCTTCCACCAGTTCCATGACAAAGTAGGGATAACCCTCCTCCGTCGTGCCACCGTCGAGCAGGCGGGCGATGTTCTCATGCTCAAAGCCCGCCAGAATCTGGCGCTCTTTTCGGAAGCGCTCGTAAACAGAATCATTATCCAGGCCCTGCCGCACCAGTTTGATGGCGACTTGCTTTTCGTACTCATCATCCGCGCGAACCGCGCGATACACATCGCCCATCCCTCCTTCACCCAGCTTGTCCAGGATGCGGTATTGCGCGATTCGCACGCCGATCATCTTGTCGGCTCGCTTATGCTCCTGCGTGCGTAGATCCTCGGCAAGGCTGCGGGCTACCACTTCCAAAGCCGGCGCTTCAAAGAGTTCTTCCGAACGCTGCGCATACTTCAGCAGCGACTCCACCTCCACTCGCAGACTTCGATCCTCGCCACAAGCCTTTTCCAGGAAAAGGCTCCGCTGGTTCCCATCGCACTGTAATGCGGAGTGGTAAATACGCTCCACATCCTGCCAGCGTTCAGGCTCCATCGCTCACTCCTCCTTCGAGTTCACGCAGTAGCCACGCTCGCGCCAGGCTCCAGTCCCGCATCACGGTTTCAGGCGAGATCTGCAACACCTCCGCTGTCTCATCCACGGTCATCCCGCCGAAAAATCGCAGCTCCACTACTTTGCTTTTTCTCGCGTCGGTGGCGCCCAGCTGGGTCAGCGCATCCTCCAATGCCACCAGGTCGAGCGCGGGCTCAGCAGAGACCGACAACGCCTCATCCAGAGGAACATGCTGCGCGCCCGCGCCGCGTTTCTGGTAACCATGCGAGCGCGCAAAATCGGTGAGGATTCGCCGCATCATTTGTGCCGATACCGCAAAAAAATGCGCCCGGTCCTGCCACTCCACTTCCTTCACCTTGACAAGTCGCAAATAGACTTCATTGATCAGAGCCGTCGTCTGCAGCGTGTGCCCATCCCTTTCCCGGGCCATGTAGTGCTTCGCCATCCGGTGCAGTTCCTCGTACACCACCGGCGTCAACCGGTTCAGGGCGAGTTGGTCCCCGCCCCGCCAATCATGCAGGAGTTGAGTAATTTCAGAGGAAGAAGCCCTGGTCATGGGACGGGAGCCCTTGGTCGTATGGGGAAGGATTTGACGCGAACCACTCGTCAAATTTGAGCCAGAAGCTTACCACAAAACATTTGCGGATTCCAAAACATTTGGATTGGTAGTGGTGCGGTTTGAAACGAGCTTCGTATCAGGGCATCGCTTCAGCGATGCCGATAACGGCTCAGGGATTATCGGCTTTAGCCGCTGAGGCTTGCCCTACGGGTTCCGGCGGCTGAAGCCGGTTCCGAGCTTCACGTTGCAATGGCATGTCTGAAGGCGCGCCCTCACACGAATCTTTTCCAGACTGCACCACTACCGGCTGTCTGTCTGAGCTTGCTTAGAAAAGCATGCCACCCTTTACGGGGTTTTCTCGCTAAAGCTTGTAGGGGAGACCGAGGGTCTCATAACGCTGGCCAGAAACCCACAAGGAGGTCGTTATGGCGGATTCCGTGAAGGACAACACCGCCGAGGTTAAGCACGCGAGCGAACAGTTACATACTCTCGAGGATTTGCTGGATGACCTGGAAAAGATCGGCGCCGAAATCCCCGAGTTCCTTTCAAAGTCGGTGAAGGGTCTCAGGATCGCGCTTGACACCGGAACTGACGTTGCCGACTCAGCGACGGCCAGCTCAGCCGCCCTCGCCCAATACACCAATAAGGTCAATGACGCCTGCGGAAATGACGATAATGGCGGGGTTTGTCAGGCGCGTGAGGCTTTCCGATTTGGAGCCATCGTGGACGACTACGTTCTGAGCTGGAAGAACGACGATTCCGTCGTAAAGAATTCAGTTCGAGCGACGTTGCAACGCTACGTCCCACAAAAAATATGTCATTACCTGGATCTCTGCAGGCCCAGGAATTAGGACGTTGTTCCGCGTGCTCCGGCTTCAGCTCGCTGGAACGAACAGTTGCCCCACCGGCTCAGGGTCCGGCAGTCGAATTGTTTTCGACGAAGATGACAGGCTTTTTACGATTTTCCCGCTAATACTAGTAGGAGTTCCCAGGGGGCGCGGCGATAGCTGGCGTCAGGTTCACGAGTCGCTTTCGGACCTGAGAAGAAATTTGCGAATCCGAACCTGGGAGTTGCTCCTTGCTGGTTCTGCGCCACGGGACCAATGGTTGGGCCTTCGGTGGAGAACTAAACTTACGGGGAGAACCGTCGGGGGGCGGTTCTCCGCGTCTGTCGCAAGCCTATTGAATCCCGCCTCGTCACAGCCCCGGAGAGCCCATCAGGCTGTAAATCAAAACCAATAGCACGATCACCGTGATTACCACGTACATGCGGTCGTGCTCCTCGGCAAATCCAAAGATCGAGAACGCCACCCGCGCCACCGGTGTTGCAATCAGCAACAGCAGTCCTAACTGGATGATGCCTTTACCTCGATGGGCCAAAGCCTCACGCACGATTCTCCCAACATCGCGAAGGTCCGCAGGCTCACCCCGAAACACATGATAGTCGGCGGGCGAACGCCCGTGACGAATCAGATACACGCCCCCCCCGAGCAACACTACTGCTGCCGACAGCAGCACCCCGGCGCGCAGCAGTTGTCCAATCAAAATTTCCATCCGGTGATCGGTCCAACCTTGTTCCTGGGCCATCTTAGATCCTTCCCGTAATACCCTTGTAGAGCATCTCGCTTCCGAGAACCACAATCACGATGCTGAACACTCGCCGCAGGCATTTGGGGTGCACCTTGACCAGCACCCGCGTGCCCAGCAGTGACCCGGCAAGAACTCCCAGCATGACCGGCATGGAGAGCCCGGGATCAATATAGCCGCGGGATAAATAAATTCCCGCGCTCGCCGCCGCCGTGACCCCGATCATGAAATTGCTGGTTGTAGTCGAAACCTTGAACGGAATTTTCATCGCCTGATCCATGGCAAGAACTTTCATTGCGCCCGAACCAATACCCAGCAATCCGGATAACGTCCCGGCGCCAAACATCAGACCCCAACCCAGCGGCACACGCCGCACGTGGTATTTTCGAATGCCGCCGTCTTCCGGAAAACTTCCATTCAGCCGCAATCGCGTGGCCAGCGCATCCGGCAAAGCATCACTCGCATCTTTCGGAGGGCGCTTCCAGGAAAGAGACGCCGACCCGATCAATACCAATCCAAAAACAATAGAAACTGCGCCAGTGGAGATATGCGTCGCTAAGGTTGCCCCCGCAATTGCCCCAAGGGTGGTCGCAACTTCGAGAAACATTCCGATCCTGATGTTCGATATGCCTTCTCTCACGTAAGCTGCCGCCGCTCCCGAGGAAGTGGCGATCACCGATACCAATGACGCCCCGATGGCGTAGCGGATGTCCACGCCCAAAAGCAGACTGAGCATCGGGACGATAACCACGCCGCCACCCAGTCCAGTCAGTGCTCCCAGAAAGCCGGCGACCAGCGAACCCGCCGCTACAATCAAGCTAAACTCGAGAACACTCATCAACTTTCCTTCGGACTTCGAGAGATGTCCAGCTTCGCGTAGTTGTTGCCTCACTCAGCGTTCTGACGTACCTGATCGCTTTTCTGCTTTGCCGTTGAATCTTCAGTAGATACGGATGTGTTTCTCTGTGTTTCAAGTAAAGATTCGTCAACAGCTAACCAAAATAGCAGTACAATAATCAAATTACAGTGTGGGGTGAACGCATGGCGCCTTTACGGCGCATTTCGAAAAGCGTGTGCGGCCCAATCGCGTACCGCGCTGCAATCATGTGCGTTGCCGCACTCAGCATGGTATGGGCACGCAGTGTCCCCACGCATTTTCCCCACAGTTCCCAGAGCCTAACCTTCCGCACTGCAGCGGACCACGACCATCGACAATGCTTTGATCACGAAGACTCTCAGTTGGCGAGTGCTCCAAGCGGTCCCCGAACTGCTCCGCCGCCCGCCGTTTCGTCTCACGCCATTTATCCGGTGGCTACTTTCGTCGAATTCGTAAACGACGGTTGGCATTACAATCGTCCTCCTCCTATCAATTAATCCTCCTGCTTCTTTTGTGCGCCGCTCCTGGCCATGGCTAGTACCGGCAGCAATTTTCAATTCATAGAAGCCAATAGTTCTGGAGGAAATGTACCATGCTCGAGCAAGACGATAAGAAGTGGAGACAATTATGCTGCGCCGCCCTAGAGGCTAAAGATCCCGACGAATTACTGCACATTGTTCAGGAACTCAACAACGCTCTTAAGCGCGAAGAGCAGCTCAACCGTAATCAGCAGGAAAGCCGCATTGGCAACGTTTCCGAGGAGGCGCAGTGCTAGACACCGACGCTCCCGAGCGCCGAGTCACGGCTCGATGGATTCGCGTTCCCGAGCTGGGCGCAGTTCGAAAAACGCTTCGCATTGAGCCTGACTCGCGGCGCTTCATTCTGTTCGCCGCCCTCGGCGTGGGTGTTGTTTCTTTTCTCGCGACCGAACTGATGCACTCGCTGCTCGTACCCGATATTGGACCGCATCCCGAGAGACTGCTGGCCGAGGGGTTATCCGCTTTGGTGGTCAGCGGCCTGGTGGCAAAATTAGTCCACATGAGCCGCGAACGGCATCGTCTCGTCTTGGCGCGGATGCAAGTGATTGCGGAGATGAATCATCACATCCGGAACGCGCTGAGTCCCGTCGCTCTTTCGTTGGACGCAACCGACAATCAGGCACTAAATCGTGTCATCGGCGAAGCAGTCGACCGCATCGACTGGGCCCTCCGCGAAATACTTCCGCGGGAGTTGCCCCTGGCCGAAGGGCAAAGACATCAGCTCGGATATTTTCAAAGACGAAGGAGCTAGGCAAAATGACCGACATTAAAGTTCTTTGCGTTGAGAACCGCCCTGAATACATGGGCGAGCTGAGATTCATACTGGAAACCGCCGGCTACGAGGTTATCGCGGCAACCCGCGCCGATCAGGCTCTCCATCTGCTCAAAACTCGCCACGTCGATGGCGTACTTCTCGAATACGATCTGCCGGATGCTACCGGCGCCGCTGCGCGGGCGGAGATGAATCGCATCAAACCCGACGTTCCAGTGCTGCTGTTTGCCGGTGTTGGCAGCCAGACGCCGTCTCTGCTTCGCTTTTTCGATTTGTATCTGAGGAATTCAGGCACGCCTGAATTTGTGTTGCAGGACCTTGCCGCGTAGGCAGGGTAGCCATTGAATCGCCAAATTCGCCCCTTGTTCCATGCAGGAATCCTGATGTACGGAATTGCAACTTTTAGCATCTCAGCGGGTTTATTAGGGTATGCATGTAAGCACGACTTGGCCCCGTACTCAAGGCCGCGAACCGGTAGGAGGATCGATGACTTATAAATTCATTGGGACACTGTTTCCTAAAACTATTGCCAATGCCCTGGCATTGGTAATGTTGGCAGGTAGTTTGTTGGCTGCTCCGGCTTGGGCGCAGGACGAACCTCAGGATCAAGCACCTCCTCCGCCTGCTCAAGGCGCGCCCGAATCCTCTGCCTTATCCCCTCAACAGCTCCAGGAATTGGTCGCTCCAATCGCGTTGTACCCGGATGCTCTTGTGGCTCAAATACTGGCCGCGTCGGCCTATCCAACACAAATTGTCGAAGCGGAACGATTCCTCGAGGAAAATCCCAATCTGAAAGGCAAGGATCTAGGCGACGCCGTGAACCAGCAGGATTGGGATCCAAGCGTGAAGGCGCTTACTCAGTTTCCATCCGTCCTCGCGAATCTAAACAAGAATCTCTCCTGGACTTCCGAGCTTGGCGACGCGAACTACAACCAGGGTCCCGATGTAATGCAGGCGATCCAGGCTATGCGACAAAAAGCCAAAGAGGCGGGACATCTGCAGACCACGCCGCAGCAGTCAGTAACCGAGCAGGGCGACGACATAGATATCGCGCCCACCAATCCAGATGTAGTTTACGTTCCTGAGTACGATCCGCAGCTCATTTATGGCTACCCGGTTGGATTGTGGCCGGGGTTTTACCCCTGGTGGGGTGTTGGCGGCCCGTATCTCTCCTTCGGCTTAGGATTCGGCGTTGGCCCATTCTTCGGATTTGGCTGGGGTTGGCATGGCTGGGGTCTTGATTGGCGTGGAGGCTACCTCCGCTATGGAGGCGGCCGGTATGGCTTTCACAGTCACGCATTCTACGATCGCAATGCTTACTTCCATGGCAATTACCGCGGATTCGCGCCTTACGGCCGCGGCGATCGCGGCGCGCGCGGCTTTGCCCCCGCCGGACGCGGCGCACCGGGTGCCAGAGGCTTTGCCGGTAATCGCGGTGCCGCCGGTGCACGTCCCGGCGCTTTTGGAGGAATAAATCGCGGCGGCGAAACCCGCGGCTTTTCTTCACGCGGTAGATCGAGCTTTGGTGGTGGAGCTCACGGCGGTGGTGGTGGAATGCACGGTGGTGGCGGTGGACACGGAGGCGGTGGCAGACGCTAAGCCCGCACTGGAACCATCGACCACGGCTGCAAAGTCGCAGAAAGGAACTGAGTATGAAATTGAAAAAGAGCGATTCGAAAAGACACTTCGTCGGCATTCGTGATGTCTTTGCCGTAACTGCTATCGCCGCTTTGGCATTCTCTGCAAACTTGGCGGCAGGCCAATCAGACGCACAAAAGCCCGCGACTGCCGCGCAAACCTCGATGGCCAGGCATTTCGACGCACCGCAAACCGGCCAGCAAACGTTTTCATCGGCAGAGGAAGCCAGTCAGGCGCTTGTCACCGCCATGAAGAATGCCCTGACGAACAACGATCAACAGTCGTTGCTAAAAGTCTTGGGACCGAACGCCAAAAGTATCGTCTCCTCCGGCGACGATGCCGAAGATCAGAACAGCCGCGCTGAGTTCCTGAAAAAATACCAGCAGATGCATCGCCTGGTGATGGAACCGGATGGCACCACCACGCTCTACATCGGTGCCGAAAACTGGCCAACTCCAATTCCACTTGTTCACAAGGGAAGCTCCTGGTATTTCGACACTGCAGCCGGTAAGCAGGAGATTCTTTATCGAAGAGTCGGGAAAAATGAGCTGGCAGTAATTCAAACCTGCGGCGGATTGGTCGACGCGGAAAAGGAATATTATTCCCAGCCTCACGATGGCGAACCCGATCGGCAGTACGCGCAAAAGTTCTTCAGCGATCCCGGTAAGCAAAATGGACTCTACTGGGAAACGGCTTCCGGGCAAACCAGCAGCCCAATCGGTCCCCTGGTAGCAGTGGCCGCCACCGAAAACTATCCCCAACCTCCAGATCGAAACCTGGAGCCTTTTCAGGGATATTACTTTCGCATCCTGAAAGCTCAAGGCGCAAAGGCTTCTGGCGGCGCACACAGCTACATCGAAAATGGAAAGATGACCCGCGGCTTCGCCTTCGTCGCCTATCCCGCAGAGTACCGGTCATCCGGGGTGATGACTTTCATTGTCGATCAAGATGGAATCGTCTACGAAAAAGATCTCGGCCCCAAGACCGCCGCTCTCGCGAAAGCCATGACCAAATACGAGCCCGACTCAACCTGGCGCAAAGCGGATTAAGCAGCGGTTTACGTTCGAACTGTTATCAGCGAGACGAATGCTTGGATTTTTTCGGTTTGAGGCTAATCGCTATCTTTAGCACCGCTCCATCGACCGGATCGATTTCGAACACTGCCTTGCTCGTGTAGTCCGGACTATTAAGGCGGTACTTGAAAACGCTATACATCTGGAAGATGTCGGTATCGTAGGGCACGCCGTATTTCGCTTGCACCTGCGCCGCAGTATAACTGCGATCCTTCAGGGCAAGAATAAAGTGCGCGTCCGCATGCTTCTCGCTCTTAAAAGCCGCGATCTCAGAAAAAGGAAATCGCTGGGCCGCCAATGAGTAGTCGACGCCTGCCAACGTTTTTTGATGGAATATCTCTTCCTCCACAATCCCGTCGATTCTCTTGTTGACTTCTCCCTCCAACGTAAACCCCTCGCGTTTTGCCGCGCACCGGCCTTTATCCGGATTGCACTCCGCGCGAATTCCATTCGCAACATAGGCGCGAAGCACCCGTGAGTTTTCCAGCACTGTTTTAATGCCTTGCTCTCCGGGCATAGCGGACGCGGAAAAAAGATAGGGAACGATATCGCGCCAGTCAAAGTCGTCAGCGGAGGAAATCGCCCGAATACCAGGACCCAATGGCGGGGCGCCGCCCACCGCGTTACCAGGCGACGGCGCGAAAGTCGAGAAGCCGACGAGCAGCGCAACTGCAAACGTTGAATACTTCATGTCCGCAAGTGGAGTCGAAATCATACCCCATATTTCCGCGAAATGCGCACATGGCCTTGCAATCGTCTTCCCATCGGTGCAGCGCCTGAATAGTTCGCCGCTCTCGTCGCTGAGGCTGCTACTTGAGTGTTGTTTCAGTAAATTGCTTCTTAGCGTTGGATAGCCTTGTGCGGTTGCAATCTCTGGATTGATTCTGGCGGGAACGATAGCGGTGCATCCCGCCGGAAGAGCGCGCAGAAGCAGCTATGTTTCAGATCCGTGTTTCGCGCGAGTGCTAAAGAATCGAAAGGGAACTGGCGGAGAGGGTGGGATTTGAACCCACGATACCCGTTAAGGTATGTCCGCTTTCGAGGCGGCCCGTAATCCGCATGTAAACGATTCTACGTCAATGGCTTAGAGTTTTGAAGGGTGCAGTAAGGGTGCAAATAAGAAACTCGCAGCCATTTTCCGTTTAGGGATGGTCTCGAAGGAAACTGCCGAAGTTCGCCATCGGGGCGCTCTTTTCGCATGGGTGACAGCTTTTCATCGCGCGTTTGCGCGAAATCGAGAGCTGAACAACAATTCCAGCGCAGAGAGCAGGTTTCATGGCACGCGGACGTGCGCGTTATCAACGAGGCCGGGTCGTCGCTACCAAGGGCGGCGGCTGGGAGATCCACTACAACGTCTACTTGACCGATCCCACAACCGGCAAACCAAAGCGACATCACCGCAGTCGGGTCGTGGGCTATAAGCCGAAGATGCACCGGGCCGACGCAGAGAAGATCTTGACCGCTGAACTGGCTGCCATCAACGGCGGTCCAGTCACCCGAGCGGCAGACGGGACAATCACATTTGGCAATTGGATGCGGAATTTCTACATCCCCATGCGCGGTGCCAACTGGCGCGACGCGACGCGACGCACCAACCTCGACTACCTCACCAGCCACGTCTATCCAACCCTCGAACACGTCGCACTCAAAGACATCACCAAGTTTCAGGTCCAGATGCTACTCAACCGACTGGCTGCGGAAGAATACTCGTACACGGTTGTTTATCATGTGCGCGATCTGATCAAAGCTGCCTTGGCGGAGGCGTTGGACCAAGAGGTTCTGGAGCGAAATGTCGCGCGCAAGACCGTCATTCCCGAAATCGAAGAGTCCGACAAGCCGGTTCTTCCCGTCGAGATGTATGCCAAGCTGCTGGCGGGTCTTGATGGCATCCGTGACCGCGCCATCTTCCTGATTGCCTGTTTCTGCGCCCTGCGGCCGAGCGAGCTCTTCGGGTTGACCTGGGGATGCTACGCCGGCAATGTGTTCACTATCGTGAATACCGCGTGGCGTGGCCGCCTACAGCGCAAGAAAATCAAACGCAAGAACCGCTACGGACGTACAAATTATCGGCTTGTCGCGATCCCGCAAGCCGTGCGCAAAGCGATTGACTTGTGGAGGGCGAGGTGCCCGAACCCGGACGCAAACGCCCTCATGTTCCCTGGGATGCAAGCTCGGGCGCGAAAGCCACTTTCGACGCCGATTCACCCGGACAATTGGCTACGCCTGCGCCTGTACCCGGTCGCGAAGAGACTGGAAATGGCATTTCACCCTACGTTTCAGGTCCTCCGGAGGAGCTTCTCCACGCATGGCAAGAAAGAAGCACACCCGACCGAGATGCAAGCCCAACTCGGACACAGCGACATTCGTACGACCCTGGACATCTATACGCAGATTACAGACCCGGAAGTGGCCAGAATGGTCAACCAGGTCACAAACCGCATTCTTGGCTTGTGTGATGAGGCTGAGCCGGGCTCAATTCAGTGAGATAGGAGGGGAAATCCGAAGCCAACAACTTCCCTGATAAAATAAAAATGAAACTGGTGGGCGCGGAGAGATGGCCGAGTGGCTGAAGGCGCGCGCCTCGAAAGCGTGTATACCTTTACGGGTATCGGGGGTTCGAATCCCTCTCTCTCCGCCAGTATTTTCTAACGCCATTCATCAGGGTACGACGCTTCGGCCGAATTACACACCTCGGCCATCCAAAGCCGTGCAGCGTCAGCCGATCATCGAACGTTCTAGCCTGACAAAACTTCCCGTAGACCGTAACTCCGGATTAACACTTCAAAGAGTCCAGAACCTGTGGCGAAGAAATAGCGCAAGCTTGCGAGACGCCTGATTTCGACAGTTATGAGGCCGCCCTGGATTAGGCTCGTCAGTCGGAGTAAAGTTGCAGCGTGAAGGCAGCGGCTATCCTAGCAATGTTGATGTTCGTGCTCCCACATCCTGCACTGGCAAGCGTGATAATTTCTTTTCGATTTGTTGTTGATGGCAAACCGATCTCCTGTACAAGCACTGTGAAATTGCGCCTAGATGGCCGGGCCATCGTCGCAGAGCGGAGGGATGGGGGCTTTCTGGTCCCACCTGCATTCAACAAAAAGCTATCGGAATGGCCTTCTGATAGGGCTGTTCAAGTCAAGGTCATTTGCGGTGAGTATGTGCTGAACTTCAATGTGCCACCAACGTGGGTCACTCCGGGTCAGTGGGAGGTTGGTATTGCATACCCGCCACATTGGATGGAGCGATTCGGCTATCTGAAGGCTATCGAAGAAGGGACATGGCTCAACTATCTTGAATCCGAATGCAACGGATGCGACCCCGGCGTCTTTACGACAGTTTCCCATCCAAGTCCACCACCTTCACTCATCGCCAGTCTGCAGCGCGAGCAGCCCGGCTCTTCTGGAGAACGCGCCAGAGACATTGCGTATGCTCTCGCTGTGTTCGCTGATGAATATCAGCAAAACCGTGATTTTCTGCTGGGGAGACTGAGCGCCTGCATAGCTAGACCGAAAGAATCGCCCGAAGATGAAGTGTGCGATGGCACGTTATTGGACTATGTGACAAATCTCTACTGGCGCGGAGACAGCACACTGCTGCAGCCTTTGCTTCAATTGGCGGACTCGCGTAAAGATGTGATTCACGAGATCGGGAGATTCTACGCGGACCTCCTTGACCGTCACACAGCAACCACTGTTGATGAACTGAGTAAGCTCGCACAAGACAAGCAGAGGCTGATCTGCCAACTGGCGGGAGAAGATGAATACAGTCTAGATCAGCCGAAGCTCGAACGAGTGACGCAACGCCTTCATCGTATTGGCAATCAGACCGCGAACCAATGCCTCCAAGTAGCCGAGACAGCCGCGAATGACGTGCCGTGGCGTGAGCAACGAAAGTAGTTGGCGAAGTGTCCTCATTTCACCTCAAAATCACCTCCATTGGGCTGGTGATCGCCTCGTCGTTTACACTCGTCAATTGATGGGAAGACAGACGCGTTTTCATATGCTCCCTGAGGACTGTCGCCGGTTCGTGGCTTTCTTGCAGGATCGTGACCCAGTGATAGTCACAGATTGGCACTCCTCAGAACTTGCCGAAATTCGAGAAGTCAACCGGCCATGGGAAAGAGGCGGGCATTATTGTTTGTGGAATCAGGCTGTCCTCCCCGCTTTGACACGGAAAGAGACGGGGAAGTATTTCAATATCGACTTTTCGGCGCCTGTCATTGAATTTACCTACGAATCTCCTGTGCTCGAACCTTGGAATGGTCAACCTGCGCTTACGCAGGGTAGAATCTGGGCCGGTTTCGAAACCGAGAACAAAGCTTTTGAGAAGTGGTACAACGCTGTGGTCCGGTGGATTCGCAAAACTTTTGTTCGAGACCGAGCGGTAGGACACGATCGGGATTCAATCGGCCCTGCGGCGTACGAATGGTTCAGAGCCGGCGGTCTGCTTCTTCCCAATTTTCGGCCTCCGCTGACCGACGCTTGGTTGGCTTGGGCCGACGTTCAGAATCAACATCGCACCGATCTACGCGGCCCGGGTAAATTGTCTTAAGTCCCCCTTGCGCTCAAGCTTCCCGAGACCATGAGACACGACCAAAAAGCATGCCCGCTCTGCGGTGAACGCATCGAGAAGACGGCAAGAGGTGGCAGGCGCAAGTACTCGTGTCAGGTCTGTGGGGCGACGATGAACAAGCTGCTAGTCTGCGCCCGCTGTGGCACTAAACGAGTGTGGCAAGGCAAGAAGGGATCAGCTTGCAGCGGTTGCGGTGCGCCGCACACTGGATAGTTGTTTCTACAGACCCGGCCTTAACGATCTCTATCTCCGCCGCTGATCCTGAATAAACTGATACACGTCTTCTTCACGAAACTTCCACAGGCCTTTTCCTTTCGCCGGACCAAGTTTGATCGCGAGCAGCCGCGGTTGCCGTCGGCCCAAGGCGTGGTCGCGTACCCATCCTTTGCTGACTCCAAGCCATTCCGCCACATCGCTTACGTCAAGCAAACGCTTGGGTTTGACGTGAAAGGTAGACGATTCCAGGACTTCGAGGGATGGAGATCGAGACGGCTCGGCTGGTCTTGGTAGAGTAGCCATGGGCGTAATCTTCCTTGCGGGACCGCAAGTTCGACTTTTGGCGGCATTTCAGATGCGTTTTGTCACGCCAGTCACAAAGGCCACGAGTCGATAGCGGGCTGGTCCGTGAGTCCTATTTAGAGCGGAAACGGATTCCGGTCAAGCGGCTTCGAACCGGGCTCTCATTCCTAGACATTGCGAGGAGAATCGAGATAATAACCGCTTGAATGCCTTGATCTTAGTGCGCCCCATGATCCGGCGATCGAAGCGGCCGGCGTGTCACCACCCAAAGTGCGCTCGGCTAAAAGAATTCTCGGTCGCCTTTGGAGCGGTCAGTCTTCGTGGAGTTTCATGCTGAAGCAACGAAACCGGGTGTGCGGCAGAGCGTAACTCCCCGACAGCGGCCCGTCTCAGCGACGAATTGTCGGAGCGCAAGAGAGCACAGAGTCACCACCCGAATTGTTCTCAGTTCAAAATTTCTGCGTACGGCGCGACCCTATTCTTCTACCATGCCGAAATCAGCCTGCATCTCTGCACCGTACTTTTTAAGTATCTCGATATGCTTGTCCATCTTCCGCGGCGTTCCACGGGGTACCCATGAGCTTGCCGCCTCGAAAGGACGGCCGAGCTTCGGGTCTTCATGGATCCTGTCTTCCATTATGTCGCTGAAAGCAATCTCCTGCATCGCAGCAACCGTACGCTCAAGGGACGCCACATTCATGCTGACCAGTGGCGTGATCTTGAGCTTCTTGTATTTGAGACGGTTCAGCTTTTCCTGAAAGCGGGCGTTGAGATAGGCATTCGTCGCCCAGCTAGAGCCGATGTCGTCTTTCGTGATGATGACGGGAATAAGCTTTTTCACGCCGCGCAGCCATTCGGGCAGATTCTCTTTCGGCATAGTACCGATATTGTCGATGGCGGCGAGCAACTGTGAAACGCCGACTGGCCGGTCCGTGCCCTCGACGAATCTTTTATCCATGTAGTTCCTGACCAATTTATAGTCGCCGGAATATCTAACACTCGCCGCGCAAGTTGCCGCCTTCGTTTCAATCAGAACTGCAGTCGAGCCGCACATAATGAGAACGTCGCAGATCGCCTTATTGTCCTTATCGTTCAGATAGCGCGGGGCGGGGTAGTGGGCGTTTTTGTTCTTATCGGCGTAGCTTTCGAATATCCAGTTCACATATTCCTCGAATACATCACCCCAAAAGCCAAAGTAGCTCAGCCTGCGGTCGGTCGGCATCGACATTGCTACCCGCCATAATGCGCCGCTCTCAAGCTTAGCCACGGCGTATTCATAGTCGATGTCATAAACCTTGTCGCCCATGCGCAGATAAGGATGGTCTTTCAAGAATTCAAAATCTGCATATCCATGAACCACCTTCCCATCAGGCAGGTCGCTCAAGCGACAGCAGACCGTGTCGAACATGGCGCTGATCTGTTCTTCCGTGAGGATTGTCTTTTTGAACCACGAGATCGGCATACCCGCTTCGGGCACGTCACCAATCTTGATTTGAGCGCGCTCAGTCATTGCATGAAGCGTGAAGGCATACACAAATTGGCTGTAGAGTCTTAGTGGAAACCCAAAAACCTTCTCGAACTCAGCCGCGACATCGAAGACTCTCAAATTCACAGGCAGTCGCGGAATTATGACGGTCAAGTAGATGTAAAAGCGTAGGAACAGTAGGAATGGATCTGTAATCGAGTCGATTTCAAAGATCGGGAGGAAATCCGCGACCAGGTTCGCCATCACGTCCAACTCGTCCGGAAGGTTGGCGACATGCTTCTTATAAAGTAACTCGCCGGCACCGAGCAGCAGCGCACCCAACGCCCAGTCAGGAACCTGAGATCCATTTTCCGGCGGCGCTGGGTCAAGCCGCATCGCCTCAGCGGCCAAGAACCGAAGCTGTCCTTGAAAGAATATCGGTCTTCCATTCTTGCCCTCTTTCATGGCCCTCTCTACAAGGTCTGGTCTCATGAGCCGAGGAACCCAATATTCGTTGATTTCCTGCGAAGCCACCGTGTTGGCTTCGGGACCGAACTTGAAGATCGTGCTGAGCCGCGCGCATGCGATGAGGATGGCGCTGCGAGGGTAGTCGCGGAGTGCTGTGCGAAATTCTTCTATGGTGAGACGAGGGCTTCCATTCAGTTCAGACCAGGGCAGCCACAGTTTCATCTCGGGTGGCGGTGCCAAAACGACCTCCTTATCAGTTACCTTTGGCCTAATTGATTAGCGCCCCCGGATTTTCGGCACCGGAAGCAAGTCGACGCGGACAGGAGGGCGTTCAGCCCGGTGATCGGCAGTGGATAGCGATCAAAACACCCGGATGGGATATCGGGTCCATTCATGACTAGGCTGTCGAACCCCAAGAGAATATTCTCCGGGCCGAATGCTACTGAGGTCAACATCGCACCGCAGGACGGTAATGTGATCACGCAGTTCCGCCATCCCCGTCGCGCGCAGAAGTTGGTCACCCGTGTCAGTGAGCAGCCCCACATCGTAGGGGCCTTCGTTGCTCCCAATCGGAAGATCAAGGACCAAGTGCTTTGTGTTTCGAGAAATCTCTAGTGGCGCCTGACCAGTGCGGGCGCGTTGTATTTATGGGTGAACTTTGTGTTCAGAATGTAGTGATCGACTTCCTCGCCGTTGCTTGTTTGAAAAAAGAGATCCACCTTCCCATCGCCGCTACCGTCCGGGATGGAAAAATCGTGCGGCTTGTCAAGAAACATTCCCGCAAACCAGCGCCCAAAAGCTTGAGGTGCCTTAAGCCCGTGTTCCGAGCCAACGTCTTCAATACGGCCCAACATGAACTCGAAAAGCTGTTTCTGTTCGTACATGGAGAGTACACCTCTCTATTACCTAAGCCGATCCATTCTATGCATTTACCGCACGTCTTGTCAGGGTGTTAGCGTGTCCAGCTTTCCCAAACAGAGACGGGTTCAGCCAACAAACCTAAGCTCCAAACCAATGCCAGGGCTGAGGTAGCTACGCATTCTCTCCACTGCGTCCTCTTCCGGGTGGACGCCGCTTGGCCGCGCGGCTCGGACGGGCGTTTCGGACTGCGCCGGTTTCGCGCCAAACTAACCCCAACCCCGTTTGGCACTCCCCGCGCTTTCACTCACGCCCTGCCACCCTCCTTCGGCCTCCGTTCTGTCCCTTTCACCGTTCCGGCTTGTTTCTTCCCGCTGCCGCTCTAGTGAAGAAAGAAACAAGCCGGAAACGGCAGAAGGATGAGATGAGAAGGCGCCAGCAGTGATGTGGTAGAACGCTGGCCAGGAGGATTTCCATGGCAAAGAATGGAGTTTTAGCGAAGAGTAAAGATCTACAGCCCAGCTTTCAAGCAACCACCGAACAAATCACAATCGGCATCGACCTCGGCGATCGTTTCAGCCACTGTTGTGTTTTGGGGCCCGACGGAACCCTGTTGACAGAGGGCCGAGTGCGATCCACACCCGAAGGCATGGCTAGGCACTTTCAAGGTCTTCCCGCTGCACGTATTGCCCTTGAGGTCGGAACGCACTCCCGCTGGGCGAGTCAAGTTCTTGCGGATTGGGGACACGAAGTTATCATTGCCAATCCGCGCAATCTTCGAATGATCTCCGATAATATCCGCAAATCCGATCATGTCGATGCTCACATGCTCGCTCGCCTGGCACGTGTTGACCCGAAACTACTTTCTCCTATTACGCATCGCAGCAATGCCAGCTATCCGGCCATGACGCATCTTAAAGCCCGCGATCTTCTCGTGCGGAACCGGACACGACTGATAAATGCTGTGCGCGGTTTTCTGAAGGCAGTTGGTCAACGCGTACCGACTGCCGGAACTTCCACGTTTCCAGCGAAGGCCGAACTCTGCACTCCTGATGAGCTAAAACCTAGCCTTAGGCCATTAATCGAGACGATCTCTCACTTGAATAGCCAAATCTACTCTTTCGACAAAGCCATTGAAAAGCTAGCAAACACCCAATATCCCGAGACTGCGCGGCTGCGCCAGATCAACGGCGTTGGCCCAGTCACATCGCTTCAGTTCGTTCTTACAATTGGCAATCCTCGCCGGTTCCCGCGCTCCAGAGATGTAGCTGCGTACCTTGGCTTGACACCGCGGCGCCACCAGTCCGGCGAGATTGACCAGCAACTTAGGATCAGCAAGGCGGGTAATAAGCAACTACGTTCTCTGCTCGTTCAATGCGCGCAATACATTCTCGGACGCTTCGGCCCTGATAGCGACATTAAGCGCTGGGGAACTCACATGTTTGAGCGCGGCGGTAAGAATAGCAAGAAACGGGCCATCGTCGCGGTGGCCCGCAAGCTAACCGTGCTTTTGCATCGTCTTTGGATCACGGGCGAAACCTATCATCCGTTATACAACGCTATCGTCTCTCGCATTGCCTCATGATTCTATGTTTCACACAAGCAGCCGGAGCATACCGATACTGACTTCTAGAGATTAGGGACGCTGAAGAACTCGTGTTCACGGTGACTGCGTGTTTTTTCCGGGTCTTCGAGGCCGACAGAAAGATTGCAGCACCATCCTGAGACTGAGAACCCCAATGTGCACACGGTCTACCAATCATGCGAGACCGGTCAAAGTGCGAATGGAAGCGTGGCGAATCAGTTGAGCACGAACAACAGCTAATGTCGGGAATACAGCAGGGCGGGAACGGCGCGCAAGAAATCGGAGGGCACTTTAGCATAGGTTTCACGCTGGGAAGCCTGCTCGCGTGATGTGCGGTCATCGCGTAATGTTCTGCAACCTTGGGCGAACAATGCCTTTTAGGCTTCGGCCTTTGTAAACAAGAAGTTATTCCGCGTGTCCGGATGGTTGTGCTGCCAGTGACGGACTGGAATCAGACCGGCATCGCGTGCCAGTCTGACGAACTCTTCGGCAGTCGCGTGAAACGAAATCTGCGTGCCATCGCGGATTACCATGGGTTTGCCGGTTAGTTTCCAATACATCATCCTTCGAGCCATACCGAGGAAGGTGCGCAGACCGTGTTTATGGTAGAGGTACGCGAGGGTTTGCGAAGCGCTATTGAATTGCGGCTCAGGAAGGGGGCCGGGGACAAAGGGAATCTCGCCGACAAAGATGCGCGCTCCCGGCTTCGCGACTCGGTGCATTTCGCGCAAACTCGGCGAAACTTTCCCTTGCGGGACAATAAGCAGCACGCTGTTGCAGACGACGACTGACGCGCTGGCTTCAGGAGCCGGAAGCCGGTCACTTAACGCCTGCCGCACATTCAACCCTGTTGCTCTCACCAAAGCCGCTTCTTCTTCCGTCGCCAGGAAGCCAATCGCATTACGAACACCCATCTTCGCCGCCAGACGCAGAAGCGTACCGTCGCCGCAGCCGACGTCCATAAGATCGTCGCTCGGTCTAAGAGCCACCTCTTCGATGATGCGTTGGCTAATAGCGATAGTAATTTCTTCCTTGCCTGCGCCCCGCAAGGCTAAGTCATGCAAGGTCTCGCAATTCGTAGCCGTTTCACGGCAATATTCCACATAGTCGTGAGAGCGGGTGATCATCGGAGGAAGAATTCTAAGGGAATGCCACAACACGATGCAAGTGTTGCATTTCCCTTCGGACAGCAGTAGTCACTTTACGAATCTTGGAGAGCTTATCGCGAAAAATCGTGGTTCCCGTCACAGTACCGTGTGTTCTTAAACACCAGTTACTAGATTGGCGTTGACATCCACATCCTACCTAGTCTACTTTGTTTCGCAATCAGTGGCGGATGTACAAAGGTGAACAGAGCGGCAGGCAGGAAGGAAGAAACTGCTCTCTCGGAGCCGGGTATTGACATGAGCGTGATGTGCGGTCATCGCGCTAGGTTGTTGTGCAAAACACTTGTCGTTTCTATGTAACAGAACCTAGCGTTTGGCGAACCGAGCTTTGTCAATCAGGTTTCGAGAGGTGATGGGTGATACTCCTACGGTTGCGTAGTCTCCTGTATTTCCATTCTACTTGTTCGACTCAAAACAAGGTCCACTGCGCTGCGGGCCCTATTTTGTTCCCCGCGAGTCGCAAGCTCAGCCAACTCTGGCAAGTGAAATTTGTCCTGTTGAACTATCCCAGACTGGTAAAAACTCCGAAGTGTCTTCGCCATTGTCTGCTGTTGCTGTCAACATTGTTGCTTTCATCAGTCTTTGCATTTTGCCAGGCACCGGTGCTAACAAGCATGTCGCCGACAGTCTGGGCTCCCGGCATGCAGGTGACGCTGACCGGTACCGGCTTCGGGGCATCGGCAAACGGCTCAAGCGGTGGGGTCTATGTGGGCGGGTACTATCCCACGATTGTCAGCTGGAGCGACACCCAAGTGGTTTTCACCGTGCCGAGCGGAATCGGTCCGGGCAACGTGCTGGTATATCAGAACTATCTCAACAGCAACACGTTGAGCTATACGATGGTAGCGCCGGTGCTAACAAGCATGTCGCCGACAGTCTGGGCTCCCGGCATGCAGGTGACGCTGACCGGTACCGGCTTCGGGGCATCGGCAAACGGCTCAAGCGGTGGGGTCTATGTGGGCGGGTACTATCCCACGATTGTCAGCTGGAGCGACACCCAAGTGGTTTTCACCGTGCCGAGCGGAATCGGTCCGGGCGGCGTGCTGGTATATCAGAATTATGTAAACAGCAACACGTTGAGCTACACGATGGTTGCGCCTGTGCTCACGAGTATGTCGCCGACAGTCTGGGCTCCCGGCATGCAGGTGACACTCACTGGCACCGGCTTCGGGGCATCGGCAAATGGCTCAAGCGGCGGAGTCTATCTGGGTGGGTACTATCCCACGATCGTCAGCTGGAGTGACACCCAAGTGGTTTTCACGGTGCCGAGCGGAATTGGTCCGGGCGGCGTGCTGGTATATCAGAATTATGTAAACAGCAACACGTTGAGCTATACGATGGTTGCGCCTGTGCTCACGAGTATCTCTCCGACAACAGTGTCGCCTGGAATGCCGATGACGCTTACCGGCTCAAACTTTGGACCGTCAGGTGGCGGCGAAAACGCGGGCGTATATTTCGGTTACGGCGCCTACGGAACGATCGTGAGCTGGAGTAACACTCAAGTTGTGGTGACCGTGCCGAATGTCCCCTCGGGAAATGTGCTAGTTTTTCAGAACTACTTAAACAGCAACTCAATCGCCTACACAATCCAGGCGGGGCCGTTCGTCGCAACCACCGGGCAAATGGAGACCCCCCGCTCCGGAGAGACAGCGACTCAGTTGACGACCGGACAGGTCCTGATCGCTGGCGGAATGAGCACGTCAGGCGTGGAAAACAGTGCAGAGCTTTACACCACAACGAGCCAAACTTTCGCCGCCGCAGCCAATGCAATGAATGTCGCACGATGGCTGCACACGGCCACACTGCTGAACGACGGCACAGTGCTGATTGCGGGGGGTTCGAGCTTGTCAAACGAGACAACTCTGAACTCAGCCGAGATCTACGATCCTGTGGCCGGGACTTTCACGCTGCTGCCGAACACTCTGAATACAGCCCGAGTCGGACACACAGCTACGTTGCTGAGCAATGGCCAAGTCCTGATCGTCGGAGGTTACGATCCCACAACCGGCATTATCTCCGACGCTGAGCTGTATGATCCGACCGCACAGGTTTTCATTGATCTGGGCAATACAAACACGCCCCGTTTCCATCACACAGCGACTTTGCTACAGAACGGTCAAGTTCTGATCAGCGGTGGTGAGACTGATCCGACTCCGAGCGGAGCTTACAATACCGCTGAAATCTTCAATCCCGCGACTTGGGCCTTCACTGCTCTGTCCGTGAATATGACCTCGGTTCGCGAGGGCCATGCGGCAACACTCTTGAACAACGGCCAGGTTCTGGTCACGGGCGGCGATCTTCCGGCGGCGGGTTCACTGAACACGTCTGAAATATATGACCCTGTCGCGAACACCTTCACGGCCGTTTCCGCCACAATGACGGCGCCCAGAATTTACCACGACGCGGTGCTCTTGAACGGCGGCACGGTCCTACTCTCAGGAGGCGAGACCGATTCGGGTGGAAACAGCACGGCTCTGAACTCGGCGGAGATATACAACCCGACTAGTCAAACGTTCACGGCAGTTGCGGGCAACATGGTCAGCGTTCGCGAGCACCAAACAGCCACATTGCTCAACGATGGAACGGTACTGGAAGATGGCGGCACTGACGGCACCAATATTTTCAACACCGCCGAAATTTACACTGCCAGCAAGTTGACGGGGCTAAGCAGCATTGCCATTTCACCTGCGACGCCATCGGTCCCTCTTGGAAGCCAGCAGCTCTTAGTCGCAACCGGGACATTCAGCAGCGGCAGCACGCAGATCTTGTCGTCAGTTCTGTGGAGTTCTTCGTCTACGAGCATATTCGCGGTCAGCAATGACGCCAGCGATACAGGTTTCGCAACAAGCTCGGCCCAGGGGAGCGGGACGGTCACCGCTAGCGCGGCGGGAATCAGCGGCTCAACGACGGTCACTGTACCGGCGCCAACGTTGGTCTTAATTACCCTGAGTCCTCAGAGTCTCACCATGCCGTTGGGAACCACTCAGCAATTTACGGCGACGGGAACCTACTCAGATGGCAGTACCCAAGACCTTACGCCCACGGCGACGTGGACATCTTCGTCTTCGCCCGCAGCAGTAAACAATAATGGCCTGGTCACCGGCGCTTCACTGGGAAGCAGCAGCATCCAAGCCAGTTCGGGTTCCCAGAGTGCTTCCACGACCGTCACGGTAGGACCGCCTGCATTGGTCTCGATAGCACTGGCCCCGTCTAATTTGTCGATCCCGTTGGGATCGAGTCAGCAGTACCAAGTGACTGGCACTTACTCGGATGGCAGCACGCAGAACATTACTAACTCAGTTGAATGGTCAAGCTTGCCCGCAAACATTGTCAGCCTAGGTTCCGCAGGTTACATAACAGGTGCCGTCAATGGAACAGCGACGATACAAGCGGCACTTGGTACTGTTTCCGGTTCGGCAAGCCTTACTATCGGCCCTCCCGCTCTGATATCGGTAACCGTTTCACCAGCCACTTTGAGCATCGATGTCGGGGGCACTGAGCAGCTTTCGGCGAATGGAACGTACTCCAACTACAGTGGAATTGACATTACTTCGTCGAGCACTTGGCTCTCCTCGAACCCTGCCGTGGCAAGTGTGAGTGCTACGGGGTTCATCACCGCTCTTGCGAGCGGCAGCACAACAATAACGGCGACATCAGGTACGTTATCGGGAGCTGCTACTTTGACTGTCGGAACTTCAACGGGATCTACGTTAAATACGGGCCGATATCAACAGACATCCACACTGCTCAATGATGGAACGTTGTTAATCGCCGGCGGCATCAACTGTCCGGCAATCGGTTCCTGTTCCTATCTGGCGAGTGCTGAATCATATAACCCGGACACGGGAAGATTCACTTACACCGGGAGTTTAGCGACAGCCCGATCTGCGCCTGCCGTTGTGCTTCCTAACGGCAACGTGCTAATCGCAGGCGGCTATGCCTGCGATTCTAGCGGCAACTGCTCTTCTCTAAACAGCGCTGAGATTTATCATCCAGATTTCGGCTATGACTACGGCTATTTTACTAGCGCTGGAAATATGACCGTAGCGCGTTCGGGCCACACGATAACTTTGCTCAACAATGGCCAGGTACTCATTGCGGGTGGCCACACTTGCATTTCCGCCACTTCTTGCACAACAGTGAATGCAGCGGAAATTTATAATCCAGTTGCAGGAAGCTTTACCCCAACCGGAAACCTCAATGCCGCAAGATACGGTGCAACGGCGACGGCGCTCAACCAAGGTCTTGTGTTGATTGCGGGTGGTTATAATGGCACGAACTATCCTGCTGCCGCAGAACTATACGATCCCACTACAGGCACATTCAGCGTTGCCGCCAGTCTAAACACCCCTCGCGCGAATGCTACGGCAACGGTTCTCAATACTGGTCAGGTTCTCATTGCGGGTGGCTCGACCTGCGCTTCTCCGGGATGCCCCATCAATTCTGCGGAGCTCTACAATCCTACCGGTGGAACCT
This sequence comes from uncultured Acidobacteriaceae bacterium, assembly GCA_963836305.1. Classification (GTDB taxonomy): domain Bacteria; phylum Acidobacteriota; class Terriglobia; order Terriglobales; family Acidobacteriaceae; genus Sulfotelmatobacter. Next base: position 641,429 of record CAWIJP010000026.1, on the reverse strand, counting down.
TCACCTACACGGGGACGATGAATGTCTCGCGTTTTAACCATACTGCGACTTTGTTAACCGATGGGCAAGTACTCCTTGCGGGGGGCTACAGTTCGTGCCCTTCAACCTGCACGTCGGATGCAACAGCGGAGTTGTATGACCCAATCGCGGGTAACTTCATGTCCACGCAGGCTCTCACAACCGCTCGCTCTGGACAGACATCGACGCTGCTTCCTAGCGGCAACGTAATACTCGCTGGCGGAACTGGCACAGCGGCAACTCTGGCCAGCGTTGATACGTATCAGCCATCCGCCCTAACGCCGCCGGGTCTGGCATCGATCACAATTGCTCCAGCGAACGCATCAATCCCTGGCGAAGTAGCACAGCAGTTTGTTGCGGTTGGTATCTTCACCGATAACAGCACCCAAACTCTCAGTTCAGTACTTTGGAACTCATCTAACCAAAGCGTGACGGGCATCACAAATGACGTGGGCGGAGCAGGATTTGTGTACCCACTAAGCGCGGGCACCACGACGATAACGGCGTCCGCGGGGTCGGTGGGCGGTAGCACAGTTCTGAACTCGACGGTCTTCCTGACTTCTATCACGATAACGCCACTGTATCCAACGGTGCTGCTAAATCAGACTCAGCAACTTGTTGCTACGGGCACTTATTCTGATGGCAGCACGAGCAATGTCACGACTTCGGTGACATGGAGTTCTTCAAATAGCACAATCGCCGCGATGAGCGGAAGTACTCCTGGTTTGGCCAACCCAGTTGCTATAGGCACTGCGAACATCACGGTAACCTATGGCAGCGTTTCGGCAAACACATCTCTAACTGTAGAGGCGGCGACGCCAGCGATGTCGTCCGTATTGCCCAGTTCTGGACCCATTGGCACGATGGTTTCGATATCTGGAAGCGATTTTGGGACCACGCAGGGATCGGTCACCTTTAACGGCACGCCTGCAGCTATCCTTGGATGGAATAACACGTCGATCATTGCTCAGGTCCCGCCGTCGGCTACGACTGGTCCTGTCCAAGCGTCGGTCAGCGGTGTTCTCAGCAATACCAACACGTTCTCGGTGACGGCCGCGGTCCCGACAATCGTGGCGCTTTCAGAGCTAACTGGAGCTGTCGGCGATGTTGTCACAATAACCGGCTCAGGATTTGGTTCAGGCGGCGCCGTTAGCTTCAACGGAGTTCAAGCGTCCGCTAGTTCCTGGAGTAACACAACTGTTGTTACTCAGGTTCCTGCAGGAACCCAAACCGGACCGGTTACCATTGCTTCAGGTGGGCAAACGAGCAATGGCGTCGTTCTTACGATTATTTCCGCGCCTACCCTCATCAGCCTCTCACCCAGTCAGGGAGACGTCGGCACAGTGGTGACAATCAATGGCACAAATTTTGGAACTTCGCCGAACGGCCCCGCCGTGTTCTTTAACGGCTCTGGCATCCAACCAAACTCTTGGACCAATAATCAAATCGTAGCGACTGTTCCAATGGGAACCAAAACAGGTCCGATCCTTGTAAAAGTTGGATCACTGTCGAGCAACTCTAGCACCTTCACAATCGTCCCAACTGAATCTCAATCTCTCTCAATCTTTCCGGCGAACGCTACCCTTGTTATAGGGCAGACGCTGAATCTGTCACTCGGCGATAATCTTGAGCACAACATCACCGGCGCGAACTGGACGGTGAGCAATGACACACTGGCGCAACTCTCCACCAGCAATCCGCCTGTTCTCACGGCTCAAGAAGCAGGAACAGTTACGGTTACGGCGACTTGGAGTGGTCTCTCGGCCACCTCCCAGATCATTATTCAAGCGAGCGGAGCCACGCTCCCACTTGGAACCGTAGTTTGCTCTTTGCCAACCACGACCAGCGGATACACGGTGCAGAACATAATGCAAATGGTTCCGAGCAGCGGTACCACTCCCGACCTGGTCGCAGTTGAGGATGATGGACAGGGCAGCATCTGGCTCCGGGGGCTCTCCGCGGGATGCGAGCAGTCTTGGCACACAAGAGTAGGCTCAGACGACCAGTACGCTGTGGATTTCGTTGCCGAAGAGGTGCCGGACAATCTCGGAGGCGTAATAGTGCTGGTAGAGAATAATACTCTGTATGGGCCGGTTGACTCGTTGATTCGAGTGGACGGCGTTTCCGGTGTACCCGCCTGGCGGTACGACTCTCCTGGCCAACTGGGAGGAAGTCTAGGAGCATTTGGCAAAGGTCTGCAGAACATGGCGATCGACCAAAACGGTTACATCGTCGTGCCTGAATATTATCAACAGCTAACGGCCTCGCGGTTGATCAAGATCGATCCAAACACCGGAGTGCTCGCGGCGAGTTGGACTTTCCCAGCATCAACAACATCTACGTTCGTGCCGGGATGCGGTCCTATATTGAACTCGTTTACGTTCGCGCCCGCTGCTGGTTCGATTTCGGTGGGGCCGGATGGAAGTTATTACCTAGAGATCAGCTGGAGTACAGGGGTGTACTGGGTCGAGCCGGATCCTGGGTCAGGACCGTCCTGCCCGAGCGACTGGCATCCGGTATCAACGAGTATCTCTTACGCTCAGCTGATGACGGTTTCACCTGGAGGAAGCGCGTCATTCGCTAATTTGCCGAACTCTCCGCTGGTAACAGGTCCCGGTGGTGTCTCTCAGATTCAGACCCTTGGCATGGTGATACCAGATGGGAATGGCGGCGTACTAGCTACATCCGGACTCTCCAATGGTCTTCAAATTTCTGCGCAGGTCAGCGATATCGGCGGTTCCGGCGGCGCCACGACGCTGCCTCTCAGTTTCGCTTCACCTGATATGGTGCTTGGAGATCAGGGCACATACTTCACGACCGATGGCAATCAGGTGATCTACGTGGAAGAAGCCAGCGGCAATCAGGTACACAGCTGGCAGCCGGCTCAGGGCACGGTCCAGATCATCGCAGCCACAGCCGGTGGCGGCGTGGCGGTGAAAAACATCGTCGGCAACCAGGAAGACGTGGTCCGTCTCGACTCGAACGCCAACGCCACTTACGACACATGGGGCACCGCCGGCGGTTCGGCTGGATATGGCGCGCTGTCGAATTCCACATATTTCGCGAACGGCGTGTGGTTTGGCACGACGGGTGATCCGGTGATCGCGGGTCTCGAAGGCGAGCCAGAGGCGGATGCACCCGAAGTCTACTCCGACCATGGAGGGACGAAGCAAGACCAAGGCTCTGCCGACCCGAATTTGATCTTGGTTGGGATGACGGACAATTGGGGGTTCGTCAATAACACCACCCTGCAGGGGCGGCAAGTGCAGTACATCCTCGTAAACCCCAACGGCACTCCACTCACGACAACAGACGGGAATTACAATCCCCTATCAAGTTCACCCCTGTATAACGTCTACGAGCACCAATCTAACCCAAAGGTGGGAACACCTAGTTCGCCTTGTGGCGCGGGGCCTGCCCAGAACCCATGTGATGAATTTTACGATCTGATCACGCCGTATGGGTTCAACGACAATCCTTGGTGTGGGATCCTTGCATCAAAATGTCCGCCACAGACCAGCACTCAGACTTTTAGCTACGGTTTAGGCGGTACCGGACAAAGGCAGTATTGGGTTCGCAGAATTTTGAGGAGGATTGCCTCGCAAACCTACTGCCAGTTGCTGCTCCCCGAGGTCCTGTTTTCCAAGACGAACGCCTCACAGCCACTATTGTTGGGTATTCCTCCCTCCAACATAACTCCGGTTTATCAGCCAAGTCCATACATGGGAGTCGCCAGTAGTGGTTCGGCCAGTCCGCCCCCGTGTGCCGCATGGGAAATGCAATGGAAATTGACTTTTTGATGGAGGCTCAGTGACACTCAAGCACATCAGAAATACCGCGGGGCTCTTGCTCGTCGCTGCAGGCCTCGCTTTCTCTCTGCTCTTATATTATGCGCACAGAACGCAGTTAGAAGCGGAAGCCTGCATGGGCGACATTCGCACGCTTCGAGTAGGCAAGTCGCCATTCCACGACGTCACATCCTTCCAGCGCAAGTATGTACGGTATCTAAGGAACAAATCCCAAGTATGCGATTCGGAGGACTGCACGGTGACAGTTGAATTCAGGAATTGGCTCGCGTTCTTGACTCTTCATGACACTCGCATTCAGCCCTCCGTTGTTTTTCGAGCAGGTTCTCTAGAAACGGTATACGTAGGCGCTCAATGCGCTGGCGTAACAAGGGAACTTTCGCCATTTATGTTGATGGTGACCCAGTCTCTTCGCTCCGCCCCTGGCCTTCACGGAGGAGCTGCCGGTTCTGGCAACGGCTATGTTTTCGACCTTGGCGCTGACGCCACCCCTGAACAACTTGCAAAGGTATACGGTCTAAATTTGAACATTCTAAATCGCTGGGGCGGATGCCACGATGCAGCGGAAATGTTCACTGAGAGCCCAACACGCTGGCCCCAGGACTTGTGGACAAAATGAGCGTTGCACTGTTGCACTTTATTAGCAGGCGTTTCGAGGTCGGCCTCAGTACACAGTCCTGCTTGCACGAGTTGGGAAACGCCCAAGACGTTGGAAGCCGTTCAACAAACAGCCGCCGCGATCCCTGGGGAATTGCCCCGGAGTCGGCAGCGGCTGCGGCCTAGACACCAAACCACGAAACCCAAGCGCGACCTGCTAGACAATTCAGCGCTCGGACACTGATACCGGTGATACCCCTTTAGGCGGAAATCCAGCGAATAAGGGAGCCTGAGCTCTTCTTGGAAATATACGAACTCGTACTAGACGCTTCCGAACTACCATCCACAGCTGCTTGTCTCCAGCCCAATCGTCCCTCAGGCGAAGATCCTCTTTTTTGCAGCTTGTTCACTCTTTCCGAGTTTCAGAAAACCAAATGAGGTTCCGCCATTCATTCAGATGTGGGGCATCCACGATCCTTCCATTGATGGAGTCCAGGAAACAGGGCAGCATGCGATCGTTGTGCCGACGGGTTCGTCCGTGCTTCTCGCGACGGCTTCTAGCAAGTGGACTTCGATTCCTCAGAACCTATTGAAAGGTCAGAATATTCAAACGGCGGTTGGAGACGATCCAAACTGGAAAGTTTTGGGAAACCCGAACGTCACCATCCGTAACGCGAAATAGGGAGATCACATGGCAAGGTGGATGCAGGCGTCGACGGGCGAAAGATTTATGTCCTTGTCGACAAGAACAAGAACCTCTCTGACATGTTCTTCGATGGGGACATACTGAGAAACATTTCTGTCAACAGCCATATCGAAATTCGCAAGGGCTTTCTGAGCCTTATAGGCCGCGTAGAAGGGGAAAAGATCGAGGAAGACTACCTCGCGCCGACTGGTGGGGAATTTGAGCCCGTGAACAGGAACAAGCGGGTCTTGACTGTGGCACTTGCAGGCTATATAGACGAGCGTGGCTGGTTTACTGGTGGAACCAAGGAACTGCCACTGATCGGAAACGAGGCGTACATCGTTACCCGAGAGAAAATCAGGCGAGTCCACAATCTCACACGGGACGACGGCTCACCCGCAATTGTGATTGCCAACATCGAGGGGCCCGACTTCGATATTGAGATTCCAATCGATGGATTGTTCAACAGCCACATCGCCATCTTTGGCAATACCGGTAGTGGCAAGTCCAACACACTCGCATATCTCTACCAGGAATTCGTGCGCGCCCTCACGGCGCGAAACGCCGCCGCTTTCTCAGAGAATACCCGCATTCTGCTGTTGGACTTCAATGGGGAATATGTAGCTCCTCAATGCATATCGCCCAGCAAGAAGGTCTACAGCCTTTCAACGCGAGGCGACGGGGCCGATAAGCTGCCGATGAAAGGAGACGCCCTCCTGAACATCGAGGTGATCTCGATTTTGGCAGATGCAACCGAAAAGACCCAAAAGCCTTTTTTAAGTAGGGCACTGCGGTTTTATAAGAAAGTGATGAGCGCAAACGATGGTGACCCTGTGGGATACATTAGGAACATCCTGCGTAACCGTGTGCGCGACACTCTGCAAATGAGTGATAAAGTTGGCGCGTTCCTGCTCCTTGACTACTTCAGAGAGATATTACCGTCTGAGGACGCGGATGGTAATCCGATGGATATCGCGTCTGATGTGGCTTGGTACAACAAGGGTGGTGAATTTTATATCAGGCCGGGCGGCCCATACCTCGCGCAGAACCCTGATTCCATCAAGGACACGGTGCTTTTTAAGAGCATCGAGACTTTTGAACTTAGTGACAGCCTCCTTGCTAGGCTCATCACCTTTTTGTACCTGCAATTGATCTCCGACATTCTCGCAAACCGAGCGCAGAACGAACATGTCGTTCACGGAATAAACAGGTTGAAGGCAAAGAAGCCAGACATTGACAAGATCTTCGACCTGGAGAGCGACGCGGTCTTTTGGCAAAGCAACTTTGTTGTAGTTAGCCTGGCGGACGTCAATCTAGAGATGAAGAAGACTTTGCCGCTGTTGTTAGCGAAGAAGGTCTACACGGAACAGAAAGAAGCCGGAAAGAGCAAGTCTCTGAGCATCGTGATCGACGAGGCGCACAATATTCTTTCCACACAGTCCTTCCGTGAAGCGGAGAGCTGGAAGGATTATCGATTGGAGACATTCGAGGAAATAATCAAGGAAGGTAGGAAATTCGGCGTATTTGTAACGATTGCTAGTCAAAGACCGAACGACATTTCCCCCACGATTATGTCGCAGGCCCATAACTACTTCATTCACAGACTGTTGAACGAGTGGGACCTAAAAGCAATTGCAAGTGCCGTTTCGTATATCGACCGGGTTACGGAGGAGTCCATACCGACATTGCCCACGGGAACCTGCATTTTCAGCGGCATCGCGAGCCAGATGCCGCTGAAGATAAACGTAAAGCCCCTTCTCGGGGATGCTCGACCGCAGAGTGAAACGCGCAAATTCAGCGTCATTGTTCCACCAGCGTGATCGAAGAGCCGCCCGGAGCTATGCTGCGCTACGACGGGCGGCTTACTACCCCCTCAGCTTGCCCTCGTATTGTAAGGCTTTTATGGCTTTCTTAGGCGTACACGGCCATAATACGCCACCTGTCCGAAATTCCGGCCAACCGTGTGAACCGTTCGTGGTTTGACCGCCACTGCCGATTGGTCAATTGACTCCGCCAGGTCGTTCCCGCCAAAACGCTTGTCCGAGGCGCTGTTCGGGCAAAACCGCCTTTTGTTTTTCACTATCTGATGAGAAACTATTGGGGAGGTTTTGGGTTTTAATCCGCATCGCCGCTGCTTTTGCGCCGCCTCGTCGCTACGACTTTGTAGATTCCTTATTTGCGTGGTTTCTCAATGGGCAGACGTGTCCCAGGATGGGCGGGCTTTGCAGCCGCTCCGGTCGTGGTGTTCCTGACAATCTGCTCTTACTACGCCTACACTCGCCACTACCGAACCGTTTCGGGCAATGCGGCTGGTTCTCCCGTTGATTCCGCGGTCCTACAACAGTCCACCGATCCCCAGGCGCTACTTGGCATTGCCGATCATTTCTACTGGTTAAATAATGGACCCGCAGCAGCGCCGCTCTATGCCAGAGCCAAGCAACTGTTTTTGGCGCGCGGCGATGCGCGGAACGAGCTTCACGCCAAAGTGGGCCGTCTCAGATCAGAAGCCGAAACGATGTCGTTTGTAGACCTCTCACGGTTCTTGAACGAACAACTGCAAAATCCCATCGTGCCGAATGACAAGAGCCTGTGGAGCGCAGACGACACGTTCGCTAGTGCATTGATGGAACAGTTTTACCGGCACTTGGCCCAGGGCGAAGATACGAGCTCGGCTTTGCGAAACGCGAAGCTTGACCTGCTCGCAAAATATGGCGATCAGGTGAGCCCATTCTATTGGGCGGCATTCATCGCTGTGGGCGAGACCTCGACACCGATTGGAATAAGACAACAATGAATCTGACTCTCGACGAACGCACAAAGATTTTCGACAAGGTCTGCCGCCTTGTAGATACCAAACACTTCGATCCCGGAATGAACGGCGTGGACTGGAATGCTTTGGCTCGGGATCGCCGGGATCAGATCCTCGCGTGTACCGACCCGGAGGTCTTCGAGAAAGAGGTCCACAAATTAGTAGCGGAACTCAAGACCAGCCACACTGGCTTTCGCCATGCAGGGATGCGGAATATTCCCGCTCGCCACGCAATCAACGCCACTCTGCAGCGCATCGGCGTGAATGGAAGTGAGCGCTGGATGTTTCAAGACGTGCATCGAGGGGGTCCAGCCTTCGCGGCCGGCATACGGCCTGGCGATCTCTTGCTCGAATGCGGTGGACGAGAAGTTCGGCCGCCAAACGATCTGACGTTCTCCGTCGGCGAATCCGCGAATCTTCTCATTGAAAAGCTCCACGGCGAAGTGCAGAAGGTCAACGTTCAATTGCCGATGCCCAAATCCCAGAAGCACCCGGTTACGGCGCCGCAGGCGGTCACCACCGAAAGGCTCAGCGATGAAATTGGATTGCTGAGAGTCGCAATGTTTCCGGGCGCCATCGGAATCGACGTAGCGAAGGACATCGACCGCGGCATCGCCGCACTCGACGGATGCAGTCGGCTCATTGTCGATCTACGCGGCAATACTGGCGGAGGAATCGGCGGGCTACGCCTGATGAGCTATTTGACTCCCGGAAAACTTGAGGTTGGCTACAGTCTCACGCGGAAACGTCGCGAGCGCGGTTATCGTCGTGAGGAACTGACCCGATTCGGACGGATTCCGTCCCACAAGGCGACTCTCATATGGTTAGCGGCCCGATATGCTTTCGTTGAAAAATCTATCCTCGTGGTCACCGAAGGACTCGGCCAGCAACGATTCCACGGTCGAGTCGTGCTGTTGGTAAACGAGCACACCGCGAGCGCCGGCGAGATGGTGTCGGCGTTCGCGGAGGAAAATAATCTGGCAACCATCGTGGGAACGAAAACGCCCGGCCGTCTACTGAGTGGCAGCGCATACAAGGTTGGCCACGGATACATTCTTGGCCTCCCGGTTGCCGCCTACCTGACGTGGCAAGGACGGATGCTGGAGAACAATGGCATCGCGCCGAAGTTTTCTATTGAACTCTCGCGAGAAGCATTGAAGCAAGGAAGAGATACCCAGCTCGAAACCGCAATCGACGTGGCGAAAGCTCTGTGATCGCCGGGGAACTCGTGACCAATGCCTCACGGAAACTCATGGGTTCGATGGCGACAGTGTATTCGTGTAGCAATCAAGAGTCCGTTCGGATTTCGTAACAATCGCTAGGTTGACAGCGTGGGACTCCTGAGATACTCTTTGCGTCACATTCGCCCCCCTCAGGCTAGTCTTGGCCAACGGGTCTTGGACAAACACAGTGGCAATGGTAAAGAAGTCTTTTCCCCTGGGAAAATAGTTGGCATTACGCCGAGAGGATGGCTTCACGTGTTCAGCTCGCGCCGGCAGTTTACCCGCCTAGTTTTATTCAGCGCCCTCGCCGATTTCAGCTTTTCCAAGCTGATCTTCGGATCAGCTGTTGATGATGTGGCATTGTCGATGGTTGATAAAGCTCGCGGTCACCTTCGCGAGACAGACTGGGCACCATCATCGGCATTCGGCCCCATTCAGAAAGCCTACTTTTGTAACATCTTTGTCGCAGACGTTGCGAGAGAGGCTGGGGGTGCTATTTGGAGCCCGATAACCCGTTCGGGCGTTCTTCGATCTTACCCCGACCCCCTAGCCCGAGAGTGGGAAAATCCCGATTTTCCAATTAAAGGATGGAAGGTGGTTTTTCACTCAAAGTCCGATTTCGGGTCTGCTACCGCTAAAGAAAAGTTGCTGGAAAGACGCCCTGGAGATGTGATTGCCGGGCTCGGACATGTAGGGATCGTTTCTGAGATGGGCGGGCGATGCATCGGAAAGGTTATATCTGCAGCTACGGAAAATGAAAGCACGAACGGCTGCGCGTCTGACTCAAAATCCACCGGGGCTGCCGTGATCGGAAACGACTTTAGTTTCCGGCTCCCCAGCACCGATAATTTCGATTCTGCTCAAAAGTGGGAGAACGCGGCCAAGGACAATGTCCGGAAATTCACCGTGAGGCGGTTTGTCGGTCCAGGTGGTAATTGATGAAAAGACTACTCGTTTCGGAGACTTCAATGCTTAAGATTCGTGCATTCTTCTTGAGTTGCCTCTTCGCTTTAACATGTATCGGAGCAGCCTGGCCTCAGGATGCAAGTCAGCCGACGGGTAACGGTAACACACAAGGATCGACGCCATCACAGGATCAAACTCCTGCTGAACCGCAGCTTTCTCCTGTGCCCTCCGTTACGACCAGCCTTCCTCCTGGCATACCTGTGTACAAAGCCGCTTGTCTCGTCATAGGCAACCAAGGAACAGTCGTTGGACCCGCCTATGTGGCAGGCCCTTGCTACAAACAAAACGGCCAAGCCCTTGTGCCGGACTTTACAATCAATGTCTCTCGCCAAGAAGATATCGCCAGCCAGCTTTCGTCTATTGGAACCCAAGCGGATTCCAATAACAAGTTGGTCCAGCAGGCGGTCCTCAACGCCATCGTAAAAGTATTGTCGGACCAGTCTCTCAAGGCGGACCAGGTTGCTGCTGTCGTGAAGACGGCATCCGATCAGATCGTCACCGATCTAACAGCCAAACTTGAGAAAGACCTGGCAGCTCTTGTCCAGAAAGAGGTAGCAAAACAGATCAAGGCGGGGACTTCCGCTCCGCCTCGCAAGACTACAAGCGTGAAGAGCGCCCCCGATACTAATTAGGAGATTCAATGCGAGTTTACTTGCAGAAGGTCCTTTCATTGGTTGTCTGCGGCACGCTCACCTGCCTGCCGCTACTTGGGCAGGACAATGACAGGAAAGTTATCCAGAACAGTTTGTACTTAGGAATCAGCGACAAGGTTAATGTAGCTAATCGGACGCCCATTCCTCTGACTGTCTTACGATCGCTGGTCTACGGGACTCTTCAGACCGATGTCACCTGGCAGGATCTTCACGCTTCCGCTGCACACCACACCCCATATAAGGCACTCGACGCGAGCGAAGCGTTCATCAATGATTTGCAAGGCCAGTTGTCGCAGGCCAGAAAGGTGATCATCGCTCAGAGCTTCCAAGGTTTCTCAACCTCGACCACCTTCCAGATGGACCCTAGTCTGGTTCCCCGCGACAGTTCGCTGATAAGCCTGCAACAACAACTTCAGAGCGTGGCGGCGAATGAATTGCCATCGCTTCGGACACTGCAGTCCAAAGTCGTTCCCCTACAAGCAGCGGCGGTAAAACTTGTCCTAGCAAATCTCGGTGATGCAGGCACCGCATCCGCGGTCCTTCGCAACGCGACCGACGCAACAAAAGAGATCAAGAGGCTCATTGACAAGCCGACATTGAGCGACCTCGACCTGAAAACTCTCAGCGCCCAAGGCTCCCTGATTCTTAATACGTTGTTGAACGATCAAGCAAAAGAAGCGCTCGGTCAGTTACCTACAGCGCAATCAGAGATCAAGGCTTACTACGATAAACTCACCGCAATCTCGGCCGTTATCACCTCACCGACGCCGCTCAAGAAAGGGTTGAGCGTTCCAAGGCTGCCATCGCTTACGCCGAAAATGAGCTTACAACTCCTGGAATCGCTTGGAGAGATTCACGAGGCGCATACGACTTTGTCACAGACACTAAATCTGCAAGGTCAGGAATTAGCGGACGGGCTCACCGTCGGGGTTGGAGCGCTCACTAAGAATTGGGACACCTTAGCTGACGCGGCGCAAAAGGTGAGTCCGGAAATGATCACGCACAACCAACTCCCGGAACAGGTGCGAAATCTTGTGCCCTTCATGCGGGATTTTGGTGACCTGAATGATGTCCTCACAGGTAAGATGGCCGTGGACGTGCCCACCCTGTCCAAGTCCTTGTCGGCCGTGGGCATACTTCCTCGCGGCACCGCTCTTGCGGACGCTTCTTCAGCCCTGACTCAAATCATGGCGGCGAAAGGAGACTACACAGCCGCAGCAACAGGTCTTATTTCCTCTCTTACCGAACTGAACAGCCACGGCGTTACCATTCCCGGCATTCAGCAGCTTGCTCCGGTGTTGACGACCGCCAATTCCATACTTAAGGCCGCAGGCCCAATTGCGACTATTGCTGGGTTTGCAAGTGGCCTGTCTGCATTTGGCGCGATCGGCGGGCTTGGCGGTCTGGGCGGCTCGGGTGATGACGCAATCGGGGCGGCGCTTCAACAGATCAACGAAAAACTTGACAAAATAAACTCTAAACTTGACACCGTTATCTCGAAGTTGGACGCCCTGAGTGACCAGATGGCCAAGGATCATGCCCAGGTAATGAACGCGCTGGAGGCCATCGAATTTGACGTTGCGCGCACCTATTATCTGATGACAAATGAAATGCACAACAGGGTGCGAAACCCTTGTGTGCGATCGACTGACTCAACAGAGCAGTATCTGAGTGAGCAACTTAAAAGCTGTGACGACGCTCTCGCTAACATTTACATCGCAGATCTTCTTCGAAACGGACCTCCCGCGGAGCTGACATTTGAAACGAATCTCCGCAGCTACAACCTAAACAGAAACGCGCTTACCCAATTTACGGATGAAGTGACGTATCGGCAAAATCTAACGAACCTCTTATCAAACACTGATTGCCAGGGCTTGAGCTATCCCAGCGCGGATTTGGAGGGCCTGCAGTATAAAATTGAAGAGTATGGCCGGCGTACTGATTCGAGGAATTGTTCGACGTTAATCGCATCAAACTTGATAGAACCTGGGATTTTGACACAATACGTTAATTGGGAACAGAATGCCTTCGCTGCGACACCCCGCCTAGGACGCGCTGAAGCCATTGCATGGTGGCAAGCCGCGGGTCCACATATTCGTGAGCGCTGGACCTCAAAGGAACTACCACTTCTGAACCTTGCCATTGCCCAACAAGCGGCGGTCAGTGGCGATGTCCTGATTGGAGAGTTGTCGGCGTTGCTGGATAAGTCTCTCAAAGATGATGGCCAACGTGCTGAGCTCGCCAAAGTGTGGAAAGAAAACGGCGTTCTGTCGGAAAATATAACCCGGTATTGGATTTGGTCAAAGATGCGTTCACAATCTTCTGTTCTCGCCGCTCAGCAGGGTCCGGAATGGCTGCGTACTTTGTACGCATTTGCGTGGGAGGCGGGCGACGACGAATATTGGTATCTACTGACGGGAGCATCTCCGAAGGAAGTCCGCTTTACCCGTGTTCCAATGAAAAGGACCGGTGCCGACGGCAAAGAAGTAACTGAGATGGTTTGGAACGTTGCATTCAGAGATTTGGCCGCGGTGCAAATGGCCAATCCTACTGAAATGAACCTGTTGGAGCTACGGTGGCCCTCCGTCTTGGTGCAGGTCGTAAACGCCAGGAATACGGTCCTTGATGCGCTGGGAGGCATGGCCCTCGTTGAAAATTCTTTTGCGGATGCTTCACATAAAGACCTCAAGAACATCCTGGAAGCGTTTCTGGTGTCCTCACCTGAGAAACACTAGTTTAAGCTCGCCATTTACCACACTCCTTTCTAACGCCGCTGCCGTAAACGTGATGCGGTTCACAAACGCCCTTCGGGGAGATTACTATCCGCAAATCGGCTTGTAGGATCGCGATTGCTCGCAGTGGCGAACAAAAGGCGAATATGGTACGCTTTTTCACGTGGTTCTTCGAACGTGCACAGTTGCGGTAAAGGATCTTCGAGACGTTGAGCACTCCATAGAGGTCACGGCGGAGACTCTCTATGAAGCGATCGCCACGGCTCTCGCCGCCTTGCAGCAGGACAACTGGGTAGGAGAGATCGGTCAGGGGTTCGCAACGGTAACTGTTCTTGTCCAGCAGCCGCCCGTAAAGCACGAAGTCAAAATGAAGGACTTTGTCTCATGGCTCGGACGCCAAGGACGTTCTCCCGCAGAGGTCATGCTGAAGCAAAAGCTGGAGAAAATATTGGGCAAAGCAAACCACGCGAGGACGTGACCGAAAAAGGCTAAGCAAACAAATCAGCAGGAAGACATCTCCGAGCTCTCACTGACTCGGAGTCCGAGCCGCTTTTGGGAGTGCTTAGGTTGTTGCCCAGATTGCGCAACACCCGCTTTCACCGATGAAGGCTGTGTGATGGTCGCACCTGGCGCGAAGGGGTCCTTTCCTTCAAGTACCGACGATGCAACGAAACCAAAGAATATCATCGCGCTCAGCAATCCCCACACGAGAACGACTGGCTTCCAGGGAACCAGAATGTACATGGCAGAACCTCCGGGGACGAAGAGCGGCTCGCGATTACCGCTATTATACTGCGAAAACCACAGAGTTTTCATGAACATCTTGCCAGCGTTTCTTCGCTCAGGAGTTGCAATGCGCGATGAACGGCAACGCCAGAAAAGACGAGTTGCGCCGCGTCCACAGAAATGTCTTTGTAGAATGGAAAGGAAATGTCTGTGTTGGTTGAGCTGCATAACACCGGAGATGCCACGATCAGGGCGGAAGTGCAGGTGATCGTTGAACACGTTCTGAGCGACCGGCCTGGCGGGTGGCGAGTGTCGATTGTTGGATCTCGTGCGAATCAAGATTGGGAGATGAAGGTCGAAGGTCCTAACGGTTTTGAGCGATCGTACACACTGGTAGGAACTGCAGGCGAGCATCAACCTGCGGCCATCGGGAATCTGCTACTGAGGCTGCTGCCCACTAAGGCGTAATCATCACCGCCAGTCAGACAGCCAACTAGATTTTCAGTGATCTCCGTCCGCTTCCCGTGCGACAGATTGAATTGAAAATGATTTTCAAGAAAAGTGCAGGAAGGGTGCAAAATTCGCCGCACGTGCGGTATTTTCGGCTATACTCGGCGAGATAAGTTGTTTATTTCTGTTGGCGTTGGAGTTTTTCACCCGCTTTCGAGGCGGATCGTTTCAACCACTCACGCACCTCTCCGCATGAAAAAAGTTATCAGCCGCCGGCAATAAACAGGACTCCTCGCTTCGCCCGGAACGCCAACAAACCAGCAAACTCAGCGCCGGCTTCTAAAAAATTCCTGCAAAACCTCTGCGCCACGGCCCGCCAGCACGCCTCCGCAAATTTCCACGCGATGATTCAATTGGGGATGTTCCAGCAGCTGCATGACCGACCGAACCGCGCCCGCTTTAGCATCATCTGCGCCATAGATCAATCTCCTGATCCGCGCGTGTACCATCGCGCCCGCACACATCGCGCAGGGTTCAATTGTAACAAACAGGTCACATTCAGCCAGACGATGATTCCCCACGGCTGCGCCCGCCTCGCGCAGCGCAACAATTTCCGCATGAGCTGTCGGATCACAATCTGTGATGTTTCGATTCCATCCCCGGCCGACGATGCGTCCTTCACACACCACGACTGCTCCAACCGGAACTTCGCCCGCCTCCAGCGCGCGCTGCGCTGACCGCAATGCCTCCTCCATCCACAGCTCGTCGTTGTTCATCAGTTACGGTTCTGATCGCTTCCGAATTAACAATGGGTTCCTGCCGATGGTCAAGCAACAATGATCAAGCAATAGCCCTGCGCGCAGATTATCATTCATGTGCTTCCTTTGGCCGGACAGACGCTGCAGGCGGACACTTCAGAGCAGGCTCAACACGGAGCGCACTACGTCAGGAACGATCGCATGAATGATTGCCGGCACCACAATCATCACGACAGGATACGCGATCGCGACGATCGGCAGCACCAGCAACATCCGGGCTTTCGGCGTCAATTTGGCAAGATAGGCTTGCATAAACATGCTCTGTTCTTAAACTACGAGCCTCCGCCCGCGAAAGTTCCCGGAAATCTCTTCGCCGCGACACCGCAGTAGGCTACCTCATAGCCTGCCCTGAACGTAGTCGAAGGGTCTCGCTGTTTTTGCCAGACACGGGAACCCAACAGACGGCATCTGCAAACTGGTAACCCGCAACCGCCAAGTGGTATGCTTACCCCGTTATGGGGATTCCCAACCTGCTTCGCAAAGTTTTCCTCGTCGATCTGCTGCAAGGTTTGAAGGTCACATTCCGCTATCAGGATCCCAAGGAAATTTATACCGAGCAATATCCCATGGAGCGGCCGCAAGTAGCAGAACGTTACCGCGGCGCGCCCCGGCTGAATGTCAATCCCGATACCGACGAGACCATGTGCATCGCCTGCGATCTGTGCGCACTGGCTTGCCCGGAGAATCTGATCGTCGTCTCCAGCGCCCGCAACGAACAAACCCGCCGCAAAGAACTCACCAACTTCACCTACGATCTGAGCCGCTGCATGTTCTGCGGCCTCTGCGAGGACGCTTGTCCCGTGGACGCTCTCGAACTCACACAGGATTTCGAACTGGCCAGCTACACCCGCGAAGGCTGGATCTGGGATCGCAAAACTCTGGAAAAAGGTCCGCAGCCAACTCTCTATAAGAAGTAATTCGCAATAAGAAGTGATTCGCAAGATTGCGTCGCGTCGATCGCGTCATTCCTGTTATCGGCCGCGCTGGATTTTTTTCTTCCGACTAAGGAATCCCATACTTTTGCCTACCACATCCGCTGGATATTCATCCCACGAACCTGCGCTCACACTCTACCCAATGGATCCCTTAAGCCCGCCGGTTCGCCGGTATTGAAAAGGGACCCGCAAATTCAGTGCTGGAGGCTTCAGGATGAAGATGTCAGCGAAAAAACTAACGTTATTGTCTGTGATTTTCTTCTGCGCAACCTGGGTAGTGGCGCAGGCTGCGCCCGGTGGAGGAGCGGGATCGGCCGGAGGAGCAGGATCCCCAGGCGGAGCCGCCACACCCGGCCAGGCATCGCCCTCGGCGCCTCCCACAGGAAATACCGGTCAAGCTCCCACTGGCAACACCGCGCAGCCGCCCACGGGCAGCACCACCGCACCGCCGACCGGCTCCACTGCGCCCAATACCGAGCCCGGAGCAAATCCGTCGAACCCGAACGGCAGTTCCCAGCCATCTACGACGAACCCAAATAATCCGAACCCGAATCCGAGCACGAGTCCTAACACCACTCCAACTGCGCCCGGATCTTCTTCCAACCCAGGCGCGCAGCCGAACGGAACAAATCCGGGCACGACAAATCCTGGTTCCACGAATCCCGGCACGTCGAGCCCCGGCTCTAACCCCGGCACTTCCGGTGCCGGTAGCGCTTCGCCCTCCGGTCCCGGACGATAACTTAGCTGGAAGAGTTTTGTAACTCCCCCGCAACTCGCGGGCCCAGTTCACGGGCCCGCTTTTTGTTGGGGCAAGACTTCCTCAACGCGACTTCCTCAGCGTCCTCCACAACCGTTGAGCCCTCCCGCTCCAAAAAAGAATGGCCCGGGTTTGCACCCGGACCATCTTTCCCAAAGCAAGTTTCAGAAATCTCTAGCGCTTTCCCACTACGTGACCGCGCCCATCCCGCACTTCATTTCCCTTGAAGTGTTCCACATGTCCGGGAGTGCGCCCCTCTTCCGGTCGGTCTCCGTGAGCCGGGTGTGGGCCATGATAGCCGTGATCGGGATGGAAGTGGTTGTTCACATGGCCGCGGAAACCTTCCGGACCATGAAACCAGGGACCAGCCCCGATGAACAAGCCACCGGTAAACCACTCGGGCCCGTAATAGCCATAGGGCGCGCAATCGTAGGGTGGAACGTTATAGTACCCATACGGACACTCAGGCGCTGGCCCGATGTTAACGACTACCTGAGCCTGTGTTTTCGGGGCGATTACCATAAAACAGATTGCCGCAACGCCAGCTATCACAAATAGCTTCAGTGCATTCATTCGATTCTCCTCAACAAGTTTTATGCTCGGTGGCGCCTACAGCGTTCGCCGTAGTTTGATCATGTGGCAAGAAAATACGATTCCATTTTACCGCTAAGGGTTGACCTCACAGGCCACCACCCCGCCGCTGCGTCATGCGCCGAACAGTCTTTTTCTCGGCAGGAAATGCATTGCCGGAAGCAGAACGAAGATAGAGAACGACGCGTAAATCGTAAGGTAGGCCAGCGGAACCGAGAGCAGATACAGCGCCGCCGCAAAAGCGTACCTGCGCTGGATAGCCTTGTGATATTTAACCAGTGCCATATCTTCCCGGCTCTGATGGATCAACTCCAGCCGCAGAAAATAAAACCCGGAAGCGCATAAGAAAAGATCAAGCCCATAAAGCGCCACCGCCAACGGTTCGCGGTAGTCTCTGCCCAGGAACTCCGTCACAAAAGGAACGAACGACATCCAGAAGAGCAGGTAAAAATTCGCCCACAACAGTCGCGTCGTGAGCGCGCGCGCAGCATGAATCAGAGGATGATGATTCACCCAGATGATGGCGATCACAATAAAACTGATTGCGTAAGTCAGAAATTCCGGCGCAATCTTCAACAGTTCGCCCAGCGTAGGCTGCGCCGGCGCGCGCAGCTCCAGCACCATGATGGTGATAATGATTGCCATCACGCCATCGCTAAAAAACTCCAGGCGAAGTTTGGTCGTTTCCTGCGTGAAAGAAGCTAATCTAGCACTCCATTGTCATCCAGCCTTGTCATCCTGAGGCAGAGAATTCCTCGGCTTCGCCGAGGAATTCCAACGAAGGATCTATGCAAATGGTTATGACCACTGACCCCAACATTTCAGATCTTCTTCACGAACCCTTCGGACTGCAAAATACGCTCCTCAGAACGACAGTTCGCGCACCGCCGGCTGCTGTTGGGTCATACAATGCATAGTGCCCAGCCCCCACACCAGATCACCAGAGTAAATGGGCACAATCTCACGCGCAGGGAACAGCTGCACCAGCGCATTAAGCGCAACCCGGTCGTTAGGATCATTGAACACCGGCACCAGAACAATTCCATTCGCAATATAGAAATTCGAGTAGCTCGCTGGCAAACGTCGTTTCTCGAAGACGACCGGGCCGGGCATGGGAAGCTCAACGATGTTCAGCGGTTTGCCAGCTTGATCGCGCGCCTCCCGGAGTCGCCGAAGATTATCGCGCAACGGTTTGTGGTTCACATCCCGCGGATTGTTCTCCACCATCGTGACTACCGTGTCAGCGGCAACAAAGCGTGTGAGGTCATCGACGTGGCCATGTGTGTCGTCGCCAACAATGCCGCGCCCCAGCCAGATCACGTGCGGCGCGCCCAGGTAGTCCGCAAACATTCTTTCGTAATCTTTCCGCGACATTCCAGGATTGCGCTGCTGCACCTTACTAAGCAGGCATTCTTCGGTAGTAAGCAGCGTACCAGCGCCATTCACATCGATCGATCCGCCCTCAAGCACCACGCGTCGATCGTGGCGCACTGGACGAATTTCCCGAGCATCAGCAGCATTCGCCATCAGGCTGCCAATTTTTTCATCATGCCGCCAGTTAGAATACTTCGCCCAAGCATTAAAACGAAACTTAGTAGCGAGAAGTTCCGCTTTCGAGCCGGAGGCCGGGATCCTTCCTAGCTTGTGTGGGGACGGCCGCCCTCGGCCGTCCAGCCGGGCAAAGCCCGGCCTTGCCGTAACAAAGATGCACCCGGAATCCCGCATCCAAACCCGATTGGTCGCCCATCGATGAAAACGAACATTCGCCAGCGGAGCATTAGCCTTCTCCATCAGCTTGCGAACTTTGCGCTCCGCCGCCGCATCATTGACGACCAACTCCACCCGTTCATGCCGCTCCAGATTGCGAATGATCTCGCTATAAACCCACGGAATCGGCTCAAACTTTCCCGGCCAATCCCCGTGATAATGCGGCCACGCCAGCCAGGTCGCGGCGTGCGGCTCCCACTCGCCGGGCATGCGGAAGCCGGGTGTTTGCGAGCTTAAAGTGTTACTTGAAGATGAATTCCGCGTTCGTTCTGAGACTGACATGATCTTGCCGAACCGATTCCCGCTCAATGTGGAACACGTCGGGTTGTTTGCGACCTTTCATTGAAAACTGTTGAGTCGTTCAATTCCGCGAATTCTTAATTGTCCGGCCGCCGAAGATTCTAGCGATTAAGTAACCCCACACGGCAGCACAGGCAAGTCCAACTCCCGCGAAGACGTCGGCAGGCCATGCTTCGTGGCCTCCATTCACCGCGTCGATATGCAGTAAGAGGAACGCGGCACCCAGCAAAGGTATCAAAGCCAAGGAGATGATCCAAAGCAGACGTTCTGGGCCCTTCGCTATTTTGAGATCCGTCCGCAGAGCGCTTTCGTCGGGCAAGCCCGGTCGATAACGAACCTGACATATTCGGACGAGATATGCACTCGCCATAACGGCCGCAACGCCCAGGGCACGAATCGAATAATTGTGAGGTCTGACATAGATGCCCAGTCCCCCCAACAAGAGTAGGGAGATCGACAGGACAAATAGGCCACCTCTCTTACGGGCCACATTTTGGGACGTGATCACAGACATCCTCTTCCGGTTTTAGTGCTAAATCGGGCCGCTTGCTCTGCCACAGCCCCGATCCTATCAGCCCACGACCTGACTCCAATCAGGCGACTGAACTCACTGACGCGATTCACCGTCCATCCAGCATGCGGCTAGAAATCGGTGCGTAAGCATCAATTCTCCGATCCCGCAGAAACGGCCAGTTCCGCCGGATATCTTCCAGTGCCTTCAAGTCCACATCGCCCATCAGGATTTCTTCGCGATCATGCGAGGCCTCGACAACAACGCGCCCAAACGGATCACAGAAAAATGACCCACCCCAAAATTCCAAACCATGTCCGGGCGTTGATTTCCCCCGCACGTTTCCCGTCTCGAAGCCCACTCGATTCACCACGGCCACATAAACTCCATTCGCAATCGCATGAGCCCGTTGAATGGTACGCCAGGCATCATGCTGCACCTCGCCGAACTCCGCCTTCTCCGCAGGATGCCACCCAATCGCCGTCGGATAAAACAAAACAGATGCCCCTTGCAAGGCCGTCAGCCGCGCGCCTTCGGGAAACCACTGATCCCAGCAAACCAGTGTTCCCAGCCGTCCCGCGCTGGTATCGAGCGCGCGAAACCCCAGATCACCTGGCGTGAAGTAAAACTTTTCGTAGTAGAGCGGATCATCCGGAATGTGCATCTTTCGGTAGAGCCCAGCGAGCGCTCCATTCGAATCAAAAATCGCCGCCGTATTGTGATAAATCCCCGGCGCGCGCTTCTCAAACAACGACGCGATCAGCACGACGCCGTGCTGTTTGGCTGCCGCGGAAAGTTTATCGCTGGTTGGCCCCGGAATCGGCTCCGCCAAATCGAATAGCGAATGATCCTCGCGCTGGCAGAAATATTGCGTCTGAAAAAGTTCGGGCAGGCAGACCACCTGCGCGCCGCGTCCCGCGGCGTCCGCCACACGTTCCAACGCCTTGGCTAGATTCTGTTCCGGATCCGGCCCGCACGACATCTGCACCAGCGCTACGCGAAATTTATCAGGAGGCACGTGGTTCATCCCTCTGCCGATCAATATAGCATTCGCCAAGAGTCCATCAGGTGGCTCTCAGTAATGCAATCCAAATCCCATCGGATACAGCGGCGATTGTGAATCGTGCGGCAGATCGCTCTTCTGTTGTTGCACCGCTTCGGCAGAAGACGGAAGTTCAAAAGGTAAATGGCCCTGCGGTGAGGCGCGGCCAGTGACCAGAGCCAACAGGGCCTCATCCGAGATACCGAAATCGCCCAGCAGCGCCGTAACGTGCGGACGGACATTGGTCAGGATCAACGGTCGCTCCAGCGTGGTCACGAACACCGTGGGAACGATTGCGCTCACGCGAAGAAGCTCGGCATAGCCTGGATCAGTTTCAAGGTAAGCCAGTCTCCCCTCATGCTGCCTCGATCCGAAGAAGTAGATCGGATGCTCGCTCTGGTGAGGAGCAGGTGCGTGCACAAGAGCGAAATCAGCCTGCGCTGGATCAGTGACCACGGTAAATCCAGCGGCCTGTGCGGCATTAGCCGCCACGCCGAACAAGTAAATCTTCTTGCCCGAAGCAGGAAGTAAAGGTTTCCCGGTTGAAGCCGCCGGTTTGTTTTCTAACAAAACAACTGCTCTGGATTGCGCGGCTTCTCCCTCGCTAACAAATTGCTTACTGCCGGCTACCGCAGCCGCTTGTGTCTCGTCCACATAGGGTTGTTCAAAAAGTCCAAGCTGAAATTTCTGGAGCAGAATCCGGCTGGCCGCCTGCCGCACCCTCGCCTCCGAAATCGAGCCGTTGTGAACGTCTTCTACCATCGCACTCGACAGTTCCGTCCCGCCGATCTGGTCTACTCCCGCATCGATCGCTTTAGCGAAGCGTTGCTCCACCGTAAGCTCTTCCACGCCCCATGGCATCCCAATGTCTGAGAGTTCGGGCTTGGTGCCGGCGCTTGCTCCGTTGCGGCAGGCGGACGGGCAAGCGTTCGTGATCGCCCAATCGCTCAGAATGACGCCGTCAAATCCGTACTTCTTTCGCAGTAAATCGGTCAGCAGTTGATGATTGAATCCAGCCCCCACCTGCTCCACCGGCTTCCCATCGAGCGTGAGGTTCTGCAGAATCGAGTAAGTCGGCATCACGCTTCCCACATGAGCCGCAAAAGCTCCAGTAAAAGGGACTAGGTGTTGCGGGAAGTTGTTCCCGGAAAACTCTGCGTAGCGCCCGTAGTAATTGTGGCTATCCCAACCATCCTTCGCCGCGCCATAACCGGCCCAATGCTTAACCACAGCCGTTACGCTGCCTGAGTTCAAACCATTCGGACCATTTTGTATGCCAGTCACATAGTCTTCGACCATTCGTTTCGCAATCTCAGCATCTTCCCCGAAAGTTCCATTGATGCGCGCCCACCGCGGCTCCGTGGCCAGATCGGCCTGTGGCGCGAGCGATTCGCGTATGCCCACCGCCTCGTACTCCTGGCGCACAACATCTCCGAAGCGTCGGGTCAACTCCGCATCGTTCAAGGCAGCAAAACCGAGCGGCTCCGGCCACATCGAGAACGCCTTGCTCTCGGTACCCGCTCCCAGCACCTGATCAAAGTGATTACGCAGGTCCGAAGAAATAGTGACGGGAATGCCCCACCGCGAGGACTCTGCAATAGCCTGCACCTCATTATTCTGCTTCGCAAAACTCTCAGCGCTTCCATTGAGCCGGGTGATGAACGTATTCACGTGGTCTTCATCGATCATCTGCCGAACTTTTGACAAGTCATATTCTTCGCCGACGCCGATTGCACCCATGGGCCCGATGCTGGGCAGAGTCCCGTGCACCATCAGCCCAGCCAGTTCCTCCAGGTTCATCTTTTGCACCAGGTCGGCGGTTCGCACCTCCGCCGGCAATCGCCAGTCTTCATAAGGATCCAGCTTTCCGTTTCGGTTGAGATCCTTGAAGGTGAGCCCATCCACCGTGAGCAGAGGAACGGAACGATGTCCGATTATCGGTTGCTTTGCTGTATCTCCGCCCGAAGCGGGACAGGCGAGCAAAATTAAAACGAGTACTGCATAGCCGTTGGTAAACACTTCCTCATTCTCCTCAGCTCGATGTCCGCCGTCAACGGCCGTGACTTTATGAACACAGATCACAAGGAGGTTCACACCGAGGAATCCGAAACCAAGCACCTTCGTGATACTTTGTGCCCTTCGTGGTCCATCTGTTTCCGGCCGACAGTCAAACTGACTCGTTCCGTGCCCCTCAGACGCGTGGCGTCCTTTAACATTGATCCTGTAAAGTAGTTGATTGAGGCAGTGCTGAATTTTGCTTGGAGGCACTCATCTTGAAAAACGGCAATCATCACAACAAAGTTGGACACTCGGCGGAAAAATCTCATGCCACCGCAGGTCACGAGGGTGAGGGAAAAGATCGCCACTTGCACAATCCGATCGAAGACCGTCTGATTCCGCTCGAGCCCCTCGACCTGGGCAAAGTGAAGTCGATCGACGATCTGGTCCGCGCGATGTCGAAGACCGCATTCACCGGACGCCAGTTGGGCGAGGCCGCCGACGTTCTCGAAGCCATGGCCCGCGACGAAGAATGTTTCGTCGTGATGACTCTCTCCGGTGCAATGACCGTAGCCAAGCAAGGCCTCATCGTCACCGAGTTGATCGACCGCGGCATCGTCAACGCCGTGGTCTCAACCGGAGCGCTCATGGCCCACGGTCTCGTCGAAGCCACCGGCCGCGCGCACTTCCGCTACAATCCCGAAGTTTCGGATGAAGAACTCTACGAGCAGGGCTACAACCGGGTTTACGACACGCTCGAGCCGGAGCAGAACCTCGACGACGTGGAAGAAGTGATGTCTGCAGTGCTCGAAGGTTGGGATCACAACGAAGTGATGTGTTCCTACAAGCTGAATCACGCCATCGGCGCGTATCTGGCCAAACACTCAGGAGAGCAGCGCGGAATTCTGAAATCGGCGCACGAGATGGGCGTCCCCGTATTTGTCCCGGCCTTCAGCGATTCGGAAATGGGCCTGGACACCGCGCTGAACAACCGTCTGCGCGAATCCACCGGCCGGCATAAGATTCGCTTCGATCCATTCGAAGACCTGGAGCACTTCGCCGCAACGCTGCTTCGTCAGAAAAAGTTAGGCATCGTCACCATCGGCGGTGGCGTGCCCCGCAACTGGTCGCAGCAGTTCGGTCCGTTCTGCGAACTGCGGCACCGCCGCCTGGGCGAGAATGTTGCGCTAAAGCGATATCACTATGGGCTCCGCATTTGTCCCGAGCCGGTGTATTGGGGAGGCTTATCCGGTAGTCCCTACAGCGAGGCGGTTTCGTGGGGAAAGTTCGTGCCCCCCGCCGAAGGCGGCCGCTTCGGCGAGGTTTTCGTCGACGCCACAGTCGGCTTGCCGCTGATCGTCGCTGCCGTGCTCGAACGCCTGGATAAGAAGGGAAGCAGGGCGACCAAGAATAAGCACGCTGCAGTAAGGAAATAACTTCTGACCTGCTGAAGACTGCGTTCCGGATCGCCGATCCGCGGGGAGGATTTCCTGACCGTCGATAGTGTCGCGGAAGGGAAGTCGCCGCCTGCAGTACTGTGGAAGAGCGGCGCTTTCAGCGCCGCGTTAAGGAATCAAAATCAGCGGGCTTTAGCCCCAGTGGGGCCATCTAACTAGCGCCAGCCTCTGAGCTGCAGGCATCGGCCAGAGCAAAATGCGCATTCTCCGAATCCATGTTCTCTTCGTTCGATGAGCCGTTTTCTGCGCGGCTCTTCCGGTAAAGCGGGGCCAGAATACTGTTCTCCAGCACTCGCGATTCCGCCTCCACCCAGTCTTGCAGCGCAAGACCTTCCTCCTGCCCGCGCTGATCATAAAGATGCTGCGCGTGCAGCCGGATCTTTCTTTCAATCAATTCGGTCATCAACTCTTGTTGCTTTTTTCTTCGGGTATCGTTATCCAAAACTACTCCTTGGGTCTAAATAGGTCTTTCCTAACAGTTCTATGATAGGGGAAAGCTGTTAACGGAAGGTTACATTCGGGAGGGCTGAGGGGTTACTAAAGTATTAAGTATACCACAGGAGTCGGGTCTATCTGGCGGTAAGGAGTTTATGCTAAAGTAAGGAATAGGCGACCCTATGCAGAAGCAGGCCACCATCACCAGCAAGGGACAGATTACCGTTCCGCTCGAGGTCCGCCGGATGCTCGGCGTCCGCACTGGCGATAAGCTGATATTTGAGGACGACGAGAGCGGCATTCGCGTCCGCCCCGTTCGTAGCCAAAGCGCGTTCTCCAAATATCGCGGGATCGGCAATCCCGGCATCGGTTCTGGCAGGAAGAGTATCGCCCGCTGGCTGCGCGAGATGCGCGGTCAATAAGCGGTTAATAAGCAGAGGCATAAGAAATAGTGCCCACGGCCATCGATACCAACGTCATCGTCGCCTTGTGGGATAGCGACGCTGCCCTCAGCCGCGACGCTGAGATCGCCTTGGATGCAGCCTTCAAACGTGGAAACCTTATCGTCGCCGCCCCGGTCTTCGCCGAACTCATTGCCGCCCCGGGTCGCTCCGAAGACTTTGTCAGTTTGTTTCTGGAAGAGAACGGAATCGCAGTCGACTGGAACTTGAACGAATCGATTTGGCGCTTGGCAGGTCGAGCGTTCCAAGCCTATGCTGGACGGCGGCGTAAGCCGGGCGATCGCGGTACGCGCCGCCAGCTCGTAGACTTCCTCATAGGCGCCCACGCCTCGATCCGTGGCTATCGCCTACTCTCGTTGGATGAACGGCTTTATCGGGCTGCGTTCCCCGCGCTGAAAATAGAAACCCTCTAGAGTGGCGTAATCCCTAATCAAAAATCAGCACGGACGCGATCACGGTGCTCCACAACCCAGGCTTATCCCCCACGGCCGACTGCGTCACATTCGTCGGCTGCATCCCCTGCGGCCAGAGGTCCTCAATCAGCTTGTATCCTCTGCAGCATTTGCAGACTGACCGTCTTCCATCCAGCATCTTTCATCGAGTTGATCCGAGAACGAAGAATATCCATTACGGTTTTGTCCGACTTTACGTCGTAGTACTTTAGCGCGCCCATCGTTTCAAAAATCTGAAGCACATCCCTGACGGTCGTATCGTCCGGCTGTGGAGTGAGTTTTCCTAGGAGAAACGGGATCACGGTATACCCTTTTTCGGCGATGGGACGCGCTAACTCTGTGAGTGGAGGCTCAAACTTGTCATTTCCGTAGCGGAATAATCGGTACTCATCGTCCAACGAATATTGGCGAAAGCGTTCGACTCTGGTGGCCGGAGGATTCTTGAAAAAGAAGTCGTGTTCCAGGCGGTGGCTCGCGCACCCGACGCAAAGAGTAAGGCTCGGCACTAACGCTCCGGTCGTTCCGATCGCGCCTCTTATATTGGGGCTGAAACCGACGCCCACGCTCTCCACCTAATCAAAAATCAACACCGCCGACGCAATCACGGTCGTCCACAACCCGCGCTTATCCCCCACCGCCGATTGCGTCACATTGGCCGTGCGCACGATCTTGTTCGACAGCCGGTAAATCTGCTTCTTCTCGTCCCACGACCGGTCAGGATCAAACTCCACATTCAGCGTGGTCGCGAGCATCTCCGCCGCGAGTTCTTCCGCATATTCTCCGGCCGCATCTTCCGTCTCGCCAAAAGAGTGGTGCTCACTGAGATACCCGTAGGTATTTTTATCCGCCGGAATGGCCACGCCGATCGACGAAGCCAGCAGCCGGTGCGCCTCATGCGTGGAATTTTCCGCCACTACCGCAAACACCACTTCACCCGGACTCAGATATTTCACGCCTTCTTTGCGCGCCAGCATTTTGCAATTGGGTGGAAAGATGGAAGAGACTCGTACCAGATTTTGGGCAGCTATACCGGCGTCGCGTAACGCCAACTCGAAGGATGTCAACCGCTCACGGTGCTTTCCGACTCCCTTGGTGAAGAACATCTTCTTGGGAACCATGTCTTTGCCCAACGCTCTAGCCTCCGGTTCGCAGATTTATGAGAGTGAGAATGCACAATTTAACACAATGGTTTGTAAAGAAAGTGTGAATTTAAGGCAATCACAAAAAATGGGAACCCGCTGGCGCAGGTTCCCACTTGTGCCCGGTCCTGATTGGGGGAGGGCCTCGGGCAAAATCGCGTCATAATGTAACACGCCCCGCGAAAATTTCAACAAAAGAGTTTTAGATTTCGGTTTTCCGAACAACCACCCGTTCTGTCTCTTGAACCTCGACCCAATTTAATACTACCGCGGCGCCTTCGCCGTATATTGCAAATCCACATCCACCGTCTTGTCCCGAGCCATCGCCGTCACGTGAGGCGCGACTTCCCAGTCCATGCTGGCTGGCAATAGTCTTCTCGCCTGAGCCAGAAATCCTTTCAGATAAGTAGCGTCGTAAACGTCGCCCGGACGAATCTTCCACGCTTCCCGCAGCCTGGCCGTCAGCGCATTGTCGATGCCGCGAAATTCCAGCTCGCCCATATGAAAGACGGAACCTTCCGTCACCAGCAGCAAATAATCGACTGTCGCAGCCTGATCATCGTACTCAGCGTCCGCCTTGATGGTCGCGGTGACATAGCCTCGTGATCCATACAGCTCCTGCACTGCCCGCAGATCATCCTCCAGTTGCACCGTACTCGCGGGTTTCCCCGTTTTGGCGTGCAGCAGCGGTTGCAGTTCGCTGGTAGGAATGTTTTTATTTCCCGACCAGCTCCATCCTTTGAGTTTGTACTGAATTCCAGGCGTAATCGCGAGCGCCACATCCACCGTGGTGATCGTCTCCTGATCGCCTTCCTCTGGGACCACCGCCTTGATCACCTTCGGCTGCGGGCCCGAGCACGCCGCCTTCAGATAACCACGATCGTGGTAAATCGGCATGACCGAATGTTGCGTAAACGACGCTAACAAAGCGCGCGAATAGTCACGTCCGCTAAGTTTCTTGCCCGCATCTTTCAGCAGCTCCAGCTCATCCTTTCCAGCCCCCGTAAACTCGATATTTCGGATGCGGATGGTAATGTTTGAAACGCCGTAATCGATCTCCGCCAGTTGCCCGTCTTTCCCCGAGGTGCGGAGATAGTCAACATGTCCGGGGATGCCATTCTCCACCAGCATCGCCTGCAAAATATCGGATACTTGATCAGGCAGTCGTCCCGTAGCCGGCAATTCGCCGTTGAACAGGGGGGCTCGTTCATGCACTTTCCGCAGCAGTCCCTGATCCGAGAACCAGACAAAATCAGCGAAGTGGACCGGCACGAACTTCTCCGCGTCGGTTACCTTGAACACCAGTTTGGTGCCTGCCGCTGAGTACGAAAACGTATAAGAGATCGCGTCAAAAGCCCCCGTCTCGCCCAGTTGCCGGGCAGCTTTCCGGAAGGTCTCGTCGTCCACAACCGTACCCACCCTCAGTCCAGTTGCCGCCGCCACTTCCTCCTGCGTGAAGCGCTTACTTCCAGTCGCATTCACTTCGATCAGCTTCGCATCGGCCGCAGGAACCGGCTGAGCCCCAACGGAAGTCTGAACTTGTGCGATCGCAGGTGTGCACAAAATAGAGGAACAGAAAAGGAGTAACGCGAGCATGTGAAATCGCGAACGCCACAAAGCGTTTGAGCGGAGAATCTTCATCTGCCGTGCGGAATGCATCGCTGGATGTATGTTACGGCAGATGTCCGCGCCCAGCCAGAGGCCACGGACGGGCGTCAAGGCTTACCAGCCCAAAGACCTGAAAGATCGCGGCTTCGGTTCGAATATCTCCCTGAAAAAAGAACGGAGGATTTGCTGCAGATCAGTACGCCGCACGCCTCAGATGGAATTGCTTAACGCAGTGTTCTTCGTGTTCTGCTTCACGACTCGCTCGACCAGCTTGAACGCCTTTGCCGACTCGGATCGACAAGACGCCTCGTGATTAGTGGCGTCGGTCAGGCCTTCTTCAATCGCGTCCAAGGCCGTACAGGAACGATCCAACACGAGTTGCAGGTATTTCTGGGCGATGGGCCGGTCGGCAGGGTGGATCAGTTCCCACCAGCGGCGAATCGATTCCTGCACCTCGACCTCTGATTTATCCCCTACCACGAGGGTGTCAATCAGCCGATAAACCTTACTTTTTATAGCCTGATAGGAAACTGACACTTCTTGAGGCATGATTTTAGGGAACTTCTAGGCAAGTGTAAGCAATCGGCCATCCAAACCGTAGGTGCTTGAGACTGCAAGTCCTTGCGACATTGCCGGGGCGCACTCCATTCTATGAATGGAATAAATCCGAATAACGGATATGGATTCTGGAAGCAGTCCCGCCCAGATCCAAAGGATCGCCTGTTACCCTCGTCGGCCGGGTGCGCCCCGCTCGAACGATTCTCCAATCACCGTCAGCAACAGTTACAATGTTCCGCTCTCTGAAACCGGCGCTCCGTGATCCCGTGCGCCTATGGTGGATCTCAACAGAGGCATATTCTCGGAGGCTGGATGAAAAGATTCATATGGATTCTTGCAGTTCCCGTACTGCTTTCTACTTTAAGTCTAGGTCAGGCTGAGAGTTCGGCCTCCGCAACCGCTTCTTCGGACTCCAAACCGTCCGACTCCGGACAGCAAGAGCGGATGTTTTTCCCCCACGATATGCTCTGGGGATGGGCGCAATTCGACCTAGCCCCTCCGCACAACGAAATCGACCCTAACATCTGCGCCGGCAACGCCGGTCAGTATGGCGGCGTAAACGCCCCATGCAGCATGTTCGCCCGTTACATGCTCTCCGGAATGCTCGAGGTTCGTCCCTTTGGCCGGGGCCAGTTGCGCCGCTTCATGGTATTCGGTGCCCCTACATTCCTGTTCGGAAAAACCATTCCCCAGACTCTCTACACCTGGTCGCCCGATGCCATTGGCATCGAGCACTCCTGGGGAGTGGGAATCTATATCGACAAGGGTTTCGAGTTCCGCGTGACCCAGCACTTCCTCTTCGATCGCCTCGGCGCTCGCGATACCTACCTCGGTATCGCCGACCTTGGTAACAACGGTCCATGGGGCCGCTACATGACAGTTGGCGTCCGAAAGTATTTCGGCACCCGGCGATGGTGATCCCGGTCACACAAAGGCGTGATGGAGGAATTAGTCAGCATACCGGCTCCGGGGGTATTCTCTATAATTGAAAGTTTTCACAATCAGTGTTGCGAAATTCCATATTGGAGACTCATCCATGGCAGGCTCTTATAACGGCGTGACTGTACCGTCCAGCGGAAAGAAAATCGGCTACGCGGGCGGCAAGTATGATGTCCCGGATAATCCGATCGTTCCCTTCATCGAAGGCGACGGAACTGGCCGCGACATCTGGAAAGCATCGCTGCGTGTATTCGACGCCGCAGTCGAAAAAGCATACGGCGGCAAACGCCGCGTCGCCTGGTATGAGGTTTTCGCCGGTGAAAAGGCTAAGGCAAAATTCGATAATTGGCTGCCCGACGACACAGTTGACGCCATCCGCGAATTCCGCGTCGCCATCAAAGGCCCGCTCACCACGCCCGTGGGCGGCGGCATTCGCTCTCTCAACGTCGCGCTTCGCCAGATTCTCGATCTTTATTGCTGCGTGCGCCCGGTTAAGTATTACAAAGGCGTTCCTTCGCCGGTAAAAAATCCCGAGCGCATGGATGTCGTCATCTATCGCGAAAACACCGAAGATGTTTACGCCGGCATCGAGTGGGAGCAGGGAACTGCCGACTGCGCCCGCCTCATCGAATTCATCAACAAAGACATGCTGAAGGGCGGCAAAAAGCAAATCCGTCTCGACTCCGGCGTCGGCATCAAGCCAATTTCAGTTACCGGAACTAAGCGCCTCGTCCGTATGGCGATTCTTCATGCCCTCGAAACCGGCCGAAAAAGCGTCACCCTCGTACATAAAGGAAACATTCAGAAATTCACTGAAGGCGCCTTCCGCAAGTGGGGATACGAACTCGCCACCGAAGAATTTCGCAATCAGGTGGTCACCGAGCGCGAGAGCTGGATTCTCGACAACAAAGATAAAAACCCAAATCTCACGGTCGCGCAGAACGCAGAACTGGTCGAGCCCGGATTGGAATTCGCCCAGCCGGAATTTCGTAAGGCAGTCGAACAAGAAGTGAAAGAAGTCCTCGACCGCATCTACGCCACCCACGGCAAAGGCCAGTGGAAGAAAAAAATCATGATCAATGACCGCATCGCCGATTCCATCTTCCAGCAGGTGGTCACGCGCGCGGATGAATACTCAGTCCTCGCCTGTCCCAACCTCAACGGCGACTATATTTCCGACGCCTGCGCCGCCCAGGTCGGCGGTCTCGGAATCGCCCCCGGCGCCAACATCGGCGATGGTTATGCCATCTTCGAAGCCACCCACGGCACCGCTCCAAAATATGCCGACAAAGACGTCATCAATCCCGGCTCCGTGATGCTCTCTGGGGTAATGATGTTTCGCTTCCTGGGCTGGACTGAAGCCGCCGACCTCATCGAGCGCGGCATCGAACAAACCATTCTCCAGAAAAAAGTCACCTATGATTTCGAACGCCTCATGCAAGGCGCGACCAAAGTAAAAACTAGCCAGTTCGCCGACAGTATCATCGAGAACATGGGCGCAGCCGTGCTGGTGTAGAAAATTCATAAACCACGAAAGATGCGAAGTTCCACGAAGTAGATCAGCTTATCCTTAGTCCTTCGTGAACCTTCGTGCCCTTAGTGGTTAAAAGTTTTTCGAAACCGAAAGGACTCATCCATGCGCAAGAAGGTAACGATCGTAGGTTCCGGAAACGTAGGCGCCACCGCCGCCCACTGGATCGCCTCCAAAGAATTAGCCGACGTCGTACTCATTGACATCATCGAAGGCGTCCCGCAAGGCAAGGGCCTGGATCTGCTCGAAGCCATGCCGATCGAAAAGCGCGATTCCTACATCACCGGCACCAACGATTACAAAGACACTGCGAACTCCGACATCGTCGTCATCACCGCCGGAATCCCGCGCAAGCCTGGCATGAGCCGTGACGACCTGCTCAACACGAATTACAACATCATGAAAGCTGTAGTCGGCGAAGTGGTGAAGCATTCGCCCAACTGCATCCTGATCATCGTTTCCAACCCGCTCGATGCCATGGCGCAAGCCGCCTACAAGCTCAGCAAATTTCCCCGCGAGCGTGTCATCGGCATGGCTGGAGTTCTCGATTCCGCCCGCTTCCGCGCCTTCATCGCCGACGAACTAAAAGTCAGCGTAGAGAACGTCACCGCATTCGTCCTCGGCGGCCACGGCGACACTATGGTCCCGCTCCCGCGTTACTCCACCGTCGCCGGAATTCCGATCACGGAGTTGATCGAGAAATCGAAACTCGAAGCCCTTGTCCAACGCACCCGCGACGGCGGTGCCGAAATCGTTAAATACCTGAAAACCGGCTCCGCCTACTACGCTCCCTCGGCCGCCGCAACCGAAATGGTCGAAGCCATTCTCAAAGACAAGAAAAAAATCCTCCCCTGCGCCGCCTATCTGCAAGGCGAATACGGAATCGACGGCCTCTACGTCGGCGTGCCCGTGAAGCTAGGAGCAAAGGGAATCGAACAGATCATCGAGATCAAACTTACGGCCGAAGAGAAAGCCGGTCTCGACAAAAGCGCTGCGGCGGTAAAGGAATTGTGCGCTGTGATCGGAGTCTAACGTCGAATCATTGACCGGATCGGGAAGGGCACGACTTCCAGTCGTGCCGCCCAAATTCTCGTAGAAGTAACGCGGCTTTAGCCGCTGAGGGAATGTTGTACCAAGGCCAACGTTCTTTGTTGTTTGACCATAGTCATTGACCATGGTATAAACGACTCATGAAGGAAGTCGCCATCTCCGAGTTCAAAGCCAAGTGCCTCGGCATCCTCGAAGAAGTCCGCAAAACGCGCAAGCCAATCCGCGTTACGCGCTTCGGCAAGCCAGTCGCCGAGGTCGTTCCTCCATCCCCGGCGAAGCCTACCGGAAGACGGCTTGGATCCATGGCTGGAACCGTGCAAATTCTGGGGGATATCGTCGGTCCTACGAGCAGCTGGGACGAGTGGGACGCAGCCCGGTGAAACTACTTCTCGATACCCATATTTGGCTCTGGAGTGTAACCGACCCGAGTCGCTTAACCATCCGTGTCGCGAAGGCACTTGCGGATATTGAGAACGAATTGTGGCTCTCTTCCATCAGCGTCTGGGAACTGACCGTACTGCACCGCAAGCGGCGGCTCAAGATGCCTCCAGACGTTCCCGCGTGGGTGGCAACGTCGATGGAGGACCTGAAGCTCATCGAAGCGCCTCTCACCGTAGAAGTAGCCCTCGCCGTTGGGTCGATCAGCTTTTCCCATGCCGACCCCGCCGACCATCTCCTTGCAGCGACTGCAAAAGTCTTTGACCTCACACTCGTAACCGCAGACGAGCACCTTCTCCACCTGCCAGGGATTCACGTTCTGCCGAATCGCTGAACCCGGGCACTCTGCACCCTAACTCCCTCTCTTACTGCCACACCCCCGTAATCGTCGTCACCGACGCACTCTTCCCAACATAATGAAGCCCGTACATGGCTTCCAAAGTTCGCAACACATTGTAGTGCGTGATCTTCACGCCGTACTTTCCCGGCTTGACCATCGGCCCCACAAAGATCGTCGGAATCTTACTGGTCGTAGTGTCATCATCCTCATCCCACGTAATAATCAGCAGACTATTATTCTTCTTCGCCCAAGTTACATACTCCTGCAAGTGAGCCCGTAGCCAGCTATCCCCCTGTTGAATCGTCCCATCATGCATGTCATCTTCGAGATCAGGAATCACCCAGGAGATGGTAGGCAGATCGGCAAAGTTGCTGGGAAATTTGCTGAAAGGCTGATTGTCTTTCGCCGGCACATTGGAAAAATCCGTCCACGGAGAATGCTTGCGCGCATATTCGCCCGAGTCGCAAACCTCCGATCCCACAGACGGCAGTCCCTCGGAAAATCCAGTAAACGACTTGCCCGCCGCAATCAGCTCACTTCCTAAATTCGCCGCCGAGAATTCATGCGGGCACGAGTCGCTGGTCACCCCTTGGGTCGCGCCAGAGAATAGCGCCAGATAATTCGGCTGGCTCGGATGCGTAATGGCGTAAGACTGTGTGAACAACGCCCCCTCGCTGGCGAGGGTATTGATATAAGGAGCCTCCGGTGATCCGATAATCTGTGAATAGGCGTGGTTTTCTTCCATTACCACCGCTACATGCGCCGGCCGCGGCAGAGCCTGGGCATCAGCACCCGCGCCGGATATAAACACTGCGGTACATACCACACCCGAAAAAAGGGCACGCACAAATTGCGGGCATGAGAACTTCCGCCGGATGGGACTCATAAATTATGTTTTCAGCTTTCCCTGGAATGGACGGTGGCGGATTTCGACATTCTTGTCTTCAGTATATTCCGGTCGCAGGAAAAATGAGAGCAGCAGACCCGCACAAATATTCTATAAATCTATTCCACTTTCGACTTCGTTGCCGCTACTGTGACCGTCTGGCCAAAAAATCATCTCGGCACTTCTTCGCCTCCGAGACCAGCTCCGCAAACTCCGGTGTGCCTCGCAATTTTGCCCACGCGGAATCATTCTGCAATCCCGAATATGCGCAAAAGTGATTGGCGACCGAACTCTTCAGCATATTCATCGTCAGCTCCTTCTGACCGCAGAAGAGAATGTCCTGGGCAGTCACGTAGCGGACCTCAGGGTCCGGATCGGCCATGAGCGCGGCCGCTGCGACGCGCGACTGCTGAACCGTGTCCTCTGACGATGGATTATCCGTACAGTTAATCATCAACCGGGCCCAGGGCAGGTCGTGAAAGTTTTGCGCAATTTCCCTGGCCTTCGCCAATTGCCCACCACGAATGTACTCTCGCATCGTATTACTGGAGGACCACTCGGTCCCGGCATCGAGTTGCAGGAATTGTATGGCGCGCGCGTAGTTGCCCAGTTGATCGAATGTGAAAGAGCAGGAGCGAAAGCGATAATTTCCCGGATCCAAAGACAGCGCCGTGTCGCACTCTCGGCCGGATTCCTCCGTGGCGCCGCCGTAGCGAAGCACGTAAGAGAGAGCGAAGTGGGCGTACGCGTTCTCCGGATGCCGCGCCAGCAAGGCCTTCCCGCTTTGATAAGCCTTGATTACCTCCCCGCGTTCCACCTCACCAAGCATCATTTCAGCCGCCGGATCAATGTAGTCGGGATCGAGAGACAAGGCTCTGGAGAACGCGGCGACCCCGCGCTGGAAGGCCGCATCCCCACCATTGCCGTAAGCGGAATCGTAGTGGTAGCGAACCCCCAGAGCGTCCCACGCGGGCGCGTAGTTGGGGTCGAGCCCTACGGCACGCTCCAGCATGGCGATCGCATCCTTGTTCGGTGCGGGATCATGCGGTATCGCAATGCTGCGCAAATATAAATCGTAAGCCTCTTCATTCTTGGGCCGCGTCGCGCCGTCACCGGAATCTGTTCCCACCCCCAGCGCCGGAACCAGTCCCTGCCGCACCTTCGCGGTAATCTGCCCGCGCATCGCAATCATATCCGGTGCGGCCACAGTCATCGTGTCGCGCCAGATCGTTCGATTGTCCGCAATGTCAACCGCTTCCAGAGTGATCTGCAGCTGCGAGCCCTCCTTCAAAAAATGTCCGGTGACCACATCGGTCACGTGCATGGCGTGACCGGCTTCCTGCAAATCGACCGTCGGCGAATCATACTTCTGCGTCGTCGCAAACGGACGGATCGTCAGATCACGCACATAACTCAGCGAGGTCGCAATTTCATCCGCCAGCCCAAGCCGGAGAAAGTCGAGATCCTTGTCTGCTCCCAAATTTTGCAAAGGAAGCACAGCCAGAGTTCGCGGCGCGGCGGATCCCGCGGCAGGCGCCGTCTGATGCCGCATTTGCCACAAAGTGAAAGCCAACACGATCACCGCGACTGCTCCAGCGGCCAACCCAATTTTTCCATAGGGAAGCTTGGGCGCAGTAACCGCCGCTGCGCTGCTCTGTGCCACTGCGCTGCGCTGTCCGGAACTTGCCGCTGCTGCTGCGGCACCCGCCACGCTTCCCGCATCCATCGGCAACTGGCTTCGCCCCGAATCCGTATCCCGCTTTAGTCGTTGCAAGTCGCTGCGCATCTCCGACGCGTGCTGGTAACGCAGCCCGGCATCTTTCTCCAGCGCCTTGTTGATGATCTCTTCCAGCCGCGCAGGAACATCATGATTCAGCCGCACCGCCGGCACGGGCGCGCGATTCATGATGGCCTCGCAAATCACCGCCGAACTTTCCCCGTGAAAAGGAACGTCGCCCGTCGCCATCTCATACAGTACGGCGCCAAACGAGAACAGATCGCTGCGTGCATCCAGTTCGCGCCCGCGCACCTGCTCCGGCGACATATAAGCTACCGTCCCCAACATCGTTCCCGGACTGGTCAGGTGGGGCTCATCCAAAGTCTGCGCGTTATTACTCACGCCTTTCGCCCCGCCGCGCCCCGCACCAACCTTCGCCAGACCAAAGTCGAGAATCTTGGCGTGTCCGCGCTTGGTCACGAAAATATTTGCCGGCTTAATGTCGCGATGCACAATGCCTTCCGCGTGGGCTGCGTCCAGTGCGTCTGCAACCTCAATCGCGAGGCGTAGTAGAGTGTCATTCTCCATCGGACGTGAGCCGATGGCATGTTTCAGGGTCAAGCCATCCAAAAACTCCATCGCAATGAATGCCTGGCCGTCGTGCTCGTCAATTTCGTAAATCGTGCAGATGTTGGGATGGTTCAACGCGGATGCTGCCTGCGCCTCGCGCTGAAAGCGAGCCAGCGATTGCGGATCTTTGGCAACTTCGTCCGGCAGAAATTTTAACGCCACAAAGCGCCGCAGCTTCAGGTCTTCTGCCTTATAGACCACGCCCATTCCACCGCCGCCCAGCTTTTCAATCAAGCGGTAGTGCGAAATAGTTTGCCCAATCATTCGAGAAGAATGCTACGTGGCGGAGTTGGAGCAAGTCAATGAACCACAAGGGACACAAGTGTCACGAAGGCTTTCATCGGCAGTTTCCTTCGTGTAACTTTGTGTCCTTCGTGGTAAACGTTTTTGAATTTAGCCGCGCTCCAGGTCGCCGCTGGTTACACCTTCTCGATCGTCACTTTCTTCAGCACCACATCCTTGTTCGGCTTGTCCTGTCGTCCGCGCGGAACTTCGGAAATCTTTTTCACGATATCCTGACCTTCCACCACCTCACCGAAGATCGTGTGTTTGCCGGTAAGCCAGGTCGTCGGCGCAACCGTGATAAAAAATTGCGAGCCATTCGTATTCGGTCCGGCATTCGCCATCGCCAGAATCCCCGGCCTGTCGAGCTTATGCGGCGAGCCCTTGGTCTCGTCTTCAAACTGATAACCCGGACCGCCCATGCCGCTGCCTTGCGGATCGCCGCCCTGAATCATGAAGTCCGGAATCACTCGATGAAAAATCGTACCGTCATACAGACGGTCTTTCGATTTCTTCCGCGTCGATGGATGCGTCCACTCCCGTTTGCCCTCGGCAAGTTCCACAAAATTGGCTACAGTTTTCGGCGCTTCTTTTTCGAAGAGCCGGCTTACGATATTTCCTTCACTGGTTTCGAACGTTGCGTAAAGTCCCGGTTGGCGAGTCATGAATTCCTTTCAGTATTGTTCTTGCTTTATGTAAAACGACAGCTCCCCAAGCCTGTCCTGAGCGTAGTCGAAGGGACTGTCCAGCTTGGCAGGGCCAGGCGATTTGCAAATGTTAAAAGTTAGAAGTAAGGATCGTCTTTATTGTTGCTTGGTTGCCGCCACTGCTGGTTTCTTCGCCGGCGTCGCGGACCTAGCTGCCGCCCCCGCCCGCACAATCTTGATGTGAATAATTTTCACCGGACGGAATGGCCGGTCATTATTTGGATCAGTCGCCATGTGCGCGATTTCTTTCACCAGCGCCACCGTGGCCTCGTCACACTGGCCGAAGATCGTATAGCTCCCGTCCAGATGCGGAGTGGCCACCTCAGTAATAAAAAACTGCGAGCCATTTGTATTCGGTCCAGCGTTCGCATAAGCCAACCGCCCCGGCTTATCGAATGTCAGATCGGAAGAAACTTCGTTCTTGAACTTATACCCCGGATCCCCCGACCCGTCGCCCTTTGGATCGCCTCCCTGAATCATGAACCCGGGAATCACGCGATGAAAAATCGTGCCGTCGTATAACGGAACCCCATGCTTGGTAGCTCCGCTCACCGGATTCTTCCAATCCTTCGTCCCCGTGGCCAACCCGATAAAATTCTGCACCCCAATAGGCGCCTTGTCAGGAAACAAAGTGCAAGTCATATTTCCCACGCTGGTTTGAATAATCGCCGTAGGCTCTCCCGTCGCCGCATGATGCACTGGCGGCTTAGCCGCCGTACCCTGAGAACTGTTCTGACTCCACGCCATCGTTCCCGTGAATAGCAGAACGCCGGCAATAAAAACATTACGCATGATTGCTCCTCGCGTAGCGAACGCGCACGACGTGTTAAACGCAACGTTGCATTGTACGACAGGGAACCGGCGCAGGAGAAGCGGCCGACGCCATCACTAACGCTGCTGCGCCTGCATTTCCCTGCTCACCTGCTCTACTCGCCCAAACACGCGCAACAAATTCCCCCCGAGAATCTTCCTAATATCATCCGCACTATATCCGCGATCGAGTAACCCTTGCGTAATCTTGGGCAAATCCGCCGCCGAGTCCATCCCCTGCGGTGTAGCTCCGCTTACCCCGTCAAAGTCCGATCCCAGCCCAACATGGTCCACGCCCGCAACTTTGGCAATGTGATCGATATGGTCAATCAGCACGCTGAACGGCGGACGCGGAATCTTCGCCATCCACTCCCGCTCGATGCGGTCAACCTCAATGTAGTTGATCGGCTTGCCCTGCGCCTTCAGCGAATCCATATATTTCTGAATCGCCGCCGCCTGGTCTTTTGCCTGAGCCTGCTCAGCCTTGCGGAAATTCTCATCATCGAAGCCCGAGAAAAAATTCACCTGTACCACACCGCCATTCTTGGCCACCGCGCGCAGCATGTCGTCGGTCATATTGCGCGGCGCATCCACCAGCGCCCGTGCCGAAGAATGCGAAGCAATCACCGGAGCCTTCGTCGTGGCAATGGCGTCCCAAAAAGTCTTATCGGCCACATGAGAAATATCCACCATCATCCCCAGTCGGTTCATCTCCAGCACCACCTGCTTGCCAAAATCCGTGAGCCCGTTGTGATGCTGAATCTTAGGATCGTCAATGTCGCCAGAGGAATCCGCCCATTCATTCGTGTTCGACCACGAGAGCGTCATGTAGCGCACGCCCAGCCGGTAATAATCACGCAACAGGTGCATGTCGTTCTCAATCGAATGTCCGCCCTCGATTCCCATCAGCGCAGCCAATTTGTGTTCGCGGTGCGCGCGCTCAATGTCAGCCATGGAAAATGCCATCATCATGCGGTCCGGATGTCGCGCCGACTGCTCATAGACTGAATCGATCAGATCGAACGTATGCCGCGCGAAATGTCCTTGATTCGTCTCCGGATCTACCCAGATCGAGAAAAATTCCGCTCCCAAATTACCGCGCCGTGCTTTATCGAGACTCAGATGGCCGCCATCATGTGGATCGGTTGACCCAATGTCGAAGCCCTCGTCAAGAAACCGCTGCGGCGTATCCGCATGTGTATCGACCACAATGGCTGATCTTTGGATCGCCAGCGCCTGCGCACTGACCGACGGTCCGGAAGGGTTTGCGGAATTTGTAGCTTGCCCTGCCGAAAATGTAGCCAGGGCCATGCATGAAAACAAAACAACGCCGAAACGAGCCATAAGTTTTATAGATTGCGGAATCTCGATAGAACGCGAGCACGATTGTATAGGAAAGCTCCGCTGAGCAAAGCCTTTCAGCGAATCGCCGCAAGCGCCTGCTGCACGCAGCTCTCGAGCAGCAACCCGGTATCAATCACGGTTTTCGGCCGAGTAATGGCTTCAAATCTCGATCGCACTTCGAGATAAAGTTGAAAGTCTCGATTCGCCGCCGGATGTTCCCGGCCCTGCTCCTCCAGTCGCTGCCGCGCAATCTCCTCCGCGCACATGCATTCCAGAATCCGCCATTCCTGACGCAGCGATTCGGCGGCGTTCACGACATTCTCAATCTGGTAACGCCGCGAAAATAGACGCCCATCCAGAAAAACGATGCGCTCTCGATCTTGTCGGAACAGAAAGCCCGCGGTTTCCAGCATAACCTGCCCACAGAAATCATCCTGCCGCGAAGAATATTCAATTTCTTCCGCGGAAAACAACGCGTGGCGCACTTCATCTTTGCTCAGCACGCGCCCTGACGTTCGCGCTGCCAATTCGCGAGCCAAAGTAGTTTTGCCGGTCCCGGGTAATCCCGCCATCATCACGATCATCGCATCATTAAAGCACGATCCCGGCAATGCACCGTGCGTTTCGTGAATCCCGCGGAGCCGCGACGTCATCCATTCCAAAAGCAATTCCGGAGTTTACGTCACAACAGATCGAACGGGAGGCAGTAATGCCGCTGGTCAGAATTTCATTGCGTGAAGGGAAGTCGGAACAATACAAAAAAGCTCTGGCCGATGGCGTGCATCGTGCCATGGTGGAAGGTGCCAGCGTTCCTGAACAAGACAGATTTCAGGTGATCACCGAACACCCGGCCGGCGGCCTGATCTACGATCCCTCGTACCTGGGAATACAGCGCACCGACGACGCTGTCTTCGTCCAGATCACGCTCTCCACCGGACGCAAATTGGCGCAGAAAAAGAAAATGTTTCAACGCATGTCAGAGATTCTGGCAGAGAATCCAGGCCTGCGGCCGCAGGACTTGGTAATCAACCTAGTGGAAGTTGCGTGGGAGAACTGGTCGTTCGGCAACGGTGAAGCGCAATATACCGCGGGATGAGTTAGTTCGATGCCGCGGCGTCAGCCGTTACCGTCGCCGGCTCAGGTCGCTCCATCGGAACAATATCCTGCGACTCGCGCCAATCCGCGTAGCGCCCGGAAACCATAATGTGGAACACCCATTGGTGCCGTTCTTCTTCCGGCTCCACCAAACCCAAAGCCTTCATGTAGAACAGATAATGTTCCATCCAGTGAATCTGTTCCTGCGTCATTCCGCGCCGCTGCAGATCCACGGTCAATCCCGCCAGATGGGATGATGCTGTATCTCCCTCAAACGGAGCCGCATTCCGATTGTGCCGCCGCAATTTTTTCTGCACCTTCACCGTTCGCACCGCTGAGTTCACCTGAATCTGCTCGTGAAAGCGGTGATAATAGGCCTGCGAAATATCCTGCACAAAATCCCGCGTCCACGGACGGCAGTACCGCCGCGAAGGATCCAGCCGCGGATCGAAGCGCAAAGACTCCCCGGCAATAATCGGTTGCAGCGCGCCACTCGCCTTCAGCGCTTCCAGTTCATCGTCATCCTGAATGCGTGGCAATTCCAGCCGGTCGACTTCCGCGTTCTGTATCAAAAGAGATTCGTGCGACGGACGAAACATCGGATTCCATCGCGTCCAATGCAGCCGCGGATGCCGGAAGTGGTGAACGCGCTTATGCAAGCTTGCGGTGGTCGTAGCCGCAAACAGCGGGCTGCCAACCGAGGCCAGAAATAAGAACAACATCAAGCGGCGCTGCAATCGTGATTTCAGAAATTCTCCGTAGCCGGCCCCAGTGCTCAACCCCGCAACTGTCCGGTCATTCTAAGCCATGCTGTCAAGCCGTCCAACCAATCCTTGAAGAACACCCGTTACCAGCGTTATCTGGGGCCATTTCCAACCGCTGGTTACCTCATGGTTACCGTCCCAGCCCCACAACGGATGCACTGAAAATAGAGCACGCCAAACTCCATCCGCGGTCGCAGAATTACAGTTAACTCATGTGCTAACCCAGCAACCAGTTAGCGCTCATTAGATACAGCGCAGGGCAGCGCTGTTGTTGCCCGAGTGACAAAAATCGGCGCTAGCAAAGCGAAAAATCGCGCAGAACCCGCGCAAATTGCGCTTTTCTAGAGTTTTGATTTACGAGAAATTTCCGGTTCAGCTCCGGAAAAGGTCGCCCAGAACCTGCTTCATTACGTCTCCACCCACTTTGGAAATGGCCTTGGTCAGCGGAATATCCTTGGGGCAAACCTCCACGCAATTCTGCGCGTAGCCGCATTCCTGGATGCCGCCATCGCCCATCAGCGCGGCCAGCCGCTCGTGCTTAAGCTCGCGCCCGGTCGGATGCATATTAAACAACCGCACCTGCGCAATCGTCGCCGCGCCAACGAATCCCGTCTCTTCGTTAAACTGCGGACACGCCTCCATGCAGCAAGTGCACGATATGCACCGCGAAAGCGGATAAGCCTGCTCCTGCTCTTCCGGACTAACTCGCGGACCGGGCCCCAGGTTATAAGTTCCATCGATTGGAACCCAAGCCTTCACAATCTTCAGATTCTCAAAAATCACACTGCGATCCGTAGCCAGATCGCGGACGATAGGGAACTTGGAAAACGGCTCAAGCTTCACCGGCTGCTCAAGGTTATCAATCAAAGCCGAGCAAGCCATGCGCGCCCGCCCATTGATCAACATGGCGCACGACCCGCAAACTTCCTCCAGGCAATTCGAGTCGTAGGTGATCGGCGTGGTCGCCGTGCCATCGCGGGTCACAGGGTTCGCGGCAATCTCCATCAGCGAGGAAATCACATTCATCCCCGGATGCCACGCAAGTTCAAATTCCTCCCAATAAGACTTGGAAGACGGATTATTCTGCCGCTTGATCTTGATGATTACGGATTTATTATTAGCCATTAGCTTTTAGCCCTTAAGCCTATAGTCAACGTGCATTCCTGTCGTCTCTAAGAGACTGATTGGTATAGTGAATCTTTACGTTGCGCCAACCAGTTTCCTTGGCGACAACATAGAGAGCATCTCCGCACGTATCGCACTTAATCTGGAAGGCACCACACCTCCCGCACTGGACTACCAAATTCTCGGAGTCGGTCCAAACGAGTGAGATCTGAGCTCCGTAGTCCAAGCCGCTGAGAACCGTACGCCTAAAGGGGCTTGATCGTTCCCTGAGTTGCACTGCGCCGAAATCCGTCGTCGTCGCGCTATGTTGATCGTATACCCGCCATTCTGCGACGTATCTTCCGTCAGGGCTTATTTCGTAGCCGCGGATCTTCCCGGAAGAGAACCTCATGTAGCCAATGAGTAATCCAAACACGACCGCCGCTCCGACGAAGACCTTCAGCACGCGGCGCGGTACCTTGCTCATCATCGATCTTCCCACAAGGACGGCAAACTCTTTCCCAAAAAGAAAATCCTCGTACAGAAAAACCACCGAGACGGGCACGATTTGCACTCGTGCCGGTTTAAGCTTACAACCTCGGTCGTATCGGGGCACGTCTTCAGACGTGCCATTACGACCCCTAAAAGAAAACCGGGCTTTAGCCCCTGCCTATGTCCATTCCGCTCAGACACGGCGATCCGGCAAATATCGTCGCCCCTGAGCGGACGTTTTTTGTCACATCTTCCATTGCTGCGAAGCGCAACCTACTGCAGTCCGATCGCTCGGCTCGATTATTCATTGACGTTCTGTACCATTACCGGAATCAACGCAAATACTTTCTTCATGCCTTCGTTGTCATGCCCGATCACTTTCACATACTAGTTAGCCTTGATTCGGGCATGAGTATCGAACGAGCAGTACAGTTCGTCAAAGGCGGCTTTGCTTTTCGTGCAGGTAAAGAATTTGGGTTCAAAGCGCCCATATGGCAGCGCGGTTTCTCGGAAGTAAGAATTTATGATCTTCAGCATTTTGGGCGCGTACTGCAATACATCATCAACAACCCCACGAGACGGCGAATGGTGAAGAGTCCTTCTGATTTCCCTTACTCCTCTGCGTGTATGCGGTCCGGCTTAGACAAGGCACCGCAGGGGCTGAAGCCCGCCGCCTGATTGCCGTTCAACGGCAAGCCTAAAGGCGTGCCCCGATACATGCTCTCCGCCCCGATACAGATCTTCTGCGGGGTAAGCAATTTTCAAAGATCGCCCTAATCGGCACGAGTAAAACTCGTGCCCCTCCCGGCCCTATTTCACCGCGTCATACTTCCTCGCCCGCGGCGGAATCAGCGACACATCCACCGGCTCGAACTCAAATTT
Organism: uncultured Acidobacteriaceae bacterium; assembly: GCA_963836305.1. Classification (GTDB taxonomy): domain Bacteria; phylum Acidobacteriota; class Terriglobia; order Terriglobales; family Acidobacteriaceae; genus Sulfotelmatobacter. The sequence continues at coordinate 596,924 of CAWIJP010000026.1, read as the reverse complement.
CGGCTCATCCGCATCCGGCGCAAAATATGCCTTCGTCGTCTTCAGGAAATTCTTGTCGTCGCGGTCCGGGAAATCCGGCTTGTAATGTGCCCCACGCGATTCGTCCCGCAGCTTCGCTCCTTGCGCTATTACTCTCGCCAACTGCAGCATGTTATAAAGCTGCCGCGTAAATACCACACTGGTATTTGCCCACTGCGTGCGGTCGCTCAAGTTGACGCTGCGGAAGCGCTCCAGCATCTCCACCAGCTTCGCATCCGTCTCCACCAAGTTCTTGTTATAGCGGATGACGGTACAATCCTTCGTCATCAACTCGCCCAACTCGTGCCAGAGTTTAAACGGATTCTCCGTCCCCGCATTATTCATCAGCAGGGAATTGCTCTCTTCCTGCTTCTTTTTCTCGGCATCGAAAACAGCGTTGCCATCCGGCAGCGCCTGCAGTCCCCGCGCATACTTCACCGCATTCGGCCCGGCAATCCCTCCGCCGTAAATGCATGACACCAGCGAGTTCGCGCCCAGCCGGTTCGCCCCGTGATACTGGTACTCGCACTCGCCTGCCGCATAAATCCCAGGAATATTGGTCGCCTGGTTGAAGTCCACCCACAGCCCGCCCATGGTGTAATGCATCCCCGGAAAAATCTTCATGGGCGTATCGCGCGGGTCATCGCCCACAAACTTTTCATAGATTTCCAGAATCCCTTCCAGCTTGCGGTCGAGAATCTTTCGGTCAATATGCGTCAGGTCGAGATAAACCATCGGCTTGCCATCGATGCCGAGGTTGTGCTCGAAGACAACTTTGAAGATGGCGCGGGTAGCGATGTCGCGCGGCACCAGGTTGCCGTACTTGGGATACCACTCTTCGAGGAAGTACCAGCGTTCTTTCTCCGGAATCGATTTCGGATCGCGCTTGTCCCCTGCCGTTCTCGGAACCCAGACTCGTCCGCCCTCCCCGCGCGCAGATTCTGACATAAGCCGCAGCTTGTCTTCGCCGGGGATGCAGGTAGGATGCACCTGAATGAATTCGCCGTTCGCGTAATAACAACCTTGCTGATACAACGCCGATTGCGCCGATCCGGTGCACACCACCGAATTCGTCGACTTCCCAAAGATGGCCCCATTGCCGCCCGTGGCGATGATGATGGCGTCCGCTGGGAACGTTCTAACTTCCATGCTGCGCAAATCCATCGCGCAAATCCCGCGGCACACGCGGTTCCCATCCAGCACCGCCGAAAGAAATTCCCAGTGCTCGTACTTCTTTACCTTGCCTTCGGATTCATACCGCCGTACCTGCTCATCCAGCGCGTAAAGAAGTTGCTGGCCGGTGGTAGCCCCGGCGAATGCAGTCCTGTTATACAAAGTCCCACCGAAACGCCGAAAATCCAGTAGACCCTCGGGAGTGCGATTGAAGGTAACGCCCATGCGGTCGAGCAGATCAATAATCCCCGGCGCCGCCTCGCACATATCTTTCACCGGGGGCTGGTTCGCCAGAAAATCTCCGCCGTAAACCGTGTCATCAAAGTGCTGCCAGGTGGAATCGCCTTCGCCCTTCAGATTCTTGGCCGCGTTGATTCCGCCCTGCGCGCATACCGAATGCGAACGCTTCACCGGCACAATCGAGAACAGGTCGACGCTCGCGCCCATCTCGGCAATCTTGATAACCGCCGAAAGTCCCGCGAGCCCACCGCCAATCACAATGATCTTTGGAGCTGCCATCTTCACTCCACCGGCTTTCCGTTAATTCCTGTTGCGTGCCCGGCCATAGCCGCCGTACCAGCATCTATCGGCTGCAGCGGTCGCGAGCGAAACGATGCCAGGCTCGCCAATCCGGCGGCGGTCAGGACAAAAAAGAATGCTAAACACACAATCAGAAACCGCCTCTGAGCTCGCTCTCCGGAAACAATGCCCCACTTCGCGCAGAATAGCCAAATTCCATATGCGAAGTGCCAGGAAGCGGCAATCAAACCCACAACGAAAAATAGAAACAACGCCGGATTCAGTAGTTCCGCCTGCACTTTGCCGAATGACGCATAAGGATAAGCATGCAGATCGACCCCGCTGAATCGCATCGTCCACGTGTGCCAGACGATATAAACGAACGCAATTCCGCCAGTCCACCGTTGTGCGGTGTACATCCAGTTTCCCGTCCACGGATACTCAATCGTGTTCCCATCGCCCCGGTACCAGATGTAAAACCCGTAGAGCGCGTGAAACGCAATCGGAATCCATATCCCGAACAACTCAAGGAAAAATACCAGCGGCAGATTCGCCAGAAAACTGACCTGCCGCGCATAAGCGTCAGGCCCGGTAATTGCTGTGGAGTTAGAAATAAGAATGTGTTCGAATAAAAACGCGCCCACCGGAACGATGCCGGTAAGCGAATGCAATCGTCGCCAAAAAAACGACATGCCCTGTCCCGCCCGCAATGGCGCCACTCCCCGCCTCGCGCCTCGCTTCACTCCGGGAGCAGTCGAACTGGCTGCTGAAGCCACAAATCGCTCCTTATGATTTCTTTATTACTGGGTTGTATGTCTGCTTGTGCGCTTGAAGATGACAAAAGAACTTTTCATTATCCGGCTCAGACAGAAGCGAAGTCAAGAACACCCCGACCAAAGGTGGCTTGAGCATTAGACGACGCTGTCATCCTGAGCAGAGCCGTTTTCCAGGCGTAGCGAAGGATCTCCCGCTGAACCGGTGTATTGCGTAAGCCAAAGTGCATTACTACCCTAGATCTGGTACCGGTGCATCATGGTTGTCATTCCGATCGTCGAACCATTTCAGCAATTCTCGGAACGCCGCGCCCCGGTGGCTGTATTCGGATTTCTCCTCCGCCGTCAGTTCCGCAAATGTTTTCCCAATCAGCGGAAAATAAAACAGTGGATCATACCCAAAGCCATTCGTCCCCCGAGGCGCCTCAAGAATAATTCCTTCAGCCGTTCCTCGAAACGTCGCCAGCGTTTCGCCAGTACGCGCCGCCGCCAGCACGCAAATAAATCTCCCCGTGCGCTGTTCTCGCGGAATGTTCTTCAACTCGCGCAGCACCCGCGCATTATTGGCCTCATCGTCGGTGTTCACATCCGCCTCATGCGGTTCTTTATTCTGTAGCTCCGGGGCGGCATATCGCGCAGAGTGCACCCCCGGAGCGCCATGCAGCGCATCCACCTCCAATCCCGAATCATCAGCGACCACAATCTCCCCCGGGACGTAACGGCTATAAGCCTCGGCCTTTTTCCGCGCATTCGCTTCGAACGTCAAACCATCCTCAACCACGCTGGGCAGGGAAGCGAAGCCAGGAACACCCGCAATCTCAATTCCATGGCGCAGCGCCGCGCCCGCAAAATCGCGCAGCTTCCCCGCGTTCGAAGTCGCAACCAAAATGCAGCGCTTCAAGAACGCTCCCCTCCACGCGCCATCTTCCTCAGCGACATCAGCACGAAAACAACCGCGACCATCGAAATCCACGCCCCCAAAGTGCGGTCCCAAGTCCGCAGAAAGATAATCTCCACGCGGTTCATCCCTGCTTCTACCGGAACCAGCATCTGTCCCGTGCCTTCGCGCGTTGCCCCCTGCACGATTCTCCCATTCACCTCCACGCGCCACGCCGGATAACTGAACAGATGTAAAACCAGATTGTCCGCCCCCGACATATCCGCACTGAAGGTTTTTCGTTCCGCTCCCCACTCCAAAATCCGAATCGCCGCATGAGTCGGCCCCTCCACCGTCACCCGGCGGGCATCTTTGTCCACCGCCGAAGGATCGGCTCCGACCGGTGTGTATTCATCGGTCCCTCCATAACCCGCGCCCGTAACCACGTTATCCTGCATCTCCCGCAGGTCTGCGCTCGTATCCCACCATGGCGCTTGAAAGTGGTGCCACGCAAAAATGATCACGCACAGCGTCGCCACATACAAACCCACGCGCGCCGGCCATCTGCGCACTCCCAGCACAATGAACATCGTAAAAGGAACACCCAGACACAGCGTCCAGCGCCAGGGAAATTGCATAAAGCGCAGCTTCGGAAGGATGTTCCAAAACAAATTCGTGACCGGCAGCATGAGGACGGCACAAGCCGCCCCCCAAATCGCCAGCGCATCCCAGAGTTCAAGATTCAGTTCAAGATTCAGTTCAAGATTCAGTTCAAGACTAAGTTCACGACGAAGTTCACCGTCACGCCTCCGCCACTTTCGCGCCCCCCACATTGCCGCCATCGTCAAAACAATCTCTGCGACGACCACCCACGAAATCACGCAATTAAAAGCGTCATGATCTGCGTCCGTCGTATGGACGAACAAAAAATTATCCAGCGGACGCGATCCCGCTGAAACCGCCTGCGCAATATTCACCCACCGCTGTTCATAAACCGCGGGAACCAAATAAAACGCGGCCAGCGCCGCACCCAAAATAACCGCCATCCCACTCGTCAGCAGAATGCGCGCCGATTTCCTCTGCCACGCGATCACCAAAACCAGCAATGCCATCGAATAATGGATCATCACCGCCGCCGGAGCATTCACCAGCCACGAAGCCGCCAGAACCAGCGCCAGCCAAATCGTCCCGCGCGCGCGACCTTCCTCCGCGCGCAACAACACCAACACCAGCAGAGGCAGCAGGCACGCCGCCAGCAATTCAGCGAACGCACTCCGCCAATACACAATCACCAGATGATAAGGATTCACTGCATACAACACGGCCGCGAAAGTTGCGTCGCGCTGGTCAAGCCATCGCCGCGCCAACAAAAACATAGACGCGCCCGCCGCCACCAGCACCAGCCAAATGTAGATGTCCGAAACTACTATCCAGGGAAAAACCGTGCTCAGTCCCGCACCCAGAGCCCACGATACCGGAGGATAAAAGATGAATCGCGGCTCGCCGTAGCCGAAGTTCGCCAGCGCCGCCCAGCGCGGATAACCAATCCCGTGCTTCCATTGCGTGAGAACTTCCAGCCACGAGTAAAGATGGAACTCCACATCGTGTCCCGAAGGTGTTCCGAAGAAAAAGAAGGGAATCTCAACTGCGAATGCCGCAGCTGCGATATAAACAATTGTCTTCCACGTCAGTTTGCTGCGGCTGGCAAACTCCGCCGCGGAAGACGTCGAACGATCAGCCTTTCCGGATTTTCTGTTCGTCGCCAGCTTCGCTTACCAGCCTCCGTGCGCCAGCATATCCTAAGTTGCTGTCCGTGTTCGCACAACGGCTCGAACCGCGCGCAAACGATGCCAGGCGGTCTGCTACGTGAAACCCCATTTCGATTTCATCCAGATTTAACATTCCTGAAACCATCGCACAATAATGATCCGCTACCTTACTTGCATTAGGGGTGGAACAGACCACGGAGACTGAAGAGCCCGAGTCATAGACGGGGCTCGGGCTCTTCTTTTCTCCGGTGCAAATCCGCAGGCCCGCCGCACATCCCGCTATCGCTGCCCAGTTTTTCCCGCCGCGCGCTAATCTCGAATTCTCCCGCCACCTGCCACGAGATTAGCGCCCCATTGGTGCCGAAAGCCCTCGAATAATTCAGAAATTTACACGGCAACCGGCATGAAATCTTCGACGCGCCAAGAGGAAGCGATTTCAGTTGAAGTGAGAATTAAAAGAATTAGGAAGGGAACTACGTGGTGACGGCTTCCCCGGATCTCTGCCGCCGAAGCTCCTCAAGAAAATCATCTTCTTGCATGCTGGTAGCCTGGCGCAGCAATTCGAGCAAGGGATCCTGCAACTCTTCGTCGTCCGAGGTCGCCCTTGCGGCATCCGGAGCCGGTTCAAACTGGCTCGCGTCTGCGACCAAAGCCCGCGGTGAAATGCTCATTTCCAGCATGGATTCCGGGCAGCCCCGCAGAAAGCTGATCAGATTCCCCACCTGGGCGCGTTGTTCCGACGTGCGCGAAGGAAACTCCACTCCCATCCCGTAGCCAGGATGAGCCACGCGCACCATTCCTTCCGTATGCACTGCCATTTCGCCCGTACGCAAACAGAGATCAACCAGGGCGCGTTCCGGGAACGGAGAATCGGTTTCCACGTAGCAACCGCCCAGACTTAAATCTGTGAGCTTGCAGTGGGGAACGGTCTCATCCTCGCCCGCTCGCAGTGCCGCCGCAGCCGAGTGTAACCATTGCTGAAGTTGCGTCTTGACCGATTCGTCCAAATCCAGAAAGTGTACGCCAGTCTGCCCGTTCGGCTTTGCCCACGCTACTTGCCCGTGAGCGTCAATTTCCAGTGATGCATCGGGCAACGTGAAACGGAATTTCAGCAACGCCGCCGGAACCTGGGGTTCGGCGGTCAGAACATCCATACCGGTCTCGCTCAGGTCGAGAAGAATTCCCTCCATGGTGCGCTTATCCGGCAAGGTCAGCTCCACCGGAGCCTGCACCGGAACCCTGTAGGCGCGCCGGCGTTCCCGATTCAGCAGGGCACTCACCGCTCGCAATCCGGCCTTCGCCTTTTCCTCCGACAGCGGCTTATAAAGAACAAAATGCGCACCGCTGCTTAAAACTTCACGCACCTTGGCCCGCTCCGCCACCAGGGCCACGGTCACCGGAGCAACTCCCGAATTCAGCTTCTGCGCTTCTTCGAACACTTCGGCCGCCGCTTTGGCATCTTCAAAATCGATAATCAAAGCGTCGAATCTCTGCTGCCGAAGACGATCCACCGCCGTCGCCAGATCGCTGAAGCGTTCCACCGCGATCCCGGACGCCGGCAGCACCCGGCCCAGAACCTCGCAAGCGGAATCATCAGTGGAAATCAATAGTGCCAGAAGAGTCATAAAGTGGAATCCCCGCCTAAATCAGGCGAGATTACAGCCCCGAATTAGGGCCAACGAGGCGCCGTCGGACGCGCTGCCTTGGACGCCGCTCCTCCCGATCCCGCCGCAGCCGCTTTCGCCGCCGATGCATCGGATCCGGGCGCGTCGTCCACTTCCATCAACACCGCGTTATCTTCATCATCGTTCTCTGCGAGCAAGGGAGCCACCTCACGGAGCTTCTCCGCCGCCTGCTGGAGCATTTCAATCTGCTTGCCCAGTTGCGCGTACCTGGTCTGCTTCTGCCGCAACACCTCATGAATATCTTTCATACGACCCCCTGTGGCGAATGTAAAGACGCTCCCTCACCACCGTCAACGGTAATCCCCCTGGGCGGGTTACTGGGGTAATTGAAGTTCTTTCGGGAAGCGAATCCGGAAGGGAGTTGCGGCTTCATTCGCCAAGCGGCCGCGCAAATGTACGTTAAAAAGCAAAGCGAAAGCCTCGCGGAACGCGAGGCTTTCGTGACGCGGATTTGAAATGTATTACGCTTTCAGCTTACGCCGCAATGCACCAGCCAAACCAATCAATCCGGTTCCCAGCAATCCGAGTGTGCCCGGCTCTGGAACGGTGCTGATATTGGTATCGCCGCTGGAGATCATCGTGCTTCCGCTGAAGTAGCCTTTGCCCGTGTTGATCGTCAGCTGAACAGTCGCGCCATTCACTGTCGCGCCGTTATACCAGGTGCCCTTAATGCTGCCAGTAAGGGTGTAGTTGTGAGTTCCATTGGCCAGCGTTACCAGCGTCCAGGTCACCGGGCCGTTAAATGACCCGTCAAAGATCGTGCCCGTTGGAATGCCGTCCGTCCCGTTGCCACTAATGTCGAAAGCGCCGCTGCCAGCGAAGCTGCCGCCCATCTGCAGAGCGGTGGTTCCGCCTGAGAGCAGTGCGCCGGTCGAAAAGCTTACGCTTCCCAGTCCGCCTGTAACCAAGCCCAGGCCGCCGAGGCCGTTTACGGCAATCAGCTCGGAACCGCTAAGGGTTAGCCCCGCCGTACTGCCCGAAAGGACACCGCTGCTATTGGTGAAGTCAACCGATGAACTGGCGAACATCGCCATCGGCAGTGCCATTGCCAGTAGAGCCATCAAAACAATCCGCTTCATAAACGTCTTTCCTCCTGAACCTGTGTAAACCCGAGTAGTGGTCATTGTGGAGGTCTAAACCCCTCCAGGGGACAGAAGTCCACTGCACCCAGCCACCAATGTGCATCCCGTATGCCAAACCCTGTGGATTAACAACTCACTGATTACAAGCATGTTATTCAGGTATCTCGCCTGCTTCTGCACCGGGATAATGCAAACCGATGCACACTATTACTTTCGTTTTGCGTTCTGCCTTTTCGATGAAACTGTCAAGACAACTTCATCAGATTCACCAAAATAGCGCCTGCAGCGGCTCAAAAAAGTCGCTAAACCGCTGATCTTACCCATTAGCACGGAAGTCTATTTCGCAGCTGCAGACGAAGCAAGTATTCCATTTGGTACAGGGAGAGGTTTCAGGCCGGCGACGACGAATCCAAACGTGCAGTACCCATCCTGACCTTCACCGGGAGCTTCCTGGCTCCAGTCCAAGACCCGACCCGTAGTACTCCGCTAATCCGTGTTTTTCTTGGTCTGTAAGAAGAGAAGAGATCGTTCGCATCTGCACGTTGATGTCATTGGCGCGACTCCCATTCGCAAATGCTTCGAGCTGGTCCAGAACATAATCGGCATTCTGGTTTGCCAGGGATGGAACCCCAATCTTGTACGCTACCGGCCCGTGGCATGATTGGCAGGGCGGAATACCCCGCTCGCCATCTCCAAACGAAACCAGATGTGAAGCCACACCCGCGCGAGCGGGGTCAGGCCGCGGCTGCGGAAAATTTCGATTGTCCTGGCGATCCTCGAACACGGGTAACTTCGCATAATAAGCCACCACATCGGCCACGTCGTGCGACGAAAGCGAACCCGCAATCCCTTCCATCACTCGCGATTTTCGCTTGTGACTGCGAAAATCCTGCAACTCCTTCCACACCGCCAGCCGATCCACCCCTGCCAAATTCGGAGTCATACCCACAGCGCTGAAGCCTTCTGCGCCGTGGCAGTGTTCGCAGTGCCTGGCCAGCAGCATTCCGCGAAAAGCATCCCCCGCGGAGGCCGCCGCAATGGTCTCCGGCGTCCACGCCACGTAAGAGGGAATTCGCTCCGGCGGATTGTCACTCGCCGCCACCAGCAGCGACCCTGCCGCTACCACGGCGGCCGCAATCCACATCATTCTCCAGTTCCGAATTCTCCAGCTCCGGGAGCCGCTTCCGTTATTGCGCCGCACAGGTCCCTCTTTCTCCTGCCCGCAAAACAGAGAATTGATCGCGTGGCACCACTTTTAATTTGGATCGCATGGCGTAATGTCCGGCTCCGCAGAATTCCCCACAAGCCGTTTTGAACTCGCCGGCGCTGGCAAACTGCAGTTGCGCCTCGCTGATCGTCCCCGGCAGAACTTTCACGTTATATTTCGTGCCTTCGAAATTCAGCGAGTGGACCGCGTCCGCACTCGTGATACGCAGATGAATCGGAACTCCGGCGGGAACCAGAATGCAGTGGGGAACAAACAAATATTGCTGCGCGATCATGCGCACCGTCACCGAGCCGTCGCTTCCTTGCTCGGTTCCCAGATTGCTCTCCACGAACTCGCCCGCCAGATGCAGCGAAAGCGGATCCACCGCCAACGGCCCTTTCAAAAACCGTATCAGCGGTACGTCGATCTGGTAGTAGCGCGTGGCCGGAATCAGGCTCAGAAAAAAAACGGTGAGCAGAAACGTTCTCAGCTTTCGCCAATTCACAATGTGTTCGATCCTAGGCACCGCCGGGTGCCCCACCCTTGCGCGTTCTTGCGCAGGGTGGGGATTTTGACGTCCGCTTCCGCACTGCGAGGTTTCAAAACTTTCAACGACCGCCGCCAATTTCTTTCAGCACCGCGCTGCACCGCTCACACACCGTCGGATAATTCTTATCCTCGCCCACATGTGTCGAATAATTCCAGCAGCGCTCGCACTTCGTCCCGTCCGCCTTCTTCACTTCAACGTGCACTCCGCCAGTACCATTACCTGAACCCTGAGCCAGCGTCACTGCGGAAACAATGAACAGATAACGCAACTGATCCGCATGCCGCGACAGCACGGAATAAATTGGATCGGACGCCGACAGGATAACCCGCGCCTCCAGCCCCGTGCCGATCAACTTATTGTTGCGCGCCTCTTCCAGAGCCTTGAGCACCTCGTCACGCACCGCGCGCAGCGTCGTCCAATCTGCGCCATCTCCATCATCCTTCACCGACTCATCACCAAGAATTTCCTCCGCCGAGGGAAACAACGCCAGATGCACACTCTCTGTTCGTCCCGCCGTCTTCGGCAAATAATTCCAAACTTCTTCCGAAGTGAAACTCATGATCGGCGCCAGCAATCGCACCAGCGCTTCACCAATCCTCCAGATCGCCGTCTGCGCGCTGCGCCGTGCCTGAGATTTCGGCGCCGAAATATAAAGCCGGTCTTTCAGCACATCAAAATAAAATGCGCTCAAATCGACAATGCAAAAATGATTCAGCCGGTGATAAATCCTGTGAAACGCGAACTCTTTATAAGACGCCCGCACCTCGTCAGCAAACGCCAGCGTCTGCCGCAGCATGTACTGATCCAGCCCTTCCATGCTCTCAAACGGAACCGCATCCGTCTCCGGATTAAAATCTCCCAGATTCCCCAGCACATAACGGAACGTGTTGCGAATCTTGCGGTAATTCTCCGCGATGCGCAGCATCAGCTTCTCCGACCCAACCACATCCTCCCGAAAATCAACCGACGCCACCCACAACCGCACCACTTCCGCGCCCAGCCGGTCCGAAATATCCACCGGGTCCACATCGTTCCCCCGCGACTTCGACATGGCCTGGCCCTTTTCATCCAGCGTCCATCCCGGCGTCACCACCTCTTTATACGGAGGCGTTCCCCGCGTCCCCATGCCGCACAGCAGCGACGACTGAAACCACCCCCGGTATTGATCTCCGCCTTCCAGATACAAATCAGAAGGCCACGGATACGTCGGCTCATCAGCAATCAACGCCAGATAACTCGCGCCCGATTCCAGCCACACATCAAAAATGTCCGTCTCTTTTTCAAACTTCGTTCCCCCGCAATGCGGACACTTCGCCGTCGCCGGAAGAATGCTGTCTGACTCCGACGTAAACCACGCATCCGCTCCCGACCGCGCAAACAACTCCACCACCTTGCGATTCACCGCCGGATCATTCAGCGGCTTGCCGCAACTCTCGCAAAGAAACACCGCGATCGGCACGCCCCACACCCGCTGCCGCGAAATGCACCAATCCGGTCGCGTGGCAATCATGTTCGATAACCGCTCTTCTCCCCACGCCGGATCCCACCTCACGTGCTTGATCTCTTCCAGAGTCCGCTTGCGGAGAGTATCATTTTCAGAACCTCGACCGCCGCTCCCGCCCGGCATCGGCGTTTCCATCGAAATAAACCACTGCTCCGTCGCCCGAAAAATCACTGGATTATGGCAGCGCCAGCAATGCGGATACGAATGCTCCGTCTTCTCCGTATGCAGCAGCGCCCCGCGCTTCTTCAGTAATTCAATAATCGGCTGGTTCGCATCCCACACGCGCAGCCCCGTGTACTCCTCAAGCCCGTTCCGCAGGATGCCTTTCTCATCCACATTGCTGGTCGCGTCCAGCCCATACTTCACTCCGGTAATAAAATCCTCAGCTCCGTGCGACGGCGCCGTGTGCACCACGCCCGTGCCCGTATCCATGGTCACGTACTCCGCCAGCACGCCAAGAATCTTCCGATCCAGAAATGGATGCTGAAAATTCAGCCGCTCCATTTTTCGCCCAGGAAAATGTGCAATCTCCCGCACATCAGCCAGCCCGCATTTCTCTGCCACATCCTTCGCCAGCTTCGCCGCCACAATATAAACTTCACCACCGGATTCCAATCCCACATATTCCTCATCCGGATGAAACGCCACCGCCATCGACGCCGGCAGCGTCCACGGCGTCGTCGTCCAGATAATCGTCGAAACTTTTTTCCCCGCCAGCGCCGGATCAATTTTCGCCGGATCATCCAGCAGCGCATACTTCACGTAAACCGTCGGGCTGGTGTGGTTCTCATACTCCACCTCAGCCTCGGCCAGCGCCGTCTCGTCATGCATGCACCAGTAAACCGCGCGCAGTCCCTTGTAGACGAATCCATTTTCATAAAAAGAAAAGAAAGTCGATAGCACCACCGACTCATACTGAGGATTCATCGTCGCGTACGGACGATCAAACCTCCCAAACACTCCAATGCGTTTGAACTGCTGCCGCTGCTGGTCGAGAAAGTACTGCGCATACTTCCGGCACTCCGCGCGCACATCGAGCGGCCGCATCTGCAGCTTCTTCCCGCCCAGCTCCTTATCCACCTTGATTTCAATCGGCAGCCCGTGGCAATCCCACCCCGGCACGTATGGCGCATCGAACCCCGCCATCGTCTTCGACTTCACGATGAAGTCCTTCAGGCACTTATTCAGCGCCGTGCCCATGTGAATCGGCCCGCTGGTATAAGGCGGCCCATCGTGCAGAATGTAAGTCGGCGATCCCTTGCGCGCCTCGCGGATGCGCTCGTAAATCCGCGCATCCTCCCATCGGGCCAGCATTTTCGGCTCATTCTGCGGCAGATTGGCCTTCATCGGAAACACGGTTTTAGGCAAATTAATAGTAGTTTTCAGTTCGAGCGGCACTCGCTTGGCATCTCCCAATGTGTGAATCTTTTCATTATAGGGAGCGCCGCGTTGAACGTCCACGACCTGACATCACGAGTACTGTGCGGTTTGACAATTTACACGACTTTGTCATCCTGAGCGTAGCCGTTTTTCAGGCGTAGCGAAGGATCTCCCGCTTAACCGGCCCAGCGCAGCAGCCGTTCAGTCACTTTTCTTCGTGCCCTTCGTGTTCAAGGTTTCTGATCGCACCCGCACAGGGTCTCCGAAATACACTTCGTAAACTACCCCCAGAAGAGGTACAATTTTCCAAACAGGCAAATGGACGTTAATCTTTGCCCAGTGCGGTCGCTAAATTCCACAACGAGACGTAGCCTTACAGGCAACTCGCTGGGAGGACTCTTCATCTGTCTTGAGCAGGGCGTCGGGCCGAGCGCAGTGCACTCACCGTCCGACCTGGGAAAGCCGAATCGGGGAACATGTCATCCGTAGAAGTGAATCCGACACCCGCTGAAAAAGAGCCGGAGCTTCATCTCCTGCTCGCTCCCGACACCTTCGAGCCGTTGTACAAGTCCCTTTTCCGCGGCTTGGACGATTTCTTTTTCCCCAAGAAACTTCCACCTCTCAAGCTGGAATCGAAGCCCATCCCCGTCAAAGACATCTGGGGTTTCTACAACTACAAGAAAAACGGTGTCCTCGGTTCCACCGCCGCCCACGTCGTCGTACTAGCATTAATCATCGGCGGAACAATTTGGGCCCACCATTGGGTCACGAAAGCCCAGGCCAAGCCGCAGACGGTCACTACTGCGCTCATCGATCCTGGCGACTATTCGCTTAAGCCGGCCAAGACCCAAGCCGGCGGGGGTGGTGGTGGCGGCGACCGCGATGTACTCCAGGCCTCCCGTGGCAAACTGCCTAAGTTCTCCATGCAGCAGATCACTCCGCCCACCGCAGTCATCCGAAATTTCAACCCAAAGCTCGCGGTTGAGCCCACCGTCATCGTTCCGCCCGACATCAAAGTGGCAATGAATAATTTGCCGAACCTCGGCGACCCCAAATCCTCCGCAATTATTCCGTCGAACGGAACCGGCTACGGCTCTGGAATCGGCTCAGGCAGCGGTGGTGGCGTCGGCTCCGGCACCGGCCCGGGCGTCGGCCCCGGCGAGGGTGGCGGCATGGGCGGCGGCGTTTTCCGCCCCGGCCGCGGAGTCACTCCTCCGCGCCCCATCTATTCTCCCGATCCGGAATTTTCCGAAGAAGCCCGCAAGGCCAAGTACCAGGGCACGTGCACCCTGATGATCGTCGTCGATACCGACGGCAAGCCCACGAATCTCCGCGTAGTGAACTCCCTGGGCATGGGCCTCGACGAAAAAGCTCTCGAAACCGTCAAAACGTGGCGCTTCGAACCCGGCAAGAAAGACGGACATCCCGTCAAAGTCGAAATGGCCGTCGAAGTCGATTTCCACCTGTACTGAGTTCTAGCTCCGCCTTTATCCGAGCTTTAGCTCCGACGGACCCAGACTCCTAATCACACTGTCATTCCGACCGGAGCCCCGAGCGCCAGCGAGGGCGCAGCGGAGGAACCTGCTGTCCTCTAAAGCGCCACGAAAGAGCGGTGTTTCCCAAATGTTCGCACAACCGTGGAAGAGCGGCGCTTCAGCGCCGCGTAAAGGGGCAAAAAGATGAGGGCTTTAGCCCCTGCTACTCCTTCAAATCCACATGCTCCACGTCTTCGATCCGATGCCCCAAAAACCTCTCCCCCAACCCTCGAAACTTCTCCACCGAATCCGTAGCAAAAAACTTAATCCTTGGAACCTCCCGCCGCTCCTCACCCGCCGCAGAAGCCAAAAGTCCGTTCAACCGCTCCGCCACCACCCCCGCCGTCGACTCCGCTGAATCCACAATGCTCACATGCTCCGGCGCCGCCCGCCGCAATACCGCCTTGAGCAATGGATAATGCGTGCACCCCAGCACCAGTGCATCCGCGTCACGGAATCCGTCAGCAAACGCCTCCGCCAAATAAATCCTCGCAACCTGATCGGTCACCGGGTGCTCCACCCATCCCTCCTCCACCAATGGCACCAGCAGCGGACAAGCCTTCTCCCGCGCCTCCACCCCCCGCGCCTCCAGCGCCCTCCTGTAAGCATGGCTGCTCACCGTGGCCTCGGTCCCAACCACCACCACTTTCTTATTCTTGCTGACCGCAGCCGCAGCCTCCGCACCCGGCTCAACCACCCCCACCACCGGCACATGCGCCGCCGCAATAATCCGATCCAGCGCCAGCGCCGTCGCCGTGTTACAGGCAATCACCAGCACCTGCGCCCCGTGTCCCTCGAGAAAATGCGCCGCCTCCACCGCATACCGCGCCACGGTCTCTACTGATTTCGATCCATAAGGCAGCCGCGCCGTATCCCCAAAATAGAGATAATCGGCCTCCGGAATGAGTTCAAGCAAAGCTTTAAGAACAGTCAGGCCGCCAAAGCCAGAGTCAAATACGCCGATAGTTGGGCGTCGCATAATTTCGCCTTATCCTCAAGTTATTAGAGCTTCGGAGGTACACTGAACTAGTGTACACTGTTATCGTATGAAAAATGTTACCCTGAGCGCCGATGAGACTTTGATCGAGCAAGCCAGACTGGTGGCCAGGTCTCAACACAAAACGCTGAATTCGGCTTTTCGAGAGTGGCTCAGCCAATATGCGGCTCAATCGGGCAGTGGAGCAGCTTTTGACGCCCTGATGCGCCGGATGATCGACGTCCAACCTGGACGGCGCTTCACGCGCGACGAAATGAATGAGCGCTAAATTCTTTCTCGATACCAATGTTTTCGTTTATTCCCTCGATGTTACTGCGCCAGCGAAAGCCCGCCGTGCCGTCGAGCTCATTCGTGAGGGTCTTGAAACTCGCACCGGCATCGTCAGCTATCAGGTTGTGCAGGAGTTTTTCAATGTAGCCATCAACCGTTTTCTCAAGCCGATGTCGGCATTTGCCGCAGAGGAATATCTTGGCACCGTGTTCCGTCCGCTACTCGCCGTTCACTCTTCGCCCGCGCTGTTTGTTTCTGCTTTGCAGCTCCATCACCGGCACCATTTATCCTGGTACGACTCGCTTGTCGTGGCGGCTGCTTTAGAAGCCAACTGCGAAATCCTCTATAGCGAAGACCTGCAAGACGGCCGGCGATTCGACGCCCTGAAAATCACAAATCCTTTCCGCTAAGCACACGCGCTTACTTCGACCGCAGGACCTCATTTCGCGCAACAAAAGTCTGGTCCACGGTGCTTCCGCAACACAATCCCGGAGGAATCGGCGCCCCATGCGGACAAGTCCTCGGATGCCCCAAAAACGCGCAAATCTTATCCGTCGCCTCGGGCGACAAAATATGCTCAAACTTGCAAGCCTGCTGCTCAATCTCCGATTCACTATCCATCGCCAAACTATCAGTAAACAAACGCTCCGCCAGTCGATGCCGCCGGATAATGCTCCCCGCCCGCTCCCGCCCGCGCGAGGTGAGTTCCACAATCAAAGTTCCATCGCCCACCGATGCCGAAACCGGCTTCAGCGCATCATGGCAAGGATTCACAAACGGCTTGTGCCCATGCGCCAGCGGCGGATGCGGTGCCGAAACCACCAGCCCCATCTGCATCATCTTCTCAATCGCCAGGCTCACCGGCAGCGCTCCATGCACCTCCATGCGCTCCACTTCGGCAATCTCACCATGCTCGCCCAGCACCCACAATTCTTCCAGCACTTCATCGAACTGTTCTTCATCCGCCATGGCAAAAACTTCCTGCGATTCGATCTTGCCGTGATGAAATTCAATTCGCCGGTCCGCCAGCCGTGCCACCACCGGATCATGCGTCACCATCACAATCGTCCGCCCCTGCTGATGAAACTCGCGCAGCAGCCGCAGCACCAATTCCTCGTTCACGGCATCCAGATTGCCCGTCGGTTCATCCGCCAGAATAATCTTCGGATCATTAATCAAAGCCCGCGCAATACAAACCCGCTGCTGCTCCCCGCCAGAAAGTTGCGAAGGCAAATGATGCCCGCGATCGCCCAGCCCCACGCGCGTCAGCGCGTCCATCGCCTCCTGCTCATCCGTCATGCTGTGAAAATACTGCGCCAGCATCACGTTCTCTACCGCGGTAAGAAATGGAATCAGGTGAAACTGCTGAAAAATAAATCCAATCTTCTCCGCTCGCACCCGGTTCAATTCATTCGCTGAAATCCCCGCAACATTCTGCCCATCCAGCCAAATCTCTCCCGAGGTCGGCCGGTCCAGGCACCCAATCAGATTCACCAGCGACGATTTCCCCGATCCCGAGGGCCCCATAATCGAAAGCCATTCACCCTGCGCCACATGCAGCGAAATTCCATCCAGCGCGCGAATCGCCCCATTCTCCTTACCGGGGGTGCCCCATTTCTCCCGTCCTTTGGGAGAAGTGGGACCACCGCTTGAAGCCTTGGCAGGGTAGAGCTTGGTCACGTCCTTGATCTGAATCATTTCACTCTCCCCGCAAAATAACCGCCGGCTGCACTCGCCGCAGCATTGAAATCGGCAGAACCGCCGATAGCAGGGTCACCGCTATGCTACCAGCCAGAATAAAAGGTAAGACACTAAATCGCGGAGCCACCGACGCATGAAAATTTACCCTTCCAATCCAGGCCGCGATCCCGATGCCCAGACCAAATCCAATCACAGCTCCAGTCGCGCCCAATGCGGCAGCCTCCGCGGCAAAGAATCCATTTAACATCCCATCCGACGCTCCCAGCGCCTTCAAAATAGCAAAGTCTCTCCGCCGGTCAAACACCCATCCCATCAGCGTCGAGAGCACGCACAGCGCCGCGGTCAAAATAATCAGCGCCGCCGCCGCCAGCAGCGTCGCCCGCGTCTTGCCCAGCGCCCGCGCCTCGCCTTCCATAATCTGCCTCACCGGACGCACTTCCGCCGCCGGAATCGCACTTTGCAGTTGCCGCAGAATCGCGCTAATCTCCTCCGGCGATCCGCTGGCCGCAACTTCAATCGTCGAGGGTTGCACTCCCGTCCACGCCACAAAATCCGCCAGCGAAACATACACGCGGCTGTCTTCCGCCGCTCCCGTCTCTACTGTTCCCACCGGCGCCAGCTGAATCTTGTGTCCCTGAAAGTTAAGATCGAAATTCTGATTCTTCGGTGATACCACCGCGAGTGCCCGCACTCCAACCAGCGCCTGCTGTGGACCCGAAGGCCACGTGCTCACCGACCACCAATGATCCAGTTGCCGTACCCGCGTAAAATCCGTACCCGCCACCACTACTGCCTGCCCATCAGTGGTTCGCGCCACCACCAACCCAAACGGAGCCACCACACCACGATTGCCCACAATAGATTCCACCCGTTGCTCCGCCTCATCGGGAAGGGAAGCGCCGTCTTTTCCTACTACAACAATATTCGCTCCATAGTTGCGGAATTCCCGCCGCAACTTCGCCTGCACGTCGACATAAAGATTCAACACGGCAGTCGCTACCGCAGCCGCTACCACCATGGCAAACAACGCAGAGAGCGCCCGTCCCCGCCGCAGCACCGCCGCCCGCACCAGCATCCGCATAAACATCGACGTATGCGGACCCTTCGCCCGGCGCGCGGAAATCTCTCGCGCCGAATGCGATACCTGCCCGCTCACAACTCACCCCGCAGCGCAAACACCGGATCCAGTTCCACCGCCTTGCGAATCGCCGCCGCACTCCCGGCAAAGGTCACAATCACCGCGATCGCCAGAATCACCGGCAACAGCACCGGCGGAATCGTAATCTCTGAACCAAAAATCGATCTTCCAATCTCATGCGCCAGCATTCCGCCAGCCGCAAATCCTACCAGACCGCCAAGCAGAGCCAGCAGCGAGGCCTCAGCAAAAAAGATGGAAGCAACCGCCACCTTCCCCGCACCCAGCGCCTTCATCAGCCCCACCTCCGCCCGCCGCTCGAAAATCGCCGTAGCCATCGCCGCCGAAACTGCCAGCGCCGAAGCGAACAACGCCGCCAGCGTCACCAAAAAAATCAGTCCCTCGATGCGCGTCAGCACCGCTCCTTCATTCTGCGCCACCTGCCGAATCTGCTCTGCATGCGAATTCGGAATCGCCTCCTGCAACTGAAACGCAATCGACTGCGGATAAGGCGAGCAGTACCACCGGTCATAAACCGCGCCCGACATGCTCTTCGGGTCGCGCCGCGCCAGCGCATCCTCCGGCTTGGTCAGCGCGCTCACATAAATGCGCTTCACCGCACCAGGCTTTCCCAGAATTTCCTGCGCCAGCGCAATCGGCGCAACCACCTGATCGTCTTCCACGCCGCCAGTCGAAAGAATTCCGCTGACTCGCAACCGCCGACCGGAAAGCGCAATCTCATCGCCAGCCTTCGCCGAAAGCCGCGCCGCCAGCCGCTCTCCCAGCAGTACATCGCGGGATGAATCCTCCGGCCACGCCCCGGAAACTTTCCACCAAGGGTCAGTCGAACGCACTCCAGTCGTAAATTCTTCTTTGCCAAAAGAAATCTGCTTGGCGAAGTAAGTGCCAAGCAGTGTAACTTCCTCGGTTTTCCCCTCGCGCTCCAGCGCAGCCTGCACCGGCAACATCGGAGCAAATCCCGTGATGTTGTTATGCCAGAACGTTCCCTTGATCTTGGGCAGATCGGCCTCGTTCAGAAACGCTCCATCGCTCGGCGGCTTCAGATTCACCCCGCCAATTTCAACGTCCAGCGTATCTTCCTGCGGGGTGACCAGGATGTTCGCGCCAATCGTCCGCAGTTCGCGATTCATCTTGTCGCCAATATCGGTTGCGACCCCAATCATCGCCGTCGCTACTGTCACTCCCAACGTGATTGCCGCGCCCGCCAGCAATTTACGCCGCTTCTGGCGCCGGAACGATTCGTAGACGAGCCGTACGAACATTCCTTATTGTTTCTCGAACACGCGGCTGCCCGCCGCAATGTCCGCCTCCTGAATCACGACCGAATCCGCCGTCTCGGTCGCCTTCAGCGGAATTGGATTGCATCCGCCCGCCGTTCCCACCGACTGCCCATTGATCGGTGCCGCGCAATTCTTGCAAACAATCAGGTTGCCGGATTTATAAAACCCCACCGCGCCGCAAATCTGGCAGGCGTCAAACACCGTCGAAATCTTCCCGTCCGGCTTCTGATATAGCCAGAAACGCACCTCAACTCCATTCTCCTTCGCCTGGTAGCGATGCAAATCCCCATCGGAAACTTTCGCCAACGGAATCGTGACCTTGCCATTCACAAAGCTCACTTCCGTCGCCGGCGAAAGCGCGCTCTGGCTCTTGGCATAAACAAACTCCGCCGTCACCATTGAAATAAAAATAAAAGAGAAGACATAAACCGAGGCCATCCACAATCGTTCTTTGCGCGAAGTCCACATTGCCTTGCGCCGCTCGGCCCCTGAGGCAAACTCGGCCGCTGGTTGCCGCCGCTTCGCATCAAACAGAATCATCAGCGCCGCCATCGCGATAATCGTCACAAAAAAGAACCATTCGTTGCTCACGATCGGCCCAACAATGGCCATCTCCGTCTTCGACGACGCGATCACTCCGCTTTCCGAAAGTTCATGCAAACCTGCAATCACCAACTGCGCCGCCACCAGAATCAGAATCGCGCTGGTAATCCGGAAAAATTTCTGCAAATTAATCCGCACGCTGCCCTTTACGAACATCACGCCAAAAGCAATCGCGCCCCCCACGCCCAACAACGTTCCCAGAAAACTCATCAGCTCGGACGAGTTCAGCGTCACCGCCGAAAGAATCAGCACCGTCTCCGCGCCTTCGCGCAGCACCATCAGAAACACAAAAAAGAACAGCCCAATCCACGCGTCATTCCCTGCCAGCAACCCAACCTTGCCCTCAATCTGCCCCTTCAGCTTGCGCCCCGTCTTCATCATGAAAATCACCATGGTGACAACGAAGAAGGCGGCCACCAGCATCACCCAGCCTTCAAAAACATCTTCATTCAAATTCAACTTGGAAAGCAGAATCGCAACCCCGATACTCCCCACAAAAGCCGCCACCAGCGCCGCATACACCGCCTTGCGCAAATCATTGCGCCCAATCTTCGCCAGATAGGCCAGCGTAATGCCCACAATCAGCGCCGCCTCAACCCCTTCGCGCAGCGTAATAATGAATGCCTGAAGCATTTAAGAGTCGCCCCACCATCTTGAAAATGAATTTCAATTTCAACTTCAAGGATATGCCGTCCGCGTCAGAAGCGTCAATCCGCTCCGTCACAAACCCGCGTGATTTACATCACACGGAGAAAATTATGAGTTAAACGGAGGTTGCGTGTGGCAGTGGTTTTAATCCAGATTGTCCAACAAATAGATCGAAGGCTCCATGTACGCACAAGTAATCTGAACGTGACGAAGCGGCGCGCGATACCCTATCCAGAATTTACCGGACAGCAACGTTGCAGAGGGAGCAGGTATGCCTACGCGTTTCGCCTCTTACGAAAAGTATGCCAAGCAGCTGGAGCGGATTGCTAAAACACTGGATAAGAAAAGCGCGAAATACGTAGCCCTAGAACGCGCCGGATGGGCATTAGCATTTACCACAATGCACCACCATGAAGAGTTTGAGCGATTCCTCAAGAACCATCGCGGGGAACTAACTCCGGATCAAGTCGCACACCTTAGAGCGCTCCACCTCGAATGATCCCTCTTCAATTGTCGACGTCAAGCGAGTTATCCCTCACAACCTCTTCAAAAACCCCTCCGCCCGCTCCCACTCCGGAAACAACTTCTCCTCCGCCTGAAACTCCGCCGAGTGCACGCACCGCCGGCTCCCGCGCAGCCGCACCGGATGCTTCAAGTGCAGCATCTCGTGGTACACAATGTATTCCACGGCATAGCGCGGCACCGCAGGATGATCAAAAATTCGGCTGATCACAATCGCATTGTGCGCCGGATCGTAGTGCCCCAGAATCCGCCGCGTCTTCGTCGGACTCCAACTCATGCGCGGCCGTCCCATCAACCCGTGAAAAAATCGCGCATTCAAATCCTCAAAAGTCGCGTCGAGATCGTAAACGTGACCCTGCGGAGAATGCAGCTGCTTCCGCCCCCGCATCTGCCGCACCAGATGCGCCTTCCGCACCACATCATGGCTGCCCACATATTTCCGATAGCGCGCCGCCAGCCCGCGATCAATCGGCTTGCGATACATCTTCGCCAGCAGGATGTGCGCAATCGCCCGCACCACCGCCTCCGGCGCGCCCTCCAGCAGATCAGAAAGTCTTACGAGAAGCCTGCCCTCGCGCAAACGAATGGTATTGTTCACACTTGCGAAGGCAAAAAATTCAATTTTCAGTTCAGGCGTCGCCGTCCCCGGACGCAGTTGCCGGTGTTCTTCCTGAAAAACTTCGAGCAATCCCTCACGCACAATGAGCCCAGATTAGCATGCGCAAGTTGCGAACTGGCAAAGCAAGCCCTTTTGCAATTACTTCAGAGATTCGCGTCCCAATTACTTTAGAGATTCGTATCAGGGTATGCCTTCAGGCATACCGCAAGTTCGCTGCCCCTCATTCCGACCGCGCGCCACTCTGCGAATCGCTCCTCTTCCGATGCTTCGCCGCCTCTTCCTGATCCGCCAGAGTCTGCTTGTGATCTTCCGCCGTGCTATCCACCGTATCGAGAGCGTTGCTCAAAACAAATTCGTATTGCTTAAACTCCTCCGGAGAAACCCCCGCAGCATCCCTCAGCGCGAGCAGCTTAGCCTGGAACTCCGTATCCGCATCAATCACCAATTTCAGCGGCTTGCGAATATCATTCTTCCGATCAACATAGGTATCGATGTTGTCGTTCAACTCGTCATAGATCAGCAGGAAGTCATCCAGCTTGTCATGCGTTTGCTGCGCGCGATTCTTGGTCTTGGGATCGGCGCGCATTTCCTCCATCCCCACCAAACGCGCGCGCGCAAACTTCACATAAAGCCCCAGCCGCAGCTGCGGTTCCCAGCTGGTATCGCGAATCTGATCAATCTCCGCCTGCGTAAACGGATCACGATGCCGCTGCGCCTGTCCGGGCGCTGCAACCAGAAACATTAGGCTCACGCCTGCGATCATTCGAGACCAGCAAGCCTTCATTTCTTCACTCCATTGGGAAACATCGCCGCCAGCAGATCGTCTCGAATCCTCTCCAGGCAGTCGATTGTGTTTTGCACTTGTCCCTGATCCTCGATCGAGACCGTGTGCTTTAAGTTGGCCAGTTTGTGGGCCATCTTGCGGATCGCGATTTCACTCTGCTTCTCCCGCTTGTGCGTTTGAATCGCGTAATCGCGCGCCAGTTCAGCAAAGGCCGTAACGTCCACCAGAGCGGCTTTTCCCTGGTCGCTGTCGCCCGCTACGTAGAAACGGTCCGCCGCATCCACTTGCCGCTCGCAGATCTCAACGCACAACGCTGGCCGCTCGGCGATGGTGGCATGGGCAACTTGCTGCTTCAATTCCGCAACCGTCACTTCCCGCCGCGCCGTCAGCGCCAGCGGTCCCGCGAGTGCGATTGCAACCAGCGCGGCCGCCGTCCACCAACATCGTGCAGGTCTTGTCCCGAGCGCCATTTCACTTCCGCCAATCACTTCTTCGGCTCAATCGCAATCAGTCGGTGTTTCGCCTTCCACTCATAATCAGGATACTTCCCATTCGCCGCATTCAAAAAGAGATGATAGTTCACCGCCGCCGGCTTGAACTGTCGCAGGTGATCGTAGGCCGAGCCCCGCAGAAAATATGTCACCGCATTCTCCGGCAGCAATTTCCCCCGTACATCCAGCGCCTTAATCGCCAGTTCATAGTTTTCGTTTTCGCCCGCCGCAAACGCCAGGTCACCATACGCTTCTCCCAAGTCAGGCTTTAGCTTCACCGCCGTCAGAAACTGCTGTTGCGCGTCTTTCGGTTTCTTTTCCCGCAGCAGAGCCTGCCCCAGCCGCCGGTGCAGCTCTGCATCATTAGGATGCACGGCCACGAGCGCGCGATACTCCGCCTCCGCCAAATCGTTCTTTCCCGCCGTCGTATACAATTCCGCCAGATCGCGCCGTGCCGCTTCATCCCCTGAAGCCAGCTTGATCCCAGCCCGCATCGCCGCGATCGCATCCTCGTTCTTGCCTTCCGCCGCCAGGACGCGCCCCAGCTGTATTTCCACCGCCGCGGAATCCACGTTTTGCGCCAGCAGCTTCCGCAGATAATCTTCCGCCTCCGGAAACCGCCGCCCCCGCACGTAAATATTGGCCAATCCCATCACCGCATCCGGCGATCCCGGCTCCAGCTCCAGCGCGCGCTTGTACTCCTGCTCCGCATCGCCGAATTTATTTTCCTGCTCCAGTAGCATTCCCGCGGCAAAATGCGGCTCGGCCTCTTTCGGCTGCAACTCCGCCGCTCTTCCAAACGCTGCCAGCGCATCTTCGGGCTTCGATTTTTCCAGCGTATGCCCCAGCGCCAGCCATGCCCGGTATTTCCCTTCATCCATATGGCTCGTCGGCTTCAGCCGCGTTGCCGCCCGCAAAAATTCCTCCGCATCCGGCTGCCCAGTCTTCGCCAACTGCAATCCCAAATTCAAATTGGATTCGAACACATCCGGCTTCGCCGCTACCGATTTGCGATATGCCGCGATCGACGCATCCACATTCGCCAGACCATTTTCCACGTACCCCAGATCAAACCATCCCACATAACTCGCGGCATCGTGCTCCAAAAATTTATGCAGCAGAGATTCCGCCTCAGCATAATTCTGCTTTTCGATCGCCGCTTCCGCCTGCGTCAGTTCAGGGGGCGGAGCCGCGGCATCGTCATCCGGAACCCGAATGTAATGGCCAGATCTGTGATCCGCTGAACTCGATTGATGCGTTCCGGAAGAAGAAGAGGACGAAGACGAAGAAGAGGGAAGGGAAGACACGTCCGGAGCCTGGCCTGTATCCTGCGCAATCAAGCACCCGCAAGCCGACACCAGTAGCGCGCTCGCAAGAAACTTACTTGCTGCCATCAGGACGCGACGCTCCGTTGCCACTGCCATGTCCGTTCAGCACTCGATCCAGATATTTTCCAGTATAAGAGCCCGCCAGCTTTGCAATCGTTTCCGGCGTTCCCGCACCCACAATCTTGCCGCCGCGCGCTCCACCCTCCGGACCCAGATCGATCACCCAATCCGCAGTCTTGATCACTTCCAGATTGTGCTCAATCACCAGAATGGAGCCGCCCGCATCGATCAGCCGCCGGAATGCAGCCAGCAATTTGCTCACATCGTCAAAGTGCAATCCAGTCGTGGGCTCGTCAAAAATATAAAGCAATCGCCGCCGCCGGCGTGGTTCGTCAGTCCGCCCCGAACTCGGCCGCCCAATCTCGCGACCCGCCGGCTGCAAATGCGCCGCCAGCTTCATTCGCTGCGCCTCTCCGCCCGACAAAGTTGTCGCCGATTGTCCCAGCCGCAAATATCCCAGCCCCACCTCATCCAGCACCCGCAGCTTGTCAGTAATTTTCGGAGCCTCGGCAAAAAATTTCAGCGCCTCTTTCACCGTCAGGTTCAACACTTCATGAATATTTTTTCCCCGGTACCGAACCTCCAGCACCTGCGCCTTGTACCGCGTTCCCTTGCACTCCTCGCAAATCAATTCCACATCCGCCAGAAACTGCATCTCCACCGTTACCGTGCCATCGCCCTGGCAAGTCTCGCAGCGCCCGCCCGGAATGTTGAACGAAAAATGTCCCGACCCAAACCCGCGTTTCTTGGCCTCCGGCAGCGAAGCGAACAAATCGCGGATCGCATCAAACGCCTTGATATAAGTCACCGGATTCGACCGCGGCGTGCGCCCAATCGGCGATTGATCCACCAGCACCACCTCATCAATAAACTGGTAGCCCTCGAGACCTTCCCACATCGCCGTTCCTCGCGCCCCATTGGAAACAGGCTGCTGCTTCGCCTCGGCCAATGCCTGGTAAAGCACCTGATGCAATAACGTCGATTTCCCCGATCCCGATACTCCCGTGATCGCCACCAGCACCCTCAGCGGAATCTCAATGTCGATTCCTTTCAAATTATTCGCCCGCACATTCTTGATCTTGATCTGCTGCACCCCCGGCTGTCTTCGCACCGCCGGAATCTGAATCCGCAAATCGTCCGACAAATAACGCCCCGTCAACGATGCCGGATTCTTCAGAATCTCGTCGTAAGTCCCCGCCGCCACCAGCTTCCCACCATTCTCTCCCGCGCCCGGACCCAGATCCAGAATCCGGTCCGCCGTCCGCATAATGTCCGGATCGTGCTCTACCACCAGAATCGTGTTTCCCAAATCCCGCAAATCCTGCAGGATTTTGATCAGCCGGTGCGTATCCCTGCTGTGCAACCCGATCGAAGGCTCGTCCAGCACATACAACGTTCCCACCAGCCGCGATCCCAGCGATGTCGCCAGTTGAATCCGCTGCGCCTCGCCCCCCGAAAGCGTCGACGCCAACCGGTCCAGCGTCAAATATTCAAGCCCCACATCGTTCAGAAACCGCAGCCGCTCGCGGATCTCCTCCAACAGCCGTTCCGCAATCTCCGTCTCTTCCGCGCTCAATTCAACTCCCGCAAAAAACTTCGCCGCGTCCTCCACAGTCATCGCGCACACGTCGCAAATATTTCGCCCGTTGATTTTTACCTGTCTCGCTTCCAGCCGCAGCCGGCTTCCACGGCACTCCGGACAAGTGGAATACCCGCGGTAGCGGCTCAAAAATACCCGGATGTGCAGCTTGTATTTCTTGCGCTCCAGGTACTGAAAGAATCCGCGCACTCCCAGAAAATCGTCTTCGCCGCACAAAATAAGCTCCTGCTGCTCCGGCTCCAGCTCTCCCCAAGGCACATCCAGCGGAATCTCATTCTGTTTTGCAAACCGCTTCATCTCCGTAAACACCGGCCGGTACTTCGGCTTGTTCCACGGATCAATCGCTCCCTCGCCCAACGATTTCGTCTCGTCCGGAATCACCAGGTCGAGATCGAAATCAATCGTGTTTCCAAACCCCTGGCACCGCGCGCACGCCCCATAAGGATTATTAAAAGAGAACAGCCGCGGCTCCGGCTCCTCGTAGCGCAAATTGCACTGCTTGCATTCAAACCGCTGCGAAAACCGCAACTGCTGCGCAGGATGATCCTCGCGCGCCGGCAAATCAAAAATCACTTCCCCCGCTTCCCGGTAAGCCGTCTCCACCGCGTCCACAATTCGTGTCCGCGCCTCCGCCGAAACCGTAAGCCGGTCCACCAACATGAACACCGGCTGGTCGAAATTGATATCCAGCAAAGACTCCGGCGTGGAAAACTCAAACACCTGCCCCGCCTGATACAACCGATTGAATCCCGACTTCCGCAATTCAAACAGCCGCGTCTTCAACTGCTCGGTCAAGCCCGAACCCACGCCGGCGCTTTTCTTGCTGTTCTTGCGCCCGCGTGCCGCTTTCTTTTCCGGCTCCGACGCCGCGCTCTCCGCCGCCTTCAGCGGAAACACCACCTGCATCCGCGTCTCCGGATCGAGCCCCAGAATCGTGTCGGCAATCTCGTCGACCGTATCCTTCTTCACCTCGCGCCCGCAATTCGCGCAGTACGTCCGCCCCACCCGCGCAAACAGCAGCCGCAAATAATCATAAATTTCCGTCGCCGTAGCCACCGTCGATCGCGGATTCCGTGTCGAATTCTTCTGCCGGATCGCCACCGCCGGCGCGATCCCATCAATCGAATCCGCGTCCGGTTTCTCAATCCGTTCCAAAAACTGCCGCGCATACGCCGACAGCGACTCCACATACCGCCGCTGCCCCTCCGCATAAATTGTGTCGAACGCGAGCGAAGATTTCCCCGATCCCGACACTCCCGTGACCACCGTCAGCGCATTGTGCTCCACCTCAAAATCAATATTCTTAAGGTTATGAACTCGCGCCCCGTGCACGACAATATTGTTTTCTGTGGACATCAGGTGAGATATCGGCAGCCGTCCCCGCCCAGTAGCCTCCGCGACCACTGCCGAACTCTCTATTATAAAGCAGACAGTCAGCCGACCGTCTCGCCGCGAAAGCCGTGTAGCGGCTCGACTGGTTGCCTCTGCCGCCAAGCGTCAACCTGATGGCGATGTCATCCTGAGCGCAGCCGCTCTTCAGGCGGAGCGAAGAGCCTGCCCTGAGCGGAAGCGCGAAGGGATCTCCTCTATCACAGCTTTGTCCCAGGCGTATGCGCCACGCAGCGTCATCCTGAGCGCAGCCGCTCTTCAGGCGGAGCGAAGGATCTCCTCTGTCGATGCTTTTTCCCAGGGACTGAAGCTCGCCCCGTCTACTTACATCAACACTGCAATACTCTCCACCCGAATCGTATTACTGTTCATCTCCAGCTTGCCTGTCACTTTCACATGCTTTCCCACGTACTGCCTGGCTTTCGCTGCATCGTCGAGTTTATAAATAACTTTCGTTACCGGATCCTTAAGCACCACTTCGCTATTATCTCTCACCATATTGCCGATAAATGACTTAGCCTCTTGCGTCGTGGCCTCTCCGCTGGCCGGAATCTGCCCGTCGTCGTTTTGCTCCTGCCCCCACGCCAACCCTGCCCCAACCATTAGCGTCAAGAGCGCAGCCAATGTGAAACGAAGAAGGAACGTTTTCATAGCCAAGCCTCCGAGCCCGTTAATTTACCCAAATCGGGTTGCAACAAGCCTGCCAAAACTGTCCCGCCGCCTTCCACCAGTCGCCGCCTGTCGCCCCTGAAAAAGCCCAGAAACCGGCTCTATTCCGAGCCCACATTAAAACCCTACTGACCCCTACATGATTCACCCGAGTTTAAATTTGCCTGCAGCAGTGTAACTTCCGGAGTATCTGGAGTGGGATGATTCGCTGAAATGTCCCGCGACTCACGACTCACGCAACAACGTCACACACATTTACCCGGTTCTCGGTTGGCACATGTTCGCAGACTTGGAGAATTCACATGCCACTCAACTCCCCCGCCGCCTACGGAATGTACTCGCACGATGTCGCTCTGAACGACGTCGTGCACACCCTGAATCAGGCCGGATTCGAAAACGAAGATATCTGCATGATGCTGTCTCCCACGCATCCCATTGCCGCCCTGGTGCGCGATGCCAGCCTGTTCAACTCCGAACGCGAATCGAACGCTGCAACTGCGCAGTTGATCGGATGGCTCTCCGGTTTCGGCGCCGTGCTCATTCCCACTGTCGGCTTCTTCATTAAGTCGCAGACATTCTTCCACGCTCTCATGGTTTCGCGCGAAGGCCCTGCTCTTTGTGGGAATGCCAGAACTCTCGTGGGCTTGGGTTTTTCCGACGACGAAGCCGACCGCTTCGAAAGCCAACTCCGCAAGCTGGGAGTGCTGGTCTACGTTTCCTGCTCGGAAAGCGCCAAAACTATGTGGGCCTGCGAAGTGCTGCGCCACACCGGCGCCCGCGAGGCCGCAACCCTGGAAGAAAAAATGTCCGCAACCGCCGCCGCCTGAAAATTAGCCCTATCGGTTTGGTGGCGTCATCCTGAGCGGAGCCGCTCTTCAGGCGGAGCGAAGGCCTGCCCTGAGCGAGAGCGCGAAGGGATCTCCCTAGGCACACCTTTTTCAGGCACACCGCCCTTTTCCACGGACATCTTTGTCCCGGCTGAACTTCACCGAATTTCGGGACGTAAAAAAGAGAAAGAGAACAGAGTCGAACACCGAATTGCCGGAATAACCGTGGAAGAGCGGCGCTTTAGCGGCCTGCCCTGAGCGAAGTCGAATGGGCCGCGTAGAGCGTTTATCGAGATGGGCTTTAGCCCCTGTGGTCGCCCTCGTCCTGCTCCTCGTCCCGCTGCTTACCATAGCGAAACGCAAATCCCACGCCAACCACCATAATGCTCATCGGCGGCACCAGCATCACCAGAATCGCCCGGTTCAGCGCCCGCTGACCCTCTTTCGGCGTGGCTCGCGCCACCGCATTGCACATCGCGCATCCCTGCGCGAGCGCCGGCACACTGAACCATCCCAACATCAAAAACAGCACCATCAAGCGAACGTTATTTCGCAGAAATTTCATCCCAATGCCTAATCCTACCCAACGCCCAGCCGCAGAATCCGTCCCGCATCCGGGAAGAAAAACAGATACATAATCACAAACAATGCGAATACCGAAAGCACGATCATCCATCGCATGATCGCAGTCTCAAATTTCAAATGCATGAAATAGGCAATGATCAGCGCCGATTTGATCACCGAAAGCACCAGCAACACTTCCAGCATCCGCACCGGCTCGAAGATCTGCCGGTAACCCAGCCAGACCTCAATTCCCGTCAGAACCAGCAGCGCTCCCCAAACCCAGAAATACTGCCCCTTGCTGTCATCATGCGTCGCCACATCATGCATGTGCTCATCCCCCAAACCGTCTTGTCACCCTGAGCGCGTCTTTTTGCGCGAAGGATCTATGCAACTTAACTTCACCACCACTCACGTTTGCAGTTCCCGCCAGAGACGCCCCCCTACACCCTCGTCGACATCAAATACACCAGCGGGAAAATAAACATCCACACCAGATCCACAAAATGCCAGTACAATCCCGAGACTTCCACATCATGCGCGTCATAATCCTTCGGCTTCAAAAACAGAATCACGCTGGCCACAATCAGCCCAAGCAGCAGCACATGAATTCCGTAATGAAAAACATTGTCCGCCGGAATCAGGAAAACTCCCGCCAGCCACAACACTCCCAAAAGCGGTAGAAACCATTTCCGCAGCGCCACCACGCCCAGATAGATCACGCCAATCGTCACGTGCAACATATGCATCGCCGTCAGTCCAAAAAATGTCGCGGCAAACTGCGGCACACCCGCTGAGACTTTCGCATACTCTCCGCTCCCCACCTCCACTGATTTTGGAAATCCCGGCAGCGTTAGCCCCTCGTGGATCAAGCGAGTCCACTCCATGCCGTGCAGCACGATAAATGCCGTGCCAAACACCATCGTCCCCAGAATCCAATTTCGCGTCCACGCGCGATCGCCACGCTTTGCCGCCAACACCCCCAGCACCATAGTCAGCGAACTCGACAACAGGCAAGCCGTCATCACGGTCGCGTTGATAATGCTTTCCTTGCCAAACGGCGTCGGCCACACCGTATAAATACGGTTGTAGCTGAAGGCAAACAGCAGCGCCCCAAACGTCAACGAGTCGGAGGCCAGAAACAGCCACATCCCCACTTTCTTCGAATAAGCTCCAAACAGCGGAGCCTCAAACTCCCCCGCCACTCCATGCACTGCCTCGTGTTGCAGCGTGGCTTCAGCCATTCCCCAGATTCCCCCTTTTTCTATTTACCGAGCGTCATCCTGAGCGCAGCCGTTCTTCAGGCGGAGCGAAGGACCTCCCTCTCACTGCAGCCCGGGTTCGTGCGACTGCCACTTCTTCACCGCGCGAACCCCAACAACGCAAAAACATAAACCCACAGCACCGCCATAAAATGCCAGTACCAGGCCGTAACGTCGACCACAATCCTCCGTCCCTCAACCGGACGGTGCAGCAGGGAAGTCATCCCCGCCCACAGCAATGCAATAATCCCTCCCGCCAGATGCACCGCATGTGTCGCCGTCAGCAAATAAACAAACGAGCTGTTCGGATTCGTGTCCACAAAAAACCCGCGCGCCTTCAACTCGCCCCATGCCATCCACTGCCCCACCAGAAATCCAAAACCCAAAAGAATGGTCAAACCCAGCCATGGAAAACTCTTGTCCTCGCCCAGCGAAATCCCCGGCATCGATTCCAGCGGAGCCAGCGCCGCCCGCCGCTTGATATCCCGCCGCGCCAATTCCATGGTCAGGCTGCTCACCAGCAAGAGCACGGTGTTAATGGCAAGCAACAGCCACGGCAACTGCACCTGGCCCCAGTCGCGCACATAAGAATTCGTCGCGCCGTCGAAAGTCGGCAATCCCTGCCGCACCACGTATGCACTCGTCAGCGAAATAAAAATCATGCTGACGGTCGCAATCCCGCAGATCATCCCCAGCCGCGCCCGCCGCAACCGCGCCCCATAATTTGGAAGATTCGAATCCTGGGAGTTGTCGCCGCCACCACCGCCATTCGGAGGAACAGGAACATCCCCGCCGCGGCCCAACTTGTTTACCGGAGTGCTTGGACTATAAGTCGCCATGATTACTTCAGATGCTTCCATCCGCCGCCGCAGTTAACAAACATTTTCGATACTGCGGCGATGTCGTATCGAGCTCTTCGGCTCCCCGGCCCCGCCATGAAAAATCCTGAGTAGCCCTCTCCATTATTTACCAAAGATTCTGGGTCGCGCAGCGCTCACTCGGTCCAGATTTTGGGTGGCGCAGCACTCACTCAGTCCGGATTTTGGGTGGCGCAGCGCTTTCAGCGCTGCGATAACGCTCCCCCACTCAATCCGGGCTTTAGCCCCTGAGGTCCTCAATGCGTCCCCACCGTCGCCGGATCCGTCTGCATCACAAAATCCCGCGCCGCTCCCGGCACTCCATATTCATAAGGCCCATGATGCACCACCGGAGTCTTCCCGCCAAAATTATCATGCGGCGGAGGCGTCGCCGTAGTCCACTCCAGTGTCGTCGCCTCCCACGGATTATCACTCGCCTTCGGCCCCTTAAAGATGCTCCAGAAAAGATTGATCACAAAAATAAACTGCGCCGCAATCGTGATGACCGCCGCATAAGTCATGAACTCATGCAGCGGCATCAGCTTGTGCAGATACGCCACTTCCGTATATTGCGAATACCGCCGCGTCCCGCCCGCGATCCCCAGATAATGCATCGGCATGAAGATCGCGTAAGTTCCCGCCAGCGTCAGGAAGAAATGCACGCGTCCCCATGTTTCATTCATCATCCGCCCAAACATTTTCGGCACCCAATAATAAGTCGCGGCAAACATTCCGAAAATCGCCGCCACTCCCATAATCAAATGAAAGTGTCCCACCACAAAATAAGTATCGTGCAACTGGATGTCGAGCACCGGCTGCGCCAGAAACGGCCCGCTCAATCCGCCGGATACAAAAAGGGAAACGAATCCGATGGCGTACAGCATCGGCGTCTGAAATCGAATATGTCCCTTCCACATCGTTCCCAGCCAGTTAAAAGTCTTGATCGCTGATGGCACTCCAATACACATGGTCAAAATCGAAAACGCAAACGCCGAGTACGGACTCATGCCACTCATAAACATGTGGTGGCCCCACACCATGAATCCCAAAAACCCGATGGCCAGCATCGCGTAAACCATCGCCTTATATCCAAAGATCGGCTTGCGCGAGAAAGTCGACAATACCTGCGAAGCCACGCCCATGCCCGGCAGGATCGCGATGTAAACCTCGGGATGCCCGAAGAACCAGAACAGATGCTGCCACAACAGCGGCGACCCGCCCTTGTGCCCCATGATCTGCCCGTTCACAACCACCAGCGGCACATAAAAACTCGTCCCCAAATTCCGATCCATCAATAGCAAAATTCCCGCCGAGAGCAACACGCCAAACGCCAGCAAACCGAGAATCGCCGTGATGAACCACGACCACACCGTGAGCGGCATGCGCATCATCGTCATGCCCTTCGCCCGCAGATCCAGCGTAGTCGTTATAAAGTTCAGCGCACCCATCAACGACGCAATGCAGAAAATCGCAATGCTCGTGATCCACAAATCCGCGCCCAGACCTTCACCCGGCCCCGCCGATGGCAGCGCACTCAGCGGCGCGTATCCAGTCCATCCATGCAGCGGCGCTCCACCCGTTACAAAAAATGCCGCGATGATGGTCACGAATGCGACAAAAGTCGTCCAGAACGAAAGCATATTCAGCACCGGAAACGCCATGTCCGGCGCTCCAATCTGAATCGGCAGAAAATAATTTCCAAACCCGCCCTGCGGCGCCGTCGTCAGCACGAAAAACACCATGATGGTCCCGTGCATCGTCAGCAGGCTAAGATAAGTCTCCGGCTTGATCTCCCCCACCAGCGGCAGCACCGCATTCGGCCACACCAGATGGATGCGCATCAGCAGCGATAAAAACATCCCCACAAACACTGCCGTCAGCGCCAGAAAGAAATACTGAATGCCAATAACTTTGTGATCCAGGCTGAAAATATATTTCCGGATAAATCCCTGAGGAGCGTGCGAATGAACCGTAGCCGCCGTCGCCATTACTGTTTCTCCGCCTCCCGTGCCGCTATCCATTTATCGAAATCAGGTTGACTGACCACGTGTACCATGCCATGCATCTTGTAATGTCCCAGGCCGCACAGTTCTGCGCATGCGATCTCATACTCACCAATCGCCGTCGGCGTGAAGTGCATGTGAATATTCAATCCCGGAACCGCATCCTGTTTGAACCGCAGCGAAGGCACAAAAAAACTGTGGATCACATCGACCGCTCGCAAACTGATATCCACCTGCCGGTCGACCGGCAAATACATCGTCCCCGTCACCACATCATCCTTCGCCGCCGGATCGGACTCATTCAGACCCACCGCCGCTTCACCGCCCGCCGATGGATCCATCAGCTTCGGACTCGTCGCCCCATACTTTCCATCCGGCCCCGGATAGCGGAAGTACCAGGCAAACTGCATCCCTGTCACCTCCACCTGCACCGCCCCCGGCCCCGCCTGATCGAAGCGTTGGCTCGCCCACACCCGGCTGCCCATCAGATTCAAACCCACGAACAAAATCGTCGTGAGCACCGTCCACACAATTTCCAACCTTGTATTTCCATGCGAGTAAAGCACCGGCGGAGAGGAAGGCGTTTGCCGGTACTTCCAGACGATGTATCCCAGCGACAGTTGCGCCGCCAGAAAAACAATTCCCATCAAAATAAAAGTGAGTGTGAGTTGTCCGTCAATGAATGCCGTGGCGGAAGAAGCGCCCAACGGCAGCCACCAGGTTTTGGCGACAAAAAAGTACGTACTGGCCAAGGTGATCAGCCAGATCAAAGCCATTAACGCGAGGCCCATTCCCCAGTCCTCCCAACCACAAGAAGCGAGGTCGATCGATTTCCCACCGCGGTTGCCGCGCCCACAGCGCAAAGCAACAGTTGGCGGCGAGTTTACCACAGCCGCCTGAGAAAAAAACAAGCGACTTGCACAGCGCAAGAAAAAATCTGCCACGGATCTCACGGATTCAGCAGATCAAAAAATTCACGTGTCATCCCGAGCGCAGCGAGGGATCTTGGTTTCTTTTGTACCCTTGCAAACTCTCGCCAGAACTCCCTGGCGCCGGGCGATTTGGCTTATCCGCGCAAATCCGTGGCAATAATCTTTTACTTCTCACTCCACTCCGGCACTCTCCCCGGAGTCCACGGCGCCCCCGCAGCCTCCATATCTTTCTCCAGCTTAACCAAATCAACCTCAACTAAAGTACGAAGCTTCCCCAGTTGTTCTGCAAACTCCGCACCCGCAATGCTGTAATCCTCAACATGACTCTGCGTCGGATTAGCCAATGAAAATCTTTCGCCTTCCATAATGGCCTCGATGCGGTCGTTGATCGACGACGCCACCGGCTCGTTCCGCTTCTGCATTTCCTTATCCCCGCTCAGCGCCCGCAGAATTAACCGCTCACTCTTCTCAATCGCATCCGCCTCCGCATCCAACTGTTTTTCCGCTGCCGGCGTATCCCGCAACGCTTCGCGAATCGCCTTCAGCCGATCCTCCACCTCATGCGCCGTACGCGTCGCACCCGATGCTGCCCGGTACAACCGCGCCACCTTACGATGAAATTCCTCCCGCGCCGCCAGATCCCCAGCCGTCATCGACCCCTGTCCCTCCGTCACAACTTTAAAATTCTGCGCCGTGCCCAACTCCGTGACCACCTCATCAACTTTCTGGAAACATCGCACCGAGTACGCCCCCGGCAGCACCAGCGTCCCATGCCCAGAAGCTGGAGGAAAGTCTTCATCATCATCATGATGCTCCGGCAGCGCCACTACCGGATATCTCAAATCCCAAGCCGCCCGCTGAAATCCCGCTTCAATACTCCCTTCCACCCGCCGAATCGGCGCCCCCGCTTCGTCATAAACCAAAAAATAAACTTCCGGCTTCCGCTCCTCCGCCTCCGCCCGCAACTCATCGTTCGTCGGATAAGGCAAAGTCTGGTTTTTCTTCGCTGCTTCTTTCTCCGCTTCCTGCCGCTTCTCTTTCTTGGTCTTCAGCTTCTCTTTCAAATAAGCCGTGAACACCGCGCCAAATGGAGGATTCTCCGCCGTATAAAACGCATCTCCCTGAAATCCTTTCCTCGGACCACCCAGCGGATGCCGCTCGATATAAAGCAACGCATCCTTGACCGGAAAAGTTGCCGCCGACTGTTCCACCGCTTCCGCCTTCATGCCGCGCAGCGCCGAAATATCGTCGAGCACATAAAATCCCCGCCCAAACGTCGCAATTACCAGATCGCCCTCCCGCGTCTGCTCCACCATATCGCGTACCGCAATCGTCGGCAGCCCGCCCTTCAACTGCACCCAATGCCCTCCACCATCGACCGTAAAGAACGCTCCAAACTCCGTCCCCGCAAAAAGCAGATTCGGACTCACCGCGTCCTCCGCGAACCCCAGCACCGGACCGTTCTCCGGCAAGTTCCCCGCAATCGAACTCCACGTCTTCCCCGCATCCGTCGACTTCAACAAATAAGGTTTGAAGTCCCCATTCTTATGATTGTCGAACGCCGCATAAACCGTGCCCGCGTCGTGCGACGACGCCTCCAGTCGGCTCACATAAGTCATATCCGGAACGCCGCCAAACTTTTCATACTTCGTCCACGATTGCCCGCCATCCGACGTTACCTGAATCAACCCATCATCCGTCCCGACATAAATCAGACCTTCTTTCTTCGGCGACTCCGATAGCGCCACAATATTTCCGAATAAAGACGTGGACGCATTCTTCGCTACCGCATCCGGCTCCCAAACTCGTCCCATCACCGGCAACTTATTCCGATCCATCTGACGCGTCAGGTCGCCGCTGATCGCCTTCCACGAATCTCCCCGGTCATCGCTGCGAAATAATTTATTCGCCGCAAAATACAACCGCGTATGCGAGTGCGGAGAAATAATCACCGGCGAATCCCAATTCCACCGCAGCGCAGGCTCGCCCTTACCCTCCTGCGGCTGCAAAACCATTTCCTGCCCCGTCGGCTTGTCATGCCGCACCAGCACCCCATACTGCGACTCCGAATAAATCGTGTTCGCATCCACCGGATCCACCACCGATCGGAATCCATCCCCGCCCGTGGTCACAAACCAATCCGAATTCATAATCCCGTTTACGTTGCGCGTGCGCTCCGGCCCACACCACGAAAAATTATCCTGCGTCCCGCCGCACACGTCATAGAAGGGAACCGCGTTGCTCACCGCCACGTCGTAAAACTGCACCGTCGGCAAATTCGCCTTGAACTGCCAGCTCTTCGCATCATCCCAGGTCTCATACATCCCGCCATCCGACCCCAGCAGCCAATGCTTCGTGTCATCCGGATCAATCCAGATCGCGTGATTGTCTCCGTGATGATTCACCTCCGCAACTCTTTTCAATGTCTTACCGCCATCCAGCGACTCCCGCAAACTCACATTCATCACAAATATGC
This sequence comes from uncultured Acidobacteriaceae bacterium, assembly GCA_963836305.1. Classification (GTDB taxonomy): domain Bacteria; phylum Acidobacteriota; class Terriglobia; order Terriglobales; family Acidobacteriaceae; genus Sulfotelmatobacter. The sequence goes on along the minus strand of CAWIJP010000026.1, from coordinate 559,817 downwards.
GATCCACATTCTTCGGATCGCAAACCACTCGCGCGTAATACATCGCGCCTAAATCAAATTCATTCCGCTTTTCCCAGGTCGCCCCGCGATCATTCGACCGGAAAATCCCCCCCTTGCCATCCGCCGCTTCAATCGTCGCGTACACCACATTCGGATCAGCCGCCGAAACCGCCAGCCCAATCCTTCCCATATCCACCTTCGGCAATCCGGATTTCAACTTGTTCCAGGTCGCGCCCGCGTCAGTCGATTTATAAATCGCGCTCTCCGGCCCGCCATCGATCAAAGTAAAAACATGCCGCCGCCGCTGGTAAGCCGCCGCATAAACAATGTCCGGATTCGAGGGATCAATCGCCACATCCACCACGCCCGTGTTCTCGCTGATGCTCAGCACCGCCTTCCAGTTCTTTCCCCCGTCGACACTCTTATAAAGCCCGCGATCCCCGCCCGCACTCCACAACAGCCCCTCCGCCGCCACATAAACCACTTTCGAATCCCGCGGATCAATCACCACCCGCCCAATATGCTCCGATTTCTTCAATCCCAGATTCTGCCAATCTTTCCCACCATCATCCGACCGGTAAATTCCATCACCATACGAAACGCTGCGCTGCGAATTACTCTCACCCGTTCCCACCCACACCACCGCCGGATCATTCGGATCAAGCTCCACCCACCCAATCGAATACGACGCCTCCTTATCAAACAGCGGAGTCCACGTCGTCCCATCATTCACCGTCTTCCACACCCCGCCCGAAGCCACGCCCACGTAATACTCAAACTTGTTCTTCGGATTCACCGCAATCGACATCACCCTCCCCGAAGCCACCGCCGGCCCGATCGACCGAAACTTCAGGCCAGAAAAAGTCTGCGCATTCATCCCCGGCTTTTTCTCCTCATCCTTCTTATCCTTATCCTGCGAAGAAGCAGCCTTACCCTCATCCTTCTTCTGATCCTTCTTCTGATCCTTCTTCGGATTCTTCTTAGCCGCAGCCGCAGGCACCGCGGTCTTATCCGAATCCTGCGCAGACGCAATCAAAACAGCAGAAGATGCAAGAACGAAAATAGCGAACGCAACCGCGACACGAGATTTCACAAGTGCTCCAATCCAAAGTTTTCCAAAACCGATATATATACAGCATCCGACCGCATCTGAGAAGCTTGTCATCCTGAGGAAGTGAAGACCTGCGCCTAAGCGCAGGTCTTCCAACGAAGGACCTATGCAACTTGCGAGCAGTATCACGACCGCGGGTGCCCCACTTCTCGCCTATTTCGCGAGAAGTGGGATTTTGACCACCCCCTAGCCTGAGACGAGAAATGCCCCCGAATTCCAAGCTCTGTCATCTTGAGCGAAGGTTGTGCTTCGCGATAGCGAAGCACAACCGCAGTCGAAAGATCCCTACCACGCCACGTGACCTCTAGGCCTGCAAGCCGGAGATGACGCTGCCCCACATCTCGCTTCCTTTCCGACATGTGGGTCTTCCGACTCTAGTTCCGAGATACCTCATCAGGAGGGCGGCTCCCGCTTGGAGTATCTCCGCGTCCTTCGCGAGCTCAGCGGTTAAAGCTTTTTCTTACTCAACCACGCGACGTACATCACGTAAAATCCCTCCATGCAACCGAAGCCGCAACCACAAGGCCACGACACCCGCTACGTAAAAATGCAAAAGAACTACTGCTTCGTCTGCGGACAAAACAATCCTCACGGCATGCGCCTCAAATTCCTCCTCGACGAAGCCCGCCAGACTTTCATCTGCCACTTCCGCCTCAGCAAGCGCTACACCGGACCTCCCGGCCACACCCACGGCGGCGTCATCGCCGCCATCCTCGACGACGCCATGGGCAAAGTAAACAAACTCCACCACGTCGTCGCCCTCACCAAAGAAATGACGGTCGAATATCTCAAGCCCGTCCCTCTGAATAAATCTCTTCGCGTCGAAGGCCGCGAAGAAAAAGTCCACGGACGCCAGCACATCAACGTCGCCGAAATCCTCAACGACAAAAACGAAGTCCTCGCCCGCAGCCGCGGCATCTTCATCGCCATTGACCCCGAAAAAATGTTCGCCAAATTTGTCGAGCGCTAGCACGCGCAGTTTGTCATCCTGAGCGAGGATTTTGCTTTGCGATTAGCAAAGCAAAACCGCAGTCGAAGGACCCCTTTATGCTTAGCCTGACGACGGCTACGCGAGGCATCACTTCCTCGAACCTTCGTTTGCGCGACCCCCGGGGTACCGCGAATGATGAACACACTGTAAAATGGAAAGAGCCGGAGGCTGTGCCGCCGGCCTATCCTTCGCGATCGCGAAAAGAGTCCACAATGTCCAAAACCAACGGCTCCAACACCACCCCCACCTCACTCCGCCTCAAAACCGGCCTCGCCGAAATGCTAAAAGGCGGCGTCATCATGGATGTCACCACCGCCGAGCAGGCCGCCATCGCCGAAAAAGCCGGAGCCGTCGCCGTCATGGCCCTCGAGCGCGTCCCCGCGCAAATCCGCGCCGAAGGCGGCGTCGCCCGCATGGCCTCGCCCAAAAAAATCCGCGAGATCATGGCCACTGTGTCCATCCCCGTCATGGCCAAGTGCCGCATCGGACATTTTGCCGAAGCGCAAATCTTGCAGGAACTCGGCGTCGACTACATCGACGAATCCGAAGTCCTCACTCCCGCCGACGAAGCTCACCACGTCGACAAGCACGCCTTCAAAGTCCCATTCGTCTGCGGCGCGCGCAATCTCGGCGAGGCTCTGCGCCGCATCGCCGAAGGCGCCGCCATGATCCGCACCAAAGGTGAGGCCGGTACCGGCGACGTAGTCCACGCCGTCAAACACATCCGCCAGATCGTGCAGGAAATGCGCATCCTCACCGTCCTCGGCGAAGAAGAACTCTACGCCAAAGCCAAAGAGCACGGCGCGCCCTACGAACTCATAAAGATGGTCGCGAAAACCGGCAAGCTCCCCGTCCCCAACTTCTCGGCCGGAGGAATCGCCACCCCAGCCGACGCCAGCCTCGTCATGCAGCTCGGCGCCGAAGCCGTCTTCGTAGGCAGCGGCATCTTCATGAAAGACTCGACCACCTTCGCCGACCCCGAAGAAGCCGCCAAGCGCGCCCGCGCCATCGTCCAGGCCGCGACGCACTTCAATGATCCTAAAGTATTACTTGAAGTCAGTGAAGATCTGACTGGCGCGATGAAAGGGCTGGCTATTGCAGGGATGGATGAGGCGCAGATGTTGCAAACTAGAGGATGGTGAACCGCTGAGGTTGATATGGATCCGCGACATCTTGGCATAGATGAGCGTCTTAAAGCCGACGCGTGCGCTTACTGTTGCGACGAGGCACACACCCGGGATCACGTTCCGTCGAAAGTGCTGTTGGACGAACCATACCCGCCGCAGCTTCCAACGGTTGATGCCTGCAAGAGGTGTAATAGTGGCTTTTCCTTAGATGAGCAGTATCTTTCGTGTTTCATTGAGTGCGTTTTATGCGGCACCACAGAACCGGGAGGCCTTCAGCGGCCGAAAGTAAAACGCATTCTCCTGGAACACCCGAACTTGCGAGAACAAATTCAGAGGTCGATGACCCTGGACGGTGGTGCCAAGTGGTGGAAGCTGGAGCCTGAGCGAGTTAAGAACGTTATTCTGAAACTTGCGACGGGCCACGCGGCATACGAACTCGTTACTCAAGATGAGCCGCCCGTTCACATCGGATTTAGTCCCCTTGTAGTGTTATCTGAGCAAGAAAGAGAGAACTTCGACGGTGGTCCATGGGGACAGTTCGCTCCATGGCCGGAGGTCGGAAGCCGGGCCTTCGTACGGGCATGCGGAGCGAAAGTGGATCAATTTGCCCAAGTCGGAGGTTGGGTTCTCGTGCAGCCGGGTCGATATCGCTACGCAGTAGACGAAACAGGCGGGGTTCTCGTGCGGATAGTCCTGAGTGAGTATCTCGCCTGCACAGCATCGTGGGAATGAGCCTCAAGCAGAGGATTAAGGCGAGTGCTTACGTCTCAGGCGCCCAGACTCCCATGTCTCGCAAAAGCGGCGAGACATGGGGCACCCGGCTGCCGTTTGGCGGATGGCCCAGGTCTCAGGCACCCACTCCCATGTCTCGCGAAACCAGCGAGACATAGGGCACCCCATTTCATAAGGCCTCCATCGCAAACGATTCAATCAAGCCGCTGGTGGGCGAACCGTCATCACCAAGATGTCAGTATCGTTAATTCGAACCGGTCCAACTTCGCCCGAAGAGTACCCGCGAAAACTACTCCAGCGCCACTGTTCCGGTGAGGCCACTAGTCCTCGCGCGACCGGGTTGCGATGAATGTAGCGCAGCTTCTCAATTCGCTTCTTCTCCGTCCAGACGTTGAAATCATAGAATCGCGCCTGCCAAAAGCGATTCGACTGCTTGGAGCCTCCAACACTGGGGGTGCCCCATGTCTCGCTGTTTTTGCGAGACATGGGATTCGCCGCCATCACAGCCTCATCGGAAATCACCAAACTTCGGACTACACCAAGCTTCAATGCCTGGATCGCCGTCGATAACGTTGCCCGCTGCGGCTCGCTCACGAGCAGATGAACGTGCTCCGGCATGACGACATATCCTAAGGCTACGAGCCGATAGCGGTGGCGCACTCGTTCAAGAGCTTGTAGGAATAGATCGCAGCGTTCCGCACACTTGAAATATGGACGTCTCTGGTAGCAGCTGAACGTGAGGAAGTGTAAGTCCCTTCCGCCATAGAAACGATGCAGACCTTCGGTCACGAATAGAAAGTAATAAAAGCACGCAGGAGCTGTCTGTGATGGGTGAACATTAGGGACAGTGGTAGAAGCCCCATGTCTCCCAAAAAGAAGCGAGACATGGGGCACCCGCACCCTGTCACAGTCACGGATGCGGGTTCGAATCCCGCCGGGTCCATTCTCCCTTTTGTGGAGGAGAAATTCATGAGGAGAGAACGCAGAGATAATCTCCTCAAGTAACTTGACTCTGCCATCCACTTCACCAATACTGAAATTGACAGAGTGCTTACACCACGAGATTTTCACAATGGCTCCGGTATTCCGGGGCCATTGCTTATTGGGGTTTCTTTCCTGGCCAGAGTGAGCGAGACTTCAAAGAGGAAAAACCATCCGCTATGCCAAACCGACGCACGCTCACTTTCCTAATCGTTATCGCACACTGGATCGTCGCAGTCGGGCACCTGTTCCTTGCAGCAAAAGTTCTGCCCGCCCCAAACAACAGCGTTAGTTGGCTGGCCATTGCTCTGATAACGCTCGGGCATTTAGTGGTCTCCGCTGCGGTGTGGTGGCTCAGCGACAAATTCGCTGGTCTCGTGTCGTTGATTTTCTTTTTGCTTGCTTTAAGTGCCGATCTTTATGAACACTTCCTGCACGCATCGGCCAACAATGTTTTCACGGTGGCATCCGGGGATTGGACTGCCCGGTTCAACGCAAGTGTCTTCGCCCTTCTCGCGCTCGAAGTAGTTGGCTGCTTGCTTGGAATTCTTTTGCTCGGCGGCAGGACTAAGAACAACACCCAACCCAAGTTTGCTCGCTGAGCAGGGCACGGGGCGGGTGGCCAGGGTCTGAAGCCGCTACTCCCGTGTCTCGCAAAACCAGCGAAACCCTTCGGCTTCGCTCAGGGCAAGCTATGGGGCACCCCATTTTACAGGGGCTCCATCGTAAAACGATTTGATTACGCCGCCGGCGGTCGAATTGTCATCACCAAGATGTCGGTATCGTTGATTCGGATTGGTCCGACTTCGCCCGAAGAGTACCAACGGAAACTGCTCCAGCGCCACTGTTCCGGCGAGGCCACCAGTCCTCGCGCCACGGGATTGCGATGGGTGTAGCGCAGCTTCTCGATTCGCTTCTTCTCCGTCCAGACGTTGAAATCATAAAACCGCGCCTGCCAGAGGGGATTCGCTTTTTGGGAGCCATTAATACTGGGGGTGGCCCACTTCTCGCTTCTTTTGCGAGAAGTGGGAACGGCGCCACCCTGCAGACTGCGGACCATGCCGAGGTTGAGTGCCTGAATGGAGGTGAACACCGACTCCCGCTGCGGTTCGCTTATTAATAGATGAACGTGCTCTGGCATGACGACATATCCTAGAACTACGAGCCGATAGCGGCGGCGCACTCGTTCAAGAATTCGTAGGAATAGATCGCATAGTTCCGCACTCTTGAAATATGGCCCTCTCTTGTAGCAGCTGAAAGTGAGGAAATGTAAGTCCCTTCCGCCATAGAAGCGATGGAGACCTTCGGTCATGAATAGAAAGTAATAAAAGAACACAGTAGCTGTCTGTGATGGGTGAACATAAGAGACCGTGGCAGAAGTCCCAAGTCTCGGAAAAGAAGCGAGACATGGGGCACCCGGCTCAGGATTCAACCCGGTCCTCTACCCGCCGACGCGGCCGGAGGATTAAGTTCATAATCAGCCTGAGGAGCTTACATGCCAACCCCAACTGATGTCCTCAAAGACCATCTTTCCCGATCCAGCGAACTTAAAATTACCGTGACCGGCAGAAAATCCGGACGCGCCATCAAGATCACGATCTGGTTCGTGTTGGATGGCAATACGTTATATCTCTTGCCCGTTAAGGGATCAGACACGCAGTGGTACAAAAATTTGCTCAAGAATCCGACAATTCGGATCAAAGCAGGTGGCGCGGAGACAGAATTAAAAGCCGTCCCTGTCACCGACGCCGCAAAGGTGTCATCCGTGGTCGAGAAATTCCGCGGCAAATATGGCGCCAAGGACGTGAAGAAATATTATTCGAAGCTCGACGTCGCTGTCGTGGCTCCGCTCGACTGATTCGCACTGATCCGCCAATTTATAAAGAACCAAAATCAAAAAACGAACCGCAATTAATAAGGAGTAGTAATGCAAAAACGCAAACTTGGTAAAAGCAATCTGGAAGTATCGGCCATCGGCCTCGGCTGCATGGGCATGAGCTTTTCCTACGGCCCGCCCAAAGACAAAAAGGAAATGACTGATCTGCTCCACGCCGCCGTGGATCGCGGCATCACATTCTTTGACACCGCCGAAGTCTACGGACCTTTCACCAACGAAGAGCTTCTCGGTGAAGCCCTCGCGCCTTTCCGCGGCAAAGTTGTGATCGCCACCAAGTTCGGCTTCGATCTGGGCGGCACCTATAATCGGCCGGGTGCGGCGGGTGTCAACAGCCAGCCCGCCCACATCAAGCAGGCTGTCGAAGGCTCGCTCAAGCGCCTCAAACTCGACACGATCGACCTGCTGTACCAGCACCGGGTTGACCCCAACGTCCCCATCGAAGACGTCGCGGGTGCGGTGAAAGAACTGATTCAAGCCGGCAAGGTCAAGCACTTCGGAATGTCCGAGGCCTCCGCAAAAACCATTCGCCGCGCCCACGCGGTCCAGCCCCTCACCGCTCTCCAAAGCGAATACTCGCTATGGACCAGAACTCCCGAGAAGGAAGTGATACCCACTCTCGAGGAACTCGGAATCGGATTCGTGCCGTATAGCCCTCTCGGAAAAGGCTTCCTCACAGGAAAGATCAACGAAAACACGACCTTCGACAACTCCGACTTCCGCAGCACCCTCCCGCGCTTCACGCAGGAAGCTCTCAAGGCGAATCAGGCATTGATTGACCTGCTCGGCAGCATCGCGAAACGAAAGAAAGCCACTCCTGCTCAGATCGCCCTCGCCTGGCTGCTGGCACAAAAGCCCTGGATCGCTCCCATCCCCGGCACGACGAAGCTCAACCGCCTGGAAGAAAATATCGGAGCAGTGACCGTCGAATTAACGTCCGACGACCTGCGCGAAATCGAAAGCGCCGCTTCAAGGATAAAAGTAGAAGGCGCTCGCTACCCCGAACGCCTGGAGAAAATGACCGGCCTCTAATCAGCGGCGAGCTGTGCCGTAAGCCTATCCCGCGATCGAGGATGCCCCGCTCGAGCTCCGTCCGTTCGGCTTCGCTCAGGGCGGGGTTTTTCTGCCGCCTGCAGCACATTCACTGCAAGAAACATCCGAGCCGCTCTGCTTTTGGGTGGCGCAGCGCTTCCAGCGCTGCGATTCAAGCCCTCACCGAGCTGACCGGCTTCAGCCGCTGAGGCAAGTCACCCGCGGCAAACATTCGTAACTTTCCCACCTCGCGCTCGGTACATAGAATCCGATCCAGCACATGCTCGACTCGCTGCAATCGATTTTCGACCAGCTGGGCCTCGACAAGCCCTGGCAGCCGGTCTCCCGTCCGGCGCTCGTCGGCTGGCTCATTTTCTACGCCGGATTCCTCCTCTACGCCTTGCGCGCCAACGGCGGAATGCTCTTCATCGATCTCGCCAATCTGGTCGTCCACGAGGGTGGTCACAATCTTTTTCGCTGGTTCGGTCCCACCCTCGAACTCTGGGGAGGCACCATTCTTCAGTGGCTCGTCCCATTCCTCCTCGCGGCGTACTTCTTCACGCACCGTCAGACCACGGGCTTCGTTTTCTGCCTCTTCTTTTTCTTCGAGAACTGGCTCTACACCGCAACCTACATGGCCGACGCGCGCGCCCAGGTCTTGCCTCTGGTCACCACCGGAGACCCGGAATTTGCCGAGCACGATTTCTTTCGCATCTTCAGCGATCTCGGCGTCCTCAACTACGATACGAAAATCGCCGCGGTAGTTCGCTTGCTAGGCTGGTGCGGAATGATCTCCATTGTCGTCTGGTTAGCCCTGCGCCCCACCGGCAAGCCACAGCAGTCCGCAGAAGACACCGCACTGGATGAACGCTTCATCGACTTTTTAGGAAAATAAGTTCAGCGCGCCTTGTCACTCCCACCCCCCACCCGCGTCTGGTCCGTAATCCAGTTCACTTCCCAGCTCTTTCCGCCATCCTCTGAGAACGACTGTTCAAAGTGAGGCATGCTCGAACTCGTGTTCGTCCAGATAAATCGAACAAAGATCATCTTCCCATTTAGCGTATCCTGCGCGTAAAATTCGCCGCGGCCATTCTTGAATTCGCCGATCTGCGGCACGAACATTTTTCCATCCTTGCTGTTCGCCCAATAAAGGCTCCACTGATGCGATTCCGGATTGTAAAGCCGCAATGTCAGCCCCTCAATATGGCCGGTCGAACTGTCCGTCTCAAATTCCTCAATCTGCGATCGTCCATCCCAAACTTTTCGCGTCACAGAAGTGCCGTCGAATTCAACCCAGGTGTTCGACCCCGTCAGCGGATGAAGTCGCCGCTTAAGGTGAATCTTCCACGACCCTACCTCGAAATCAAAGTCGTGTTGCCCATCCCGCTCCACGGACTTCTGAGCAGCTCCGCTCGCCGCCGCGTTTGAGTTCTGTTGTGCGAGCCCTTGCAGGGAATAACAAATCACTAAGCTGCCCACCACGAGATAACCGCGAAGAAATTTCATGTTGATCACTAACCTCCGTTCATTCGACTCACGCACCAGAAAAATGTGAGTCGAGTGACTTGTGTCGATGTTACCCTCGTCGGTCGATTTCTTTTGAGCGACGTCATCCCGAAACGCGGCGTACTTCAGCCGCGTGAGGGATCTCCCGCTTAACCGGCGCGGCGCGTAAGCCAACTTGCACCACTACCAAGCATCCCGCGCTCTTCAAAGAACTTGACCTCTTCCTGTATCATTTCTCCCCAAAAGGCAGCGCTCCGCTTAGGAGGAACACCATGAGCCACCCTATCGAGGAGTCCTATACCCGGTTCGTCGAGCGTGACGCGGCGCTCGAATCCCTGGCCGATAAACATACAGCCAAGCCCGTCAGCCTCGCACTGCAGAAGGCTTATGGCAGCCTGAAGGCCTGCGCGGAATTATTGCTGGTGATGGAAGATGAGTCGTACTCGAATATGAAAAAAACTTTGGCAAAAGCCGCCGCAGTGGAACGGCCCGCGCACCAGATCGAGGCCGTCGCCACCATGATCGCGGTTCTCGACCAGTTTCCCAAGCTTCTGGAGCCCGCCGTCTTGCTGTCGCAAGCAAAAGACAGTGAGGCCATGAAGCACATCGCAGGTCATGTTCTGAAAACTGCCGTCGACCTTGCGCTGCTCTTTTCGGGCGCCAAGACCATCAAAGACGTGGCCGAACTCCTCAATGTTCTCGACGAAATGGCCAAGACCGGCGAGTCCTTCGAGATGCGAAAAAAACAAGTGAAAGCTGCCAGCGACGTCCTCGATTGGATCGAGGCCATCACTCTGGCTTGCCTGGTCTGGGCTTACGCCGCGCAACGCTACATTTCAGACATTACCGGCCATCCCGACACCAGCAACGATGACGTCATGCAGTTAGTGATTGAGCGAATGGCTCGCTGCGCCAGTTCATGGAATCCGAAATAACTCCCGACCTCGCTACTCTTTCCCCTCATACGCCCGCCTCAATCCCTCCACATCAATCTTGATCATCTTCATCATGGCCTGCATCACTCTCTGCGACTTCTGCGGATCCTTGTCCCCCATCAATTCTCCCAAAGCCCTCGGAATGATCTGCCACGATATTCCAAATTTGTCCGTGAGCCAGCCGCACTGCATGGCTTTCCCGCCCGCCAAGAGCTTTTCCCACAACTCATCCACTTCTGCCTGCGTCTCGCAATTCACAAACAACGATATCGCCGGCGTGAACTTAAAGTGCGGACCCCCATTCAGCGCCATGAATTCCTGCCCCTCAATCTGAAATTTCACCGTTAACACCGATCCCCTCGGACCGGGCCCTGCGTCTCCGCACCGTCGGATTTCTCCAACTTTCGAGTTCTTGAAAATGGATGTATAAAATTTCATGGCTTCTTCCGCATTGCCATCGAACCACAAGAACGGAACAATCTTTTGCATATCGTTTTCTCCGATGAATTGATTACGCGCTTAAAGCCTCTTGCCCTAACTTGGGCAAGAATTTCTCCAGCCGGTCATAACTCATGGCCATCCCAGTCTGCATCGGCGACTTCAGCACCGCATCGCGCGTCTCGCGCGAGTTATAAACAATCGTCTGCGTCAGCGTTGTCTTGCCGTCCCGCTCGCTTAGCACGATCGTGTCGACCGCCTCGCCCGGATACCACGCCTCGTCGAAAACTTCCGTCGCTACGATCCGCTGCGGTGCCACCACTTCGCGATAAACGCCACCCATCCCCATCTCGCGCCCGTCGCTGTCGTTTCTCCAGACATAGCGATATCTGCCGCCGGTCCGCAAGTCGACCTCGCACACCGGCATCGACCATCCATCCGGCCCCAGCAACCACTTCTTCAGCAGTTCCGGTCTGGTGTAGGCGTCAAACACGAGCTCCCGCGGCGCATCGAATACCCGCGTTACCACAATTTCCCGCTCTCCATGCGCTTCGATTTTGAAGGTTTCGCTGTTTTTCATCGCTGTCTCCTCGCTTTAAAGAGCAACTGCTTTTTCTTGATCCTCGCCCTGGTTGTCTTTTCTCTGCTTATTTTCGTTCTGGATGCGTCGCCTTGCATCTCGTGTAGAAGAGTATCCAGCCGCCGGAACTGCGCCTCCCAGAATTGCCGGTAGTGTTCCAGCCACTGCGTGGCCTCACGAAGCGGACGCGGCTCCAGCCGCCGCGGTCGCCTCTGCGCATCTTGTCCGCGCGAAATTAATCCCGCCCGCTCGAGCACTTTAAGATGCTTCGAAATGGCCGGCTGGCTCATGGCAAACGGCTCTGCCAGGTCCATCACGGAAGCTTCGCCCTTGGCCAGTCGCGCCAGGATCGCCCGCCGCGTGGGATCGGCCAGTGCGGCGAAGGTCGCATCCAGACCTGCTCCAGATCGTGCATAACCCATGGGTTCCATAACTAATAAGTTATATACATCATTGCGATCTCGTGCGTCAAGGTAATTTTGCATCCCCACGATACAATCCGCCTATGCCGCCCTGGGTCAACCCACTCGGAATCAGCCGTGCGGTAATCATCAATTCACTCCGCGCAGCCGTGGCCACCGTTGCCTCCATGCTGCTCTCCCGAAGCCTGAAGCTGCCGGAGTTTTATTGGGCCCCCATTTCCACGATCGTCGTTCTTCTCTCCACCGTTAAGCCGCAGACTGTCGCCTGGCAGCGTTTCGTGGGTACGGCTCTGGGAGCGGCGCTGGGCGCGCTGATCGCAACTTTTCTTCATCCCACCTGGGTCGTCTATGGCGCGGGCATTTTCGTTTGCGGAATTCTCTGCGCCTTGTTGCGGATCGGCACCGCCTATCGTTTCGCCGCCATCACTTTCAGCATCGTCCTCCTGATCGCGCGTACTCGCCCGCCCTGGATCGTCGCCCCGCATCGCTTCGTGGAAGTCTCACTCGGAATCGCCGTGGCGTTAGTAGTTGCGGTGGTCTGGCCCGCCCCTGCAGCTAACGGGTCAACAATCGAATCGGCATGAATCGTTCAGCAAGCCGCGGTAGGGTGCCCCATCCTTGTCGCGTTCTCGTGCGACAGGATGGGGTTTTTGACTTCCCACGCATTCCGGCTGCATCCATTAAAATCGAACCGTGCGAACAATTAAAAGACAATTTGCTGTCAACAGCCGGAAGACGAACCGCCGCCCATGAAGATCGGAGTGCTCGCCCTGCAAGGCGATTTCGACGCCCACCGCCGCCGCCTCGAACAACTCGGTGCCGAAGTTCTGCTGGTTAAAAAGCCCGAACAGCTCGACATGATCGATGGCCTCGTCATACCCGGCGGCGAGTCCGGCACGTTCCTGAAATTGTTGGGAGAAAAGGGTTTCGAAAAACTAAAGCAGTTCGTGCGCCTGAAGCCCACCTTCGGTACCTGCGCCGGAGCAATTCTTCTCGCCACTGAAGTCGAGAATCCGAAACAATCAGGACTCGGCGCCCTCGACATCACCATTCGCCGCAACGCCTACGGACGCCAGCTCGATAGCTCCATCCGCGAAGGCAAACTGCTGCCAGCCGACGGAGACCCTAACAGGGAAGACTCCCCACTGGAAATGGTCTTCATCCGTGCCCCCAAAATCGAGCGCGTCGGCCCCACCGTCAAAGTCCTCGCCACCGAAGGCAAAGACCCGGTCGCCGTCCGGCAGGGAAGGGTCATGGCTGCCACCTTCCATCCCGAACTCTCTGACGATCCCCGCATCCACCAGGCATTTCTCGGTTTGGTCGCAGAAGCAGAGCCCTGATCGCCGGTGATTTCCCGCAACTTGTTCCGTCAAAGTCGGCCAGGGATTCGGCCCCGACTGCTCGGCAGTCTGCTGCAGCTTCTGCCGGCTAAAAAGCTCTCCTGATCGGCTCGCCCACAATCTCGTTCTCACTCCACTCCGGATGCTCTTTTCTGATTCCCGCTTTGGCCATCTCGCGTCCGAAAACGCTCATCTCCCACGCCGTCAACAGTCGCTGTTCGCCAGTAAGACGGCCTTGCGCTTAGGTCTGAAGCGACTGCATCTGAGGGGCCGGTATCCGAAAAACTCACGCGACAAAGTCACACCGGAATGAAGGGACTCTGCCGCTACTTAGCCGGCAAGAACTCGATTGATATGTCACGACGAACCGGTTTGAGGTCGAAGTCCGCGGTCACAAGTACACGATTCGCCTCTTCGGCGAGCTCCACGCCAAACGAATCCACGTAAGGAATGCCCGTCCCTACCTTGATCATTGCGGCTCGCACGGCACGGTCTGCGTCTGCGGCAATCACTCGCAACCCGAAAGCGCCCAGTCGTGACAAAACTTCGTCCATCTCGCCTTGGCCATAAAGCTTGCGGGTAATCCCAGCGATTTCGCCCCAATGCGACGCGGAAATAATGGCCTCAGATTCCCCCGCAAGATGCTCCTTGAGAATCTCGGCCACACGCTCCGAGCCGGCTTGATTGTGCAGATAGCGCAGGACGGCGCTGGAATCGAGTACATACGTTACCATCGATCTTCTCGCCGCCATTTACGCCTGAGCCCCGCCGCCGCCGATGCCTTCCCCTTCAACATCCCGCGAGTCTTGTCGACAAGCTCCTGCGTAACTGGCTCCAGGGTTATCTTGTCCCCATCCTGCGTCACGGCGATTCGTGTCCCTGGCCCGATGCCAAGCGCGGACCGCATCTCGGAAGGAATAACGAACTGGCCCTTTGTGCTTACTGTTGTGATCTGACGATACATGCTTACATTGTACGGTAGGTAAGGCAATAGTTCACGCCAAATTTTCCCTTGACATTTCTATCGCGTAACCGTAAGGTTACACATCATGCGGAACCGTTCGGTTACATATTCTCCTGAAGCCACTTTTCAGGCCCTGGCCGACCCCACCCGCCGTGCCGTTCTCGATCTGCTTCGTCGCGGCAGTCAGCCTGCCGGTGAAATCGCTCAAGCTTTCCCTGTTTCCCGCCCCGCCATTTCAAAGCACCTGCGGCTTTTACGCCGCGCGCATCTGGTCCGCGAACACCGCGAAGGCCGTCACCGCGTCTATCAACTGAACCCCGATCCGCTCCGTGCCGTCGATTCCTGGATCGAACAGTACCGCAACTTCTGGAAGATGAACCTCACCAACTTGAAAACTTTTGTCGAAGCCGAGTACGTCAATGAAACCAGTCAGTCCCACGCCGCAAAACCGGAGACCAAAAACATAAAAGGAGATCGCTAAAATGAAAACTCTACGCCTCGCCGTTCCACTGCTTCTGCTGCTTGCCGCAACCGCCGCCCTTGCCCAAACCTCCGCTTAAAAGTCCTTCGACCAGCTCAAATCCCTGTCCGGCACCTGGGAAGGGAAGAATGCGAAGGGAACGCCTGTCGAAGTCACCTTCCGCGACACCGCCGCCGGCTCGGCCTTGATGAGCGAAATCCACGGCCATGGCCCCGAGAACATGATTTCCATGATCCACATGGACGGCCCGAACCGTCTGCTGATGACCCACTACTGCGGCGCCGGCAACCAGCCCCGCATGGCCGCAACCACTTCGCCCGACGGCAAAACCATCACCTTCGATTTCTTCGACGGCACCAATCTCACCAGCCCTGATGGCGGCCACATGCAGCGCGTCGTCATCGCCATGATCGACCCCAACCACCACACCGAAGACTGGACTTTCAACGCCGGCGCCGGAAAAGAGATGAAAGAATTCTTCGACCTGCACCGCAGCGAAGTCGCACAAAAATAAAATTGTGCACCACGAAAAAGGGGTGCCCCACTTCTCGCTTCTTTTGCGAGAAGTGGGAAAGTGAAACCTTCGGAGCAAGCGTCATCACCGAAATCGAAATCGCCGCCCTAGATAAATAGATAGGAGATCCCATGGCAACCGTCGCAATCACTCCCGATCAGGATGTCGTCACCGGCGAAATTTTCATCGCCGCACCACCCGCCCGCGTCTTCCAGGCCATCACTGACCCAAATCAAATGCCCCAGTGGTGGGGCGCAAGCAACATGTACCGCATCAAGGAATGGAAGGCCGACCTTCGCGTCGGCGGCAAATGGCCCAGCGACGGCGTCGGCGTCGATGGTAAAACCTTCCGCGTCGAAGGCGAATACCTCGAAGTCGATCCTCCACGCCTGCTTGTCCACACCTGGATCTGCACCTGGATGGGCACCGTGCAAACCATCGTCCGCTGGGAACTCGTGCCGCAAAGCGTCCACGGCCTGCATCCGAACGGCCCGCAGCGCGCCGGCACCGGCACGCTGGTCAAAATCCGCCAGCAAGGCTTCGCCGGCAGAATCGCCGACGCCACCAGCCACACCGAAGGTTGGAAGCGCGTCATGGGATGGCTCGTCGCCTACATCGAGAAAGGAGAGACCGTCGACATGCGCCGCTGAAGTGCGCACTGAACCGTCAGCCCGCTAAAATCAGTAAGCTTGCAGCGGATCTTCGTCTGCTCTCCCGCTCCGCGGCGCAAAATTTTGAAACGAAACCGCGACCCCGACTCACTATAATGGCAGTCGCTCGCCGGGTGTCGCCATCGGATCAAATCTGAAACGCTAAAGAGGATCGCATGTTACGAATGCTCGCGATTGGAATGAAAGGACCGGATGTCGCCATTTTGCAATCAAGACTGAATGCCTGCCCGCCCTCCGCCATGGCGCCATTGTCCATCGACGGAATTTTCTGGTCGAAGAGTCAGGCGCGCGTGAAAGAGTTCCAGCAGGCCAATCAGCTCAAAACCGATGGGATTGTCGGGCCGCATACCTGGGGAAAACTTCTCGAGGACCCGCCGGATCCGAGCGACTCCGCCCTCTCCTGCGATCCCTCCTGCGATAACAGCAATTCCATTCATCTGGCTTCCCTGAGTGAAGTTGCACTCCCGGCCGCGTCGGTGGCGTCAGGAACCGTTGTAGCCTCGGGATCCAGCGCGCCCTCCAGCCTGCTTGGCTTTACTCTTCCTAAATTGCCTAGCTTGCCAAAAATACCCAGCCTGCCCAAACTCCGGCCCTACGCCGGCAGTCCCGAAGAAGCCATCGGAAAATCCATTTACGGCTCAAGCATCGACAGCTCCACCGTCTATCTTTCGGATAAGACTGGCATCGGCAATCGAGCCTTCACACTGGCCGTGCCCGGTACCGTGCTCACTGCGGCCCAGCAAATTATGAATGTAGGCCCACCCTCGCCCGGCCCCTTTTATCACGATACGATCGTGCACGAACTGGCTCACGTCTGGCAATCGCAGCACGCCACTAGCCCCACGCAATACATGGTGAATGCGGTCGAGAGTCAGGGACTCGCCGAAGCGGCCAACCGTCTTCTGAAAGTCAAATCGTTTTCCGCGTACGGCTACCGCCCCGGAAAAAAATTCAGCGAGTATGCCGCCGAGCAGATTGCCGAACAATGCGAAAACGGAGAAACCGCCATCATCGCCCACATGGTTGCCATCGCTCCCGGAAAGGTCGATCCAGACAACGATGTAGGACTGAGCACGGCTCGGCTCGAAGATACCAGCCTGCCCGGCGTCAAAAAATGAGCAGCCTTAAGAAATGAGCATCAAGAAATAATCGCTGAAATATGAATGGCGAATCGGCAAGATAGGAAGTAGGGAAGAGTAGGGAACTGTGCTTAAGCAATACTGGATTCCGGGCCTCTGGCTGTTATCGGTGCCACTGTATTTATGGGCAGGCACTGGCTCCGATTCATACGCCATCGCCGTTCTTCACACCAATCCGTCCTACCCGGTCGGCGGAGTTCTAATTTGCATCGCAATCACAGCCATCGAATCGCTGGTCCTTTACGCCATTCTCCGGCCTAAGAGTTATTTACGATCCTGGAAGCGCCCCTTCGCCGCGCTGCTGCTGTTCTTTCCCTGGCTGGCTGTCTGCGCAATCTTGCTCATGCACCAGCCTTTCTACGTCTTCATGCACGCCGCATGGCTGCTTCTGGTAAATCTCATCTTGGCGGCGTTGTGTATCTACTCATTAGCGTCCAGCTTCAGCGAACATCGGCGCCTGCAGCGGCAATCACCCTGAGCCAGCGGCTGCGCCTCTGCATGCCGCTCTTTCAAGAGTCGTCAAACTCACGTTCCACAGACCTTCCAATTTCTTGTCAAGCCTTTTTGACTCAGCTTTTTTCGTAAACACCTGATTCGCATACAGATATATTCTTCGGAAAATGTCCCATTCACCCTAAGCTTTGTGATATAATAGGTACATAAGCTAATAACTCGACGGCGCGGCCCTCAGGGATCCGCGCCGTTCGCATTTTCACCCAACTCTCAAAGGAGTTTTTCCAGGCGCAGCCATCCGCTGCGCCATTTTTTATTATGTCGGCCACAATCGTCGTCCGCACCCAAAACTCGCGCCCCAATCTCGAACGCGGGCCCATCACCATCCACGCCGTCGCCACCCCCACCCGCAAGCGTTGCGGAGAAGCCGCCGAAGCCGCCTTCCTCGCCCGCGCCACCCATCTCGGCTTCACCGTCCTCATCCCCTGGGGAGACAGTAACCGCTACGATTCCGTCGTCGAACTCGACCGCGGTTTTCTCCGCGTTCAAAAAAAATCAAATCCGCCACCCGCTATGCCGAGACTCGCTACCGCGTCAAAACCACCGGAGCCAACGGGAAAGTCTATACGTGTAAAGAAATAGACTTCTTCGTCGCCTACCTCGTCCCCGAAGATCTGTGGTACATCATCCCCATCCAGGCCGTCGGCTCCCGCAAAGCCATCCGCTTCTATCCCACCACCCGCCGCCCCTCCCGCGCCATGTACGAAAAATACCGCGAGTCCTGGTGCCTCCTCGACAGCTCGCGAAAAGTCCGCCTCCGCAAATCCGCCCCAGCTCGCTGCCGCAGCAAAAACCTGGAATCTCGTTGCGCCCTCTGCCCCCAACGCGGCTAGCAATGTTTTTGGGTGGCGCAGCGCCTCAGCGCCGCGATCTAAATTCGAGATCGGGAAGGGCACGACTTCAGTCGTGCCGCAATTCGCTTTTGGGTGGCGCAGCGCTTCAGCGCTGCGAAAAGAAAGGCTTCGATGCGTGCTGTTAGATGAAGGATTCGTATCAGGGCACGGCTTTAGCCGTGCCGCAAAGCATGAAGAAAGAAATCGGGCTTCAGCCCCTGAGTTCGCTGACTTCACCGATGCACCGACGCCCGCGCAACCGCGGAAGAGCGGCGCTTCAGCACCGTAAGCTGTCATCCTGAGGCAGCGGAGTTCCTCGCAAACGCGAGGAACTTCCAACGAAGGACCTATGCAACTTTCTCGCCGCCACCAAACCGACTCTTCCATAGATCCCAGGGGGAAGCGGTTTATACTGTGAAAATGTCCGCCGCTCCACACAAGACCTTCTACCTCGAAACCTTCGGCTGCCAGATGAACGTGCACGACTCCGAAAAGGTCATTGGCACCCTCATCCACGAAGGATACACACAGGTAGAAACGGTCGAGCAAGCCGACTTGATTCTCTACAACACCTGCTCCATACGCGACAAAGCGGAGCAGAAAGTTTTCCATCGCCTGAACGATTACAAAAAACTTCTGAAGCAGGGCAAAAAATTCGGAGTCCTCGGTTGCGTAGCGCAGCAGGAAGGCGAAAAGATTTTCGAGCGCGCACCCCACGTCTCGCTGGTCTGCGGATCAGCTTCTTATCGAAACTTGCCGCAAATGCTGGTGCAACTGGAAACCGGAAACCGTAAGCCGGAAACCGCATTCCCGAAGCCCGAAGCCGCAAGCCTGCTCCGCATCACCGGACTCGACGATCGCGAAACCGACGAATGTTTCGAAACCGAATTCACCGCCCGCACCAATCCGCATCGCGGATACATCACCATCATCGAAGGCTGCGACAAATTCTGCGCCTACTGCGTCGTCCCCTTCACCCGCGGAAAAGAACGCAGCCGCACGTCAGACTCGGTCCTCGCCGAAGCCCGCCAGATGGCCGATCTCGGCTACACGGAAATTCAGTTGCTCGGCCAAAACGTGAATTCCTACAAAGATCCGGCAGGGAAGAAGACATTCGCAGAATTGTTAGCCGCAGTTGGAGAAGTCGCGGGAATCAAGCGCGTGCGCTTCACCACCTCGCACCCGCGCGACTTCGGACGCGACATCATCCACGCTATCGATGCCGTCCCCACTCTCTGCGATCACGTTCACCTTCCCGTGCAAAGCGGATCAGATCGCGTGCTGAATGCCATGCAGCGTCTGTACACTCGTGAACAATATCTCGAACGCATCTCCTGGATGAAGTCCGCAAAACGCCCGATCAGCATCACCAGCGACATTATCGTCGGCTTTCCCGGAGAGACTGAAGAAGATTTCGCCGAAACCTTATCGTTGCTGGAACAGGTCCACTACGATGCAATCTTCACCTTCAAATATTCACCGCGCCCCAACACCCCATCGTTAGTCCTGGAAGATGCAATTCCAGATCAAGAAAAATCCCGGCGTCTGGAAGCACTCATGTCGCTTCAGAAAGAAATACAAATCGACAGCTACAAGAAGTACATCGGAGAGATACTGGAAGTAATGGTTGAGGGAAAAAACGATTCCCGCAAACAGTGGATCGGCCGCACCAGTCAAAACAAGACTCTGAACTTCACCGCGCCCGATACATCGATTCCGCAAATAGGATCGTACGTAGAAGTAAAAGCAACCAAAAGCTTTCCCAACAGCCTCCTAGGAGAATTGGTGATATAAAAGCGAAAGAAGTCGCAGTTTCAGGAGCTCCCCATGGAAGTAGAAATGACAATCCGCGGCCTTTTGATGGATCCGGTTACGAATACGCCTATTGTGATTTTGAAGGATGTGGCGGGGGAATCGGTGTTGCCGATCTGGGTGGGAGTTTATGAGGCGAATGCGATTGCGCTGGAGATGGAAAAAGTCAATACGCCGCGGCCGATGACGCATGATCTGATCAAGAATGTGCTGACGGGGCTGGAGACGCAGGTGCACAAAGTTGTTGTGACGGAGTTGCGCGAAGATACGTTTTATGCGGTGATCTGGTTGGAGCGGAGTGGCGAAGTGGTGAGTGTTGATTCGCGTCCGTCGGATGCGCTGGCGCTGGCGTTGCGGGTGGACTGTCCGATATTCGTGGACGAGATTGTGCTGAAGAACTCGAAGCAGGCGGCGAATATGTCAGACCGGGTGAGCGCTGAAGAGCTACGCAAATATCTTGAGGGGCTGAACGACGAGGACTTGGGTAAGTACAAGATGTAGCTTCTCAGGCAACCCCTTTGTGGATTCTGTTTTGTTTTGCGGCCAGCTTCAAATCGCTAACCACGAAGGGCACTCAGGTGCACTAAGTTTAACCAACAGGTTGCTTGACAGTCTTATCTTCGGTAGTTGACATAATACCTGTTATCGGACATTGTAACTATCCCTGCGGAACTTCTCCTCTTCCGCAAATCCTCTTTCTTTTTGCTTATGGCTGCACCGCTTCCGTGACGGAGGCCGTGCTGCCTGAAATATTCGAGTCGCCGGAATAGGTGACCGTGACCGGGTTGGCACCGACCGGCAGCGTGGAGGTTGTGAACCTGGCTTTACCGCCCGCGAGTTCAGCGGTTCCGAGCACGGTGTTCCCTATGGAGAAGGTTACCGGTCCTGTCGCCGTGATTGTGGGGGATGTGATGTCGGCGAGGAAGGTTACGGCTTGACCTTCCACTGACGGGTTCGGAGATGAGGTGAGGGATGCGGCGCTCGTGGTTTGCGTTACCACCTGGGACAGGATGGCGGAAAAGCTGCCTGCGTTGTTTGGATCTCCTACGTAGGCTGCGGTCAGAGGATAAGAGTCGGCATTCAGGTTGGATTTTGTCAGCGTGGCTACACCACTTGCGTTGAGCGGTGCGCTGCCGATGGTATAAACTCCGCCCCACGTGAAGTCTACCTTCCCCGTAGGACTGGTGACGTATCCGGATGGACTCGTCACTGTTGCCGTCCAGGTTACTGATTGACCGTAGGCTGAGGGAGTCAGACTGGAACTCAGGGTTGTCGTCGTTGGGTACCCGGTTACTACCTGGGTGACGGCGTTGGAGTAGCTCGGTGTGTCACCTTCTCCGGTCCCGGGAAAACGCGCTTTGATTTTGTGTGTTCTTGCCGTGAGCGAATTATCGGTCAAGGTTGCAATACAGGAATTATTAAGGGGCGCAGACCCGATGACGGTGTTGCCGTCGTAAAAGGTGATCTGCTCATAACAGTCCCCTTGCGGGAGGTTGTTGCAGAAGGCAAGAGCATACACGGATGCCGAAAAGACGACTTGATTTCCGATCAGGCTCGGCGAACCCGTCGAGGTGAGTGTGGTCCTTGATTCGCACCCTGACGCGGGCCGCGCAGTTTTCGACCGTACGGGAAGCTCCCCGTCATCCTCGATCAGACTCGGCGCCGAACTGACGGTTTGTTTGACTGAGGCCGCGCTGCTGGCGATGTTTGAGTCGCCATAATAATTTGCCGTGACTTTGGTTGTGCCGAGGGCCAGAGTTGAAATTGTGAATGTGGCTTTGCCATCCGCGAGCTGAGCTGTTCCCAGCACTGTCTTCCCTGCTGTGAAAGTTACGGGGCCTGTCGCGGCAACGGTCGGGGACTTGATCGTGGCGGTGAACGTGACGGGTTGACCTGGGGTTGACGGGTTCGGGGACGAAGTTAGAGCAGCGGAGCTTGTTGTTTCTGTAACGACTTGGTTCAGCACGGCGGACGTGCTGGCCAAGTTGTTTGCATCTCCACCATACACCGCTGTCAGCGGATATGTGTCGGCGTTGAGGGCAGGCCTAGTCAGCGTGGCCACACCGCTGGCATTGAGCGTGGCTTCGGCGACTAGGTAGATGCCCCAAGTGACTTTAACTTTCCCTGTCGGGATGGTTTTGCCAGTGGTTGTTACGGTTGCGGTCCAGGTTACCTTCTGCCCGTATATGGATGGGTTCAGGCCGGAGACGAGAGCCGTTGCGGTTGCGAACCTAGTGGTGGTGTTGACCACTTGCTGCAGTCCGGGCGACGTGCTGGCTGCGAAGTTGGCATCGCCAACGTAGCTTGCTGTGATGGTTGAGATGCCTCCTTGCAGGGAGGATGTCTTGAACGAGGCTTTGCCTCCGCTTAAAGCGGCCGAGCCTAGAAAGACTGACCCGTTATAGAACGCGACAAACTCTCCGCTGGGCGGAGGTCCGCCTGGCGAGGTCACCGTTGCCGTGAAGGTTATGGATTGGCCCTGGATGGAGGGATTGAGACTGGAGGCAAGCACAGTGGAGGTGGCGCACTTACCAATGCATGGAGGGGACGTGCGGCTGTTAAGCAGCACGCCCACTGAGCTGCCCTCAAAGTTCACCATCAGCAGGTCGGGTTGACCGTCGCGGTTTACATCAGCCACGACAGCGGAGAATGCACCCCAGGCTCCGCCCGAGTTGTAGGTTGCTGGTGTTTGGAATGTGCCGTCTCCATTCCCCAGCAACACGCCGACGCTACCCGTACCGGGATCAGTACAGCCGCCGGGGGCACAGAAGTTCGTCACCATGAGATCAGGCTTGCCGTTGCCGTTCACGTCGCCAACGGCCACGGAGGCTGAATTGTCCACGCCCGAGCCATACAGTACCGCAGGCTGAAAGGTTCCGTTGCCATTGCCCAACAGCACTGCAACTGTGCCCTCCCCGCACCCACCACCGTAGACGCAATTGCCGTTCACCACCATGAGATCCGGTTTGCCATCGCCGTTCACATCTGCGACCGCTAGCGCGCCTATGCTGAGACCATAACCGCCCGAGCCATAACTTACTGCCGGGTGGAACGTGCCGTCACCGTTGCCTAACAGGACGCTCACATTCCCCTCCGCCGTGGGATAGGTGCAGGCATTGGAGCAGTAGTTCGTCATCACTATGTCGAGCTTGCCGTCCCCGTCCAGGTCTGCTAGCACCAGAGCAGTAGGGCTGGTTCCATAGCTGTAGCCGCCAGAGTCGTAGGTTACTACCGGTTGGAATGTTCCGTCGCCGTTGCCCAGCAGCACGCCCACCAGTCCTCTACCGGAGCATCCGTAACAGCTTGAGGCATCTCCCACAATGATGTCGGCCTTGCCGTCCCCGTTCACATCTGCGACCGCAACCGACCAGGGGCTTCCGCCGGAATTGTAAGTGACGGCCGGTTGGAATGTTCCGTCGCCGTTGCCTAGTAGGACCCCAATGGTGAGGGAGATGCTGTTCGCCACCACTAAGTCGGGTTTGCCGTCTCCGTTCACGTCCGCGACGGCAACGAAATCCGTTTGGGTGCCGCCCGCGTCATAGGTTATCGCCGGCTGGAATGTTCCGTCGCCGTTGCCCAGCAGCACGGCCACCGACCCGCCGCCGCCTCCGTTGCCGTTGGCGACCATGAGGTCAAGCTTGCCGTCACCGTTTACATCCGCAACTGCGACAAGGTAACCGCCGCCAGCACCAGAAGGATAGGTCACCACGGGCAGGAACGAAACCGATGCCTCAGGCAGAGCAATCGAGAAGAACTGAGTGTTGGAAACGCCGCCGCCCGGGCTGGGGTTGACTACCGTGACCGCTGCCGTGGACGCCGTGGCGATGTCAGATGCAAGGATTTTCACCGTCAGCTTGGAGCTGGTTACAAAGGTCGTGGCGCGCGGGCTGCCGTTCCAATTCACGGTTGATCCCGCGACAAACCCTGCCCCGTTCACCGTCAGAGTAAAGCCGGCTCCGCCGGGCGCGGCAGCGTCGGGAACGAGCGGCTGGTCAATGAAGGGGACCGGATTCTGGGCGAAGGCGGTCGTGGCCAGCGGTGCTAAGAGCGTGACAGTTGCAAGAATCATTAGGAAGGTTCTGAGGATGCGGACCGTGAAAGTACGTGTGCTCGTCATGGGAGACCTCCTTGGGTGTTGCGGGGCCCTGACGTAATCGGAGTGGCGCTACGAGATTTTTCTGATGGGCATCATTTGGTCAACTGCCTTCGTCCGGGCGAGGCGGGCGCGGAGGAACGCGGCGGGGATGGCCAGCACGCGCGAACGTTAGCATTGAAGCGGGAGCGAGTCAATGTGAATTGTGATGTAAGTAGGAAAAGCAAAGGCTAGATCAAAGGCGACCGATAGGGGTGTCCGTCCCACACGACAGAAGCAGGTTCCTCACCCGGCTGTCGCCCGGTTCGGAATGACGAAACGGGATTCTCTGGGGATCCTTTCAGTGGGATCGCGCTTCGGTCCGATGGACAGGCGAGGGCGGCGGCTGTCCCCGCATGAACTTTTTCAGGATACCTCTTCAGATGGGCTATTCGCTTGGGAAGACGATTTTGGGGTGGAATAATGTGCCGGCTACGCGGGTGGCGATGGCCAGCAGTTCGGTTTGGCTGGCGAAGACTTTGACTTGGCGGGCGCGGGAGAGTTCGGGGAGGTTGATGGGGCGTCCGCTGCGGATGCGGGCGGCGGTGGGCTCGTCGGCGGTGACGGAGGGAAATTGAGGCAGGAGCTGGCGAGGGTGAATGAAGAGAGTTTTTAATTGCGGCGAGGGGTGGAGTTCTGTTGTCTGCGTTGCTGCTGGTGGGATTGGCGGGCGGGGGCGCCCGCCCCACACTTCGGAATGACAAACGGTTTCGACTTCCTCTATTGTGTGGGCTTGGGTGAGGTCGAATTCGGCGACGGAGGTGCGGCGGAGGGACGCGAGATGGGCTCCGCAGCCGAGGCGCTGGCCCATTTCGTGGGCGATGGAGCGCATGTAGGTTCCGGAGGAGACGCGGGCGCGGAAGTGGGCGCCGTCCTTTTCGACCGCGGTGATGGAGAATTCTTTTATTTCCACTTGAACGGGTTGCAGCACGACTTTTTTTTGTTTGCGGGCGAGTTTGTAGGCGGGGATGCCGTCGATTTTTTTGGCGGAAAATGGCGGAGGGGTCTGCTGGATTTGGCCGCGGAATTCGGCGGCGAGGGTTTGGAGGGCGTCGAGAGTAAGGTCGGGCCTGCGGCCCGACGGACAGCCGGGGGCGGCTGTCCCCACATAAGCTGTGCCGATTTCAACTGTCCACACATGATTTGACAGTTGGTCAACGGGGTCGCCGTCGGCGTCGTAGGTGTTGGTGGCGAAGCCGAAGCGGATCACGCCTTCGTAAGTTTTTTCGGAGGCGATGTAGAACTGGGCGAGGCGGGTGAGCGATCCGGTGACGAGGGGAAGGACTCCGGTGGCGAGGGGATCGAGGGTGCCGAGATGGCCAACGGAGCGCTGCTGTAGAATGCGGCGCATGCGGTTGACGACGTCGTGAGAGGTCCATCCGGCGGGCTTGTCGACGATGATGACGCCATTCATGAGAGGATTGAACAGATTTAGAAATTGAGTAATTGAGCGATCTTCCAATTTCAGGCTTGGCGGCGCGGCTGAAGTCGCGCCCTCTGACCAATCATTAACTTACCAGATACTTTATGCTGCCGATTCGTGACGACCAGCCTCGATATAGCACACCGTGGGTAACGTGGTTTTTGATTGGACTGAATCTTGTGATTTTTTTGATGGAGTCGACGCTGGATGCGCGGAGCTTGAATCTGGTGATCCATCAGTTTGGAGTGGTGCCGTATCATTTGGCGGCGTTTCTGGCGGGGTCATCGAGGTATCCGCTGCCGGTGGTCGTGCTTCCCTTCTTCACGTCGATGTTTCTGCATGCGTCGTGGATGCACGTGATTGGCAACATGTGGTTTCTCTACATTTTTGGCGACAATGTGGAGGACTGGCTGGGACATTTCAAGTATCTGGTGTTTTATCTGTTGACCGGATTGATTGCGATGATGGCTCAGGTTGCGATTAATTTGCACTCGACGGTGCCTTCGGTGGGAGCGAGTGGAGCGATTGCCGGAGTGCTGGGGGCTTATTTTGTTTTGTATCCGCGGGCACGGGTGCTGACGTGGTTTTTTGTGTTTGTGCTGTGGGTGCCGGCGTGGATCATCCTGGGATATTGGTTTGTGTTGAATTTTCTGAGTGGGACGGCGACGGCGTTGGCGGTGCAAGGGCGCAACATGGGCGGGGTGGCGTTCTGGGCGCATGTGGGCGGGTTTGTTTCGGGGGCGCTGCTGGTGAAGGTTTTTGGGGAGCGGGAGCGGCGGTATCCGTATGCGTATCAGTAGCGGTGAAAACAGAAAGCTCAGCGGCGATGGACCGACTAGCCAAAGTGAAGTTGCGAAGATCCTTCGCTCCGCCTGAAGAACGGCTGCGCTCAGGATGACAGGCTTTTTCTGGTCGCCGGGCTTTTTTCCCGGGCTTCCCTGTAGGAACCCCTGGTTTATTTTTTCGGGCGGGATTCTGGGGGGACCAGACCGGAGACGCGGTAGTAGACGACGAGCTGGCCGTAGTGTTCGCCGGAATGCTCGATGAAGCCGTAGGCCATGTCGAGGACGCGCATCTTTTGGTGGGCAAAGGGATCGACTAGCAGGTCAGACATTCCTTTATCGCCTTTGGCCTGGATGGCGGCAGCGCCGTCGGCAAAGGCTTTTTTCACGAATGCCACCACGTCTGCTTTAGTTTTATAGTCAGAACGCTTGGGGTCTTCTTCGGCGGGCATTTTCTTGCCCAATGCAGCATCCGTGAAAAAATAATTTGCATTGGCGGCGTGGAGCAACTGTTCGGCGAAGGTGCGCTGCGCGGGCGTTGGTTTGAAGTCGTACTTGTCTTCGGGGAAGTCTTCGGCCATGGCGATGAGTTTGCGGCCGATTTCGTTCCAGGAGTCGAGCAGGACTTTGGAGGGGCTATCGGCTGGTTTTACGGCCACGTCTTTTTTCATGTCTTGAGCGTGGGCGGCGGGGCGAGGGATGACGATGGTTGCGGCGGCGAGTAGGGCTGCGGCTACGAATGGAATCTTGATCATTGATTTTCTCCGCAAATCGATTGGCGATCGGTATTGTAATCGGACTTCGGCTGTGAGGAAAGGAAAGCCGAGGGCTCCATTTTTATCCCAAGCTTGGAACGCAGTTCTGGCGATTCGACGACGCTATAGACCGACTTGAACAGCACCGGACTTTACCTGCGCGCAACTGGCTGAGGTCGCGAGGCAAGTTGCATAGATCCCTTCGACAAGCTCAGGGCAGGCTCTTCGGCCCGCAAAGTACGCGGGCCTCAGGTGACAAGGGGTAGATAGATGCGGCGATTAGATGCCGTTGGGGCGCTGGCGGATTAGGGAGAGGAATTCCTGGCGCGTTTCGTTCTCGTTGCGGAAGCAGCCTAGCATCGAGGAAGTGACGGCGGCGGAGTGTTGTTTTTCGACGCCACGCATCATCATGCATAAGTGGCGGGCTTCGATGACGACGCCGACGCCTTGCGGCTCGATCACTTTCTGGATGATTTCGGCGATCTGAGTGGTGAGGCGCTCCTGGATTTGCAAGCGGCGGGAGAAGAGTTCGATGAGGCGCGGGACTTTGCTGAGACCGATCACTTTTCCATTGGGGATGTAGGCAACGTGGACTTTGCCGAAGAACGGAAGCATGTGGTGCTCACAAAGGCTGAACATTTCGATGTCCTTGACGATGACCATTTCATCGTAGCTCACGGAGAAGAGCGCGCCTTTGAGCAGGGCCTCGGCGTCTTCGGTGTAGCCGCGGGTGAGGAACTGCATGGATTTGTGGACGCGCTCGGGAGTTCGTTGTAGGCCTTCGCGGTTCGGGTCTTCGCCGAGGCGGACGAGCATTTCCTGGACCAGGTCTTCGAAAGTGGCGCTGGTCAGGGTGGAAAATTCGGTTTGGGGTTTCATAAATGGATTGAGCAATTTTGTAGTTTGGTAATTTTGTAATTGTGAAATTCAAAATCGGGCATCGGTGCAATTGATCCAGAGGTCTGTGCTCTGGGAGATCCCTCGTCCCGCTGGTGAAAACGCGGGACTTCGGGATGACGTCGAACAGACACCCCAGAAATCGCTTGCAATCAGCCGCTGTATTCGAATGAGTTCATCATAGTCTCTTCTAAGCGTACTCTCTCCAGATGCGCGGGAGTGAAGCCGCGCTGCACTATTTCGTAGATCTGGATGCAGAGATTTTCGGTGGTCGGTACTTCCTGAGCAAACTCCTGCAGAGTGTTCAGGTTCTCGTGATCGAAGCGGGAGAGCACTTCCCTTTCCATGAAAGTGTCGAGATCGGTGAGGTTGCAGACCATGCCGGTTTGCTCATCGACGGGACCGCTGACTGTGACTTCGATGGTGTAGTTGTGACCGTGGCCGTAGGGATTGTTGCATTTACCGTAGGTTTCCTGGTTCTCTTTTTCGGACATGAATTCGCTGTGCAGGCGGTGCGAAGCGGAGAACATGTAACGGCGTGAGAGGTGGGCTTTCATGAAGAAATTGTTGATTGTTGATTTTTGATTGTTGATTCAAACCCCGGGGGTTCCAGTCGTCTGCATAGGCATTTGGTTTTTAATCAGCAATCAACAATCATAAAATCAATGATGTTTCTCACTCCTCTCCGTAGAAATCGACGAATAGATTTGGGGTTTCGTAGACGCGGACGCGGTGCAGTTTGGCGGTTTCGAGTTTGGTCGAGAGGCGCTGCCAGATTGCGATTGCTATGTTTTCGGTGGTGGGGATGCGATGGAGAAATTCGGGGACTTCTTTGTTAAGGAAGCGGTGGTCCATGGCATCGAGCACTTCGCGGTGCATGACTTCTTTTAGTTTTTTGAGATCGACGACGAAGCCGGAGCGGGGATCGACTTCGCCTTTTACCGTGACTTCCAGCGTGTAATTGTGGCCGTGGCCGTTGGGGTTATTGCATTTGCCGAAGACGCGGCGGTTCTCTTCCGGAGTGAACTCCGGATTGTGATAGACGTGCGAGGCGGAGAATTCAGCTTTGCGCGTGAGATAGACCATGCTTCTCCTGCAGCGTTGAATCTGATTCTTTAGCCGGGCCGATGGGCTTGTGATTGCCGGGATACTGGCGGCCCTTCCACGCAACTGTACCGCGGTTGTGAAACAGTTTTGACCGCATCAGCAGATATGAGAACAGAGGAAGACCGAAGAGCGCGAGTAAGTTTGCGTCCCAGGAAAAATGAGCGCGGCGAATTCGGGTGAGAAATACTGCATACAAGATCAGGCATAGTGTCGCGGCTGCGATGGCAGAGTGCGAATGGTCGCGCAACGCATCTGCGATAGTGATTGCCAGGCTCGCGACGATCAGGATGAATTCGAGGGCGCGCAGCGCGGCTAAGCGAACTGGATGCGGGAACAGGAGAGCCAGGTTTTTGGTCCAGCCCTCACGGAGTTGGGAGAAGGTGCGATACATGCGGGTGCGGACGGCGTCGTCGGCGAAGCGGAAGAATATCTTTCTGCCGGATCGTTTTACCGCACGCACGAGTGCAACATCTTCGAGGAGATTGCCCGCGATGGCGGCGTGTCCACCGACCGCGTTGTAGGCCTCACGCGTAATCAGAATGTACTGGCCGTTAGCGGCTGCGGCGGGCGATTTTGGATTGCTAACTTGCGAAGGTCGATAGCTGGCGGCCAGATCGGCGAAGATTACGGGCATTACCGCTTTTTCTCCGAAGCTTACTACGATCTGTGCGGGCGAATAGGAGAGCAATGCGGCTTTGTGGCGTTTAGCTTCTTCGATGCTGCGCGCGAGAGATCCGGGAAGATGGATGGTGTCGGCGTCGGTGAACAGAAGCCAGTCGCCGCGCGCGATTTTGGCTCCGGCGGCGACGGCGTTGTTCTTGCCGGTCCAACCGGATGGGAGTTCAGGAGCCTTAATTAGCTTTACTGCGCTTCCGGAGAATGCGAATGCGATGGCGAAGGTGCGGTCGGTGGAATGATCGTCAATGACGACGATTTCGAAAGCGACACCTTGTTGTGCGACCAGCGACGTCAGACAATCGCTAAGGGATGCTTCTTCGTTGCGCGCGGGAACGATGACCGAGACGGTGAGGGGATGGTTAGCTGTGTCTCTCGCGGGCATGGGCGGAATCTATTATTATAGCGGGGTGCGACGAATGATTGGTTTCCTGGACGTGGCGGCGAGACATTTTAGTTTGATGGTAACGACCAAAGGCAGGTCGAGCGTTGCTCGACCGGACCCTTCGGCTTCGCTCAGGGCAGGCAGCCGCGGGCGGCTGTCCCCACATGGGTTTCTTTCCAGCAATCCGACAATTGGCTTAGTTGCGGTTGGGTTGATCCTGCTGGCGACGTCGGGGTGTTACAGCGGGTCGCGGCCGGCGCGGATTGGGTCGGCGGCTCCGGACTTTACGGTGCGTGACGCGGGGCGTGCGGTAACACTCAGCCAATTCAAGGGACAGGTGGTGGTGCTGAATTTCTGGGCAACGTGGTGCCCACCGTGCATTGAGGAGATGCCGTCGCTGGTGCAGATGCAGGAGCGTATGAAGGCGAAGGGTGTGACGGTGCTGGCGGTCAGCGTGGATGTAGACCAGAGCAATTACCAGCGGTTTCTGCGGGATCATAATGTGGATTTGTTGTCGGTACGCGATGCCGACCAGAAGAGCAATGCGCTTTATGGGACGTTCAAGTTTCCGGAGACTTACATCATCGATCGCAATGGCGTGGTGCGGCGGAAGTTTATTGGGGCGGTGGATTGGACGGAGCCGGATGTGATTGAGTATTTGAGCAAGCTGTCGGATAAATCGCTCAGGGGCTAAAGCCCGGAATCCCAGGCAACATTTATTCGCAGCGCTGAAGAGCTGCGCCACCCAAATTCTGCGGCGAAAATCAACCAGCGAAAATTGCGCCTTTAAGGATCTATCGTGAGCTTCGGCAGAACAGCGGGTTCCTCCACTGCGCCTTCGCTGCCGCTCCGGCTTCGGTCGGAATGACAAGCATACGACCGGTTCTGCATGAGCTCTCCTACATCAGGCATCTCCGCGGCTACAACTTTGCGTGGCGCAGGCGGAGGGCGTTGGTGATTACGGAGACGGAGCTGAAGCTCATGGCGGCGGCGGCGAAGATGGGGCTGAGCAGTAGACCGAAGAACGGGTAAAGGACGCCGGCGGCGATGGGAACGCCGACGGCGTTGTAGACGAAGGCGAAGAAAAGATTCTGGCGGATGTTGCGCATGGTGGCGCGGCTCAGGTTGCGGGCGCGCACGATTCCGGTGAGGTCGCCTTTGACCAGAGTGATGCCGCCGCTCTCCATGGCGACGTCGGTGCCGGTGCCCATGGCGATGCCGACATTGGCTTGGGCGAGCGCGGGAGCGTCGTTGATGCCGTCGCCGGCCATGGCGACGACTCTTCCCTGCCCTTGCAGTTTGCGGATGACGTCTAATTTTTGTTCTGGCAAGACTTCCGCTTCGAATTCGTCGATGTTCAAGGTTTTTGCGACTGACGCGGCAACAGCGGGATTGTCGCCGGTGAGCATAACGATGTGGATACCGTGAGCTTTGAGATCGCGGATGGCATCGGGTGTGGAAGGCTTAATTCGATCGGAGACCGCGAAGTAGCCGACATATTTGCCGTCGATGGCGACGCAAAGAACAGTGCCGCCGGGATCCGTCACGGACGTAACAGCAGGTTCTTGCAATGCTCCCACTTGCACCATCAGAGCGGGGTTGCCGATTGCGACTTTTCGTTTTTGAACAACGCCAAGGATTCCTTTGCCGGTGACAGAGTGGAATTCCTCGGGTTGCGAAAATTGGAGTCTTCGTTTCTCAGCGGCGTCGACGATTGCGGCTGCTAGGGGGTGTTCACTGGCGCGCTCCAAACTGGCGACAAGGCGAAGCAGTTCGGGATCATCGTCGAATTCTTTGGAATAACTCACGATCGTCGGTTTGCCTTCGGTGAGCGTGCCGGTTTTGTCGACGACCAGGGTGTCGACTTTTTCGAGAACTTCCAGCGCTTCGGCATTTTTGATGAGGACGCCCGCGCGAGCGCCGCGGCCGACGCCGACCATGATTGCCATTGGAGTGGCGAGGCCGAGAGCGCAGGGGCATGCGATGATCAGCACGGCGACGGCGTTCACGAGGGCGTGGGCGAAGCGGGGGTGCGGGCCGAGGAAGAACCACGCGATGAAAGTGATGATTGCGACCACGACGACGATGGGGACAAACCATTTGGCAACGCGATCGGCGAGGCGCTGGATGGGAGCGCGGCTACGCTGCGCCTGGCCGACGAGTTGGACGATGCGGGCGAGTAGAGTTTCCGAACCTACGCGGTCGGCGCGCATGATGAACGAGCCGGTGCTATTGACGGTTGCTCCGATGACTTTGCTGCCGGGAAATTTTTCGACCGGCATGGACTCGCCGGTGATCATGGATTCGTCGATTGAGCTGCGGCCTTCGAGGATTACGCCATCTACGGGAACTTTTTCGCCGGGGCGGACGCGGAGGCGGTCTCCGGGCTTGACTTGTTCGAGGGGAATGTCTTTTTCGGTGCCGTCGGCAGTGAGGACGCGAGCGGTTTTGGGGCTGAGATCGAGCAGGGCGCGGAGCGCGGCGCTGGTGCGGCTGCGAGCGCGCAGTTCCATTACCTGACCGAGGAGGACGAGGGTGGTGATTGCGGCGGCGGCTTCGAAGTAGACGTCGGGATAGCCAGACATATTGCCAGACCCAGCGCGCAGGGACTCGGGAAAAATCCACGGGAAGAGCGTGGCGATCACGCTGTATGCGTAAGCGACGCCGGTGCCCATGCCGATCAGGGTGAACATGTTGGGGCTGCGATTTACGAGCGAAGTCCAGAAGCGCTGGAAGAAGGGCCATCCGGCCCAGAGGACCACGGGGGTGGCGAGGATGAATTCCAGCCAGGTTAAGTTGAGTGGCACACCCTCCAGGTTGAGATCGAGGTGAAGCCGGTACCCGAACATCTCCGCCATTCCGACCAGAAGAAGCGGCAGAGTTAGTACGACTGCGATCCAGAAGCGGCGGGTCATGTCGCGGAGTTCGGGATTTTCTTCGGCGGCGGCGGTGACGGTGCGGGGCTCAAGGGCCATGCCGCAGATCGGACACGAACCGGGCGCGGGACGCACGATCTCCGGATGCATCGGGCAGGTGTATTCGGTGCGCGTGGAGGCTACGGGGACGTCGGGTTCGAGAGCCATACCGCAGGAGGGGCAGGCGCCGGGCTTGGGTTCTCGGACCTCGGGACACATGGGGCAAACGTAGGCGGGCGATTGAGTGGCTGATGACGGAGTCTGGTTGGAAAGCTTGTGAGCACCTTCATGAGTTGAAGGCGCGGCTGGCTTTACGGCACCGAGGGTAATTAATCCCGAGGATTTTGGCGGCAATGTTGATTGCAGATACTTGCTGGGATCCGCCTTAAATTTTTCCTGGCATGGGGCGCAGCAGAAGAAGTAGTTTTTGCAGCCGAGAGCGTAAATATGCTTGGCTGTGGCGGGATTGACGTTCATTCCGCACACTGGATCGCGCTCAAGTACGGAGCCTTGGCTGGACGGGTTTGTTGACATGATAGTGGCCGCTTGCGGGCCGCAGCGAGAACTTTACTCCTTCTACCGAGGCTTTCGGGTAACGACAAAATCTTAAAACGCAGAGGACGCTGAGAACTGCCGCGGAGCACGCGGAGGCCTCGATGCGACTTGGGGCTAAGCAGTTGGATGGGGGATGCTTTATATTGGATTCAGCTGGCCGGGCGATGCGGCTGTCGTTTCATAAGAATTTCTTACTATCCAAGGATCAGACCAATGACTTATCTGGATGTGGTTTTCCGTTACGGAGTTGTGCCGGGAGAGGCTGCGCTGCGAGCCATCGACGGCATGCGTGAGGTTTACGGAGTGCGCGGGGTGAAGTTCAACGAAGCCGAACGCACGGTGCGGGTGGGTTACGATGCCTCGCGGATGAAGGCGGATGGGGTAGCAAAACTGCTGCGCCAAGCGGGAATTGACGTGCGAGACGCTGTGGCGCTCGCTTAGGGTTATTTAGTTTAGAACCTGACTCAGAAAAACCTAATTCAGAACCTGGGAGAATTGGGGGAGGCAAGAAGGACCGGGGGAGGTTGACCTTATTGCTTTTTATGCAAGGGGCGCCCAAGAGAACCTCTGGCCGAAGTCATCCTTGGGGCACCCCGTTGCGCGCCACTTCGTCTGTTTCATATATAAGCATCTGACCTGCCATTCTTAAGCTGCTCAAAACGCAAGGCCGCAGTTTTGTGCGCTTTGTAGGAATTGCTCTGCGGCTGGAAAGATTTACTTCTGGCAGCCTGGAGCGGTCGGATAAACGTAAAAACTGTGAGAACAATCACCTCAGCAAGGTGCATTTGCCTCAGGTAATTCTTGTAGATGCAATCCCTGAGCGTCCCCAGCACTGTAGAGAACCGACTGATCATTTCGTCGGTTACCACGGGAGTCCAGTGACTTTCGCCAATCACAAACCCCGGTCAATAGTGTAATGCGGTGCTACATCAACCGACCGCTCCCAGACGCTGGCAATTTTGTCAGTTGGGGATGACTGCCGACCGACGTAGAAACACTGCTAGATGGCAGCCCCCATAGTGATAATGAACAAAAGCATCTGCACCTTAGGTATTTTGGCGCTTACGTTTGCTCCGCTTGTGGCTGCACAAAACCAGGATTCGATTACGCCTGAGGAGAAATCCAGCACAGAGAACCGAGGAGTCGGGGTTCTCTTCAACTACCTGAACATGGCAGGCACGGAGAAGGCGAACGAATTTCGACCTTTAAGTCAACATGAGCGAACCCAACTCTACCTAAAGACGATGGCAAACCCGTTAGGTTACCTGAAGGCTGGGGTTTCGGCAGGAATCGATCAATGGGAAGACAAACCTTCAGAGTGGGAACAAGGGGCGTCCGGGTACGGTAAACGATTTGCGAACATCCTAGGCCAGTATTCAATTCAGCGCACGGTGACGTTCAGTCTGAGTAGTGTCTTACACGAAGACAACCGCTATTTCAATTCGGGCAAGAAGGGACTTTGGTCTCGCACTGGGTATGCCGTGGCGAGCGGCATCCTTGCACGGCACGATGATGGAAGCCGGCACCTCTCAATTTCCCAATTGGGCGGGGTGGCGGCTGGTGCTTTTCTATCTCGCTTTTGGCAGCCTCCGAGCACGCACTCTGCGGGGAGTGGAGCCGTCAGCTTTGGCATCACCATGGCGAGCAATATGGGATTCAGCGTAGTAAAAGAATTTCTCCCCGATCTAGGGCGCGCGATCACAAACAAGCACAAGGGTCGCTCTGGCACACCTTGAGTAGCTTGGAGCGACTCTGTGGCGGCAATGGAACAAACGTCCCCGCACCCCGAACACGTTGGCCATCAAGCTGATAGTTGCCGCTCTGCGGGTTAAGACGTTACAATGATCTTTCCATTTCCAATGAATTTGCGTATGGAATCCGCATAGTTCGCCGAGTTCACAGGACAGGAAGAATGCCAGTTCATCCCGTCCGCCATGGTTTTGTTGCAGTTGCAAATCTGCGCCCTTAGCTCAGCTGGATAGAGCGTCTGGCTACGAACCAGAAGGTCGGGAGTTCGAATCTCTCAGGGCGCACCATTCCTTCGATAATCTGCGGGCTCAGCTGCTACGAAGCTTTTTTTACCGGATGCAGACGCGAGCGGTGTTCTTCTTTTCTCTGCTCCATGGAAAGAACCCGTTGACCCAGGCCAGCGAGCTGGGACAATTCCTGCTGGATTTCCTGGAGTCTTTCATGCCTCTGGCCGTGGGCGACCTGAGCTTCGGTTTCGGGGCGAGGCTGACGCCGATACTCGGCATTCAATTCCTGAAGGTGAGCAATCTCAAGCCGGAGATTTCCAATCTTTTCACGAAGCACTGCGAGATGATCCATGACAATAGAATAACGCATTTGAAGCAGTTCTTTAAGCGGTATCAAGAAATGGTGGTAGCGGAGTTTGGTTCACTTTTCTTAGGATCGTCGCCCGGAAGCTCGGCGCGGTTCAGCCAGCGCAGGAGTCTCGCCGAGGGCCTGTATCAGAGGAGATCCCTCGCTTCGCCTGAAAAGCGGCTCCGCTCGGGATGACAGTCGTGCTGTGACGGTCAGATTGTACAGCCGCCGAGGCCACGGAGCGGTGGGTGCGGTAAGCGGAGGGAGTATCATCGAATGAAATTAAAAAGTTCGAGATTTAAGGTTCGAAATTTGATTAACCACGAAGTGCACGAAGGTTCACGAAGGGAAACATTTAAGGTTTGAAATTGAAGCTCGGTGAAAGAGGTGTAAGGAATGCCTCAGTCGATTGACTGGCCACGGCCATCGTCCCCAGGCCGGCGGCGCCGGTTTTTTATTGTTGTCATCGTACTTGGCGTCATTTTCTTTGGCGGCCGGAGCGCACTGTCGTACTACGTGGATTTGCTGTGGTTCCGCTCGCTCGGCTATGCGGAAGTGTTCTGGAAGACGTTAAGCCTGCAGGCGGGAGTGTTCGCGGCTTTTGCGGCGGCGACATTTGTGGTTCTGTACGGAGCATTCATAGCGCTGAAGCGGGCGCACCTGCCGGATTTGCCGGAGGGGCATACGATTTTTATTGGCGGACAGCCGCTGAAACTGCCGGTGGAACCGGTGTTGCGGCTGATTGCGCTGGGACTTTCGCTGGCGATTGCGTTGGCAACCGGCGCGGCCCTGATGGCAGAGTGGCCGACTCTGGCACTGTTTTGGTACGCACCGCAAACCGGCGGAAGTCTGGATCCGATATTTGGCAGGCCGATTGACTTTTTTCTTTTCACCTTGCCGGCGTGGCAACTGATTGCCGGATGGCTGCTTACGCTGGCGCTGATTACGTGTGCGCTCGCCGGATTTTTCATTCTTATTACCGGGGGCGCGCGGGCGCTTTCAGGCAAGCTGAGCCGTGGCGTGATGTTGCCGTGGGGTGGTTTCTCCATCGCGTTTTCGTTTCTGTTGCTGGTGATCGCGATGGAGGTTTATCTCGGGCGCTTTGAACGGCTGCTTGAGGACCATACGATTTTTGGCGGTGTGACCTATACGGATGCGCACGTTACGCTGACCGGAATGCTGGTGGTGTGCGCGGCGCTGATTGTGGGGGCGGCGATTGCGGCAATCAATGCGGTGCGGATTCCGCGAGGGCGCTGGCTGCTGGCGGCAATTATTCCCGCGGCAGTTTGTTATTTCGGCGTGCAAGGGATTGCATGGTATGTGAGCAGTTTTATCGTGAAGCCGAACGAACTGGTTCGCGAGAAACCTTACATCACGTTCAACACGGAGTTGACGCGGCAGGCTTATGGACTGGATAAGGTGACGCTGCGCCAGTTCCCTGCCGAGACCACGGTGGAGGCGGCTGATCCCCAGAATAATCAGGCCACGCTGCAAAACATTCGGCTGTGGGATTGGCGAGCATTGCAGGATACGTTGCGGCAGATTCAGGAAATCCGGACTTATTATGATTTTCCCGATATTGATATTGATCGATATAACATTAGCGGCACGACGCGCGAGGTGATGCTGGCGGCGCGCGAATTGAACGTGGATAAACTGCCGGAGAGCAGCCAAAACTGGATCAACGAGAAGCTGATCTATACACACGGGTATGGCATTACGATGAATCCAGTCAACGGATTCACGCCGGAAGGATTGCCCACGCTGATTTTGAGCAACATGCCGGTACAGAGCACGGTGCCGGACCTGAAGGTGACACGGCCGGAAATTTATTTCGGCGAGCTGACCAATACTGATGTTTATGTGAAGACGCGGCAGAAGGAGTTTAACTATCCGCAGGGCGAGAGCAATAATCTCACATCGTATGAAGGCAACGGGGGGATTGAAATCGGAGGGCTTCTGCGGCGCATGGTGATCGCGCTCGATCAGGACGATCTAGCGAAGCTGCCGTTCAGCGATGACGTGAACAAGGATAGCCGGCT
The DNA here is from genome assembly GCA_963836305.1 of uncultured Acidobacteriaceae bacterium. Taxonomy (GTDB): domain Bacteria; phylum Acidobacteriota; class Terriglobia; order Terriglobales; family Acidobacteriaceae; genus Sulfotelmatobacter. Next base: position 521,808 of record CAWIJP010000026.1, on the reverse strand, counting down.
GTTGATGCGGCGTAACATTCGCGACCGCGTGGCGGCGCTGGCGCCTTTTCTTACGTTCGATCAGGATGCGTACATCGTTCTCGGGGAAGATGGACGGCTGTCGTGGATCATGGATGGGTTCACGGTTTCGGACAGCTATCCGTATTCGACGCATTATCGTCTTGGCGATAATTCCATCAACTACATGCGGAACAGCGTGAAGGTAGTGGTTGACGCTTACGATGGAACTACGACATTTTATGTGTTCGATTCGCAAGATCCGATCATCGCGGCTTACCGGCGAGTTTTCCCCGGTTTGTTCAAGGATGCGTCGGCAATGCCACCGGGGTTGCGAAAGCATGTGCGGTATCCGGAATTGTTGTTGAAACTGCAGGCAGAAGTTTACGGGCTCTACCACATGACAGACCCGGAGGCGTTTTATAACCGCGAAGATTTATGGACGGTGGCCACCGAAGTTGGCATGGGCCCTGGGGGCGAGCAGACGACGCAGCCGATGCAGCCGAACTTTGTGCTGATGAAATTGCCGGGAGAAGATGGCGAGGAGTTCGTGGAGATTCTGCCATTCACGCCAGCGAACCGAAATAATCTGATTGGATGGATTGCCGGGCGCAGCGACGGGGCACAGTACGGAACGTCGGTGGTTTATAACTTTCCGAAGACCAAGCTGGTGGATGGTCCGCTGCAGATCGAGGCGCGTATCGACCAGAACGCGCAGCTATCCGGACAGTTGACGTTGTGGAACCAGCAAGGCTCGCACGTGAGGCGCGGGGCTCTGCTGGTGATTCCGATTGGGAAGGCGTTGCTGTATGCGGAACCGATTTATTTGCAGGCGGAGCGGAGTCCGATGCCGGAGTTGCGGCTGGTGGTGCTGGCGCTGCAGGATCGGCTGGCGTATGGGCCGACGTTCGAATCGGCATTGGGGTCGCTTTTTGGGGGATCGGTTTCGTCTTTGACTGCGACGGCGGCGACTGCGACGGCGACAAACCAAGTGGCGGCGCCGGCGGAGACGCGCAAGGCGGGGACGTCCCCTGGAGCGCAGCCGGCGGCGGATTTGAATGCGCTCATTGTCGAGGCTGCCAAGGATCTTTCCGACTACCAGCGGCTGACGGCGGATGGAAAACTAGGAGAAGCGGGACAGAAGCTGGAAGAGTTGAAGAGAACGCTGGATAAATTGAATGCGCTGAAAAAGTGAGTTCGCGGCGCTAGCCAGCCCTCAGCGGCTAAAGCCGTCATGAGAGGTCGAGCAGGTGATCGCAGCGGTGAACCGCTGCGCCACCCAAAAGCAAAAAGCCTAGGGCGACGCAGGCAAAAGCAAAGCCGAATGCGGTGCAGGCAGAAGCAAAACCGGAATGCGGTGCGGGATGTTGGCGGGCACATTCAAGAATCCTGCGGGCGCTAAAGCTGGCCTCCTTTCAGCGAATTAACGGCACGAATGAATTCGTGCCTGCTTTCTGAGCATGCTGTAACTTTAGTTTTTCTGCAAGCTTCTAGTGGCCCTCAGCGGCTAAAAGCCGTCATGAGAGGCAGAGCAGGTGATCGCAGCGGTGAACCGCTGCGCCAACCAAAAAGAAAACTTAACGCCAGGCAACTCAACCAGGCAACTCAACTGATCGCGGTTTGCATTGGGCAAGTCTGAGATCGGAAGACGACTCTATCTGTAGAGGTGGTATCCCAGCTTTAACTGGACGCCGTTGAACTGCGGATTGTACGGGCCTAAGTTGGCGTTGGAGGCGTGCGACCACTGCACACCGACGTCGAGTGTGCGGTGGTTGCGGAGACGGACGTATACGCCTCCGCCGCCTCGGGCTGTGACATTGAAAGTAGAAGTATTGCCGGGAGGAAGATTGCCGGAAGTAAGCAGGCCTCCGCCGGCGCCTTCGATATAGGGAGCGAGCCGAGCGGTGTGGTAGCTGGAATTCCAACGGAAGATCACCGGATCGAAGGCACGGCCGCGAACCCGTTGATTGTTGAAAGTCATAAATATTGGGATCACATCGAAGCCATACTCCATGCGGTTGCGCAGCCAGCCTCTGCTGATTTCGCCACTGATGGCCTTGCTGCAGGAAAATCCGGCCATGAAGATTTGAGACTGCAGGAAAGAGTTAGCGGTTTCTTCGCCGGTGGCTCCGGCAATCCAAACATCGAAATCCCAAGCGCCGGGCCTGAGACTAGGATTCGCTTCCTGTGCCTGAGAACAGACTGTGAGGAACAGGAGAAGCAGACCGGCTATTTGAGCGACAGTGTTCCAGCGTGACATTGGGTTCACAAGCTCGGATTCACAATTTCGAAGCGCGCGGGACGGAAGAACAAATCCGTGCGACCAATATTTTCGGGGGGGCGGAAAAACGCAGCCATTCTAACTCCGAGTGGGTAGGTTGCCGCAACATTTATTTCAGGCACAGAATTCCTGTAGAAAAAAGGAAGGCTGACGACGCCGTCACAGGCCGCGGCAGAGACTATTCAAGATTGAAGAATTATGCTGAAGGATGGGTACTTCGGTGTTTTTAGCGGAGCCAGGATCGCAGGATTTTGCAGCTTTTCTGCTAACCTTAATCCACCCTGTTGTTGGTTGCAATTGAAATTGACGGAGAGACTTCTCGAAAGCTCGGGTTCGCATCCACAATGCCCAAGGTTATCGCCCAGGAAGTCTCAGTGCTCGCTTCGTCCAAGCACGGCTTGGTGTACCTTACCGCCAATGACTGGACGCTGGTGACGGACAAGGCCAGCCGGATGAACTTCCGCAAGGGACAAACTCTTATAAGCAGAGGGAAGAAGTCAAACGGAGTTTATCTCCTGGTGAAGGGCGTGGCCCGAGTCCAGATTCCATCGCAAGCGACGGCTCCGGAAATTGGTCCTGGCGAAATTTGTGGGGAGATGTCGTTTCTGGATGACGTGCCGGCCAGTGCGAATGTAGTCGCGCAAGAAGACCTGGAAACCCTTTATCTGGACCGGCCCACGCTGGACAGCCTTTTTGAGCTTTTTCCGCACCTCGCGTCCCGCTTTTACAGGTCGCTGGCAACGAGGCTGTCCCATCGTTTGCGAGAGTTGATTGAGCTGAGTCTGCGTTAGGGCGTCATGGGCTGGAGCCGCACCTTTCAAATCCCGTTCGGTTCGATCTAGCGCAATTCCTCCATCGCGGCTTCGAGGGCTTCCCTTCCTGGACGCGTCATCGATTCCGGAAGCGTGGCCAGAGGCTGATCGACCATGTTCAGCATATCGAGGAAGCTGGGAGCTTTCGTGTTGACGTAGAAAATTCCGGTGAGGACTTCGCCTTTGTCGTGCGCCTCGCTGAGGCGGGTCATGGCGGCGATGCGGTTGGTGGGATCGTAATCCTCTTCCAGTTTGCGCAGTTGCAGATGTGAGCCATCGTGCATTTCGACGCTGACGGTGGTTCCGGGATCGTATTCGACGTCGATTTCCTCGAAGTGGGGGACGAAGCTCATGTCCTGCAAAGTTTCTTCGTGATCCTTAACGTATTTGTAGGATTTCGTCGAGCCTTCGTGATCGTTGAAGGTGACGCAGGGTGAGACAACGTCGAGCATGACGGTGCCTCGATGAGCAATGGCGGCTTTTAGCATGGTGCTGAGCTGGCGCTTATCGCCGGAAAAGGAACGGCCGACGAAAGTTGCACCGAGTTCGATGGCGAGACCGCAGGTATCGATGGGCGGAAGATCGTTGATGACTCCGGATTTCAGCTTCGAACCGAGATCGGCGGTGGCGGAGAACTGACCTTTGGTGAGGCCGTAGACGCCATTGTCTTCGATGATGTAGATCATGGGAAGATTGCGGCGCATGAGGTGAACGAACTGGCCGATGCCGATGGAAGCGGTGTCACCGTCTCCGCTGACGCCGAGGGCGATCAGATTGCGATTGGCGAGCATGGCACCGGTGGCGACGGAGGGCATGCGTCCGTGCACGGAGTTGAAGCTGTGCGAGCGGTTCATGAAATACGCGGGACTTTTGGAAGAGCAGCCGATGCCGCTGAGTTTGGCGACGCGCTCGGGCTGCACGCCCATGTCATACATGGCTTCGATGATGCGCTCGGAAATGGCATTATGGCCGCAGCCGGCGCAAAGCGTGGTCTTTCCGCCTTTGTACTCGATGACGCTGAGGCCGATGCGATTGGTTTTCGGTTCCGGTGCTGTCGTGGTCGCCATTATTTCCCCTCCATATCTACTTACCTTCCATGGTGCTGAGTTCGTCGGTGACGGAACGCGCGTCGAGCGGCAGGCCGTCGAGATGGGCGATGCTGCGCAGGCGCGTGGTCAATTCTGGTTTGAGGTCGAGTTTGAGGAGGCTGAGCATTTGCGCGTCGCGATTTTGTTCGACGACGTAGATGCGATCGTGCTGCTCGATGAACTCGTGGACTTCGCGGGTGAAGGGATAGGCGCGCAAGCGGAGGTAGTCGGTCTCGATTCCGTATTCGTTGCGAAGCTGGTCGCGGCTTTCGGTTATACCCCAGTGAGAGGTGCCGTAGGCGATGATGCCGATTTTCGCGTTTGTCCCCTTGAGAATTTCGGGACGCGGAACAAAGGAGCGCGCGGTATCGAACTTGCGGTTGAGGCGCTCCATATTGTTTTCGTAATCGTCGGGACGCTCGCTGTAGTTGGACTTGTCGTTGTGTCCGCTGCCGCGAGTGAAGTAGGCAGCGGCGGGATGTTCGGTGCCGGGAAGGGTGCGATAACCGACGCCGTCGCCATCCAGATCTTTATAGCGGGCGAAGCCGCCGAGCTTGGTGAGGGCATCTTTGTCGAGAACTTTGCCGCGCTTGATCGGAATGGTTGGATATTCGAAGGGATCGGACATCCAGTTGTTCATGCCGAGATCGAGATCAGACATGACGAAAACCAGCGTCTGAAACTGCTCGGCGAGATTGAAAGCTTCGGGGGCCATGCTGAAACACTCTGCAACCGAAGAAGGAATCAGCATGATTTGTTTTGTATCGCCGTGAGAAAGAAAAGCGGTGGCGAGAATGTCTCCCTGCGAAGTGCGCGTGGGCAGGCCGGTTGAGGGGCCGACACGCTGAATATCCCAGATGACGCCGGGAATTTCCGCGTAGTAAGCGAGGCCGGCGAATTCTGACATCAGAGAGATGCCGGGACCAGCGGTTGCAGTCATGCTGCGCGCACCGGCCCATCCGGCGCCGATGACCATGCCGATGGCTGCGAGTTCATCTTCTGCCTGCACGATGGCGAATGTTGCTTTGCCATCGGGGCCGATACGATGGTCTTTCATGTATTCGATCATCGTCTCGACCAGCGAAGACGACGGGGTGATGGGATACCAGGTGACCACGGTGCATCCGGCAAACATGCAGCCGAGGGCGGCGGCGGAATTGCCGTCAATGATAATTTTGCCGGCGGTCTTATTCATGCGTTCGATGTAGAAGACGCCACGTTTCTGCAGATTGGCTTTTGAGTATTCGAATCCCGCCTGAGCGGCGGCGAGATTTAAATTCGCGGCCTTTACTTTTTTAGCAAACTGCTTGCGGATGGCCTTCTCGACCTCGCCCATTTCAATTTCGAGAAGCTGCGCGACCACGCCGACGTAGACCATGTTCTTGACCAGTTTGCGCAGCTTGGCTTCGGGGCAAACCGTGGCGACAATTTTGTCGTAAGGGACGGAGTAGAAGATCAAGTCGTTGCGCAACTTGTCGAGACCGAGCGGCTCGTCATAGAGAACGGAACCACCGGGGGCGAGCGACATGACGTCATCCTGCGCGGTTTCGGCATTCATCGCGACCAGGAAATCGATTTCCTTCTTGCGGCCGATGTAACCATCTTTATTAGCGCGAATGGTGTACCAGGTGGGAAGACCGGCGATGTTCGAGGGAAAAAGATTCTTGCCGGAAATGGGCACGCCCATCTGAAAGATGGCGCGCAACAACACGGTGTTTGAACTTTGCGAACCCGAGCCATTCACGGTAGCGACCTGAATGCTCATATCATTGACGATACGCTTGCGCCCCAGTTGACCGCTTGCTCCCTGGGGCACGACACCCGTAGTGGCCATCCCAACACCTTCCTTCATTTGTTAGAGGGCGGAGTGCTCCGCCCGAAATTAAGTTGAGGGAAACAGATAATTATACGGCGAAGGAGGTCTCGACGGAACGCTAAATCGACCATTCGTGCCGATGTTCGAGTGTTTGGGAAGCGAGAAAGGTAACCTCCTTGACGATTTCAGAGCGGGCCCACCGTGAATGAAAACGATGGGGATGCTCGCGAGATTCTTCGCTCCGCCTGAAAAGCGGCTGCGCTCAGAATGACACAAAGTTGGAGCAGCGAGATCACAACATTACTGAACTTTAAAGAACTGAGCCATGTTGCGGAACTTGTTATAACGCGCCGCGAGCAAATCGTCCGGTGAGAGCTTTTTAAGTTCTGCCAGATGTCTTTGCAGTGTGATGTCGAGCAGATTGGCGGCCGCTTCGTAATCGCGGTGGGCGCCGCCTTCGGGCTCGGGAACGATATCGTCGATGCAGCCGAGTTCGCTGAGGTCGGTGGCGGTGATGCGCATGGCTTCGGCGGCCAACTCTTTTTTTGTAGCGTCGCGCCACATGATGGCGGCGCAGCCCTCGGGAGAGATCACCGAATAGATTGAATTCTCCATCATGAGGACGCGATCGGCGACGGCGATAGCGAGTGCGCCGCCGCTGCCGCCGACGCCAATTACAGTTGCAATGATGGGGATTTCGAGACGGGCCATTTCGCGCAGGTTGTGGGCGATAGCCTCGGCCTGGCCGCGCTCTTCGGCGTGAATACCGGGATAGGCGCCGTCGGTATCGACCAGAGTAATGATGGGTCTGCGGAATTTTTCCGCGACTTGCATGATGCGCAACGCTTTGCGGTAACCTTCGGGGTGCGGCGTGCCGAAGTTGCGATGCACGCGCTGTTTCATGTCGCGGCCCTTTTGCGTGCCGACGACGAGAATCTCGTCGTCGTGGAAGCGGGCCATCCCGCAAATGATCGCGGCATCATCGCCGAAGGTGCGGTCGCCGTGAATTTCACTGAAATCGGTAAACAGGCGCTCGATGTAATCAAGAGTTTGCGGACGCTGAGGATGGCGGGCGAGTTCGGTTTTCTGCCAGGCGGTTTGCGGCGCATTCATCTCTTCCCGCAAAGTACGAAGGCGCTCCTTGAGCTGCACCAGTTGCTGGTGAGCGCCGTTATTGCCGGCGGTGGAAGCCTCAATCTGGGCCACCTGGCGCTCGATTTCTTCGAGTTCCTGCTGCGCTTTGTTATCAGAATCCATGGATTGTGGCTGATCGCGTTCTGCCGGTCATTATCAGCTGATCACGCGTACGCTGCCGCGGCCGCATAGCTGTTCCACGCGGGCGATGAAGTTGCGGTCCGGTAAGACATTATAGCCTTGCGCCTCCATCACCACCATGAAATCACCGGCGCGCTCCACGTCAAATAATACGCGAGCCTCGCCTTTTCGTTCCTGGAAGAGCGCATGGAGATCGTCGACTGTGGATTCAGCGGCGGTTTCGAGAGGAACGCGAATACGAAGCGCGCGCGGTAGGGGAACTTTGGCGTCTTCGAGCGGCATAATTTCCGCGGCGGTGATTTTTGGATTTGCTCCTTCTTCGATTCTTACTCCGGCGCGCACCAACACGGGGACTTCGAGTTTTACTTTCTCGCCGAGTCGTTTATAGGCCTCCGGAAAAACAATCATATCGATCGAGCCGGACATGTCTTCGAGAGTGGCCTGGGCGTAGAAGTCTCCGCGCTTGGATTTGAGAACGCGAAGATTGGCGATGATGCCGGCGGTGGCGATGGTTTCATCTTTGCCGGTGGATTTTGTCATCGCGGCGATTTCGATAATGCTCAGCGCCTGCAAATCCTGCAGCTTGTCTTTGTATTTTTCCAGGGGATGGCCGCTGATGAAGAATCCGAGAATTTCTTTTTCGGAGGCGAGGCGAGCTTGTTCATCCCAGTCAGGAATGTTGGGGAGCTTGTCGTTATGGGCTTCGGAATCTTCCTGCTGGAAGACGCCGAAGAGGCCGTGCTGGCCGGATTCCACGTCGCGCTGGGCTTTTTGCGCGCGATCCATGGCGCGGTCGAGGACGGCCATCAATTGAGAACGGCGGCCGAGGGAATCCAGGGCGCCACTTTTGATTAACGATTCCAGCACGCGCTTGTTGAGCAAGCGGAGATCGACGTTCTCGCAGAATTCGTAGATTGATTTGAAGCGGCCGAGCTTCTTACGTGCGGTGACAATCGATTCGATGGCATTGCCGCCGACATTTTTTACTGCTGCGAGGCCGAAGCGGATAGCTTCGCCGTGCGGAGTGAAGTTGGCGTCGGAGACGTTGATATCGGGGGCTTCAACGGAGATGCCCATCTCGCGGCATTCGTTGATGTACTTCACCACGTCGTCGGTGTTGCCGGTGACGGATGTGAGCAGGGCGGCCATGAACTCGACGGGATAGTGCGTTTTCAAATACGCAGTGTGATAGGCGAGGAGCGCGTAGGCGGCGGAGTGGGATTTGTTGAAGCCGTAGCCGGCGAACTGGGCCATGAGGTCGAAAATCTTTTCGATCTTCTTCGGTGGGAACTTGCGCTGGGCTGCGCCTTCGACGAAACGCTCGCGCTGGGCCGCCATTTCTTCGGGCTTCTTTTTACCCATTGCCCGCCGCAGCAGATCGGCTTCTCCGAGCGAGTAGCCCGCTAGTTTGTTCGCTGCCTGCATCACCTGTTCTTGATAAACGAAGACGCCCAGCGTCTCCTCCAAAATCTCCTTGAGTTCCGGCAGTTCGTACTCAATCTTGCGCCGTCCTTGTTTGCGGTCGATAAAGTCGTCAATCATCGCCATGGGCCCTGGGCGATAGAGCGCATTCAAGGCGGTAAGATGTTCGATCGAGTTCGGCTGATAACGCCGCAGGACATCTCTCATGCCATGGGATTCAAACTGGAACACGCCGGAAGTCAATCCCTTGTGGAAGACTTTTTGGTAGGTCTCCGCATCGTCGAGCGGAAGGCTTTCAAGAGTTATGGGTGTGCCGCGCGTTTGCAGGATGAGTTTCAGCGCGTCGGTGAGAATCGTCAGGGTGGTGAGGCCGAGGAAATCCATCTTCAGCAGGCCCATCTTTTCGATGGCGACCATGTCGAAGGCGGTGACGATTTCGTCGTTCTTGGTTTTGTGAAGTGGGACCAAGTCGGTGAGAGGGCGGGGCGAAATTACTACGCCGGCGGCGTGAACGCCGGAGTTGCGCACCATGCCTTCGAGGCGCTTTGCGGTCTCCATCAGCTCGCGAATCTGGCCGTCTTTTTCCATGGCTTCGCGGAGCTGGGGAGAATCCTCGATGGCCTGATCGAGGGTGATGTTGAGTTGCGTGGGGACCATCTTGGCGATGCGATCGACATCGGCGTAGGGGATGTCCATGGCGCGGCCAACGTCTTTAATGGCGGCTTTGGCGGCCATGGTGCCGAAGGTGATGATCTGGGCAACGTTGTCGCGTCCGTATTTTTGCGTGACGTAGTTGATAACTTCGCCGCGGCGGTTCATGCAGAAATCGATATCGATATCAGGCATGGAGATGCGTTCGGGATTGAGGAAGCGCTCGAAGAGCAGCTCGTGTTGCAGGGGATCGATATCGGTAATGCCGAGGGCGTAGGAGACGAGCGAGCCCGCTGCGGATCCGCGACCGGGGCCTACGGGGATGTCGTGGTCTTTGGCGTAGCGGATGAAATCCCAGACGATGAGGAAATATCCGGGAAACTTCATTTGCTGAATGATGGCGAGTTCGCGTTCGAGGCGCTGTTCGTAATCTGAGATTGGATGCTTGAGTTTCGCTTGCTCGTGCAGCGGGCGCAGCGCTTCGAGGCGGCGAGCGAAGCCCTCACGGGAGACGTGAATGAAATAGCTGTCGATGGTGTAGCCGGGTGGAACTTCGAATTGCGGGAACGGGGTTGCGACTTTTTCGAGATGCAGACTGCAACGCTCGGCGATGTCGAGGGTGCGGGTCAGGACTTCGGGTGAATCTTTGAAGACGCGATACATTTCATCGTGGTTCTTGACGAAGAATTGGGTGCCGTCGAACTTCATGCGCGCGGTGTCGTGGATGGACTTGCCGGTCTGGATGCAGAGCATGACGTCTTGCGCGTGAGCGTCGTCTTCGCAGAGATAGTGACTGTCGTTGGTGGCGACGAGTGGAAGGCCTAAATCTTTTTCAAGCTGGAAGAGGCCGGGATGGATCTTGTGTTCCATCGCCAGGCCTTGATCTTGGATCTCGAGATAGAAATTTTCTTTGCCGAAGATGTCGCGGTAGGCGCCGGCGGCAGCGCGAGCGGCATCGTACTTCCCTTCCATCAGGCGTTCGGCGACTTCGCCTTTGAGGCAGCCGGAGAGGCCGATCAGGCCGGCGGAATGTTCGGCGAGGAAATTCTTGCTGACCCGCGGCTTGTAGTAGAAGCCGTGCAGGGAGGCTTCTGAAGTGATCTTCACCAAGTTGCGGTATCCTTCTTCGTTTTGCGCGAGGACAAGGAGATGGTTGTAGGTGTCGCCATCGGGTGGGGTGCGTTCGATGTTGTGATCGTCTTTTTTGCAGATGTAGAGTTCGCAACCGATGATGGGCTTGACGCCGTATTTATGGGCGGCGTTGACGAAATGGACTGCGCCAAAAATATTTCCGTGATCGGTCATGGCGACGGCGGGCATGCCGAGTTCTTTTACGCGCTGGCAGAGCTTCTCGACGTCGCAAGCGCCGTCGAGGAGGGAGTAATCGGTATGGAGATGCAGGTGGACGAATTGGGACATGGGGTGAATTGTTGATTGATGATTGTTGATTGATGATTGCTGATTAAAAAACACCCGGAGTCTGGGACCTTCTAATCGCCAATCATCAATCAACAATCAGAAATCTTCTGTGACGCCATTCTATCGGGGAAATGGCGTCGCACAAGAGGCCATTTATCCACAGCGCGCTCGTTTTGGTGGTCTGGCGGTGCAAAAACTTATGGACCACTAAGGACACGAAGTATCATGAAGGCTTGGTTGGCGGGCTTTCTTACCGCTACTGTTTCGGAACTTCGGCTACTGGCCTTCATTTGCTCCGGGCAGATGGAAATCGACGCCGCGGTCTTCATTGGCTTTTTCGGTGGCCGGAAGGTCGAGACTGGAGAGCGGAATTTTGTAGGTGCCCTGCGGAGAAAAATTCCAGAGTGTCTGGCCGACGATGGCGTAATTGTTTATTTCCTCTTTGTGCTGATCGCGGAAAATCAGCACGGTGGCGGGATCGGCTTCCGTAGTGGCTGCCTTACGCTGAGGCCGCGGGGCGGGTCGCGTATAGGCATAGGCATCTTGATCGGCCTGATTGCGCATTTGTTGCTCTTCGAGGCTTTGCTGATTCATCTCTTCGGCCAGGCCGATCTGGTTTTGCTGATCTTGATCGCCGGATGAATCCGAATCCCACCACCAGTAGGGATCGACGCCACCGTCAAGGTAGGGATAGCCGTAACCGTAGCCATAACCATAGCCGCAACCGTATCCGTATCCGTAACAATTTCCGTATCCATTTCCGTAGCCGTAGGTACGAAGCCAAATGCGGCTGTGGGAACGGTCGAACCCACGAGAGCGATTGAAGCGATTGGAGTTGAACCCGCGCGAGTTGAATCCGCGGGAAGCAAGAGGGGCGCGGAAAGAAGATCCGCGAGAGAAGCTGTGCGATGCAAAACCGGAGCCGGCGCGCATTCCGCCGAAAGAGTGGCCGCCGGCGAAACCTCCGCCAAAACTGGCATGGCCGGAAAATCCACCGTGGCCTCCGGCAGATGCGTGACCGCCGCCACGCTGGGCTTGCAGCGGCATCGACGCCGCCAGGAACAGGAACGCCGCAATGGCTATGAGGCGCCGCATGACCATATTATAGGCCGGATTGGGGCGGTCGCGGGAATTTCCAGCGGTGAAGGGCTAGCGCTTCTTGACCTTCTTTGAGGCTGGTTTTCTCACTGGCTTCTTTGCGGAATGCTTGGCGGCGAATACCTTGGGGGCGGATTTGGATGATTTTTTCGCGGGTTTGGAAACTTTCGATTTTGAGTCGGTCTTGTGCCCGGGGGCTGGCTTTGTATTTTTTGAGGTAGCGGGCACCTGCGCCGCCGATACGGGTACCGGCGTAATACCGCAGCAGCCTTTTTGCCTTTGCCTTTCCCTGGCTTGGCCTGTGCCTCCACAACTGCGGGAGCGACTGCCGCTGCGGCTTTGGGGCCACGGCCGCGTCTTGGCGGAGGAGTTGGCGGAGGCGGTGGTGGGGCAAAGGGCTTGAGGAATTTCAAAGTCTCGGTGCGCGAGCGCAATTTTCCATCGAGCAAGAGCATGAAGACATCACGCGCGATTTTGGGATATTCGGGAAGTTGTGGAGTGATCAACAGCTCCGTCATCTCCGGCAGAGGTATGCGCTTTTGTACGTCGCGCCATTTGGTGAAGAAGTTCTTGATTTTATGCGCAACGGATTGATTTTTTGCAGTTACGGCCAGGAATAGAACCATCTCCGGACGAGCGGAGGACAGAAGATTCCAGGTGCGCGAGGGGGTCGCCGCTTCCTTGCCCATAAGGCGCTTGGCGAGTTCTTTGGCGTGATCCTCGATGTCGCGCCAGGCTTCGATCAGATCCCTGCGCGGAATCTGACGACGAATGTCTGAGACATCTTTTTCCGAAAGGTGCGCGGTCAGGAAATGCATGACGGAGGCAGAGGGATCGACGGTGTAGCCGAGATCAACGATCTGCTGGCGGATTTTCATTAACTGGCTCAGGCCGTTGGTATCTACTTTGGCGACTGTCCAGTGGGGATGAAGAACTTTGAGAAAGTCTTCCTTCTCGAGGGCGCGCACCACGTTCAGCGGATCATCTTCGTGGGCGAGTTGAGCGATTTCGTGTCCAATGGCGCTCTTGGAAATGTGCTCGATGTAGTTGTTTTCCTTGGCAGAGTCGAAGCGCTGCTGGGTTTTCTCCTCTAACGGCCAATGGAAACGAGCGGCGAAGCGGGTGGCGCGAATCATTCGCGAAGGATCTTCGACGAAGGCGTAATTATTGAGGACGCGCAGAACTTTCGCTTCGATATCGGCGACCCCGTTGAAGGGATCGAGCAGGAGTCCGCGAGACCCTTCGTTTAGCGAAAGCGCCATGGCGTTTACGGTGAAGTCGCGGCGGCGCAGATCTTCCTGGATGCTGGCCGGGGCAACCACGGGAGGCTTACCGACCTTCTCATAAACTTCGGTGCGCGCCATACCGATTTCGGCGCGGACGTTGCCGGGGAGAACCAGAAACAGAGTGCGGACGTCTTCGTCGTGGCCGGCCAGTTGGGCACCGGCGCGTTCGAAATCCTTTTGCAACTTGAGTGGATTGCCCTGGACGGTGAAATCCAGATCGCGGATGGTGAAGCCGCTGATGATGTCGCGGATCGCGCCACCGGTAAGATAAAGGGTGATTCCCGCCGTGCGGGCTACGTCTTGCACGAGATTGACGCCTTTCATCTGATCCGGCGTCAACCGGATTTCCATGGTGTAAATGTAATCAGCCATTCGTCTTCAAACGATCAAGTCAAGCAGTCAGGCGTCAGCCCTGGGCGTGCAGACCATGTTTTCCACAACATTTCCACAGGCAAAAAGAGGCTGACTCCGGAAAATCCGCTTCCTACGGTGCACAAGCCATTCAATACAGGAGACTTATACTGATTTGAGTGCCGTTCAGGCAACTTAAAGGAATAACACAACGTTTACGATTTGGCTACTGCCATCGTGGATTCCGGCGAATTTAGGGGAAATGGTGCGAGAATCATGAGGGCGGGCTCGGGGTTCAGCCGGCGGGCTCTGCCGGTATCTGAGACTTTTTCAACGAATCATAACTGGATGAAGGGTTGAGTTGTGTCTGGCGTAAGCCTGTTAGCCTGGGCACCGAGCTATGCCTTCGACGCATAAAAAAGTGATCGTCCGCAAGATGGACCGGGATTCGGTCTCGGGATATGTTTCGCCTGCGCAATTCGTGAACGAGGGCAAACTCGAGTTGTTGAATACGGCGGGCAACGTGGTGGCGATGGATCTGCGGGAGATCAAGGGAGTTTATTTCGTGCGGGAGTTCGGCGACTCGGAATCGCTGACCCGCAAGACTTTCACGTCGCGGCCAAGGTCTGAAGGGTTGTGGGTGCGGCTGCGTTTTAAGGATAACGAGATTCTTGAGGGTCTGATGCCCTCGGACCTTACCCAGAGCATGCCGGAAGGTTTTCTGGTGAATCCTCCGGACCAGCGCTCGAATACGCAGCGAATCTTTGTTCCGCGCACTGCGCTGGAGTCGCTGACGGTACTGGCAGTGATCGGCGGAACACGCCGGCCACGGCGAGGCGCCTCCGGCGATCAGCGACAGGTGCCGATGTTCGAGGAGTGATCCGCTTTATTCCACTGGTTTATTCCACGGGAGTCAGCAAGAAGGCGCGATTTTGTCCGGCCTTGGTGCCGTAGCCGGTAATCTGTCCTAGGGCATTGATCGCGTTGGCATTGATCAATACCCAACCTGTGCCTTTTGGAATCAGGTCGTTCAGGTCGAGCATGCCGCGAGTGGAAGTCCAGAGCATGGCGTGGGGGACGCTGGGTGCGACGTCTCCGTAGCCGACGATTTCGTTGCTATCGTTGATGGCAAAAGCGACGCTGTAAGTTCCTCCGGGGAGGACTCCGAGATCATCGATGGCATTGCTGGCGCTCCATTTGACGGCGTGCCAGGCCGAGTTCGCCCGCGAGTTCGACTGCCCGACGATTACGCCGGAGGAGTTGATGGCATTGGCAATGCTGGTATTGCCGCCGGAGAGGGTTCCCAGATCTTTCAATCCGCCTCCCGAAGTCCACTTGAAACCATGAGAGGTAAACGGAGGGCCGTAGCCGAATATCGATTCTCCGACGATTTCGTTGCTGTCGTTCAGATCGAGGGCGGCGGTAAAAATACTCTTGGGCAAAGCGCCGAGGTTCTTGATTTTTTCATCGGTCCAACTGGCCGCATCGACGACGGTTGCGTTCACAAACGAATCGCCGGCGATTACTCCGGAAGTATTAATTTCGAAGGCGCAACTGGAATTTCCGCTGGAAAGTTTGCCGAGGTTCACCATTCCGCCGGTGGAGGTCCACTCGAAGGCGATGAAGTTGTACAGGTCAGCCGGGTTCGTGCTGGTATTGGAATAGCCGACGACTTGTCCCAGGTTATTAATACCGATGGCACCACTGATATTTCCGCCGGGCAAAACCCCCAGGTCTTTCACTCCACCGGTGCGGGTCCAATAAAACGCGTGCTGGCCGGCGTCGGTGCCGGTGCACGGATAGCCCTCGCCGTTGGCGATATCAGCACAGCCGACGACGGCGCCGCTGGAGTTGAGCCAAAACCCGCTGCTCTCATTGGTGCCTTTCAGTAAACCAATTTCCGCAATGGTGAAAGTTTGCGCGACCGCGCAGGTAGTGAAGAGTAAAACTGCAAAAGGTACCCCTAGATAATAATTTTTCGTCATGGCTTCTTTCCCTATGGCTTCTTTCCCTGTTCCCCAGCTCAGAGTGCCTTCGATGCAGTTGGTCGAAATGGCGGTTGGCTCACAATAATATTGCAATTCGGGAAAAGTTGGGATAAAAAGGCTGCTCCCGCGCGCCGATAAGTGCGGCGCGGCGAGATGGACGGGCCCACTCCTTCCTCTACCCTGCCCAATCTCAGGGGCGTAGCTATCTCTTAGTAAAGGTGCCGAAGACATGTTCGCTCTCTGCCGCCTCTCCTATCAGTATTTTTGTGCCTTGGCAGTGTTTGCTGTGGCGATGCAATTTTCCTCCGCGCTATTGGCGCAGGAGACAAGTGCGCGACTCGCGGTCGAAGTGCCCCAGGTGTCAATTGCACAGCCATTGATTACGCAGCCGGTCGATGAGGGACAACTGACCGTTCTGAAAGGCAACACGCATCCTCTGGCGAGGCCGGCATTTGACCTGGGAACGGCGCCGGCGACGCTCCCCATGCAACGCATGCTTTTGGTCTTGAAGCGGAGTCCGCAGCAGGAAGCGGCGCTGAGAAAACTGCTCGACGACCAACAGAGAAAATCTTCGCCTAACTACCATAAGTGGCTTACCCCGACGCAATTTGGCCAGCAGTTCGGGCCCAGCGACAGTGACATGCAGACCATTACTTTGTGGTTGCAGTCACATGGATTTCAGGTGGGATCGACGAAGGGGCGCAGCGTGCTAGAGTTTTCCGGGTCGGCCAGCCAGGTGAAGGAAGCGTTTCACACGACGATTCATAAGTACATTGTGAAGGGAGAACAACACTGGGCGAATGCCAGCGATCCTTCGATACCGACGGCGTTGACGCCGGCGGTGACGGGAGTTTTGACGCTGCATAATTTTTTAAAGAAACCGCACATTCATTTTTCGCCGCAGCCGGTGGCGGCGAAGCTGGTGTCGCCGGGGCCGGGCAAACGGCCGCAGGTTACGTTTCCGGCGCAGAATGGGCAGCCGGTAACTTATGCGTTGGCGCCACAGGATTACGCGGTGATTTATAACATGAGCCCGTTGAACGTGGATCTCATTGGAAACGGAACGACCATCGCGGTAGTTGGCCGCAGCAATCTGTACAACGGCGGGGAGGATGTTTCCGACTTCTTCAACGTGGTTGGATCGGCAAACAATTTCAATAGACCTGGCTTCAATATTGTCTTGGATGGGCCAGATCCTGGCGACCTTGGCGGAGGTGAGGAAGCGGAAGCGACGTTGGATAGTACGTGGTCGGGCGCTATTGCACCGGGAGCGGCGGTGGACCTGGTCGTTTCCGCGTCCACCAATACGACCGATGGGATTGATCTTTCGGAGTTGTACATTGTGGAGAACAATCTCGCGGACATCATGACGGAAAGCTTTGGCACTTGCGAATATTATTCTACGGATTCGCAAGTGGCAGGGGTGAATGCTGTGGCCGAGCAGGCGGCGGCGCAAGGGATCACTTATTTTGTGTCGGCGGGGGATGATGGAGCAGAAGGCTGCGACGATCAGGATTCAGAAACCGTGGCGACCGGGCCTTTGTCGGTGAATGTGCTGGCGTCCACACCTTTCACGGTTGCTGTCGGCGGAACGCAGTTTAATGAGAATGGTGACGACACGAAGTACTGGACCAGCAGTGCGCCCATTTCGGAGACAGCAATTTCCTATATTCCGGAAGACGTATGGAATGCCAGTTGCCTGAGTTCGGCGTGCGGGGCAAACGCTGGCATCTGGGCGGGAAGCGGCGGGGTAAGCTCGGGAAACATCTTGAGCGGGGGAACATTTGCGGGGTTCCCCAAGCCAGCGTGGCAGACCGGTTTCGGAGATAGTTTCAGAGACGTACCTGACGTTGCTCTCACCTCTGCGGGGCACGATCCTTATCTGTTATGCATTGAAGCCTCCTGCGAACCGGATAGCACGGGAAATTTTTATATTTATTTTGTGTGGGGAACGTCGGCGGCGGCACCTTCTTTCGCCGGCATCATGGCTATGGTCGATCAGCAGGCAACGTCGCGCCAAGGTCAAGCTGACTATGTTCTTTACACTTTGGCGGAAATGCAGCAGGCGAACACAGCGCTTAGCGGACTGTGTAACGGATCGAGCACCACCACTTTGCCGAATACGGCTTGCGTCTTCAATGACATTACGGTGGGCAACAACGCGGTCCCGGGCGAAACCAATTACGGTTTGTCTAATGCCGACTATCAGGCGGGAGTTGGTTTTGACATGGCGTCGGGACTGGGATCGGTCAATGTGACAAATCTGGTAAACCAGTGGGATTCGGCTGCGTCAAAATTCAATGCCACCACGACAACTTTAACTCTCAATTCGTCGACAACTCTGGTGCATGGTTCCCCCTTAAGCTTTACGGCCGCGGTAGCTCCTACCAGCGGGACGGGAACTCCCAGCGGCGATGTTGCGCTGCTTATTTCCGCATTTCCGGTCGTGCAAGGCGAGGGATTTTTTACTCTCACTGGCGGAGCTGTCAGCTCCAGCATTAGTAGTTTGCCGGGCGGCACCTACGCTCTTGCGGCACAGTATGGCGGGGACGCTACGTTTGCGGGTAGTACCTCGCTAGCGAGCCCTGAGGTAACTGTTACGCCAGAGGCCAGCACGACTGCGCTCTCGGTTCTAACCTTCAACCAGAACGGCAATCCAATTCCGGTTACCAGCGAGCCTTTTGGGACCTTCATCTATTTGCGGGCTGACGTTGCGGGAACTTCGGGACACGGCATTCCCACCGGGGGGGTCACCTTTTCTGACACGTTCGGTTCGATCCCTGGCTCCAGCAATCCATACGCTCTGAACAGCCAAGGCAATACGGCGACTCCTAACGGAGTGCTTACGTTCGATACTGGCACGCATACAATCTCTGCCAGCTACGGTGGAGATGCCAGTTTTAACGGCAGCGCGAGCTCATCCTCGAGTTTCACTATTCAGCCGGGATTTTTTGCGGCGGTGCCATCGAGTCAATCGCAAGTTGTGATTAGTGCGCCGGGTTCGTCGGGTTCCACATCGGTTGCGGTTGCTAACTCGACGGGATTCAGCGGGACAATTGCGCTTGCCTGCTCGGGACTGCCTGCGGGGGCGGCTTGTGTGTTCAGTCCTGCTTCGATCAAGAGCAATGGCGCGGCCACCACGACCAATTGCACGATTACCGTGAATACGACGGCCGCGACTGCGAAGTTGCTGCCGCCAGTACGGGGGATTTACTTCGCGCAATGGATAACCGGAATGAGTTTGCTCTTTGGGATGGTCATGCTTGGCGGGCCAAATCGTCAGCGGGCACGAGGAATAATTCTGGCTTCGATGTTGCTGCTGGTTTGTCTGGTCCCGGGATGCGGAGGCGGCAGTTCAAACAAGACTCCGCCACCGCCGCCACCGGCGGTCAGCACTCCGGCGGGGAGTTATAACGTGGTAGTAAATGCCACCAGCGGCGCGGCGACTTCCAGCACGGGCTTCGCGCTTATTGTTCAATAAGGCGGTTCAGTAAATCCGGTGTAGTAATTCCAGTGAACGTGCGCTCGTACGTAGCCACGGGCCGGGCACGCAGCCGCGGTGGTGTAGGATTTAATCGCGGAATACTCCATCTCCATGAAACTTTCTGTCATCGCATCCACTTTAGAACTGCATCTTGAAACAGAATCGCCGGATATAGAAATCATCGGGCTAAACGGAATCGAGCAGGCCGGCCCTGGGGAATTGACGTTCGTTTCGAATCCCAAGTACGCGGCGGCGGCGCGGTCGACCAAGGCCTCGGCAGTGATTGTGGCGGAAGATTTTTCGGGAATATCATCGGCTGTATTGGTGCGGGCGAAAGACCCTTATCTCGCTTTTGCGCGGGCACTGGAACTGTTTCATCCGGCGCTGCAATATGCGCCGGGGATTCATCCGACGGCGGTGGTGCATGCGTCTGCGAAGATTGGACGGGATGCGCACTTTGGTCCTTACGTAGTGGTCGGCGAAAACGTTGAGATTGGCGACAAGGCTGTGCTGCTGGCGCATGTAGTAATTTATGGCGGAGCAAAAATCGGGAATAATTTCTTTGCGCACGCTCACGCCGTGGTGCGGGAAGATTGCCGGATTGGCCACAACGTTTTGCTGCACAACGGAGTAGTGATTGGCTCTGACGGGTTTGGATTTGCCAAGATGGAAGATCGACGCTGGTACAAAATTCCTCAGCCGGCGCCCGTGGTCATCGAGGATGATGTGGAGGTGCAGGCGAACTCGTGTGTTGACCGCGCCAGCGTCAGCGAAACCCGTATCCGGCGCGGAGTGAAAATCGATAACCTGGTGCAGGTTGGGCATGGGTCGCAGGTGGGCGAGGATGCGCTGCTATGCTCGCAAGTAGGGCTTGCGGGCTCGACGGAAATCGGCAAGCGCGTGATTTTGACGGGACAGGTCGGGGTGGTGGGGCATTGCAAAATTGGAGACGATGCCATCGTCACGCCGCAGAGTGGAGTGGCGCACGATATTGCCGCGGGTGCGCTGGTGAGCGGAGCTCCGGCAGTGGACCATAAATTGTGGCTGAAGTATTCGGCGCTTCTGTCGAAGCTGCCTGAGATGGCGCGGGCGCTGCGGGCGAAGAAAAAGAAGTAGTCAAGCAGCTGAAGCCGCAGTTTTTCCAATGAGCCAGCATACGCGGCGCTGAAGCGCCACTCTTCCACGGTGCTGCAAGCGTTAGTTTCGCTCACGACGGCCCTTACTTCTTCAACTCCGCGGGCCAGTTCTGCACCAGGGTGAAGGGATCGCTGCCTTCTTTGAGATTTCCGCTATTCAGCAGAAACTTTTTTCCGTCCGCCGTCACGTCATAAGGACCAAAGTCGCGTTGAATACCGACGGTTTGAAACAGGTCGTGAGGGATACCGAGGTGAATGGCGCTGCCTGGAGTGTCTACGTCAACAGCTATGATTTTGTCGGTAGTATCCAGGAATAACAATTCCTTGCCGTCACGGCGCTATTTTGGCCATGTTCCCCCATTGGTTGAAACCTGCCACTTCGGGCCTGCCGCTGGGAAAGTAGTGATGTAGATTTCGCGGCGCCCTGACTCATTCGACTGATAGGCCATCCATTTTCCGTCGGGGGAGATTGCCGGGAACTGCGACTCAAAGGCATTCTGCACGAGCGGGAAGGGTTTGCCATCGCCGAATAGCGGAAGAGCCCAGATCACATAGGTTGGCTCATTCTTGATATCGCGTTTGATATAGACCAGGTAGCGGCCGTCGGGAGAGGCGCTAGCTGGAATTTCTAGGTTACCGTCAGTTTCCAAGATGACGCGTTCCGGGCCACTGCCATCGGCGGCCTTGGAGTACACATGGCTCATGCCCTTGGGATTGGAAGCATAAAAAACTGTTTTTCCGTCCGCCGACCACACCGGGAAACCACGTGCGTTGCCGGTGAAAGTGAGGCGTGTGCTAGTTCCGCGCGCCAGATCGAACACCCATACGTCTTCATTTCCGAGAGCTCCGGTGAAAATCATTGAGGCAAAACGTGTGTCATCGGGAGACAGTGTGGGAAAGAGATAACGGTCCGGCTGCGCCGCAGAGCCGGTTAACTTGCCGTCACGGCCCCACCAAAGAAGATTCCAGCCGCCAGAATTTTCGCCGGTCTGGTAGATGAGCATTCCGTTCTGCGACGCCGAAAAAAGGGGGCGGGCGGTGGCGCCGTTGATTGCGATATGTTCCGCGACGGGCACCGGTTCGCCGGAGAGCTCTATCCTGCGCGGGTCAAAGGGCTGGGCCATCAGGTTTTGGTCGCGCATGAAGAGCAGGTAGCCGGCCGCGTAGATGGCCATGGAATCAGTCTTAGCCAGAGTCTTCGCCTGCAGAGAGCCCAGTTCACCGACGTAAAGCGTATTTTCCTGAGTGCGGGAACTTCGTCCCCAGAACAGGAAATGCTTTCCGTCAGGAAGGAACGACGGCCAGCGGTGGCTGTTAACAGGCGGACCCGATGCGGGCAACAACGTGACGAATGATGTGCCTGCGGGCGGCAGTATGGATGATCGGACTACCGGTTCAGGCTTCGGAGACCGAAAAAGGTATGCAGCTCCGAGGCTCAACGCGATGAGAGTTGCGGCGCCCGCGAGAAGCCAGGGAAGAAATGATCGGGCCGCAGACTTTTTTGCGCGGACGGTTGGGCTACTTCGGAGCGAGGGTCAGCGGTTAATGCTTCCAGCTGGATTCTTACATCGTGCATGCAACCATAACGCTGCTCGGGATTCTTTGCGAGGCAGCGCCACACGGTTTCGTCCAGCCGCGGGGGCGAACTGGGCTGCACCGCAGAGACGCGATCTGGCTCCTTGTCCAGAATCGCGCCCAGTACGCTGAACTGCGATTTGCCCTCAAAGGCGCGGCACCCGGTGATCATTTCGTAGAGAACGCAACCGAAGCTGAAAATATCGGAGCGAGCATGAGCATCGGAGCCCTGCAAAACCTCAGGCGCCATATATTGAAATGTTCCGACCACAGTTCCCTTCTGCGTTAGCGGCGAGGCGGAAGCGCTGAGGGCAGCGACCGTCATGGTCGGAGTGCTCGGGGTTAGTGGATTTGATCCTGAGGCGGCATTCAGGCCGGGGGCGGGCTTCGCCAGGCCGAAGTCCATCAGCTTCGGACCATTTTTCGCCAGCATAATATTGGCTGGCTTCAGATCGCGATGGACGATCCCGCGCGAGTGCGCTTTATCCAGGGCATCGGCGATCTGAATCGCGATCTTCAGGGCTTCGTCGAGCGGAAGCGGACCACGGGTCAGGCGGTCGGCTAAAGTTTCGCCTTCCAGATGCTCCATGACCAGAAAGTCAAGACCATCCTGCGAGCCGATATCGTGCAGGGTGCAGATGTGCGGATGGTTCAGAGAGGAAATTGCGCGAGCCTCGCGCTCCATACGCTGTCTGAGCTCAGGGTTGGAGGAAAGATGAGCCGGGAGGACTTTCACGGCTACGTCACGGCCAAGGCGTGTGTCGCGAGCGAGATAGACCTCTCCCATGCCGCCTGCGCCCAGCGGTTCCTTAATTTCGTATGGTCCGAGTTTTGTGCCAGAGGCTAGAGCCACAGTAGAGGGGGATTATATTCCTCCACTGAGAAGCGGAGTAGTGCGGGGACGATTTACGGCTTGTCGTGCTGGGGGTACGAGTTCGCGCTGTTCAAGAGTGGCGGGGCTGTGCGGCACTCTTCCGGCAGACCGCTATCGATTGCGGCTCGCACTTTTTGCATGAGACATTCGCGGCTGGCGAACTCTTTGGGCTCGATGGGCGGATGGAAATTGACAGTCACTAATCCTGGTTTGATCGCGAACCTGCCTTTGGGCATGACGTAATGGGTACCGGTGATCGTGATCGGCACAACGGGAACGCCGCATTCCATGGCGAGATAAAACGGGCCCTTCTTGAATGGGAGCAGCTTGCCGTCGAAAGAACGCTTGCCCTCGATATAGATCGTCATATTCAGACCCTGCTGCACAACTTCTTTAGCGGCCTTTACCGACTCGATGCCAGCATCGCGATTGCCGCGATCGACGGGTACTAACGACCCCATTCGCATCGCGCGGCCAAGAATTGGGAATTTGAACAATTCATTTTTCACCATTACGGAGGTGCGCTTCGGAATCAGCGGGATGGTGATGGGCGGATCGAGATTTGAAACATGATTCGACATGAAGATGTAGGTGCGTGCCGGATCGAGGTTGTCGATTCCGATGGTTTTCACGCGGACTCCGGTTAGGCGGACGCCGTTCCACGCGCCGATCATGAACATGCGGTAGAGCAAGCGGATATCGCCGGTAAGAAAGGTCCAGGGAAAACCGATGAGGGCCGCGATGGGCGCGGCCAATCCCCAGAAGACGAGCATGGCGATGGTGCGGATCATTCTTACTTCAGTTTTCGGTACGCTTCTATTTTCGGTGTGCTCGCGTGCTTGCGTTTACTTTAATGCGACTCTGCGGTTTGCGGGAGCTGCGCTTCGCCCTTCAGCCAGGCCGCGCGGCGCGCCCGCTGTTCCGCGGTAATGTGTTCCATGTCGCGGAGGTCATAGGTGGTCTCTTCGCGACGTCCGGCTTTCCATTTCAGCTCGCGTTCGGCGCCACGGCGGCCTCGTGCTTTTAGGGTGATGGGGTCATCGGGAGCAAGTGCAGCCATGTCGTCCGACGAATCGAGGCCGGGAGTCTTGCCGTTAATTTCAGAAATTGTATCTCCGACGCGCACGCCGGCATGATCGGCTTCACTGCCCGCAGTAACTGAAGAGACAATCATCGGGCCGTCGAAATTTCGCGAAGCGGAGAAGCCGGGATCGGCTGTAGTGTTTTTCTCAAGGACTACGGAGAGACCCACAGTGCGAAAGAAATCGTTCCAGGGAATTTCTTCGGTGCCTTGCACGTACTTGGTGAAGAACCAGGCGAGATCCGCATGGGTAATGGCTTCGGCGGCCTGGCGCACGCCGTCAGAATCCGGGAAGAATCGTCCCTTCCTAGCGTAGTTGTCATTCATCCATTGAAAAACTTCGCGTAGAGACTCCTGGCCGTGGCTGGCATCGCGCACGGCTAAATCCAAAATGATGCCAAGCAGCTCGCCTTTGTTGTAGTAAGAAACGCTGCGCTCGGGGCGGCGGTAATAGGGATTGCCTTCGAGCCATGCGTCGAGGCTTGAGTCTTCCGCTGACTGGGTAAGATGTGCGGGGCGGTGTTCGAGCTCGCCGATTCCGGCCCCTAGCTGTTGTTCGAAGAGGCGCTCGTCAAGCAGTCCAGCGCGGAGCTGAATAAAATCTGCGGCGGTGCTGGTGCAGCCTTCGCTGAACCAAAGTGCGCGGGTGTAGTTCTCTTTGGTGTAATCCACCGGCGCGAGAGTTTGCGGGCGAATGCGTTTGACGTTCCACAGATGAAAGAATTCATGCGCCGTTACCGAGGAGAGCACCTCGGGCGAGCGTGAGAGCACGTCGGCCCGCACGTCGATGGCGGTGGAGTAAGAGTGTTCCATGCCGCCGCCGGCAGGGCCACGCGGGAAATGATAAAGGAACATGTAAGTTTCGAAGGGGCGATCATTCATCCAACTCGTCGCGGCGACGACGATTTTCTGCAGCATGGCAGTAATTTTTGCCGGGTCGTAGTCGCCGGATTCGGCGTCAATTACTACACGATAGTGCGCGCCGCCGTCGTCGAAATCGTTTTCCTGAAAGGTGCCGATCTCGACCGGAGAATCGACGAGCCGATCGTAATTCTCGGCGGTGAAGCTTCCGTCCGGTGCAGAAGTCAGAGGTGTGGCGATGTGCCATGCCGCGGGAAGCTGGTTAAAGCGCACCGCCATTGGCTGATTTCGAGCGTCCACGGGATACATCAAGAGTTGTGCGAGATTGAAGAAGGCATGGTGCAGATTGAGCTGTGCGCCGAACGGGCCGAAAGAATCGACGTAGATCTGATACTCGATGATGGCTCCGCCTTGCGCATCAGCGATTTGCCATCGGCTATCGTTTAACTCCTGCACGGGAAGCGGGCGACCAGAGCGGTCTTTGGCGCGCACCCAGTTCACGTATTGCGCGAACTCGCGAACCTGATAAAGGGCATTCCAGACAGGAAGCTGCAAGTCACGTTGCGCGGAACCTTCCGGCAGGGTGATTTGGACTTCCACGAGATGTTGCTCGGGATTTGTGAGAGAGACGGTGTAGTTGGTTGTGGCAGATGCGGAAATCGAAGCCACACATACAAGCAGAATCAGATGGATCGGAAGAGATGCCACAGGGCGTGTGGAAACAGAAGGCTTCATCGGCTGCCCGCTATGGTCGCGGAATTGACAGCACTCGATTCGCCAGCCAGTTCGCGCAATCGCGCCGGAAGCTTTTCGTAGATGCCTCCGAATCCGCCGTTGGAAAGAATCGCTATGACATCGCCGGAGCGCATTTCGGGGGCGATGGTTTCGACGATCTCATCGGCATTTGCAATTAAACGGGCGCGGCGGCCATGGTTTTGAATATCGGTTGCGAGTTCCGGCAACTCCAGTCGCTCGTTTTCGGGAACAGCTTCGGAGCGGAAAACACCGGCGACTATGATTTCGTCGGCAACGGCGAGGCTGCGGGCGAGATCGGCTTGCAGCACGCGGCGTCGCAAGGTGTTGGAACGGGGCTCGAGAATCGCCCACAGGCGCGCACCGGCGTAACGCGCGCGCAGTGCTTTCAAAGTTCCGGCGATGGCGGTGGGGTGATGCGCGAAGTCGTCGATGATGGTGATGCCATTTACTTGCGCTTTCACTTCGAGCCGGCGCTTTACGCTCTTGAATGTTTTGAGGGCGGCGGAGATTTCTTCTTTCGAAATGCCGTAGGCGAATGCCATCGCGGCGGCGGCGGTTGCGTTCCAGACGTTGTATTCGCCGGCCAAGGGAAACTCGAAATCGGACCAGGGGCGATTTTCGTGCAATACGGTCCACGAAGTTTTCCCGGATTCGAACTTTAGACTCGTGATTTTCCAATCCGCGGTCGCGCCAGTGCCGTAACGCTCCACCGGGCTGAACGCCTTGCTCAGGCAGCGCTGCAGGCTGGCGCTTTCAGTGGCTTCGTCGGTTGCACCGTCGAAAGCGATGATCCGCCCACGGCGCGGGATGAGATTCACGAGTCGCTTGAACGCGGTCTCGACGGCGTCGAGATCTTTGTAGATATCGGCGTGGTCGAATTCGACGGAGGTGAGGATGATCGCGTCGGGAAAGTAATGCAGGAACTTCGGTCCCTTGTCGAAGAAAGCAGTGTCGTACTCGTCGCCTTCCAGAATGAAATGTTTTCCCTGTCCGAGATGAAAACTCGAGCCAAAGTTTTCTGCGATTCCGCCAATCAGAAAAGATGGTTGCATGCCCGCGGTATTAAAGATCCATGCCAGCATGGAGGTGGTGGTGGTCTTGCCGTGCGTGCCGGCGACGACCAGCACTTCCCTGCCCCGCAAAAATTCGTCGTGCAGCAATTGCGGGAGTGAGCAAAACGGGATGCGCTCGTCAAGGATGCGTTCGAGCTCAGCATTACCGCGCGAAATCGCATTGCCGACGACCACCAGATCAGGGACAGGATCGAGATTGCGGGCGTCAAACGGTTGAGCAACGGGGATTCCTAGTTCTTCCAGAAAAGTTGACATGGGAGGATATGCGGCGGCGTCCGAGCCAGTCACTCGAAAGCCGCGCTGCTTCAGCATTCCAGCCAGAGACGCCATTGCGGTGCCACAGATGCCAATCAGATGAATGTGCTTATTTTGGTCCATGATTTATTGCCGGGAATTGCTTGCCGGCATTGTTGTGACAGCGGCTTCGAGAATTTTAAATGTCACTTGCCAGTTACGCACGGTCAATTCGGAATGCACGCCTATCGGCAGTGTGATATTCCCAGCCGTGACGTGGCCTGAGCGCAGACCGTAGGCAACCGGGATTCCCAAATCGCCAACGATGCGCAGTATGACATCTTGCAGGTTGTAGCCTTGATTTGGATTCTGGAGGCAATCGCGCATCTCGCCGAAAATAATGCCGCGAACATCGGTGAATTTTCCCGCCAGCTTTAACTGCATCAACATGCGGTCGATCTGGAAGGGCTTCGCGGCTAAGTCCTCGAGAAATAGAATCGTACCCGCAGGTTTGATCTCATACGGAGTCCCCAGGGAAGCGACGAGGATGGAAAGACATCCACCGTAAAGAACTCCGTCCCCTGTGCCGTCGACCAATCCGGATACGCCGGACAGAGCATCGGAAGCGAGTTCCCATGGTGCTGCGCCGGACAGAGCGGCCTGCCAGGATTGCAGGTGAACGCCACCGGAATGAGCCCAGTCTTTTGCGACCATCGGTCCGTGAAAGGTGACCAAGCCGGTGTCTGAAAAATAAGTGAGCAGAGTCGTCAGGTCGCTGTAGCCGACAAAAATCTTGGGGTGCGATTTGATCTTATGCAGGTCCAATGCGTTCAGCAGGTAGTTCGAACCGTAACCTCCGCGGGCACAGACGATGGCTCGCACATCTTCACGCGCGAACATGGATTCCAGTTCGCGAGTGCGGCGTTCGACAGATCCGGCGAAGTAAAGATCCTGATCGAGGACGGAGTCGAAATAGAATGGCTTGTAGCCCACGTTGCGAAGGGCTTCACATCCGGCCTCGAGATCTGCACGCTTGACGTTGCTGGCGGGCGCCACGATACCAACAGTGTCCCCTGGCTTAAGGGCAGGCGGCTTCACTCGCGGAGTTGAAGGTAAAGACATGAGTTAAAAATCTGTTCGGAACAATGTTGCCAATTCGGGTGAGCCCACAGTGTACGCGGCTACGCGCGAGATCCTTCGCTCCGCCTGAAAAGCGGCTGCGCTCAGGATGACGCCCTTAAGACTGGACCTGCTGAGAC
Source organism: uncultured Acidobacteriaceae bacterium (assembly GCA_963836305.1). Classification (GTDB taxonomy): domain Bacteria; phylum Acidobacteriota; class Terriglobia; order Terriglobales; family Acidobacteriaceae; genus Sulfotelmatobacter. The sequence continues at coordinate 493,991 of CAWIJP010000026.1, read as the reverse complement.
TGGACCTGTCGAACTGCAACCTCACCATTGCTTAGAAAAAACTCTCCCTGACAAATCAAGCGTGCTGCGCCGCGCAGGAAGACCTCTTTTCCTTCCCGCCGCACTATCTGAAGGCCACCGGGAGCATGAACGCGGACGGGCGATTCGACTTTGCCGGTGCTAAGAGCGGCCATGGCTGCGGCACAGGACCCTGTGCCGGAGGATTGTGTCTCTCCAACTCCACGCTCAAAAAAGCGGACGCGGATGTCGTGAGTTCCGTCGATCACGACCATCTCTATGTTCACGCCCCCGGTGAATTGAGGAGCGCTCTGAATCTCTGCAGCCGTCGCTTTCCAGTTGTCAGCAAAATCCGGCGCCAGCAAAACAAAATGCGGATTACCGATCGAGACTGGGATGCCTCGAACGTCTCCGGCAGACAAGTTTACGCGCTCTTCACTTCCGACGACGGCCTCGCCCATCGCGACCTCAAACTTGTATTCGATTTCACCGTATTCAGATTCACTTCGGCCAGTGAGCGCGCAGGTCTTGAGTCCAGCGCCGGTTTGAATGGAAATTTTATCTTTCCTTTGCGACGCACACAGGTAGGCCGCGACGCAGCGCGTGCCATTGCCGGAAATCTCAGCGTACGAACCATCGGCGTTAATCAGGCGAACTTCTATATCGGCTGTGGAATGAGGATACATCCATTCCACGCCATCCGCCCCCACACCATTGTGACGGTCGCAAATGCGTCGTGTGAGAGTTGCGGGATCCATATCGCGAGTGAGAACCGAAGCATCGATCAGGAGAAAATCGTTACCGCAAGCGCTAGCCTTCACAAATGGAATTACTTCCGACGGCAGGCTCACTCTAGTTCCACCGGCCCCAGTGGGGTTACGCGGCCTAGAACTGTGGACGACTTTAGTTCGCGGAGCAAGTCTTTCTGTTCCCGATTGCAGCCGGAGACGTCGAACTGCAGGCGAATATGTTCGCTTGTGGTTCCAGATAACACGTTTTGCATCATGCGGTGGCGGGGCTCCAGGATGCGGTTCACTTCCTTCGTGATTTCTTCCACACTGCCGCCGGTAACTTCGTAGGTGTTCAACAACGTCTTCAGATTAAAAGTCAGCTCCAGGTGACCGAGGGAAAACAATGCGGCAATCACCAAGCCGGTGGCAAAAATTGCCGTCAGGTAAAGACCGCCGCCAGTGGCCATTCCGATGGAGGCTACGACGAACAAAGTGGCAGCCGTGGTGAGACCGGTAGTGAGGCCGCGCGAGTGCAGAATTGAGCCGGCGCCGATGAAGCCAATGCCGGGAATAATCTGCGCTGAAATGCGGGTATGGTCGCCGAGGTGTTCAACGGCTAAAGCATCCGAGAGGATGGTGAACAGCGCCGCGCCAAAACAGATAAACATATTGGTGCGAAGTCCCGCTGGCCGGTGCCGGAGCTCGCGCTCAAGTCCAACGATGCCGCCCAACACCGCGGCCAGCACCAAGCGAGCCAAAGAGCTGGCAACGATGCCGCTGGCCATTTCTCCGCGTAACAGGTCGACGATATGTTGCCATTCCATATTTCTGCGTTCTGGATTCTGCTTTGTGTCCGGAAAACCTTGAGATGGCCGGATTTTATCACTGCAAGGTAGGGATGCAGCGTTACCGGGCTGATTACTGCGCGGAGCGTGGAACTGCAGGCTGAGTTTGACCCGGCGGAGTTCGAGCTTGAAATATAGCTGCGGGCGGCTGTCCGGTGGTATGGATTTCGACCAAAGCCGTGAGATGGTGATCGTGCGCCGCCGTCCATACCGGGTCACCCTGGAAGCCGACGGCGTAATCCGCATAGGCAGCGGGATCCGCGAGAGCGCGCTCCCACAGGCCATCGGGATCGAGTGGTTGTTTCCACACGCGATGATTGCCTTCGTTGATGGTTCGACGCAGTGGAATGCCAACCTGCTCCAGGGCGCCGACGTGCTGGCCCAGATACATCAGCAACGTGGAATTGGGGGGAAGTTCTTCGAGCCACTTTCCGAGTTGGCGATCGAGGGCAACGCGGCCCTTCATATTTACATCGGCCTCCTGATAGCAAACGGGATTAACGCGCCAAATCGCGGCATAGCTTGCCGACCCAAACGACAAGATCACTAGCAATGTTGCCGGAGCGGCCCACTGGCGCCATGAAGGCGGAACCTGAGGAAGTTTGGCCGCCAATCGCAGAAGGAAAGAAATTGCGAGGGGCACAAATACCGCGAACGCGGGGAGCAACTGCAATCCGTAACGCAGGTTATATTCTGAAAACGGCCACCACGTGGGAACGAAGATGGGAATGCTGCCATAGGCGATCGATAGCGCGTAAAAAGGGATGGGAATCCACAGCAGCAAGGCCGCACGGCTGCGGCGTTCGAACCATGAGACGAGGCTTCCCAAAAGGGCCAGCGCGAGCCAGGTGCGGCCCACCCAATTAGACTGGGCCACATTTAATTCGGCGGCTTTCAGAAAATATGATGTAGCGGCCCATAAATTCCCCCTCGCCGGATTTACCGTCGCGGTTTTTTGCTCGATCGCTTTCGCAGAGTAAGGTCCGTTGGCGAACTCAAGGGGATTCCGATACACGGCGGCGTTATAAGCCAGCCAGAGAACTGGCCCGGCAGCAGCGAGTAGAAGGAGTTTGATGATAAGGGATCGCGACGGAAGCAGTGGAATCTTAGCTCGCTCGTCTTTGCCGTGCTTGTGCAGACGCGAATAAACGATCAGAACTCCCGGCATTAGAACTGCCGCCAGGAACCATCCGTCATAGCGGGTCAAACTTGCTGCAGCCACGCATAGGCCGCATTTGGTGAGCGCCTTCGCGTTTCCCCTGGCAAATTCGGCGAAGTAGACGAGGGCCCAGATAAAGAACGCAAGATACAGCGACTCGCCCATGGCAGTGGACTGCATGTAAATCAGATTCGGATTTGCGGCATAGAGAATTGCGGCGAGCCAGGGACCCACTTTTGCTACGTCATCAACTTGCCCGTCGCGGGCGAGCGCGCTGCGGACCAGACGGAATATTCCGAGCAAGCCGAATACATATGCGGCCATCGATGGAATGGAGCCGCCAGCGCCGGTCTGCCACAGTCGTTGCGAAACGATAAAGGGCAGAATCAGAAGATGCGGGAGCGGGAGCCAAACCGTTCCTAGCTGCAGAAGGCCGGGAGTTCTCGAATCGAATACACGGCGAGCGATGTTGATATGGGCTACGGCATCGCCGTAGAGCAACACATCGCCGTGACGGTAATAAAAGAGAAAAGAGAATACCGAGATGAAGATCGCTAACCACAGCAGACGCACAACTTCGATGTCGGAGTAAAGCTTCGGGGGAGGAGGTTGCCGCTTCATTCGAGATGGGTCAATTCGCGGAAGATCTGGAAGCGGGCATCGATTTCGTCGCGGGACAGCGATTGCAAGCGCTCTGTCCCGAAACTTTCGACGGCGAACGATCCCATGACACCTCCATAGAATAGAGCGCGCTTCAGCACTTCGCGATTCAGTTCTGGCTGCGAAGCTACGTAACCCATGAATCCTCCTGCGAAGGAATCACCTGCGCCGGTGGGATCTTTGACTTCATCGAGCGGCAAGGTGGGAGCGCGAAATGGATGACGTCCGATTCCAAATGCTCCCTCGCGAAAGAAGATTGTCGCACCATACTCGCCGTGTTTGATGACAAGCGCCTGCGGACCCATGGCCAGCACTTTCTGAGCGGCGCGGGGCAGGTTTTTTTCGCCGGCCAGCATTTTGGTTTCGGTATCGTTGATCAGCAAAACGTTCACCAGCTTTAAAGTCTCAGCCAATTCCTTGCGCGCGCCCTGAATCCAGTAATTCATGGTGTCGCATCCGGTAAGGCGCACGCCGTTCATTTTGCGGCGCACATTGGCTTGCAAAGTTGGCTGAATGTTGGCGAGAAAAAGGAACTCGGAGTCCTCGTACTCTTTCGGAATCTGCGGATGAAATTTTTCAAACACGTTCAGATCAGTGAAATTTGTTTTGGCTTCGTTGAGATTGTCGGTGTAGGAGCCACCCCAGCGAAAAGTTTTGCCGGGAGCACGCTCGATACCACGTGTGTCGACTCCGCGCTTTTTCAGGACACCTTCGTGCTCGGCGGTGAAGTCTTCGCCGACCACGGCGACCATGCGAACTTCGGTGAAATAGCTGGCCGCCAGGGAAAAGTAAGTAGCCGCGCCGCCCAGGATGCCTTGCACGCTGCCTGAGGGCGATGTGACGTCGTCAAACGCAACCGATCCTACGACTACGATACTCATTCGCGATTCCTGTCTTCCTTTCGGTTTTCGTGATTGGAATTGCTACTTCGATTTCAGGTATTTGCCCAGAATCAGCTTCAACTTTTTTCGTGTTGCCGGCGGAATTTTCTTCGGATCAGTCATAATCGCATGCGCTAAAGCCGAACTGCACTTGCAGGAACGTCTCGCAGGCATGGTTCTTATCGTTTCGCGGACTACTTTCGCGGCATTCTCGGCGTTTTTTCCCAGCACCGCGATGATCTGATCCACGGTGACGGAATCATGATGCGGATGCCAGCAATCGTAATCGGTCACCATGGCGACGGTGACGTAACAAATTTCGGCTTCGCGGGCCAGTTTCGCCTCCTGCAGGTTGGTCATGCCTATTACGTCCATGCCCAGGCTGCGATAGACGTTCGACTCGGCGCGGGTTGAGAACTGCGGCCCCTCCATGCAGAGGTAGGTTCCGCCGCCTTTGCTGTTCACGCCGATTTTCTTGCAGGCTTGGTCGACCACGCGGGTCAGCTCTGCGCACACCGGATCGGCGAAGGCGATGTGGGCTACGACTCCGTTACCGAAAAAAGTATCGACGCGATGCCGCGTGCGATCGAAGAATTGGTCCGGGATGACGAAATCCAATGGCTTGTGTTCTTCCTTCAACGAACCGACGGCCGAGATCGAAACGATTCTTTCGACTCCCAGTTGCTTGAAGCCGTGAATGTTTGCGCGGAAATTTAGTTCGCTGGGAAGAATGCGGTGTCCGCGAGCGTGGCGCGCCAGAAATGCGACTTTGCGGCCTTCCAGGGTACCGCAGACATAAGCGTCGGAGGGCGCGCCAAAAGGCGTTTTCAGGCGCACTTCTTCTATCTTGCTGAGGCCGGGCATCGAGTAAAGACCGCTGCCGCCGATGATGCCGATTTCCGCCTGTGCCACTCATCCTCCAAAGTTGTGCGCGAGCGGAAGTTCTCGCACGTGTCAGCCAAACCTGTGATTATAGCAAGGCGATGTTTCCGCCCTTACTCCGTCGGCCCGGTAGTGATGCAGTTTGGCTCACGCGTTGCGCCGGTTAAAACCGGAGATCCTTCGCTACGCCTGAAAAACGGCTTCGCTCAGGATGACAGTCGTCGTGTAATCGTCAAACTGAATCGCTACCGTCGCTTCGTTGAACGACACATTACAATCTTCCCATGCGATTTTCGTTCTCGACCGCGCTTATTACGCTGACGCTTGTAGTGACGCTGGCTGTGGCTCAGAACGGCCCCAAAGCCGAGGGTGCGCTTGGGTCCGTTACAGTTCCGGTCACGCTGGATCATGGCCGCGTGATTATTGACGTGAATTTGCTCCTTTCAGATGGTTCAACCAGGCGCATTCGCGGGTGGGTCGACACAGGCGACTCTAAAGTGTGGATGTCGCGGAACGCGGCGAGCCTGTTGGGACTTGCCGTTGCCTGCGACAAGGATGGATGCACGGCGGCCGCGCCTGCTGCGATCGCGGTCGGGGAAATGAAAATACCGCTCTCGGCAGTTAAGCGAGTCGAGATCCCGCTAAGGGCGCCGAGCATGGCTGCCGTAATGGTTCCGGGGACGAGCGCAGAAATCAAGATTCCATCTTCCGTGCTACGTAACTACGATGTGCTCGTCAATTTTCCTGACCGCGAATTCAGCATCGGCGCGCCCGGCAGCCTGAAGTTCAAGGGCGTGAAGAGCAAGATGATTGCCGACGGCAGCACTGGCTTCATTCAAATCCCTAGCAAGATTGAGAACAAGAATTACAATCTCGGCCTTGATGTGGGATCGTCGATCAGTTTTCTCTCGGAAGAATTGTTTAACAAGGTGGCTTCGGGCCATCCTGACTGGCCGCACATGACTGGCGCGGTGGGCCCAGCCAACATGGGTGAAGCAGGCGATGATGAAACAAACTGGAAGCTGATGCGCGTGGATCGCGTTCAATACGGACCACTGTACTTGACCGATGTGGCCGTGGCGGAGTTTCCGAAAAGTTTTAGCGACTTCTTCGAAAAGGACGCCGGCGCTCCCATCGCCGGGCTGATCGGCGCAGACGCGCTGATGAACTATCGCATTGGCCTCGACTACGCGCATTCCGCGGTCTACTTCGATATCGGCAGGACTTTCAAGTTTCCTGACTTCGATGTGGTCGGACTGATCCTTCGTCCTGAGCCAGACACTCGCTTTACCATTCTTGGAGTCGCTGATTTTGAGGGCAAACCTTCCGTGCCGACGGGCGAGGACGGAGTGCAAGCGGGCGACCATCTGGTTGCTGTCGATGGCATTCCGGTGCCTGACTCCACGCTGGGACAGGTTTGGTCGCTGCTTGAAGGAACCCCGGGCCAGGAGCGAAAGCTGACTGTTGAGCGTGGGGGAAAGCAATTCACAGTGGTTGCTAAGGTGCGGCACTTTCTTGGGCAAGCGGAAGAAAATCAATCTGAGGAAAAAGGCGGCGGGAAGAACTGAGGCCGTGGCATAGGGCAGAGATTTAGTTTTTGAATACTTCTTTTTCCAATGTCGCGGTGGTAGCCGCGTCCAGACTCTCGCTCACCAGCACCGTGTCGCCGCGCTCTTCAATCACAACTGTGCCTTCCTCCGTGGCCCACGCATGCCGGCCGTGGAGTAAAGTGACGTCGTTGGAATGGGAGTTATCAGGATGAGCCGCGGACTGGGTCGACGAGGAATCCTCCACCTCTTCAACCTTTTTATAGCGCTTGGCGAGCGAGCGGGCGTAAATCTCGGCGAACTCGGATGCCTTTTCTGGAGTTGACCAGCGCGATACATAGAGAAGACCGAGCGGTGCAGCGGGATCGTGCTTGGGGCGCGCCGCGTAATAATATCCGCCGCGCCATTCGGGGTAAAGTTGATCCGATGATTTCTTTCCCGCGTACTGCTCAATGAGTACGGCGACGTCGAATTCGCCCATGGCGCCGATATCAAACTTAACGTAATCCTTGAAGTCGTGTTTGAACTCGACCACCGGCATAAGTGGAATCTGCTCGCCTGCGAGATAAGTTTCGGGCTGCATGATTTGCCGGGTGGTATTAGGAGGACTTGCCAGTACTCCGGCGAAGGCTTGATCTTTCCCGCCTTTTTCCAGCAACTTCACCTCGAACTTTAGACCGTAGCTGTAGGGAAACGTGAGTGATTCTCGCAGGAAGATAGGCGCATCTTTGAAGACTTTCGAGTCGTCGGTGCCACTGGACATTTGCGACTCCATGGCGTCGACTAAATCCGGGGAGTCGAGAATGGAGCGGCCTACGGGAGCGAGTTCATATTGCATCATCACGGCCTCGGCCTGACCTTCGATCACGGCTTCGCGGGTGTCATCCATTTCATCGTTTTCGATGTCGGTGGGCGTGGGATCTCTTCTTATTTCGCCCAAGTCTTTTTCACCGCGCTTCATCCACTTGTCGAGGCCGACGGCCTGATCCTGCAGCGCGTGAGTCAACTCATGAGCCATCACGGGCTCCTGCTCTTCCATGGGAACCCAGTCGAGAAGATTTACGGTCTTGGTTTTTGGATCGTAATAGCCGGCGACCTGCTCGCGCAGCAGCGCAACTAATAGCTTCTCCAGATCAAAGTCGCGCGGAAGAAGTCCGAATTTTTTCAAGACTAATTCTGAGCGCTGCAGGCGCTTCACGTCTTCGTCTTTCATGTGCTTGGTGAGATAGGCTTCCACTTCATCGCGGCTGGTCAGGCGGCGCTTGACGGGCTTCTTGATCGGCAGTCCAGTCTGTTTGCTATCGAAGGCAAGAATCTCATCGACGGAGTGGAAGAGTTCCTCGGCTTGCCGTGGGGTGATCTTGACTTCAGGGTTCTCCGCGGTTGGGGTTTGTGGCGGGGGATTTTGCGCGGGAGCGGTTTGGGCGGGTGGGATAGTTTTGTCGGGTGCGTTTTGCTTCTGGTTCTGATCCGGCGTCGACTGTGGCTGCACTTGTGCGGCTATTTCGCTGTACATTCCCAGGAGCAGCACAACCGCCAAAAGTATCCTTAGAAACCCGACGGCCGTCAACTTAAAGATATTCATTAGGAACGAGTCTACCCTGTTTGCCTATACTTTCTTCAAGTGCAAAACATGCCTACGAATACTGCCGTCAATCTTTGGACCTGCACCGACCATGCCAGCGACTACCTGGAACGAGCCGGTTCCATACCACATCGCGGCGAAGGAGAAGCGACGCTGCTGGAATTCATTCCGCCGGATACACGGCGGGTTCTCGACCTCGGCACGGGAGATGGACGATTGCTTGCCTTGGTCAAGGCATCGCTGGCGGACGCCGTGGAAGCTACGGCCGTCGACTTTTCGCCAGCGATGATCGTGGCCGCCGGCAAGCGCTTTGCTGGAGATTCTTCCGTGACCATCGTGACTCATAATCTCGACCATCCTCTGCCAGTTCTCGGAAGCTTTGACGCGGTCGTTTCCAGCTTCGCAATTCATCATCTCGTGCACGAGAGGAAGCGGGAGCTTTATACGGAGGTTTACACCTTACTGAACGCGGGCGGAGTGTTTTGTAATCTGGAGCACGTGGCCTCGCCCACTCCGCGGCTGCACGAAGAGTTCCTGAATGCGCTGGGACTTACGGCGGAAACGGAAGATCCCTCGAACAAGTTGCTGGATCTTCAAATCCAGTTACAGTGGCTGCGGGAGATTGGATTTGTGGATGTGGATTGTCTGTGGAAGTGGAGGGAGTTGGCGCTGATGGTGGGAAGGAAAGAGTGAGCGCGAGTTCTGTGGAGCGAGTTATTTGTTTTCACCTTCTCAATGTCGGTGAGCCGACGGGGACAGGTCAGGTTTTCGCGGCACACCAAATCCGAATAGTTACAGGGATCCTTCGACTGCGCGATCCGATTCGCATTCGCGAATCGGCTGGCTTCGCTCAGGATGACAACGTGGCTAGCTGCGGTTTATTGTCTCTGCAACCCACTCGCTGGCTTCGCGGGTGCCGAGTGTTCCGCCGATATCCTGTGTGGTTTTCTTTTGGTGCACGGCTTCAAGCACAGCGGCTTCGATATTCTTGGCTTCTTTCTGGAAGCCTAAATGCGCGAGCATCATGGCTGCGGAAAGAATTGCGCCGAAGGGATTCGCGACATTTTTGCCCGCGATGGGCGGGGCGGAGCCGTGGACGGGCTCGAACATTGACGTTTTGCCGGGATGGATGTTGCCACTGGCGGCCATGCCTAGGCCACCCTGGAGCCCGGCAGCCAGATCAGTGATGATGTCGCCGAACATATTGTTGGTGACGATCACATCGAAGGGACGAGGGTCGCGCACCATCTGCATGCAGAGTGCGTCGACGTACATATGCTGCGCCGTGATCTGGGGATGCTCTCCGCTTACTTCTTTGAAGACGCGTTGCCACAGGCCACCGGCGTGGGTCATAGCATTTGACTTGTCGACCATGAGCACGCGGCCTCGAGGCGAGCTGTCGAGTTTGGTGTGTTGCTCGCAGTATTCAAAAGCATAACGGATGATGCGCTCGACTCCTTTGCGGGTGTTGATGTCTTCCTGAATCGCGATCTCGTCGGGCGTGTCTTGCTTGAAAACTCCGCCGGCATCGGTGTAAACGCCTTCCGTGTTCTCCCGAATGACGACAAAATCCACGTCCCGGGGCTCGACGCCTTTCAGTGGACAAAGCGCCGCATCGAGCAAGCGAACGGGACGAACATTGGCGTAGAGGTCCATTTTGAAGCGCATGCCGAGCAAGATTTCCTTGGCGTGAATATTGGTTTTGACGCGAGGATCGCCGAACGCGCCGGCGAAGATGGCGTCGTAATCGCGGGCAAGCATGGCGAAGCCATCGGGAGGGACGGTGGTTCCGTCGCGCAGATAACGATCAGCGCTCCAATCGAGTTCGCTCATCTCGACATCGGCTCCGGAAGCTTGGATCACTTTGAGAGCTTGCGGGATTACTTCCTGGCCGATTCCGTCTCCGGGTATGACGGCGATGCGTTTTTTGGCAGGCTTTTGCGGGTCCACGGGTGAGAAGTTAACACAAGCGGGGAAGATGAGAGCGATGATTTTCGATTGCCGATTTCCAATTGCCAAGTGATGTCCTCGGCAGTTCCTCCGATGAATCAGGAAGGGCTTCGCTATAATCAATATTCCATGGCTAGTAGCCCACTCCAGGACGCACTACGCGCGCAGGCGGCGAAGGATGGATCTGCGGTTCGCGAGACCGACTACCGCGGCGCCATGACGGCGGCGGTGTTTTCCGACGTGGAGGAGGAGTTTAGTGCGCTGACAAATAGCTGCGCAGTTTACGACCTGGGTTTTCGCGCTCGAGTTTCATTGATGGGCGGGGACCGGGTCCGTTGGATGAACGGTATGGTTACGAATAATATTCGCGACCTGGCCGCAGGGCACGGGGTGTACGCCTTTTTATTGAATCCGCAAGGCCGAATACTGGGCGATATGAACGTTTACAACCTGGGCGAGACGCTTGAGGTCGAAACGGATCGCAGCCAACTGGAAAAGATTCTGGCGACGTTCGATCACTACATCATTATGGATGATGTGGAAGTGACGAATATCAGCGAGGAATGGACGGCTCTCGGCGTGGCGGGACCAAAATCACGCGCGGTGCTGAATGCTGCGGGGATTGGGGTCCCTGAGCTTCGGCCAATGCAGATCCACGTTGCGCAGTGCCAATGTGAATGCGAATGTTTCGAGTGCACAGTTGTGCGCGGCGAGGATGAACGGCACGAAAGCTATGAGATCTGGCTGGCGCCGAAAGATGTTCTGAAAACCTGGCACGCGCTGCTGGCTGCGGGTGCGACGCCGGTGGGTAGTCAGGCATTGGAGCGGTTGCGAATCGCTGACGGCATTCCACTCTATGGCGTCGATATTCGGGAGCGCGATCTGCCGCAGGAAACCGAACAGGCGCGCGCGCTTAACTTCAACAAGGGTTGCTATGTTGGACAGGAAATCGTCGAGCGCATCCGGTCTAGGGGGAACGTGCACAGGAAGTTTACCGGTTTCTTGATCGAGGGCGCGGGGAGCGTTGCGGCGGGGGACAAGATTGTTGCTGGGGAAAAGGAAGTGGGCGAGATCACCAGCGTCGGGGTGGTGCAGACGCCGTCCGGCGAACGAACTGCGGCCTTGGGATACATTCGACGCGAAGTGGGAGTGCCGGGGCGCGAGGTTACGATTGGTGCGGTGAAAGCGATTGTGGGTCAATTGCCTTTCCACGGAGTTGCGCGGGAGTCTGTGTTGCAACAGCGGTGAAAAAAGCTTTAGCGCGGAGTTCGCTGAGGTTTCGCGGAAGACGCGGAGAAACATTTTTTGCGATCTGATCACGGATCTGAATCATTAGACAAGGACATTACGCTATGGCTGAGAAGAGACAGGAATCTGGGTTCACGGTAACGGACCGTCGCTTGTTCACAGAGGACGGAGAATTGCGCCAAGAGGTTAGTAAGGAACCAGAAGTTCATCAGAACGGGGTACCTGCAGTCAATGCGCCGCAGGCAGTTCCGGCGGGCGAGGATGGCGGTGGGCCTGAGGTGCCTCCAATGCCGACGGCGGCAGAACAAAAGGCTCAGGCCGATGCTTACCGAAAATCTTCAGATGCGTTGGATTCGCGCGTGGAACTTAGCGGACACTCGGCGAAAGAGTTGGAGATGACGTTCGAGCGATTCATGGCGTCGCTTTACATGACGGCGATGATGCAGTTGGGATTGATGCACCAGCAGGGCGAGCAGCCGCGCATGGATATTATTGGCGCGCGCCAGACGATCGATACGCTGGCGCTCCTGGCAGAAAAAACCAAAGGCAACCTTACCTATACGGAAGAAAACTTTCTGCAGAACAGTCTCTACGAAGTTCGCATGGCCTACGTGGAAGTCACCAACGCGTTGTCGAGACCACCGCAGCCCGGAGCCGCCACGGGAACCACCGGACGATGAGCGGAAAGGCTCGCACATGAAGGCGACGCTCACGGTGCTGGGCAGCGGCACGTCCATGGGCGTGCCCACACTGGGGTGCGATTGCGCGGTCTGCCACTCGGAGGATCCTCATGACCGGCGCACCCGGCCCTCCATCATGCTGGAATATGCGGGCAAGGTTGTGTTGATCGATACGACGCCAGACTTTTATGCGCAGGCGATTCGCGAACGGATTTCACGCGTGGACGCAGTTTTCTACACGCATACTCATGCTGACCACATTCTCGGCATCGACGATCTTCGACCTCTGAGTTATCGGCACAAACCGGGGCGGCTGCCGCTGTATGCGCGTCCCGATGCGGCAGCCTTTCTGCGGAGGATGTTCAGCTACATTTTTGACGCCGATTACAAATATGGAGGGCTGCCGCAACTCGAACTGCGTCCGATTGACGGACCTGTCGATCTTTTCGGGGCGCGCTTCGAGCCGGTACGGCTGATTCACGGCGAAGTGGAAATTTATGGATTCCGATTTGGCAGTGCGGCTTATCTCACGGATCACAGTGAAATTCCTGAGGCTTCGTTCCATCAGTTGAAGGAACTGGATGTTCTTTTTCTGGATGCGTTGCGGCACAAACCTCATCCGACGCATTCGACGGTGGAGAATTCGCTGCGCGTGGTGGAGCGGGTGAAGGCGAAGCGGGCGTTCTTCACCCACATTTGCCACGATCTGGCGCATGAGGCAACCAACGCAACACTGCCGCCGCATGTCCGGCTGTCGTATGACGGGATGAAGCTGGAGTTTGAAATCTAGTGGAAGCCGCATCTGATTTTGTTTTAAATCAAACGGCGTCATCCTGAGGGGCGTTTCGCCCCGAAGGATCTGGCGTGGACTGAACAGGATGCGTAGGCGGTTTATAGACGTCGTACCATTCAGCAGCTAAGTCATGCCAATGAGAATTTGTGGCCTCAATGAGTTTGAGTTTCTTGCTTCGCCTCCAGCCTTTGATTTCTTTTTCTCGCGCGATGGCGGCGTCAGGATAGACAAAAATCTCGTAGTAGACGAGCCGAGTAACGTTGTAGCGACTGGTAAAGCCGGGAGTCAATTTATTCTTGTGCTCGAAAACGCGACGCACCAGGTTTCCCGTCACTCCGGTGTAGAGTACGTGGCTACGCGGTCCGTTCGTCATGATGTAAACCGCAAATCGTTTTGGCTGCCGCATAGTGTAGGTGCCCCGACTCGCCAGATCCTTCACCCGGCTAAAGCCGGCCTCAGGATGACGCACTCTTGGAGAGGGATATTGCACCGATTCAGCCTGTTGTGTCTGTGATATTCGAAGGGTGAGCTTCGGCCGCTGTGGAAAAGTGACTCAACTGGTTTACTTCCCCATGCAGGTTTTTCACAAACTCGAAGATGTTCCGGCGGGGTTTGGGCCGTCGCTGGTGAGCGTGGGGAATTTTGACGGAGTGCACCGGGCACACGCGCACGTGCTGGGTGAGATTGTGCGCGGGGCGCGGCAGAGTGGGGCCAAATCTGTGGCGGTAACTTTCGAACCGCATCCGGCACGCATATTGCGGCCGGACTCCACGCTGAAGCTGCTTACACCCGTCCCGGAAAAATTGCGGTTGCTCGAAGGAACGGGCGTTGATGCGGTGCTGATGCTCCCGTTTGGGCGCGATTTGTCGCTGATGACGCCGCGACAGTTCGTCGAGCGGATTCTGAAAAAGAAGCTGCATGCGCGCGAGATACATGAAGGTTACAATTTTCGCTTCGGGCACAAGGCAGCGGGAGATACGAATCTGCTGGCACAGCTCGGGCTGGAGATGGGATTCGAAGTGAAAGTTTATCCTGAGCAAAAGCTGCGAGGGGAGCCGGTTTCCAGCAGTCACATTCGGAAGTTGCTGGGCGAGGGACGAGTGAGCCGGGCGCGACATCTTCTGGCGCGTCCGTTTTGCATTCTGGGGACGGCGGGGCGTGGACGCGGTTACGGTTCGAAGTACACGGTGCCGACCATCAACCTGGCGCGCTATGAAGAACTCGTGCCGAAGGATGGCGTCTATATCACATGCACGCGTGTGGGGCCGGAAACTTTTGATTCTGTCACGAATGTGGGCAACCGTCCGACTTTTGGTGCGGATTCGTTTGCCATTGAGACGCACCTGCTGAACTTCCATCCGATTGAGCTGACACCAGAGAGCGAAGTGGAAATCTGTTTTCTTGACCGGCTGCGGGACGAGATCAAGTTTCCATCAGTAGAAGCATTGCGCGAGCAGATCGCCAGGGACGTGAAGAAGGCGCGAAGGTATTTTCATCTGCTGCGACGCAAGTGACTTGCGATCGGTCCGGTTAATGCGGCAGATAGCCTGATTCCATGGGCAATTTGCCGTCAACGCGGACCACGTTGATGGTGTTGTCGACGGAGCGAACGTCCACAAGGGCTATGGCGCCGGGCGTCGATTGGACGATTTTGAGAACGTCAGCGTCGGAGTCGGCGACCACGATCGAATCTTTGTGAGCGGCGATCAGGGCCTTCCATTCGCCGACATTCATTTTATTCAAGCGCTCAAGAGTTTCGATTTCGCCGGCAGAATCCTTGTGCAAAACCAGAACCACGGAGGTGCCGTCAGGCCACTTCCTGACTTCCGAGCGAAAAATCCTGGAAAGGTGCGCGGCGGTGACGCTACCGACATTGTTCTCCTTGTTGACCACGACCGCCATATGGTGGGCGAAACAAGGAGTCAGGAACGTCAGTAGAAAAGCAAGAAGCACGGCAAGGCGCTGAGGTTTCATGAGCACGTCCATTCTGAACTGTCTGTTGGGGCCCGTGACGAGACTACTTGAGAATTGCTGAGCGGTACGTCAAAACATTGTCAAAATGCCGGGAGGTACCTGCTAAGAAAACACTTCGCCGCCTTCTTGCTCGGCAGAGGAATCGACGGCATTGCTTAGCGACAATTGACAATTGGCGACCACGCCGTACAATCCGCTCTCATGGAAATCGGTCCCATTCGGCTGATTCGGCAGGCGACGCCAGTTCAGCGGCGGACGCTCTTGGCGGCGGCGCTGGGCTGGGCACTGGATGCATTCGATGCCATGCTCTATGCGCTGGTGCTGGCGCTTCTGATACGGGACTTCGGGATGAGCAAGACGACGGCGGGGCTTTTGGGGACGCTTACGCTGCTGGCGTCGGGCCTGGGCGGAGTGATGTTTGGTTTTCTTGCTGATCGTATGGGACGCAAGCGAGCGTTGATGGCAAGCATTCTCACCTACTCCGTGTGCTCGTTCGCGTCTGGGCTGGCGACGAACATTGCGATGCTTGCCGCGGCGCGATTTGTGCTGGGACTGGGCATGGGTGGCGAATGGAATACGGGCGCGACACTGGTAGCGGAGACTTGGCCGACTGAACTCCGTGCCAAGGCAATCGCGATCGTTCAGAGTTCGTGGGCCATCGGCTTTGCCGTAGCGGCGCTGGTAGCGGGACCGGTAGCACGTTACTTCGGTTGGCGGGCCGTTTTCTTCGTGGGAATTCTGCCCGCGCTGCTGACGTTGTGGATGCGGCGTGGAGTGCCGGAGTCGAAGATATGGGAGGAGCGGAGGATCTCCCGGAGTGAAACCCAGGTTGCGAATGAGCCGCAGATGGCGGTCATGAAGCGCGACGCCCTCGAGGATCACTCCGACAGTCGAGTGTCGGCGCGAACGATGAACACGAGCAGAAATGATTCGACAAGTTTCTCTTTGATTTTTAGATCGCCATATCTAAAGTCGACGGTTGCGCTGTTGTTGTTTAACCTGTTTTGCATGTTTGCCTGGTGGGGACTGTTCACCTGGATTCCGCCTTACCTCTCGCTGCCAGTGTCGCAGGGCGGCCGTGGTTTTGGGGTGATGGGAACGACGACTCTGCTGGTGGTGCTGAACCTTTTCGGCATGTTTCCCGGCTATGCCAGCTTCGGCTGGGTCGCCGACCGACTGGGCCGAAAGAAAGCATTTATCTTTTATAGCTTGACCGCAGCTTTCGTGATTCCGCTTTATGCGATCGCGCGATCGCCTGCGATGCTTATGATTCTGGGAACCATTGTGGCATTTTTCGGGACTGGATTATTTTCCGGCTCGGGAATTATTGGCAGTGAGATCTTTCCCACGAGTCTGCGCGCTCGGGGATTGGGATTTACTTACAACGGCGCGCGCACTTTGAGTTCGGTTTCTCCGCTTATCATCGGTCGCGTTGGACAGGCGCGAGGATTGGGCTGGGCGTTTTGTTTGTGCGCTGCCGGGTATCTGCTGGCGGCTCTGATGACAACGCAGTTGCCGGAAACCAAGGGTCAGGACCTGCAGTGAGCCAAGAATCGCGACTGTAGCGACGGCGGCGGGAAAGAGGTTGCCCTCTCGCTGCTATTCGACGGGCTCCCACACGACGGGATTCTCAGCTGAGTCTTGGCCCGGCCTTTGTTTTTGCACGATCACAATCGCAGCGAGGACGAAAACGATTCCTAAGGTCTGGATGGGACGAAGGACTTCGCCTAACAGCAGAGCGGCGAGAAGGATGGAGAATACTGGCTCCAGACAACTGGCGATGATGGCGCGCGTGGGCTCGAGATACTGCAGGCCGAGGAAGTAAAGAGAAAACGCTCCCAGCACGGAGATCATCGAAAAGATAAAAAGAAAAAGCCATTGCGAAGCGGCGTAGTGGGCAGCGGCGATTTTCCAGGGAGGATTGACGAGGAGCCAGAAGAGCGATGCGGCGGCGAGGGTCCAGACCAGCACGCGCCAGCGATCATGGCGGGCGAGGATGCGGTGTCCGCCGACGTTGTAGAAGGCGAAGGAGAATGAGGCCAGCAGCGCGGCGATAATGCCATACGTGTCGAGATGAAGAGCCCCGGAACGGGCGCCCAACAGGTTGATGACGAGAGCGATTCCGGTTACAGCCAAGGCGACTGCAACGACTTTTTGTAACGTGAGCTTCTGCTGGCGTAGGGCGACTACGTAAAGCAGCACCCAGACGGGCGCGGTGTATTGGACGATGATGGCGGTGGCCACATTGATGCGCTGGATGGCAACGTAATAAAAGTAATTCGAGACGGCCACGCCCAGCGTGCCGAGAAGAAAGCAATATGCGAGATCACGCGCTGGCAGCTTGATGCGTTGCCAACCGCTGCAGGCGACGAGAAGCGGAAGCAGCACGAGCAGCGAGAATGTGGTGCGCGTCTGCGAAAGGATAAGCGGATCGATGGGATGGAGAATGCTGCCTGAGAGCAGCCTGCCGGTAAAGACGGCGCGACCCAGCGCCGCCGAGACGCCCCACAGGAACGCGGCGGAAGCAATGAAGAAGTATCCGCGGAGAGGATGGGCTTGCGGGCTTCGGGTGGGTGGGTTGGAGATAGTAATCCTCGCGAATGGCTTCGATGATCAGGCAGCGGAGAGTAAGAGGTCAAGGCGATCGGGATCGAAGCCCTCAATTACTTCGGCGCCGGATGACGCGAGAATCACCAGAGTCGGAGCGGTGTGGCAGTGGTAAATCTCGAGCAATTCGAGGCGGGCCGCGGAGTCGAGCTCCATATCCCGCTCTTCAAAGGGAAGACCCTTGGCCTCTAGAAAAATTCTCATGATTTCGCAGGAGAGACAGCCGGGCTGGGTGAAGAGCAGAATTCTAGGAAGCACAGGATTCGAAGTTTATTCTACGCGTCTACGTATTCGATCTCAGTGGTAATTTTCGCGGTCTTTTCCAGCATGGCGGAGACGGAGCAATACTTCTCTTTTGAAAGACGAACTGCGTCCTCGACAGCCTTGCGCGCTACTTTGCCACCGACGCGGTAGATCAGTTTGATTTCTGTGTACACCGAGGGCGGGTCTTTGGCCCGCTCGGCCTGAGCGCGGACTTCAAGGCTGGTGAGCGGCTCGCGCTTTTTCTGCAGGATGGAGACAACGTCATAGCCGGTGCAGCCGCACAGGCCGATCAGGACGAGTTCCATGGGACTGTTGCCTGCCGTCTTATCGCCATCGACGACAATTGTGTGGCCGCTGTCGGAGACTCCGTTGAATTTTTGTTTGTCGATCCAGGTGGCGCGGGCGTTGGTCATGGGCGTACCCCGCCGCGCGATTTCCGATTGCCAATTTCCGATTGCCGATTGTTTTGCTTCGCCGTACGGCGCGAAGCAGCAAAGATCGCTGCAAGCTGTTTTGCTTCGTCGATGAGGTCGCTCATACGTTTCTGGGGCATCATTTGTGCCTTCACTAGGAACTCTAGCCAGAATACACTCTCATCGATCTCCTCTTCTACGATCCCTAGCTTTGAAATGAAATCTGCACCCGACCGCGCTTTGCAGACCGCTCGATAGTTTGCTGCAACTGAGGTTCCCGACCTCAGCAACTGTTGACCCACGACGCGCGACTCGGCGGAGCTGGGCAGGGACCGAAAAAGGCGCACTACGCGAAGGGCAAACTGCATGGTTCTGTTGCGGAGCTCTTCAGTCTTTGCGGTTACTTTGTTCTCGATCGACAATTGGAAATCGGCAATCGGAAGTGTGTCTGTGACAGATGTCACAAAGCGACTCGCTACCTGCGGTTGTCGGTGCTGGGTTCGGGATGGATGAGTACTCGGAAGAGTTCGGGGGCGGCTTGTTTGAAGCGGATTTCGAGTTCGGTCTGAATGTCGTGGACGCGGGACAGGGAGAGATCGTCGGAGAAGGTGCAGTGGCAGGAGACGTAGAGGCGTCCGCGAACTTTCTTGATTTGAATGTCGTGCATGTCGACAATTTCTGGAAACTCAGCGGCTAGAGATTTTAGACGGCGCTCGAGTTTGGCGTCGCGCACCGGTTCATCGCCGGTTTCGATGGTGGCAGGTTCGCTTTCGATGTGGGTGAGGATGTCGCCGATCTCGCGGACGTCACGGCGCATATCGGCTTCGAGTTCGGTGACCTGATCGTGAGCACTCTTGAGCGACATGCGTTCGTCCAGTTCAACGTGCTGCTCGACGTGGAGTTTGCCGGCGAGATCCTGCACGCTGATGTCGTGGACGTTGAGATTATGGCGCGTAGCGACGGCGCGGATGCGGTCGAAGATATTTTCCGAACGCTGCGCGCGAGGTAGCGGTTGCACGGTGACATCGGCGTCGGGAAGAATGTTGCGCACGGCGGCGGTGACCGCTTCCACGAGTTGTTCGGAACGCTGAAAGGTAACGGTACGGGCGAAACCCACAGCTAGATCGGCGAAATAGCGGTTGCCGGAGCGGCGAATGCGGACGCGGCCGATTTCGAGAACGCCGTCGACGTGGGAAACGGCGTCGGTAATCTGGGCGCGGACTCCGGCGGGAGCGGCATCGAGGAGGGCGTCAATGGTGCGACGAGCGAGACGCCAACTGACGGAGACGATGACTCCGGCGACAAAGAGGGCGGCGATGGGATCGGCAAGGCGAAGCCAATCGACATGATAGATACGGCCTGCGAGGATGAGTGCGAGGCCAAGGACAACGACGCCTGCGGACCAGACATCGGTAGAGAAATGCAGGGCGTCGGCTTCGAGAGCCTGGCTCTCATACTTGGTGGCAATGCGGCCGAGAGCGCGGGAGCGCCACCAGTCAACAGCCATGGAAACCAGCATCACGGCGAAGGCCCAGATGGAAGGCTCGACATCGACGCGCCGGAAAAATAGCCGCAAGATGGCTTCATAGACGACCCAGATACAGGTCAGGAGAAGCAGGCCGGTTTCGACGAAGGCGGAAAAATTTTCTACTTTGCCGTGGCCATATTGATGGTCAGCATCGGCAGGTTTGTCGGAGACTCCGACGGATAAATAGGTGAGCAAGGCGGCGATGAGGTCGAGGGCTGAGTGCGCGGCTTCAGAGAGAATGCCCAGGCTACCAGTGGTGACGCCGACGACTACTTTGCCAGCTGTGATGAGGAGAGCGGCAAGCACCGAGTTCCCTGCGACGGCGCGCTTCTCGGCGCGCATGGCATGGGGCGAGTAAAGGGCCGGAGTCCCGGACATGATGGGATTATCGCCGTTAATGCGAAATTGCGCCAAGGGAATACGAAGAGAGACAGTCACCGGCTAAATTCATCAACCACGAAGGACACGAAGGTACACAAAGGACTCTGCACTTTGCGACGGGCTCAGTATTTCGGACGAACGGCTCTATGCTAGGATGCTAGGTTCGAGTTGTTTCAGCTTCCTGATTTACCAATCCTGGAGGGTTTTTGTATGCGTAAGAGTTGGCTGCTGTGTGCGTTATTGGGAGCGATGGCTTGGGGACAGGCACAACCGGGGCAGACTCCAGCCCCGGCGGAGGGTCGCGCCGAGGGTGCGAAGGCTGGGACTCCGTCCGTAGCGGAGGTGCCGGAGAATGCGGCGGTGATTACGATTGTAGGAGTTTGCTCGCCTACGCCGAAAGCGGCTACGGTTTCCAAGACTGCGTCTGGAAAAGCAGAGGCTGCGAAGAAGCCTGCAGACTGCAAAACGGTGATTACCCGGGCGAAATTCGAGAAACTTGCCAGCGCGCTGCAGCAAGGGACGACTCCGCTAACTCCGCAGCAAAAGCACATGCTGGCCGGGCAGCTTCCCGGGTTGATTGCGATGTCGGAAGCGGCGGAAGAGAAAGGGCTGGAGAAGACCGTGCGATTCGAGGAAACGATGAAGTTCCTCAAGATGCGGGTTCTGAGTTCCGAACTGCAACACGCGGTGCAGGAGGAGGCGGATAACGTCCCGGAGCAGGAGATTGATGAGTACTATAAGAAAAATCCTGAGGCCTATGAACAATTTTCTCTGGAGCGACTTTTCATTCCGCGCTTCAAGCAGGAGAATGCTGAGAAGGTAAATCCAGAAGAGAAATTGAGCGAGGAGCAGCAAAAAGCAAAAGATGCGGCGGATCGTGCGAAGCAGGAGCAGGGCGAGCAGGATATGACGAAACTGGCTGACAGCCTGCGGGCGCGGGCGGCGGCTGGAGAAGACTTTTCCAAGCTGCAAAAGGAGGCGTTTGAAGCTGCAGGCATGAAAATGGATGCGCCGACGGTAAGTTTGCCTACGGTGCGGCGCACTGGGCTACCTCCGGGACACGCGGCGGTATTCGATTTGAAAGCGGGCGATGTTTCACAAGTCCTTTCCGACAACGGCGGACATTATGTTTACAAGGTGGTGAGCAAACAGACGCTGCCGCTGGAGCAGGTAAAGCAGGAAATTCATGCGACTCTGAAAATGCAGCGGATGAAGGAAATGATGGACAAGTACACCAATTCGTACAAAGCGGAGACCAACGAGGCGTATTTTGGGCCGTCGACGCCGACGGGACCGGGCGGACGTCCGATGTTGCCTCGTCCACCGCGAGTTCAGCCAGCGGGGAACGCACCGCCCGCGGCGAATTCGCAGTCGCAACCTGCGGCGCAACCGGCTCCTCCCGCCAAGCCGAACTGATGGAGAGCGCCAAACCTGCTGTCGTAGTTACGGGCATCGCGGGAAACCTGGGATCCAGGTTGCTCCCGCTGCTGGGAGATTTTTCGGTGATTGGGGTGGACGTAAGTCCGCCGCAAACTGATTTGCCGCTGCAGTTTGAGCGCATGGATTTGGGCGACGAATCCTGCACGCGCGTTCTGTATGAACTGTTACGAGACACGCGGCCGGTTGCCGTGGTCCACCTCGCGTTCGTGATTGACCCGGTGCGCTCGGGGGTGCTCGAACCGGAGCGCATGTGGCAGATCAATGTGGCGGGCACGGCGCGCGTGATGGAAGCCATCACCGAGAACAATCGCACGACCGATGCGGGGATCAAGCAATTTATTTTTCCCAGCAGCGTTTCGGTGTATGGCCCCAACCTGGCTGGTCCGGCAACGGAGGAGTCGGCGCGCGCGGCGCATACGCTTCCTTATGCGATTCATAAGAAACAGTGTGACGAGGTGGTGCAGCAACGCTCTTCGGCGCTGCGCGGCTGCAGCGTATACATTCTGCGGCCCCATATTTTTGCCGGAGCCAGCGTGGAGAATTATCTTTTGGGAGCGTTTCGGGGAACGCCCAACGGAAAAGGCGCGCGCGCTGAG
The DNA here is from genome assembly GCA_963836305.1 of uncultured Acidobacteriaceae bacterium. Lineage (GTDB taxonomy): Bacteria > Acidobacteriota > Terriglobia > Terriglobales > Acidobacteriaceae > Sulfotelmatobacter. The sequence continues at coordinate 471,830 of CAWIJP010000026.1, read as the reverse complement.
AAGATGCGAAGCGCGGGCAAGCGACTGCCCTGCATGCTGCCGCACGGGCAACAGTATCTGGATAACAAAATTCAGTTTGTGCATGTGGACGACATGGCGCGTTTGCTGGCGCACATTCTGCATCGCGATCCGGAGCAGCAGCGGTTGACGGTTTTGAATGTTGCCGGGCGTGGAGAACCGCTTACCTTCGCCCGCTGTATTGAGATGGCGCAGGCCAAACTGATCCGCGTTCCGGGAAAGTGGGCGATGCAGCTGGTGTTGAAGTTTTTGTGGAAGCGGCAGATCTCGGCGATACCGCCAGAGGCGCTGCCCTACATGACGGGCGAGTACATCATGAATACCGACCGGCTGCGGGGCTTTTTAGGCAACGAATATGAGAGCGTGATTCGCTATACGATCGCCGAAGCCTTCGCCGACAGTTTTAAAGTATCATCGCCAATGCCGCAAACAACCATTTCAACTTAGGGCTTCCTCTTTGGGAAACACCTTTGTAGAACAAGAGTTTCGCCTGAAAACCTCCTGCATAAAATAATTCTGAAAATAATCCTGACAGTTTAGGGAATAAATCGGCGGCTCGCCGGTTTACTCTATGCGGGTGTCAGAACAAGAGCCCAATACGGCGTCGTTTGAAGACTTGGCCATACCCCTGTTCGATCAGCTTTATAACTTCGCGCAGTGGCTTACCCAGGACAGGACCGAGGCCGAGGACCTGGTGCAGGAGACTTTCGCGAAGGCGTTGCGAGGATTTTCCTCGTTTCGCGCAGGCACGAATTTTCGGGCATGGATCTATCGCATCCTGCGAAATTCGTTTCTGAGTTCGCGGACTGGGCTGAAGACGATGGTTGCGCTGGATGAGGAAGGCAGCATCGAACTGGAGGCGGAAAATCCCACGCCAGAAGTTGGGCTGATCGAGCAAGCCAATCGAGAAATGGTGCAGCGGGCGTTGGAGAGATTGCCGGTGCCGTTCCGCGAGATATTGCTGCTTTGCGAAGTGGAGGAGATGTCTTACCAAGAGATTGCCGAGACTCTGTCAATTCCGATGGGCACGGTGATGTCGCGATTGTCTCGCGCGCGCAAAGCACTGCGTATCGATTTATTGGCTAAGGGGGAGGGGGCGCGGCATGGCGTGTAAAGATTGGCGCAAGCAGCTCGACCTCTATCTCGATGGCGAACTCGCGAGTCCTGAGGCCGCGGCGTTATCGGCTCACGTGCGAGAGTGTCCAGACTGCGCTGGTGAGATGCTGGAGCGGGTGCAATTGAAACGCTCGGTGCAGATGGCCGGGAGACGGTATGCGCCGAGCACGGAGTTGCGAAGCAAGATTACGAAACAAATCTCGGCAAGATCCGGAGTGGGAAATGTCAGAAAGTGGCGACTGGTTTTAGTTCCGGTCCTGGCCATCCTGATTGCGGCTCTTTTGCTGAGTGCTTATTTCGAGCGTCGGGGCGCCGCGCAGAGGCGAGTGTACAGTGAACTGGCCGACCTGCACGTTGCCACCCTGGCCAGCCCTACGCCGGTGGATGTGGTTTCCACGGACCGCCATACGGTGAAGCCGTGGTTTCAAGGAAAGATTCCGTTCACGTTTAATTTGCCGGAGTTGGCGGGATCGAACTTCACGCTGCTCGGAGGGCGAGTTTTTTATCTGGAGCAGACGCCTGGAGCACATCTGATTTATCAGATACGAAAGCACGAAATTTCGGTTTTCATTTTGCCGGAGCGCGCGGATGAGATGCAGCGGCTGCCTTCGGGAGGCGCCGATACGCTTTCGTTTCAGATGGATTCCTGGACGAAAAATGGATTGCGCTACTTTGTTGTGGGGGATGCCAGCGCGGATGATATTCGGGCATTAAGCAAATTGCTGCGGGACGCGGGTTAAGCTTAACCGTTCTTTCCGCGATACAGACCGGCTATGCCGAAGGTGTAGGGTGTCCAACTGGCTTCACGGAAGCCGGCGCGGCGCATGCGGTCGAGCATTTCTTCTGGCTGGGGGAAACGTGCAACGGAGTTGGGAAGATAGGAGTAGGGTCCGCGAACGCCGGAAATCATGGTGCCCACTCGTGGCAATACGTGTTTGAAGTAAATCCGATACAGACTGCCCATCATGCCTTGCGGTTCGCTGAAGTCAAGGATGCCGCACTCGCCGCCGGGCTTTAATACGCGGACGATTTCGCGCAGACCGGCATCGTAATCCGCGAGATTGCGGAAGCCGAAGGCGGAGGTCAGCAGGTTGAAGTGTGCGCTGGGAAAAGGAAGGCGGAGGGCGTCGGCTTCGATCCAGTGCGGCGCAGCGGTGTCGCCTTTTCTTTCGACCTGATCGCGTCCTTTCCGATGGGCGCGCTGCAACATGGCGTGAGAGAAGTCTGCGCCCACAATTTGCTGACCGTGCCTGCCTGCTTCTTTCACCAAGGCGAAGGTCATGTCGCCGGTACCGCAACACAGATCGAGGATTCGGGAATCGGGCTCGGACAAAATGTGCGCGAAGGTGCGCGCGGTGCGCCGCCACCACAGGCGATCCACGTTGCATGACAAAACGTGGTTCAGAACATCGTAGCGCGGAGCAATAGCGGTGAACATCTCGCGGACCGCGCGCGCCGTGGAGGAGGGGTCAGTAGCGCCGGTGGGCGCGGCACCCACAACCTTCGGCCGTTGCGTGTTGGATCCCTGAGTCTTGAGTCCTTGAGGTTCGGATGTTTGAGTTTCGGCCACGCGACTTACTTCTTCCAGACCCAGCCGCCGTGGGATAGGCGGCGTAGTTCTTCGACGGCATTGAGGATGACTTTGTCGGGCACATCGGAGGCGATTTCGACTTTGCCGATTTCCCGCGGCAGCACAAAATGTACGGCTCCGTTTTGAGTTTTCTTGTCTGCCTGCAGGCGCGCGAGAATCTTGCGGGCGCTTACTTTTAGCTCGGGTAAACGGCCCAGACTGAGCACGGCATCGGCGATGCGACCCGCAGTCACACTATCTGTTCGGCCCACAGTCAGCGCGATGTTGGTGGCAGCAATGATTCCCCAGGCGACGGCTTCGCCGTGAAGCAGGCTCCTGTAGCCGGTCTCGGCCTCGAGAGCGTGGCCGATGGTGTGGCCCAGATTCAGAACGCGGCGCAGGCCTCCCTCCTGCTCGTCGGCGGAGACGATTTCGGCCTTCAACTTTACGCTGGAAGCGATCAAGCCCTCGACCTCCACCGGATCGCGCTTCAGGATTTGCGAACGCTTTTGTTCGAAGCGCAGGAAAAGATCGAGATCGCCGATGATGCCGCACTTAAGCGCTTCGTAAAGTCCGGCGCGATAAACGCGGTCGGAAAGAGTGCGAAGAACCTCGGGGTCGATCAGAACCACGCGGGGATGGTGATAGGTTCCCAGCAGGTTCTTCCCTGCTCCGAGATTTACTGCGGTTTTGCCGCCGACGGATGCATCCACCTGGGCGAGGACCGTAGTGGGAATCTGCACCAGTTCGGTGCCGCGCATGTAGAGAGAGGCGAGCAATCCGGTGACGTCGCCGACGACGCCTCCGCCGAGCGCGACCAGGACGGCTTTGCGGTCGGCACCCAGACGAACCAGTCTTTCCGCCATGGTCTCAATGGTAGCCAACTTCTTGGCCGGCTCGCCGTCAGGAATCTGCAGAACTTGGGCTTTGAACCCCGCGGAAGCCAGCGAACTCAGTAGTTTTTTCCCAAAGCGACGGCGAACCGGGGGAACCGTGACCACAAAGAGTTTGCTGGCTTGTGGCAAAAGTTCGGCGAGGAGAGCCCCAGCCCGTTGCAGGAGGCCGTTTTCAATTCGCGCCTGATAGGGCCGCGGGGGAACGTGGATGGTGACTTGCGCCATGGAATTCCATAATAGCCTATGCGCTGGCGAGGTTTGGTGGAGTTAGATGAGGAAGTGGTACCATTTGCCGACTATGAAAGGCCTCCCATCTGAGACTGATTTTGTGGTGATTGGAGCTGGTGTAGCCGGGCTACGCGCCGCCATCGAACTGGCGAGCGCAGGCCGCGTGCTTGTGCTGGACAAAAAGCAGGTCAGGGATTCGAATGCGCAATCTGCACCAGGCGGAACCGCAGCCGCGCTCAGTGATGAAGATGAAGTCACTCTGCACTTGCAGGATACGCTGATTGCAGGAGATGGGCTTTGCCTGCCGGAAGCGGTAAAAACGCTGGTGGAAGAGGGTCCGGAACGGATTGAAGAAGTGATTTCCTGGGGTACGCAGTTTGACCGCAGCGGAACCAAACTAGTCTTTGGACACGAGGGTGCGCACGGCCGCAACCGCATTCTGCACGCGCAAGGCGATTCGACAGGACGGGAAATTTTGCGGGCACTTTATGCCAAGGCGCAGACGTTGAAACATATCTCCGTGCGGGAATATGAATTTCCCACCGAATTGGAAAGTGAGAGTGATCGAGTGACGGGCATTGCGTTGATCAATGACAAAGGTCAGCCTCAGCAGGTGGCGTGCTCAGCGGTTTTATTGGCGACTGGAGGCATGGGACAGCTTTATCGCAACACGACCAATCCCGAAGCGGCCACGGGCGATGGGGTCGCCATGGCGTTTCGCGTGGGTGCGGAAATCAGCGACATGGATTTCATTCAGTTTCATCCCACGGCGCTTTACTTGAAGAAGGCTCCTCAATTTTTGCTCTCGGAGGCACTGCTCGCCGAGGGCGGGTATCTACGCAACATCGAGATGGACCGCTTTATGGCGAAGTATCACCCGCTGGCCGAACTCGCGCCGCGCGACCTGGTGGCGCGCGCCATTATGCATGAGATGGAAGTGAGTCACGTCAAGGATCCTTACGTTTATCTTGATCTCACGCACCTGAAAGCGAGCCAGTTGCAGAAGCACTTTCCGCGGATTTATTCGACTTGCCTGCAATACAACATCGACATTACCGAAGATCTGATTCCGATTCGTCCGGCGGCTCACTATGCCATGGGCGGGGTGCGCACTGATTTAAACGGCAAGACAAATCTCGGCGGACTTTATGCAGCGGGCGAAGCAGCGGCCACCGGCGTGCATGGAGCGAACAGGTTGGCCAGCAATTCCCTGCTGGAAGGGCTGGTATATGGGGTAAGGGCGGGAAAAGCGATGCGGGAGGAGTTAAAGAAATCGCGCGGATCGGCAAGCGCTCCGAAAGCGGCGACGCAGAATGGGCCGGTGGATGCGGGACTTGAAGAAGTAGTGGGGCAAATTCAAGACATTATGTGGAAAGGCGCGGGTATTGTCCGCATTCGAATGGGGATGCAGGAGGCGCTCACGAAACTGCAGGCGCTGGCTCCGCGAGTAGCGAATCCGCGTACAAGGCGGGCATGGGAGGCGGCGAATCTGCACTTGGCGGGAACGCTGGTAGTGCGAGCAGCGTTATTGCGCGAGGAGAGTCGTGGTGCGCATTATCGAACCGACTATCCGATGCATGATGATAAGAAATTTCTGAAACATTCGATATGCAAGGGTGAGAGTCTTAAATTTGTGTAGGAAGAGAGTAGAGAGTTGTCTCAGAAAGAACTTCCCGGGCTATTAAGAATTGGGTTGTCCATTTTGCTTTCGCTCTGGAAATAGCAGCGACGCCGCCATCGAAATCGCGAGTACTGCGGCCACTACGCCTAACATTGCCAGGGTCGGCACTTTGTAATAATTCGCCGCAATCATCTTCAAACCCATCAGGACCAGAATGACGGCCAATCCAGTGTGAAGAAAGCGAAAGACTTTCATCAATCCAGAGACTGCGAAAAAGAGCGAGCGCAGGCCGAGTATGGCGAAGACGTTCGAAGTATAGACAATGAAGGCGTTGAGGGTGATGGCCAGAACGGCGGGGATGGAATCTACGGCAAAAAGCAGATCGGTAGTCTCGATTACGATCAGCACCAGTAGCAATGGCGTGCCATAAAGGCCGGAGTGTCCTTGCCAGCCTCGCACGAAGAAACGGCCACCTTGATAACTATCGGTTACAGGCATCAGGCGGCGCATCGCCTTCACGACCGGGTTTTTTGCCGGATCGACTTTGTGCTCGCCGGTGAATCCGAGTCTTATTCCACTGTAAACAAGTAATGCGCCTAGACCGTAAAAAATCCAATGGAAACGCTGGATGAGACCGATGCCTGCGAGGATGAAGGAGGCACGCATGAGCAGAGCACCGAGAATCCCCCAGAAAAGCACGCGGTGCTGGTACTCTTCGGGGACGGCAAAATAGCGGAAGATTACCAGGAAGATGAAAAGATTATCGACGCTGAGCGAAAGTTCGAGTACGTAGCCGGTGACGAACTCGATGGCAACCTGCCGGCCTTGCCAGAAAAAAACCAGCGCCGCAAAAGCCGCGGCCAGGGCGAACCACAGGGCGCTGCGAGCCAGCGCATCGCGAGAACGCACGCGTCCGCGCCGGTGCAGGACGCGGAGATCCAACACCAGCATGCCGACCGCGAAGAGATTGAAGATGATCCAGAAATAGAGCAAGGGTGATTGCCAAGTGTCGATTGCCAATTGTCAATTGGAGCGGCCGAATGAATCAATTGAGAATTGAAAATCGACAATCGGAAATTCGTACTACTTCTGCCGGCCCAGTTTTCCGCTCTGCCATGCATCCCACATGCCTGAGTCCTTTAGCATTTGTTCGGAGCCGGTTTCGCGCAAGGATTGTTCGATCTGTGCGCGGGTGAAACGCGGGCCGATTTTTTCCGGAAGATTGGCCAAGGCGAAAGAAAATTCGGCGGCTTCGGCCACATTTTTCTTGAGCTGCACGAAATCTACCTTGTCGTAGGTGTCGGAGACGGCATGGTAGTTTTCGAGATAGTTTGCCTCGTCCTGATCGGCGACGAAGGTCGGGACACCTTCGAGCATGAAATCGAAATGATCGGTGCCCCACTCCATGTCGGTCTTCAGTTCGGTCAGTCCGAACTGACGAAGCGGCGCGACGATGATCTTCGCAGTTTCGATGACATCCTTGTGGCCGCCGGTGGACAATCCTGTTGTCTTGCCGGTTCCGGAGTCATAGATAATGACACCGGCGGCTTTATTGAGTTCAGGCCGGTGAGCGGTGGAATAGGCTCGCGAGCCGAGCAGACCTTCTTCTTCGCCGGAGAAAAGAATGAAGCGGATGGAACGGCGCGGCTTCAGACCGGAAGCTTTGATCGCCCGCAGCGCGTCCACGACCATCGCGGCGTTGCAGCCGTTATCGAGCGCGCCGGTGCCCAGTTCCCACGAATCCAGATGAGCTCCGAGAATCACGAATTCGTCAGGATTCTCGCTGCCTTTGACCTCAGCTACAACATTTGCTGACTTGATGGGACCGCCGATGCGATCGGGAATGCTCAGGTCTGCCCACACCGGATGACCGGAGGCCAGGAGACGTCCGATGCGCTCGCCGTCTTCGCGAGCCAACAGAACTTGCGGGATGCGGTCGATTTCTCCGGCAACCGAATTCGTGTGACGGTAGAGAATGTCGTGTTCGCGAGTAGCGATAAAGGCGACGGCTTTTGCTTTGCCCTGCACAGCGGCAGTGACGACCGGCGGTGCGATTGCATATTCGGCGAAGAGATCGTCCCAGGTTTTGAGCACGACGGAATGCACGAGCACGATTTTGCCGGAAATGTCGCCGGCTTTTTTGAAGTCGGCGGCGCTGCCGTTGCCCACGTCGACCACAGGGACGTGCTTGACGGGCGCCAGTGCTGGAGCCCAGGCGATGGATACACAGCGTACACGGAAGTGAACTGTGGGAATTTGCGTGAGCTTGGGATCGAGGGCAGTGCCAGTAGCGCTGACGGTCATCTCGGTCGCGCCTTCTGCCCAGGAATGAGGGATGGTGAAATCTTCGGTATGGACGCTATCGGCTCCGGCGACTTTGAACGCGTGTACGCCCCAATCGATGGCACGCTGCATGGCGGGTGTGCCGGGAACGCGACCGCCGATTTCGTCCGTCAGTTCGCGCAGGTTGTGCTCTATCGGGGATGGTTGAAGCGCGAATTGAATGATGCGAGCGTTGCTGTCGGAGTCACTTGGTTGGAACGCCGCTTGGGACGGGCAGCCAAAGATTAAGCAGAGACAAACAATTGTCACTGGTCGCATCGGGTGCATTAGAAATGAATTTGTGGAAAAGAGCAAAAGGCTTTATCGCAGAGTGCGCGGAGGGCGGACGCGGAGAGCGCTGAGAAAAACTTTTTCTTCATCTTACTTTGGCGGAAGTGGGGTCGTTTTGTCGAGTATGTTGACTGTCTCCAGAATCGTGGCGCCGGTGATTTCCAGACTTTTGGGGCTGAGTTTATCCACGGTATCTTGCGGCGTGTGCCAGAAGACGTTGTTGTAGCCGTAATCGAAATCGATGAGATCGGCGCAGGCTACGCCTCGTTGCATAAACGGAATGTGGTCGTCCGTCACCTGATTGTCACGGGCAAAGAAGTGAGACTGATAACCGAGACGCGAGGCTGCCTGATAGACAACTTCTTCCAGCCAAGGGGTTGAGTTTTCGTCGCGGTCGATGTTCAGGTCGGCGTCACCGATCATATCTGCCAGTAGAAACGCTTTAATTTTCTTCAGAGTTCCGTCTGCTTGCCACTTTTCAGCGAGATGGCGAATTCCATATAAGCTGTCTTTTTCGAAGGGCATTTCGGTATCGGGCTTCATAGCTTCTTCAGCGTCGTCCCAAACCAGCCAGACGCTGTAACCGTCGCGTTTCGTGCCGCGCAGTTGATTCGCTATTTCAAGCAAGAGCGCACTGGAAGACGCGCCATCGTTGGCCCCGATGTAGGAGGTGTTGCGCAGGGGATAATTCGTATCGTAATGGCTGGCGATGACAATGATGCCGTCGCGCGTGCCGGGGAATTTCGCGACGATGTTGCGCACGGGAAATTTGCCCTCGGGAGTATCGGCGGTAAACATATCATCTTCGACCGTATCTCCCTTGAGCTGGGAAGTGATGAACGCTTCCACTTTTTTGTGATTCGCGCTGCCGACGGGGCGCGGGCCCAGAGCAACTATTTCTTTCAAGTATTGCATGGCGCGCGCGGAATCGAAAGCCGGAGGCGGTCCGCTGTCGGCGGGAAGCGAGAGTGTTGGAAGCGATGAAGGTTCAACCGCGGGCTGGGTTTGCGCTTTTACGGGAGTTGCATCCTGATCGCGGTTGCAGGCCGCGATGGCAATCGCGACGGAGAGAAGTAAGATTCGCAGCGCTATTTTTTTGCTGAACATTTTCTTGCAGATCACGAATTGAACCTCAGCTGATAGTGCCAGCAAATTTTCATATTACGCCGCAGACTTTTTTTCCTGGCGCGCGCGGCGCTGCTTAGGATGGACAGCCCAGGCTATGCCAATACTGAGGGCGTACAGCGCGATCATGGGAGCGGCGAAGATGCACATGTTCAAAACATCGGGAGTGGGGCTGACAATCGCGGCAACGATGAAAATGACGAGGATGGAGTAGCGGAAATTTTTCCACATGAACCCCGCCGTGATAATGCCCATCAACGCCAGAAAAAAGATAAGGATTGGCAGCTCGAAGATCAAACCCATGCCCAGGATGATGCTGAGAAACAGCGAGGTGTATTCGCCAATGGTGATCATGGGCTGGAACTGCCGGCCGAAATGAATAAGAAAACCGAGCGCCTGCGGGTAGACGACTTTATAGCCGAAGTATCCGCCTGCCGTGAACAGCGCGATGGTCGAAACCATGAACGGCACCACGTAACGCTTCTCGTTGCGGTACAGACCGGGAGAGATGAACATCCAAACCTGATAGAGGACAAAAGGCGAAGTAAGGAACAAGCCGGCGAGGGCGGCGATCTTCAAGTAAAGGTTGAAGGGTTCGGTGGGGTTCAGGTAGACCAGGCGCTCCGACAGGCCATTATCTTTCAGCGCCTTCATGATGGGGCGCTGCATGATGTCGTAGATGGTTTCGACCTTCCACCAACAGGCGAAAAAGCCTACGGCCACGGCGGCGATGGAGTAAACCAGGCGGGTGCGCAACTCCTCAAGATGATCGAGAAAGCCCATGGTGGGCATGGGGTCGCGCTTGGGGTCGTTCTCTAAAGCGCGGGTGAAGTTTTCAAACATGCGAATCCTGCGAGGTTGCGGCCACCTCTGACTCAGCGACGGCGGCGGGAGGCGCGGCGGGAGGAATCTCGGAATTCTCCGCGATCACGTTTGCGGTGGCCAGATTCGAAGTGGCCAGGGCGCTGCCAGCGAGGGTCGCCTCGGCGGGAGCGGCTAAAGTTGCGCGCGATTGGTGCGGAGCAGCCTCACTCGGGTTCAAACTAAGACTGGCGACGGCCCCCTGGGGCGGCGCGGAGGGAGGCAGAATTGTCTGCTTCTTCTCAACCTCCAAATGCGCGATTTCGGTTTCGATCTGTGACTTGAATTCGTTTGAGGCGCGGCGAAGCTCGGCGAGCAGACGTCCAGCCTGACGGGCGATCTCCGGCAGTTTCTTTGGCCCGAACACGACCAGGGCCAGAACGAACAGGAAGATCGTCTCGGAAAAACTCATGGGTTCATCATAATGCGGGAGTGCTTAGGCGGCAATGTTTGGCGTTCGTTTTGCGGCAAATCCCGGTCAATTTCGATTACGGTCCTTGCAAAGAACTCTTAAGGAGAAGGCTTGAGAACTACCGTGTTGCGTTCATCACCGGCGATGATGCGATAGAACTTTTTCAGCGCTTCGGCCTTGTCGACGGGCACGCTTAGCTCTTTGACTTCAAAGGTCCGAGTGTAGTCAACCACATTTCCCTTCACGACTGTCTTCGAGTGGTAACTGGCGAAGCCGTAGTCCGCGTCCACGGGCGGCGGAACATCGTCAACGACATATCCCGGCGGTATGGTGATTTCGAAGGAATCGGTGTCTTGCGCGGGTTCTTCGAATTCGATGGGAAACTTTCTCGGTTCTTTTGTCTCCAGAAATCCCGAGCCTTTCATTCCGATCACGCGAGGCCGCACCAGCAGGAGGTCACCGGCATTCTTGGCGTAGTTGGGAGATTCGAACGAATAGTTGAAGCCAAAAGGCCGGTCGGTCTGTTGGACGTTGAGGACAGATGCGCGAGTGATTTGAAAACTTCCCAAGGAGCTGGCCAGAAGTTCCTCGATTGGTTTAATGCGGTCGGCGTCTTTGCTTACGGTGCGTAATCGCCAGCGTTCTGAGGAAGCGCGCTGGCCCAGGCGCACCTCCTCGACATTACCCTTCAGTGTGCCGTTCTTATCAAGAGTTAGTTGGGCGGTGCGGCGGATACTGTTCATCGCAGAAGGCTGCTGCGGGAGTTCGATCAATTCGCCGCCGTCGGGAGTGACGAGTAGGCCATAGTTGGCCTGGAGGTAACCGGGCAGTTGGCCAAAGGGGATCAGATCGTTAGTGGGATCGAAGAAGAGGAGTTTGCCAAGCTTGGGATGTTGGACCGTAGCGATCAGGGAGGGGTCGCTAAGTCCCTCGGGCAACCTGATGGCAGCGATCACATGGTTGAAGCCGTTGTGCGCTGGAGTTTTCGGCGTAACTGCGCCTCGTTCGGAGTAGATGACGACGTGGAAGGAGTCAACGCCGATCTCGCGCAGCATCGACCGCAACAGCGTGGCTTTGTCTTTGCAGTCGCCGTAGCGGTGCGCGAATACCTCCGATGCGGGATGAGGCTGGTAGCCGCCGATGCCGAGCTCGATACCGACATAGCGGACGTCGCGCTGTACGAAGGTGGCGAGCGTCTGCATTTTTTCCAAGGTGGTGGTTTTCGATGCAGTCAACGCAGCGACCTGTTGTTTGATTTCCGAGGACGCATCGACCCGACTGCCGACCAGATTGACATACCACTTTCCCATTTCATTCCAGTTGGAAAAGCCGTTCAAAACACCACCCGGGGGGAACAAAGAAATGATCATGAAGCCGGCCACGCCGTCCTGCGGCGGCATTTTCGGTTCTCTCCGGATTCCCTTCACGTCATGAAGGACCCACTGGGAAACATTTCCACCGGACTCAGTTACCGAAACCTCCTCGTGGTTCAGCCACGACGCCTTGTACTCCCAGCCGGCAGGAATTTGCAGAGAGTAATGGCTCTCGCGAACCGGATCCGCTTCCTGGAAATGCCACAACTCCTGTAGGAAGAAGGGCTGCTCTTCCACTTCATACTCGTAGCCGATGATGTTGCCGGGATCGGAGGCGGGAATACGAAGTATTTTGAATGTAACGTCACGGATCAGTTCCCCGCCGTTGATGCCGGGCGAAGCCTCGATCGCATCCTTGTCTTTTACTTCGAAGTCCTTGCCCTGCGCGGGAATGCACCATCCGCGTAAGGCTTTTACTTTTCTTTGCGGATTAGAATAAACGGACACGGTGCCATGCCCACGACCATTGGGCCGGAGAATCTTGTAAGCCTCACGAACCTGAGTCCTGATCTTGTCGGTTGAAATCACCGTGACATTGGTCTCGGAATAAAGGAGTACGGCGTCGGTCTTCTCGTCGTAAGTGGGCAAGGGAACATTGACGAGGGCGTGCATCCATTGGGGTGCGTCCCCACTTGCGAGAGCTTTGGGTGAGCAGAGCAGAAGGCTCAAAGCCGCAACGGCGCAGGCTGCCTGGGCCAGAGTTTCAATTACTCGCGGTCGCGGCACCGGGCTGCAACACAATTTGCTGTTCATCGCCTGTCCTCACTGCTTCGAAAAAAGTGCGCAAAGCGCCGTAATATTTGGCGTCCAACATCAAGAAATCCACGGTCAACTTCCGGGTTAAGTGCAGAGTGTTTTTGTTGTTTTCGACCTTGATGTTATAGGCCACGACGTGTCCGTCTTTGGCTTGAGGCGGGGGCACACTGCTGACTTGCCATCCCGGTGGCAACTCAATGGTGACGTCGTCATCCTTCTCATACGGATACTCGAAATAAATGGGATGAGTGCGTTGGTTGTGTTCAAAGATATGCTTTTCGACCCCGGTGAACACTCCGGCAGGCACCAGCACACGCCTGCCAGCATTCGAGGCCCAACCGGGAATTTTGACATCGAACTCTGCGACCAGCGCGGTCTCCGAGCCACTCCAGTCAGGCTGATTTACGAGTTCGACTTCAACCCCCACGGGCACTTGCCCTTTCAATCGGTCTTCAAGAAATTTCTTGCGGGCGGCATCATCCGCATGGCGCACATCCAGCCTGTGGTACATCGCCTCCAAGCCGGTGTAAGTCACCGTAAGCTTGCCTTCGAGGTCGCCGGTGTCGGAGAGCTTCAGGTTGGCCTTGCGCTCCATGCGTGACTCGGAGGCAGCGGGAAGCGTGGTTTGAATCCAGGTCCCGCCATCCTTATCCAACTCCAAGCCGGGCACTCCGGTTTCGTACCACTTCAACAGGCCGAAAGGGGTGTATTCCGCTCCGGGATCGAGATAAAGATCTTTGCCATTCAGCTTGACGAGTACAACATTTGCGTCCAGCTTTCCGGGCTGCATGGTCTTGGGAGTAAAGAAATACTGGTTTCGGTCGGCGACCCAGCAGCCGTAGGCTTCGAAGTCCGCGGCGCGCACCAGCCCCAGAAATAACCAGGTCAGTTGTACACCTGTACCATAGCCGCGCTTCCAAACATCCTCGACATTTTCTTGGGGCTTCTCTTTATCGCGTTTTTCTTCCTGCGCAGTCTTTTTCAACTCATAGGATTTATTTCGTATTTGCTGGACGCGATCGTAGATTTTTCGCAGCTTCATTTCGGGAGGATCACTGGGAGAAACGATCTGGGCGACTGCTTCTTGCATGGCCTTGCGCTTGCCGACAAAGGTTTCCAATTGCCCGTTCCGTCGTCTGCCGACGTTTTTCCAGAATTTGTCAGGATTTGTTTCGATCAGATCATCCTGGTAAATGAAATCCACTCGCGCTTTTAGTTCGTTGACGGGTGGCATGAAATCCTCGGTCTGAAAGCCGGCGAGGTTATTCACCTCCATGCGGACCACGTGGTCGGGGCCCTCTTTTGGCTCGTTCCCTGTAGGTAAGCCCTGCCAGCTCCAGCGTAGAGACACTGGCATGTAATTGCTTTTGTAGGGCTTCAAAGAAAATCGGGCACTCTTGGTGAACAGATCCTGGCTGAGAATCCAGTGAGAATCGAAGATATATTTTTCGCTGAGATCGTAGGTCCAGCGATATTCAATTATGGAGCCGACTTCGACGTCGGGCAGAGTGAAGGTTTTCGCGAGGTAGTGCAAACCCCGGCCTTTGACCAGTGACTTCTCGAACACGGTGCCGTCAAAGGGGACCTCGGATCCGTCGGGCTTGATGGTGCGGCCTCGAATGGCAACCACGTTCTCGCGCTCCTTGGAGAAGGGGAGTTCGACGTTGGCGCGCTGCCGTCCTTCATCGGTGAGGATTTTGATCCGGATGTAGTTGTCCTCGTGCGAGGTACGGCCGTTGTCGTCGCGGTCGACCTGGCGGTAGAGGATCACGGCGGGCGCGCCCGGGGCGAGCGGTTCGCTCGTCATCTTGAGTTCTTCCGGGGAAATGGGCGGGAAACCGTCGCTGGCGTGAACGGCGGGGCTCCAATAATTACCGGCGGCGAGAACCAGGCACAGGGCACAACTCGCCGCGAACACTGCTCGACGAAGTAGCATGTTCGGACTCCGAGCGCTTCAGTGATAAACCAAAACGGGCCCCCCCGCGTTTTGGTGCGGCCCACAATATAGCGGTTGAGCCGCGGCGTCAATAGCATTTCCGTGGGTGGTCAAGCCTCCGGCGGTTCGGTCGAGATCAGGAGCGCCCTGAAAAGTGGAACCTGGCGGCCCATTGGCGCATCTTAAGGAAAAGCGGTATAGGACGGTTACCGGCGGTGACGTTCCCGGTTCGCGGCCGTCTAAAGTGGTGATATACTGCGTGTATTCAGTGCGCTAGCTGGGGACGCTCGAGATCCCTCAACCGAAGGAAATATTCAAAATGGCACGTAGTTCTCGCCGCTCACTCTTCATAGTAATTTTTTTCTTGCTTGCCTGCGGCTTTCTGGGGATTCTTTTCGCCCAGCGGACGGGGCAGCAGGCGTCGTCTTCCTCGAGCGACTCCGATGTTAAGGACAGCCTGAAGCAATTCACTGACGTCTATGCGGTGATTGAGGACAATTACGCCGAGCCCGTGAATCCGGATAAGGCCATCTACAACGGAGCGATTCCCGGGATGCTGCATGCGCTCGATCCGCACTCGAATTTCTTCGATCCTAAGTCTTACGCCCTGATGCGCGAGGACCAGCGCGGCAAATATTACGGCGTGGGTATGACCGTCGGTCCGCGCAATAATAAAGTGATTGTGATTTTTCCGTTTACCGGAACTCCCGCGTATAAAGCCGGCATTCATCCTGGAGACGTGATCATAGCGGTCGATGGGAAGTCTACGGAAAATATGAGTACGCCGGACGTGGCCGATCTGCTGAAGGGGCCGAAGGGTACGACGGTACACATCAGCATTTCGCGTGAAGGCGTGGAGAAGCCGATGGAGTTCACGCTGGTGCGCGATGAGATTCCGCGCTACAGCGTAGATGTGCATTTCCTGATCCGGCCGGGCATTGGTTATTTGCACGTGACCGGATTCAACGAGACCACGGAGGAAGAAGTCTCGAAGGCGCTGGATGAGATGGGCGACCTTAAGGGACTGATCCTGGATCTGCGAGGAAATCCTGGAGGTCTGCTCAGCGAAGGGGTTGGGGTTGCTGACAAGTTCCTGAAGAAGGGCCAACTCATTGTTTCGCACCATGGCCGTGCTTCCGCGGAGAAGCGTTATGTGGCGCAGCACGGCAACGGCGGAAAAGATTATCCGCTGGTCGTGCTGGTGAACCGATTGACTGCGTCGGCGGCGGAGATTGTTTCAGGCGCGATTCAGGATCATGATCGCGGCTTGATCGCGGGTGAAGTGACATTCGGCAAGGGGCTGGTACAGACGGTCTATCCGCTTTCGGAGAACACAGGGCTCGCGCTGACGACGGCGCACTATTACACGCCCAGCGGACGGCTCATTCAGCGCGATTACAGCAACATTTCGCTTTACGATTATTATTACAATCGCGATGCGGAATCGGGTAGCAATGCGAATCGCGAAGTGAAGCTGACGGACAGCGGCCGCACAGTTTACGGCGGTGGCGGAATCACACCGGATGTGGTGATCCCTCCGGTGAAGGGCAACCATTTTCAGGATACGCTGCTGCAGCATTATGCCTTCTTCAACTTCGCCAAGCTCTATGTCGTGAATCATCATCCGACGAAGAGCTTCGAAGTGGACGATGCGGTGATGCAGGATTTCCGCAAGTCCCTCGACGAAGCGAACATTGCCTACACGCAAGCCGATCTGGTGGATAACACTGACTGGATTAAATCGAACATCAAGGCTGAGATCTTTGTGGATGCTTTCGGTCAGGAAGAAGGCTTGAAAGTTCGGGCGGAATCGGATCCAGAGGTGCAGAAGGCTCTTGAGCTTCTGCCGCAAGCTAAGGCGCTGGCCGACAATGCAAAACGCATTGTGGCTGAGCACAACAGTGCAGGGGCGTTTAACCGATAATCAGTTTTAGTTCAAGCGGCCCGGATGAAAATCCGGGCTTTTCTTTTGGTACTTTCTCTTTTGGTAACAGCGGAGCCTTGGCAGTTTATTGACTTCGCTATCGCCCTATGTGAAAATCCGCGTCAGTAGTGCCTAAGAATCGCTCGCGCCGAGGGCGGTTACGCTCTGCGAATTCCGGTCTGATCGTAATGAACAATCATCTTCAAAGATGTTTGCAAGCGGGTACGGCGTTTCTCAGTTTGGCGGAGCGCTTTTGAAGCCGGTGCTGTTGGGCTTGGCGATGGCTTTGGCGGTGCCAGCCGGCTTGACTGACTGGCGTTGGCGCAGGATTCCGAACTGGCTGACGGTTCCGGCGCTGCTTGCGGGCATTGCCGCGAATGCGGCGCTGAACGGGCTGAGCGGGTTGAAGACTTCCCTGCTGGGAGCGGCTTTGGGACTATTGCTGCTGTTGCCATTTGTTCTTTTGCGTAGTCTGGGCGCGGGCGACTGGAAGTTGGCGGGAGCTTTGGGTGCAATCGTGGGACCGGGAGCGCTGCTGGATTTGCTGATGGGCTCGATTTTCGTCGCCGGTGTTATGGCGCTTGTACTGGTCATCTACAAGCGGCGGGTCAGGGAAACTTTTTGTAACATCGGGCGGATGCTGAGGTCGATGGCAACGTTTCACATGCCCGGAGCTGAGGTTTCGCTGGATAATCCGCAGTCGCTGAAAATTCCCTACGGAGTGGCATTAGCTCTGACCACTTTACTTTTCGGAATTGGCAGACTGGCGGGAAGGCTTTAACCATGATGAACGCGCGATGGACGATATTACGGGATCTCGCGAAAGATACACGCGGCACGGAGATTATGGAGAGCGCTTTCGTGTTGCCGATCGTGTTTATGTTCGTGATCGGTATCATCTGGTTTGGATTGGTATTCCTGATTTACGGGACGCTCGCGCAGGGAACGCGGGCCGGGGCGGAAGCCGCTGTGGCTCCGTTTTGCGCGACCTGTGGGACCACACCGAGTCCGGCGGTGAGCGCGCAAACCGCGGTTTACAATGCGCTGGCTGCAGCGCACTTGAGTAAGAGCAACCTCGTTCCGTGGGGAGGGGCGTCGCCCAAGTGGACGCCGCCGACGCTTTGCAGTTGCGGTACGGCGACGTCGAGCTCTGCATGCACAACCGCGGCTCCATGCGACACTGGCGTCACCGACGCCTGCGTCCAAGTAAATGTCCAGTTGTCGTATCCGAGCCAGGGCGGAGCGGGCACTTGCGGCGCGTCGGTGAGCGCACGGTATCAGTATCCTTATCATTTCAGTATTCCGCTGACCGCGTTGGATATTGGGAATGTGCTGGTTCCGGGGCAGGCGCAGATGAGGGCTGAGACGCAATGAAGTCAGGCGCCAGTCGGCGGATTAGCTCGATCGCGCCGGCAAGGCGCGGCTGGGCGGACGATTGCGCCTCGCAGGTGGTGGAGTTGGCGCTTTCACTTCCGGTGCTGGTGCTGTTCGTCGTGGGGATTTTTGATTTCAGCGGGGCTCTGACTCTGAAGCAGAAACTTACGAACGCCGCCCGCGAAGGCGCACGCGTGGCTGCCGCTGATCCGGCGAGCGACATGTATGCCAGCGTACCAGTGGCGGTGAGCGATGCATTTCAGGTGGTGGATAATTATCTGCTCTCGGAGAAGATCAACGATTGCGGCCTGTCGGGAGGGGGCACTCCGGTGACGCCGACACAGAGCGGGCTTACCTGGACTTACACCTCTACCGGTTCTTGTCCGGGAACTGGGATCTCGCTTGCGATTAACCGGGGATATTCGCCGCCGCCGGTGAACGGCATCTACTTGATCGGCACCAACGTTACCATCAGCTACGCCTACAAATGGCAGTTCAATAGCGTCGGGGGTCTGGTGGGCACGAGGTTTCTTGGTCCCAGCACCATTCAAACTGCCGCTGAGGCGTTCAACCAGAACTGAGGAATTTTCATGCTGCCACCACTCATACGCCGGGCGCGAAAGAATGTGGGGCCTGGTTCGAGGCAGCGTGGTTTCACCATGGCGCTGGTCGCGATCAGCATGGTGGCGATCATTTCGATGGCAGCGCTCTCGATTGACCTGGGCACGCTTTACGAGGCCAAGGCAGAAGCGCAACGCGCGGCGGACGCAGCCGCATTGGCTGCGGCTCAGGTGATCTCGACGTCCGGGATTACGGGCGATCCGGGGAATTCGGGGAATTCATGGCAGCCGGCTTGCGGTGGGTCGACCAGCCTCGCCACGTTGGCGGCTATCAATGTGGCTAATCAAAATCTGATCGGCGGAAATGCGCCTTCCACCGTCACGGTGAACTACGGCACGAGCAGCGGCGTGGGCACGATCACGGATTGCACTGGCGCGGGAGCGGCCTTCGCAGTGAACCCTGTAGTTCAGGTTTATGTACAGCAGGCGAAATTGCCAACTTTTTTCGCGCGGATTTTTTCTTTGATACCCGGCGGAACTTTTTCGAATTCCGGCGTAAGCGCTACGGCAGCGGCAGAGGCTTTCAATCCTTCGGGCACATCGACTTCCACCATGATTCCCGTGCAGCCCCGTTGCGTGAAGCCGTGGATGGTGCCGAATCAGGATCCGGGCAACGGAAGCTGCTCCGGAACGTGTCCGCCTTTCGTCAATGCGTCAACAGGAGCACTCGGGACCGCCGGGATCTCTACCAGCGGCGTGATCGGCGAAACCTTCACCCTTACCGTAGACTGTGGATTCAGCGGACGCAGGCGTTCTCTACCTTGCACACTGGCGAACCAGCCGCAGGCAAATATTGCGCCGAAAACTCTGAACTACGTGCCGGGTCAAGTATCGAGCCCGTCCGTCGCGATTGCTGCCAACAGCTCGATCAGCGCCTGTTCGGAGGCCAAAACCAATGATTATGCGGAGGCCGTTGCGGGCTGCGACCAAAGCACCGTGTATGCGTGTGGGGTTAGCGGAGCGGGGAACAAGGTGGACCTGACCGAGGATCCAGGGCCGCCGCGCAACGACAGCGTGAACGCCGCGGCATGCCTCATAAACGCGGGAGGCAGCGGCCTAGACCAGGGTCAGGATTTGCTCGTTCCCGACGGTGCACCTCCTTATAGCTATCCTTTTCAAATTAACGCCGGGACTAATAGCGCCATGCTGACTGCTGGTATCACTGGCTTGGCAAAGGACAGTCAGATCACGAGCAGCCCTTCTATTGTCTCTGTGCCCATCTATGACAGCACCACACTGATTAACCCGACCGGTACAACTGCAGTGACGATCGTGGGTTTCCTGCAGGTTTTTATCAATAGTGTCGATAGCACCACGGGAAATATTACCGTGACCGTGATGAACGTTGCTGGATGCGGTAATGCCGTGGGAAGTGGGACCACGCCCGTTTACGGAACTTCTCCTGTGCCGGTACGGCTGATCACGCCGCCTGTGGCCGCGACGCCGTAATCCGCTTTAGCACTTTTTGTTTGTAATTCAGTTTGCCGCTGGTTGGGTTCGCTGAATCGAATCCAGAAAAACTTGGGTTAGTCTGGAACGTCGTTATTTTGCGGTGCCTTGGTTTCGGGTGCGACTTGTGGAATTGTCTGGACTGGAGGCTCGACTTCACCGTTACCTTGCGACTGAGCTACTGCCGGCGATGGCGAGCTATAGACCGGCGTGGTTCCTTCCGGCCGTGCGCTAAGAATTACCCGATCGAGCGAACGAGGATCGTTGACCGAACTCAAGATGAGGAAGTTGAATCTGGAGCCGTTCAGCAGGTGGGACAAAACTTCCGGCGCGGGCGCGGGGCCAAGAGCGGCCACTACCTTTTCCTGCTCGGCTCCGGCCGGGATGGCGATTTCCGCTCCGGTACGCCGATGCACTTCGAAAAGGACTTCCGACAGCGTGGCCTGATTGGAAGTGATCGTGAGAAGCCCCGACTGGAATGTTACCACCAGCGGAGGTGGCGGCGGGGGTGGCGTGATTTCGAGCGATCCAACATGATAGGTGGTATTCACCAGTGCGGCTGGCGAAGGCGCAGATGTGGCTCTAGAAGTATGCGACCCGCCGCTCCCAATCTTGATGATTACAGTTCGGCCGGAAGGAAAAATCTGGTATGCCTGCGGACCGTTTAAATCCAGAACAACCCGAGTGACCGGAGGCTTCGATGAGAACAGGCCAACGCGAACGCTCTTGATTTCCTCGCTATTCAGAGTTTGATTTCGTAGTTGAGCACCGGGAACGGCGTTCGCGAAATCCACCACCAGACGATCAGGGTCGGTGAGGATTTGCGCTTGCGGAACGAGGGTCTCGCTACCTTCGATCTCAATTTCGAGCGGGTTCTGTTTGCTCAGCACCTGCACGCTGCGTACGGAGGGCGCGGCTTGCGCTTGCCCCGGGATTGGCGCGAAGAAATATACGGCAACCCAAACCAGCAGGCTGGCAGCGGCCCTGAGGGAGGGATTCATAAATATCCTTAGTGCTATGCGAACAATAGTATGCGAACGGAAAACGGTGCGCTGTTGCGATTCTAGCAGCGTCTCCGACGAGCGAGGCTTACGAAAGGACTAGACCTTCGAGTCCTTAGTTCATGGAGGATTCGCAATCAGCCCGCCGCAGTTTAGAAATTGGAGCCTCTAGATATCAAGCGCGGAGCTTGCGGCGCGCCCAGTAGATGGCGGCCAAGCCAGACACGAACATGATCCACGTCTCCGGTTCTGGAACAACCCCGGGAGAGCCACAGGGGCCTCCTTTTTTCTTCGGGATGGCCACTTCGCCCGCACAACAGCCCGCCTCGACAGCACCGTTTTTCTTGGCCGGGCCACAAAGAGAAGACTCGAGCGGCGGCGGGGCGATGGGTATCAAACTTCCACCGACAAACGGATCGTACAAAGCTAACGGTCCCGCGGGCCCCAGGCCGGGAGCCGCTGGCTGCTGCAGCAGGGCGGATTGGAATGGAGTAGGAGGGGATTGCATGGTCGTGCCGCCGATCGGCGCAATGGGTTGATCAAATTTTTCTGCAGGAGGCTCGGCACGCGAGGTAGCTTGTTGTGGCAGTTCTTCCACACGATTGGCGCAGCGCACGCGAGCCGCCATGCGCCCGTCGGTGATTAATTTTTCGCCTTTATGAAGCGTGACGCGGTGGCTGGTCCAATAAACATGATTGCCAATCCGGTAAGACAGGTAAACCGTTCTGGCCAGCGTGAGCCGCACCACACGCGCGTGATCATAATCGAAGCCAGCGTAGTGTGCGGCCACGACGGGATCGTGTTCAGCGACCCACTTCAACTCTTTCGCGTCCTGGACTCCACCTGGCACCAGCGAATACGGATACACCGGACGATCGGCGGAGGGCTGCGCCTGGGAAAGAATCTCGTTCATTTCGACGACGCGACTGCGACTGAGTTCTGCCTGCTCGAAGCTTGGCGGGGCGGATTGATGCGCGCGAAATAAAGAAGGACTGAGATATTGCAACGCAATGGAGGAGGCCGCGACCGCACAGGTCGCGAGGGTTAGCACGCTGAGCCAACGGCGAATGGTTCGATTGCGGCGGTGCCGGCGGCTGCGACGGCGCCGTATTTTCTGGACGTTCCCTCCTACGGGATCACTCACTCACTGCTCCTACCTGAGGCGACGGCTTTGGGCTCAAAACCGGCAGCACTCCCCCACGGGCTTAGCGGCAGTTGGAGCGCCACATCGCGACTTGCGGACCCAACAAACGAAAGAAGATCCGCTCTAATTCGGCGACCATGGTAGCAGAATGAGAAATGGTTTGCACAATATAAGTTGTGGATTTCTCAGTAGCTTCCCAGATTCGTCCGGCACTATTTCCGGGCCGGGAGGCTGGGCGCCAAATGCTCTGGGGAAGGAATGGGCTCGGCGCTCTGCAGCCAGGCGGTATACCAGAGATTCAGCAGCATCTGCGACCCGGCGGCGAGGCGATGGGCAGTGAATTCGAAGGCTTCGGGAGAACCTTTGTCGCGAAAGCCTCCTGCTTTATCGATCGCGTAGACTTTTTCCACCAGCGCATGGGACTGCCTCAGGTAAGCAATATAGGCGGCGAAGGGATCGTTCAGTTTTTCGGGACTGTGCACCAAGCCGGAAAAATCATTTGCCGAGATATTCGCCCCGACATAGACGGTTTCGAACTGCGCGTGGATCTCATGCTGCGTGGTATAGCCGTTGGGATTCGGTCCCACCCAGCCGTTGTATTGGATCGTGGTGTGCAATGGCTGTGAGCCATCGGCGACATAATGCCCAAGCCAGCCTGCATAGAAAATGATTGCGTCCTCAATCGGCTTGGTTGGCTGATGATCCGCTTTCAGCTTGCGATACTCGCGGAAACCTACTTTTAATCGCTCATAGACTTCCATGGTGATGTAAGGCTGCAGGCCGACGTGTTCGGGAAGATAGTCGTTGGGGTGGTCAGCGGTCGCGGCGCGCTTCTCGTAGAGCTTGCGATAAAACTCATAGCGTCCGGGCGGTAGAGGATTGAGCCAGTCGACGCGCTCGAGGTCGATGAAGTGATCCGGCTCCTGCGAATTTTTGAGGGCAAACTCTGTAGGGCTGCGCCAGCGATCAGGCTCGGGGCCGAGATAAGCAATCTGTGTGACGGCGCGACGCAGGAAACGCGGCATGCCGGCAGGAATTTTCTCAGCCGCAACGCGGTTCACGTAGGTGTGACCCTCGTTCCCCCAAGCGAGAGCGGCATCGGACTGCAAAAGAATGAGGGCGACCAGCAGGCAACTGATCAGCCCTCGTTTGAAATTATCCGTTTTCATTTTCAGCCGACGAAACAGCCTTCTCCCAAACTAGAAGGCAAGATGCATGGCTAACTGCAAGAATCGGTTACTCCCAACTGTCTGCCTGATCACTCCATAGTTCTTGGTGTTCGGCGAGGAGGACGACAAAATTTGCGTGGTATCAGGAAAACACGGGTATGGATTGAAACAGGCATTGAGGGCGAAATTGCCGTTGGGCGCATCGAAATCCGGCTGGTTGAAGATATTGAACGCGTCAGCCTGGAATTTCAGGGCATAGCGCTCTCCGATTTTAAAATTCTTGAAAACAGAAAAATCGAATCGCGTCTGGAATGGAGCGCGGAAGATATTTCGGCCATTCGACCCGTAGCCGGTTTCCTGAGTGTCGCAGACAGTCGTTCCTCCCGTTGTAAGGCCGCATGGAGGCACTCCACTTTGGCCCGGACTAAGGAATGGGATCGAGAAGTCATTTGGATTAATGTATGGAACTCTCACTCCCGCGAGAGGTCCAGACTTAAACGAATTATCCGTTCCCCCTTCCGTGGCTTGTTTGGGAGTGATTCCAGGCGCGAGTGGCAGAATCGGATTGGTGATGAAGTCATCGGCGCTGAAGAAAATACTGCCGGCGGTTCCCGAGAAATCGATGACGCTGAATGGTTCTCCGCTCTGAGCCACGGTGACGCCTTGAACTCCCCATCCATTTGCTACTCCGCCAACCAGTTTGGAACTCTTCCTAAGAGTGGGAAGCAAGTAAACATAGCTGATCGTAAGCACGTGGGTACGATCAAAGTCTGAAGAGGCGTAAGCCGTCCGGGGAACAAGCGGATTATTCCCATTGAAGAAAAGACCCGACCCCAACCCGCTACCTTCGTCGAGCGAATGCGAGTAAGTATACGAAGCATTAACCTGCAAGCCGCGAGACATTGTTTTGGTCGCCTGCAACTGCAAGGCGTTGTAAGTCGAAATGCCCTCCGCTCTCCAGAAATCCGCGTTCGGATTGAAGCCGATGTAAGGCGTCCGTAGAGCCGTGTTTCCGTCGGAGAACGAATACGCTCCAATGGTTGTTTGGACTTGCTCCGTCAGCAGCGTATTGTAATTGGCATCCTGGGCCTGGAATCCGTAGGAGTAAATCTGTCCGTTAATAGGGTGGGAAGGAGTCGCAACTCCGGGCTGATTAAACGGGATCGGTATCGGCTGATGCACGCCATGATTTCCGATATAGGCCAAAGTCAGCACTACATTATTCTTGGGTTGCCATTGCAGGTCCAGGCTCCAGTTTTCTGAGTAGGGCAACTTATTCGCGGGATCGTAACCACCAAAGAGGAAGTCGGGGTTGGCGAAGCCGGTGGGCGTACAAGTAGGGGTGACGGGTTTATCGCAACCGCTGAGTTGAGACTGATTGTAAATAAGTCCGGCGACTTCGGATAAGTTATTCGGAGGAGGCTCGAACGGCTTCGTGCCAAACGGGTTCTTCGTGAGGCAGCCAGGTCCGACGCACGATGTGTTAATCGGCACGGTAAAGGGCTCTTGCGTGGTAACGCTAAATGGGCCGCTTATCCCCAGGCCGGCACTGGCGGAAAGTTCGGTAAAGTATTCGCCGCGGTCGGCGTACATTCCGAAGCCCGCACGAACCACCACATTCCTAAGAGACGAAGGGGACCAAGCGAGTCCGATCCGCGGAACGAACATCCATTGGCGGCCCGTCAGTGTGGAATCGGATACTCCCTTGAAGCCGAATGCCTTGTTGTTACCCGCCACTACCAAGCCAACTCCGGGTTCATTATTGGATAGAGTACCGAATGAGTCGGTAGCGAGATTGTATTTGTAATCGGACGCGTAGAAATTGGTGAGCAGCCCGTTTTGTTCATAAAGAGGGCCATCCCAGTCCCAACGTCCACCCAAGTTTAAGGTGAGATTCGAACGGAGTTTCACATTGTCTTGAATGAAAAGACCAGCGGAGCGGGAACGGAAGTGGCGATTAGTTTCGCCGTTGAGGTATTGTCCGCTGCTGTGATCCTGACCCAGCGTTCCGGTGAGAAAGTCACCGAAGCTATTAAAGCTGAAATTGGCCACCTGGTTCTCGCGATTTTCAACATTCAGTTGCATGTAATCGAAGATGCCTCCGAAAGACAGCGAGTGCCGTCCTCGCACCCAATGGAAAGCCGACGATCCTTCATGCTCATTCTGGAAGATTCCAGCGTTCGCGAAGTTGGTTGAGGGCCCGATGCTCATTTGGTTGCCATTGCCGGGTGTAATTGTTCCGCCACTGGCCAAGGCGGCTCCGACGTCGGCATTCGAAATCGTGATGCCGGGAAAGAATGAGCTGCCGAGAAGATTGAGCCCCACATCGCTAGGCTTCAGAGACTGCGCGGTTGTGGCGTTGGCCACCTCACGAACAAACCCGTAACGGTTTTCCCACGTAGCGTTGGGGGTGAAGATGGTGGTGTTATCCAGAGAAAACAGCTGGCTGCCCGCGTGCATCGTTTGCGGGAAACCGAGAACCTGGCTGACTGCAAAGGGAATGGTGGTTGGGTCTTCCTGGAAATAGTACTTGCCCGCGAGACGGTCTTTCGCGCCAAAGTTATAGTCGATATTCCCGTTGACCTGAGTTGCATTAAACTGGCTCGATGGGCCCTTCACAAAAGAGTTGTAGGCCTGAGTTCCGCTCTCCCCCGTGGGCGCATTTGCGGAAGGAATGATGTACTGCCCGCCGGGTGCTTTAGCTTGCAGAATGGCTAGCGCGACCGGATCCACTTGTTTCGCGGTAATACATCCCGGACAGCCGTCGGCGGTGTTCACAAGGCTGGCAAGATCGGCTGCATTCCGATTTGTATCCGTAAGGCCTGGCAGTGTAGGCACCCCGTTGAATGCGCCGCTGAGAGCATCACTGATCCGCTGCCCGTGATAGGAAGCGAAGAAGAATAGCTTGTCCTTCTTGATGGGTCCTCCCACCGTGCCGCCGAAAACGTTGCGGTGCAAAGGCGGGGCGCCTGAAAAGAACGGATTGACTGCAAGAAAAGTAGGTGCCGCGTCGAAAATATTGTTCTGGAAGTATTCGTAGACCTGGCCGTGCAGGAGGTTTGTTCCTGACTTGGTTGTGGTTTCGATATGAGCGCCACTGGCCGAACCCATGGAGGCGTCATACATGGAAGTGCTGACATGCACCTCTTCGATAGTTTCTATCGGGGGCGTGGGCAGGGCTTGGCCGATGGCATCGAATACCGAACTGTTGGTTTGAACCTGGCCCCCGACGCCGAAAATCTCACCCGTATTCAGGGTGAAGCGGCTGTCGGAAATATTACTAGTCGAGTTTCCGTTGAATAAGTTGTTGGCGTTTACCCCATTAAACGTGAACAGATTACTGGTGTCGCGCTGGCCGTTGGCTACGATGCCCTGGTTGCCCAGACCTTCGTTCGAACCAGAACCCGAGAGGAAATCCGCGCTGACCCCGGGGGCTTGAATGGCGAGTTGGGTGAAGCTGCCGGTACCCAGTGGAACCGATTCGATCTGGTTCGCTCCCATTGTGTAGCCGTTGCTCGTATCAGTCTCATTCAGCATCGGCGTGGCGTTGACAGTAACCGTCGAGGAAACGGCGCCGGGTTTCAACCTCGCATTCACCGTCGAGGTGCGGCTGCCTTGCACGATGATCTGCGGATAGGACTGGGTTTGAAATCCTTCCTTGGTGAACGTTACTTCATAATTTCCGATCGGCAGATCGGCGATGCTGAAGTTACCGTCTGACTTGCTGGTGGCTGTCACCTCAAGATTGGTGGCATGGGCGTGGGCTTTGATATTTACGTTGGACACGACCGCGCCGGTGCTATCGGTGACCGTGCCGTTGATGGCGCCTAAGGTTTGCTGGGCGAGCGCCGGTTGCGATGCAACCATGAGTGTGTAGGCCACGATGAGCAGCGTGCGACACCAGAACATCGTAGCGGATGGGGCGGACAAGCGAAGAACAGAGGTCACAGAACGAGCCTCCTTTAGAAGCGACTGGCCGTTATAGCAAACGTGGTAGTCGCGGTTCAAGGCGTATCGGTTAAAAAACGATGAAATTCGAATAACATTTTTTTAATAGCGGGGATTTGGATATTCACTGCTTGGTTTACTGGTTCAGGCTTTCGGTTGACGCGGTTACGATGAACTGTCGCAAGACGCAAAAAAGATTGCCAGATATTGATCGCTTATGGGACTTTCGTCAGCTGTAGTTTGCTCATAATTTCGGCAACGATTTTCGCCGGCAGGCCGTGGGCATCGATAGTTACCGAATTCTGTGGCTCTTCCAGTGCCTGCAACTGGCTCTGCAGCATGGCCTCCGTCATGAAGTGTCCGTGGCGATCGCGCAGCCGCTGCTGCAGAACTTGAGCGGGCACTCTCAAATAGACAATGGAGACTTCAGGCGAGACCCGCAAACTATCTCGGTAAGACTGCTTAAGAGCAGAACACGCGAGTACCGCGTTCTTGCGCGCAGTGAGCCAATCCGAGATCAGCGCACGCAACGCTTCCAGCCACGGGGCGCGATCCGCGTCGGTCAGCGGAATCCCGTGCCGCATCTTCCTGATGTTCGCAGCAGAGTGGTAATTGTCCGCGTCGGCGAATTCCCAGCCAAGCTGCGAGGCCAGCAATTTGCCTACGGTCGTCTTCCCTGCCCCGGCTACTCCGATCAGCAGAATGATCACTGTTTCTCCGCGCTCGTTTCTCCGTCCTCCGATTCGTCGTGTTATTCTCTCAAACCTGTTAGGAAAAGGGATTCTCATGCCGGTACCGCAACCGCTGACCTTGCTTTGCATCACGACGTACGAAAAAGGGCAGGACTTTATGCGGGAGTGCAAGCGCCAGGGTTGCCGGGTGTTGCTGGTGACGGCGGAGAAGCTGCGAGATGCCGACTGGCCGCGGGAATGCCTGGACGAGATGTTCTATCTTCCGGACGAACTCCCGCTTGCCGATATTGTGCAGGCGGTCACGCATCTGGCGCGCACGCAGAGAATTGACCGCATCGTGGCGCTGGATGAATTCGACATGGAGACGGCCTCGACTTTGCGAGAGCACCTGCGCGTGCCAGGCATGGGGCTGACGACCATGCGATATTTTCGCGACAAGCTGGCCATGCGCATGCGTGCGCTGGATCGTGGAGTGCGCGTGCCGGATTTTGTTCCGGTCATCCATCACGACGATATTCGCTACTATCTTGACCATGTTGCCGGGCCATGGGTGCTGAAGCCGCGGCAGGAAGCCTCGGCCACTGGCATCAGGAAGATTCACGCGGCGGACGAGCTGTGGCCAATCCTCGAACAATTGGGAGACAAACAATCTTCTTATTTGCTGGAGAAGTTCGTTCCCGGCGAGGTGTATCACGTGGACTCGGTTGTTTCAGATAGTGAAGTGGTCTTCGCCAACGTGAGTAAGTACGGCAAGCCACCCATGAACGTGGCCCAGGGCGGAGGAGTTTTTACGACGTATACGGTGCCGCGCGGAAGTGGAGCGGACGCCGGACTGCGCGTGATCAATCGCGAGCTGATCGCGGCGTTGGGATTGGTGCGAGGCGTGGCGCACGCGGAGTTTATTCATGCGTATGACGACGGCCAATTTTATTTTCTGGAATGCGCGGCAAGAGTAGGCGGAGCTTATATCGATGAGATGGTTGAGGCTGCCACGGGCATTAATCTTTGGCGGGAGTGGGCACGGATAGAAATCGCCGGGGGAGATGGCTCCTACAGACTTCCGGGGGTGCGCGAGGAATACGCGGGAGTCGCTCTTTCGCTGGCGCGCCAGGAAGATCCGGACACTTCTGCGTACAACGATCCCGAGATATTTTTGCGGATCAAAAGGCATCATCATGCTGGGTTAGTTTTGCGGTCGAGTGATCCGGGGCACTTGCCGGGGTTGCTGGAAAGTTACGCCCGGCGCTTCGCGGAAGAGTTTATGGCAGTCGAGCCGCCGCGGGAGAAGCCGACCGCGTGAAGGAATTAAAAAAAGACTTCTGGAGACACGTGGAACCGTCGACTGAGGCGCCGAATGTGTTCCGTAGTGAGCTGACGCTTTCCATGAAGAACTTCAGAAATAATGCTGGGTGTTCCGAAAATGTCCAATAGGTCTTTCTGCTTCAAGTTATTCGCCAGAATTAACTCGCGCAGCACGTTCACAGGATTAGACGACTTGAGTGCGTAATGTTTTTCCTCGAAATCTTCAACCAGAAGAGTAAGCAACTGAGCCATGCGCTTTTCGGCCGCACTCA
This sequence comes from uncultured Acidobacteriaceae bacterium, assembly GCA_963836305.1. Lineage (GTDB taxonomy): Bacteria > Acidobacteriota > Terriglobia > Terriglobales > Acidobacteriaceae > Sulfotelmatobacter. Next base: position 442,410 of record CAWIJP010000026.1, on the reverse strand, counting down.
ATCGGCTGCCCTTGCGGTCCATATCTTCGAGCATCGCAATGTAGCGTTCGTTCTCCGCCTCGGTACGAATGACGGCCGGCAGCGTGGTAGACAATAAGGATGCGTATTCCGATCGAACTGCGGTCGCGCTCATTGCTTCCAACCTCCGCGGTCGTATTCGGCGTGCGTCAAAACGTGGCGAATGTATATGCGGCCAAAGAGATAATTAATCTCGGCAATTAAGCGATATTCATTTCCCTTAATATTGAACACCGTCCACTTGCCGACCGCATCGGCGCTCGAAAAGGTTTTACGGACATCAGTCAGTCTTTTCCACTTAGCCTTCTTGGCAATGCGAAACCACGCGTCGAGCGGCCCTTCCAGGTCGATGTGCCGTGAAGCAGCATCTTTGAGCTTCTTACGGCTGATAACATGCATGAGCTCACGAGTAAGTTCGCATTATGCGAATATTGTAATTCGCAAATCGCGAAGATGTCAATAGAGCTCAGAACGCGTCGATCCCGGTCACGCTCTGCCCGATGATCAGCGAGTGCACATCGTGCGTGCCTTCGTAGGTCTTCACTGATTCCAGGTTCATCATGTGGCGCATGATGGGGTAATCGTCGGCCACGCCGTTGGCGCCAAGGATGTCGCGGGAGATGCGGGCGCATTCCAGGGCCATCCAGACGTTGTTCCGCTTTGCCATGGAGATGTGCTGGTGCTCGACCTTGCCCGCGTCTTTCAGGCGTCCGACTTGCAGAACGAGTAATTGCGCTTTGGTGATTTCGCTGATCATCCAGGTGAGCTTGTCTTGCACGAGTTGATGCGAGGCGATGGGCTGGTCGCGCCACTGTTTGCGCAGAATGGAATACTGCAAGGCGCAATCGTAGCACGACATCGCCGCGCCGATCGCGCCCCAAGCTATGCCATAGCGCGCCTGATTCAGGCACATCAGCGGAGATTTCAGCCCGCCAGTTTTCGGCAATAAATTTGATTCTGGAATATGGACGTCTTGCAAAGACAATCCCGAAGTGACTGAGGCGCGCAGCGACCACTTACCGTGAACATCTTGCGCGGAGAAACCGGGGCGATTCGTCTCCACCAGAAATCCGCGGATTTTATTATCTTCGTTTTCAACTTTTGCCCAGATGATGGCGACGTCGGCGATGGTGCCGGAGGTGATCCACATTTTCTCGCCGTTGAGAATGTATTCCTTGCCAACCTTGCGGGCGCGGGTGAGCATTCCGCCGGGATTTGAGCCGAAGCCGGGCTCGGTGAGGCCGAAGCAGCCAAGTTTTTCGCCCTTTTGCATGGGCGGAAGCCAAGTCTGTTTTTGTTCCTCGGTGCCGAATTCGTAGATCGGGTACATGCAAAGTCCGGACTGGACGCTGACGAAGCTGCGCACTCCGGAATCTCCGCGCTCGAGTTCCTGCGTCATCAGTCCGTATTCGACGTTGCCCATGCCGGCGCAGCCGTAACCTTTCAGCGATGCACCGAAGAAGCCGAGATCGGCCATGGGCTTGACCAGTTCGCGGGGAAAGCGGCCGGCGCGGTTGCACTCTTCGATGATGGGGATGAGATTGTCTTCGATGAACTGGCGCGTGGTATCGCGAACCAGGCGCTCTTCTTCAGTGAGGAGTGAATCGAATTGAATGAAATCTACGCCGCGGAATTTGATGGCAGACATGAGGAATCTCCGTGAGCAAATGAATCTCTAACCTGGGACGGATGAAGCCAGAGGTTTGACCGCCCGCGGAATCAGCGCGCGCAGAAGGGCAAACATATGACGGTAGCAGGAGTGAAGAGTGGGGGTCAACGCAACCGGTGCAACTGGGTGATGATTGCTTCGTACTCATCCCGGAGAACCCGTAGAACCAGCGAAATAATTAGGTAGACCTGCTCATCTTGCTGGAGCGGGCATCTTATACGGCGCTCGATCTCATTCAATGAACTGCAGGAGTAAAAACGGATATGTCGCGCCACGTCCAAATCGTAGTCTGCCTAGCCGTCATGCTGTGCGCCGCGGCGGCATTCAGTCAAACATCCCCCAGCGAAATCAAAAGCAGCAGTGAAGCCGCGGTTAGCGCGGCTCCCGTCGCTTATGTGTATGTTTCCAGCAACGTTTACGCGAGCAATCCTCAAATTTACGCTTACGGCGCGGCATCGAATGGGAAGCTGACGGCAGTGGCGGGATCGCCATTTAGCGCAGCGATTGCCTATGGCGGGTCTCTGGCGGTAAACGCAAAATATCTTTTTGCTACGAACGGGGTTGATATTTCTTCATTCGCGATTGCGTCCAATGGTGCGCTCCATCGCGTGGCCTCGATGGACGCGCGAGGGTTTAATCAATCCGATTGCGGCGGCCCGGTATCTTTATTTCTCGATCGCAACGGCACCACTCTGTATGACGAAGATATTTACAGCGACTGCGCCAACAATGCTTACCAATTTTTCGGCGTCGGCGCTGCGACCGGCGATCTGAGTTACCTGGGAACAACCGCGCGTACGACGCCGGAGTTCGACGTGCCGCTGAGCTTCGTTGGAAACAACAAGTACGCATACGGGGCGAGTTGCTACCACTGGAACCAGGTAATTTTCGGTTTCTCGCGTAGTAGCAATGGCGCCCTGACATCCTTAGACATAGACCCCGTGATGCCAGAGGCGCAGAATGGAAATTTTTATTGTCCTTATTTATCGGCGACGGATGCAGCCGATCACGTAGTCGTGCCAGTGCAGCCGATGAGCAATGCTTCGTTCGAACCTTCGGGCGCTTACCAGCTTGCGATCTATACGGCGGACAGCTCCGGAAACCTGACTACTAACAGCACTTATTCGAACATGCCTAAAGTCTCGGTTGCGAGTATCACGAGTATTTCGATGTCACCGTCGGGAAAACTTCTTGCCGTTGGCGGAACGGCGGGCGTGCAGGTATTCCACTTCAATGGCGCGAATCCGGTTACGCCTTACACCGGACGTCTCAATAACGTAGAGGTGGATCAGATGTCGTGGGATAACGACAATCATCTCTATGCCATCAGCCAGTCGGCGGGAAAATTGTTCGTGTTTACGATTACCCCGACCAGCCACAGCCAAGTTACGGGATCACCCTACACGATCACGAAGCCGCAGAACATTAGCGTTCTGTCGAAATAGAGGCTGCGATTTCTCAAGATATGGCGGGGATAGTATCTAAATAGGAGATCAAAGACCCCGCCCTGTCTCTCCGAAAAACGGAGAGACAAGGACTGATTGGATAAGAGCGAAGGCTCGATTGAACCCGGTAGTCTTGGTTTGAGGACAAAGACGCTGGGAAGAAAGGAGCCTTCGCAGATGATGATTATAGGATGTGATTTTCATCCCAGCTGGCAGCAAGTGAGTTGGGTAGACACCGAGACGTGGGATTGCGGGGAACGGAAGCTGGTGCATGCTGACGGTGACGCGAAAATGTTTTATCAGCAACTAGCGGCGCCGGCGTTGATCGGCATGGAGGCCACGGGCAACAGCCAGTGGTTCGTCGAGCGGGTCGAAGACTTGGGGCATGAGATCTGGATCGGAGATGCGGCGCAGATCCGCGCCAGCTACGTGCGCAAGCAGAAGACGGACAAGCGGGACGCGGCGCACATTCTGCAGCTGGTGGTAGAGGGGCGTTTCCCGCGGCTGTGGACAGCAGACCGGGATGAGCGCGACCTGCGGCAGTTAGTGCTGCACCGGCACAAGCTGGTGGAGATTCGTAGCCGGGTAAAAAACGAACTGCAACACCTTTCCTTGAATAAGGGAATGCAGAGGAAAGGCAAGCTGTGGAGCCAGGCCGGACAGAAGATGTTGCGCGAGCTTCCGTTAAAACCTTGGGCTGCATGCCGGAGGGAAGATTTGCTGGGACTGCTGGCGATGTTGAACCAGCAAGTCGGCCAACTCGACACTGCGGTACAACATGCAGCGGAGGAAAACCCGCAGGCCCGATTGCTGATGACGCAACCGGGAGTGGGTCCGAACACCGCGCTGGCGTATGTGCTCACGATTGGCGACGTGAGCCGGTTTCCACGAGGCAAGCAGGTGGCAAGTTACCTGGGTTTGATTCCGCGCGAGCATTCTTCCGGAGGGCGGCAGAAGCTGGGAGTCATCACCAAGCAAGGCAACCGCATGCTGCGCTCTTTGCTGGTGGAGGCGGCGCAGATCGCGGTACGTTTCGACCCGGAAATGAAGAAGCAATATTTGCATCGCTGCCATCAGAAGCCGAAGGGAGTGTCCAAGGTGGCAACGGCGCGCAAGTTAGCGGTACGACTCTACTGGATGTTGCGCACGAATGTGGCGTATCCAGCGATCGTTCGCATCGAGAGCAGCCCGCGGGTGCCCCTGGTCGGCGCAAGCTAGACCGCAGGACTGATTGGGCGCTCTCGCATCCCGCACGAGGCGGGATGTTCGCATAGAAGAATCATGGTCGATGTTTAGGCCGAATCGATGGTTGGTGGAACGGTCTTCGGGAGAAGATCATCACCGCAGGTGATTAGCGTGAGATTTCCAGAGTCTTGGTCCTCAACCCTCTCTGGCAAGAAAACGGTGCCAAAAACACCGGCAGGATACTTTTGTCCTTGACACCGCCTTCACTCTTATCGAGGGGCACCCTCCATTTTGGAATTCCAACCTTTGCAGCGATTGATTCACGCGCGCCTGGCATAGCCGAAAAAAGCACCGGTGCTACAAACCCTTATTCGCGATAGGCTTCTTTGATGTGTGCGCGAGCCTTTTCCGCAGGAGGGCTGCTGGCATTTTCGGCGAGTACGATCTGATACTTTTTCATGGCCAAATCGCGCTGCTGCAGTTGGTCGTACATTTCGCCGGCGGCGAGATTGGCATTCTGCAGAGTTTCGGGATCGGGAGCGGCGACTTCGCCCACGAGCTCGTAGGCGGCAGCGGCTGCGCGATAATCTTTCTGGCTGCGGAGTAACTCACCGAGGCCCCACGCCGAGATCTCGTAATGCAGAGTGCCGTACTTCCCTTCCCGTCCGTTTTGCCAGACTTTGCGATACGCGGCAGCGGCCTCCAGGGCGTGACCGCTGGAGCGCAGCAAGTTGGCTTCCTCCAGCGGGAACAGATAGTTTCCCGGATAGCGAGCGGAGAGGTCGTGCATGAGGTTGCGAGATTCGTCGTAGCGGCGCTCGCGGCGCAGGAACAAGGCCAGAACGACCTTGGCGTCCACGCTATTTTCTCCGCCGCTGCTGGCAACTTCTTGCAGGTATTCCAGACCCTTTTCCTTCGTCCCGCTTAAACCCACGAGAGCCACTGCCGCCTTCACGCTCCAGGGCAGGCTTCCCATTACGTAGTTGTGCGCGCCGACCACTAGTTTGGCGTCTACGTAATTGGGGTTCAACTCAAGAACACGTTCGTGATCGCGGCGCGCGCCCACGGCATTGCGCAGCGCCGAAAGCCAGGCTCGTTCCACTAACGCCGTATAGAGCGAGAACTGCGCCCGGGTAACGCCACGGGCATACAGCGCATCCACATTATTGGGATTGTCCTTGAGTTGTTGCTCTTCCAGGGTTTCGGCACGGTCGACCAGTTGCTTGATTTGTTCCTTCACCTTGGGGTCAGCCGGGCGGTGCGCCTGGCCGATGAAGCTGTCAGTGGCGTACTCGCCTGTATTCATGGCGCCCATGCGGTAGAGTTCGCGCATCAGCGTCGTAGCCAGAAGATGGTTGACTGCGGAGGGATCGTTGGGATGACGATCCAGAACCTTTTCGAACTCCTGGATCGAGCGGTCATAATCCATGTTGTAAAAGTGATCGAAGGCGGCCTCGACCAGCGGATCATGAGCCGAGAAAGGAGTTGAAACGGGAGCGGATGCGTGGGTTTGCGCGCCTACGGATTCCAGCAGCAGGCAAAGGCCCGCGACGTACAACAAGCTGGCACTCAAGAAGTGAACTCTCGCGAATGTCCGAAGCAACTGCATCCCTGCGGGTCTGGCCTTGCCTTCTAGTCTAACCGAACTTGAAGGATGATGACGGGCCGGGACCGAGTTTGTTGGGCGAAACGCCGGGAGAACCACGGATGTTATGGGGAGAATGCGCGAAATTGCGTTAGCGTTGAAGAGAGGGTCCTATATTTTGCCGAGTTCAAACTTGTATGAGTGGATGACGGCGGTAACCGGGGCATCTTTACGCGAATTTGCGAGTAATAATTGCGCGAGAGCAAACAGATCGCGCGGCTAAGAATTTGCAAGTACCTGAAGGCGCAACCTTTTGGTCGCTCGGGTTTTTGGCTGTTGGTTTGCCTTATCGAAGATAAAGTCCCAACGAGTTTTCCTAGCTATGGCTGAAGTAGTTCACGATGCACAGCAAGAATTTTGGAGGCCACCGTCGGCACTCGACGCGGTGGCCGGAACAAGACTTCCGTTATTGTCTTCTCAGGATTTGGCGGAGACCTGCCAGGGTTGCGGCAGCGAGTTCATGATCGGAGCGCGCTTTTGCCACACTTGTGGACTAAGCCGGCCGGTGCTCTCAAAAGCGGATACGACCCTCGAGACGGCGGTCTCCGACATCTCTGGCGTATGGGCCAGGAGTGTGGCGTTGGTCGTGGCCGTAACGGGAGATGTGGCTCGTGCCTGGCACCAGATTGAGTTTCCTGGCTGGCTGTATTATTTGCATTTTCATGAGATCAAGCGTCGGGTCGGTCTGCCGACGGCGGCGCTGGTCGCGTTCATGATCGGTTTGGGCTGCGTGGCCGGGGCGCTTGGGGTCAGCTTCTTCTATCACGCGTCGAACCTGGCGGAGTTTCAAGCGATCCAGATGTGGCGTATCGAGTGGCTGCTGGCTGCTACCGCATCGTTTGTGGCTGGAATTCTGCTGAAAAAACCTTCGAACGACCGCGACTAATTCTCTTCCCACGATTTCCAACGCCCTGAGCCAGTGCTCGGACTAAAAGGTTAAGCGTCACTTCCTGAACCTGCCGCGCGACGCTGCTGGTGCATACGGTAGAGATGATGAACCGGGCCTGCTCCGCGACCAAGTGGATGGCCGGCAGCGATCGCCGCAGTGACGTAGGTCTTGGCCAGCAGGGCAGCTTCGGGTAGTCCGCGATCCAAAGCCAGATGACACGCCATGGCGGTCGAGAATGCGCATCCTGTTCCGTGGGTAGAGTTGGAGCGCTGCCGTTCTGCCTTGAAAACTTCCTGTTCGATCCCTCGCTTGGTTGTAAAGCTCAAGAGATCGATGGCTTTCTCTAAGTGGCCGCCAGTGATGACCAAGGCGCGTGATCCCATCTCGTGGAGTTTGTTCGCCGCAAAGCGCATTTCGTCAAGATCCGTGACCTTTAGTCCAGTGAGGTTGGCGGCTTCGTCGACGTTCGGGGTCAGCACATCGGCAAGCGGAATCAGTTTTTCGACGAGTAACTTGAAGCCGGCGGAGTCGAGCAACTCTGCCCCGGAAGAGGATTTGAGGATGGGATCCAGGACTATGTTGGGAAGCTTCGGAAGCCCAGCTTTTCCGGTCAGGAAGTCGGCAACAGCCCGGACCACCTTGCCAGCGCCGAGCATTCCAATATGGACGGCGGCGATGGGCATGTCGGCAGTTAATTCCTGCAGGGTTTCCGTGATCAGAGAGGGATCGACGGCATCGATCCGGCGAACGCCTGCGGTCGACTGGACGGTCATGGCAGTGATGCAGGCGACTCCATAGCATCCATGGGCCGCGATCGTCTTAATGTCGGCAGTTACGCCCGCTCCCGAGGAGGGGTCGAAACCGGCTATGGTCAGAACTACCGGTGGTCTTTCAGCCATGATCGGGGTGCCTTGATATTGCGCCGTACTTCGAGCGATGTCGAAAAGAGTGTCTCACGACTTGAGTGGAAGCCCGGGAAACTTTGGAATGGGCGCCTTGGATCCAAAAAAATCATTTGGCTCAGCGGCAACCTTCGCCGCAAATGGCTGATGCTAAAGACGTTAGACATAAATTACCTGCAACTAATTGATTTCATTGGAGATGAAAATACCTCTTTGCCTGCGGCATATCACGTAGTTACCACTTAATTAACACATAACCCTATTGTTTTGATAAACATGATGCACTTATATCATGATTAACAACAAGTTACGTAAGATATCGATTACTACCAGGTCACTATAGACCACGTACTTTCGGATTGACAAGGTGCCGGTAGACCCATACGATTTACAGATCGTTAACGGAAAGAGCCTAGCTAGGACGACTTTTTGAGATGCGAGGAGAACTGAATGCGAAGACGTATAGCTCATGGACTGATGATCGGCTTGCTGGTCGTCGGGCTAGGAGCGGCTCAGGGACCGAACAACTCGGAGGCCAGTTCAGCTCCAAGTAGATCCGCCCAGATCAAGCCCGGGATCCAAAAACAGGCAGGCAAAACTAAGGCTTTTCAGGTGGGAACAGCCTCCTGGTACGGTGAGTATTTCGACGGGAAGCCGACCGCCAGCGGCGAAGATTACGACATGTACGACATGACCGCAGCCCACCCGACGCTTCCTTTGGGAAGCTACGTACGGGTGACGAACCTGCGCAACGGACGAGCGGTGGTAGTAAAAGTTAATGATCGCGGACCGATCGTGGAGGGCCGGATTATCGACCTTTCCTTCGGCGCGGCACAGGCTCTGCAATTCCAGCAGCGCGGCCTGCAAAGGGTGAGACTCGATCTGGTGAAGAGGGGCACGTCCCATCACCGACCGGTCTACCAAACCATCGCCGCCAATCACCCACTGGCGGAACTCCGCTAAGGGCATTTACACTGCTGGGGATGCAGACTACTCTGCCCCATCTCATCCCTGGCAGCGAGCAACAGAATTCTCTGGTTGCCGATTCTCTAAAAAACGATCCGCGCCGAAAGCTGATCGTGGCGCTCGACGTAGCAACGGCGGCAGCTGCGCGTGAGATTGTGGCGGCCATCGGGGATTCGGCATTTACCTATAAAGTCGGGATGCAGCTCTACACCGCCGAAGGTCCGCAGCTGGTGCGGGATTTGGTGCGGTCGGGAAGACGAGTATTTCTCGACCTCAAGTACCATGACATTCCGAACACCGTGGCGGCGGCGGTTCACGAAGCTGCGCAGCTCGGTGTGAGTATGTTAACGGTTCACGCTGCGGGCAGCGCTAAGATGCTGTGCGCGGCCGTGGACGCGGCCCGCGCCGTCAAACCCGATCTGGTTGTCCTGGCCGTGACTGTGCTGACCAGCATGGACGCAGACGATCTGGAGAAGATAGGTATTCAAGGAAGCGTGCAGGATGAGGTGGTGCGCCTCGCCTCTCTTGCGCTAAAGAGTGGGTGCCAGGGGATCGTCGCTTCGGCGCACGAAGCTGCCAAACTGCGCGCGGAACTGGGACGGGAGTTCGCCATCGTTACTCCCGGCGTGCGCCCTGCGGGCGTAGGGCATGGCGATCAAGTGCGCGTGGTTACACCGGCCGAAGCGATTGCCGCGGGAGCAAGTCACATCGTCGTGGGACGGCCGATCACTGAGGCGGCCGATCCGGCGGCGGAAGCAAGAGCGATTTTGGCTCAAATTGGTTAGCTTAATCTTAGTTTTATACGGCTAGTGGGATGGTTGCTCTGCAACCGCCTTTCGCAGCTCCTCGGCTGACCCGTTCAGCAAATTGCGCAGTACCGCGACCTCAGAAGCAATTCCCGTGCGCAACGCTGGATCCACATCAGGCGTGAAGAGTGGAGAATGGTTGGAAGGTAATGTCGTCCCATCGGCTTTGGCCTGGGCAAACTTCTCCGGATCGGCTCCGCCGAGGCTGAAGTAGAAGCCCGGAATTCCCTGCTCGACGAAAAATGAAAAATCCTCTGAGGGCGTGATCGGCGGCTCGATCAAAACATTGTCTTTGCCCAGCGCCGACTGCAGAGCCTCCTTCAGTCGCTGTGCCAGGGCGGGATCGTTGTACACAAGATCGGTACCCTCAATGTGCTCCACCAAGGGCGGACGCGGAGCATTCGCCGCTTCGGCCTCGGCCTTGGTGATTCGCGCAATCGCCGCCAGCACTTGCTTGCGCACTTCCGGGTTGTTGGTGCGAACGGTCAAACCCAACTCAGCCTGATCGGGAATGATGTTGTTCTTGGTGCCGGCGTGAACGTAGCCGACCGTAACCACCGCCATTTCTCCGGGCTTCACTTCGCGTGAGGTAATGGTTTGCAGCGCCAGGATGGTTCGGGCAGCGATCACAATTGGGTCGATAGCGGTTTGCGGCGCTGAGCCGTGGCCGCCCTTGCCATAGATTGTGATGCGGAGCGAATCCGCATTCGTGTTGTAGACTCCGGGCGTAATTCCTACCATGCCTGCGGGAAGCGTGTTTCCAACGTGCAAAGCTACAGCCACGTCAGGCCGGGGAAAGCGCGTGAATAATCCGTCGGCGAGCATCGCTTTAGCTCCGCCGATTGTTTCCTCAGCGGGCTGGCCGATCAGCATCAAAGTTCCGTGCCAGGTGTCTTTGCTGCGCGCCATAATCTCGGCCGTGCCCACGATGGAAGCCATGTGCAGATCGTGGCCGCAGGCATGCATCACGGGAACGTCGTGACCTGCGTCATCTTTAGCGTGAACCTTGCTCGCGTAAGAGAGCCCGGTTTTCTCCTCGACAGGCAAGGCATCGAGTTCAGTGCGCAGCATGACGGTGGGCCCTGCTCCATTCTTCATAATCGCCACAATGCCCGTACCGCCAACGCGCTCCGTCACTTCATAACCCAAGCTTCGCAAGCGCCCCGCCAACTTCGCAGCGGTTTGGACTTCATGCGATGAGAGTTCGGGGTTCTGATGCAAATCGAGATACAAGGAGTGCGCGTCGGGATAGACGCTCTCAACTTCCTTCGAGCTGGGAGCCTGAGCAAACGCCGGAACAACCAGAGACGCAAGCAGAAAAAGTTTTGCCAGTTTCATCGTGCACGGATCATAACTGGTGCTTTCACACGCTGCAAATAATTTTGCTTGCAGTGGCTTTGTGAACCGAGCTCCGAAAACGGCAGTGTCGAAGTTAACTACTTCGATTCACACTTTTGCACCGCGCGAGCGGGTGTACAATCGTCGTAGAAAGCACTGGTTTGCGTCCTTCGTTTGCAAGCTCGAGGTGCTAATGAACGTTCATATCAGTTACCGGCTTCACAAAACTCCCGCCGTAGAAAAAGACATCCAACATCAAATCGAAAAACTGCGGAAACGGCTTCAAGTTTTCCGTCCGGAACTCGTTCACTTGAAAGGCATGGTGGAAGAAGTCTCCGCCCGCGAGGGCACCAGCGTTTCGTTGAATCTGCGTTTGCCTTCCGGACAAATGGCAGCGCAAACCACGGCCGCGACTGCCTCCGCCGCGGTGAAAATCGCTTTCGAAGATCTGCTGCAACAGGTCAATAAGCACAAAGAATTATTGCGCTCCACGCATAAGTGGACGCGCCGGCAGAATGACGACTCCCGTCGAAAAAAAATCGGCGTACCGTTCGAGAACACGCTGGCCGTAGTATTTCCGGCAACAGTCTCGGCTGAGGACGTGCGATCCTACGTCAACGTAAATCTTTCGCGCCTGGAGCGGTTCGTGGAGCGCGAAATTTATTTCCGCGAGACTGCGGATCAAGTTGTGCCGGATTCGATCAGCAAAGAGGAAGTGATTGATGAAACCATTGCTGCAGCGTTGGGCGGCGATGGGGAAAACTCTAGCCGCGAAAAACCGGAGCGCCTCGCGCTGGAACCATGGCTTTACCGGCTGGCTCTTGACGCACTCGATCAGCTATCGCGTCCCGAGGGAACTGACGGCGGCGCCGTACGGCTGGAAGAATCAGCCCGCAAGCCGAATGTCAGAGCCAGCGACGAACCCGAACTGCAATTCCACCAGCCTGACGAATCGATCACGGAAGAAACCATCATTGCCGACGACCGGGTGTCCACGCCAGAGCAAATTGTCGGCTCGGATGAAATGATGCGGCTCATCGCCTCCGCTTTGCGCGATGTACGCCGCGACCATCGCGAAGCGTTTATTTTGCACGCGGTCGAAGGCTTCGGGGTCGACGAAATCTGTGCGATCACCGGAAATCCGCCAGACCGAGTTTTGAGTTCCATTTCTGCCGCACGCGATCACTTGCGCAAATCGCCCCAGTTCTCCACGCAGTTCAAAGGACGATTCGCCAATACTGGGACCGCGTAGATTTTAATCCCAACAGAAAGGAACTGAGTTCGAATGATTACCCGCGAACAGATCCAGGAATTAGCCCAGTTCGAAGATCCAGAAGGTTGTGCTCTTAGCTTTTATTTTCAGCCCACGGCGCCGCGCAATAAAGCGCATAAGGAAGATGCGATTCTCACCAAAGATCTAGCTCGCGAAGCTTTGCGCCAGTTGGAGAATAAGGGTAAAGAGAAGAGCAAAACTGAGTCGGCGCGAGCGGATGTTGATCACATTGTGCGCCTGGCGCAGGAGTTGCGCGGCAATGGAGCACATGCCAAGGCAGTTTTCGCGTGCTCTGGGCAAGGATTTTGGCGCGAGTATGATCTGCCCGCTCAATTGAGCGGCACGCAACTTCTGATCGACCGGCATTTTCATCTGAAGCCTCTGGCACACTTGCTGGGAGCGTTTCCCAGCCTGGGCGTGGTGCTGGTAGATCGCCATCGCGCGCGGTTGTTCGATCTGCGTCTGGGTGAACTTACTGAACGCGAAGGCTTTTTTCATCCGCTCTCGCGCCGCGGCCGGGGCGATGGCTTCGCGGGCTATGACGGAGGTCATGCCGAACGCCGAGTCGCTGATGAGGCGCGCCACCATTTCAAGTTTGTTGCCGACTTCATTCAGGATGCCTTGGAGAAAGGCCTGTTCGAAAACTGGATTCTAGGTTGCCAGGAAAGTCACTGGTCACAATTCGCGCAGCACCTGCATCCCGATGCTTCGCAAAAGTTGCTAGGTCGATTCTCTGCCGAGGTAGCTCGCGTGGGCCTGCCTGAAATTCGCACGCAGGGGGAGAAGATTTTTGCTGACTGGCAGGAGCGCCGCTGCGCCGAAGCGCTGCGTGAAACCATCAGCCAAGCTCGAAGCAATGGCCGCGGGGTGACGGGATTGCGGCGTGTGCTGCGGTCGCTGGAGATGGGAGAAATACAGACACTGCTGATCGGTGAAAATTATGTCGCGCAAGCGGTCGAATGTACCGGTTGCGGCCACCTTGACGCGCACCTGGTAAGTTACTGTCCGGTGTGCGGGCGCGAAACTCGCGAGGTGGTGGATGTGGCCGAAGCGATATTGCCTTGGGTCATCAGGCATAACATCGAGCTTTTCTATGTGAAGGATGATCCCGAGTTCGACAGCGTGGGCAATATCGCGGCACTGTTGCGCTTCCGGTCGGCGCAAGGCAATAACAATGTCCATCCCATCACGGAAGCGCGGAAGGCCAAATCGCTCGGCCGCCAGACTGGATTGGTAGGCCGCTACCGAGGCGCTGCCAGCGGGTAACTGGACGCACACGACGGTCTGCGATTTCGGGCAGTTCCTCAATCTCGCCATTTGCTTGTCATTCCGAACCGGGCCTCAAGCCCAGTGAGGAACCTGCTTTATTTACGCGCAACGCAGAGCACATGAACTCCAGCACGATTGCGTGATATGCTTCCCGCTTTCGTAGAGGAGAAGCAATCCATGAGTTTCTCGCGCCGTGATTTCGTCAAAACTTCTGTTCTTGGAGCGGTCGCAGTTGGTGTCGGAGCCGAGGCCGAGGGCAAAGAGGGTAAGGCAAATGCTGCCGCCCAAGATCGCGGTGGGCAATCTGGGACTTCGAAACGTCCTATCATTGTCTGCGCTAACAACGGCTACGCTTATCTCGAGAATGCATTCGCCTTTTTGAAGGGCGGAGGAGACACGCTCGACGCCGCCCTGAAGGTGGTGCGAGGTCCAGAAGACGATCCCAATGACGATTCCGTCGGCCTCGGCGGGATTCCCAACGAAGAAGGCTTGGTTGAACTCGACGCCTGCTGCATGCATGGACCGACGCGGCGCGCGGGGTCGGTGGGCGGCGTGCGCAACATCAAGAATGTGTCGCTGGTATCAAAGGCGGTGATGGAGCATACCGGCCATGTGATGCTCGTGGCAGAAGGCGCGGAACGGTTTGCGGTGGCGCTCGGCTTTCCGCGAGAGAACTTGCTGACCGAGCGTTCGCGCAAGATCTGGCTGCTGTGGAAGGAGTTCCACTCGAACGACGACTGGTGGGGCCCGGGCATCGCTGACCCGCACTGGCAGCCTCCAGCGGCGGAGCCTAGTAAGGACAAACCGCAAGCGGAAATATGGAGAGGGCGCGTCGAACAAATGCAGGCACGCGCTGCGGGTCTTGGCATCGAGCCTGAACTTCAACTCGCCGCTGTGCGCAAAGTTCTATTTCCACCTACGGGCACGATTCATTGTTCCGCGCTGAATGATAAGGGTGAGATTTCCGGCTGCACCACTACCAGCGGACTGGCGTTCAAACTGCCGGGCCGGGTCGGGGATTCGCCGATTATCGCTGCCGGCTGCTATACGGATCAGGATGTGGGCTCGGCTGGCGCGACAGGAAGCGGCGAAGAAAATATCAAAGTTGCGGGCGCACACACCATCGTTGAAAATATGCGGCACGGGATGTCGCCGCAGGAAGCCGGCATGGACGCGCTGAAGCGCATCGTCCGCAACTACAACGGCGACATGAACAAGCTGCGTTTCATCGATATGACTTATTACGTCCTGCGCAAAGACGGCGCCTACTCCGGGGTTTCGCTGTGGGAAGGTTATTCAAAGGGGCATCCGCATAAGATCGCGGTGCACGATGGGAACCTGCGCGCCGAGGTGACTGTGAGTTTGTACAAAGGGTTCTCGCAGGAATTTCCGCCGTTCCCCGATATTCCCGAGGATCTGAAGAAAGGCTCGGAGTATCTGAAATAGCCCGATTTATAGAAGCCGACGCCGACTCAACGAAAAAGTGGAATGCCGGCCTTCGCCGCAGCATCGGCCAGGGCGCGATCTAACGTAGCAATTGGCAAATGCTCAGTTCGCGCTGTCTAAAGATATACGGCATCGTAAGCAGTTAGGCGGAATCCGCTGGCGACGGCAAACGCTTGCCGAAGCGAAATCACACTTGTACTGTAATCAACTGAAGACGCCAGCAATACGTCGATATCTATCAGGCAGCGATCAATGTCAGGCCTCGTGAGGGCGCCCCGGCGCTCCGCGGTGGCAAATCCGTTCGCCATCTCAAGAAGCCAGAGCGGAGGAACAACGGCGCGCGATCCCTGCCGGAGGCTGTGCCAGACCTGAACCGCTACCCGTGACACGGGCCGATCGAGAAACCAAGCCAGACTGACCGAGGTATCAAGCACGAAACGGCTCAACGCCGACCCTCTTCGATCAGTTCTTTGATTGTGGAGAACTTGGAACGATCGACGTGTTTTCGAATGTCTTCGATATCTGCCCAAACTTCGTCCAAAGTTTTTTTCGGCCGGGCGGGTACGATCATGGCCGCCAGCTTTCCACGGCGCGTAATCCCAATCTGCTCGCCGCTGCTGGCGCGTTCGACGAGCTCGGAAAGCTTCTGTTTGGCCTCAAAAAGACCGATTGTCTTCATAATGTAAGACCTAGGTAGATATTCTAGATTGGACAGATAACGCCGTCAAGCCAACGAGACCAGCGGCCTCACCGCCCTCCGCGTATCACTTAGGTCTTCGCCTACGCGAACCTTACCTTCACATCTGGCCCCTTCTCCAGATGGATGCTTTCGATAAATCGCACCTTGCCAGTCTGTTGAGTAAGGATGACTGACGACGTTCGCGTGCCTTCGCCGAAGAAGCGAACGCCTTTGAGCAGAGCACCGTCGGTGACTCCGGTGGCGGCGAAGATGAGCTGCTTGCCGGGGGCAAGATCTTCGGCTTCGTAGATGCGATTCTTATCCTTGACGCCCATGCGAACCAGGCGCTCTTCCTGATCGGGTTTGACGACCAGGCGGCCGAGCATGTATCCGTTCAGGCAGCGGATGGCGGCGGCGGTAATCACGCCTTCGGGCGCGCCGCCCGAACCCATGACGGCATGCACGCCAGTGCCGATGACAGCCGCGGCAATGCCAGCCGAAAGATCGCCGTCCCCGATCAGGCGGATACGCGCCCCGGCGGCGCGAATATCGGCAATCAACTTTTCGTGGCGCGGGCGATCCAGCACGATCACCACCAGGTCTTCCACGTCACGCTCTAATCGCTTGGCGATGTTCTTGAGATTGTCGGCGACGGGCGCATCCAGTTCGACTGCGTTTTTGCAAGAAGGACCGACCACGATTTTTTCCATGTAGCAGTCGGGAGCGTTGAGCAGGCCTCCGCGCTCCGAGGCGGCAAGGACGGTAATCGCTCCGGGCGCGCCGGTAGCGCAGAGGTTGGTCCCTTCGAGGGGGTCGACAGCGATGTCGACCTCCGGCACTTCGCGGCCGTCGGTAAATTCAGCCCCAACTTTTTCGCCGATGTAAAGCATCGGCGCTTCGTCGCGTTCACCCTCGCCGATGACGATAGTTCCGCGCATGGGAATGGAATCCATGGTGCGCCGCATGGCCTCGGTGGCAACCTGGTCAGAGAGCTTGCGCTCGCCTTGTCCCATGGTTCGCGCTGAAGCGATAGCCGCAACTTCCACTACGCGCAGAAATCGCGATGCCAGGTCGCTTTCAATGTTTTCCCCGAAGCTGCGGGCCTTGGTTTCAGGACGAGTTTGTGTGGACATCAGAAGCCTCCGCAATCCGGGCAGCCATGGCCGCCGTAAGAGCACCGCGCATCATGATCCATCGGGCCGGGTCGCGTCAAGACGGTGGAGGCTGTATAGCGGGCGGAGTCGAGCGGCAGGGAGTCGTTTGGCTCCGGTGAAGTACATGGCCATGCGGGCGTGTCCTCACGTGCGCGGCGATTGGTTCGTCAAGTGCAATTCCTTTGCTTCGTTAAAAGCCTATTACTTGCTTTGTTAAAGACCCGTCACCGCGATGAAATTTCGCGTTTGCTGACTGGCCTTGTGGCGTTTTTGGTAATGACCTTCGGAAATCTACTCGAATTCAGTCTGGGAACTCAGACTGAATTCCGTACAGCAACACGATCGGCGGCAGATTTTCTAGAGACTCCATTATGGCAAGACGCACTCTTACATTTCACGCCGCAAAGAACTCCTGTGCCGGTGTAGTACTGATTTTTCTAGGGCTGGCCACAATGATTGGTTGCCAGGGGTTCAGCGCTGCGAAGCCAGCGACGACCCAACAAACGCAAGTCGGCGGGTTAGTGTTAAGCGGCGCCAGTCTCGATTTCGGTAGTGTCACGGCGGGCACGAGCAAAACCTTAACGTTCTCCGCGTCGAATACTGGTGCCGTTCCCCTGAGCATTGCCAGCGTGTCGATTTCCAGCAAGTATTTCACATTGAGTTCGCCCAGCCTGCCCGCGGTCGTTGCGGCTGGTCAGAATTCCACTATCAGTATAGTTTTTACTCCCAATGCGGCTGGCGCCTTCACTGCCACGGCTTCCATCGCCAGTAACGCCTCCGGCGGCACCGCAATGGTTTCCCTTTCTGGAACCGGGGTGAGCAATGGCCAACTCGTCCTCAATCAGACCAGCGACAACTTCGGCAACGTGACGGTGGGCAGCCAGGGCAGCCAAACCGTTACGCTGACCAACAACACTGCATCAAGCGTGACTGTCTCGCAGGCCGTGGTGAGCGGAACGGGTTTCAGCTTGAGCGGACTATCCACTCCGCTAGCGCTGAATGCGGGCGCGAATGCAACTTTCAGCATCATTTTTGCTCCGCTATCTGCGGGCAGTGTGAGTGGCAATCTGGCGATCACCTCGAATGCGGTTGACCCCGCATTATCCATGACGTTATCCGGTGCGGGAGTAACGCCGGGCGCGCTGGGAGCGAACCCCACAAGCCTCGACTTTGGAACTGTGCAGGTGGGTAATAACCAGGCCCTATCAGAGACCGTGACTAATACCGGTGGTTCAAGTGTGACGATTTCTCAAATTGCGGCAAGCGGCACAGGGTTCGCGTTGAGTGGGCTTTCTACGCCAGTGACTTTGGGTGCGGGACAAAGCGCGAACTTTACTGTGACCTTTACCCCCAAGTCAGCGGGCAGCGCCAGTGGAGACGCGAGCGTCACATCCAATGGAACCAATCCGACTCTGACCATACCGCTTGCGGGTACGGCGACGGTCGCGGCAGGACAGTTAAGCGCCACGCCGGCTACCTTGGCGGTGGGAAGTGTATTCGTGGGCGCAAGTGGGACCGCATCGGGAAGTCTCAACGCGACCGGAGCAAACGTTACGGTTACAGCTGCTAGTTCGAATAACTCAAGCTTCACCATAAGCGGCCTATCGCTGCCGGCCGTGATTACAGCCGGACACAGTGCCGCTTTTACTTTGACGTTCAGTCCGCAAGTGGCAGGCGCGGCAAGCGCGACCCTCACATTCACCAGCAATGCGCAGCCGGTGACCACCACGGCGGCTGCTACCGGCACGGGAACGGCTGCGCCGACTCACAGCGTGAGCTTGTCGTGGGGTGCAAGCAGCTCACCGAATATTTCCGGATACAACATTTATCGAGCGATCTACACGAGTTCTTGCGGCTCTTATTCGAAGATTAGCGGATCTACGCTGGACACGCTCACCACATATTCCGACGGTTCGGTGAGCGACGGCACGAATTATTGCTACGCGACCACCGCGGTGAATTCCAGCAACGAAGAAAGCGGCTACTCGAACATCGTTTCCAACGTTCAGATTCCTGCGCCATAACCAGCCGGAGTTTTCTGGCTCGGCCCCCGGGTATTAAAACCTTTGTGTGGAATGTGCAGGACCTCGCGGCTACCTTCTGAGCCGTCCCCGCATCGCGCTCGCATGCGGGCTTTCCCACGCAAACAGGCCATTTCAGAGGAATCTAATTATTTCTCGGATGGGCCGATGTACGAACGGTCAACTATGCACCTGCCCTACCGAGACCTTTTCAGTTTGTGGGATTCATTTCACACTGCTCACCATGAGACTCCCCCGGTCCATATCTCAGCCCCTTTCTCTTCGCGCCCTGTTTGTCGTCCTTCTCATCGTCTTCGCCACAACGTTCTCCTGGGGCGCGCAAACAGCCACGCAACAGTTAACCTGCAGCCCCTCCGTTCTGCACTTTGGCACCGTCCCACTCGGACAGACGGAAACTCAGGTCGTTACGCTAACCAATACCGGCGCGACCAGCGTCACGCTCACAGCGATGAACTTCGTGCGCGAAGGTCAGTTCGGTTTTCCCGAGATGACTATGCCGCTTGCGCTTTCCGCGGGACAGAGCATCGACCTTAGTGTCACGTTCACTCCGACCGCCACGGGATGGGCCGGGGGAAACACGACGTTCAAGAGCAACGCAGCAAACAAAACCCTTCAACTTCAATTTGACGGATCAGGAGTAGCGAGTGACGCGGTGGTGGCAAGTCCGGCGAGCGTCTCGTTCGGCCAGGTGCCGGTGGGATCCAGTTCCACAAAAACGATCACGCTGACCAACGCTCGTACCTGGAAGGTATCAGTCTCGGGCTTGCAGACGATGGGAAGCGAATTTTCCACGAGCGCGCCAAGCATGCCGGTAACGCTGGCTGGCGGGCAAAGCGTCACTTTGACAGTGACGTTTACTCCGACATCTGCAGGAATGGTCGGCGGAAGTGCTCTTTTTTCGAATCCTCGTTTGAATGTACCTTTTACGGGAACCGGAACTGCTGCGACGGCGTCAAGCCAGTTGACCGTCAGTCCATCAGTCGTGAACTTCGGTAGCGTGCCTGTGGGAAGCACGCAGATGCAAACCATCACCATGAGCGCCTCAGGAGCGCCGGTTATCGTTTCCGCAGATAGCAGCAGCAATTCGCAATTTGCTCTGCAGGGGGCTAGTTTTCCTTTAACCATTGCTGCCGGTCAAAGTTTGTCCTTTAGCGTAGCGTTCAAACCAACCAGCAGCGGCGCGGAGTCCGGCTCGCTCTCTTTCGCCAGCAATGCTTCCAGTTCGTCGGCTGCCGAATCGCTTACGGGCACAGGCACTGCGACAGCGACCAGCCAGTTGACTGTGAGTCCCGCAGTAGTGAGTTTCGGCAGCGTGCCGGTTGGGACCACGCAGACAGAGTCGATCACGATGAGCGCCTCGGGTGCGGCTGTAACCGTTTCGTCCGACGCCAGCAGTAATTCGCAATTCATCCTGGAGGGTGCGGCGTTTCCCATGACCATCGCCGCCGGGAAGAGCGTGACATTCAACGTAGCTTTTACCCCAACCAGCAGTGGGGCTGAATCGGGCACGCTGGCGTTTGCCAGCAACGCCAACAGTTCCTCAGCAGCGGAATCGTTAACCGGAACTGGGACCGCAACAACGTATAGCGTCAATCTGTCGTGGAATGCTAGCAGTGACGTCGCCGGCTACAACATTTACCGCAGCACCACTTCCACCGGCACCTATGCCAAAATCAATCCGAGCGTGGACGCAAATACGGCCTATACCGACAGCACAGTGGTTGCAGGTCAGACCTATTACTACGAGGCCACATCAGTGAATTCCAGCGGTCAGGAAAGCGCGCGCTCTACTCCGCCGGTAGTGGCAGCGGTACCGTAGAATTCGAAGTCGAAACGGAAGATTTTATTTTCCCCTTTGGGAAGCATTAGGACTGATCCTTCTGCTTCCCTTTTTCTTCTGTCGCGCAAAATTCTGACGAGTCCATCTCAAGTTTCTTTATCTTCTACTTCGAGATCTCATAGCCATTGCTTCGATATCCGATAGCCATTGATCGGTGATGGTTAGCCTGAAGCTACCGCGCCCACCTCCCTGCCGGTGATAACCAAAGCCCATGTTACTTCAGTAACATTCCACGTTCCCATAAAGCAACGCATGAAGTTTAGTGGCACGTAAGGGCCATTCTCGGGCCCCGGCATTTCCGTTAGTACTAGTACAGGTGGCCAATGCCGCCGATCACTAACGTTATGCTGACAAAATTGATTGGCACGATCATTCGGCCCCAGGCAGCGATTCTGCTGGTGGTTTTCGCTTTTTGTGGTCTCGCCAATGCGCAGCAAGTTTCTATGGCGCTGCTGAGACCGGCGTCGTTGGGGGAGCCGTTTTCCACATCGACAACAACGGCGCATCCAGCGAGCATTCCGGAGACTTCCAGCCATCGATTTTGGGATCGTGAAAACAGCTTTCTGTTCGCTGCGAATGCCGCATTCAGCGCTGCCGACTTCGTTGTAACCAGAGACAACTTGCGTAACGGCGGCCAGGAACTGAATCCGGTCACGCGGGTATTCGCGGGCAGCACAACGGGTTTAGCGATGAATTTCGCCGGAGAAACCGCCGGCGTGATTGGACTCAGTTACTTCTTCCATAAGACGGGACATCACCGGCTGGAGCGCGCGGTCTCGATGCTGAATATGGGCTCCTCGGCAGCGGCGGTGAGCTTCGGACTTGCCCACCGATAGGCTTCCAGCGGCCGACAATCCAAGGCATGGGTTCGTCAGGGTGAGACTAGCAATTTCTTGTCGCCACGGCGGGCAATCCAGAGGCATAGAAATATTGCTCCCAGTGCAATCAGAAAGTAAATGATTCCGCCCTCATGGTGTAACCTTCCCGTCAAATAGCTGGGATCGACGCGTGTTCCCAGCATTCCAAGAACAAAAATCCGAAGTCCATTCTTTACTACCGAAAGAGGGACAGCCACTGCAATCACCAGCGCCTTGCGCCAGGGAGAGCGTAAGAGCATCTGCGCAAGAACCATTGTCGTGACCACCAGCATCAGGCTGGAACGGATACTGCTGCACTCTCGCGCCACCTCGACGACTAATCCCGGTATCGTAATGATGGTTCCCTCCCGCGCAACCGGAACGCCTGCGATGGCGAATATCCAATCGGCGGACGCAGCCGAGCCTTCCTGCAGCAGGCGCACGATGGGGTCTAACAAGATCTGCGGAATAGGGACCAGCCAGAACAAGAAACAAAGAGGAAAGACGGCGCGCTTAAAAGCCGAAGAACCAAAGCAAAAGACGAAGGCGCCGACCCACCACAGGACGAGCGCCACTATGTTCAGTGAACGTTCTTCATCGGGATGGAGAACGACAACGCCTAGTCGCACGGTGACAGCAATTGCCACTGCTAACGCCATGAGGATTGCGCCAAAGCTCAAACTGAGTCGGGAGCCTTCCTCCGGCGTTCGCCAATCGAGAACAATCAACGCCAGGCTCACCGGGATGATCAGCAGGATATGCGTGTATTCACTGTTGCGGTAGGCGAGAGCAAATGAGGAAACTAGAGGCCGAAACCAGATCGCCACAGAAAGCGCGACAAGAACGGCAAAGCGCAACAGCGGCGACCGTTGAGAAACGAAATTTCGGCTCAATCTATTGGGCACGATGTAATGATACGTTGGCAATCAATGGTTCCGGCTGCTGCTTAATTAAGCAAAATATCATCAAGGACGCTGCGAGTTGCGAAGGACGATCTTTCGAACTATTTCTGCCCGTTCTCGGCCCGGCACAAAGGAGGCGCCTCCTCAGTATGCCTTCGCGGCTTATCCTTTGGAATTTCAGCACGAGCTACATTTGAGGGACGACTCATAATTTGCTTCTTGCTGATTGCCATTACTCGGTAATCGTATTTCTTATTATTCTCGACCAGATCATCTGTACACGCGGTTTGCGGCAAGGGATGGATATTGACCCGTTGCAGTGGCTGGCGCTTGCCCCGCAAGCTGCGATACAAGCAATATCCGACGGGATCGGGGTGCTTGGAGTCGGAGGCGCTTGCCCTCCACTTAAGAATGACAATGTGCTCCGTTTTTTCTGACAGGGTCGACACATCCGGAGCCTCCGCCGGAGGGCAATCTGGATTGCCCTGAGGCTTCGGGGGAGATTCGGACTGCCTCACTCTTTCTGCCGGCGGTGGGGTTCCAGACTTGGCGGGCGAATCTTGCTTCCGGTCGCATCCGCCGGAAAATAGCGCGCAGGAAAGAACGAAAGACGACAGGCAAAAAAAGTGCGCCAAGTTAAAGAAGAACGATCTCAATTTATTCTTGATGCGACGTGGCCCCGTGGGCATTGCCAAGTTTCTCACCAGTTTGTTCAGTCCTTCCCAACTTCTGACCGGTACTTTCCTGACGACAGTTCTTTGCAGATCGCACTTTCTGTGGCTCTACTCCTGAGAAAACGTTTCATGCAGGTAACGGGTAAGCACCGCAGCCAGGCTATCGAAGTGGGCCGTTACCATATCTAAATGAGTGCCTGGAACGGTCTCGACTTCGAAGTCGGCTACCAAATGTTCCCAAACCGGCATCGGATCGCCGGGAAAGTACTCATCGCTCTCGCTCTTCAAGAATTTTATTTTCCCACGATAAGGGCGTGGCCGATACCGCGCCAAAGCGACATAAGCTTTCCTTTTCACCTGCAAGGTGGTTTGCGCAAGGGATAACGGAGAAGCATCCGGAAAATGAGAGTTGCCAGCGTGCCCCGCAGCGAGACCCAACCGTCGCTTAAGGCCCCCGACGAAGTACGCAATTGCATCCGGGAAGGATTGCTGGCTCATCTGGGAGATGCGGCGTTTCGTTCGCTGCATGCCCAGGCGCAAACGCTGGCGCCCGGACATCTGGCGCGGATGAGGATAGGCATCCACCAGCACCAGAAGCTGGATATGTTTTCCCTCGGCAGTGAAGCGCTGGGCCATCTCCAGAGCTACCAGACCCCCGAACGAATAACCGATGAGAACGTAGGGACCTTCTGGCTGAAGGTCCTTCAAGGCCGCGAGATAGAACTCTGCCATGTCCTCAATTCGATCAAACGGCTCTTCTCTGCCGTCAATTCCGCGGGCTTGAATTCCGTAGATGGAATGACCGGTGAGAATGTGCTTTGCAAGTTCGTAGAATCTGGCACGGCCACCCAAACCGTGAGTGATGAGAATCGGCGGATGCTCGCCGGCTTTCAACGAAACGAAGGGAGAGAAGGGCGGAAGGCTGGGGAGTTCCAGCATGGAAGCCAACGCTGCGATCGTTGGAGCCTGGAAGATAGTGGCGGTAGGAACTTTTCTGCCGCATACTCGATCAATCTCCGCAAACAGCGAGTCCGCGGAAGTAACGTTGCCGCCGATATCGAAGAAATTTTCTTCTATCCCAATGGAGGGCCGTTGCAGCACGCGCTGCCAGATCGGGATCAGGGCCTCGACCATCGTAGAAGCGGTTGCAGAAACCGCGCTGCGATCGGATCTGGATGATTCAAATGGAGCCATGGAATAGATTCTGTGCCCGTGATCATCGATGATACGATCCTGTGGCTTCCGATACTAGTACTGAGAAGGTATGCTTAGCCTTATGTGGCGCTCACGACAATCGACTTCGGATGGGATTGGTTGCCGTTGCTGCGATGGCAATCGTGATGCTTCAATGCTTCGACCCAGCCACGTCCGGCCAGTTTCCTCCATGCCCACTTCATTACCTGACCGGCTGGTATTATCCGGGCTGCGGCTCCCTGCGGGCTCTGCACCAATTGCTGCATGGCAACTTGAGCGCGGCTTGGGCGCTGAATCCTCTGACCATCCTGTTACTGCCCTTTCTCGCGTACGGACTTGCCTCTTACGCATTCAATGAGATCTGCGGCCGGCACCTGCCGCGGATCTTTTTACCAGCAGTATGGATCCGAGCTCTCTGTGCAGTGATTATCCTGTTTGGCATTGCAAGGAACATCCATTACATCCCTTTGACTGGCTGGCGCCGGCCGGAACCTTGCTTCCCTAAGTGCAGTTAAATCTTGCGGCAGTCTTCGCAAACGCCATAGATCTGAAATGTGTGGCGCGTGGTGGTGTAGTTGTATCGACGTCCAATCTCCTGTTCCAATTGATCCACTTCACGGGAAAAGAATTCCACGGAACTGCCGCACTCGGTGCAGACCATGTGGTGATGACTGCGCCGGTTGTACTGGTGTTCGTAACGGGTAATGCCATCGTGAAAGGCGACTTCGCTGGCAAGCCCACACTCCGCCAACAACTTGAGAGTGCGATAAACCGTGGTATAGCCAATACCTGCATCTTTTTTTTGTACCAGGCGGTGCAGTTCATCAGTGGAGAGATGGTCGCGAGTTTCCAAAAAGGATCGCAGAATCGTATCGCGCTGTGCCGTTTGCTTCAGGCCGACACGCTTAAGATGCCGGTGAAGGATTTCTTGGGCCTCGCGAACCATCTCTCGAGAGATGGAGGGCTGATCATCGATACGCTTCTGCAGCATGAAGGGACAGGATAGCATCGCCGATCTTGAAAATGAAATTCATTTTCAGCGGCGTCGCTGGCCGCTTGAGAACCTTTAACCCAAAAGCTTAAACACACAGGTCACGGGGGCACACAGGGATTCAATAAGGGCAGAATAGGAATCGTCTATTTGTGCCGCACGCCGTTTTCACCCTAGAATCGAATTGCGTATGAGTACGTTTACTGCTACAGGCGTTCAAGCATCCCGGCGTTCGACTGGCTTGAGAATTTTCTTGTCGCTGCTCTTGCTCCTAGTCTTTTTGCTGGCAGGTGTGCTGGGTTACGCTTATTTTGTCGCTCGCTCTGCCCTGCCTCAACTCGATGGAAATCTTCCTGTCGAAGGCTTGTCGTCGCCCGTAAAAGTCACACGGAATGCCCAAGGAGTTC
Organism: uncultured Acidobacteriaceae bacterium; assembly: GCA_963836305.1. Taxonomy (GTDB): domain Bacteria; phylum Acidobacteriota; class Terriglobia; order Terriglobales; family Acidobacteriaceae; genus Sulfotelmatobacter. The sequence goes on along the minus strand of CAWIJP010000026.1, from coordinate 416,819 downwards.
CCGCCATTGAAGCCGCCAACCTCGAGGACCTGTTTTTTGCTCAGGGTTACGTAACTGCCCAGGACCGCCTCTGGCAGATGGACGTGATGCGCCGCTTTGGCTCGGGAGAGCTTTCGGAAATTCTCGGCGAAGATACGCTGAAGATCGACCGCGAGCAGCGCATTCTGGGATTGCGCGCCGCGGCGAAAAAATCGCTCCGCATGGCGAGTCCGCGTGATCGTTCTTATTTTGATGCTTACGCCCGGGGAGTAAACGCCTTCATCGCAGCGCATAGTGATGCGCTTCCCGTTGAGTTTCGTATTTTGAAATACCGGCCAAAGCCGTGGCAGGCCGAGGATTCCATCGTCATTGCGAATCAAATGGTGAAGGATCTCAACTTCTATACGTTCGAGGATGCGCTGGAGCGAGAGAAAATCTTAGCCAAGCTGGGACCGGAATTGACTGCGGACTTGTACGTGAACAAGTCGTGGCATGACCGTCCGCCAACCTTGATGCGGGAGGACGTTGACGATCAAAAAAATCAGCCAGACTCCGGCGACAAAGATGATGATGACGAGGAGGATGATTCCGGGCCGGACAACGCGGTCACAAAACTCAGGAATGGCCTGGAACTCTGGGCGCAACAAACTCCGGAAGCGGCGAACGGATCAAACGACTGGGTAGTTTCCGGCGCGCACACAGTGACCGGCAAGCCGCTGCTCTCAAACGATATGCACCTCGGGCATCAGATGCCGAATCTCTGGTATGAAGCTCATCTGAAGTCAGGCAGCCTGGATGTCGCCGGGGTAACTCTGCCCGGAATGCCGTATGTAATCGTTGGCCACAATCAGCGCATCGCTTGGGGATTCACCAACGTTGGCCCCACCGTAGCCGATGCGTTCATCGAGACCTTCAACTCGGAGGGTGCATATCAGACGCCGAAGGGATGGGAGCTACCGGAGCATCGACAAGAGGTGATTCACGTCAAGGCGAAACCCGACGTGACTATCGACGTAAAGATCACCCGTCATGGGCCGATAATTTCCGACATAATCCCCGGCGAGTCGCGGCAAGTGGCTTTGCGCTGGACGCTCTACGATGGGCTGCGCATGCCGTTTTTCGACGTCGATACTGCGCAGAACTGGCAAGACTTCCGCAAAGCTTTTTCGCAACTCGACGCGCCTGGGCAGAATGTCGTTTACGCCGATGTGGATGGGAACATCGGCTACCAGACTACCGGCCACATTCCGATTCGCGCCTCCGGCGATGGCAGCCTCCCCGTCAGCGGAGCGGACGACGCTCACGAATGGACAAGCTACATCCCTTTCGACAAACTGCCCAGCATCTACAATCCTCCTTCGGGTGTGATTGCGACAGCGAACGGGCGCATCACACCGGATGGGTATCCTTATTCGATCAGCGCCGCCTGGGAAGCACCTTGGCGAACAGCGCGGATTTATCACGTCTTGGAGTCTGGCCGAAAATTCGGACCCTCCGATATGCTGGCGCTGCAAAACGATGTGCAGTCGGAGAACGATCTCTTCGCAGCGGAACGTTTTGTGTATGCTGTCGATCACGCTGCCAAGCCTTCGGCGCGGGCGAAGCAAGCTGCCGACATAATGCGGAACTGGGATGGACGCATGGTCGCCTCATCTTCCGCAGCAACGATTGCAGTACGCTCTGAGCAGGAACTGACGCGCCTGCTTCTCGAACCACGCCTGGGAGCTTCGCCGGACGATCCCAAGCAACAGGAAACGACCTTGAGTTGGAAGACCTACCATTGGCAGATGAAAAGCGTGTGGCTGCAGAATGTCATGCTGCATCAGCCGAAGCGCTGGCTACCGGAAAAATATCCTAACTATGATGAACTCTTGACTGCAGCGGTCGAGACTGCGGTGAGTGATCCAGATACGCCCAAGGATCTAGCGTCGTGGCATTGGGGCCGTATCAATGCGCTAGACATCGAACACCCGGTGCTGGGAAAGATTCCGGGCCTGCGGCGGTGGAGTGCGCCGGGAATCCAAGAACAATCCGGGAGCGGCTATACAGTAAAAGCTGTGACGCCGCATCATGGGCCGTCCGAGCGCTTCACCGCGAACCTTGCCGACCTCGATCAATCCACGTTGAATACGGTTACAGGGCAGGGCGGAAATTTTCTCAGCCCTTACTTCATGGATCAATGGAAAGCGTGGTATCAGGGCTTTACCTTCACATTGCCTTTTAGTGAACAGGCGGTCAATGCGACGGCTGCGCACCGCCTTGTGCTGCAACCAGAGCAGTAAGACTGAAAGCTCTCCCGATTAGAAAAAGTCGACCGACTTAACGTCTGTGATGTATCCGGGAAGGACGATGGTTCCGGTGGTGATGTAGTAATAGTTGGTCAACAGCGCATCGGTGACGGTGTAATAGACTCGCAGATTACCGCCCTCCGCAACATACTCCACCTGGCGTGAACTAAAGTTTTGCAGGCCGGTCACATCGCCATTGTCTGGCGGAATAACTATATGCCCGTTGGTAGTATTCAGAATGGAGAGGCAGCCGCGTACTTCGCCGGTAACATTGTTGACGTTCCCGACGTTGGTGCACGTGTGGGATCCGATGAATAGCTGGCCACCATAGCCCATGTCGATCCGGTCGTGATAACCGTCAGTAATTACATATTTGTTGGTGACGGTCATCGAGTTCAAGTCGACAATATCGAGTCGCCCGCAGGTAGTGGCTGCCGTGCTCTCACCGGTGCAAGGATTATTCGTGGGTGGCGTGCCGGCCACGTAAAGAGTGGACCCACTGATCAAGCCAATGGTTGCGGCGTCCACCGGAACTGCCGCTCCCGCCGTCGGCGGACTGGTAGTGAGGTTCAGAATCTGTACGCTGGCCTGTGTTCCCATGCATTGCGCACCACAATTTAAAATGTAGGCCTCGGTGCCATCACTGCTAAAAATTCCGTACACCGGACGGTCGAATCCCGGCACTGAGACTGTGGCAGGTGTGCTGGTGCTCAACGAAGCTGGCGTGACCACCGTTACCGCGTCCGAGTCGTTGCTGAAGGCAAGCAACTGGGATCCAGTCGAGTTTGAGACGACGGTCTGTGCACCCGGTACGCTGATGGTCGCCGCAATCCCGCCCGCCGTAAGATTCATCTGCACCACCGCACCGGGGGAATAACCGATGAGCGGCGCCGAAGGAACGGCTGCGTAACCGATTGCCGGCTGTGGCACAACTATGCTGGTGGTCAGGCCGGGTAATTGGATGCTTCCAGTTGCCGACTCCTTTAACGTGTTGACCACGTCAACCTTATTGGTCAACAAATCAAAAGCCACAAGGGTCGCTCGATTTGGAGATATTGCCATGAGGCCAGGAGCGCCGCCGGTGCTGACCCCGCCTCGGCCCACGGTATCGAATTGGCCATCAATAATGATAAGACCGCCAAATGCCGTGGGGCTGGAGGCGCTCTGCGAGGCAAAAACGCGTTCGGCTAATTTGCTTGGGGGAGCGGTGCTGGACTTCGATCCGCCCCCACAGGAGACGAGACCTAAAAGCACGGACAAGAGTAAGGCGCGCAGCAGAGCGGATTTCTTCAAACTTCAAGCTCCTAACCACAGGAAAACTAGAGATTTAAGTGCGAAATACCGGATTATAGCAGAGCCCGCCAAAAAGCCCGGTCACGATGACTCACCGGCTCTTTATTCATGCACCGTCTTAGATGCAAATAACCGCGCTCATCTTGTATCCTCTTTAGATGGCAGATAACATCCTGGCCCGGCTCAAGCGATCGCCAGTTTTATGCGACGGCGCCATGGGCACGTTGCTTTACTCCAAGGGAATCTTCATCAATCGCTGCTACGACGAACTGAATCTTTCCCAGCCCGATCTGATTCGTGGTATCCACCACGAGTATCTGCAGGCAGGGGCTGAGATTATCGAAAGCAATACGTTCGGAGCCAATTCCTTCCGCCTCGCAAGGCACAGCCTCGCGGATAAAGTACATGACGTAAACCGGATGGGTGCGCGGCTCGCCCGGGAAGCCGCTAAGAGCTTCGATGTTTGGGTGGCGGGATCGGTTGGCCCACTGGGAACAAGAATCGAGCCGCTGGGAAAAACTTCATTCGAAGAAGCCCGCCAGGCATTTCGCGAGCAGATCGAAGCGCTGGCCGAAGGCGGCGTCGATCTGCTCATGCTGGAAACTTTCGGCTACCTTGAAGAACTCCATCAGGCAATGCTCGCCGCCAAGGATGTGGGAGCCAAGTTGCCTCTGGTGGTGCAGGTGACGATTGACGAGGATGGCAATTGTCTTGACGGCTCGGATCCGCAAACCTTCGCCCCTCGGCTTGAAGATTGGGGCGCCGACGTTATCGGCTGCAATTGCAGTGTGGGTCCCGTCGCAATGCTCGACGCCATTGAGCGCGTGCGTGCGCTCACTTCCCTGCCGCTCGCCGCGCAGCCGAATGCCGGCATTCCTCGCTCAGTGGAAGGCAGAAACATTTATCTCTGCTCGCCGGAGTACATGGCGAGTTATGCGCGAAAATTTGTCGCGGCTGGCGCACGCATCGTTGGAGGATGCTGCGGCACTACTCCCGACCACATCCGGGTGATGAAGTCTGCCTTGCGTGCGGGCGAGGCTCGGGGAAAGTCAGCCTCGGCTCAAGTCTCCAACAGCAGCATCCCGAGGGCGACACCAGCGCAGCCTTTGGAAGAGCGATCCGTGTTGGGCGCTAAGCTGGCTCGGGGCGAATTTGTCACGATGGTGGAGGTGGTGCCTCCTAAGGGAACGGACATACAAAAGGAACTGGAGGGTTCGCGCTTTCTGAAATCGGTTGGCGTGGATGCGGTCAACATTCCCGATAGCCCGCGGGCTTCGGCGCGCATGAGCAATCAAGCGCTCTCTTTACTGGTGCAGCGCGAAGCGGGAATTGATGCCATCCTGCACTACACTTGCCGCGATCGGAATGTGCTCTGCATTCAAAGTGATCTGCTGGGCGCGGCTGCGGTGGGCATCAAGAACCTGATCTGCATTACAGGCGATCCGCCGAAGATGGGCAACTATCCGGACGCAACGGCCGTGTTTGACGTGGATGCCATTGGTTTGGTCAACATCGTTCACAACCTGAATCGAGGTTTGGACTTGGGTGGAAATCCGATTGGTGCAGGGACGGGGTTTGTAATTGGAGTGGGTGCGAACCCGGGCCTCACTGATCTCGACGAAGAAATCCGGCGCTTCGAATTCAAAGTCGCGGCCGGCGCCGAGTATGCGGTGACTCAGCCAGTCTTTGACATCCGCCTCCTGGAAAACTTTCTGCGGAGGATCGAGCATTGCCGTATTCCGGTCGTGGCAGGAATTTGGCCGCTAGTCAGCGTGCGTAATGCGGAGTTCATGAAGAACGAACTTCGAGTCTCTGTGCCGGATTCCATCCTGGAGCGCATGGCGCGGGCGCAGTCTCCGGAAGCGGCGCGAGCCGAGGGTGTGGCCATTGCCCGCGAGATGCTGATTGCTGTTCGGCACACCGTGCAGGGAGCGCAGATCAGCGCGCCGCAGGGGCGGTATAGCTCGGCTGTGGATGTTCTGGAGGCGTTGGGCACCAACACTCCTGCTTCGGCCTAGCCTTCCCTTATGGGGACACCAAAGGCCATTTTCACAATCTATTTACAATAAAAGAGTAGACATTGCGCGCCGATAGTAGCATTACAATAGAGAAGGAGCTAAACCCCGTTGGCTAAATTTGAAGAGTGTCTTCAGCGACTGGAAAAAATTGTTCAGGAGCTGGAAAAGGGAGATGTACCTTTGGAAACTTCTCTCAGCCTCTTTGAAGAGGGCATGAGTCTTTCCTCCGCGTGCCGAAAAGAATTGGAACAGGCGGAAGGCAAAGTGGAAATTCTGCTAAAGAAAAACGGGAAGCTCCAGGCTGAACCGTTCGAATCCGTAGCGGAAAAGGCGAGTGCCCGCAGATAGGTAACTCGCTCCGTTGCCAATCTTTTAGAAATGTCTGTGGAGTAGCGGTTCCGAACCCTTCCCCGCAGCCCAAGACCGTTGTAACTGACGGTTGTAAGTCAGGAGGATCTATGGGCTTTAGTGTCGTAGTATTCGAAACCGATCCCAGAGTCGCGCAAACTCTGGCCGGAAAACTTTCCTCTCACTTCCACGCAGTCCACTTAACCCATTCTGGCGACGAACTTCGCAAACGCGTGGCCAACCACCGCCCTGAGGCCGTGGTGCTGGATATGGAAGCCTCTCGTCTGACCGATGTACGAAGATTACACGAGGATTTTCCACTGCTGCCCATCGTGTGCACCCACCGTCTTCCAGATGAGGAGCTCTGGATCGCGGCGCTGGAAGCGGGGGCGAGCGATGTTTGCCAATCCGACGATGTACAAAATGTCCTAAGCTCCGTTCTGCGGAGCGTAGCGGTTGCAAAAGACGCCTCAGCTTAAAACTCAGGCAGCAATTTTACTCGCGAGGACGGTTGTCGCCGTCCTCGTTTTTCTTGCGAGCACCTCAGACCATTCGCGCAATGTTCGCAACTCCTTCGGTGCATAAGCGGTGGTTCCGAATCTGGCAAGCTGCGCGCCCGCACCCGCGTCTTGTTATACTCACTGCGCGATGCTGCAGGAAACTCTTGAGCAGGGCCGTACGCGAACCGACGCGGCACTGGACCGCCTGATTCCTCTGGAAACTCAGGACCCCGTATCTATACATAAGGCAATGCGGCACAGTGTGTTTGCTGGCGGCAAACGGCTCCGGCCGGTGCTGTGCATGGAGGCAAGCCGTATGATCGCGGGATCGCTGCCGGAGAAAATTGAAGAATTAGGCGCGGCCCTCGAGATGCTTCATACCTATTCGCTAATCCACGACGATCTGCCCGCTCTCGATAATGACGACCTGCGGCGTGGGCGTCCCACCTGCCACAAAGTATTTGGTGACGCGATCGCCATTCTCGCGGGAGACGCCCTGCAAACGCAAGCCTATGAAGTTCTGGCTCGGCTGGAATGTCCGGCAGAGGCACGAGTTCGAATTATCGAAGAGATCGCTCGCGGCACCGGAACAATAAACGGCATGATTGGGGGTCAGGTAGTGGATCTGGAAGCGGAACACATGCAACCTACGGCGGAGATGCTCGAATATATTCACCGCGCAAAAACTGCCGCGCTCATCGCCGCGAGCCTAGTCAGCGGAGGAATCTATGCCGGAGCGAAGGATCGTGACGTTAAGAAGCTTCGCGCCTTTGGTCAATCGATTGGTTTGGCCTTTCAAATCGTGGATGACGTGCTCGATGTGACCCAGAGCTCCGAGCAACTCGGCAAAACCGCTGGCAAAGATACGGCCGCACAGAAGGCAACCTATCCCTCACTCTTCGGGATTGAGGAGTCCGTGCGCAAGGCGGATGCGTTAGTGGCTTCTGCATTAGCAGAGTTGGACGGCTTCGGAGAACGCGCCGATAATTTGAAGGAGCTCGCGCAATATCTGGTGCAGCGGAAGAAATAGAAAACAAGTTGGGCTAAACCGAGTCAAGTTCAAACACCGTGCCGTCGACTCCAGGCAATCTCGATATTCTGGCAATCGCTGCTCACCGTGACGATGTAGAGCAGACCTGCGGGGGAACTTTACTCAAGATGGCGCAACGTGGCCAGCGGGCCGGGATTCTGGACCTCACGCAAGGAGAGATGGGCACGCGCGGCAGCGCTGAAGACCGCGCGCGCGAAGCGACGGATGCAGCCAGAATTCTCAATGTAGCTTGGCGCCGCGCGCTCGACATCCCCGACGGTCGCGTCGAAAATACTTGGGAGAATCGCCTGAAAGTGGCGAGCGTGATTCGCGAAACTCGGCCGCGCGTGATAATTCTGCCGTACTGGAAGGGACGCCACCCCGATCACTACACCTGTTCTGTGCTAGGGTACGAGGCTTGTTTTCTCGCAGGATTATCGAAGCTCGATCCGCAGGTCGCACTGAGCTATCAGCAGTCAGCCGTTAGTCGGCAGGATGCCAGCGCAGAAAAGCTCGTACCACATCGTCCGTTCAAGATTATTTACGCGACGCTTTACTATGATGTGCGTCCTACGTTCGTCGTTGATGTAAGCGAGCAGTTTAAGCAGAAGGTTGGGTCCATCTTCGCCTACAAATCACAGTACAGTGATCAAGAGGCAGGTAAAGATATTTTTCCTGCCCATGATGAGATTCACGCGCGCGTGGAATCGATGGCCCGGTATTATGGAGCTCTCGGCGGCGTGACCTACGCCGAACCCTTTCTGCAGAAAGAAGTCGGGCTGGTCGAGGATCTATTGGCGATTCCTGTGAAATCGATTTGATTTCTTCGCGTTACTTTTTCAGCGCAACCGCCAACCCATCACGGATAGGCAAGATCGTGGTATAGAAATCCGCCGAGTTGTAGAGCTGGCGATTGAACTCCAGAATCGCCTTGGTTGTCGACGATTTCGGATTTTTCTCTGCCACGCGTCCGCTCCACAAAACATTATCCGTAATAAACAATCCGCCCTTGCGCAAACGCGACGATACCAGACGCAATACGCGCGGATAGTCTTCCTTGTCGACATCGTTGAAAATGATATCGAACTGCTGCTTCTGCTCGGAGAGAAATTCCAGCGCATCGCCGGTGTGAAGTGTGATTTGATTGGAAACGCCGGCGCGATCGAAATAACCGCGCGCCCGCTGGGCATTCCCGGCATCACCATCCGTGTAGATCACCCGTCCTTTTTCGCCCACGGCCTGCGCCCACCAGACAGTCGAATAGCCAATGGCCGAGCCCAGCTCGAAAACCGTTTTCGCATTGATCATCAGAGCCAGTTGTTGTAGTACGCGCGCCACAGCTGGACCCACAATGGGGATATCGTGTTTGCTGGCATAATCTTCCATCTCCACCAGCACGTCGCCGCGCTTGGGCAGCATGGAGTACAGATAATCGTCGACCGGGCCAGCAGTAGTGAAGTTATAGTGCCGCCAGTTCGGCTTGCTTGCCTTTTTCAGATTATTTTCTTTTTTTGCTTTATTCGCGGCCACTGGCCTCCTTCGCATTTTTGAATTGCCGTTAAGCAGTTGCACGATCTAAATCCCGCAGCGTCACGCCCGGCCTCAAGGTCAAGATCTCGACGCCTTTCACCAGCTTCTTCAATTCCGCAGGACTTCCCGTCAATACCGGAAAGGTGCCGAAGTGCATGGGGATCACGGTCTTCGGCTTGAGCAGATTGCAGGCGTAAGCTGCTTCGCGAGGTCCCATGGTGAAGTGATCGCCGATCGGCAACATGACGATCTCAGGCGCATACAACTCGCGGATGATCGCCATGTCTCCAAAAACATTGGTATCGCCGGCATGATAAATCTTGGCGCCATTCTCGAATTCCACCACGTACCCGCAAGCTTCGCCGCCATACACCATCTGATCGCCGTCCTGAATGCCGCAGGAGTGATCCGCGTGCACCATCGTGACTTTGATGTCACCGATCTTCTGAGTGCCGCCCTTGTTCATCATGGCGATTTTCTTGGCACCCTTTTTTTCCAGCCAACCGCAGAGCTCAGGGATACCGACAACTTGCGGATTGTGTTCCTTGATGATCTCAACCGCATCGCCAATGTGGTCGCCGTGCCCGTGAGTGACCAGAATCGTATCGACCTTCTTTACCTTTTTCTCGGATGGCGGGCATGCGGGATTATTCATGATCCAGGGATCGATGATAATGATCTGTCCGCCGGGAGTTTCGATGCGAAATGTTGCGTGGCCCAGCCACGTAAGATGAATGCCTTTTAGATTCATGGAAATACTCCTGGCCGCCAGCCACTTGCAGTGGATCTTGAGCGGAAACCCACCCGGAATGGGCTGCGGCTGAATTTAGTTTAATATGAAACGCCATGAAAGAACTTAAGGTGCTGATTTCGCGGGATCGCATTACCAAACGAGTCGCGGAGTTGGGCGCGGACATCACTCGCGACTTCGCGGGCCAGCCGATCATCCTGGTCGGGGTGCTGAAGGGTTCGGCGATTTTTCTCGCCGACCTGGCGCGGCAGGTGGATCTCGATGCCACGTTCGATTTTATTGGTGTTTCTAGTTACGGCAATCGCCCCACGCCGAGTCAGGAACTCAAGAGCGGATGGGATTCCACAGGCGAGGTAAAGCTAACCAAAGATGTTGACCAATCCATGAAGGACAAGAACGTGATCGTTGTGGAAGACATCCTGGATACGGGATTGACACTGACAGTTTTAAAAAAGTTGTTGCTGGCACACGGGCCTAAATCGCTGAAGATCGCCGCGCTTCTCGATAAGCCTTCTCGCCGCAAACTGCCGCTTCAAGGCGATTATGTCGGCTTCACAATTCCCGATGAGTTCGTCGTCGGCTACGGGCTGGATTACGCCGAAAGGTACCGCAATCTGGCAGACATCTGCATTGTGCCGCGAGAGTAGTGCTCAAAAGCGCGGCTGCTATCATAGAAAACCATGGAGTCAGTTCTGAATACGACGACAAATCATCTGCAAGTTGAGCCGCTGTTGCTGGAAGTGGCCGATGTGCTGGCGACTTCGCTCGATCTGGATACCACCTTGAGCCGTGTTGCCGAGGTGGTGCGCAAAGTCATCGACTATGAAATCTTCGCCATCCTTCTGCTAAACGAGAAGACGCAAGAATTGCGCTTTCGCTTCCAGGTGGGGTATCCGGCTGACTTCGCCGAACGCGCTCGGGTCAAACTGGGCGAAGGCGTGACCGGACAGGCCGCGCAGTCGAGACAGGCAGTCCTGGTCGACGACGTTACACAAGATCCCAAGTATATCGCCGCCATAGCCAACGTGCGCTCTGAGTTGGCGGTGCCGCTCATCACCAAGAACCGCGTGATTGGCGTGATCGATCTGGAAGCGCGCAACCCAGGCTACTTCACTGAGGAACACAGCCGTCTGTTGACTCTGGTGGCTTCCCGCATCGCGGGCGGAATTGAAAATGCGCAGCTTTACACGCGTACCACGCGTCAGGCTCGCATTCTGCTCTTGCTCAATGAAATTGCCCGCGAGCTGTCATCCATTCTGAATCTGGATGAACTGTTGAACCGGGTTGCAGAATTGCTGCGGCGGCTCATCGATTACCAGATGTTCAGCATTTTGCTGCTGGATTCTTCCGGCGAAAAATTGCAACATCGGTTTTCGTTGCGCTTCCGGGAAAATGTTCATCTCAAGCACGAGGTTCCTCTAGGGCGCGGCCTGGTCGGTTACGCCGCAGAGACGGGGCAAGCAGTATTGGTGCCAGACGTGAGCAAAGACCCGCGTTACATCGCGGGCAATCCGGAAACGCGCTCGGAACTGGCCGTGCCGCTGATTTACAAAGACAAAGTGATCGGCGTGCTCGACCTGGAACACACGCGACGCGGGTTTTTTACCGACGATCATCGCCGCACCATGATGACACTCGCCGCACAGGTGGCGATCGCCATCGAAAATGCGCGGCTGTATGAAGAGATTGCACGCCAGGAACGCCGACTGGAGCGGGACCTGGCTCTGGCCCGCGAATTGCAAATGCGACTGCTTCCGCAAACGCTGCCCAAGTTGGCGAATCTGGAATTAGCGGCGAAGTTCGTTCCCGCTCGCGCCATCGGCGGAGATCTTTACGACTTCATCCCTTATTCGCTTTCACGGCTGGGAATTGTAATTGGCGATGTGAGCGGCAAAGGAGCGCCTGCCGCCATCTACGCGGCGCTCGTGAGCGGCATCTTGCGCTCGCATGCGCCGATTGAGCCCGGCCCTGCCGAAATGCTGAGAGCGGTCAATCTCTCCCTCGCCGAGCGCCGCATCGAAGCACAATTCGTTTCCCTCATCTACGCGGTTTGGGACGACGAGCATCGAACGCTGCAAGTGGCCAATTCTGGCCTGCCGCGGCCCATTCATGTGCATGCTGGAAAGAATCATGTGATCGAAGCGACCGGCCTGCCTCTGGGACTTTTCGACGATGCAAATTACGATGAGTTCCGCTTCAAGATGAAGCCCGGGGATATGTTTGTTTTCTTTAGTGACGGCATTCTCGACGCGCGGAATCGCAAGGGAGAACTTTTCGGCCGGGGGCGTGTGGAAAAACTGGTTCTGGAGTGCGCCGGCAAATCAGCCGACTGTGTGGTCAATACGCTCTTCAAGGCCGCAGCCGAACACTCCGCGGGCGTGGAATCGTTTGACGATCAGACGGTGGTAGCCATCAAAGTGAAGGAGAGTGCCGGTTCGGCCCCGCCGAAACGAAAATGACCCGCCCCAGTGAACCAGTTCACATGGCTCGTCCGCTCATGGATCGTCCCGCCGGGTTTGTATTGCGTGAAGGCCGCAAAGGGCTGTTTCATCGCAGCACAAAGTCTTATTTGCACTGTGAAAATATTCCACTGGCAAAACTCGCCGAGCGCTACGGTACACCCCTCTATGTTTACTCGGTGACGACTATTCTTCAGCGGCTTACCGACTTCCAAGATGCCTTCCACGCCGTTCCGCATACTGTCTGTTACTCCGTAAAAGCGAATTCGAATATAAATATCCTGCGCCTGCTGGCGCGGCAGGGTTGCGGATTCGATGTCGTCTCCGGCGGAGAGCTGGAGCGCGTGCTGGTGGCCGACCGGCGCGCGGCCAAGAAAGTTGTCTTCTCGGGCGTCGGAAAGTCGCGAGAAGAGATGACTGCGGCCTTAAAAGCCGGGATCCTGCTTTTCAACGTGGAGAGCGAGTCCGAACTCTGGGCATTGGCGGAATGCGCAGCACGATTGCGCACGGCGGCGCGAGTTGCTCTGCGAGTAAATCCAGATGTAGCGGCGAACACTCATCCCTATATTTCTACTGGCTTGAGAAAACACAAATTTGGAGTGCCGATCCGAAATGCGCGCGAGCTTTATGCTAAAGCTTCGGCATCACGTTATCTGAAGGTTGCCGGGGTCAGCGTGCATATCGGCTCACAGATCACTGATGTTGCGCCCTTCGCGGAAGCCGTCGGTCGAGTGGTCGCCTTGGTTCTCGAGTTGCGCGCGGATGGACACAGAATCGATTACGTGGATACTGGCGGCGGCCTTGGCATCGATTATCAGAAACCGGCTTCAGACTTCGCCGATGATGCTGCGCGCTACGCCCGGGCAGTGACGAGCCCCTTGCGCGGATTAAAAGTTCATCTGCTGCTGGAGCCGGGACGCGCGATTGTGGGTCCTGCTGGCGCATTGCTCACCTCCGTAATTTACCGCAAGGAAAATGGCGGCAAACATTTTCTCGTGGTGGATGCAGCCATGAACGATCTAATCCGGCCGGCGCTTTACGGCGCGTACCACGAGATTGTTCCGGTGATTCAGGACGAGGCATCCACTGCCAAAATGGAAGTTATCGATGTGGTCGGTCCGGTTTGCGAGTCGGGCGATTTCTTTGCGCGCGATCGGGAGTTGCGGCGAGTGGAGGAAGGCGATCTACTTGCGATTCTCGATGTCGGAGCCTATGGAATGGCGCTGGCTTCCAACTACAATTCGCGGCCGCGGCCTGCTGAAATTCTGGTTCGCGGAAAATCGGCAAAGGTGATTCGGCGTAGGGAAACAATTCGCGAACTATATTCCTCGGAATTGTAAATGCTGCTGATGGATGATTCAACGCAGGGGTTCAATCAACAATCAACAATTTCGAAATCAGCAATAGGTTCGCTCTATTTCTCTCCCCACTTCAACTTCGTCCTCAGCACATGAAAAAAATCGTGATCGGTGCGAAACAGGCTGACCCGGTGTTCGGACCGGCGGCAGCGAACTCGATCTCCATCGCGCAGATCCAGGCCAGGTTGGCCGTCAAGGCTGAGATATGCCACTTCTTCGTCGCTGCGCAGAAGAAGCTCAATCACGACCGAATCCGGCACAACTAGCGGGCGGTGGGTGAGCGAATGCGGCGACACCGGCGTGATCACAAAAGCATTAACAGTTGGCATCAGTACGGGACCGCCGGCAGAGAGCGAGTAAGCGGTTGATCCAGTGGGCGTAGCCACAATCATTCCGTCTGCGCGGTAACTGGAGACGAACACTTTATCCACGAACAGATCATAATTATTCAGGCGCGCCAACGCGGTTTTGTTGACCACAGCGTCATTGAATACGAGATAACTTCCCAGGATCTCGCCATTGCGCAGCAGCTCACACTGCATCAGCGAACGCTGTTCTACCGCCGCTTCACCATGGGCGATTGATTCGAGCATGGAGAAAAGAGAAGACAGCGGTACGTCCGTGAGGAAGCCGAGGGAACCCAGGTTTACGCCGAGCAAGGGTACATCGATAGGCGCAGTGGCTCGAGCCGCGGAGAGTAAAGTACCGTCGCCGCCAAGTACCACAACCAGGTCCAAAGGTCGTGACGACATTTCCGGCCGCGGAACTTCTTCTTCGCCGTCGGAATATTTCGCCGTCTCCGGATCGACAATGACTGAGTATCCATGCGCATGAAGCCATTTCAGCAATTCAGGGACTGTGCGGGCTACCTCCGCCCTTGCGGGACGCGAAATGATAGCCGCGACCTTGGAGTGGGAAGATGTGGACGAAATGGCCATGTTGAATAGGAGAAAGAAAGATTGTACCGAACTTGCGGGAAAATCTTTAACTCCGATCAGCTTTGGCTTGTGAGCACCAACGCCTAAAAAATCGCGCGCAGAAGAAATTCACGGTTACCCTCTGCCCCCAGTATGGGCGAATCAATCACATCAATTTGAGAGCAGGCGAGCTCCCGGAAAGCATTTCTTACTTTTTCAACAGACGCGAGCTGCGCCGCCTCGTCACGCACAATGCCACCTTTGCCCACGAACTCTCTTCCTGCCTCGAATTGAGGCTTGACGAGCACGACCGCCCGTCGCCCGCGACGATCTTCTTGAGATTGTGGGAACACGGCATTCACCACTGCAGGCAAGACCAGCGTCGCGGAAATAAATGCCACGTCGATCACAATCAAATCCGCACGTTCGCCGATGACCTCGCTCGTCAGATAACGGGCGTTGGTCTTTTCCAAAAGCCGAACCCTAGGATCCTGGCGCAACTTGAAGGCCATCTGGCCGTATCCTGTGTCGACCGCAATCACGCGACTCGCACCATGTTGCAGCAGGCAGTCCGTGAATCCACCGGTCGAGGCGCCGACATCTAGGCACACCGCGCCTGTGACATCAATATGCCAATGCTCCAAGGCTCGCTCCAGTTTGAGACCACCGCGGCTTACGTATTTCTGATCTTCCCCAAGGAGGCGAATTGCCGACTCGGCAACTACTTGCGCACCGGCTTTATCGATTTTCTGATCGTTGACCAAAACTTTTCCCGCGATGATCAATCCTTGAGCTCGTTCTCGCGAAGAGGCGAGCCCACGGTCAACCAGAAGTTTGTCGAGTCTGAGTTTCAAAGTTTGTCGGCGACGTAAATCTTCGAGCAGCCATTCCCAACAATGGGCGGTTGTACCACGAAAGTGCCAGCACTCGCATCAGTGCAAAGAGCTGAAACATCTCGCGCTGAATCACTTACAAAGATACTTCCATGTTTTTCCACAGTCTTATCCACGGTTGTGTTGAAAACTTTTTTATTTCCGATGGTCGCAAATGGTCGGCAAATAGAAAAGCCGTCCGTAAAGGACGGCTTTAATGAATTGTCGCGAGCGATTAACCCGCCACTTCTTCCAGTAATTTCTGATCAATATCGAAATTGGAGTGGACGTTTTGCACATCGTCCTGATCCTCCAATGCTTCCATTAAGCGGATCATGGTATTGGCCGCTTGCCCTTCCAGCTTTATATAGTTCTGCGGAATCATGGCGACGCTGGAAGATGCCGGCTCGATTCCCGCTTTCTTGACGGCTTCCAGTACAGCCTCGAACGCCGAGGGCTCGGTTAAGATTTCCCAGTTCTCTCCGTCATCGTTTAAATCTTCGCCGCCGGCTTCGAGAACGATGTTCATCAAGTCGTCCTCTTTCGCCGCCGTTTTTGGAATCACAATGTCGCCCTTCTTATGGAACATCCAGGAGACCGCTCCGGCTTCAGCCATGTTGCCGCCGTTCTTGCCAAAGCAGTGCCGGACTTCGCTCACGGTGCGGTTGCGGTTATCGGTATTGATGTCGAGCAGTACCGCCACTCCGCCCGGTCCGTAGCCTTCGAGGGAAAACTCTTCGTAAGTGGCGCCAGGAAGTTCGCCGGTGCCGCGTTGAATGGCCCGCTTGATGTTATCGGCAGGCATGTTCTCCGCCTTGGCGGCGACGATAGCACCACGCAGGCGGGGATTGGAATCAGGATCGCCGCCGCCGTTCTTCGCGGCGATACTGATTTCCTTAATAAGACGGGTAAAAATCTTGCCGCGCTTGGCGTCGAGCGCGCCCTTCTTGTGCTTGATTGTGGCCCATTTTGAATGGCCGGACATGGCTAGACCTCGTATGAAAGATCTTGATTGGCGCGGGATCCGCCCGAAGAGAGAATCACTGGCTGCCTCGATAAATCCGCAGGCGAAACGAAATTATAGCACGACATCGTTTCTCCAATCCGCGCTGCTTCGATAATAAACAGCAGACCGGACCCAGGGCAAGGTCGTCCCGCAAGGGGGGATCCGATTGTTCGTATTTCGGTTATTGACGGAACGAGACACGCGCCCTACCATGCCTGCGGGCGTCCTTGCGCATGAACGGCCGAGTCATAGGTCACTATCGAATCGTAGAAAAAATCGGCGCCGGCGCCATGGGCGAGGTTTTCCGTGCGCGGGACGAACGCCTGGATCGCGAAGTCGCTCTCAAACTCATACGCCCCGCATCGAGCGCCAACCCCGATCATCTTCGTCGCTTTGAGTTGGAGGCCCGCGCCGCCGCGGCTCTCAATCACCCAAACATCGTCGCCATTTACGACATCGGTGTAGATGAGGGAACTCCTTACATCGTTTGTGAACTGCTGGAAGGCAACACTCTCCGAAAGCGGCTTTCGGAGGGACCTCTACCCGTTCCGCTGGCAGTGGAATACTCGCTGCAGATTGTACAGGGGCTGATCGCCGCCCATCAGCGCCGCATTATTCACCGGGACCTCAAGCCGGAAAACTTATTCGTGACCACCGACGGGCGGATAAAAATTCTCGACTTCGGTGTCGCGAAACTCCAATCTGCGCCAGAGGAATCAGGCCGCACAGTCGAAGAATTAACCACCATTACCAAGAGCGGTATGGTGCTTGGCACTGTTGCTTACATGGCCCCGGAGCAGCTTCGGGGCAAGCCGGTGGACCATCGCTGTGACATCTTTAGCGTAGGCGCAATTCTCTATGAAATGCTGGCCGGACGGCGGGCTTTTCGCGGCGAGACTGAAGTCGATACAATCAC
This sequence comes from uncultured Acidobacteriaceae bacterium, assembly GCA_963836305.1. Lineage (GTDB taxonomy): Bacteria > Acidobacteriota > Terriglobia > Terriglobales > Acidobacteriaceae > Sulfotelmatobacter. Next base: position 399,554 of record CAWIJP010000026.1, on the reverse strand, counting down.
GGCGGTGTTGCGCGAGGATCCTCCCGACAGCGATCTGGAGCAGGCCGGGATTCCCACACAGTTTCGGCAAATCGTGCACCATTGTTTGGAGAAGGAACCTGAAAATCGTTTCCAATCGGCGAGCGACCTGGGATTCGCGCTGGAAACTTTGTCAGATGCTTCCGCCGTTCGAGCGGGGCGGCGTAGGTCTACAAGATTTCAAGCCAATGTCCTGCCTTGGGCGCTGGTTGGGATGGTTTTGGTCGCGATCTTAGCCTTGGTCGGTATTCAACTTAGTCGAAAACCTCTGCCCAATCCCACCTACCAGCGTCTGACATTTGAAGAAGGCACCGTCTATTCGGCGCGCTTTACGCCCGACTTTCACTCCATCGTCTATGGGGCCGCTTGGAACGAAAGGCCGCTGCAGCTGTTCTCCACTGTCGGCGATTCCCTGCTCACTCAACCTCTAGACATTACGGATGCAAGTTTGCTGTCGATATCCAAACGAGGCGAACTGGCATTGACGATTCACGGCGCACATATGGAGCACCTGAAAATTGGAAAAGGTACTCTTGCCCGTGGGCCTCTGGCAGGAGGATCGCCAAGAGAGCTGCTTGAAGATGTGGCATGGGCGGACTGGGGTGCAAGCGGCGAGATCGCTGTCGTCCATCACGTTGACGGCCGCGACCAGATCGAATTTCCGATTGGCCATGTTCTGTATCAGAGCAATGGCTGGATCAGTCACATCCGGGTCTCGCCGCAAGACGATAGGATTGCGTTCATTAATCATCTTTCCCTCTGGGATGATCGTGGCTCAGTGTGGCTGGTGGATCATGCCGGAAGGGTTCGTACTTTGTCCCCAGTGTACGACTCGGCAGACGGCCTCGCCTGGAGTTCTGACGGAAAAGAAATCTGGTTTACCGCGGCGGCAAGCGGCTATACGCGCAGCTTGTGGGCAGTAAACGACGCGGGAAAGATTCGGACGATTCTAAAGATTCCGGCTGGGCTGACCTTGCAGGACATGGCACCCGACGGGCGGGTTCTGGTGAGTCTGGATGTCGAACGTCTAGCTATGGCCACCTCCACGCGAACAGGCAAAGCGTCAGATATTTCCTGGCATGACTGGGATGTTGCCAAAGATATCTCCCACGACGGTCAGTCCGTTCTGTTTGAAGACGCGAGCGAGGCCGCCGGGCCTAACTACGCAGTGGCCATTCGCAAAATCGACGGCACGCCTCCGGTACAACTGGGAGAAGGAAGCGCAGGCGGTCTTTCCCCGGATGGAAAATGGGCGATATCAATTATCACCGGCAGTCCGGGACGCGTCACTCTTTATCCGATCGGTCCCGGCCAGCCGCGTGCTATCCCAGTCACTGGCCTGGAGCGCATATACAACGGTTCTTCGCATTTTCTGGCAGATGGAAAACGAATTACCATCAACGGAAACGAGCGCGGTCATGCCGTACGCTGCTATCTCGTAGACTTGAAAAGTGGCAAGCTAACGCCCGTCACCCCTGAGGGGGTTACTGGTGGCTTAGTCTCGCCCGACAGCCGATATATTATTGCCAACAACGGTCCCGTGGCCGCTGTATATCCGATCGCCGGCGGTCCCCCGCACCCTATCCCCGGCTTCGATCCCGGGCTGATCCCGGTTCAGTGGTCAGAGGATGATTCGGCACTCTATGGATATCTCCCCGGCCAGATTCCAACCAAGGTTTTTAAGATCAATTTAGCCACGGGCGAGAAGACTCTCGTACAAGAACTGCACCCAGAAACAAACGCTGGACTGGTTACGATCGCACCAGTAGTCGTAAGCCGTGATGGTTCACGCTTTGCATACAGCTACTATCAAGTCTTCTCGGTGCTGTATGTAATCTCCGGATTGCGCTAGCCCTGTGCGCGGCCTAATTAAGAGATCCTGAAAAATCTGCTGGCACGTAGTGGAAGAAAAGCGACGTCGAGGTATGCCCCTGGGGCAACACATGCCGGTAGTGTGGAACTCTCGTTCCCCGGTAGACCAGGCCGTCGCCCAGAGCCTGGTAAGCCGCGACAGTTCCGGCGGAAGTATCCAACTGAATTGGCCAGGGGGTTGCCAGCATAGGTTCTGGAGAAAAATCCAGGCACAAAGTCACACTGAACTCACACTGCTCACGATCAGTGTGCTTTTTCAGCTCTGCACCACTCATGTAAGAAGCCAAATAAACGTACGAAGGCTGGATGGGCTCTCCTACGATCTCAGCGACCACCTTGGTTATCTGGTGATGGAAATAGCGCGCCACCGGTTCGTTGTGGGCAACATACCGGAGAGCGCTCTGCTCGTCGCCGAGCCAAATCGCTCCGCGCCGGATGGCATGCCGGTAATAACGGCGTAAAGCGGCAATATGAAACGGGTGAATCAAATCATCGAGGGGCACGTAATTCTTTTCTCGAAACGTTTGACTTCGTTTGCCGACGATCGTGGACCACTCCGCGCGGCGACGCTGGGCGTAATCCTCCGGCGTCAAGATGCCGGCCACTGCAAGCAGAGCCCGCTGCGTCTGCGGAAAGGATGGCGGCACAGGCTCGCCGGTACGCAGATTCGAAACCAGGGCGTCAAGTGCGGGCCCGAGCCAGAAGGGGTGCAGCGAGCTAGTACCAGGGTCCCGGACCCACGCGACAGTGCTCTGCAAATGGAATCCTTCCAGCAAGTCGCGATGGGTTTCCAGTTTCGGCGGCACCACTCCGGCCGGCAACACAAGGCATTCCGGATTAAGAAATAGCAGTTGAGAAGTATCAGACGGCTGAAGCCCGCGATCTAGACTATGTTGCGGAATCAAGTGCAACGGTAGTTCATCCAGCAGGCAATGGAACTTTTGTGGAGGCAGCATCGCGGTGTGACGCTGCCGCGACGCTGCTCCCATCAAGCTTGCGATCCACTCAAGCCATGCTCCGTCTTTTATTGGTGTAGCCATCCATTCACCGTGAAACGGCTATCCGCGAAAGCCCCCGACCGGCACTGCACCGGCGTGATTTCATGCAGCGTCGAGCACGGGAAGAATACAATCTGGTTCTGCTCTGGCACGATTGTCTGATAGCTGCCGGTGCTGTCGGGTTTGGCGCCAGTCCTCGTTGAGTCGTGTAAACGCAACTCTCCTCCCTCGAACTGGGCCGGTTCGCGATGGAAGAAATAGACGAACGTCAGGCGGCGGGAAGCGATTCTCTCCTGCGCATCATCACAGTGAGCGCGGAAGAAGTCGCCGTCATTGCTGGCGGTGATCTGCACCTCGGTGCGCGTTACCGGAAATTCTTCCATCTCAAGCTGCTGCAGCACTCTCGGAAGCGCTAACCGAATTCGATCCAGGATCAGGTCCTCCCAAGGTCCCGGCTCCATGAGTACTCGGGAACGGCGATGGTTATAGTCCGCGACGCCTGGGTCGCCGCTGGGAGAAATCACTTCACTAGTTGTGAACTGGCTTTCGTGCTCCAGCGCGTAGCGGATAAGCTCCTGCATCTCCTGCGGCGCCAGGAACTCATCCAGTACGACGCTTTGTGCTCGTACGATCTCGGGCGAATCGAGAACCGCGGCGCGGGTAGTGAAATCAGGTTGTTTTGATTGTCGCCGCAGACTGATGCTAGGAGGTTGCGGCCCGCTAGGAGGTTGTGGACCGCTCGGGGGTTGCGGGCCAGCCGGTCGCTCCTTGGGTGCCCCGGAGGGAGGCTGAGGCCCACTCGGGGGTTGCGGGCCACCAAATAAGACGGGAAGGCCTTCTTCCGCAGCAGAACTTGCCGCTCCACGGGTCACGATCTGCTCCACGATGCTGCTACCCAACCATGCAAAAGCGCGTTGCGCGACCGTCTCACCCACAGAGCGGGCAATAGCTGCAGTGACGGCCGATTGAATCTCGGGATTGTTGCTGGATTCGTTCCTTGCATTGTGCACAAGGCTCATCAGCAATTCCCGCTCACGAGGACTCAAAATGCGCTCGTCGCGCATGAGAGTTTCAGAAAAAGCGTCAAGTATTTGCTTCGACGTCATCAGGCACACTCCTCCCTAAGTTGTCTCGAACGTTTTCACTTATGGGGCGAGTAGGAGACGCGCTTCGCCGAGACACTAACAGGAAAAAATTGGATTATCAAACAAAATTTTGTTGCTGGGGAAATCTGCAGCGTGCCCGAAGAATTTAACGCGTGGCCAGTGCCCCGACCATGGAATGAAATATCTTCATTCCATCGGTACACCCCAACTCGGGTTCAGCCGATCGTTCGGGATGCGGCATCATGCCTACAACGTTACCGCCCGCGTTGCAAATGCCGGCAATATTCTCCAACGAACCGTTGGGGTTGGCCGATGGCACAATTTCGCCACCCGGCGCGGAGTAGCGAAACACGATGCGATTGGTCCGCATGAGTTCATCGAGCGTGGGCTGATCGCAGAAATAATTGCCTTCCATATGGCCAATGGGGATGGTTAACACTTCTCCTTGCGAACAGGCGTTCGTAAATGGAGTGGCAGCATTTTCAACCCGCACCTGCACCGGTTTACAAACATACTTAAGCCCGGCGTTGCGCATCAGAGCGCCCGGCAGCAGCCCCGACTCGCACAAAATCTGAAAACCATTGCAGATTCCCAGCACCAGACCTCCGCCATCGGCAAATCGACGCACCGATTCCATCACGGGCGAAAACTTCGCAATCGCCCCGGTTCGCAGATAGTCTCCAAACGCGAATCCTCCCGGAACAATGATGGCATCGCAATTTTGCAGGTCCTGCGATTCGTGCCATAAGAACGTAACCGGCTGCTTGGCGATCTGCTGAATCGTCCAAAAGGCGTCATGGTCACAGTTCGAACCGGGGAAGATGATGACTCCAAATTTCATCGCCTGTCCTTGGTATGGGATTTGTGCTCAGTCTAACACGGCAAGCTCGATCCCTTGCCTCTGCAGCATCGTCTACTCCGTGTGCTCTGCGTTGTTCTCCGCGGTTCTCCGCGTTTTAAGATCTTGGTAGCACAGCGGAAAGCCTGAAAGTATTAGAGTCCGGAAGATCGTCCCTCAGTGTTTTAGTGGACCGCAGTTTCGGGATTGGAACGAGTCGTAACGGGAACCGAAGCCGAAGTCTGCGCGGTCACCTGAGGCGTTGATAGAGCAGCGGGCGGTACAGGGACCTGTGCGACTTGAGTCTTCGTTTCTGCCGGAGCCGGCGGTGGCGGAACTCCCTTAGCGCGGACGATCGCCCAGTGCCACTCCTGATCGGGGAAAAGAGCAAAATTTAGCTGGGTGCGAAACAGTGCTGTGGCAGCTGGCGCTGCCGACCCTTTTACTCGCAGCAACACGGTAATATCCGGCTGCTTCTGGGAAGAGTCTTGAATCGAGGGCGTAGAAATACCCGCCGCAGGCACAATTCGCGCTCTCCCGTAAGAGGTACTGGCGTCGACGGCCTCGGGATGGCGCAAAATCGTCAGACCGATAACCACCTCGCGTAGTTCCCAGGAACTTCCATTGTGCATTGTGACCTGCAACGAGTCTCCATCGATTGTCGCTGGTCCGTCCAGTTTGGCCAGTTCGCTTCGTGGTAACTCGTCCAGCGCCACGGGATCGGCGAGCAGCGCACTGGTCTTGGCAGTAAAAGAAAGGCTGCAACTCACGTCAGGTGAGGAGACGTGAAAATTCTTGTCCCCGGGGTCGAGCGAAAAGACCATCGTGGTCCCTGCTGCTCGCCGGCGCTCCGCATCCTCCAAGACTGTAGAAAAGTTATCGTTATCAATCACCAGCTCAGACGGCGCACTCTTCTTTCTGAAACTGCGGGCAACGTCGCCCAGGGGAACCTCATTGGGATCGTCCTGTGCACTGACCCACTGTGGCCAAACAAGCGCGAACAAGGCCGCGAGAAGCATCAGCCCCGTGGTCAAACGGATTGTCGTTAGCATTCGCACTAAGACTTTCAGAAGCCGGATCACGATCCGATTCGATTTTAGTTTGCGCCGAACAGGATCGCCCTGCGGCGATGCGAACCATCAGCCGCACCGGGTTCTTCCAGAATTGTAGTGAGAATAAGGGGTGAAACAGAGATAACTCAGGCACACCGAAGTGCTAGCACTTCCGGGAGAGGATTACCCGAAGAGTGAAAGGGCGCGCGCTAGACGAAATGGAGGCGCAACGGGGCGCGCGCCCAATACCGGATCAAGCCTTTTTCTTCTTTACAGAAGGCCCGAAGAACGCAACTTGATCATGGGGTCAACTACTGGCTGGCGACGAAATATCCAGCGAGCCACCGCGAATCCGACCGCCGCATAACAAAGATGCATGAGCCTCATAGACACCCCCATGCCGAATCAGACATCACCTCAGGGGAGGTTCAGCATCACTATCGGCAAAATAGCAGCGGAGAATCCACCGCACAAGGCACAACAGTGCCATCGAACTGGCACGGAAGTAATAGCGAGGTCATCTCCGAAGCGGGCAAGCCCTCGCCTTAGTGGGCCTCGGTATTCTCCCCTTCCGCGGCTTGTCCAGCGGGTGGGACAACCACCGTGGACAAACTGCCTTCCGCGGTTAACTTCTGGAAAGCTGCCAGATCGCGGCGCTGCAAGTCGTCCCAGCGGCTGAGCAACTCTCCGCTCTGCCGTTTCAGCATCTCGAATTCGACTTGTTCCGCCTCGGTGGGCGCCGAATCCGCGCTGCTTACATCCATTGCGAGGTAGGCCAGTTTCGCATCGATCTGTGGCGGGTAGGCCAGCGAATCTTCGTCCGCGCTGATAGTGAGATTCACCATCTGATCTCGCACGGCGACCAGCTTCTTCTCAAGTTCATCCGCCGACGAGGAAATTGCTTTCGTGCTCGCATTCACCGGCAAACGCCGTTTCAATCCGGCGACTTGTGAGCGCACATCCTGGATCTGGTTCACCGAGTCATAAACCCGGTTCAGTTCTTCGTGGATCTGCGACAGCAGGTTAAATTGTTGCTCCAAATCTGGCTGGCTCACCTTCACTCGCGGATCCAGCTTCACCTCCAGGGGCGCAACCTGAGTATCTGTTCCCACCGAGAGTCTTACCTGGTATTGGCCGGGCGCAGCCACAGGGCCCTTCGCACCGCCGTTGTATTCCCAGAGATAGTAGCCGGGAACGCGGTGCGCTTCTTCGTAGTGAAGATCCCATACAAAACGGTTCAGACCGGCGTCAGGTTTTATTTCTTTTTCCGGCTTCTTGTCGTCCGGCCCCAGAGGCTCGTCGAGAGGCTCGGTTTCGACGCTCGAATATTGGCGGATCACTTTTCCAGATGCGTCAAGAATTTCCAGCTTGGTCTCCGTCCCCGCCTTTGGCGCATCTTTCAAGTAGTAGTAAATGACCGCGCCTGCGGGCGGGTTCTGCCCCGTACGTTTGGATGGATGATGCTCTCCAGACTCTCCCGCCTGAATGCGATACGCCGCATCCGGAGTGTAGAGATGTACATCCTTCTTCACCAAGTCGTCAGTGAACTGCCGCAACGGACTGATGTCATCCAGAATCCAGAACGCCCGCCCATGCGTAGCCACGACGAGATCGTTGTCTTTGACCACCAGATCATGCACCGGCGTGGTCGGCAGATTTAGCTTGAGCGACTTCCATTCTGCTCCATCATTGAACGAAACGAAGACTCCGTTCTCCGTGGCCGCGTAAAGTAATCCGCGTTTCTTAGGATCTTCCCGCACGGCGCGAACAAAACTGCCATCAGGAATCCCATTGACCAGCTTCGTCCAACTCTGGCCGTAGTCGCTGGTTTTGTAGATGTACGGTTTGAGGTCGTCGCTTTGATGGCGATCCACAGCTACGTATGCTGTGCCAGGATCGTGCGGCGAAGCTTCGATCAGGCTGACGCGTCCCCACTCCGGTAAATCTTTGGGCGTAACGTTGGACCAGCTTTTCCCTTCATTGCGAGTTAGCTGGACCAGACCATCGTCGGTGCCCACCCAGATTAAACCCTTCGTAATCGGCGACTCGGCGATTGCAAAAATGGTGTCGTAGTACTCTGTGCCTGAATCGTCCAGCGTAATTTCGCCACCGGAAGCGTGCTGCTTGCTCTTATCGTTGCGAGTCAAGTCTGGACTAATCGTCTGCCAGTGCACGCCGCCATCCGTGGTTTTGAACAGACGCTCGCCACCGTGGTAGAGCGTATTGGGATCGTGCGGTGAAATCATTACCGGTGCAGTCCACTGAAAGCGATGTTCCAGATTGGCTGCGCCCCATGCATCGGATAACTCCGGCTGCTCGGTGATCGATTTCACCTGCCCGATTCGCTTGTCGAAGCGCGTGATGTTTCCCTGGTAATCGGCGGCATAAACAATATTCGGATTCGGCGGATAGGGCGCAATGTAGCCGGCCTCGCCGCCGCCCACGTCGTACCAATCGGTGCGATCAATCGCGCCGTCATCGCTGCGGCTGGCGATGGCAACAGTTCCACTATCCTGCTGCGACCCGTAGACACGGTAAGGTGTAGCCGTGTCGGTGATGACGTGATAGAACTGCGCCGTCGGTTGATTGTCTTCCAGCGTCCAGTTCTTGCCGCCGTCCAAAGTGACAGTGACTCCGCCGTCGTTCGCCGCGATCATGCGCTGCGTATCTTTCGGATCAATCCATAATCCGTGGTTGTCGCCGTGCGGAACTCTGACCCGGTCAAACAAGTGCCCGCCGTCGGTCGATTTATACGTTTCCACATCCATGATGTAGACAACATTTTCATCTCGCGGATCGGCGAAGATGTGCATGTAATACCACGGCCGCTGCCACAAGCTGTGGCTGGGGTTGACGAACTCCCAAGTTTCGCCGCCATCGTCGGAGCGGTAGAGTCCGCCATCGGGATTGTGCGCCTCAATCAGCGCATACACTCGATCGGAGTTGGCGGCGACCGCGATACCGATGCGTCCATACGGACCTTTCGGCAGACCATGTTCTTCCAACCGTTTCCAGGTGGTACCGCCATCGTTCGAGCGGTAAATCCCGCTGCCCGGACCGCCGCTCGATAAGCTCCACGAAGTGCGGCGCGCCTGCCAGAGTGCGGCGAATAAAATATGTGGATTGTGAGGGTCGAATGCTATATCGATGCCGCCGGTGTTCTCATCCTTGTAAAGAACTTTCTCCCACGTCTTCCCGCCATCGGTGGTGCGGAAAATTCCGCGTTCGGTATTCGGCCCATAGGGATGTCCGAGCGCGGCCACGAAAACGATGTCAGGATTATTAGGATTGATAATCACTTTGCCGATGGCGCGGGTATCGTGCAGACCAATGTTCTTCCAGGTCTTGCCACCATCGAGAGATTTATAGACACCATCCCCTTGGGCAATATTTCCGCGTATACAAGCCTCGCCGGTTCCTACATAAATCGTGTTGTGATCCGAATTCGCGACTGCCAGACTGCCGATGTCGCCACTTCCCTCTTTGTCGAATATTGGCGACCACGTCATTGCTCCGTCGGTCGACTTCCAGACTCCGCCCCCGGTCGCGCCGAAATAATAGGTGGTTGGATCGCCCGGGATTCCCGCCGCGGTCAGAGAGCGTCCGCCGCGGAAAGGGCCGATCATGCGATACTTCATGCCCTTGAACAACTTGTCTTCCGGCTTGCTGGAATCGCTCTCGGCCGTAGCGTTCTGGCCGGAGGCACTCGCCGTTGGTGACGACGAAGACTGCACAGCCTTAGCCGCTTTCGACTGGCGCTCCGGTTTGGTTTGCGCGAATATTAAACTCTGCATCCCAAGGGCTAGAATGGCGAAAAAAAATAGCTGCCGCCACGGAGTTGCGACCTTACGAGAATTTCCCCCACAAAACGCAGCTTGAATCACCATGTTCGAATTGCTCCCAGAAACCAGATTGTTTGTAACTGAATGCAAAGCATCCGCGAACAGCGGGGATAGCCTTCATTTCCCCGATAACAGTTTGCGTGCGGCTGTGATTTCCTTGCGCTTCGCCGCGTCCACCTTGGGATAACAAAGATTGAGTTCTTCCAACGTCTCCGCTATTGCCGCCGCAACCACCAGATGGGTAAACCACTTATTATCCGCCGGCACTACGTACCACGGAGCATGTTTGCTCGCGGTGTGGCGGATCATATCTTCGAAGGCTTCCTGATAATCATCCCAATATTCACGCTCGTGAATGTCCCCTTCAGAAAACTTCCAGTGTTTTTCCGGTTCATCAAGCCGTGCCAGGAATCGCTGCTTCTGTTCCTTCTTCGAAAGATGAAGAAAGAATTTGCGGATCACCGTGCCGTTGCGCGCCAGGTGCCGCTCAAAGTAGTGAATATCTTCAAACCGCTCTTTCCATATATCTTTTGTTACGAGAGATGGCGGAAGTAGTTCGCCCTCCAGCACCTTAGGGTGCACTCGCACCACCAGCACCTCTTCATAATAAGACCGATTGAAAATGCCGATGTGCCCCCGCTCCGGCAGATGCCGCGTCGTACGCCATAAAAAATCATGTTGCAGCTCGGTGTCCGACGGCGCTTTGAACGAGTGCACGTTGCAACCTTCGGGGTTCACTCCCGACATGACGTGCTTGATCGTTCCATCTTTACCTGCGGCATCGAGTGCTTGGAAGATCAGCAGCAGCGACCAGCGATCCTGCGCATAAAGCATGGACTGCAACTCTTCCATGCGCTCGATGTCTTTCTGCAACTGTTCTTTGGCTTCATCGACGGAGTGCCAATGCCCGGTGTCGGCGGGGTCAACGTCTTTCAGTCGGAAATGCTTTCCATCATCAACGCGGTAGGATTTCGCGAGTTTCGCCGTTTTCATTCTTCGTCGCTCAAATCACTCTCTACAGGAGTTTACACTGCAGTTCGACACGGCATGTCGCGACGCATTCAAGCGTGGACTGGCTTCTCGACCGAGATGGGGAATTTGGCCGTCTGCCAGGCGTCGAAACCTCCAACGACGTTTATCACATTCTGAAAACCAGCCCGCTGCAGCAGACTGCAGGCAATCATGCTGCGATATCCGCCCTTGCAGTGCACCGCTATCGGAACAGTACAATCAATCTCCGGTGGCGCAACTTTAAAATTATCCAGCGGCCACCACGAAGCACTCTCGATGTGCCCCTCTTCCCACTCCCGCTCGCGGCGAACGTCCAGCACCTGCACATCCGCAGCTTGCAGCCGGCGACTAAGTGCGTCCACGCTAATTTGCGGCAGTTCTGCCAAAGATAAACCGGCATTCCTCCATGCGTCGATGCCGCCCTTCAAATACCCTAGGGCGTCTTCTAGTCCGATGCGAGCCAGTCTCATCCGTGCTTCTGCCACTGCTTCTTCTGATTCCGCAATCAACACCGGACGCGCCGCCAAACCCAACAGCGCTCCTGCCCACGACGCAAATTGTCCCGATAGCGCAATATTCACCGATCCCGGCACGTGCCCCGCGGCAAACTCTTCGCCCGGCCGAACATCCAACGCAATTCCGCCGTCCGCCAATATTGCCTTCAATTCGCCAGGATTGAGCGCCGCCAAAGCAGGCAAGTCCGAAAGCATCGCCGCGCCCGTTCGATTGATTTCCGCATCCTGCAAGAAATAATCCGGACGCGCCGACAGGTTGCTGGTCAATTGCTCAACGAACTCTTCCCTGCTCTTGATCTGCAACGCATAATTGGTGAGCCGTTCCGTACCAATCGTGGAAACTTTTTCGGCCCGCATATTTCGCCCACACAATGACCCGGCTCCATGCGCGGGATAAACCAGAACAGGATCCGCCAGCTTCAGAATTTTATTGTGCAGACTGTCGTAGAGCATGCCTGCCAACTGCGCCGGGCTGTGGCTCCGGGAAAGATCAGGCCGTCCCACATCCCCCAGAAACAAAGTGTCGCCCGTCAAGACTGCCCACGCATCGGCGGACTTCTCTTCATCCGCGATGACCAGACAAATACTTTCCGGCGTATGTCCCGGAGTCTCGAGCGCTGTGATTCGCAATTTTCCCACGCGCAGCAGGAAACCGTCCTCCACCGCCACGTGAGGAAACGTCGCGCCGGACTGCGCTCCCATATAGATTGTTGCGCCCGTTCTCGACGCCAGTTCCCGGTGTCCGGAAACAAAGTCCGCATGCAGATGAGTTTCAAAAATGTGGCGAATAGAAACCCGGTTAGCCTCCGCAGCCTTAAGATAAATCTCTACATCCCGCTGCGGATCTACCACAATACCCTCACCCTCCGACGCCAGCAGGTAAGAGGCGTGCGCCAGACAACCCAAGTAAAACTGTTCAAAGTACATGGCTTCCCCCTGGATCAGTTCATCATTCCACATCAAAGCTAAATTTTCTGGCTGGTGCCGGGAGGGGGAATCGAACCCCCACAGTCCTTTCGGACCTGCGGAGTTTTAAGTCCGCTACATCTGCCAATTTCGTGGTGATAATACATAACTTATGTCTATTAAAGTGTAAAAGTGTGTAAGTAAATGTGCCAGTTTTGAAGGTTTTCCACTGATTAAGTCGCAAGAAGAACCTCGCGAGAAACGCGCTCTTACCAGCGTCTTTCATCTGAATGCTTCGAGCGGCGCCAAGAGCTGAGACGCTGGAAAGCGTGTACCGAATGCAAGACGGAAACCGGCGGCGCAATTTCTCCGAGGCCCTTGCGGAAGTCTCTGGTTGCCGACAATCCACCGGGGATACGACCCAATGCTCCGCGATGCGCATCGGCCCGTCGGCAACCATCGAGAACAAGATTCTCTGATACAACCTGACGATTCAGTATCAAGCAGCGCTCATCTCAACAACTTTGCCTTCTCTCAGGGTTTTGATGTCGCGCATCGGCGGCTGGCCGAAGAAGCGGCTGTACTCACGATTGAACTGGCTGACACTTTCATATCCGACCTCAAAGGCCACTGTGGAGGCATCTACGCCATCGACAAGCATTCGCCCACGCGCTGCTTGCAGTCGCAATTGCTTCTGATACTGCAACGGGCTCATATGGGTCAGCACCCGGAAATGATGGTGCAGCGTTGATACGCCCATGCTTGCGATCTGGGCCAGATCATTCACACGTACCGTTTTCGCGTAGTTGTCTTTGATCCAGGAGATCGCTCTCGCCGTGCGATAGCTCTGATCTCCCAAAGTTGCAATCGCTCGAAGGCGAACTCCTGCGTGTCCGCATAAGAGACGGTAAATAATTTCGCGTTGAATATGGCCACTGAGAAAGGGAATATCCTGCGGACTTGCCAGCAGATCAACCAGTCGGCAGCATGCGTTCAGCAATTCAACCGTGATCTCACCGGTCACCATGGCGGGAGTGTCAGATGATAGCTCGCGCACGAGGACCTCTTCCCGGCTGAGAAACTCGCGGACCACGGTCATTTCCAGTTTGATCGCAACCGCGAGAAGAGGTCTTGCTTCGCTTGCCTCGACCACTTGGCTAACGATTGGCAGGTCGATCGCGGTCAACAGGAACCGCGACCGGTCGTAGGTGAAAGTCGTTTTGCCCAGATCAACGCGCTTGCTGCCTTGAGCAACCACAATCAGGCTCGGGGTATAAGTTCCTGAGCAAGGCGCAGTAGGTCCAGTCCTGCGCACGAGCAGCAGGCCCGGCACCTCTGTGACAAGCCTCTCTGAAGAGCCGATGAAACAGGCAATTTTCTTAGCCAAGTCAGCAATCAAATCCTGTACCGGCCGGGCTGCTGGAGGAGCGCCGAAATGTTTGTCATCCATATTCATTTTGCTTTCCTGCTGACCGTAAGCATAGCTGTTCGGCTCTGACGGCACCACCTCAAAAGCTGGCAATCAAGAGAATTAGGCAAAAGATCGGCAGAATCGGGCTAACGCCCCGCCTTCGCTTCTCCTAAACTGCGGGGTGGGGAGAAAATGATGCGGAAGCGGAACTTGGGAAACTCAGGACTTAAAGTCTCGGCTCTTGGCCTCGGCTGCATGAGCATGAGCTCTGGCTATGGCCCGGCTGCCGACAAGGGCGAGATGATCAAATTGATTCGTACCGCCCATGACCGTGGCGTGACCCACTTCGATACGGCCGAAGCTTATGGCCCGTTCGCGAATGAAGAGTTGGTGGGCGAGGCGCTCCAGTCGATCCGCGACAAGGTGGTGATTGCCACAAAGTTCGGCTTCGAAATAAACCTTGAAACGGGCAAACGCGGTGCAGGAACCGATAGCCGTCCCGAGCATATCAAACTCCTGGCGGACGCTAGCCTGAAGCATTTGCGGACCGATCACATCGATCTCTTCTATCAGCACCGCGTCGATCCCGAAGTTCCGATCGAAGACGTGGCGGGAGCGGTGAAAGAGTTGATTGCCGAGGGCAAAGTCAAACACTTCGGCTTGTCGGAAGCCGGGGTTCAGACTATCCGCCTTGCGCATTCCGTTCAGCCGATCACCGCGGTGCAGAGCGAATACTCTCTCTTCTGGCGAGGTCCAGAAGCCGAGCTTCTGCCGACCTTGGAGGAACTGGGCATCGGGTTCGTGCCGTTCAGCCCACTCGGCGCAGGGTTTCTCACGGGCACGATTGACGAGAATACGAGGTTCGATCCCACCGACTTCCGGAACCTCGTGCCTCGTTTTTCACCGGAGGCTCGCAAGGCCAATATGGTTCTGGTCGACATGGTCAAGGCTGTCGCGGAACGCAAAGGCGCGACGCCGGCACAGGTCGCACTGGCGTGGTTGCTGGCGCAGAAGCCGTGGATTGTGCCGATTCCGGGAACCACCAAAGTGCATCGGCTAGAGGAGAACCTCGGTGCGGTGAACGTCGAACTGACCGAGAACGACCTCAAGCAGATTGACGAAGCTTCTTCCAAGCTGAAACTAGAAGGAGCTCGTCTTCCTGAGGCTGCACTTAAGATGACCGGTCGCTGAGCGTCAGGTGAATTCAAAGTCCGACGACCACAGATTCTCTTGCAGGTGCTCCAGATCGAGCGTATAGACGAGGAAAGCCGTTTGCTCGAATGCAAAGCAGACATTGTCTGGCGGAGTGGGTCTGCGAGACATAGGGGTTTCACACCAAAACAGTCAAGTTCTGAATGCGCTTTTAAGGGGTTCTCTATGATCACACTCAATGTGAACGGGGTCCGACGCGAAGTGCAGGCGTCTGACGACACTCCATTGCTCTACGTTTTGCGCAACGATCTCCAGCTGATTGGTCCTCAGTTCGGCTGCGGGCTGGCTCAGTGCGGAGCCTGTGCTGTTCTGGTCGATGGAAAGGAAGCGCGTTCCTGCGTTACGCCGGTCGCAAGCGTCGCGGGCCAGCAGATCACGACGCTCGAAGGTCTGCCTGCACGCTGGGCAAAGCAAAAAGGGCTCTCGTCGGAGGAAGCAAAAAACACGCTTCATCCGGTACAGCAGGCTTGGATCGAAGAGCAAACACCACAGTGCGGGTTCTGCCAGAACGGAATGATGATCAAGGCGACTGAACTTCTGGAGAGCACTCCCAATCCGAGCGTAGCGCAGATCAAGGAGGCCTTCACGAGTTCCGGGCCGTCACCGAATCTATGCCGCTGCGGGACCTACCTCGCGATCATTGAAGCCGTACAACATGCCGCCACGATCATGGCAAAGAGGAGGTAAGCGATGGCAACCATGAGCGAAAAGACCTCTAACGCTTTCGGACCGACATTGTCCCGCCGCCAATTCGTAAAAGCTGGGGGCGCCCTCGTCGTCGGATTCAGCTTGCTCGGCCCTGAGCTCTTGAAGGGAGATACCGCGAAGTCCGCTGTGATGAAGAACTCCCTCGATCCGACGCTCCTGAGCTCCTGGATCGAAATTCATCCGGATAATACGATCCTGATTCGTACCGGCAAGAACGACTTCGGGCAAGGCACGACCTTTACCGCTTACCGGCAGATTGTCGCCGATGAATTGAGCGTGCCATTCGAAGCCATCACAACGGTAGTGCAAGGGAGCACCGACAGCACGCCGGATGGCAGCGGGGCATTCGATTTTCTAGGTCGCGGAACGCCCAACATCCGCAAGGCGGCAGCTTATACCTATCAGGCCCTGCTCGATCTCGCGTCAGAAAAGCTCGGCGTGGCGAAGGACAAATTGTCAGTCAAGGATGGCGTTGTCTCGGGAGGGGGAAAGAGCGTTTCCTACGGCGATCTTGTCAAGAACCAACAGTTGAAGCTGACCATACCCGTTAGAGGCAATCTCACCAGCATCATGGGATTGACCATCGATGGCAATCCGCCACTGAAGCCGGTGAGCGAATACAAGATCATCGGCCAGTCGTTCAAGAATTCTGTGATCGCTTCGAAAGTCGCTGCAAAAGAAACCTGGGCAACCGACGTTCGCCTTCCTGGCATGTTGCACGCGCGGGTCGTTCACCCGAAAACGCTGGGCTCGACTCTGGTGTCCGCCGGGCAGGTAGACAAAACGAAGTTTCCGAATTCGCAGGTCATCGTGAAGGGTAACGTCGTCGGCGTGATCGCCCCGACCGAGTGGGAAGCGATCCAAGCGGCGGAGCAGGTTACCGGCGTCACAAAGTGGACGGATTGGAAGGGCTTGCCTGGTACCGAGAAACTCTACAAGCACCTTCGAGAAGACGCGGATTGGAAATCTGCGCCAACCGGGAACGGACGTGCGAACAAAGGCGATGTGAGCCCGGTGCTCACTTCGGCGCACAAGAAACATTCTGCGACCTATCAAGTGGCCTACATGAAGCACGGACCGATCGGCCCGACCATGGCGGTAGCCGACGTCAAGCCAGACGGCACGGTGCACATCTATACGCACAACCAGAATCCACAGGAGCTCCGCGGCGAAATTGCGATGATGCTTGGCAGCACGCCGGATCATGTGATCGTGCACGCGTATCCGGGACCTGGCCATTATGGAAGGTCCAACGGCGGGAACGCAGGCGCAGAAGATGAGGCAGTGATCTTGTCCCAAGCGCTTGGAAAACCCGTGCGCGTTCAGTGGATGCGCGCCGACGATATGCAGTGGTCCACACAAGGGGCAGCCGGTTTCTCCGATGTTCAGATTGCGCTCGACGAAAAAGGTAAGATCGCGGCGTATCAAGTCGACCACTACATGCCCGCCATGCAAGACGATCGGCCGATTGGAGCCGTCCTCGCGGGATTGCCCACCATGCCGGCTCCCGATGTTCACAATGATTTCATCACAAGCACGGTGAACAACATTTCCGATCCGTGGGTCTATGCTGCTGTTCCAAATGTGGCAGAGCGGGGCCATGGGACGTACCAGGTCGGACAGAAAGCCTCTCCGCTCGCCGTCGGCTTGCGCGACCACAGCATGCGGACACCGGTGCAATTCCAGCAACTTTTTCCCCGCGAACTCGCGATCAGTGAGGCCGCGGCCCTCGCAGGCAGGGATGCTCTTCAGTTCCGCCTGGACCACGCAACCGAAGAACGGGCGATCAGCGTGCTGAAAGCGGTGCGTGACGCATCTGGCTGGGACGCCCGCCCTTCGCCGCATCCGAATGCGGTGTCTACCGGGTCAACGCCTGTACGTGGCCGTGGAGTTGCCCTGATGTTCCGCAACTTAAGCTACTGGGCTTGCGTTTGCCAGATCGCAGTCTCTCCTGACACTGGCAAGATCGTTGTGGAGAAGTACACGATTGCCGTCGATCCCGGCATCGTAATCAACCCGGTGCAATTGAAGCGGAACATTGAAGGCGGTGCGGTCATGGGCATCAGCCACGCACTATTTGAAGAGGTAATGTTTGATGAAAGCGGGATCACCCAGGACGACTGGATCTCCTATCCCATCCCAACTATGTCCGACATCCCGGAAATCAAAGTGGTGTTGCTGAACAATCCCAAAGTCGGAACCTACGGTGGTGGCTCGGAGGCGGCGAATGCGCTGGCTGCGCCTGCCATTGCAGCCGCTCTCCACGACGCAACGGGAAAGATCCTTCGGCGACTTCCGCTTAAACCGGCCTACGTGCAGGAAATGCTCAAGGCGTAGGCGAAAACCTCCGAAAAGCGAGTGGCAAGGAAAGAAAAGAGGACCGCAACCGTGAGGCGAAAGGCGAGATGGGTAGCACGATGAGAGTTCGCTGCATGAGCCTGCTAACCGCGCTTGTCCTCCTGGCGGCTGCGTGCGATGCACAGCAACCTCAGGCAGACGTTCCTCTCCAGATTCCGAATCCTCATTATGTAACGCTCGACGAATCGATCGTTGTCGACGCACCGGTGGACAAGGTCTGGGCGCGGGTCGGCAGCTTCTGCGACATTACCGAGTGGATGAATTCCGCCGAATGGGAGGATTGCAAATACCTGCAGGGTGATGGTGGTCCTGGTACGGTGCGATCAATCGTAAATGAGGTGCTGGTCGGTCAGACGGGATACAGCTATACCTATGCCCAACCGCCTCGAAAGGACACGCCCTACAACCTGGCTCACGGAACGCTCGCTGCCGGAGCTCTGACTCCCACCACCACGCGGCTGACTTATACGATGCTCCGGGATGATTCGATGCTTCCTGACGATGGTGCGCGCAGGCAAGATGGGGAAGCGAGGCACGCACGCGTGTCGGAATGGCTGAAGAACATGAAGGTGCTCGCCGAGGGAGGCAAGCTTCCACCTAAGCCAGCGGGGAGCCTGCGCCCGCCGATCACCACGCCATTGCTCAATCCCAATCCCCACTATGCCAGTCTTCCGATGTCGATCGTCGTCGATGCCCCTGCGCAGAAGGTCTGGGCGCGTATCGGCAAATACTGCGATATCGGCGAGTGGGGTTTCCGCGGTTGTGAACTGCTCTCTGGCAAAGAAGGCGAACTGGGCGCTGTTCGGAGCGTTGGCCATTGAATCATCGTCGGGCAGACGCGGTATAGCTACACCTACACTCAGCCTTTGCGTGCCGCCGGTCTGTATCCGATGTATCACGGAACGCTGGAGGCGCGTCCGCTCGGATCGGGCCGCACTACCCTCTACTACACCCTGGTGTGGGACAGTTCCACGCAGCCAGACGATGCTTCGCGGCAGAAGCAGGTAAAAACCTACCGTTTGCTCTTCGGGAAGATGCTCCGCAACATGAAAAAGCTCGCCGAAGGCGGCACCTTGACGTCGGAGGACAAGCAATGTGCAGTTCTGCATTGCAGTTTCCTCAAGGACTTAAGGTTTCCAAGTCCGCTGCGTCTGCCAATTTCGCCATCCCGGCCCGCGATCATTTTAGACTAACAGGCTCTCTCGTCTTTTGGCTAACGCAACCTGGCTTTGTCCTTTCCTTTTACGCGCTTACATGCCTGCCCGCATCGGCTACCCTTCATCCTCGAGCCGCATCTCACCAGCAGGGACCAATTCTTATGATTTCTTTTTCGCGGGTTCGCGCTCTCGTATGCATCCTTGTACTCTCCTGCGCCGCGATTTTTTCTACGGCATTGCACGGGGAAAATAATGTGCTGGGACGAGTTGATCTCGTCGGTGCCACTAAAGTCGAACGCACCTCCGGCGTCTGGGTCGACGGCCAGTATGTCGGCTATTTGCAGGAACTCAAAGGATCGAAGAAACTCCTGCTGCTTCCGGGCGAGCACGAGATCACGGTTCGCCAGGGCGGGTATGTGGACTTCGTTCAGAAAGTGGCCGTCCGTGCCGGAGAGATCCAGACCGTCGAAGTCAAGATGGGAAAAGATACCCGGGTACAATTCCCACATATCACCGCACAGATTAAGCTGGACGTAAATCCTAACCGCGCTGCGGTTTTTGTCGACGGAGTGTTCGTGGGTCATGTTGCCGAATTCAGTGGTCTCGGCCGAGCCTTGCTGGTTGCACCGGGCAAGCGCAAAATCAGAATTACGCTGCCCGGTTATCAAGACTTCGAAACCGATATTGACCTTGTGGCCAATCAGAAATCAACAGTAAAGACAGAGCTGGTAAAGGGTGGTCCAGCGGAAGGAACGCCGTTGCCTCAATAAGATCGAAAACGTGAGCGTGCGTTTGATCAGGAGGCGGCCGCAGCGGATAGACCTCGCTGCTTGCGCAGTTCGGCATGGAAGGAGTCTGGCGCGAGCCCGGACTGGTTACGAAAAAGATCGAGCAGCGGATCTTCTACCTCGCCCGATTCCGTAGCGCTTGATAAAACACTTTCCGTCTCAAAACCTTCGGGTTCAACCATCAATTCTGGCAAAGTCTCGGGATTCTCCGTCAGACAGCTAAGAAATTTCTCCAGCAGCAGGCGATGCTCGGCGGTGGTTTGCGTGAATTCCACACCCATCCCGATGTCAGGGTGCATCACTCGAACCACTCCTTCCGATCGCAGTTCCACATTTGCCGCTCTCATCGAAAGCGTAACCCGGGTAGAAACCGGGAACGGCGAAGGCATGGCCAGATAGCAGCCGCGCAAGCTCAAGTCGGTAAGCTGGCACGGTGCTGGCGGGTCGTCCTTCTCTCCATCTGGCGAATTGCGGCCCAGCCATTCGCGCAACCGATGTGCCGCATCCGGCGAGGGATTCACAAACCGCAAGCCCACCTGCGTACCGCTTCCCTCCCAGGCAAACTCGGCCGCGACCTCCACCTTGGTGGAACCCGGAAGCGTGAATGATAAATTCCATCGGCCATGCGGCTTGGTGCGGCGTGGGATTGAAATCGCCAACCCACCTTCGCCAACATCCGTGGTATTCGCCTTAACCCGCGCGCCAGACTGGGCGCTGACCATTTCCAGCGGAAAATTCACGGTGACACGCGAGTTGCGCCTGCGCTCCCGTTTCATCAGGGCTCTGGCGGCGCGAAAACTCGATTTGGCGCGTTCTGCGGAGACTGGCTTATAGAGAATGAAGTGAGCTCCAATCTCAAATGCCGAGCGCAATCCGCTTCCGGGTTCGAGAATCGCCACTGCGATGGCTCGTTTATTGCAGGGGGCGGTTCGGGCTGCGCGCAGAACATCGGCGGCTCCGGGACCGGCACAGTCCACAATGATGGCCTCAAACCGGTCGCGGGTCAAATGACGCAACGCGACTTCCGCGGTGGTGCAATGTTCGACCCCAATGTCAAGATCGCCCAGTGTACGCCGCAGCACGCGTCCGATCTTTTCATCTGAACAAAGCAGCAGTGACTTCAAATTCATCGCGATCCCTGTCCTTACGGGTGAGCACTACTATGCCGTGGTCTCGCCAAGAGAATGCACTGTCAAGTGTAGGCCGCGTTCCGAGGTTACATCAACGGAGACTTTCAGCGTGGAAGTTACGGGCGTAACCTCGCCACATTCCCTCGAACCGTTGACTTCTATTCTCTTACGAAGAATCAACGACGACCTTATAACCGTCTAATTGACATGTAGTTACGGCTGATAATTCAAGCGACCATGCCAGACAGTAGAATTGACTTTCCGGCGCTATTGACCTAAGATGCTGTTTCTCCAAATAGCTTTTTGGGAACACTATCCGCGCACTTCAGTGGATGGCATTATTTCTGTGAATCTCCTTCGGCATCAGGAGAATCATACACATAGAAGCATACTATTATTTGGCTAATCCCCCTATTTGTACGAAAGGCTTTTTCATGGCAAAACGACGCGGAAATCCAAACTGGGGAAAACCCGAGCCGATTGGCCCGATCGTACCCACCATTACAGAGTTCGAGCAAGTGGTGCGCGAATACAAGCTCACTCCAGACCAATATTTGCGATCGACTCGTCTGCGCGAGTGGGCTCGGCGCAACAAGAACTCCAAGTACATCCCTGAGCCTCTGTTGGAAGCCTGGGGCTTTGAGATTGAGTCCACGCTGTAACGGAATTGCAGCTAGAATCCAAGGGTCGCCTTATGGGGGCCCTTTTACTTTTGCGATGGACTTCGGTTTAAGCAGGGGCTTGGATACGGCGCTGAGATTACGATGTTGGACTGGCTGCAAATCCCATTGCCCGAACTTTTCGCGGTCCTGGCGGCCGTCTCATTCGCTGCCGGATTGAACGTCTATGCGACGGTGGCTGCCTTGGGCCTATTGGCTCGCCTGGGGCACGTGCCCCTCCCGCCGGAATTACTTCTCCTCGAAACCTGGCCTGTGATCGCGGCCAGCGTTGTTCTATTTGTAATCGAGTTCTTCGCCGACAAAATTCCCGCGTTCGATCTGCTGTGGAGCGCTTTGCACACCTTCATTCGCGTCCCGGTCGCGGGCTTGATTGCCTACGGCGCTACCAGACAACTCACGCCCCCGCAACAACTGCTGGCAGCTTTTCTGGGAGCCCTCATCGCTCTCGCTGCTCACGGTGGAAAGATAGCACTGCGTGCCGCGGTCACTCCCTCCCCAGAACCCTTCTCAAATATTTCGTTGAGCTTGGGTGAGGATGTTCTCGCCGTTGGCCTCACCTGGCTGGCCACGCGCCATCCCTATGCTGCCGCCTTGATCGCCCTAGCCTTGCTTATCATCATTGTTCTGCTCGGTCGACTGGTCATAAATGCGTTGCGCGCGCTCTTCTACGGTGCCGAAAAAGAATTGGCGGGAGGCTCAGCGTAGCCGTGTGTTTCACCACTACAGGTAAGACCCGAAAGGTGCCTGTCATGCACAAGTAATCTCCCGCGTGACACTTCGCGTCTATGGTTGCCGGACCATTTCGGAACAATCTAGTAATCATCGGACCTCTCTCCGGCATCGCGAGGCCTCACTTGGGCATCCAACTCACAAAGGCCCCCTATGTCAATCTTCGACGAGAAATATCGCGTGGTAGGTGTCGAAAATGACCGCCTGATGGTGCGCGGAGTTCAAACCGGGGAAGTGCTCACCATCATCAATCCTGAACCCTCGACTCCTCTATCGCGAGATGAATATCCGGTGGGTAAATTGATTGCGTTATCCGATCCTTCCGGTTCGCTCCACAATTGACGCCGCTCCGTTCTGACTCTGTGAAATCGCAATATAAACTGAAAGAGCCACGGCGGAAGCCGTGGCTCTTTAACATTAGCTCCCTAACCAGCTTTCCGGTAATCGTCCTCGCCTTCGCCTCTATCTCCCATCCCCACTACTTCCTTGCGTCGCTCTCGCAGGCGATTTTGAAACGTATCCCAGCGGGGACCAATGCCAACTGCGCTGGTATCGATTTCAACGGTGTCGGTTCCAGCCGCGTATCCGGGCTCGATAAACTCCGTATCCTCGATTTCAGCGATGTCGGCGGGAGTGGTTTGTGCCGTGTTCGGCGCCCCGCCTGCCCTCGCTGAAAGTGAATTCCCCGGCATTTGCTGCGGGGTTGGAGTGATGTTCCGGTCGGTTCCCTCCCGATGCATTACCGGATCCGCATCCCACTTCGAACGGTATTTGCCTTCGTAATCCGACCATTGTTCATCGGATTCCAGGTCGGTCTCTTTGTAGGGTGGGAAGCTCTCCACCTGCGCTTTGGTCAGATCAACCGCGAAATCATTGTCGTGTTTGGTCGACGCGCGAAGACGGTCGGCCGGAACGATGAATTTCTTCGTCGAAAGCCATCCGCCCGTGTCCACCACAACATAGCGAATCGTTCCCTCGGAGTGGTCGAAAATCACATCGTCAATCTTGCCCAGTTTTTCGTCATTCAGACCGTACAGCTTGGCCCCCCGAATATCTTCGGCGGTGTCGGTGAAGCGATAGTTTCGGAGCATTCCGTAATTCGCCATTCAATTCCTCCCGGAAAATTCTATAAACTCCTGCTGCTCTTTGATGTCATTTTTTGAACCTACGTATATCAGCGAAATCCAAAACCGAGTAAGACCGCACTAATCTGAAACAGGAATTTGCCGTCCGACGTTATGTTTGGGATACGTCCTCTGAGACAATTCCGATGAATCATCTATAATCCGGTCAAGGTATTTCCCTAAATCACATGCATCTGTCTTCATACCCTGCTATTTTCGTCGGCGGCGAAACTCTTGATCTGCTCTCCAACACCGGTCCGGTCGCCAGGTTCGTGCTCGTCACCTTGCTGGCCTTCAGTCTTATTTCCTGGGCCATCATCCTGACCAAGTGGAGCCTGCTGCGCCGCGCCCGAGTCCAAAGCGGACGCTTCTTGCGCGCCTTTCGCAAAGCCCAGCGCCTGCAGGATATTGCCGCCGTCGCCGACCAGTTTCATCCCAGCCCTCTGGTGGGAGTTTTTGAAGGCGGATTCCAGGAATACAAGCGGCAACTTTCCACACCTTCTGCTACTCTCCGCAGCCTGACCGCCGTGCAACGCGGGATGCAGATCGGCGCCTCCGAAGAAATTACGCGTCTGGAGCGCAATGTGCCCTGGCTGGCCATCACTGCGGCCGTCACCCCGTTCATCGGACTCTTCGGCACGGTCTGGGGCATCATCGACGCCTTCCACGGCCTCGGCACCGCCGGTGGCGCAACTCTTCGGGCCGTCGCCCCCGGAATTTCCGAAGCTCTCATCACCACTGCCGCCGGATTGGCCGCCGCGATTCCCGCCGTGATCGCGTACAACTTGATCGGCAATTCGATTCGCGTCTTCGCCGCGCGGGGCGACGACTTCTCCCTTGAAGTGCTCAATGCCATCGAGAGCATCCAGCCCCAGGCTGCCGAAGTGAGGCGCTGATGGCTTTTACTTCCTCGAATGGCCGCACGCAATCCGCACTGGCCGATATCAACATTACTCCGCTGGTCGATGTCGTCCTCGTGCTCCTCATCATTTTTATGGTGACTGCTCCCGTGCTGCAATCAGGAATCGAGGTCAGTGTTCCCAAAACGCGCACCGTTAAAGAAATTACCGAAGAGCGAACCGTCATCACCATTAATAAGGATCAGCGCGTATTCCTCGGCAACGACGCCATCAACATCAATCAAATCGCGGCGCGCCTGAAGCAGAAGATCCGCGACCCCCACAATCAGTTTATTTTTATCCGCGCCGATGAAAATGTTCCCTTCGGGGCCTTCGCCACCGTCATGGACGCGGTCAAGCAATCAGGCATCACCAATGTGAGTATCGTCACTCAGCCTTTGGAAGAAAATGGCGCAAAACGCTGAGATATTTTTCGAGCACGACAGTTGGGGACGCGCCCTCGCCTGGTCGGCCGGTTTCCACATCGCTGTCACCGCAATCATCCTGCTCTATCCTCTTGTCTTCACCGGAGGCAGTGGCTCGGATTGGGGTTCGGGCGGAGGCGGTTCCGCCATGGGCGTAACCCTGGTCAGCAACATTCCTCTGACGGCCGCGCCAAACCAGAACCAGAATGTTTTGGCTAACGAATCGAAGGGAATAACAAAATCCGAGCCCAAGGTTGAAGAGAAGGAGCCGGACGCGATCGAGATTCAGGGCAAGCATACAAAAGTAAAGCCGAAGAAAATCTCCACGCCCACCAAGGCAAAGACCCAGCCCACACCGGAGCCGGAATCGAATCAGGTAGCATTCGGCGAAGGCGGTCCCGTGAGTGGCCCTTATGGCTCATTTGCTGCCGGAGGCGCGAAAGGCGGCTTCGGCATCACCGGCGGCGGCGGCGATTTCGGCACCAAATATGGCTGGTATGTTCAGGTGATTCAGCGGAAGGTTTCAGAAAACTGGCTGAAGTACGAGGTCGACCCCAGCATTACCACGGCCAATCGCGTCTACATCACGTTTGACGTAGCCCGCGATGGCCATCCCTACAACGTGCAGATTGAGCAGTCGAGCGGCGTACCATCGCTCGATGTTTCAGCTACCCGCGCGCTGCAGCGGATCGACACATTCGGGCCGCTGCCGCCCGATTACAGCGGCAGCAAAATCTCAGTCGAATATTGGTTCGATTACAGCAAAAAATAAAGTTGCACGAACATGTACCTGATGATTCTTTAGGTTCCGGATTCTCGATTATGATCGTTCGTAACTTGCCAATGAGAACATATCGGACTACGATACTGTCGTTCGCTGGATATTTTTGTCTTTGCCCACGCAACACTTCCGAACGGATGGACGATAAACGCAGACCATTCCGGTACTCTGCCACAGTTGGCGTTCGCCTTCTGAGCGCCTGTGGTTTGTTGCTCCTGCTTCCTTCACTTCTCTGTTCCCTGTCGTTCGCCCAGGATTGGGTTCGCACCGGCTCCGGTCTCGGAGTTGAAAAAGTGCGACTCGCCGTTCCCGACTTCAAGCCCGCTAACAACGACCCCCAGAACGCTGCTCTGTTGAAGACGTTCAACGATACGTTCTGGAACGACCTCGACAACTCCGGTGTCGTCGAGCTGATCTCGAAGAGTTTCTACCCCTTGCAGGTACCGGCCAATCCGCCGGAAGTCACATTTGGAATTTGGAACTCTCCTCCGGCGAACGCCGCCATGCTGGCGTTCGGTAACCTCGGCGTCGCAGCAGGGAAAGTCGTGGTGCAAGGCTGGCTGTACGACGTAAAAAACACCGCCTCGCCGCTGGTCTTGGGAAAGCAATACACCGATGTTGCGACGGATGACGCGACCCGCCTGATTGCCCACAAATTTGCCGACGAAATTATTTTTCGTCTCGGCGGCGGCATTCCCGGCATCGCCGAAAGCAAAATCTATTTTGTCAGCGACCGCTCCGGCCACAAAGAAATCTGGGTGATGGATTACGACGGCAGCAACCAGCGTCAGCTTACCCATCAGGCTTCGATCTCCCTTTCCCCTAGAATTTCTCCTGACGGCTCCCGCCTCGCTTTCAGTTCGCTCACCAAATCCGGCTGGGAAATTCTGATGTACTCGAGCGATCTCAATCGTCTTGTCAGTTTTCCGCATTTTGGCGGCGCCAATCTATCTCCGTCATGGTCGCCTGACGGCACCCGTCTGGCGTTCTCTTCGTCGCGCGGCGGCCATTCAGAAATCTATGTTTGCGACTCTGCCGGCAGCAGCCTGCATGCCATGACCACAGGCAGAGGACCAGATGTTTCTCCGACGTGGAACCGGAAAACCGGAGCTCAGATCGCATTCGTCAGCGGCAGCACCGGATTGCCTCAGGTTTATACGATGGAGGCCGATGGAACCAACCAGCAACGCATGACGGACCAGGGCTACGCCGTATCGCCCAACTGGTCGCCGAACGGACAATTTCTATCGCTTGCCTGGATCCGCAAGTATGGTCCCGGCGAACCTGGGTCCTCCGACATTTATTTGATGGATATCGCCAGCAAACAGTGGGTTCAGCTCACTCATGATGGAGGGCGGAATGATTATCCCTGGTGGTCGCCCGACAATCGCCACATCGTATTTCAGTCCAGCCGCTCGGGCAAAGAAGAGATTTGGGAGATGCTGGCCGACGGCACCAAGCTTCATCAACTGACTTTTACGGGACGTAATTCGCAACCGAACTGGAGTTGGAAATAAATTCACTTCGTCTGAACTCAAATTGTTTTCTGAGTTCGCAGGAGGAAACATCGTGAACAGCAACAACGGGAAAAAAATCAACATGAAGCAGCAAACACTCAAATCTGTCTCAACCGCCTTCGCCCTGGGCGCTATTCTTTTGTTGGGCGCTTGCCATAAGAAAGCGGCTCCCCCACCGCCCCCACCGCCTCCACCAGCACCCGCGCCCACCGCTTCCATCTCCGTGAGCCCGGACACGATTCAGCAGGGACAATCGGCAACGCTCAGCTGGCAGACTTCCAACGCTACTGACGTTTCTATCGATGGCGTTGGCGCAGTCAAGCCCAGCGGATCACAACAGGTCAATCCCACCGATTCGACAACGTATCACCTCACAGCCAAAGGGCCGGGCGGAACGCAGGATGCGACGACGCGCCTTACCGTCACACCTCCGGTTGCGGCTGCACCTCCGCCACCCTCGCCTTCGGAAGAGGATCTCTTCGGCCAGAATGTGAAGGATGTCTATTTCGAGTACGACAAATCTGACATTCGCCCCGATCAGCAGTCGGCCGTTCAAGCCGATATCCAGTTTCTGAATCAGCATCCCGGGATCAACTTCACGATCGAGGGACACTGCGATTCCCGCGGATCCACCGAGTACAATCTGGCCCTTGGCGATCAGCGCGCATCATCGGTGAAGAACGCGTTGGTTGCAGGTGGAATCAGCTCCAACCGCATTAAGACCATCAGCTATGGCAAAGAAAAGCCATTCTGCATGGAAGAAAACGAAGCCTGCTGGCAACAGAACCGCCGCGGTCACTTCGTGTATCAGAAATAGTGAATTTGTGCGAACCTGGGGTACCGCTTCCGCGATGCCTCAGGTTCGCAATTCTTGGCCTTTGTCGCTAACCTCCAACCTGCCAATGTGCTACTGGAGAACCGCCTATGCCCTTCCGGGTTCCTTGTCCAAATCTTCACAACCTACGGCGGCTCTAATCCGTCTAAAATAGGCTCTAGGAAACTCGCGCTTATGAAACCTAAAATCCGCTCCCTTCGACTTGCTTTGATCTCAACGCTATGCCTCGCCGCCATGCCGGCTTTTGGCGTGAATAAAGAGACCATTCAGTTGCAAACCCAGGTTCAGCAACTGCAAGAGCAGATGACCGCCATGCAGCGTAGCTTCGACGAGCGCATGGGAGTCATGAACAATCTTGTCGAACGCGACAGCGATGCGGTGAACAAGGTTGCCGCAGCCGTCACTGCCCTGCAAACCACTTTGCTGAAACAGCAGGGCGATTCGTCCTCTCACGTGGACCAACTCTCCGGGCAGATCCAGGCGCTTAACGACAGTCTCGACGAACTGAAGGCGCGTCTCGCCAAGGTGAGCAAGCAACTGGAAGACATGCAGGCATCGCAGCAGAGTGCGGCCGCCAGCACCGCCCAGCAGCAGGCGCAGCAGCAAGCTTTAGCGCAGGCGCCACCGCCTGACGTCCTTTATAACAACGCTCTGCGGGATTACAACGGCGCCAAGAACGATCTCGCCATCCAGGAATTTTCCGACTACATCAAGTTTTATCCCAACACCGATCTCGCCGGAAATTGCTACTTTTATCTCGGCGAGATTCAGTTCCGGCAGGGCAACTACCAACAAGCAGCGCAGAGCTATGACCAGGTTCTGCAGAATTTTCCTACAGGAACCAAGGTTGCATCAGCACAGCTAAAGAAAGGTTTCGCACTGATCGAACTGGGTAAGCAGGAAGATGGAGTCACGGAACTCCGCCACGTAATCCAGCGCTATCCGCGCTCGCCCGAAGCGTTGCAGGCTCGCGAGCGTCTGCGCAAACTGGGAGTCGCCTCCAACTCTCGTCCGGGAGAATAATTCCAGTGACGTTGTTCTCACTTTTCAGTTCTGAAGCTGTGTATGACCGGAGTTTGATATGACCAAACTTTCTGACAACGATCCTGACCGCGCTAAAGGCGCAACCGAAGAAGACCAACATCATCACGATGGCAATACAGGCCTTGAAGAGCAGCTCGGCCATCGCGATCAGGATCCGATTCTGAAGGATTCCGATACGGACTTCCCCGAACCCGGCAACAATGTCGAACACTCCGGAGAGGGCGCTCGGTCAGCCACGAAAAAACGCAAATCAAAGGTAGCCTGATCGGCCGGGCAAGACCATCACCCTGTGTCTCGGTGTTAAGTCTTCTTGGTTCTTAAGAAATTCACGACGGTCTTCTCAACCGTCGCCCAAGCTCCCGACCTCGGATCCACGATCTCGAAATGCCCCGCGTCTGGAATCATCACCAGTCGAGCATCTTCCTTAGCCTTTAACTTGGCGCTCACATAGTGCTTGCTGAGACCTGGCGGCACGATGTCATCCTCGACACCGTGGATTATGCACTGACGCGCTCGGATCGCCAGCTGCATCGGGTCAGCCTCGCGATAGTGGTCCGCAACTTGGTTGGGCGTTCCACCCAAAAAGTTCGCGACGGCATCGTTGCTCAAATGCAATTCATACGCCCGCTGCAGATCGATTACTCCGGCCAAAGAAATCGCGCCTGCCAAGTGTGCCTCATGCGACGCCAGACAAAGCGCGAGCTGCGCTCCCGCAGAATGCCCCAGCACGATTACCTGCCTCGCATCGAAACCATTTCGTTGCGCTTGCTGCATTACAAACTGATACGCGGAGCGAATATCCGAAAACGTTCCCGGCCATCCGCCACCAGCGTTTCCCACGCGTCGATATTCCACATTCGCGGTAGCTATACCCCTCGCAGATAATGCCGCACACAAGTGTCCCAAATACTCTAGATCGTATTGCACCCGCCAGTAACCGCCATGAATGCAGATCGCAAGTGGATGCGGTCCCTTCGACTTCGGCAGCCGCAAATCCACAAACTGATTTTGGTCACTTCCGTAAGCCACGTGTGAGTCAGCCTTCGGCGCCGGCAAACTCAAAATGTCATCGCCCAATGAGATTTACCCCGTCCTTCCCCGAACCCTCTGTGTTTAAGTACTTGATTTTGATCTCGTGAAACCCGGCGCGAAATCTCTAGAAAAAGTTCTACACTACTCGTATCGCAGCGCCTCAATCGGATCGAGTCGTGCAGCTCTCATTGCCGGCACCATTCCACTTACTACTCCCACAACTGCCAGAATTCCCGTCGCCACCAGCAAAATCATCGGCGACACAATCAACCGGATGTCCCCCGCCTCCGCATGTTTGGCCATCGCACTATAAAATGTTAGCCGCCCCACCGAGACGGATACCACATAGGACAGAGCGATCCCCAGCAAGCCGCCCACGGCGGTGATGGCCATAGCCTCGGCCAGAAATTGAAACAAAATGTCGCGCCGGCGGGCTCCCAACGCCTTCTCCACGCCAATCTCCCGCGTACGCTGTGTCACCGACACCAGCATCATATTCATCAGCCCCACGCCGCCGATGCCCAGCGTCAGCGTTCCGATAAATGCGAGAAGCACTTTCAGCGCAAGCGAAATAATCCCAAACTGCGTAAGTTGCTTTTGCGCATCGAATACGAAAATTGCGCGCTTATCGTCGCTCTTGAATCCATGCGCCGCGGCCAGCGTATCCCGGATTGTCCGGTCCAGTTTGTCATGATCTAGCCCCTGAGAATCCATCCAGATTCCGTCCAGATAGTGATTGTCTTTCAAAACGTTCATCGAGTTATAGGAGATGTAAATCGTACGGTTATCATCATCGTCGCCCTCCTGCATCCGCGGCTTCACTACACCCACCACCTGGAATTCCACTCCGTCAATTCGGATATCCTCTCCTACCGCCGGAGCCCCGGAAAACAACTTGTCCTTAGCCTCCGAGCCAATTGCGGCCACCAGACCGTGCCGCGCATTGTCAGCATCGTCGAGAAAACGTCCCGCACCCATGTCGAGATTCCAAATTTCCTCGATGGAAGGATCGAGTCCCATCACAGGCATCGTGAAAGTGCGATTTCCATTTTGCACCGATGAATCTTTTTGTGACATCCGCACCACGTGTTTGCATAGCGGTACATTGTTCTGCAGCAGATCGATATCGTCGTTCGTGAACCGCACCTGCACTCCCGCCTTATTTCCACCCGCCTGTTGCGATGTCCGTCCAGGAAATATTCCGACCGCGGTGGCACCGAAACTTTCGAAAATATTTGAGATGGCCGTCCCAAATCCATTTCCATATGCCAGCAGCAATACTACGGTCGCAATCCCCCATGCCATCCCGGCCATGGTCAGCAGGGTCTTGCGCAAATCATGCCGCATCGCCGCAATCGCCTGTCCCAGTAAATCTCGATGCATGAATTCTGTTCTACCCTGTGTTCTCTGTGTTCTCTGAGTTTAAGCCTTTGTCCGACGCCTGCTTCTGCGAACCGCTCGGCCCGTGGCACTCGCTATTCTTTCCGCAACGCTTCCACGGGCTGCAACAAAGCCGCCCGCCGCGCCGGATAAAGGCCCGCAGCCACTCCCGCAATTGCCAGCGCCGCAACCGCCAGCGCCGCCGTTCTGGCTACAAGCTTCGGCGGATCGAATCCCTCGCCCAGCGACACTCCGGACAATGCCGCCATCACCCCAGCCGCTGCTGCGATTCCAGTTATCCCGCTGAGCAAAGTTAGAAATGCACCCTCCACAAAAAATTGAAACATGATGCTCGCGTTCGTCGCTCCCAAAGCCTTGCGTAATCCAATCTCCCGTGTGCGGTCCGCGACCGCCACCAGCATGATGTTGATAATCCCGATCGCTCCGAGTCCGAGCGTTACCAAACCAACGCTTCCCAGGAAATCGTTCATCGCATCGAAAATCTTGCCTACCTGGTCCACCGTATTCACCGTGTCCCACTCGTCGAATGAATCCGGATTATTGGCATCGAACCCATGATTCCGAGCAATTACTTTGTGCACTTCCTGCTTCGCCGCCTCGTGCAGTGCGCGTGTTTTGGGCTGATATTCGATAATACTGATCACATCGGGCGCTTCCCCGACGTTGGTCGGCCGGAAATATTCCCGCATTGTGCTGAACGGCACATAACACTGCAGATTTTGCGTATTGTCGTCGCCGTGCCCAATCCGTTGCAGCGTTCCGACCACTTCGAATTGCACGCCATTCAGCAGAATCGTGCTGCCCACCGCCGGCCGTCCGAAAAATAAGGTCCGACGCGCCTCGTCCCCCAGCACAATTACCGGCCGCTTCTGCGCATCGTCCATGGCATTTAACCAGCGCCCATTTTGAATTGGCAGGTAACGGATTTGGTCAAATGAAGCGGGGACACCCAAAATCTGCCCACTCGCCTGATAGAAATCGCTGACCGCCCGAATGTCGTTGCGCTTGATTACCGGAGCCGCGGCTCCCACGCTCCGGCATTCGCGCAGAATATCCAGGTAGTCACGGTACGTCAGGTAGTACTGCCGCAGAGCTGTGAAACTCCCCTGCACTGCCGGGGCCCGTCCCGACCAGAGAAACATCACATTCTCGCCTAAGGTATCGAACTGCTTCTTGTTTCCCGACCTAAATCCCTCCCCGAGTCCGACCAGAAGCAACAACGAAAATACCCCCCATGCGATCCCAAACATGGTGAGAAATGAGCGCAGTTTATGCCCCCACAACGTCTGCAAAGTCTGCCCGAAGATGTCAAAAAGAAGTCGCACTCGTGTCAATTATACGGTCTGTGAATCAGGCCTCGATATCGCACCAAGGCTCTTCTTGTAAGACCATTTCGCAAGTTACTAGTCCAAGCCCGAATACGAATACCGTCTATGCATTTCTAGCGACTCCAAATAGCCGATAGATGCGCCGTTCAACAGATACACAATGACCGATGTGTAGTGACCGGCGTGCCATGGCGAACCACCGCAACTACTCCGTCGAAATCTGCGAAGTGGCACGTCGGTTACCTTGTCGATCGAATTCTGCTCGTTCATCCTCGAATGAATGCCGGAAACCGAACAGCTCGCGCACTTGGACTCTTGTCACGACTCACCGGAATCGGTTTGCGTCGGTGTGGCAAAGCTTTTCCGCGTGGAAGAGACCGAAGTCGCTCTGTTGGAGCTGAGTGGAAGTCTGCTAAATTTCCTATACCCCGCCGAGTTGCGTACTGCGGGAGCGATTCCTCTCTCCAGTTCGGCTGTAGCCGCCCGCACCGCACGCACCAAGCAGGCAGAGATTTTTAATGGCTTCACCCAGGTGAAGCATTTCAGCGTCTTTGAACTAGTTAGGCTCGGCAAGACCGGACTGGACGCGCAGGTCATTCAGAAACTCATGTCTGCTCCTGTGCTTGCGCGGAATGGCGAGGTAATCGGCGTGATCCAGATATCCCGCAAAGCTCCACGTCCAGCCGCAGCCGGGCCGGACTTTACCTCCGACGATCTCCGAAAGCTGGAATCGGTTGCCCAGCGAGTGGGTAGACTAATGACCGGCGCAGCCTAATCGTCGCCCTTGCAGAATATTGGATTCGCCCTCAGGCCGCATAGCCTTAAGAGGAAGATCTAACCCGCGAAAGATTATTTCTCTTTCGCCAACAAATCAGTTCTCTCCTTCGCAAAACTCCGCTATCCTCTACCCGGGATGACCACGCTGCCTCTTTCCGAGCTTCTCGGCGCCACGGTGTACGACCCGTCTGGTGCGGCAACCGGCCACGTGCGCGAAGTAACCCTGGCTCCTCAGGAAGATCCCACTCGAATCGCCTCGCTGATTGTTAAAACCAAATCTGGCGACCGAGTTCTTCCCTTCTCCGCTATCTCTTCGATTGACGACAACATTCACGCTTCCACGAAGCCCTCCGACTGGCCCGCTGCGAACGGCTCCGAAGGATTGTTTCTTCTGGAACGCGATCTTCTGGACCAACAAGTGATCGACATTAATGGCCGCAAGGTGGTGCGGGTTAACGATGTCGAACTCCAGATTGACTCGGTGACCGAAGCCGGACGCCCGCGCGCCACTATACGCGTCGCCTCCGTCGATATCGGCGCCCGCGGCGCGATACGTAGGCTTCTTCGCGGACTCGCACCCCGCACCGCTCTCCATGTTTTGTTGCAGAAGATTCCGCTCCGCACCATCCCGTGGAGTTTTGTCGATCTCATCGAAACTGACCCGGCGCGCCGCATCAAGCTCAAGATTTCCCACGCCGGTCTGGCTAAACTCCATCCCGCCGATATCGCCGACATTGTCGAAGACCTGGCACCCGACGAGCGCGAAGCCGTTTTCCGCACCCTCGACGAAGATGTGGCCGCGGAAACTCTGGAAGAAGTCGACCCCAAGGTACAAAAATCGATTGTGGAATCTCTGGATTCCGAGCGCGCTGCCGACATCGTCGAGGAAATGGATCCCGATGCCGCTGCCGACCTTCTCGCCGATCTTTCCCAGGATCATACCGAACAAATTCTCGTAGAGATGGAGCCGGAGGCCAGCCAGGAGGTCGTCGAACTTCTGGAGCACCGGGAAGAGACGGCCGCTGGCCGCATGACCACCGAATTCCTCGCCCTGCCGGTCACAGCGACGGTAGAAAATGCTATCGGCGTGCTGCGCGAGTTCGAAGGTGGAGTCGAGACTGTTGGGACAATTTATCTGGTCGACTCCAAGGGCACTCTCGCCGGAGCCGTCCCGCTCGCCAAGCTCGTTCTCGCCGAGTCCCAGACTCCGCTGCTTTCACTGACTTCGGAGCCGCTCATCTCCACTCACGAAGCCACCAGCGATAACGAGGTCGCCGAACTCTTCGACAAATACAATCTGGTCACGCTTCCTGTCATCAACGAGCACAATAAATTAGTCGGCGTCATCACCTCCGACGACGTAATCACCATGCTCCGCTCCAAACTCTAAACGCTCTACCCTGTGGCCTCGGTGTTCCCCTGTGGTTAAGCAGTTGACTCTCGATTTTGCTTTTTCGCTTCGTGCAAAATTCGCCACGCACGAAGTATCTCGATCTCACCGCCCATCGGTATAATCAACAGTTCTGTGGAGAAAGCCTTTGCCCTTCGATGACCTCCGCCAATGGATCGCCGCTCTCGACCGTGCTGGCGAGCTGAAGCGCATCCAAACCGAAGTCGACCCCATCCTGGAAATCGCCGAAATCACCGACCGCGTGAGCAAATCGAAAGCCGGAAAACCAGGTGGCCCGGCAATCCTGTTTCAGAACATTAAGAACAATCCTGGCTCGCAGGTACTCATCAACCAGTTCGGCTCCGAGGCACGCATGAAGCTTGCCCTGGGCGTGAATTCGTTCGATGAGTTTGCCGACCGCATCCGCGTCTTCATGGACCTTAAATCCCCGCAAGGTTTCCTCGACAAGCTCAAAATGCTTCCGCTGCTCACCGAAGCCGGAAAGTTTTTCCCCAAGACCGTCCCCACTGGACCCTGCAAAGAAGTCATCAAGCGCGACAACTTTTCCCTGCTCGACTTTCCCATCTTGCAATGCTGGCCCCAGGATGCGGGACGCTTCATCACACTTCCCTGCGTGGTCACGCGCGACCCGAAATCCGGAAAACGAAACGTCGGCATGTACCGTCTCCAGGTCTACGACGGCCAGACCACTGGCGCGCACTGGCAGAGACAGAAGGTCGCCGCTGAACACGCCCGCCAACGCATGCGTTCCGCCGCCACGAATCATGTGGAGACGGCCGCCTCGGCCGTCCGGCCAGGGCAAAACCCGGCCGCCCCCGGCACACACTCCGCCAGCGCCGCTGTCGATCTCATGGCTCGCACTTCCGGTGGCCAAGTCCTCGCGGAAGGAAACCATCCCTCGGGCAAAATGGAAGTCGCGGTCGCCATCGGCACCGACCCGGCCGTAACTTTTTCCGCTATCGTCCCCGCTCCTCCGGATGTTGAGGAGTATCTGATCGCTGGCTTCCTCCGCGCTGCTCCAGTCGAACTGGTCAAGTGTGAGACTGTCGACTTAGAGGTTCCGGCGACCAGCGAGATTGTTCTCGAGGGCTATGTCAACCTCGACGAACTCCGCAGTGAAGGCCCGTTTGGCGATCACACAGGCTTTTATTCGCTGGCCGATCTCTATCCCGTTTTCCACGTCACTTGCATCACCCATCGCAAGGATCCCATCTACTCGACCACGATCGTCGGTAAGCCCCCCATGGAAGATGCATACATGGGCAAAGCTGTCGAGCGCGTTTTCCTCCCGCTGATGCGCCTCACCATTCCTGAGTTGATTGACATCAGTCTTCCCATCGAAGGCGTATTCCACAATCTGATGGTCGTCTCTATCCGAAAGTCCTATCCCGGCCAGGCCCGCAAAGTGATGAACGCCATCTGGTCGCTGGGTCAGGCGATGTTCACCAAGTGCATCATTGTTGTGGATGAAGATGTTGATGTGCAGGATCTCGCCGACGTGACCCTCAAAGTTCTCAACCACATCGACCCCGAGCGCGACATTCAATTCACGCTCGGCCCCATCGACTCGCTTGACCACGCCAGCCGCCTCGCCAACTATGGCTCGAAGATGGGCATCGATGCCACGCGCAAATGGGCTACCGAAGGCTTCACACGACCGTGGCCCGACGAAATCCTGATGGATGCGAAAACGAAATCTCTTGTCGATAGCAAATGGAAATCCCTAGCCAAAGAGCTAGGGATTGGATAGCTATCATTACTGCGCAAGTTTACTTGGTGGGCATTTTTTCATCAGACTTGCCTGATAACCGTCTTTCTCGGGCTTCGAAGAGTCGGTTGATTTCACTTACCAGTTCCAGCAACTTTTTGGGGTCCTGCTCGACCGCGGCGCGTGCGCAAAGCGCCATCCATGTTTCTCCGCTCTCCACTTTCTCCTGCAGGGCGGCTCTTAATTCGGTGAGGATTGGTTCAATCTGACCGCTATCAGTCGCGGCGAAGGCTTTCGAGCATAAGTCTTGGATGCGGCTTTTAGGGTCTGTCGCCATGCGGAATAAGATGCCGCATGGCCGCGATTTTTCCGTGCTGTAAATCCTGTAAATTTTAGCCCGCCACGCAGCAGTGAATGCGTGGCGGGCTCTGGTTAGTTTCTCAACATAGCTGTACAAAAGAAAAAACAATCCGGCAGGGCCGAAAATCGCGGTAACCGGAATTCTACCTGTGATGTTTCTATTCGCGCCGCGCGTGCAATCATTGTGCAAGACAGAGGGAAGTTGATCACCCGCGAAAAGGGCTCGTTCTCCTCGCAGTGGACGTCCCGTTATCGAACCTCGGGCCTTCGCCAGGAGCGAAGGTTTACTGCGTAAAGCGCAATGCAAAACAGGTTCGCCGGAATGAAGCCAAACTGCGCTGTGCGAAACCCGATCAGGCAAAGGATAACGCTATTGACGCCCGCCAGAATCCAGCCCTCCCAACACCGTCGCCCCACTAAAATGGTCGAACCAATGGTAAGCACGCACGATAAATAATCAAGCCTCAACACAACGAAAACCTCCTCGACACCATCGAGTATGGGGCAGAAGGGGCCAAGAATTCTGTATCCATCGGCACTAAGGGGGTAACGGAAGTAAGTGCCCAAAAGGTCAATCCGGGTCAAAGGAAAATCCGCATGTCAAGGAAACGATTCTCATGAAAGTCTTTACCGAGTACTTGAAGTTTCATACCAAAACCCATCGAGCCTATGTACATATAACCCCGCAGATTGAGGCGATAGTCGACAAAAGCGGCATCCGAGAAGGGATGGCGCTGGTTTCTGCGATGCACATCACCGCCGGGATCTATATCAATGATAATGAGAGTGGGTTGATCGAAGACATCGATCAATGGCTGGAACATCTGGCGCCGTTTCGCAAGAACTATAAGCACCACGAAACTGGGGAGGATAACGGCGACTCCCACCTGAAAGCGTTACTGATTCATCACGAAGTGATCGTGCCGATCACCGCCGGCATGCTTGATCTGGGGACGTGGCAGCGAATCTTCTATGCCGAGTTCGATGGCCAACGCGATAAACGAGTCATCGTGAAGGTTATGGGGGAATAAGGAACCTTCAGCTCCCAGCAACATCGCCTTCGTTCGCGGTAACAGTGAGTATCCGATGACTTCCACTCGCGACTACATCCCTGGAGCGTCGCTTCAACTATCCGATAGTTAGCCTTCCTCCCTTGTAGTATGCTGATGTGCCTGACGCCGGAACTCTGGACGATTCTGTGACCGGTTCAACGAGGATTTGGAAAAACATGGCAGATGAAGCTCAAGAGTTACGTGAAAGTGCTGAGAGAGCCAGGGAAGACCGATCTCTGGCGGCTGTGTCGTTGACCATGGCGGTGCTGGCCGTAATGGTCGCCGTAGTGACCCTGTTGGGACATCGGGCACACACGGAGGAAGTCGTGATTCAGGCAAAGGCTTCCGACCAGTGGTCCTACTACCAGGCTAAGAATATTCGTCAGCATGAAGACGAGCTATTTGCTGATCTCACCGCCACTGTGGCCAACACTGACGCCGGAGCCACTACCAAGTTTCGTGAGAAATCCGCGCAGGATGCAGAACGCTACAAACACGATAAAGCGGAGATTCAGGATGAGGCGCACAAACTGGAAAACGAAGTCGCCATGGAAAGAAAGCGCGCCGACCGTTATGACCTGGCGGAAGTGTTTCTGGAGATCGGGCTGGTGATTACTTCAATTACCTTGCTCTCGGGAAGACGAATCTTCTGGCATTTGGGCATCATAGTAAGCGTGCTCGGAGTAGTGGTGGCCGTTTCAGGCGCCGTCATCCATTGAGGTAATTCCTCTGAATTGGACTTCCATCGGCCGGGGATGCTTTCACACAAAGCAACCCGGAAGACGACACTTCGGCAGAGTGCCGATTCTTCGGCACGACGAACTGTTAAGAAATTCTCGCGGGAATCGATAGCAAGCGTCGAGAGCAATTGGCCTGTCGCATGCACGGGTTCTGCCATACGGCTGCAAATGCCCGGATGTGGGGGTGAGGAGGAGGCTACGAATGCTCAGCCACTGCGCCAATTCCCAATGCTCAAAACCATTCCTGAGACTGCGTGAAGGCAGACTTTTTCTAGTCGAAACAAGCTCCGCGCAACTGGCGCGTCTTACCAAGCGTGGCGCTCCTCCAGAGCGAAAGGCGCCGAAGCGTGTAGAACACTTCTGGCTGTGCGACCAGTGCGCCTCTCTGTGGACATTAGTTCCTCATAGCGTTCATGCAATTGCGCTAGTCCCGTTGAGTCCACCAACTGCGGGCGAGCGAAGAGCTGACTCAAAAGTGAGAGCAGCTGTTTAGGGAGCAGTCGCACCCCGTGTGTCCGCCATGGGCTCATCCCTGTTCCACGCCGCGCAGCATCGCATCGCGCCGCGTTTGTAAGAACGCAGCCGAGCAGTTTCGAGGCAGCAGAATATTACCCGGCGTCATGGCTCCGTTGTCTTATGTCGTTCCGTCGCAGCCTGCGTCGCAGAATCATTCTGCTATAATCGAGAACGCTCACAGCGCTGTTTCTTATCCGTGCGGAAGTGGTGGAACTGGCAGACACACCATCTTGAGGGGGTGGCGCCGAAAGGCGTGGGGGTTCAAATCCCCCCTTCCGCACCAGTTCTAAGAGACTTAGACCCCGCAAGCCCCCAACATTTCATTAAGCGGATTCATTGCACCGAGTGATGACGACCGACCGCCAGCACTCCGAGGCGAAGGGGAGGGTGGGACGCATCGGCTCTGATAAAACCTACAGCGCCTTCTGGATGAATCAAGGCTGTTAGGCGGCCGCGATCATATGCTGCTTAGCTAGAGCCTCAATTTCAGGCTCGGTCACCGCAGAGAGGTCTGCGCTTTCGGTAGCGATAACCCGTCGAAAAATCTCGGGATGATGGGTCTTCAAGTATTCCTTCAAGAAGTCAGCCGCGTTGCTTTTTCCGGTGGCATGACCGATGAGGACGATTTCATTCGCCGGAGTGATATCTTTCGCGATCTCTTCATAAAACGAATCCTCTTCGGGCACGCGCTCGCCACGGTAATGAGCTTCTTTTCGATGAATCAGATGATGATGGAAATTGAAAGGATCGTAAGGTTGCACTTTGCGTTCGTCTGCCGGACGACTTCCTCCAAAATCTTGGTAAACATGGGCGGCATGGTGGTCGATGACCACAATCATACGGCTGGGCTGCGAGGTTTCTTCTACCTGCGCACCCGGTCCGGCTTCTTTCAACATTTTACGCAGTCTAGAAACCTCCTCCACGCCAAGATCATGGGTATTCGGCCGCTTGAAAAACGCGCGTTGGCTGCCGATGCGGAACACAAATTCATCGTCTCCGTGCGGTTCAACCTCACCCAGATGCTCGACCAGTTCGACAGCCTCGCTCCAACTCAGGTTATTGGGTAGCTTGCCGTTAAGAAGATTCTGATACAGCGATTCGAGGTGCTTTTTCATCTCACCAGTATAGTATTGCTCTGCTATAAAGCGGAATAGGCGCTGGCCACGCTGTACGGGTGATTTCTACTCTTGATGCCCTTGCCCGACTGAAGTACGGAACATGAGTTCTAGTTTGTTTTTCTTTTCATCCGCCACACGATGGTGAGCGGCTCGCGACCTTTGCCGGGGCTGATGAGCCCGTGCTGTTCCATCGCCTTGACTGTATTTCGATTGGCAAAGAGAGGCCGTATTTCTTCATTATCATTCAACCCCCGCAGGACCTGCCGCCAAGCGAATCAGTTTCAAGCTGGTATCCGTATTCCAGGTGCGAGAGTAGGTCCTGTTCAGCCTTTGTGAGTTTCGGGGGCACGCTGGCAAGTTTCTTCTTCGCCATTTGTCACGTCCATTCGCAGGAAGCTTAGTTGCCCGGTTGCGGCGGTCGGTGTTCTGGGGACTCGCTTCGGCAGCAGATGCCATACTGCTGCCACAGTCGGAACCAAGGGCTGTGGGCGAGTTTCTCGTCGTGCTGTCGATTTGCAGCTGAGAGGTCGCTTGCGCTCAGCGGCCTGGTGTCAGGCTCTGCGAAGATGCGCTCTAGCCGCTCGATGTCAGCAATGGTCTGTTCAGCATTCATCCCGTTCAAATATCTAACATAAGAACGGCGAGGTCAAACGTCTGTGCGGATCGTGCCTACCCTCGGTGCAGTAGTTGAGCAGAGTCGCCCAATCGCCTCACTGAATGACGCGCTCCGACTGCACCGTCGCTGACCAGAAAGAAGCGTCACCCGACGAAAAAGCCAAGTCGCCTTTTCTGACCAATAGGCCATCGTGGTTGACGACGATCGATTCGATCTCAGGGCAGCTTCCGTTCCAATTCACGGCCTTATATTCAACGTGAGAGTGTCCCTGCCATCCCGTAGCGGTAATCCAACATGCCTGCGGGTCAATCTGCGGAT
This sequence comes from uncultured Acidobacteriaceae bacterium, assembly GCA_963836305.1. Taxonomy (GTDB): domain Bacteria; phylum Acidobacteriota; class Terriglobia; order Terriglobales; family Acidobacteriaceae; genus Sulfotelmatobacter. The sequence continues at coordinate 358,221 of CAWIJP010000026.1, read as the reverse complement.
CGTGCTCCGCCAGCAGTTCGATCTTCGTGACACGTATTTCACGATCATGCGTTTCACTATGACTCTTCCACGCCAGCAGAGACGCAGCTAGAACGATGACTGTTATTGCGAGCTTTTTCATTGACCACTCTCTTCGACTTGAGGAAGCGCTCCGGGAAGACGGCACAGCAAAGCTAGCGTGAAGCGGACGCAGGCGCGATTCTTTTTCCGGTGCGATGTTTCTTTCTATTGAATTTTCTACAAGAAGACGCAGCCAAAAGCAGCAGTGTCCTTCATGTTCGACGTTACTGAGGTTTGCAGGACATGAACTAAGTATTTTGCTAATGAAGCGGAGAATGTGTGGTAGCAAATCCGCCGAAAGTCCTCCTCTTGATACGCTATCTTAGAAGGGGGTTTTCCCGTGGCTCAGTCCTCTCCGTCAACATCTTCGCAGCATTGGAATCCAGAAGTCTATGCGGCAAACGCGGATTTCGTTCCCGTGCTCGGCCAACCTGTGCTCGATTTGCTCCAACCGCAGTCCGGCGAGCGCGTCCTTGATTTGGGTTGCGGCGATGGAGCACTAACCGAAAAGATGGTTGCTCTGGGTGCACAGGTGGTGGGCATCGATAATTCTGCGGAGATGATCGCTGCGGCTCGTCAACGCGGCATTGATGCGAGGCTTATGGATGCCCGGGCGCTGGTCTTTGCGAACGAATTCGATGCTGTGTTTTCCAATGCCGCGCTGCACTGGATCAAGGACGACCCGGATGCGCCCATTACAGGCGCCTTCCTCGCCCTCAGGGTCGGAGGAAGATTCGTGGGCGAGTTGGGCGGTCATGCAAACGTCGCCGCGATTACGGTAGCGTTAGTGGCCGTACTTGAGCGCAGAGGTATCCGAGGCGCCGCTTCGTGGATTCCCTGGTATTTCCCGACAATCGAAGACTATGAAATCCGCCTGCGGAGGGCGGGGTTTGTGCCGCAAACTGTGCAACTGATTCCTCGCCCCACTCCACTGGCGACCGGAATGCGAGCTTGGCTGGAAACATTCGCAAATCCATTCTGCGCTGCGCTGCCGAGGGAGGAACGGGATAGCTTCCTCAATGAAGTCACGGTACTGCTTCAGCCGGCTCTGTGCGATACGAGCGGGCGTTGGACTGCGGATTACACTCGCCTTCGCTTTTCTGCGATCAAACCGTGAAGCTATCCCATGGGCTTTCAGGGCTCTTACAAGCAGTCACTTCCCTAATCTACCTTCGGAGGCTACCGACAAAGGAGTGAGGCCCCGGTTTATTTCTTCGAAGTCGAGTAACGCCATGAGCGATGTTTGTCGGTTCCTGGAAAAGATCAAAAATGTGCTCAGAGTTTCATGCGATCGCAGGGCGGAGCGGCAACCACTCTTTCCCAAGTGCATCCTAAATATTGTCGGAAAGGAGATATGGCGATGGCTCGAAGGATGACTAAGTTCCTCGTGGCGACACTGACTCTGGGGTTCTCGGCGATGGTCGTAGCTCAGCAGAACTCAGCGACTCAGGAACGCCCTAACGTAGCCCCGGCGGCGCCCAACGCTGAAATCACTATCCGCGGTTGTGTGAGTGGAGACAAGCGCTACACCTTCATGCAAGCAAGCACCGGAGAAATGTTTGATTTGACTGGTAGCACTGACCGCTTTGCCGCTGTCCGCGGAAAATTGATAGAGGTGACGGCGAACGAGTTCGCCCCTTCGCAAAATAAACCGAATGGACTCCCGAAGTTATCCGTCAACAAAATGCAAGTGGTTGCAGACAAGTGTCCGGTTCAGGCTCACCCAGAGCCTTCGAAGCCGAATTCAGCCTGGACAAATCCACAGCCTCCCCCTCCCGCCACATCGCCGGCGACAAGGCCTTACGCCGATCCCGGCACAGTAAACCAGACACCGCCGAACGTTAATAACCCCAACACTTCAGGCGACACGGGATCTCCAAGTCCGGGCACTGGAAACCCTCCTCCGAATCCTCCTCGATGAAAATGCACGGTTTTAAATGCGGCAGGGAGATACCTTTCCCGCTTGCCGTCGTCGCGATCAACACTTCCGAGTAGCTGCTCCTAGACCAATCTGTCATCGCCTCGCATTGTTACCTTCCAATAATTGCGTGGCAACAGGATGCCGATTCTCCGCATCCGAATGACGCCACCCTGTCTAGAGCTAACCTCCAACTCTTTAATTCTTGTGCCCGAAATCTGTATCGAACAGCCACTCGATATGGAGGAAACTGGGTGAATTGAGACCCTGCATGCTCAGGCGATTGGAAGATCGCATCCGCTACTTGTGCCGGAAAGCATTAACGGCACGGGATGACGACTTAGACGCACTCTTTTCGGAGCTACGATCCGCTCTTCACGAGCACGCTAACCGCCTACGACAGTTGGCGGACCTCAAACTCATAATCGCGAAGGAAACTCTGTTACCGGAGAGGCGTGTGAGTCCAGTTCATCGCAATGACGAAAGGAAAGGCGGTCCTGGGAAACCGGATGATCCTTAGCTTACTGACCCATGGCCGCCTTTTTGGGGGAGGGTACTCAAATCTATCCGGCTTCTGCAAACTATCCGGAAAGGTCGATCCGAAAAAATACAGTAAACCCTGTATTTTTCTTGGCATGTTGCGCCGAGTAAATCGGGCACAAGAGTGAAAGCTAGCTCAGACCTTTCGAGCGAGGCTGCTTGCCCTTTTTGAACCCAACCGGCAATCCACATTACGGGTCTGGCAGGAAGGCTTGGGTTCAAGTTTCGCCAGATCACTCCGTACGTTCCGCGAACTGTTTAACTATTCCGGCTGCACCACCATAAAGGTGGTATTTCCTCCGCGGTTGATCAGTAAGACCAACGATTGCTTTCCTATTTGCTCAATCAGTCGTTGATATTCAGCCACCGAGTCCACCGGCCTACGATTAATCTGCTCGATCACGTCACCCTGCTGCAGGCCGGCGTCTGCAGCCGGCGAATCATCTGCAACATTGGTGACAACAACTCCCTTTACATCTGACTTCAGCCCAAGTTGCTCGCGGATATTGGATGTGAGTTCGTCCACCTGCACCCCGCGCATCGGGCTGTTTTCGGCTGATCCGCCAGCGGCGTTCCCTACGCCTTTGGTCGCGGGAGCCTCACCGAGCGCCAGGCTGACATCGCGCGTCTGGCCGCTGCGTTCCACCTTCAAATGCACAGTAGTCCCGGGCGTCAGGGTCCCTACTCTAAGGCGCAAGTCATTCGGTCCGTCGACGGGCTGGCCGTTCAATTCCGTAATAACGTCGCCGCGCTCCAATCCAACTTTAGCTCCTGGCCCATCAGGATTGACGCTGCTGATCAAGGCACCCTTTTCAGCAGTCACATTGAAGGCTTTCGCGAGCTCCGGTGTCACTTCCTGAATACCCACCCCGATGTAGCCGCGAACTACTTTGCCATGCTTCAGAATCTGGCCCATCACGTACTTCGCCATGTTAATGGGAATGGCAAAGCCGATGCCCTGATTCCCCCCACCGCCGGAGAGAATTGCGGTGTTGATTCCGATCAATTCACCGCGCGCATTCAGAAGCGCTCCGCCGGAGTTACCGGGATTGATCGCCGCATCCGTTTGAATGAAATCTTCATAGTCCTCGATGGAGAGACCGTTCCGCCCCGTTGCGCTGATGATTCCCATCGTGGCTGTCTCGCCCACGCCAAAAGGATTGCCAATGGCAAAGGCATAATCGCCAACTTCGAGTTTTGAAGAGTCTCCCAGAGGAATCGTCGGCAATCCCGTTGCATCGATTTTCACGACAGCAATATCGGTCTGTGGGTCGGTACCGACGACCTTCCCCGTAAACTGTCGCTTGTCCCGCAGTATTACCTTGATGTCTGTCCCTTTATCGACCACGTGGTTGTTGGTCAAAATATAGCCTTCGGGACTGATGATTACGCCGGAACCTAATCCCCTTTCGCGCTGCTGTTGCGGTTGGCGTGGAATTTGCCCGCCAAAAAATTGTTGAAAGAACGGATCATTGAACAGGGGCGATTGCTGGGTCTTCACGATTCGGGTAGAAGTAATGCTGACCACGGCAGGAAGCGCAGATTTGAAGAGGGGCGCAAAACCCATGGTGTTGGTCGGGGGGCTTTCCACGCGTCCGGTCTGGCTGATATAGACGGGGATCCGGTTCTCCGCTCCCAACACGGTATGACCTGTCCAGGACGTAACCACCATCCCCAGAGCGGCACCAATGATCAGAATGCAGATTACAAAAATGAGGGCAACGGCAGGTCTCAACTGAAAAAATCGCGCCACGATAGTTCTCCTCTTGCTTTAAACGAGGCACTGCATGAGAGATTATTTTTTGTTCCGGTTGGTTGCCAGATAAATTTGCGCTTCGCGAATCGGCGAATGCACTCGAATGGATCGCCAGCACCGTCGATACTCACGCCGCCCGTGGCAGGTGCGAAACCGTTGAGAGTTCCGACCGCGACTGCAGCGCTTGCAGAATGTGTGCGCGGCTGATCACTCCCGCAATCTTGCCGTTGGCGAGGACGGGAAGCTGATGGACATCTTCACGACTCATTATTTCCAGCGCTTCCAGAGCTGGCATCTCCGGTGAAACAAAATGAATACTGTCCACGGTTCGCATCAAGTCGCCGACAGTCTTGAACGGCCAGGTTCTGACCTCCACTCCGCGGATTTCATTCGGGGTAATCATGCCAAGGAGTTGCCCGTTTTCCATAACCAGGAAACAGCGGCGGCCGCTTCGCATCAATTGTTGATTCACGAACTCCTGTAGAGACATATTAGGACTTACAGTTTCGTAGCTGGTCGACATCAAATCACTTACTCGCAGTCCGCTGAGAAGTGTTCCAGTGCGAACCTGCAGGTAAGTCGCACTCGCCGCCTGCAGCAAAAACCAGCCAATGAAGGCCAGCCACAGTCCTCCGAGCCCGGCGCCCTCGAAAAAACGGAAGATGCCAAAACCGATAAAGGCCACGGCAATTGCCTGCCCTACGCGTGCCGCCACGCGAGTAGCTCGCTCCACGTTACCCATAGCCCACCACAAAATCGCTCGCAGCACGCGGCCGCCGTCCAGCGGAAAACCAGGAATCATGTTGAACGCGGCTAAAGCGAGATTGATATACCCGAGCCAAACCAGCAACGCCGTTCCGGGGGTTGCCGGCGAACTTCTCAGCGTCCAACCGGAAGCAGACGCCAGAGCTAGCAGAATGAAACCCAACACCGCACTCGTAATCGGCCCGGCAATCGCCATCCAGAACTCTGTCTTAGGATCGGTCGCTTCCTTCTCCATCTGAGCTACTCCACCCAACAAGAATAAGGTGATCTTGTGGATCGGCAGTCCGCGCATCCTTGCCACCAAGGCATGCGACAACTCGTGAGCGAACAGACAGGCAAAAAACAGCACGCCGGTGAGAATGGCCGTGCCCCACACCAAGGTTTCACTCCACGCAAGGTTCGTGGCATGAAACTCGCCCGCCAACGAAAATGTTATGAGTAGCGCTATCACGAACCAGCTATAGTGAAGCCCCAACTCGACTCCGAAAACAGTGCCAATCTTAATCTGAGATTTCACAGTACTTGCCTCACTCTGGAGCTGCTGGATATTGAAGAAGTCTCTACCACCGGAATGAACCGAATCAGCTCCTTTCTGTTAGATGCCATCGTGGGTACTCGTGATTGCGTGATTCCATTCTGCGACCTGGTTTCGCTTCGAGTCGCGGCCCGCAAACCAAACTGCCTAATCAAATACCGTCCGAACGCCGATGGAAGGTTGGTGGATTGAGAAAGGCGCATTCCTTTGGCGACCATTTTCAGATCGGGAAAAGAAGGCAACCATGAGCCAGAGTGAGATCGTTAAGGATTTTCTAATCGAGAGCTATGAAAATCTCGATCGCCTGGACCGCGACCTCGTCGGTCTGGAAAAAAATCCTAAGGACCCGGAAGCCATGGCAGGAGTCTTTCGCACGATCCACACGATCAAGGGCACATGCGGCTTTCTGGGCTTCGGAAAGCTGGAGAAAGTCGCACACGTAGGCGAAAACTTGCTCACGCTGCTACGGGATGGACAACTCACGCTCAACCCGGAACGCACCACGGCGCTATTGGGCATGGTAGATGCGATTCGCCAGATGTTGAAAGAGATCGAATCCACCGGTCAGGACGGGGACATCGATTATCCGGAGCTACGCGAGAGGCTGACCCGTTTGCAAAGCACCGGTGCAGCAGATTCCGAGGTCTTTGCTGAGCCAAACGCGCAACCAACATCGCCCGTTTCGGTCGAATCCAAGGCGGAGACAAAAGACGAAATCAAATCCTCTGAGAAACAAGATCCTCCTCCGCAGCTGGAAGTGCCCGCACAGGTAGAGACTCTGCGTCCCGCCGCATCGCGAAAGAAAACCGAGGAATCAGTCCGAAAACCCTCGCGAGGAAAAATTGGCGGACTACTGGTTGAGCGCGGAGTGGTGCAGCCCGAGAGTATAGCCCTGGCGCTGCAAGAGCAGGAAAAGGGTGACCGCCGGCGTTTAGGCGAGATATTGGTTGCGCTCGGTTTGGCCAAGCAAGAAGACGTCCTGGCGGCTCAACAAATTCTAGAAGCGAAAGTCCGATACGCCGCACCCGAGAGCATCCGCGTTGGCGTGAACCTTCTCGATAAGCTGATGACTCTGGTCGGTGAGTTGGTGTTGGCCCGGAACCAACTTCTGCAAATCTCTAACACCGTCGAAGACACCGGCCTGCAAGCTGTTTCCCAGCGCATGAATCTGATTGCCACCGAGCTGCAGGAAGAAGTAATGAAGACTCGCATGCAGCCCATTGGAAATATCTGGGCGCAGTTCCCCCGCACCGTGCGGGATGTCGCTCTCGGATGCGGCAAGGAGGTCGAAATCGAAATGGAAGGCAAGGAGACTGAGCTGGATAAGACCATTATTGAGGCCATCAAAGATTCGCTCACTCACCTCGTTCGTAATTCCGTCGACCATGGCATTGAACTGCCTGATGTGCGGGTGCAAGCGGGTAAAGCGCGCATTGGCCGGCTGGTGCTGCGCGCCTTTCATGAAGGCGGACAGGTCAACATCGAAATTGGCGATGACGGCGCGGGCTTGAGCGCCGAGCGGATTCGCAAGAAAGCGATCGAGCGCGGAGTGGTTAGCTCCGACCAGGCCGCTCGCATGAGCGAACGGGAGATTTTCAATCTTATCTTCCTTCCCGGATTTTCCACCGCGGAAAAAGTGACCAATGTCTCGGGGCGCGGCGTGGGCATGGACGTGGTCAAGACCAACGTCGAGAAGATCGGCGGTCTGGTGGATCTGCAGTCCACACTCGGCCGCGGCACCACCGTTCGGGTAAAGATACCTCTGACTCTGGCGATTATTCCTGCACTGGTCGTAACCTGCGCCGGCGAACGCTATGCCATTCCTCAGGTGAACTTGCTGGAATTGGTGCGGCTCGAAGCGGAGGAGGTAAGCACTGCGATTGAGATGGTGCATGGGGTACCGGTTCACCGGTTGCGCGGAAAGCTGTTGCCGCTTGTCTATCTGGATCGCGAACTCAAGGTCGACAAAAATGCCCAGCTCCACGGAGGGCAAACCAACGCGGCGAAGGCAGGCGATCTCGATTTCACGGCGGTCCGCGACAAGCACCGGCAATGGATCAGCACCCTGCAGCAGGTGATTGAAGGAAAAGTCTCGATCACCGCACAGCAGGCCGGGTCTTATGAGCAGTGTGCGCTGGGAAAGTGGATCTATTCCGTCGGCCTGAAAGAGTACGGTGCGGTCGACGGCATGCATGAGATGGAAAAGACGCACCGGCATTTCCATGAACTGGTCGGCCACGTTCTGCGGCTCAAGGCCGCGGGCGACGAAGGCCTGGCTCGCCAAGCCCTGGACTCGGTCAGCGAAGCGTCCGAGCAGATCATGGCATTAACCACGCGAGTGGAGAAAGGCGTTGCGGAATTCCGCAGCGTCAATATTGTCGTGCTGCAGGCGGATGACCGCCAATTCGGCCGGGTCGTCGACCAGATTAACGACACGGAAGAAATTGTCGTGAAGCCGCTGCGCAAGCAACTCAAAACGGTAAAGACCTCTGCCGGCTCCAGCATCATGGGCGATGGCAAAGTGGCGCTCATCCTCGACGTCCTCGGCCTGGCCCAGCGGGCAAGCGTGGTCAGTGAGGCTCGCGAGCGCCCGGTGAGCGAGAAGGTCTCGGAGTCCGCCGCGACGGCTGGCGACAAACAAACTTTCCTTCTTTTCGCCGGACTGGGCGACTCCCGCATGGCCATTCCACTCAGCACGCTGGCGCGGCTGGAAGAGTTCCCCGTATCGCAAGTAGAAATGTCGGGCAACGAGTGGGTCACACAGTATCGCGGTCAAATCCTGCCGCTAGTGCGCCTTGCCGTGGTGCTCGAAGAACGGCGGCACCGGCTGCGAAGTCTGCAGGTGCCGCCAGATGTGGATTCCGGGCCCCTTCAGGTTCTGGTCATGCATCAGAATGGACTTTCCTTCGGCCTGGTCGTGGAAAGAATTCTCGACATCGTCGAAGCTCGCGCCGACGTGAAGTCGAAGGCGACTCGGCCAGCCGTTCTCTACTCGGTCGTGATTGGCGAACGGGTCACGGAATTGCTGGATATTCCAGCCATCCTGCAAATCGCCGGTGTCAGCAAGGACCATTCGGCTCTGGCTGCGAAATCAGCGGGGGTTGCGAACTAAGCCATGGCACACACTTCACAATTCTGCACTTTCTATCTGGACAAGCTACTGTTCGGCGTGGAACTGAAGACCGTTCAGGAAGTGATTCGCTCACTCGAGGTGACTCAGGTTCCGCTGGCGCCGCAAGTGGTCAGCGGCCTGATCAACCTCCGGGGGCAGATCGTTACGGCGGTCGATCTGCGGCGGCGGCTCGAAATGGAGCCACGCGCCGCGGGAGTGCCCGCGATGAACGTTGTGGTCCGTTCCGAAGATGGCGCGGTCAGCCTGCTGGTCGATGAAATCGGAGATGTAGTTGAAGTCGACGACTCCACCTTCGAACGTCCTCCAGAAACTCTTCGCGGTCCGGTGCGGTTGATCATCACGGGCGTGCACAAGCTGAATAACCGGTTGATGCTGGTGCTTGACACGGTTAAGGCATGTGACATGACGGCGGATGTGGTGGTCGCGGCGCAATAGCCAGAGCCACTGGGAGCGAAGCGTTGGAGAGTTCGTAGCGAACGGTTTGCCAGTTTCACATTCAGAACGATTTCACAGGAGCAGGAAATGAAACTCACACTTGGAAAAAAGTTGGGCTTGGGCTTTGGGGTGATTCTTGCATTGATGATTCTTAGCGTAGTGCTCACCTATTCAAAAGCCACAGCCGTCAAGGAAACGCAGCAGCACACCATGGCGCTGCGCGTGCCCACGATTAACGCGCTCACGGCGCTGCAAAGAGAGCTGAATCAGACCCAGAGCAAGGGTCGACAGGCAGTGCTCGCAGGAACGGAACCGCCCCGGTGGGACGCCGCAAAGAAGCTCTATGACTCGGCATGGGACAACATTGGAAAAGACGTCACCAAGCTGGATGACTTGGCTTCGCAATGGAGCCTGCAGCTCAACCGTGACCGGCTGTCCGAAACGAAGCGGCAACTCCCTATACTCCGTGAGGCCCAAGAGACGGCCATGAAGCATGCAGCAAGTAACGATCACGATGCAATCGTAAAGGCCGGCAACGAATTTGCCGAAAAAGCTACGCCGGCGACCGAGGCAATCAAAACGGCCCTCGACGCCGTAGCAGATTCCAACATCGCGTTGCTGCAGAAAGAAACGGACGGTATGAACGCCGCAAACCGGTCGATGAACATAACCATGGCGATAACTACGCTTGTGGCCTTAGGTATCGGAATCTTCGTGGCGATTTTCCTCAGCCGCAGCATTTCTGGGTCGACCCAGGCAGTTCTGTTGCAAGCTGAAGCCATTGCGTCTGGTGACTTAACGCGCGACGACCTGAAAGTTCAAAGCAAGGACGAACTCGGCGACCTGACCACCGCCATCAACAAGATGAGCGGCAGCCTGAAGCGCATGATCATGGCCATCACGGAAAACTCTCTGCACGTCTCCACCGCCAGCGAGGAACTTTCCAGCACCAGCCAGCAGATCACGGCGAATTCCGAGGAAACTTCCGCTCAGGCGAAAGTCGTTTCCGGCGCCACGGTACAGGTCAGCCAAAATCTGCAAACCGTCGCCACCGGCGCCGAAGAGATGGGTGCCAGCATCAAAGAAATCGCCAAGAACGCCAGCGAAGCCGCCAAAATCGCCACCTCCGCCGTCAGGTTGCCGAGACCGCCACTTCCACCGTTTCCAAGCTAGGCGACTCTTCCAACGAAATCGGTCAGGTCATCAAAGTCATTACATCCATCGCGCAGCAAACCAACCTGCTCGCTCTGAATGCAACCATCGAGGCCGCTCGCGCCGGGGAAGCCGGCAAAGGTTTCGCCGTAGTCGCCAACGAAGTAAAAGAGCTGGCCAAAGAAACCGCCAAAGCTACCGAAGACATCAGCCGCAAGATTGAAGCCATTCAGACTGACACCAAAGCCGCAGTAGAAGCGATTGCCTCGATCAGCGAAGTGATTAACCAGGTCAATGGAATCTCGAACACTATCGCCACCGCAGTGGAAGAACGGAACGCCACTACCAACGAGATGGCGCGCAATGTAAGCGAAGCGGCGCAGGGCAGCGGTGAGATCACCAGCAACATCGCGGGAGTAGCGCAAGCGGCGGAAAGCACATCCCGCGGCGCCAGTGATACCCAGAAAGCAGCGCAACAACTGGTGGGAACCTCGGCCGAACTTCGCCGGTTGGTGGAGCAGTTCAAAATAAACGCCCACGATAACGGGCGCGATTTAGGCGGAGTTAAGTCCGCTCGAAGCATGGCCGCGGGGGCGTAAGTATGGATTCCACGGAATCGAGATGGTGCACATGCTGAAGAAACTCAAGCTAAACGCAAAAATCATGGTGGCAATCACCGTCACCTTACTTTTGACCTCTGCCACAAGTTTCTGGATCACACAACGGCGAGTGAACCAGCAGGCGGAGGAGGCATTTCGCGATAAAGTGCGGCAGATTGTCGGCATGGCCAGCACCACCCGCGCGTGGTTCTCGGAAAACCTTGCTGTAATGGTCCCGGACAACAACTTCAAGCACGTGCAACAGGTGCCCGTGGTCATCGCCTGGAACGTCGCCCAACAGTACGCTGAAGCGCAGAAGATGACATTCCATACTCCCTCCCTGACTCCGCGCAATCCCAAGAACCAGCCGGATGAATTTGAACGGCGGGCTCTCGAAAACTTCCAGAGAGATCCATCTCTGAAAGAATATTCCGAGCGGAGAATCGAGGACGGAGAGAGTGTAATGCGCTATGCGCAACCTGTCCGGCTCACTTCCGACTGCCTGGTGTGCCACGGGGACCCCGTCGGACAAAAAGATCCCTTCGGGTACACCAAGGAGGGCATGAAGGCGGGTGACTTGCGCGGAGCCTTTGCCATAAGGGCTTCAGCTGCGAGTCTGATTCAGACTTCCGGCTCCAATTCAGTTGCACTGTTTCTGACCAGCTTTCTCACGCTGCTGATCGCTACCAGTGTTGTGTTTTTCCTGGTGCGAACATTGGTCACCAAGCCCTTGGCATCTGCTACCGGCTTGGCCAACTGCATCGCTCGCAACGATCTCACTATGGAAGATTTGCCAGTGAAAAGCGAAGACGAGATTGGGATCGCCACCTCGGCCCTGAACACGATGAAAAACAATTTGCGAAGGACGGTTGGATCCATCTCCGAGACTTCCATCCACATTGCGACGGCCAGCGAGGAACTATCGGGCACCAGCCAGCAGATCACTGCTAACTCCGAGGAAACGTCGGCTCAGGCCAACGTAGTTTCGAATGCGGCTCAGCACGTAAGCCAGAATCTGCAAACTGTCGCCACCGGCGCCGAAGAGATGGGCGCCAGCATCAAGGAAATTGCCAAGAACGCCAGCGAAGCCGCCAAAATCGCCACCTCCGCCGTCAGGGTTGCCGAGACCGCCACTGCCACCGTTTCCAAGCTAGGCGACTCTTCGAACGAAATCGGTCAGGTTATCAAAGTCATCACATCCATCGCGCAGCAAACCAACCTGCTCGCTCTAAATGCAACCATCGAGGCCGCTCGCGCCGGGGAAGCCGGCAAAGGTTTCGCCGTAGTCGCCAACGAAGTAAAAGAGCTCGCTAAGGAAACTGCCAAAGCAACCGAAGACATCAGCCGCAAGATCGAAGCGATTCAAACTGACACCAAAGCCGCGGTAGAAGCGATTGCCTCGATCAGCGAAGTGATTAACCAGGTCAATGGAATCTCGAACACTATCGCCACCGCAGTGGAAGAACGGAACGCCACTACCAACGAGATGGCGCGCAATGTAAGCGAAGCGGCGCAGGGCAGCGGCGAGATCACCAGCAACATCGCGGGAGTAGCGCAAGCGGCGGAAAGCACATCCCGCGGCGCCGGCGATACCCAGAAAGCAGCGCAACAACTGGTGGAAACGTCAGCCGAACTTCGCCGTCTGGTGGAGCAGTTCAAGATTAACTCAGGCATCGCCCGCAAGATTGCTGGACGAAACGGGCCGCCGCAGATTATGGCGGCAGGTGCGGGCTCATAGATTCTCGACATCCGGCGTCTTACGGCGAAAGACAAAACAGCAGAAGACAACGATGAGACCAATTCGCATCCTGGTGATCGACGATTCAGTGGTGATTCGCAAGGTACTCTGCGAAACTCTGGCCGCCGATCCCGAACTTCAAGTAGTTGGAACCGCCGGCGATGGAAAGATTGGTCTGGCGAAAATGGCGCAACTCCACCCAGACCTCATTACGCTAGACGTCGAAATGCCGGTGCTCAACGGACTGGAGACGCTGCGAGAACTTCGCAAGCTCTATCCCAAATTGCCGGTCGTCATGTTCAGCACGCTGACCGAGCGCGGCGCGGGAGCGACGCTGGATGCTTTATCTCTCGGCGCGTCCGACTACGCAACGAAGCCCAGCAATCCCGGCAGTCCAGCTGAGGCGATCGCGGCCATTCGAGCCGAGCTGATCCCCAAGATCAAGGCACTGTGCTCGTCACCGTTCAGACAACTGACAACGCTACCTCCGCCTCGTCCCCCCGTAAAAGTGCGAAGGGCCGCCCTCCGTCGCATCGAGATTGTAGCCATCGGCACTTCCACCGGAGGCCCAAATGCCCTCGCCGAAGTCTTGCCCCGGATTCCCAAAGATTTTCCTGTCCCCATCGTTCTGGTGCAACACATGCCTCCCATTTTTACTCGTTTGCTAGCGGAGCGGCTCGATTCGCGCTCCGCGATTTCAGTTCAGGAGGCAAGCGATGGCGCAATGCTCTCTTCGGAGCACGCCTGGATTGCGCCAGGAAACTTTCACATGACAGTGAAGCGCGCGGGCGTCGGCACGCGCCTACAGCTCAACCAGGATCCGCCGGAAAATTCCTGCCGCCCCGCTGTAGATGTCCTTTTTCGTTCCGTGGCGGATGTCTATGGGGCGAACGTTCTGCCGTCGTAATGACTGGAATGGGATCGGACGGAGTCATCGGGGCGCAACGCATTCGCGAGCATGGCGGCGAAGTCATTATCCAGGACGAAGCTTCCTCAATCGTCTGGGGAATGCCCGGCCTGGTCCATGCTTCAGGGCAAGCCGACGGGGTTTATCCGCTCGATCAACTAGGACAGGAAATCGTCCGTCGCGTTTTGGAAAGCCGCTCGTTCCGAGCTGCTTCAATTCCGAACCTTTCTCTCACCCTGGAGACTCGAGTCAAATGATGAGCGCAACGACTGCCGCAGCCCCGGCCAACAGTGGCACACCCATCGACCCAATCTTTCGGCAAATTCGAGACCTCGTATACAAAGTGTGCGGCATTTTCCAGCTTGAAGAAAAACTCTATCTCATGTCGGATGCCTGCGCACGGCGCATGAAAGTGCTCGCGGTCCGCACTCCCCGCGAGTATTGGGACCTTTTGACCGCGCACGCCAGCCGCGAGGCGGAACTGCGGCAGCTGCTCAATGAGGTAACCATTGGAGAAACCTGTCTGTTCCGCAGTCCACCCCAACTTGAGGCGCTGCGAAAAGTGATTCTCCCGGAACTGGTGGAGGACAAAAGCAAGCAGGTAGTAAAGAGGCTGCGGGTCTGGAGCGCCGGCTGCTCCACCGGCGAAGAATCCTACACCCTGGCGATGACTATGTTAGAGGAGAGTGATCGTTTACTGAAGGGCTGGACAGTGGAGATTCTCGCCACCGATTTGAACGACCGTTCCGTAGACACCGCCAAAGCCGGCATCTATGGCGACTACGCGCTACGGTCGACATCTGAATATTTCAAACGCAAGTACTTCTCTCCACTCGTCGAGAAAAAACTGGAGGTTCGTCCCGAGGTAAAGAAGCTGATCACCTTCAGCCGCCTCAATCTGCAAGATGATTCCCGCATGCTCTTCATGAAGGGAATGGATTTGATTTTCTGTTGCAATGTCCTGATTTATTTCGACGGGCCTTCCAAGTCAAAAGTGGTCAACCATTACTACAGCAACCTCAATTTCGGCGGCTATTTCTTTTTGGGCACTTCGGAGTCCCTCTTGAATTTGAATGACAAATTCCATCTTGTCCATTTTCCGGGAACGATCGCGTATTGGAAACCATCCCTGAAAAGCGGGAAGCTATGACTGCATCGATTGCTGAAACAATCCGCGAGCGAGTGGCGAGCATCGAGACCACGCCGTCGATACCCGCTGTTTTTCTGCCTTTGCTGAAGCTGCTGAATCTTCCGCCGGAGCGCGTCAAACTGGATGAAGTGGTGAAGCTGGTCTCTTACGACAACACCATTGCCGCGCAATGCCTGCGCGTGGCCAGCTCGCCGCTATTCGGCCTGGCGAAGTCGCCAGAAACCGTTCGCGCAGCGGTAATCACGCTGGGTCTGCGTCGCGTTGAAACCATCCTCCTTACATGCTGCCTGGGAAGCGCCTTCCCAAGCGGCAACTGGGCTCTTGACCCCACGGTCTTCTGGATCCACTCTTTGGGCTGCGCCATGGTGTGCCGTAAATTCAGCGAAAAGCTAGCTGACGGCGATGGTGACAGAGCCTATATGGCCGGACTGCTCCACGATATCGGCTTCATGGTGAACTGTATCGTGTTTCCCAAAGAGTTTACTGCGGCGGCTGCCAAGGCTTGTCAAGAACAGATTCCTCTTGAGGAAGCGGAGAGCGCAACGATGGGATTCACTCACTGCGACTCCGGAAAAGCATTGGCTGAAAAGTGGCATATGGCCGACGATATGGTTCAAGTGATCGCACACCACCATGCGCCCGAGCAGAGTGAAACGTTCCAACCTTTAATCGCGCTGGTGCACTTAAGCGATTTGCTCTGCCGCATGCGCGGAATGGGGTACGGATATTATGAAACAGGAAAGTAGATTTGGTCGGTGACCCGGCGTGGGCGATTCTCCTCAAGGAACACGGCGAGCTTGCCAAGGTCGATTTGGCTCTTTTCTCGTGTGAAATGGATGAGGCAGTCGATGAGGTCTCGAAGCTCGTATCCACCATTTTTGGAGGCAAGGCGTCGTCAGCCTCTGGTTGACTGCGTCCCGCAAAATGACAGCGGCAATTTGAATGCTTCCTCCGCCGGAAGTAACATCTAGTCATGCCCGTCGAAACAGAACTCACTCAGGCCCCGGCATCCGTTCGCGCTCCGCGCGGCAATTCCCTCGCTTGTAAAAGCTGGCAGCAGGAAGCCGCCATGCGCATGCTGATGAACAACCTCGACCCGGACGTTGCCGAGCGCCCGCAAGACCTTGTGGTATACGGCGGAACAGGCCGCGCGGCACGAAGTTGGGACGCCTACCACGCAATCATCGCCGCCCTGAAAAAGCTCGACAACGATGAGACTTTGCTGGTGCAATCCGGCAAACCGGTGGGTGTGTTCAAGACGCACGACCATGCGCCGCGCGTGCTCATCGCAAATTCCAATCTGGTGGGACACTGGTCGAACTGGGAAAAGTTCAACGAACTGGAGCGTGCCGGTCTGATGATGTATGGCCAGATGACGGCGGGTTCATGGATTTACATCGGCTCGCAAGGAATCGTACAGGGGACGTTCGAAACCTTTTCCGCGGCGGGAGAAAAACATTTCGGCGGAGATCTTACAGGAAAGTTGATCGTCTCCGGCGGAATGGGTGGCATGGGCGGAGCGCAACCGATGGCCGCGACCATGACAGGCGCAGCTTTCCTGGGAATTGATGTTGATCCGGAACGCATCAAGAAACGCCTGAAGACCGGCTACTGCGACTTCATGGTGACCACGCTTGATGAAGCGCTGCGCATTCTGAAGAATGCCGTGCGCAAGAAAGAAAATGTTTCTGTCGGCCTGGTGGGAAATTGCGCGGACGTGATTCCGGAACTAGCCGCACGCGGCGTCGTTCCTGACATTCTCACCGATCAGACGTCAGCGCACGATCCGTTGAACGGCTATGTGCCGAATGGCATGACTCTCGCCGAGGCCGTCGAGTTACGAAAAAACGATCCCAGGGCGTATCAGGAAAAATCCCTTGATGCCATCGCAGCCCATGTCGAAGGCATGTTGCGGCTGCAGAAAATGGGATCCGTTACATTCGACTACGGCAACAACATTCGCACCTTCGCTTTTAATCGCGGTGTGAAGAATGCTTACGCCTTTCCGGGATTCGTACCCGCATATATTCGTCCACTCTTTTGCGAAGGGCGCGGACCGTTCCGTTGGGTCGCGCTGTCCGGCGAGGCGTCCGACATTCACGTCACCGATGATCTGGTATTGGAATTGTTTCCCGAGAACCGCATCCTTCGTCGCTGGATTGATCTGGCGCGCAAGCGCATTAAGTTTCAGGGACTGCCCGCGCGCATCTGCTGGCTGGGTTATGGCGAACGCGCACGGTTCGGCCTAGCGATCAACGACCTGGTGAAAAAAGGAAAGATCAAAGCACCAATCGTCATTGGCCGCGATCATCTCGACTGCGGCTCGGTGGCTTCTCCCTTCCGCGAAACCGAAAGCATGAAAGATGGCTCTGATGCGGTCGCCGACTGGCCTTTGCTGAATGCGATGCTGAACACGGCAGCCGGGGCATCTTGGGTGTCGATTCACAACGGCGGCGGTGTGGGCATTGGATACTCGCTGCACGCCGGGCAAGTCACGGTCGCCGACGGAACCGAGATGATGGCCAAGCGCATCGAGCGCGTGCTGACCACAGATCCAGGCATGGGGATCATTCGCCACGCGGATGCGGGATACGACGAGGCAAAGGAGTTTGCGAAGAAAAATGGAGTGAATGTGCCGATGGGTAAGTAGCCGTCGATCCATTTCATTGCACTCGACGCTCCGGATAAGTAGAAACCGTTCCACCTGCTAGACTGTTCACTGCTTGAAATCAAACCCGAAGTCCAAAACAAGCTCTGCGCGAGCGCTCTTATTGATCGATATCAGCCAACTGCTGACGCTTCGGTCTACCTCTGATCAGCCTGACCCGCGCCGTGGTCCCAGCCTGAAAGAACTCGGCATGGTCAAAAATGGCGCCGTGTTGTGTATCGGAGGCAAAATCGTTTCCGTCGGCACTGCCAAAGACGCTCTCCGCGACCCTTGGCTAAAAAAGAATCGCACGAAAATTATCGAGATCGACTGCGCTGGAAAAGTAGTCCTACCGGGCTTTGTGGATTCCCACACCCATCCAGTGTTCGTCAGCCCGCGTCTGGTCGATTTTGAGAAGCGCATCGAAGGCGGTTCCTATGAAGAGATCGCAGCAGCCGGCGGCGGCATCCGGTCGAGCGTTGAAGGCGTCCGCAGCACAAGTATTCAGGTTCTTGCGGGGAAGGTTTTGGCCGCCCTGCATGACATGGCTGCGCACGGCACTACGACAGTCGAAGCCAAGTCGGGATACGGGCTGACGACTGAATCAGAAATAAAATCTCTGGGGGCGATCCGCGATGCCGCCTGTCAGTGGCCAGGGACTGTTGTTTCCACGCTACTGGGCGCGCACGTCGTGCCAAAAGAATTTCAGGGGCATTCGCAAGACTATGTGGATCTCGTCTGTAACCAGATGATCCCACAAGCGGCGAAGCGCAAGCTAGCTCAGTTTGTTGACGTCTTTTGCGACAAAGGCGCGTTTACCGCCGCCGATGTCACGCAGATTTTTGCCGCCGCAGAAAAACACGGCCTCGACGTTCGCGCCCACGTAGGTCAGCTCTCGGAAACATCTCTGGGTCCGTTTTTGCGTTTCCATCCTGCTTCCTTTGATCACATGGATCAGGTGAACGAAGACGATATCAGCGAATTGGCGAAACACAATACGGTCGCCACCCTTGTACCCGGAGCGAATTATTTTCTCGGGCTAAAAGATTATCCGCGGGCCCGCAAGCTTATCGATTCCGGCGTACCCGTGGCACTCGCTACGGATTACAACCCCGGCACTTCGCCAACTTTGAGCATGCCGATGGCGATGTCGTTGGCGTGCACGCATATGAAAATGTCTCCCGCAGAGGCGATTTCGGCGGCTACGATCAACGGGGCATGGGCCTTGCGTTTGGCAGATCGGAAGGGCGCGATCGAACCGGGAAAAGATGCTGATTTAGCCATTTTCGCAGTAAGAGATTACCGCGAGATTCCTTACTGGTTCGGCGCGAACCGCTGTGAAATGACGGTCATGAATGGTGTGCTGAACCGCTCGCAATGATGATCAACTCTTCCAGAAAAGAAGCCGCCGTTCAATCCGAGTAGGCTTTTCAAGCGTGCGACTTAGTAGAGACCTGGGCAAGCTTGCGGTGCCCGTAGATCAGACCAACGGCTACGCCGAGCACTTGAGCACACGCCCGCGCTGCCAGCAGCGCCGGAGAGAGCAGTCCGACAATCGGGTCTTTCCTGACGGCCCGCAGTGCGTATGGCAGTGTGCTAGCCAGGAAAGTAGCCAGCACAATCACCGACACCGGTACCAGCGGCCTAACCACCAGATCGAGGGCAATCCCAAGAAGAAGCCCGGGCGCGAACAGCAGTTGAAGTTTCATGAGCTGCGGCGTGTGGGTATCCTTCATGGCCTTACCCGGATTCTTGCGTACAGCTAGCACGCGCCAGAAAGCGAATTTGTATTTCTTCCTGAGATATTTCGAGAGCGTATCCGGATGCGTGTGATAGACGATGGCATTGGGAACGAACTTCATCTTCCAGCCGCGCGCCGACATTCGGTAGGAGAGCTCAATATCTTCTGCGCATGCCAGTGGAAAAGAAGTATCGTAACCGGTCATCTCCAGAAAACGATCGCGGCGAAATGCCGCCGAGTACGTGTCGACGAAATCGATGGAGTCGTGAGCCGCCATCAGACGGTAACGATCTTCATAATCGATTTGCACGAAGCGAGCCACCAGGCTCTTTTGGTGGGTGCGGTAAACTCCCTTTGCTCCGACGATGTCTGAATCCCCGAATGGCTGGAGCATCGCCTCCAGCCAATCCGGCATTGGGACGCAATCGTCATCGGTAAATACAAGAATCGCTCCCCGAGCCTCGCTGGCGCCGCGATTGCGGGCTGCAGCCGGACCTGCATTGGCCTGAGTAATAAGGCGAACACCGGAATACCGCTGGACAATCTCCGCGGTGTTGTCGGTTGAGCCGTCATTGACGACCAGAATTTCCGCATTATGCGCAGCTGCCTGCTGCAGCAGCGCATCGAGACAATTGGCGATACGGCAGGCCCCATTAAATGTCGGAATAATGATCGATACTGACTTAGAGTCGATGGGATACTCCACTTGCCGCCCACGCTGCCGACGGTGCTGGTAATAATACCGCGCTGGGAAGCAATGGACGAGAGCGGCCCTGCAAGTGCGCTTCAGCCTTCGTAACGCACGGCATGAGATGGGCTCTAGTCGCCGCCTTGGGGACTCGCCGCCGCTGTCATGCCCGGCTGTCTTGGCGTTTGAGGAGTGGGGCTGGTCTTTTCGTGTTGGGATCCGCGCAGGAGATATTTCGACAGGGTGATGAAGCCCTTAAGGTTGCGCTGCAGTTCGCGGCGATCTCGCAGCGACTGCTTCAGCTTGTAGACAAGATAGGAAGGACTCAGATAAAAGCTGCGCCGCGCCCGATCACAGAAGCTGACCAGTTGTTCGTGCGTAATGTTGGGCAGAGTGACAACGCTATTGTGCAACCCGTCTTTGGTTAACCACGCACCCCAGTCTTCGATCTGAATGTAATCCCGCTTCTTGGCTTCCTCGTAAGCGGTCGTCCCCGGATAGACCATGATAGGGAAAAACTGCGCCGTATCGGGCTGGAGTTTCTTGGCAAAGCTGAGCGTCTTCTCCATGCTGGCCGGCGTCTCATTCAGGTTGCCAACCATGAAGCAGCCGTGCACCATAATGCCCGAGTCCTGACAGATGCGGACGAAGCGATGCGCCTCTTCGTGATATTTCGCATCACGGCGGTCATCATTGTTTTTCTTCATGCCGTTGATCACTTCCACGTCGCCGCTCTCGAAACCGACGCAGAACAAACGCGCTCCGGCCTGGTGCAGCGTAGAAAGCAATTCGCGTTCCGCGCCGATATCGGCGCGGCAGTTGGCATCGAATGGCAGTTTGTTCTTGCGGCGAATCAGTTCTTTGGCCAACTCCAGCGTGCGCGGCTTGCTGATAATGAAAGTGTCATCCTCAAGCATGACAGTCTTGATCTCAGGCATTTCGCGCGCTACGAAATCGAACTCATCGGCAACATTCGCCACCGAGCGGTAGCGCATTTTGTGTCCGCTAAAAGTTTGCGGATAAACACAGAATGAACAGTGATACGGACATCCGCGGCTGGTATCGAAGACCACCAGCGGCCACAACGAGTGGCCATAAAAATAATCCGGGGTATGCAAATACTTTTTGTAAACTTCGGAGACGAAAGGCAGCTCATCAAGATTGGCGATGGCTTCACGCGGCTTGTTGCTGACGATTTCGCCGCTCGAGGCGCGGCGCCAAACCAAGCCATCGACGCCGGAAAGATCGGCTCCGCAGGCTTTTGCCTCCAGCCAATCCCGGACCGTGTATTCGTATTCGCGAATGGCGACAGCTTCGAGCGAAGACGACATGGCCAGTGTCTCTTTCGGCAGAGATGACACGTGCCGCCCGACGAGCAGCACCTGCAGCGACGGCCTAGCCGCAACCAGTGACTCGATGACGCTGACGTCGTTGAGAATGCTAGGCGTGGAGGTATCGCAGATGACTGCTTCGATGTTCTTAGCGGCGATCCGATCAATGACTGCCTGCACGGAATAGCCCGCGGCGGGCGCATCAACCAGATCGACGTCGTGGCCGTTCTTGATTGCCACCCCGGCGGCATGAGCCAGCCACTTGGGGTAATACAAGGTTCCACTCTTAGTAACGGCAGGACTTCGCTGCTCCCGTGAAAATCTGGGATGGAAGGGTGGATTCAAAAACAAAACACGCATCCGTGGAGTATATCTCAAGCACGTCAAATCGTGCCGCAAATACTAACGTGCAGCTATCCAGTTTGATTACCAAAGGGGCTCAGTACTTATGCCGACGAAGAAAGCGCGAAAAGGAGCTGACCAAAAACTCTATACCGTTTGCCTTTTTCTCCCCCACAACGCCTTGATGGTTCGCAGGCGCTGCCGGTTCTCCGGAAGCTCGAAGGCACTGTCCAGATTTTTCCGCAACCAGACCCAGAACACGGCGACAAAGAAAGCTAGAATCGTCGCTCCCAGGACAATCAGAGTTCGGTGCGGGGACGACTTCGTATCGGGAGGCACGGCTGGATCCACCACTTGAACAATTGAGCCTTCACGCGCTTCGTCGAGTTTTGCGACTTCATATTCCTTCGCCAGCAATTCGAATACGGTCTCCTGATATTTGAGATCGCGATACCTGCGGAGATATTCCATCCCCTCTCCAGTCACCCTTCCCTTGGACAGATTGATATCGGAACCGGTGTCACTCTGCGATCCTGCTACTCGCTCAAGTTGCGCCTGAAGCGCCGCGAGTTGCTGTTTGGCGAGCACGAGATTGGGGTTGTCATCGGTCGCGAAGGATCGCATCGCTTCGATCTGTACTTCCTTGGCCACCACCTGTGCGCGCAACACAGCCGCGGATTCGATCAGCGCCCGCGCCTGGCTGTCGATCTGCAATACGCCGGTAGATTGCTGGGTCTTCGCCATGGCGTCTTCGGCCGCCGTCAGACTCTGTTTCGCTTGGTCAACCTGCTGCTGAAAGAAAAGCCGGCGGCGTGCCGCCTCGGTTATCGCCAGTGACGCTGAGAGCCGTCGAAATTCCTCCACGTAGCCGTTGGCCAGTTCGGCAGCACGTTTCGGGTCATGGTCCTCAACCGTAAGGCGAATCAATCCATCCTTCGTTCCCGCGACCGCCGTGGTGCGGTGCTCAAAAGCTTTGCGGGCTTCCGACATCTTTTTTACGTGATACTCCTGCATCAGGCCAAAACGCTGGATCATCGCGTCTTCGACGGTGCGGCTTGTGAGCAAAGAGACATACATGTCGGCCGGGTTCTTGATGCCGAGACTACCCCCAGCCAGGGAGGCTAGCGAACCTAAAGCGCCAATATTTCCGAGTTGTCCTAATAATGACGAACCAATGGATGAATTCTGAGCCGGAGGTAGCAATGCAATCTTCGCCTCATATTCAACCGGCAACAGCAGGGAAACTATCGCCGCCAATACTGCCGCACCCAGCACAAAGCGCACAATAAAGCGCTTGCGCTCGAGCAGAAGAACGAGAATATCGAGCACCGAAACCTCGGCTTCAACCGGGGATGGCTCTGGGCGTATTTCCTCG
The DNA here is from genome assembly GCA_963836305.1 of uncultured Acidobacteriaceae bacterium. Classification (GTDB taxonomy): domain Bacteria; phylum Acidobacteriota; class Terriglobia; order Terriglobales; family Acidobacteriaceae; genus Sulfotelmatobacter. Next base: position 335,409 of record CAWIJP010000026.1, on the reverse strand, counting down.
ATAACGGGTTCGGGCTGGATCTCTGTTTGAATCATCGTATTCGCGCGATTTGCAGCCTTACTATTATGCCACCCCGACCGATAGTGATTCTATCAGGCTCTTTCAAACTGAATATTGGCTTTTCCAACACCTTGGGCAACCCGCTTGCGCCTCCGGGAAGGCACTGATACTCCTTCCGTTTCGTGCTAGCTTTGAAGGGATTCGAAATTCTGTAAAAAATGCAAGCGGCGTTTGTGGCTCAGTTTTAGGCTCCGTAGTAGTACGTTAAGCATTATCCATTCCAACGAAGTAGGTTACGGCGTCAGCACCGAGAGGACGGGAGATGAAGTTTGCTCAAGCTGCTTGCAGGCAGCCTAGGACGGAAAACTGCCGGGGTAAGATTGTCCGGACCTCGTGGCTTTTGGCGGTACTGGCTTTTGGTGTTCTGACTACCGGGTATCTGACCACGGGGAGTTTGCTGGCGCGAGCTCAGACCCCGGAGGACGAAAAAGCCGCAGCCGATTCCCCTCAAAAGCCTGCGGCAAAACCTCTCGAACTCCTGCAGAAACCCGTCGAGTTGAAATCGCTCCCCCGCAATCTGTTTGTGGATCAGAAGAACTTCTGGACGACCCCGTTCCACATGACCACGGCGGAGTGGCAATGGACCGTCCCCCTGGCTTTTATCGGCGCGGGAATGTTGGCGAGTGACACAGCCATAGAAGAACATGTTCCCACCAACCCGACGACCGTATCGCACGCGGTTACTGCTTCCAACGCCGGACTCGCGGCTATGGCCGGGGTAGGCGCAGGGATGTTCCTTTGGGGACATCTCACGAACAACGATCAGGAACGTGAGACAGGACTTCTCAGCGGAGAGGCCGGCATCGACGCTTTCTTAGATACAGAGATTCTTAAATATGCATTTGGGCGGGACCGGCCGTTCACGGGAGACGGTCGGGGACGTTTTTTTCAGGGTGGAGACTCATTTCCGTCGCAGCACGCGGCCATCAGTTGGGCGATCGCAAGCGTAATTGCGCATGAGTACCCCGGCCCGCTTACGCAAATGCTCGCCTACGGCGCGGCGGGAGGAATCACGGCGGCGCGGTTTGTGGGACAGCAGCACTTCGCCACGGACCTGCTGGTTGGGAGCGCCCTGGGCTGGTATATGGGCCGTCAGGTTTTCCGCTCCCGCTCGCATTACAGCGATGCGGAAATCGCAAGATGGGGCACCTTTAGTAAGAACGAGACGTCGGATAATGGCCGTGATCCAGGAAATATGGGATCGCCTTATGTTCCCATGGATAGCTGGGTATATCCCGCGATGGAGCGCTTAATCGCATTCGGCTATATCTCGTCCGCCGATCTCGGTATGCGCCCGTGGACGCGCATGGAATGTGCGCGTCTGCTAGTAGAGGAAGCAGACAAGCAGCTTCAACAAACCACCGATAATGATACCGGTCCGCAGAAGGTATACGCGGCCCTAAAAGACGAATTCAGCGATGAAATTGCCCGCTTAGGCGGCGACGCCAATCTCGGAGTGAATCTGGATTCGGTCTACATTCGTGGAACCCAGGTTGTGGGCGCGCCGCTGCACGATGGGCTCCATTTTGGCCAGACCATCGTAAACGACTACGGTCGCCCATACGGACAGGGCTTCAACAACGTGACTGGATTTTCAGGTCACGCGGTCGCAGGTCCGCTTTCATTCTATGTTCGCACCGAATACCAGCATTCGGCATCGCTTGCCGGACTTCCTCTGGCAGCGGCACAAACGATCTCAGCAGTGGACGGCATCCCATCCGTCCCGCCGATCACCCCTACTGCAGCGGCAAATCGGGTGGATTTGCTGGAAGGCTATGTGGGGATGCAGCTCGATAACTGGCAGATCAGCTTCGGCAAACAGTCGCTTTGGTGGGGTGCCGATAAGAGTGGGCCCATGTTATTCAGCACGAATGCCGAACCGATCCTCGTGCTGCAAATCAATCGCGTGAAGCCCTTCAATTTGCCTTTGCTGGGAGCGATGCGCCTCGATTACCTCGTGGGCAGGCTGAGCGGCTACCACTGGGTGTACGGCGCGAACACTGGCTTAGTGGGATCGTGGACGCAGTCGTTAAGCAACCAGCCTTTCATCGTAGGCGAGAAAGTCACTTTCAAGCCCACATCCAATATAGAATTAGGTATCGGCGCCACCGCTCTTTTCGGAGGTCCGGGCGTTCCGGCCACGGCGCACAAGCTTTTCCAGGCGATGTTCTCCAGCGGAAACGGATTGCCCGGAACTTCCGGAGACCCCGGTGACCGTCGTGGCGAATTCGACTTTGCCTATCGAGTTCCCGGGCTGCGGGATTGGCTCACCTTCTACGCGGACGCCTTTACCGACGATGAACCCAATCCCTGGCTTGCCTGGAACAAAACGGCGCTTACATCAGGTCTCTACCTGTCGAAAGTGCCAGGGATTCCAAAACTCGACTTCCGCATCGAAGGAGTTTATACCGACCCACCCGGCGGTGGAGCGACGGTAGAACGCGGTTTCTTTTATTTCAACGACAGGTTCAAGAGTGGGTACACGAACGAAGGTAATCTAATCGGAAGCTGGATTGGCAGGGAGGGTCAAGGCGCCGAAGCCTGGACGTCCTATTGGCTTAACCCCAAGAGCAAAGTGCAGTTGAATTTCAGGCACCAGAAAGTGAGCTCGGAGTTTATTCCGGGCGGCGGAACGCTGACTGATTTCGGTATCTCCGGCAACTATTCGTTAAGTTCAAGTTTGGGTCTTTCGGCGTGGGTGCAGCACGAGCGCTGGCTTTTTCCAGTGATTCAGCCCAATCCCTCCAGGAACGTAACGGCGGCCTTGCAAATTCAGTTTGAGCCGCATAAGCTGTTCCAGCATTCCCATTCTTCTGCCAACACATCAGGAAGCCAGCCGTGATCTCTGTACACTCACAGGCCGATGATCACTCTCCTCTTTTCTTCAAAGTCTCAAGCGAAGCTCCAGAGCAATTCGAGTCGGCTAGTGTTTTTCACCTACGGAACATTCTGCGCGGGTTTGGGTTGGTTACTGTAAGGATTCTTTTTGATCGGCAACGAGGGTCATCGCGGATATGATTAGGGGCTAGACAAACATGATTGAAATAGGTTGATATATACAACGATCATTTTTGCCAGGGGGGCAGAATTGAGAAGGTATGATTCGCAGTCGCCTTAGCTTTGCGCGTTTGTACTTGAAAATCGTCACTCTGTTGTTGCCTGCCTGCGCCTATTTCATCGCGGTCAAGGTGCGGTTCGGTTTTAATCTGTTGTTCTCCCGCAATCCTCCCGATGGCCTGCCTTCTTACTGGAGCATTGTCCTATTAACCACGATCGTCTGGGCGATCGCCGCCGAAGAATCGGGTCTGTGGAACGTCGAACAGTTGTATGCACCCGGAGGCAAAAGCCGGCGACTGCTGGAAGCCCTGGCATTCACGTACGCGGTGGTGATGGCTGGCGGATTTATTTATCGCCAGGCGAGCTATTCCCGGCTGGTCGTCGGGATCAGTGCTGTAACGCTGTTTATCCTCGCCACGATTGCCCGTGTAATTTTCCGAGTCATTCTGGAGGTGTTGCGCAAAGACGGCCGAAACGAAGTGAAGATTCTGATCGTGGGAACCGACCGTTTCGCGCGTCGCGTGGGGACTTCGCTACTGCATGGCGAGGTGTTGCCTTGCCGGATTATGGGTTTTGTGCGGCTTCCGGATCAGGAAATTGCCGTCGAGGGCCCGGTATACGAACTGGATCAGATTCCCGCATTCTCCAACGGGAGTTCCATCAACGATATTATTATTGCCCTGCCTGCGGCCCGGCTGAGCGAAGTTCAGAAAATCGCGCCCGTGCTGGAAAAACTTTGCGTTCCCACCCGAGTCGTAGTCGATTTGGGCGAAGGCATTGTCCTCCGCGACCGGCTGATCGATCTCGGCGGAATCCACATGCTCGATCTCCGCCCCACACTGGCCGAGACTGGCCCGTATCTTTTTCAGAAAAGAATATTTGACGTCGGCTTCTCACTTCTCATTTTGTTGCTCACGTTGCCTTTTACTCTGCTCATCGCTTTCGCCATAAAACTGGGAAGCCGCGGTCCGGTTTTCTTTATCCAGGATCGTGTGGGATTAAACGGGCGAGTTTTTCGCATGTTCAAGTTCCGTACCATGAAAGTGGGCAGCCGTGAGGAGGGGGACACGCGCTGGACTTGCGACAAGGATCCACGGCGAACCGCAGTGGGTACGTTCTTGCGCAAGACAAATCTGGATGAATTGCCGCAGTTTTTCAATGTTCTCCGCGGCGACATGAGCATTGTCGGCCCGCGCCCGGAGCGGCCCTATTTCGTGGAGCGTTTTCTGCAGGAGTTTGATCGCTACAATTCCCGCCACCTGTTCAAGGCAGGGATCACTGGATGGGCTCAAGTAAACGGATGGCGCGGGGACACCTCCATTGCCAAGCGCGTGGAATACGATTTGTATTACCTTCGCAACTGGAGCCTGACTTTCGACCTCCAAATCATTACCATGACGATGCTGCGATTTTTTACCAGCAAGAATGCGTATTGATTCTTAAGCTCTTTCAACTAGCCCACGAAATCGATCGAGTTTAAATTGCTTCTTCAGCGCAATTTCGGCCGTCGCCAAAGGCTCAAGAAATACACCGCGGCATGACTTTTCGCACGACCATGCCTTGCCGAATTGTGCTGGCCGCTGCCCTGTTCCTCTCCCCCGCATGCGGCTTATGCCAGTTAATACCGATTGGCTGCACTGACACTTACAAACCATTTAACGATTGCAGCATTGCACGAAGAAATACTCTTGCCGCTGCCCCAACTTTCATGAGCAGTTCGTCACCCGTGAGGCTTGAGAACGACGGCAATCTGGTCAGGCCCGAATCCTTACCTGCATTCGACGATGCGCCCAGCGCCGCCTCTTCGCAACCAGAGAAAGAAGGTTTCCATTGGGCCAGCGCCTTGACCGAATCTTTCACTTTTCTCCTGATCGAGCAAGCCTACGTGGTTCACACCGACTTCCGCTGGGTAGTATCGGAGAATGGAATACCGTTCAATCATTATTGGCGCGACTACAAACAGTCGCTCTCTGAATGGACGCAATCCGGCTGGGACGACGGTGACCCCAACTGGTTCGGCTATGTGGGCCATCCCATCCAGGGAGCCCTCACCGGCTTCATCCAAATTCAGAATGATCCGAAATCTCAGAGGCTCGAGTTCTCCAAAACGAAAGCCTATTGGAAGAGTCGCTTAAAAGCTGCTTTGTGGAATGCGGTTTACAGCACGCAGTGGAATCTAGGACCTTTGAGTGAGGTCACAGTCGAGAAGTACGGCACCAAGGATCGGATGCCCTGGAACGCGAACGGATCCTATCCTTGCAATACGAATCACTGCTATACCGGGGTGGGTCAAATTGATATCGTGATGACCCCCTTGGGTGGCACGGGTTGGCTGATTGGTGAAGACTTTCTGGATAAGAAAGTCGTACGGCGCATCGAGAATTCCACCGACAACCGCTTTCTGATCGACACCGTGCGAGTTGCTCTCAATCCGACCCGCTCCGGCGCTGCCATACTTCATGGAGAACGTCCCTGGTATCGTGCCTCCCGCGAGAATGATGAAGCGATAAGCTTTTCTACCGACCAGAAAGCCGCGGCGCAACCGAACGAGACTTGGCAGCCACAGCCTCCCAATCATGGAAATGTATCTTTCGGATACACCCATGCAGGTGTGTCCCATTGTGAAGTGCCCGCCTTCGGCACAACGACCACCTGTGATCCTGTTTCCAGCGCAAGCTCAAACCTCGGCGGTTGGGACACGTCGGTTGAAAAAATGTACCTTCGCTATTTTGGCGCGATAGCCGATTTCAGCGGACAGTATGGCGGAGTGAGCCAGACAAATTTCTTGTTCGGTCTGCGCGGGGGTGCGTGGACAGGAAGGCTCCGACCCTTTGGGCAGGCAATGATCGGAGCGGTGCATGTCCACGAAGATGCTGCCGCAGGATCCACGTCGGAAACATCTTTCGCCGAGGACTTGGGACTTGGACTCGATTTCCGGGTGCTGCGCCTGGTGAGTTGGCGAAATCAAGTGGACGAACTTAAGACCGGATCGCCAGACTTTGAGCGCCGCAATCTTCGCTTGTCTTCCGGATTCGCGGTACGATTTTAGCGATTTGCTTCAGCAAGCTTGTTCGAGGAAGCTAGATTACCAGGATGGAAAGCTTATCTGCTGTTCCCAGGCCAACCAGCAGACCGTCACGATGGTCAGCAGTCTCTTTGCCGGTTCGAAAGTTTACTTTGTTTCTTCTGTTCGCCTCGTCTCTGGCGTTCGCCCAGGATGATCTGCCCGCGGCGAGACAGAAGGGAGGTCTCGACCTCAGCGTCCTTGCCTCAGCAGAAACCGGCGAAGAACTTACTAATTCCCTTACGGAAGCGCAAATCTTCTCCGCTGGCGCATCTGCAGGATGGGAGATCACGGGCGAACACGGCAGCAGTTGGCGGCGCGGCAGCCTCGAATACGCGTTCGATTTCGTTCCAGTCTTCGAGACCTTCGGAAATCAGCGCACTCATGGTATCGGATTCGATCCCGTAATACTGCGCTGGAACTCGGTGCTGCATTGGTCTCGCATTTCGCCCTACATCGACTTAGCGGGAGGTGGCGTCAGTACGCCCGTAAATCTGCCTCCGGGCAATACATCCAGCTTCAATTTTATGGCGAAAGGGGGTGGCGGGATTTACCTACGAACACGAAACCGCCAGGCTTTCGACGTTGGCTTTCGCTGGTCGCACATCTCAAACGCGAATCTCGGGATCCAAAACCCCGAGTTTAACGGGGTGCAACTCAGCCTCGCTTACCATTGGTTTAAATAGCAGCGTTCGCTGATTGCCGCAGAGCGCTTGCGCTGGCCTTGACCGATCGGAGGCGTGGATGTCAAACTATTGTTTGCACTTATTCTGCTGACCTAGGATCTCCCGTTCCATGATCATTCTCGTTACTATCGTCCACGTGATCGTCTGCTTGTTTCTGATCGTTGTTGTGCTGCTCCAAAGTGGTAAAGCCGGGGACATCTCGGCGGCTTTCGGTGGCCAGGGCAGCCAGGCAGCATTTGGCCCGCGTGGCGCAGCCACAGCTCTTTCCAAGGCCACCACAATTTCCGCCGTGCTCTTCATGTTGACTTCCGTAACCCTTTCCATCAACGCTATCAAACACGAAGGCCCTCGCTCAGTTTTACAGGGAGAAAAATCAGCCCCGGTCAAGACTCAGCCTGCCCCGCCGACGCCTGCCAATCCCACACAGAAATAAATCGAATTACGCGTGGTGTGCGGTCTCGCGGATGCGCTCCTAGGGGTTCTGCCGTAATTGTATTTCCAGTATGCGGGTGCTACCATCTCATTAGTAATGCGGCACTTATATAGGAGGTTCTTCCATGTCTGATTACGATGGCAGCAGCTTCGTGTGGTTTCTGGCGGGTCTAGCGGTGGGCGGTTTGGTCGGAGTGCTTTATGCGCCGCGAGCGGGAAGTGAGACTCGCGAAGAGATAAAAGCCCGCGCAGAACAGGGACGCGAATACGTTCGTAGCAGAGCGCGTGAAGCTCGCGAGCAAGCTTCTGATTGGGTCGACAAAGGCCGCGATGTGGTGACCCAGCAGAAGGATCAGTTCAAAGCCGCATACGAGGCTGGTCGGCAGGCCTATCAGGAGGCGACGACAGAAACAGCGCCTCCGAAGGGCGTATAAGAAAGCGGTTTTACTTTGGCTCTCCCCTAGGAGCTTTCCATGATGGAAAATCTCGTTCCGATCTTCATAGCGGTGACCGCGGCCGCCGTGGTTTTACAGGCGATGATACTCGTAGGTTTGTATATCGCGGTCCGAAAGACTACTGCCAAGTTGGAGAGTGAAGTAGCGGAGTTGAAAGTTAAGACTCTCCCGATCATCAACTCGACGGATGGGATGCTGGTTGAGTTGCGCCCCAAGGTGGACAAGATCGTTGACAATCTGGTGCAGTTGCATCCCAAAATTTTGCAGATTGTCGACGCGCTCGTGGAATTGCGGCCGAAGGTAAACGTGGTGGTCGATAACTTAGCGGAAACGTCAGCCACTGTCCGTTCTGAAATTCAACGAATCGATGCGACAGTGAGCGACGTCACAGACCGCGCCCGCTTGCAGGTGATTCGCGCCGATGAGATGTTAACCCGTACCTTCGATCGCGTGGAGCATACCTCAGACGTTGTAGCCAAGACAGTGGTTTCGCCAGTGCGGCAAGTTTCTGGTATCGTCCGTGGCGTGACGGCAGGCGTTGAGTTCCTGCTGGCTAGCCGGGGCCGCAAGAATGGTGACAGTCGAAGCCCGCGGCGACCCGTGCCGCAGGACGAAATGTTTATTTGACGGGTTCGAGTCTTCAGTTCTGCTTGCCATGCGGTATTTAGTCCAAGCCCGCGTCAAATCCGATTGCGCTAACAGTCTTCTTGAAGCGATCCGCAGTGAAAAACTCGGCCAAGGTTCAGTGGCCGAAGGCGAATACCTGCGCAATATGCAGGAGGCCCGTGTCGGCCAGGATGGAACCGTTCGCTGGGTGGAAGTCTGCTACTGCCCCACGCCGCTGCAGGAAGAACGCTCTTACTGGGAAGAATATTTCGATCTCACCAAAGTCCAGGACGCGCACGACCGCCGCAAATGCCGTGACCAGAACGGCACCGAGCCGTGGGCGTGCGGCGACTGCGATTGCACTGAGCGCCTGGAACAGAGACTGAAAGACCGCGGCCAGCCCTTCCTCGACTCCCTGAACTCGAAGAAACAGTAGAGCGTCTTGGTTTAGCGAATATCTACTTCGCGAAAGCCAAATCCCTGCAACATTCCAGATATCGTCGCTCGCGCGTTGTCAGCCGCCGTTTTGAGGATCCCGTCCTGTAAGGCAGCCTGCTGGAGCTGGCGCTCGGCCTCTTCACGGACCTCGCTCTCGAGATTCGGGTCCGGAGACGAAAACAATCCGGTGTCGCGTGAATATACTTTCGTTCGAGCATTATCAATTCGCGTGCTGAATACTTCCGCGGAGGGCAAGTGAATGGAAACCGTTTGCCCTTTAATCAGCACGTCCCCGGGCCCCAGACTCGCCAGGTTGATTCCGGCCACGACCTCTCCATGAACCACCAGCAGCAGGCGATCACCCGCCAGAAACTTAGGCAAGTAAGCGTTGTCGTGCTCGCCCGAAATAATTTTATCCATGGTATAGCTCACAGTCTCCAGACGCTGGAGCTTTTGAATCTGACGAACCACTGTTGGCTGATCAACGTTAAGCCGAGTAGGCCCACTGCGCAAAATTCCCATCAAGCGCGCAATCCCGAGGCCGCTCGAAAACCACAGTGCACCCACCAGGATCAACGCAAGCACTGCACCGATGAAAATGCCGAGTATCCAGGAGGACGAACTCCTCGAGGAGCCTGTCGTTCGGCCAAGTGTAGATTTTTCAGCAGAGGGTGGATCGTTAATTGTCATTTAGCTTGCCTGCAGCCACAGGCTCTCGAGCAGTCCTATGCGATCCAGGCGCCGCCCACAACAATATCCCCATCATAGAAAACTGCCGCTTGACCTGGCGTGATAGCGCGCTGAGGCTCATCAAACGTCACTAAGACCTCATCGCTCCTGGTCTTTTCCAGCATGGCCGGGGCCGGCTCATGCCTGTGCCGAATCTTTACGGACACCCGCATCTGCTCGCGCAAATCATCGACGGCGATCAGGTTGAGTCGCCGCCCACGCAGCGTCCGCGAATAAAGCTGCTCGTTGTCACCGACCACAACCTGCTTGTCGGCTCCGTTGATCTGAATCACGTAGAGCGGCGATCCAGTGGCCACTCCCAGCCCCTTGCGCTGCCCCACGGTGAAGTTGTGGACACCGCCATGCTCGCCGATTACTTCCCCGTTCGTGGTCACCAGTTCACCCGCAGTATCCGGCAAGCTCTCGCCACTCTCGGCGAGATATGCGTCGATGAAGCGCTTGTAATCGCCCCCTGGCACAAAACAAATCTCCTGCGAATCGGGCTTCTCCGCCAACGCCAGGCCATGCCTTCGGGCAAGTTCGCGCACCTCGGGCTTGGTCATGCTGCCCAGAGGAAAACGCGTTCGACTCAATTGCTCTTGCGTCAGTCCAAAGAGGAAATACGTTTGATCTTTGCTGCGATCCGCCGGACGCTTAAGCAGCCATCGTCCGCGGGGATCGTCATATTCAACACGCGCATAATGGCCAGTAGCCACGCAATCGGCGCCGATCTGCCGCGCGACAACCAGCAGCTGATCAAACTTCAAATGGTTATTGCAGAGGCTGCAAGGAATCGGCGTCCGTCCCGATAAATACTCCGCAACAAACGGACGCACTACATCGCGCTCGAAACGCTCTTCGTGATTCACCACATAATAAGGAATGCCGATGTGCTCGGCCACGCGGCGGGCATCATAAACATCATCGAGCGAGCAACAGCGTCCGGTAACTTGCTCAGGCATGCCCTCACGTCCAGCCATCCTCCGCTGGTTCCAGAGCTGCATCGTCAAGCCGATTATGTTATGCCCCTGCGCGCGGAGCATCGCCGCAACGGTGGAGGAATCCACACCGCCTGACATGGCTACAGCGATGGTTTGAGGATTTGGCATATTACGAACTAACAGCTTGTTTCTCATATGAGGGCGACAGCTCTCGCAACCGCGCCACTGCCTCCGGCACCAGCGCGAGCGCAAAGTCGATGTCTTCGGCCGTGTTCTGCTTGCCCAGACTGAATCTGATGCTGGCACGCGCCCTATCGCTCCGCAGTCCCATTGCAGTAAGCACATGCGATGGTTCAATCGCACCTGACGAACACGCAGCGCCCGTAGAAACCGCCAGTCCCTTCAAATCGAGGGAAATGACCATCGCTTCGCCTTCGATGTGATCGAAATAAATGTTCGTCGTATTTGGAACGCGCGGCGCGCCTTCACCGTTTACGCCAGCATCTTCGACCTGCGCAACGATCCCCTGCTGCAGACGGTCACGCAACGCGGACATTTTCTTATAATCGCCGCGTTCGAACCCTTGCATCGCCAGTTCCGCAGCCTTGCCCAGCGCGACAATGCCAGGCACATTCTCGGTCCCGGCTCGGCGCGAACGCTCGTGCTGTCCTCCGTAAAACAGAGGCTGCAGTCGTGTTTCTCTGCGCACGTAAAGGGCGCCCACTCCCTGCGGCGCATGCATCTTGTGAGCGGATATCGAAAGCGCGTCGCAGCCAATTTTCTTCACATCGATTGCAACTTTGCCTGCGGCTTGCACCGCATCGGTATGAAAATACACGCCGGCCTCCGCGGCAATTTTTCCAATTTCCTCCACTGGCTGTACGACTCCGGTTTCGTTATTTGCCATCATGATCGAGATCAGCTTGGTATTGGGCCTCAAAGCGCGGCGCACATCATCGGGATCTACCAGGCTGCGACAATCCACCGGAAGAACAGTTACCTCGCATCCCGTCTCCTCCAAATGCCGGCAGGCATGCAGCACGGCGTGGTGCTCAATACTGGAAGTAATAATGTGATCGCCTTCGCTGGTCAATCCTGAAATCGTCAGATTATCCGCTTCAGTTCCACCGGAGGTGAACACAATCTCCTGCGCCCTACAACCCAGCAGCGCTGCTACTGAGTCGCGTGCACGCTCAACTGCCGCGCGGGTTTCCTGCCCATGATGATGAATCGACGACGCATTGCCAAATTGCTCGGCAAAATATGGACGCATGGCCTCTAACACTTCCGGCAGCACCGGAGTGGTGGCGTTATTATCGAGATAAATGCGCCGCATCATGCTTTCAGCTATTCTACCTGCTTTCGTCTGGGCGCCCGGCAGAATCATCTGCGCAAAAGGAATAGCGCCGAAAAGGGCGCCACAGGAACGGCTCGCGTCGCGGAACGATCGATCTAGCCGCGCTTCTCCATCGCGACGTAGTGATTGGGATAGTCCGGCCCCAGGTATTCCGCCCGCGGACGAATCAGGCGGTTATCGTCCAGTTGCTCGATTACGTGCGCTGTCCAGCCGCTGATCCGCGAAACTGCAAACACAGGCGTAAACAAATCTTCATCGATGCCCAGAGTGTGGTATGTCGACGCGGAATAAAAGTCAACATTCGCGTTAAGCTTCTTTTCCGCCTTGACGAACCGCTCGATTTGTTCCGACATGTCGTACCACTGCGGCTGCCCGTTGGAACGCCCTAAATCGCGCGACATGGCGCGCAGATGCGTGGCCCGGGGATCTTCGGTGTGATACACGCGATGACCGAAGCCTGGAATTTTTTTCTTTTGCGCAAGCATGTTTCTAACGTAATCAACTGGGTCAGCCTTTTCTCGATCGATCGTGTTCAGAATACGAAAAACCGCTTCGTTCGCTCCTCCGTGTAAGGGTCCCTTCAATGTTCCGATGGCGGAAGTAATCGCCGAGTGCATGTCAGATAAAGTAGCCGCGGTCACTCGTGCTGCAAAAGTGGAAGCGTTCAGCTCATGGTCGGCATGCAGGATGAGTGCGATATCGAGCGCGCGTTCTGCGGTTTCGGACGGCTTGGTCCCATTCAGTTGCAACAGAAAGTTAGCAGCATGTGAGATCGAGCGGTCAGCTTCCACCACAGGCTTGCCTTTGCGAATGCGGTCGTAAGCTGCGACGATCATCGCGATCTGCGACGTCAACCGGATCGCTTTACGCAGGTTCGCGTCGTGATCGTTCTTCTTATCGTCTGCATCGTAAAACGCCAGCGCGGAAACCGCCGTGCGCAAAACATCCATGGGCAACGCGCTTCGAGGAACGTCGTACAGAAACTGGACGATCGCCGGATCAAGCTGACGCTCTTGCGCCAGACGCTCTCCAAGTTCGCTCAGTTCCCCGCGCTTTGGCAATCGGCCGAACCAGAGCAAATAGCAAGTCTCTTCAAAATTGGAATGCTCGGCTAGTTCATGTATGTCGATCCCGCGATAAGCAAGAACACCGCGATCGCCATCGATATAGCAAATGCTGGAATTAGTGGCGACAATACCTTCCATTCCCTTTGCGCTTGTAGCGTTAGGTGCGTGAGTGCTGGTCAGGCTGGACATAGGTTCTCGCTCAGTGAAATCAATTATTGTTGCCGAACCACGCCAGGCAGGGGACGGGAGTGCAACTTTCTTTTATACGCCAGGAGGCGTATGCCTTCCAAGTAAGGACAGCGCTTCTGGGATGCCGGCGAATGGTCTGACCATATGACGTTTTGCGCGAATCATCATGCAGGCCAGATATTAAGCGCCGTCCTGCTCAGGATCTGCTGCTGCATTTCGCTGCTTATGGGAAGAGCGTTAAATTCATCCAAGTTTTTTTTGATATCAGGCACCCCCGGCCCCGGCCAATCGGTGCCAAACAAAGTCTTGTGTGCAATCTCTTCGAGACGAGGGAAATATCTCAGCAATGTCTTCGGCGGGATGCCGCTGATGTCGAGATAAACATTCGGATGCCGGCGAACAAGAAAAAATGCTGTCTGCATCCATAGAGGCCGCCCGCCATGCGCCAGCAGGATTTTTAGTTTAGGGAAATCCACGGCCACATCGTCCACGTAGATGGGATCGCCATATTTATTTCGAGCTCCGGGAAAAATAGATGTCCCCGTGTGAAACATCACAGGCACACCGTTAGCCTCAGCCGCACGATAAATAATTTCGAGCTCTTTCACGCCGTTCAGATAATCGTTGGGAAATAAAAGCTGGTGCGGAGGATGAATCTTGATCATGTGAATGCCCAGCCGCAGGATCTGCTCCATATCGGCCAAAACATTTGTGGTGTGCCGCGGATGCAAGCTCCCGCACGACAGCAATCGTTTTGGATCTTCCTTGACGTAGTCCGCAATGAACTGATTTACGCCATTCGTAAAGCCAATCACTTCCGGAGCCACGTAATTGATGAGCACTGCGCGGTCGATACCGCAGGCATCCAGATAGCTCAGAAACTTCTTTGGGGAATGGCAGAACTCCACAATCTGCTCAAAATTCGGGCGCTTTTGTTTCATCAGTTCCAGCGCGTTAGGCTTGAACATCTCCATCGGCTGGATGTGGATGTGGCAGTCGGTGATCATGCGATGCAGTTCACAGGTTCTGTTTTTAATTTCTCGCCGCATCCAGTACTGCACGCTTTGTGAAGACGCGAATCATTTCGCGACGATATTCGGGAGTCAGAGCCGAAGTCGTCAACGGCTTTGCGGTACGCGCCGCCAGACCGCCGATCTCGTCGGCCAAAGCTTCATCCACAACTTTCCCGATCAGCATCTCGCTCGCCCGCTGCACCAGCAGAGGCGCGGGATTCACTGCTGTGATCGCAAGTCTCGCATCAGCCACATGTCCATTTGAGCGCTTCATTACCACGGCAACTCCAGCCAAAGGATAATCGATCGATCCTCGCACCCGCAGCTTGCGATAGATTCCACCATAATCGGCTGACCCGGGCGGCAGGAAAACTCGTGTGACCAATTCCGAGGGCAACAGGTTGCGGTATTTTTCTCCGTCGCCGGTGTAGAACTCTCGCAACGGAACACGCCGTGCACCGCCAGTGCCGACGATCTCAATTTCCGCATTGAGGCAAAGCAACGCTGGCGGCGTATCCCCTGAGAAGGCCGCCCAGCACTTCGTTCCGCCCGGAGCGACGTGGCAAAGATCCCCATCCTTTTTGATGCAAAAGCCGCAACCCTTTCGCCAAGTGAGCGATTGGTTGTACCAGAGGCAGCGCGTATCGAGACAAATATTTCCGCCGATCGTCCCCATATTGCGCAGCACCGGCGAGGCCACCGTCATCGCAGCCTCAGTGAGCACCGGAAAATGTTGGCGCAAATATGCTGATTTCTCAATCGCGCTGAGCGTAGTGAGCGCGCCAATCTCCGCGCCACCATCCGGATGTGACCGCACTCCACGCAACTCAGCCACGCAGCGCAGATCGAGTACATACTCCGGCTCAAATAACTTCTGCCGCATCGACGGAACTAAATCTGTTCCACCCGCCAGCACGCGGATATTGCCCGCGTGTTTTGCCAGATTCCCGACGGCCTCATCGACTGAACGCGGCCGAAGTAACCGGAATTGGGGAAGACTCAATCCGCACCTCCGGTCACCGCCGGAACTTCGCGGGGCGCCGGATCCAGCGCATGCCGCCGCGGGCCCTTGTCCTTAAAGCAAAGTGCTCCGCCGTGCTCCCGAAAACGAGCAGGTGCGGTCGGATCTACGCCCTCAGTCAGATTCAGAACTTTGTCTTGCCGCTTCGCCCGCAGCGCCGCTAGAACCCGCTCCGGCGTAAATGGAGACTCATGCAACCGCACACCCACAGCGTCGTAGATCGCATTCGAAATTGCCGGGATGGTTGCCGCCAACGATCCTTCGCTGCATTCCTTGGCGCCGAACGGACCTTCGGGATCGATGCTCTCGACAATAATCGGCTCCACTTCCGGCGACTCCACCGACGATGGACTGCGGTATTCCAGCATGCCGGCATTCATCAGCATCCCATCTTTCCACACCATTTCTTCCGTCAGCGCCTGCCCCATGCCCATCCACACCGAGCCGATAATCTGCCCTTCCACCGACACCGGATTCAGAGCGCGCCCACAATCATGCGCCGCCCAAACTTTATGCACCGTAACTTCGCCAGTCTCCTCGTCAACACTGACCTCGGCGACCTGTGCTGAATACGAATAAGCAGGAGACGGTCCCACGCCGCCGCCTTTGTGTTTACCGCCGCGCGCCTCTGGCGGAGGCGCATAAGAACCAGTCCCGGTCAGCGCACCATGAAAGTCAATCGCCGCCACAACCGCTTCTTCAAATGTCATCCAATCCTTCGGCGCCTCCTCTTTGCGCTTCTGCTGCAGGGAACCTCGCAGAATCTGCCCTTCGACGCGTCCGCTCACCGATGCGCCCGCTTCCGTAACTTCCAATTCTTCTGATTGATCCTTCTTCCGGCTCGGTGGAATACTTCCCTTCCTGAAAACCAGATCTTCGCGAAATACCAGATCGCCCGCCGCACAATTCATTTTCTGCGCCGCTGCTGCAGCAATTCGCTTCTTCACGTCCTCCGCCGCGCGCAGAGTCGCATTCCCCGCCATAAAAGTTACACGGCTGGAATAGGATCCAATATCGATCGGCGTGAGATCAGTATCGGCCGCGATCACTCGGACTCGCGAGAGAGTGCAGCCCAGAATTTCCGCCGCCACTTGCGCCGTCATCGTGTCCGATCCCTGCCCAATCTCCGACGCTCCCGTGTAAACCACCACTCCGCCATCGCGATCAATCTTGATGTTCACTGTCGAATGCGGCATGTCAGAACGGATAATCGAATTCGCCGCCCCACTGACATAATGGCTGCAGGCAATCCCCAGCCCGCGCCCCTGGGGAAGTTTGCCGTGGCGCTGCCTCCAGCCCGAGCGCTCGACGGTCTTCTCGATGCACTCCGGCAGCCCATAGCTCTGCACGCGTAGCCCATTCACCGTGATGCACGGAGGCTTCAGCAGATTGCGCTGGCGAATTTCTGCGGGATCCATTCCAATCGCCGTCGCAAGTTCGTCCAGTTGCGATTCGAAAGCAAATCGCACATTCACCGTGCCGTGGCCGCGCATCGCGCCGCACGCGGGCTTGTTGGTGAGAACGCGATATCCGTCATATTGAATGTGTGGAATATCGTAGAGCGCGCCCAGCAACGCTCCCGAGTAAAGGATCGTGACCACGCCGTACGAGCAATACGCGCCGCCATCCTGCACTACGCGCGCCTTCACTGCGGTAATCCGGCCGTCGTTCTTCACACCAGTTTTCAAATCGATGATCGTGCGCGGCCGTCCGCGATGCGCCCAGAAAACTTCTTCGCGCGTGTAAGTAATCTTCACCGGAGCCTGCGCCTTGCGCGCCGCCACTGCCGCAATAATCTCCAGCGGAATAACTTCACTTTTTCCGCCAAATCCGCCGCCCACCAAAGGCTTGATCACGCGAATCTGCGCCATCGGCATTTCCAGCACCAGGGAAAGCTTGTGTTGCAAGTAGTAAGGAACTTGCGTCGAAGACCACACCGTTAGCCGCCCTGGCTTGCCGCTGTGTGGATCGATTTCGAATGAAGCCAGCGTGGAGTGCGGTTCCATCGCAGCATGCGTCACTTCGTTGGCGATGAAGCGTGCTTCCGCGATCTGATCCGCTTCGGCAAAACCCTTATCCGGATCGCCAAAAACGTGGTGATAATCTTTTTCCAGGTTGCCCGGCTTGTTGTCGTGAATCAGATCGGTCTGCGCCTTCATCGATTCTTCAGGATCGAAGTACGCGGGTAGCACCTCGTACTGCTCATCGACAAGTTCCAACGCCTTCTCGGCGACGGACTCGGAAATCGCAACCACGCACGCGACGTTATCTCCGACGTAGCGCACTTTATCGAGCGCCAGTGCGTGCTCATCATGACCGACGGGAAGAATCCCGTAAGGATTCGGAGCGTCTTTACCAATAACCACGGCCACGACTCCGTTCAGCTTTTCGGCACGCGTAGTATCGATATGTTTTATACGCGCGTGCGGATACGGTGAATGCAGAATCTTTCCCACCAGCATCCCGGGCAGGCTGAGATCATCCGTGTATTTGCCTCCGCCCGTGGTTTTTTCCGCCGCATCAATCATTGCCGTGGGCTTGCCGATAATTGAAAAACCGCTCATGGTTTTTACTTGGAAACCGTTCCCTCTTGTTCCGCCGCAATCGCCGAACGTATAGCCGCATACATCTGGCTGTACCCGGTACAGCGGCATAAATTACTACTCAGCGCCGCGCGAACGTCGTCTTCCGTTGGATCAGGATTTTCCGCCAGCAGCGACTTCACCGTCATGATGAATCCCGGAGTACAAAACCCACACTGCGCTCCACCCCAATCGCCATAGGCTTTTTGGATGGCGGCCAGACTCCCGTGCTCGCTCACTCCTTCGATGGTCATAATCTCCTGCCCTTCGCAGCTCGCGGCCAGCAGCGTGCACGACATCATCGCAACGCCATCAATGAGCACCGTGCACGCTCCGCAGGAAGATTCGTCGCAGCCGCGCTTGGACCCCGTGAGGCCCAGATCCTGACGCAAGACATCGAGCAGCAACGCGCTCGGCTCGATAGCCAATTCATGGGCGCGCCCATTCACTTTCAGTTCGACCAGTTCCTTTTTCATGACTTCAAACTGCCGCTAATTGCCTCAATAAGTCGGCACATTCCTATCCACTACGCGAGACCATGCATCGATCCCTCCGCGCATGGACTGTACTTTCTCGAAACCCTGCTGCCGCAACCATGCGGTCACATTCATTGAACGCACACCGTGATGGCATACCACCACGATATGTTCTTCCGGATCCAGTTCTTGATGCGCCCGCGATGGTATATCACCCATCGGCAACAGCTTCGCGCCCTCCATGTGGGCAGTTTCAAATTCCCAGGGCTCGCGAACATCGAGCATCGTAAGTCCCTCGCCTTGATCAAGCTTGCGTTTTACTTCTTCGGGGCTGATTTCGTAATCCAAATTCATCGCTGCGTCTCGCGGTCCGAAAACTATTTTGCCGCCCACTTCGGCGGCCGCTTCTCGATAAAGGCACGAATGCCTTCCTGCGCGTCCGCAGTCTTCATCAACTCTTCCAGATAAATCTTTTCGGAGCGCGCCAGGCCCTTGTCGAAGTGCGCCGCGTCCCATGCATAGATGGCTTTCTTGGCAATCGCCAGCGAGCTTGGGCTCAGCTTCAGCAATTGCTGCACTGTTCCGTCGACAGCGCTCTCTAGTTCTTCGTCCGTGACAGCATGATTAGCCAAACCGATTTCCGCGGCTTCGTTTCCGCTAATCGTTCTCCCGCTCAGAATCAGTTCCGCGGCGCGCTTCTGTCCCACCACCGCTGCCAGTGCTGCGCACGCCACCGGCGGATAACATCCCAGTTTGATCTCAGGAAATCCCCACTGGGCCGAGGCTGTGGTGTAAACCATATCGCAGACCATGGCCAATTCCGCGCCTCCACCAAGGCAACTCCCGTGCACGGCCGCTATCGTCACCTTCCTCGCATTGAGCAGCGCACGAATCACCGCGTGGAACTTAATCAGCATCTCTTCCGCTCGTTCCGGCGTGTGGGCGACAACATCGACTCCGGCAGAAAATGCCTTGCCTTCGCCGCTCAGCACCACGATGGAAACATCCGGCCGCCCGTCGATGTCAGCCAGCGCCTGCACCAGCTCCTCCATCATGGGAATGTCGATGACGTTGAGCGGAGCATTGCGCAAAACAATTCGGGCCACGGAAGAGGCGACGTCGACGGTGAGCCGAGCTAGATTGGATTCCATCAAACCGGTTGCCATACTTTTCCTGCGTCTGCCTGTCTCTTCAGTAAAAGCTTTCTAACTCACAGATTGATGGCCGACTTCCGAACTTCGCCAATGCTGGCCAAAGGATCCCGTGCTCTAGCTTTCTCTGCGATCCATTTCTTTTCGTTGCCGATAATTTCCAGCAGTAGCTTTTTGTCTTCCGCCGACGGCATGATTTCTTGTAGATGCTCTTCGTAAGAACGATCATCCAGCGCCTCGCCGGTTTGCGCGTGGAACTTCTGTCCCTTCCAGCGTCCAATTTCGCGATTGAACTTGATGTCCGGAGCGTACAGTTTCGGCTGGCCCGGCTTTAAAGAGCCATTGAAGCGCTCGATCAGACCTGCCACTTCGTTGCGATACAGATTCCGGTTGTAGTCATTCAAATCGTCCAGGTCTGGAGCTTGCTCATTCTTCGGCTCATCGTACCGTCCCTTCACTCCCCACACGTAGGCCCAATGCGCCGACGAGGAATGATCTGTCCCGAACAAATCGTAGGAACTCGAAATCCACTTGTTGAGATATTTCTGGATCAGCCATCCTGGAATGATGCCGGCCTCCACAATGCGGCGCAGGCCGTCATTCCCGGTACCCATGTGAAACGCCTCTTCGCGCAACATGTAAGACATCGATCGACCCAGCGGCGCGAACGCGGAATATTTCAGCATCTGCAACTGAAATTTTCCGTCGCGATCCACAAAGTCCGTATAGGTAAAAAAATCCATCCAGTTGTCGACATCCACATTAAAGGCGCCAAGCAGCCGTTTGTTGTCGAAGGCGCGGCGCTCCAACATTTTTTGCGCTTCCACCTTGCCGGAATAACCGAAGTGATCCACCAACAGCGCGCACATCTGCCACCCGTGGCGCATTTCCTCGATCATCACTCGCGTTATTGCCCGGCGATCCCAATCTGTGGGTGCATTCTCCAGCAGGTTGCGCTGCTGCTCGACGCTGGCGAACTCGGTATCGCCCTGATACACGATCATGTTCATCAGCGCATCCCGCATCTGCTGCGTGGGAATCTGCCGCAGGTTCTCCCACTTGCGCCGCCCTTTGTACGAACCGAATTCAATCTCTTCGGTATCGATCGCGCCATAGAGAGTGTCGAACTGGAACGCTTCGATGTCCTTCGTGTTGACGCCAATATCCTTGCGCCAATCGTTGAACATGCCGATCCAGTCGCTAAACGTGCCGATTTTTGCTACTTTGCCTGGCATAACTCCCTCGACATTCTATGAATCAATACCGTTACTACTTCGCTTTGAAAACTGCCGGCCTCTTCTCCACATACGCAGCCAAGCCTTCCTTCGCATCTTCACTCTGGAAAAGAATCTGTTGATTCTCGCGTTCCACCGCCAGCGCCGACTCCATTGGAATCTCCCAACCCGTCTGCACCGCGCGCTTGATGCGTCCGACAGCCTTCGCAGCCTTATTTGGCGGGCAGAACTGCTTGGCGTACTCCATCATGTTTTCCATGAAACCGTCGCGCTCGTAAATGTCATTGATGATTCCGAGTTCCTGCGCTTCTTCAAACGAGAAAGTGTTTCCCGTCACCATCAGTT
Organism: uncultured Acidobacteriaceae bacterium; assembly: GCA_963836305.1. Classification (GTDB taxonomy): domain Bacteria; phylum Acidobacteriota; class Terriglobia; order Terriglobales; family Acidobacteriaceae; genus Sulfotelmatobacter. Next base: position 314,505 of record CAWIJP010000026.1, on the reverse strand, counting down.
CGATGGCCTTGCTCTTTCCCACCAACCGCGACAGGCGCTGCGTGCCGCCGGTGCCCGGAAGCACGCCCAGGTTCACTTCAGGCAAGCCAATCTTGCCCGCATCCTTGCGCGCGATGCGAATGTCGGCAGCCATCGCAATTTCCAGTCCTCCCCCCACGCAGTGGCCATTGATCGCCGCAATCACCAGCTTCGGAGTGTGCTCCAGACGCAGCAGCATCTCGTTAGCGTGCAGGCAGAAGTAATACTTGAAAGTCGGATCGACACTCGACAGCATCTTGATATTCGCGCCCGCCGAGAAAAACTTGTCACCCGCCCCGGTTAACAAAATGACGTAGACATCATTTTCCATTCGCGCGCGCAGGATTGCTTCATCGAGCTGCCGGTTCATCTCGTAGGTATAAGTATTGGCCGGTGGGTCGCACATCTCGATTACTGCTACGCCGCCGTCCTTACGATAGTTGACAAGTTGTTTGGTGGTTTCGTTGGTTGCCGGCTGCATCGTGGTGGCCATGTTGTAACTCCTTTTTTTTCGTATGATCTCTATGTCACTCCGAGCGAAGCCAGGAATTCCGGTTTCGACCGGAAGCAAACAAACTAACCTTCAACGCGCGTCTTTGCGTCCCTTCGCGCCATTCATCACTCCGCGCAGAAAAACATCACCCATTTCTCGAGCAATGTGATCAGCATCCGCATCGACGCGCGGATTATGCCAGGTGTAAATCCAATTCATCATTCCGAACAAACTCAGCACCGCGATGCGGGTGGAGAATTGCAATCCATGGTCAGTCTTCAACTCATCCAGTAATCCGACGCAGATGCGGTAATACTCGCGCTTAATGGCAGCTACTTCCGAAGCGAATCCATTTTTCAGCGCCTCCGCCTCATGCGAAAGGACCTTCATCGCCGCGGGATTGGCCAGAAAATAATCCAGGTGGTTGAGTATGAAGAGCCGGATCCTTTGCTCCGGATCATCGACTGCTTCTAATCGCAATTTCAGCCGCTGCACGATGGTCGTGAAGGTGTGTTTCTGGATCAGAAAAAGTAAGCGTTCCTTCGATTCGAAGTAATAATAAAGCCCCGCCAACGACATACCGCTGGCGCGGGACAGATCACGCATGGAAGCGCCCTCGTATCCCTTTTCGCAGAAGACATCGGTGGCGTGGATGAGAATTTCGGAGAGCCGCCGGTCAAAGCGCGTGGCCTGCGCCGGCGCGATTCGACTGCGACGTCGGCCAGAGGAGACTCGGGTTGCAGTGGATGGGCTGGCCATGGTTCCGAAGGTGAACCCGCTAATTCGAACGTTCGTTCGAAGCTAGTATATGCCATTGTGATCCTGGTCACAAGGCTTGGTTTGCTCGTTTTTCTCAAAAAAACAGAATGCGAGTTTTTAGACGGACCCGGCGAAATTCAGTTCCTCACATCCGCTAGCAGTCTCTCAATCTCGCCCTTCACCTCGCCGGTGAGCGGCAATAAGGGCAATCGCGCAGGCCCGCCAAAATAGCCGTTAAAGTCCATTCCATATTTCACACCAGGAATTCCCAATTCGCCAACCACGCGCTGCGAAGCATGAGCGATACGCTGTTGCTTCAGCTGAGCCAACTCGGCGTCATTCTCTTTCCACGCCGCGTAAATCTCGTAGCACGCCGTCGGCGCCACACAAGCGAATGCCAGAATCGCGCCCACGGCTCCGACATCCAGCGAAGCCTGCAGTTTGTCGGCAGCCCCAACCATCACCTGGAAGCCAACTTCTTTCTGCCGCGTCTTCAGCTTGCCAACTACAGTGACCGCCGCGGAAGAAGGCTTGCTAGGCGACGAACCTGGCGATCCCGTCATTGCGCCCACTTGCACCAGTTCCCCTCCGTCTGCATTGGAAGCGCTTGCGGCAGCCGCCAACATGCGCGGCGTGACCGCTTCAAAAGTTTCCGTCACCGTCGCGCTTCGCCGTATATGCCGCGTGCCTTCCGCCATGGCCCGAACTTTTTCCACGTCGCCGCTCGACTCCTTGATTCCAATCAGGTTGGAATGCTCCGCCAATTCGATCACGAGCTCGGCGGGAATGTTATAGCCAGTCGCTTGCGGAAAGTTGTAGATGATCACCGGCAGCGGCGAGCGGTCGGCCACCGTCCGGTAAAACGCCAGAATATTCTCTGGACGCATCTGCTTCTTGTAGTAATGCGGAGTGCGGACCATGGCAACGCCGTATCCGAGTTCTGCCGCGTATTCAGTAAGCCGCAGAGTCTCGACAGCCGACTCGATCCCGGTGCCCGCAACGAGCACCTTATTCGGCGCAGCCGCATCGCGCGCGGACTTCAGCACGTCGCGGCGTTCCTGATCGGAAAGCAGAATCGCTTCGCCGGTGGAACCGAGCACCACAATGCCTGCACAAGGGGTGCGTGAATAGCGCTCGACGTTGCTCTCGAGCTTTTTGTAATAAACGTTACCGTCGGGATAGAACGGCGTAGTAATAGGAGGAAGAATTCCGTGAAGTAACATGAAGACCTCGCGCACCAATTATTGCATGCGCGGCACAACCTTGCATGTTTTTAGCGGCTCTTGACCGTCCGCTCCGCGTGCAACTGCTGCAGCGCTCTAATGGTCACTTCGCCGCGCTGTAGAGCTGCGATTCCTTCCGCCGCCGCGCGTGCAGCCGAAAGCGTGGTGATTGTAGGAACGCGCGCCATTACCGCCGCGCGCCGGATCGCCTTCTCGTCGAACCACGGCTCTGGCCCGGTCGGCGTGTTCACGATGAGATGAATCCGCTGGCCCTTGATGAAATCGACTACGTTCGGACGGCCCTCTTTTACTTTGTAGACGCGCTCCACTCTCATGCCTGCAGCTTCGATCACATCGCCCGTTCCCGATGTAGCCACCAACTTGAAACCCATATCGACAAATTTGCGTGCGACTTCGGCCACGTGGCGCTTATCGTGATCGGTCACGCTGATGAAAACCGTCCCTTGCGTCGGCAGCTTCTGGCCCGCAGCCAACTGCGCTTTTCCAAAGGCTTCCCCAAAGCTGTCGCCCACGCCCATCACTTCGCCGGTTGATTTCATCTCCGGCCCCAACACGGTATCGACTCCGGGAAACTTGTTCCACGGAAACACTGGCGACTTCACGTAGTAGCAACTCCCTGTATCAAGGTCGGCGCGGCGCTCAATATTTTCCGGTAGAAATTCACGCAGCTTGCGCCCGGTCATAAGGCGCGCCGCAATCTTCGCCATCGGCACGCCGGTCGCTTTCGAAACATACGGCACAGTGCGCGAAGCGCGCGGATTCACTTCGAGAACGTAAACCTTTCCGCCGTCGGCGCTAATCGTGCCGCGCGGGATGGCGAATTGAATGTTCATCAGCCCCACAACTTTCAACGCTCGCGCCAGCTTAAAAGTGTAGTTGCGCATGCGCTCCATCAACGGCTGAGGAATATCCACTGCCGGCAGCACGCATGAAGAATCGCCGGAGTGGATGCCGGCCTCTTCAATATGCTGCATGATCCCGCCAATCACCACGTCTTCGCCATCGGAAAGCGCATCCACATCCACTTCAATCGCATCTTCGAGAAAGTGATCGATCAGCACTGGACGATCGTGCGAATACTCAACCGCTTCTTTCATGTAGCGCGTCACGGATTCCTCGTCATAGGCGATCACCATGGCGCGTCCGCCCAGCACGTAGGAAGGCCGCACTACCACTGGATATCCAACTTGCTTGGCGCCTTCAATGGCCTCCTCGAGCGAGGTAGCCATTACTCCCGCAGCTTGCGGAATTTCCAATTCCTGCAGCAGCTTGTTGAAGTGTTTGCGGTCCTCAGCCAGATCGATTGATTCGGGAGATGTGCCGATAATGTTTACGCCCGCAGCCTTCAGCGGCAGAGCCAGATTCAGCGGTGTCTGCCCTCCAAATTGCACGATCACGCCACAGGGCGCACCCTTCGAAGTTTCATGCTGATAAATTGCCCACACATCTTCAAACGTGAGCGGCTCGAAGTAGAGGCGATCACTGGTGTCGTAATCGGTCGAGACCGTCTCAGGATTGCAATTAATCATGATGGTCTCGTAACCATCTTCATGCAGCGCAAACGAAGCGTGACAGCAGCAGTAATCGAACTCAATTCCCTGCCCGATGCGGTTCGGCCCGCTGCCTAGAATGATGATTTTCTTTTTATCCGTGGGCGCAGCTTCGTCTTCATCTTCGTAGGTCGAATAAAGATATGGCGTAAAACTTTCGAACTCCGCCGCGCATGTGTCGACGCGCTTGTAAACCGGCAACACGCCGTGCTTCCTGCGCAGGTGCCGGACTTTTTCCTGTCCCTCCAGCCGCCACACATTCGCCAGTCGCCCGTCGGAGAATCCCATGCGCTTGGCTTCGCGCAGCACCTCGGTTGGAATCGACTCCATGGGATGCTTCTCCAGCTCAAGCTGCATGTCGTTAATTTCCTTGAGCTGATACAGAAACCACGGATCCATCGAAGTCATCTTGGCTAACTGCTTCACCGTGTGCCCCTGTCTCAAAGCGTATTGCACATAGGCGAGCCGCTCCGGATGCGGCGTGACCAACCGTTGCGTCAGGATCTTCGGCTCAATCTTGTCAGAGCCCGTGCGCTTACCGGTATCGAGCGAGCGAATGCCCTTCATCAGCGCTTCTTTAAAAGTGCGGCCGATGGCCATCACTTCGCCCACCGACTTCATCTGCACTCCAAGACTTTCGTCAGCGCCGGGAAATTTTTCAAACTGCCACTTGGGAATTTTTACAACCACATAATCGAGTGTCGGCTCGAAACAGGCTGGAGTCTTGCGCGTAATATCGTTGGGAATCTCGTCGAGCGTATAACCGACGGCAAGTTTCGCCGCAATCTTCGCAATCGGAAATCCCGTAGCCTTCGAAGCCAGCGCCGAAGATCTCGACACGCGCGGGTTCATCTCGATCACCACCATGCGTCCAGTTTCCGGATTCACGCCGAACTGAATATTCGATCCACCCGTATCCACGCCAATCTCGCGGATTACTGCAATCGATGCGTCGCGCATAGCCTGATACTCGCGGTCCGTCAGCGTCTGCGCCGGGGCAACGGTAATCGAATCACCGGTGTGCACGCCCATGGGATCGAAGTTCTCAATCGAGCAAATGATGATCACGTTATCTTTCGTGTCGCGCATCACCTCTAGCTCGAATTCTTTCCAGCCCAACACCGACTCTTCAATCAGCGCCTCGTGCACCGGGGACATATCGAGTCCGCGCGTGAGTACCTCAAGCAACTCTTCGCGGTTATAAGCGATGCCGCCGCCGGAACCACCGAGAGTGAACGATGGCCGCACGATCACGGGAAATCCAATCTTGCCCGCGAACTCTAACCCATCCTTTGTGCTATTCACTAGCGCCGACTTGGGCACGTCGAGGCCGATCTTCTGCATCGCGTCTTTGAAGAACAGACGATCTTCGGCCTTCTTGATGGCCGCGACATTAGCGCCGATCAAACTCACATCGTATTTTTCCAGAACTCCGCCGTCGGAAAGTTCAATGGCCAAGTTGAGCGCAGTCTGCCCACCCACAGTTGGCAACACGGCAAAACCCGCGCCTGGCGATAGTTCCCGCTCGATGCGGATAATCTCTTCCAGATACTCGAGCGTCATCGGCTCAATGTAGGTGCGGTCGGCGATCTCCGGGTCGGTCATGATAGTCGCCGGATTGGAGTTGGCCAGCACCACTTCATAGCCCTCGGACTTGAGCGCCTTACAAGCCTGCGTGCCAGAGTAATCGAACTCCGCCGACTGCCCGATGACGATGGGCCCGGAGCCGAGGATTAGAATTTTCGAGATATCAGTGCGTTTTGGCATTTGAAATCAGTTGTCCGTTATCAGTGACGAGCACAAGGCGAACTTTTCAAAACCTAGGACGGTATCCCTTCTTACTTATCGATCCTCCGCAAACGAGGGACGGTCGCACGATCAGCGGCTGGCGGCAACCTTCGAGTGCTTTTGAACTTGTAACCATCACGGGCCATCCCAGAGGCGCCCATCCCCTTGAGTTCGTCACCATGTAGTAGTCCCCCTTCTCCAGCGAGGCAAATCGGAAGTTGCCGGCTTCGTCCGTTTGCGTTTCGGAAACTGGAGTTTGGTCTTTGCGTATAAGTTTTAGCCCAAAACCTCCAAGTGTCTTGCCGTCAGGGCCCTCAACTCGTCCGCACACCGCCGCCGTCTTTACCGGATTCTTGGGCTCGAGCGCTTCGCACGCGAAGGCAGACACTGCGACAAGTACGATTAACAGCATGCAACATGCGGCTTTCACCCTTTCCGCTCCTCCATCATCTTCACAAAATCCTTAAACAGATAATGCGAATCATGCGGCCCCGGCGCCGCTTCCGGGTGATACTGCACGCTAAACAGCGGCAGATTGCGATGCCGTAATCCTTCCAGAGTCGAATCGTTCAGATCCATGTGCGTCAACTCAACTTCACTCTCCGGCAGCGAATCCGGATCCACGGCGAAGTTATGGTTATGCGCAGTGATTTCAATCTTTCCCGTGGACAGCTGCTTCACTGGATGATTCCCTCCGTGGTGCCCAAACTTCAGCTTGAAAGTTTTTCCGCCGAGCGCAATGCCGACTAGCTGATGCCCAAGACAAATGCCGAAGATTGGCTGCCGCCCCATCAGCCGGCGAATCGAATCCACGGCATACGTACACGGCTCAGGATCACCCGGACCATTCGACAGAAACACTCCATCCGGTTTCAGCGCTAGCACGTCCTCGGCAAGCGTCTGCGCCGGAACCACCGTCACCCGACATCCTTCACCCCGTAACTTGCGTAGAATGTTTTGCTTAATCCCAAAGTCATAAGCCACAACATGAAACCGCGCCGGCTCATCTTTCACTCCGACCATGGCCACCGGCTCGTGCGAGCGCTCGCCAACTTCCCACACATAAGGCCGCTTCGTGCTGACTTCTTTCGCGAGGTCTGTGCCGTCCATCTTCGGAATCGAATTCGCTTTGGCGACCAACTTCTCCGCATCGCTTTCTAGAGTCGAAACCACTCCTCGCATCACGCCATGGTCGCGCAGATGCCGCACCAGCGCCCGCGTATCGATATCGGAAAGCACCGGCACTTTGAACTGTTCGAGATATTCCTCGGCCACCTGCGACGATCGCCAGTTCGAACTCACTTTCGAAAACTCGCGGACGATCAGCCCCTCAATCCACGGACGCGTCGCTTCATTGTCTTCGTGATTAGTTCCGTAGTTGCCGATCTGAGGATTGGTCAGGACAACAATTTGTCCGGAGTAGGAAGGGTCGGTGAAAATTTCCTGGTAGCCGGTAATAGAAGTATTAAAAACGACTTCGCCGTAGCATTCGCCTTTGGCGCCGTAACCTTTGCCTCGGAAGACTCGCCCGTCTTCCAGCGCAAGGATAGCCTGCATTCTCGCTCCAATGTGTGGATTTACAGAATTTTATCAGGGATTTGTTTCAGGACCAAGCACGGAACGCGCTTGGGGTTGTGGAAATCCTGACAATGGAAATTGTTGATTGATGATCAAGCTCCGCCCCAACTTTTCAATCAACAATCAGAAATCAGCAATCAACAATGCCCTACCGAACTCTACCCAGCTTATCCATCGGCCAATAGCCAAACACAGCTTTGCCGTAGATATAGCTTTGATCAACCGGACCGAAGTCCCGGCTGTCGTTCGACATTGACCGATGATCTCCCAGTACGAGATAAGAGTGCGGCGGGACTACCGTCTCGGGATACGACCGGGAATCGGCATAGGCTGGGGGAACATAATCTTCTTCCAGAGCTTCATCATTCACATACACCTGGCCGCCATCGATACGAATACGGTCGCCGGCCACCCCAATCACGCGCTTGATGTAGCTTTTCGAGGGATCGCGGGGATAACGAAAAACCACAATGTCCCCGCGTGAAATCGGCTCCAGCCGGTACACAAACTTGTTGACGAAGATTCGCTCCTGATCTTCGAGCGACGGCATCATGCTGGTGCCCTCCACCTTCACCGGCTGATAAATGAAGACGATAATGAACCCCGAAATCGCCAGCGAAACCACCAGGTCGCGCAACCATACCCCCAAAGCTGGACGAAGGCGCGCCCCCGCAGCCATCGCTTCGCCTTCTGCAACCTGCGGAAGCGGCTTTACAGAAATTGCTTTTGATTCGGTAGTCGGGACCTCTGACATGCGATTTCTATTGTATACAGATCACAGTCCCGTAGCAGCGGAGTCGGCAATTTCGAAGAGGCAACGAATGCTTGGCTCACAATATGGCTCAAAGCAGGGTAGAATGGGGGCTCGGGAGAAAGCTATGCCAGCGAGTCGATTCTTTCGCAGTAAGTCCATGCATCGCGCCCTCACTCTCACTCTGCTCTTAGTGGTAACCCTGACCATGACTTCGCTTTGGGCAGCGCCTCAAGGCGAGGAAGAAGAAGCTGGCATTCCTGCCTACCATGCCGGACCTCCGCCGAAAGGAACAAAGCTTCCTGCCATCCTCACGAAAGATCAACTCTGGGGTGCCGACGCTCAGTACCCGTATCAGACGCACGCCTACGAACTGGCGTCGCGGATTCCGGTCGTCCTGCATCAGCAACCCTGCTATTGCTATTGCGACCGCATGGGCCATAACAGCCTGCATAGCTGCTTCGAAGGCACGCATGGCGCCCGCTGCGCGACTTGCTTGAAGGAACTTTATTACTCCTATCAGCAGCACAAAGCCGGAAAGACCGCGGCTCAAATTCGCGCCGGCATTATCAAAGGGAATTGGAAGCAGATCGATCTGGAATCCGCCGCGGCGATCAATTAATACCCAGTACCGATTACCGAGCATCAAGAAAACCCGCGGGCCGCAAACTTGTGCGGGTAGTTGCGAGTACCGTTCCTCGGTACTCGCAACCCGGCACTAACCGGAATTGCCCTCCACCCGCCACTTGAGTGATACTTGAGGATCAGTTCTTTGAGGTTCATGCTAAGGAGTACTTATTACGACGAGCACAGGAAAAATTCTTCACATGGCTCAAAAGGCTAATCCCAAAAAATCTACAATCGCGGACGATCCCCGCGCTTCTCAGGCTCTGCAAAATTACGAAGCCGCGCTGCGTGCCCTACAGGAGCACAAGTTCGACAAGGCCAAGCCGCTGTTTCAGAAAGTGCTGGCCGGGGGCAGCAAGGAGTTGGGCGACCGCGCGGCCATCCACCTCAGCATCTGCAACCAGCATCTCGAGCGCTCAGCCACTACCCAGTTCAAGACCATCGAGGAGCATTTCGATTACTCCGTCTCGCTCATGAACGTCGGCGATTACGTCACCGCCCGCGAGCATATCGAGAAGCTTGCCAAGCAAGCGCCTAAGACCGACTTTGTTATCTATGGCCTGGCTGCGCTTGATTGCCTCACCGGGCACGTGGAGGATTCGCTTAAGCATCTGGATGAGGCCCTTCGCCTGAATGCCAGTCTCCGCTACCAGGCACGCAACGACTCTGATTTTCATAATCTGGCCGAAGATCCCCGGTTCACGGAGCTGTTGTATCCAGATCCCGCTGCTGACCTAGCTTCGCCGGAAGGTTCGTTCCGCGAAGACGAATCATATTAGCTAGGCTAGCAATCGAGCTTTCCTCGATGGAAACCAAAACCGCCACATTCTCGCCTCTGGAGAAGACCACCCGCGAGCGTGGTCTTCGCGTCGTGGCTATCGGCGGGGGTACGGGCCTCTCCACTCTTCTCAAGGGACTCAAACGCTTCGCGCTCACTCCCGCGGAGCTGCCGGCGGCGCGCCCAGGCACGCCCGTGATTCGCGATCTCTGCGCCGTAGTCACGGTTAGCGATGACGGAGGCTCCAGCGGACGCCTGCGCAAAGAACTCAACATGCTCCCGCCCGGCGACATTCGCAATTGCATCGTCGCCCTCAGCGAGGACGAGGCTCTGCTCTCCCAGCTCTTCCAGCATCGCTTCAACAAAGGCTCCGGCCTCGAAGGCCACAGCTTCGGAAACTTATTCCTGGCGGCCCTTACTTCCATCACTGAAGATTTTGCCGAAGCGGTGCGGCTTTCCTCAGAAATTCTCGTCACCCGGGGACACATCCATCCCGCCACCACCTCAAACATCGAACTCGAAGCCCTGATGGAAGACGGCACGCGCGTGCGCGGTGAGACCAAAATTACCGCGAGCAAAGGCCGCATCCAGGAATTATTTCTGGTTCCTCCCGATGTCGAACCTTTGCCGCAGACCCTCGATGCCATTGCCGGCGCTGATATCATCAGCATCGGCCCGGGTTCGCTCTTTACCAGCCTTATTCCTAACTTGCTGGTGCGCGGCATCGCCGAGGCTATCGTCACTTCGCCCGCCACCAAGGTTTACATCTGCAATCTGATGACCCAGGCCAATGAGAGCCTTGGCCTTACCGCCGCCGATCACATCCGCGCGCTTAATCGCCATGCCGGTCAGCAAATTTTTGACTACGCTCTCATCAACCGCACGCCGGTTTCCGATGAACTCAAGTCCAAGTACGCTCTCGAAGGCGCGTGTCAAATCGTCGCCGATCTTGATGCCATCGAATCTCTGGGCGTGATTCCTGTGCTGGGAGATTATTTGGAAGAGGCCGGCGTCGCGCGCCACAACACCGCCCGCGTGGCCAGCGATCTAGTGCAGCTTAGATCTCAACTCGAGAGTGAGCGCAAGGCCCGGCCCTCCGAGAAGGCTTAATTTACTTCGTCTCTTCCGCGCGGACTTCGCAATCGCTAGAATGTTCAGGTACGAAGAAGGTCGGCAATTCTCAGTGTCGAGTTGATGAAGGGTAAATATTTATGGCCGAAGTGAAATGGCGAACCATTGGCTGCCTGCTCCTGATTCTTGCACTAGCTGGCGCGGCAGCGGCCCAGAAGGATGAAGAAGGACCCGTTGCGACTCTGACTTTTCTCGTCCTCAAAGAAGACAACGGCAAACCCATACGCAACGCCGCCGTAATCATGCATCCCGTCAGCGCCGACGGTAAACAAAGCCGCGGCGGACTGGAACTCAAAACCAACAACGACGGCAGAACCAGCTTCGACGATGTTCCCTACGGCAAGTTACGCGTCCAGGTTTTGGCCAGCGGATTCCAGACCTTCGGCGAAGATTACGACGTCGACAAAGCCAAGTTAGACTTGACCATCAAACTGAAACGCCCACAGGGGCAATACTCAATCTACGAAAACCATCCGGAGGAAAAGAAGGACGACAAAGCACCGCCTCCTGATCCAAACGCGAAGCCGCAATAACTGAAACGAGTAAAATCTTGCCCTATGTCCTATCTTCTGAAAACCGAACCTACCGTATACTCCTTCGCGGATCTACAACGCGACCAGACCACGATCTGGGATGGGGTAACCAATCCTGTCGCCCTCAAGAATCTGCGCAGCATGAAGCCGGGAGATCAGTTGGTGATCTATCACACCGGAGATGAAAAGAGCGCTGTGGGAACCGCCTCGGTGGTTTCGGTCGAAACCAGCGATCCCAAGAATCCGCAAATAAAAATCAAAGTTGGCAACCCCATCGCCAAGCCGGTATCGCTGGCTGAAATGAAAGCGAATAAATTGTTTAAAGAGTCTCCTTTGGTGCGGCAGGGTCGCTTAAGCGTGGTGCCGCTCACGCCGGAGCAGTACCGCTGGCTCACCAGTCAATGACAATGACCACTTCGCCTCAAGGACCATCCCGCCCATGTACCGGTACAGTTTGAAAGATGATTCGTATCGGGCATCGCTTCAGCGATGGCAAGAACGGCTGTCGGCTTGGGCCGCTGAGGCTCGCCTTACGGGCTTGCGGCTGAGGCCAGTTCCAAGCTTCTCATTGCAACTGCATGCCTGAAGGCATGCCCTGATACGAATCTTTTTTTCAAACCGCACCACTACTACCCCTTCCGCCGAGTTCTTGCACTAACATCTGCGATTTTTCTCCCGCCTGCAACCCTATTGCTCGCCACATCCCTATTGCGGGCTATTACCTCCAGTTTTGGGAGCGTTCTTGTCGGCATAGTTTTTATCCACCAGCGGCTTGTCAGCATAGTCCTTGCGAGGCACATCGTACCTTGCGGAAGACGGTGCCTCAGAGTGGTCAATGGGCTTGATCGCGACCACCTGATAGTGACGCATCTTGCGGTCGCCGTCCGGGATGCGCATTTCAATCTCGTTCTTCTTTAGTTTGAATTCGCCTTCCTGGCCTACTGGAAGAAGGACGGGATGTTTATGATCCAGCGGGCGCACATGATATTCCATGTCGTCTGTGCGAAGCAGATACTCAGGACAGAGTTTTTCGTTGGAATTCACATGCGTGACGCCTACCGAGGCCCAAATGCTGCCGAGGCCGGTCAGTCCGCGCTCGTTGGCGCCGCAAGGAACCGCCTCCATTCTCTCAATCATGGCGCGATTGGCATGTTTCTTGTCGGCCGCAAATCCGGGGAGTGCGAGAAGAAGCGCAAGAAGAACGGGAAGCATGGCGGCCAGCGGCACATTGCGATTCATAGAAAAGCCTCCGTTAGAAAGGTCCTTGATATTTACGTTGCTTCACGACTCACGCAATATTGAAGAGCTGAAAGGAGGACCGCTAAGCGGCCCCCCTCTCGCGATCGTCCCAATCTCTTACTTGAGCTTGGAGTCGTTAGCTGTCTTCTGCGTGGTATGTGTCTGCGTGCTGTGTCCGTTGAACTGTTGTGCCGACGCCAGAAAACCCTGAGGATTTTCGCTCAGCTCCTCATGCACCTGAGGATGCGCTTTCAAATAGTCCTGCAGCTCAGGGTGGTTCTCGAGATATTCCTGGTTATTGGCTAGCGAAGGGGTTTTGGAAAGTTCACTGGCGATGTGGCTGTGGCCCTCCATGAACTCGTTAAAGCTGGCGAGTTCTCTGCCAGTAACATCACGGTCGCCGTGCCCATAGGAGTCTTCTCGGCGATCGAAACGATCCTCGTCGTGCATGAAGGCATTCGGATTCTCCCTGTATTCCTCGCGAACGCCAGCATGATCGGAAAGGAACTGCTGCAAGGCTGGATGGTTCTTCACGAACTGCTTGTTGTCCACCAGCGACGGATCCTTACGCAATTGCTCCGCGATCTCGGGATGGCTATCCATAAACCTGTCCATATTCGCCAGCTCACTCCGGGTCACGTCTCGATCGCCAGCGTGATCTTCGCGACGGTCAAAGCGATCCTCTCGATGCATGAATGCATTCGGATCTTCCTTGTATTCCTCGCGAATGCCCACATGATCGGCAAGGAACTGCTGCAACGCGGGATGGTTCTTCACGAACTGCTTGTTGTCCACCAGCGACGGATCCTTGCGCAATTGTTCCGCGATCTCCGGATGGCTGTCCATAAAGGCGTCCATATTCGCCAGTTCACTCCGCGTCACATCCCGATGAGGAACGCGATCGCCGCCACGGTCAAAGCGTTCCTCTTGATGCATGAACGCATTGGGGTTCTGGCTAAGTTCTTCGCGGATTTCTGGATGCTGTTGCAGGTACTGCTGCAGCTGCGGATGTTTTTCCACAAACTCCTGATTGTCCACCAACGATGGATCTTTGCGTAGCTGTTCTGCGACCTCTGGGTGGCTATCGAGGAAGCTGTCGAAGTTGGCGAGCTGTCGCCGCGTCACATCGTCTCGATCCGGCATGTTCTGTGGCTGAGCGTTCTGTGGCGCCCCGTTCTGCGAGCGCGCCTTGACCGGCGCAACGACGACAAGAGCGGAAATCGCCAGCCATAGCAGGCAGTAGTGCCCTAAAAGATTTCTGTGTTTCATATTTTGATTTACCTCCTGAATCAAGAGTGTGGGCTTCGATCAAGACACCCGTGACGAGATGCAACGTTGGGGCCAGCATTCGTCTACCGGACATATCTGCTTTGCATGGGAATACTTGCGAGAAGCATTCGTGAAGCGAAACGGTGTGAAGAAATTTGCGGTGGGTGGAATTTCGACACTAAGAAGGGAAAATCGTTATAGGGTCAAAACCGTACGTACTAACGTGTAAACTCAACACTCATTTTTGGTCCAGATGCATGCCTAGAAAAACTATGCGAACGATTCTTGTATATTTTTTCTTTGTCAGAACGGCACGCGATTCAAGACAAAACCTCGCGTACCGTTCCCTTGTTGAGCGATTCCTTTTGGATGCCGCTCTACAACGCCTTAGCGTCTCGCCGAATGAGCGCGTGATCCACAAAAAATCCAATCCCTACCGCCAGCGGAATGATTCCAAATGTAGCCGCGATCATCGCATCCGGTTCCACTCTTCCGATGAGGACGAAGGTCGCGATGTAGCCGAGTGCCCCGGCCACCAGAAGAATTCCCGATCGGCGCGAACGTGCCGACTCTGAAAGTTCCGGCTGCATAGGTATTTCCACACCGCGCGCGATCGACGCCATGCGCTCTTCACTGCGCAGCTTGCGCACTCGGAAGAACGTATACATCGCCGCCATCGGAATTCCCAGAGACATCACCACCGCTGCCAGTCCAATCAAATTACCGTCCATAAATGCCTCCTGATCCAGCGTGGTTCAGTCCCACCGTCTGGTCAAATGTAGTTACGACGGCCTGCCAAAAAAGTTCCCCGTTTCAGGACTTTCGGCCGACTTACAAAACTTTGCAAAACTCCCTGCCGCTCGCTAGCAACCCTGTGACATCCTAGGGGTTCTTAGCCGGTGACGGCCTTGGGCCGTCTTCTGTCTCCATAAGCCATTTCGGCGTATCCGCTGATAATAAAAAGGAATAGCAAGAATGAAACTGAAAGTCTCCTTGATGAACCTTCCGCTCCCCCGTCGGTCGCACCTCTCTTATGCGCTGGCGGTCGGTTTCCTGGGATTGCCCCTCTTACTGCTCCCTGTGCACGCGCAAGACTCCCCAAGGCCGGACTCCCCAAAAAATGACTCGCAGGAAAAGATCGACGTCAACGACGTGTCGCGTACCTACGTCGTGCATCTGCCCCAAGGCTACAACCAGCAGCAGCACTATCCGGTTGTCATTCTTCTCCACGGACGAAATCAGGATGCCGCCGACATGGCGGGGATCACCCACTTCAATCGTCTTGCCGATAAAGACAGCATTATCGCGGTTTATCCCAACGCCGCGCATGGCTCATGGAATATAGGGGTGCACCCGGAACAGGTAAATCAGGCAATGCAGCCCCGCCGCGGCGGCCGTCGTGGAGGATGGGGAGGCTACCCCGGCGGTGGTGGCGGATACCCCGGAGGCGGTGGTGGCTATCCCGGCGGTGGAGGCGGTTATCCAGGTGGTGGACAGGGTGGAGGCCAGAACGGGGGCGAGAATCCCAACGAGAACAGGAATAAATCCGAGCCTCCCGATGACGTCGCTTTTCTCAATCAAATGCTGGATCAGCTGCCTCTGAAGTATTCGGTAGACACTCGCCGCATCTACGCTACCGGCTTAGGTGATGGTGGTTTTATGGCGCTGCGCGTGGGCTGCAACATGGCGGATCGCGTAGCTGCAATTGCCGCAGTCGGCGCGGCCATGCCCAAGACCATGATTTGTCTTCCGGCACGTGCCGCGTCCGCTCTTTTCATTAACGGCACCGACGATCTCATCGTCCCCGACAACGGCGGCGCCTACAAGCCCGGACGCTTCCACGTGCTCTCCGCGGAAGATAGCGCGAAGACCTGGGCAAAGTTCGATCATTGCGGCGAAAAACCCGAACAGGCGAAGTTGCCGTCGGTGGACAAAGGCGGAAAGGAAACGAAAACCTACACTTACAGCGGCTGCCAGGATAACGCTCAGGTCGTGCTCTACAGCGTTAAGAATGGCGGCAACACCTGGCCCGGCGGCGAGCAATACATGAGCGAAAAAGAGGTCGGCAAAACCAGCAACGCTCTCAACGCGAACGATGCCATCTGGAACTTCCTCGTGACGAAAAAAATTACCGGCGAGAGCGGCGTGGAAAAATAACGCTACTCCAGGTGCGACTGCGCATCAGGATAGAACTTGGCAATCATGCGCCCCGTCATCAACCCGCCCTCATACTCCGGAATGATTACTTCGTCTGCGCCCGAGTTGCGCATGGCTTGCGCGTAGCGTGACTGCCCAGCCCGCGTAATGATGCGCGCCTTGGGATTCAGCGACTTGGCCGTAACCGTGATGTAAAGATTGTCGGCGTCGTTGTCGATCACAATGCACACTCCCCGCGCGCGTTCGATTCCAGCAGATTGCAGCACGTCGTGCCGTTTGGCGTCGCCCTGGATCGCGAGGACTTTGTCCTTCAGCAGCTCTCGGCATAACCCTTCGCTGGTCTCGATCAACACAAACGGAATCTTCAGCCGGGTCAGTTGGTCCACCACCGTTCTTCCCACTTGTCCGTAGCCGCAGATAATGAAGTGATCGCGCAATTTTTCGATACTGACATCGTTCACCATGGTTCTCCAGGCCTCCATTCCCTGCCGGTTGAAGATCGTGACCGCAACCCGTTCCGCAACCCAAATCTGAAACCCAAAGACGCAGCAATACACGAAAATCGAAAACAGCTTGGTCGAATTGTGTACGCGCCTGGCGTCGATCGCGTGCGGCTGGATCATCCAGAACAGCGCATCCTGCCAGCTCAACCCCTCCAAATGCCTGTAGACCAGCACACACATCAGGCTGAACGCGGCAAACACCACGAACGGCAGCCACAACCGCCGCAAGAACAGCAGCAGGATTCGGAACATGAGGCAGGAATACTACAGTAAGTGTAAGCCACGAACAATGGAAATGAGGATTCGGCACTATCGTGATTTGATCACCCATCGATCTTGTCCGATTATCGTCATCCCGAAGTCCCGCGCTTTCACCAGCGGGGCGAGGGATCTCCCTATGCACATGGCTGCCGGTGTCAAGCTGCACCGTGACTGCGGACTCTCAAAACTCATCGAACGAATCGATTTCTTGAATTCCCATAGATAAAAAACCCACCTTCCGCTGCCTTCGCAAAAGGTGGGTAGAGAGTGCGCCACTCTCTTAATTACTGAAACATCGTCACTCGAACAGATTCAACGTGTTGGTGGCGTCATCCACGTAGTAAAGGCTGTGGCCCTCGACCACCAATCCGAACAAAGCGCCTGCTCCTGGCGGTTTTCCATTGTTATCCAACAGATCTTCGCTGAGCTGATCGCCGCCCGGTGTAATCGTTACCAGGAAGCCGTTGTTTCCGTTGGCCGCGAGGATGCTGCTGTCCGGCGCGACCGTCAGCCCGAGAGGATCGTTGAGAAAACCATTTCGCGTAATCGTTGTGCCGGTTCCTGCGGACGTAACCCGGGTCACCGGATCGGAAATGGCCACGATGCGATTGTTCAGACTGTCAGCTACATACAATGTTTCCGCGTTGCCACTCAATGCCAGGCCGGTCGGCCCAATCACTAGAGCTGCGGGATCGGTCCTCTCCGAGAAGCCCGAGGCAATCACGGTAATCGATTGCAAGCTGGGCATGGCGCCATATAAACCAGTCAGCATGAGCCTTACTACTGTTCCTTGGTGAACCACTTTGCCGCCCGCTGCCTGCGTGCCATTTAAAACATCGGTCACAAAAAGATCCGCGCTGCTTCCGGAATCAAGGGCCGCCATATCCCATGGACCGTTGATCAACGAACCATAGAAAGTCTGAACCACTGCTCCATCGCTGTTCAGCAGCAGCAAGCACCCTGCTTGCACAGTCGCCGACGTGCCATCGGTGGTCGGCAAACTGCCCACGATCACCCATCCGCTGCGCAGCACTGCCAATGCCGTGGTCAACCCAATGCCGCCCGGGCAAGGCCCCGGCAGCTTGGCTGCTTCGATTTGAGCAAACAGAGTGACCACACCTTCGGGCGAAATCTGCACAATCGTCGTACCCGTACCCTGCAGATTCGCGCTATTGTTGAAATTGCTCACCAGAATATTTCCTTTGGTTAACGAACCTTTACTGTTTGGCACCAAGGCCACTCCGTACGGGTTTACATCACCGTTCGCTGGAACAGTCGATGCAATCACGCTGGTGCCGCCGGAAGAAGCCTGTGCGCTCGCGGACCAGCCGCAAGCAAGAATCAGCGCTAGAGCCGCGCTGCAAGCTTTGACTTTGTCAAATGCATTCATAATGATCCTCCTGGGAGTGAAAAGCTGGTTGAGGCAGAAGCGCGTGGGATAACCGCTACTGCGTGAGGATCAGTCTGGGACGGGCATTGCAGGCGATTGTCAGAAGATTGTCAATTCCATGTCATTTCTAATGCTCAACGAATGAATTGTCTCAGCTCGCGACGCAGAATTTTTCCCGAGGCCGTCTTGGGTACGACCTCTACAAAATGCACTTCGCGCGGCTGCTTGTAGTGAGTCAGCCGTTCTCCCACGAAGGCGCACAACTCATCTTCCATCTTCTTGCCATTCGCAAATCCGTCGCGCAGCGCGACGAACGCCACCGGAATCTCTCCTGCAGCCGCGTCTGGACGTCCCACCACTCCGCACTCCCGCACCGCCGGATGTTCCAGCAACACCGCTTCCACCTCTGCTGGCGCCACCGGAAATCCTTTGTACTTGATCATCTCTTTACGCCGGTCAACCACTCGGTAAAAACCTTCGCCGTCCCGCGTGACAATGTCACCCGACCAATACCATCCATCGCGCAACACGGCCGCGGTTGCATCCGGCTCTTTCCAATATCCTTGCATGAACTGCGGACCGCGCATCACTAACTCTCCCGGCTGACCCGTCGCAACCTCACCCGGGCCGTTCTCCGACGTGGCAAAATTCTCAGTCCCCACCACTCGGCACTCCGTCTGCGCCAGAGGATGTCCAATCGAGTCCGGCCGGTAAAGTTCCGGCTCAAGATAGCCCACATGTGTCACCGGCGAAGCTTCCGTCATTCCATAACCCTGGCAAACCAGAATGCCGGTCAGCGCCGTGAATCTTCGCGGCAACTCCGGCGCCAGCGGCGCGGCTCCGGACTTCACCCAATACAGCTTGTGATCCCTTGGAAATTGTCCCGCCTCCGCCGCCAGACATAATGCGTTCATCGCCGGAGGAACCATGAGCATCGTCGTGATCGATTCCTGCACAAGTAGCGAACAAACCTGCGTAACGTTGAAACGCGGCATCAGCACCAGAGTCGCGCCCATCATCAGCATCGGATTCAGCGCCACATTCAGCCCGTAGATGTGATACAGCGGAAGAAAGCAAAGTAGATTGTCAGTCGACTTCAACAGCGCCGAACCCGGCCCTATCAACTGATAAACGTTTGCCACCAGGTTGTAGTGCGAGAGCATTACACCCTTGGGCAGTCCAGTCGTACCGCTGGAATAAGGCAGCGCCGCCAACATCTGCTGTGATCCGCAATCCGGCTGTGGCAACCTCGCGCTCACCGGCTTCAGCAAATCCGAGAATGGCTCGCTTCCGCTTCCCTGCTCGCGTGTGCAAAACACCCGCCGCAGATTCGGCAGGCCCGCCAGATTAATTTCAGCAATATTCTGCGCATCCGTGATGAGCAAAACCGCGCCCGAATTCTGCAACTGATATCGCACTTCGCGCTCGCGATAAGTCGGATTCAGCAGCGTCGGGATCGCGCCCGCTAACGTCGCCGCATGATAAGCCACGCAAAACTCCCATGAGTTCGGCAAGAAAATAGCCACTACTTCGCCCGGCTTCAATCCAGCGGCAATAAGCCCGCGCGCCAATGCTTCCACAGTTTCGCCATATTCGGCGTAAGTCATCCGCCGCCCATACGAAGCGTCCACCACCGCAGTTTTCTGCTTGTGCTTTCGGCAAGACGCCAAAATCGCATCGTGGACAAAAATGTTTGTGGGATCAGCGTAAAGATCGGTGCGTAACATGGCGGCCTGATTGTAGCGGAAATGATTGCAGGGAGAATGATTGTAGCGTCTTGGTGAACGGCCTTATTACTCCAAGACCGCTAAAGCACTCCACCGGTCTTCACGGCCAGAATATTCAGCGCCATCTCCAGTTTCGTAATAGCCGCGCCCAGTTCCGGATGCGTTCCGATCTTCTCTTGCAGGGCCTTCAAAATCGTGTGAGCACTCGCAACATGGCTGGCTGCCTGGGCCGGATCCTGCTCGGGATTAGGTTCGCTTTCTTTTTCCATAGCCGTTCGCTTCTCCTGTGCTCCCCCAATTCTATACAGCATTTCGCACTTATTCCACGGATCCGGCAGGCAGAGGCTAAGTTTGAAGACTCCACGACCAAGACACAAAGCGTCGCGAGGCAAATCCTGCCAATGAAGCCCTTCGTGATACTTAGTGTCCTTTGTGGTCGATTGATTTTGGGTACGAACTCGGCATTGCGACCAGGATCACCCCACACTCGGTCTCGGCAGTTCGCCGCGCGCGGCGAATCGCTCGGACCAGCGAATCCTTCCGGTGACTTGCATCACTACGAACAGGGTAATGATCGCGATGATCGTGATCGCCAGTCCGGTGAATCCTTTCCAGAAGAATGCGTACGAGAACAACACGAGATAGATCAATTGCGCCGTTCCCGCCTCCAGCGCGGCAAACCGAAGTCCAACCACCAGCCGCAGATAACTCACCACCAGCGTCACTGAAACCACCGATGCCACTACCATTGCCACATGGATCGAGATGTGATCGACCAAGTAAGCGAGCAGCAAATGAAAAGCAAAAAATGCCGTGGCCAGAAAAAAATAGTTCATGGGATGCAGATCGATCTTGCGCAGAGTAGTAATGATGAACATCAGAAAAAAGAAAAAAAACAATGATACCGGCGCCGCATAGCTGATTTCCCCGGCCAACGGCCCCGGCTGCAACTTCGCCGGCATGGTCATGCCAATTTCGAAACCCGAAACCAAGTTCGAATATTGCCACGTCAGCTGCCAGCCGCCGGGTATCGGCTGTTTGGCAGTAGGCGAAAGCGTATCGTCAGCGAAATCGATATCCCGGAAATTAGTCTGCATCGTCAGCATGAAATCTCGCGCCTGCGCCACGCCATCGCCCAACTGGTAGCGCCAGGAATTCAAGCCTTGGGAACGATAGGCAACGTGCAGGCTGGCTTTTTGTCCCGGCCCTACTGTTGCCTGCCCCACCGTGCCCTGATCGTCGGTCACAAGCGCGACCACTTGATCGTTCACTTTCATTTGCAGGCCGTCGTAGATGGCTTTTTGCGCCGGAAACCTCAAACGGAAATCAACGGTCCGTGGTTCCGCTGTGTCGTTGCGGAAGGTGTAGTCCCCGGAGAAATCCACCGCGTACGTGCTGTACCAAAGCAATCCCTTCTGTCGCGGCGTCAGATGGAAGTTCACATGAATACGGCTCGCTTCTATAGGGAGAAAGGTTTGCCTGTGCACGGTCTGGCGGTGCACCACAGCCTTCCCATTCTCCACGGTAGTCGAATCCTCAAGGTAATTGAAAAGGTAAGCTGCCGTTGGTGGTGATTGCTGCTGTAACGTTCCCCAAGTGGAGGCCACATGGCCTTGCAGTTGCTCATTACTGCCATAGGTGCGCGAGGAGATAGTCTCCCCAAGAATGAACCACGCAATTGTTGTGCAAAAAAAGATAAAACCCAGCGCAAGAATTTGTCGCAGCAAAAGATTTCCTCCTTCGCGATAGATCGCATTTGTGTGTTTGCAAGGAGGTTGCCGAAGGGTATTCGTTGAGAACCTGCGGGTTATGCTTGTCCAATCGTAGGCAAAGTGTCACCGGAGACACGCGTGTGTCATCGTATACACGTTCATCACACACACGTGGCCATTGCACCGAACAACGATTTCAGATTTAAAATTGACTATGTAAAGGTTGGCTAACTGGCCAGCTTGCGCAGAAATTCGCGTTCGTCCATGCGGTACTTGAAGGCTTTGCGTCCGTCGATGAACACCACCGGCACTTCGTCGTTGAACTGCCGCCGCAGATCAGTGTCGCTGTCCACGTCCACTTCCTGCCAGGTGAACCCGCCGCGGCGTGAAAGTTTCGTCAGACTTTCCTTCACCACCTCGCAAAGGTGACAACCCTTGCGTGAATAAACTACGACCTGGCGAGACTGCAGCACGCCGCGATTGTATCGTCGCAACCGCACTTTCTGGCAACAAAAAAGCAGCGAATCACCGCACGGTGGTCCTACCAGTTCGGAAATAGGTCAAGCTATCCAATCCAGGAGTAGAATCCGAAAATGTCCGCTCTCGATTCCAAGCCCTTGCGCGGCAAGGCCTGCCTCATCACCGGCGCAGCGCGCCGTCTCGGACGCGCCTCCGCTCTCGTTCTCGCCCAGGCAGGCGCCGATGTCGCCATCACTTACCGCAATTCCGCCAGCGACGCCCAGCATACCGTCGTCGATCTCGCCAGCTTCGGCGTGCGTGCCTTCGCTCTGCGCTGCGAGGTCACCGACGAGGCCAGCGTCAAGTCGATGATGAAAGATGCAGGACGCGAACTCGGCCGCATCGATATCCTCGTAAACAACGCCGCCAATTACGCCACCGCGGATTTCGAGCGCCTCACGGTGCGCCAGTGGGATGATATCTTCGCCTCCAACGCTCGTGGCCCCTTCCTGGTTTCGCGCGAAGCCCTCAAATGGATGCGCCGAAAGCGCACGGGCGCGGCTCGATCAGCAGCGATCGAAGCCAAGATCATTCACATGGGCTCCCTCGGCGGTTTGCGGCCCTGGCCCACACACGCGCATTACTGCTCCTCAAAAGCCGCATTGCACATGCTGACGAAAGTCATGGCCAAAGCCCTGGCTCCCGAGATTGCCGTGAACGCAGTCGCCCCGGGAATGATCGATCTCGGCGGGAAGTCCGCCGCCGCATTTATGCGCCGCATGGCCAAACAAACCCCCATGCAGCGCAACGGCCGCGCGGAAGAAATTGCCGCCGCGGTCCTTTTCTTCGCTACCGCGCCGCAATTTATTACTGGTCAGATTCTCGCTGTAGACGGGGGCCTCGGTCTCTGACGCGAGGCCGATGCGATTTGGAAGGCCGCGGCTTACGCTGCTCATGCTTCCGCCGAAGTCGGATCGATCATTCGTATCTCGTAGCCCACCAGGTCTCTTTTGCCTGCTCCCATCTCCAAGGTATAGTTGGAAAAATGAAAAAATCCGGGACCGCACTTTCATCAACCGCTTCCACTGCCGCCCCTCGCGTTGCCATCGCCATCATGGCGGCCGGCAGAGGCACTCGCTTGAACTCGCGACTCCCCAAGGTGCTGCACGAAGTTGGAGGTAAGCCCCTGCTCGCGCATGTCATCGCTGCTGCCACGCAAGTCGTTCCCACGAGCGATGTCTTCGCCATTATCGGTCATGAAGCCGATCGGGTACGCACGGCCCTAGCGCCGACTGACGTAAATTTCATATTGCAGCCCGAACAGCGCGGCACAGGCCACGCCCTGATGGTCGCGCAGTCTGCACTGTCTCGCTACGACCACGTCATCGTTCTCTCCGGCGACGCTCCGCAGATCACGCCGCAAACCATCGCCCAACTTCTCAACTTCCATCTCGACCAGCGAGCCGCGATGACCCTGCTGGGCGCCGATCTTGACCACCCCACCGGATATGGCCGGATATTGCGGAAAGGCCCGCATAGCGCCGAAGTCAAAGCCATCGTGGAAGAAAAATCCGCCAGCTCCGCGCAGAAAAAGATTCGCGAAATCAATGCCGGCTTCTATGTCTTTGCCGCGCCGCAATTGTTTTCGTACATCACAAAGCTCTCCACCAAGAACTCTCACAGCGAGTATTACCTCACCGATATGGCCGAGGTCTTGCGCAAAGCCGGCCAGCGTGTGGTCGTGTGGAAAACGGACGACTCCGCCGAAGTGCTTGGCGCCAATACCCGCACTGAACTTTCTCTGATCGACTTCCAGATGCGCATGCGCAAGTGCCGGGAATTGATGGCCGCGGGCGTTACCATCTTTTATCCCGAAACCTGCGTGATCGACAGCGACGTCACAATCGCGGCCGACACTGTCCTCGAACCCTTCGTTCAGATCTTGGGCCGTTCGCGCATCGGCGCCGGTTGCCGCATTCGCTCCTATAACGTGATTCAGGATTCCGAACTCGCCGACGGAGTTCTCCTCCGCAATGGCTGCATTCTGGAGGACTCCCGCGTCGGCCGCAACGCCATCCTTGGACCTTATTCTCATCTGCGCCCCGGCAGCGACATCGGAGAAGACGCGCACATCGGTAATTTCGTGGAGACGAAAAAAATCAAGATGGGCAAGGGATCGAAAGCTAACCACCTCACCTATCTAGGCAACGCCGAAATCGGCGCGGGCGTTAACATCGGCGCCGGAACCATCACTTGCAACTACGATGGAACCCACAAACACACGACCGTGATCGAAGATGGGGCCTTCATCGGCAGTGACACCACTCTCGTCGCGCCCGTGCGCGTGGGAAGAGGCTCCTACATAGGCGCCGCGTCCTGTATCACCAGCGATGTTCCGGAAGACGCACTCGCCATCGGACGCGCACCGCAAATCGTGAAGGAAGGCTGGGCCAGCGCGAAGCGCGTCGCACGAAAGCCAAAGTAGAAGCGCTGCGCGGCATCCTTCCGCCAAACTTTAGGTGGCGAACAAGCAAGAGGGTACGGTTCAGATGTTGCTCGCGCGCCGGAGAGACCCACCAGGATAACGCCCGGGAAGGGCACGACTTCCAGTCGTGCCGCAAATAGCGCCCTGATGGCATGGGCTTCAGCCCCTGAGGTTCGCTTCCAAAGGGTCGCCTGCAAAAGGATCGTCTAAAAGATATTTATCGCTAGTGGGAAACCGCCGCAAACAACTCCGAGTGCATGATCGACTGAAACTGCTGGTCGGTTGACTTGAAATGGAAATTCACATCCGAGCCGTCGGAATCCACGCTGGTATTGTCCATCGCCAATTTCTCGGGCGCGGTCGCGCTCATCTTTTTATAAAGCAGACCTGCCTTTACCAGTGAAGACAACGTCGCCGCGCTCATCGAATCGGACGATACCACTGTCAGATCGAAGTTCACGCCTCCGTTAAAACTCATGGTGTAGCGCGATCCAAGCAACCGCTTCTTGATCGTGTCATAGTCGGCGACTTTCGCCGCATCGCCCAGCGCCGACCGCATCACGTTCTGCGTCCCCAATTGATCCAGGATGCTCCACACCGGCGCCGAATCCACGCTTGACATCATGTCAGCCATGGTCTGATTGGTATCGAGGCCCAGGACCTCCCCGTCGCGCACATCGAGCGCAATCCGCACCGCGACCGGATCGCCGAACAGCAGAGTGCTGTCGTCCAAAAACGTCATCACCATTCCTCCATCCATCGGATAGATATTGGTGGTGTTGTGATATTTTGTCGGCTTAATTTTCAGCACGGTCATTTTCTTGAGGACAGTCTTCATGGCAAAGGGCCCCGCGGCTACGCCTACGCCTTTGATGCCCTGCTTCGCAGTGCGAAACGAGGCAAATGTCAGAGTGTCGACATCTTTATCCGGATCGATGCCGATCCCCTTTAGCGCGCCCTCGAACTGCTTCAGGTTATCCGGTAGCAGTTGCTGTTTGAGCTGCATCGCGGTGGGAGAATCCTTCATCGCGCGATAATCCACTGAAATTAATTGTTGCAGATCCGCCGGAATCACCGTGCGCCCCGATGAATTCAACGGCATTGCATTCGTGACGCCCACAAAAAGCACAGCGAGAACCGCAACACTTAGACAAGCCCTAACTGATTTCATAACAGATACGAACCTCACGTATGGGTTTCCTGAAAGCTGACGTTTCTTGAAAGCTGAACGGAACAACCGGTGCATCTTGCAGCTTAGATGCGATATCCGCTCGCGCCGTTACTGCGATCACTATTCTAAGCCACGAAACTGCTTCCTCGACCAGACAAAGGTGCTAGCCCTATGACCAAAACGGAACACCATCTGTGGTATGGATTTCATTATTTCCCTTGATACCGCGCGGGTGGTGTAAGATGCATTGGGCATCTGTACGCTACCGCACACATAAAGACCCCAATTTTCTTGGGCGCACGGAATCTACTACTGCAAGCGAAATCAGGGGACTATTGAAAATTTTACTGTACAACCCCGATAACGGGGTTACGCGCAATTTCATGCCGCATCTCTGGATGTTCCTCCTACAAAGTCTAACCCCCACCGGCCACCAGGTTGTGCTGATCGACGGAAACGCCCAGCCCATGGACGAAGCCGGAATCGCCCGCTACGTGATCGAGAACAAGATTGATCTCGTTGGAATCGGCGCCATGACCAGAATGATCGCCAAGGCTTACCGCATGGCAGACGCGGTTCGCGCCGTTGGCATACCCGTAGTCATGGGCGGCCCTCACGTCACTGAGATGGCGGATGAGGCTCTAGGACGAGACGGCGGCCCTCGACACGCCGACGCCGTGGCTCTCGGAGAAGCCGACGAAACCTGGCCGCGTATTGTCGAAGACGCGGCACACGGCGAATTAAAAGATATCTACGCTCCGGTCGATGCCGCAGGGAAAGAACTCAAACCTTCGCTCAAACAATATCCCGTGATTCCGTGGGACACGATCGACCTCAAACAATTCAATCTAGTGCCCAAGTCTGCCAAGAAATGGCTGCAGAAGATCGGTGAAGGCTGGGGAACATTTCGCATTGTTCCCGTCGAGTCGGGGCGCGGTTGTCCCTACGGCTGCGAGTTCTGCACAGTCACCGGATTTTTCGGCGACTCCATCCGCTTTCGCACCAATGAAAGCGTGGTCAACGAATTGTTGCTCTTGAAAGCGCGCGCCCGCAAAGAGCGCGGACAGATTGCCGTCTTTTTTATCGATGACAATTTTGCCATCAATCTCAAACGCACCAAATCTTTACTGCGCGATATCATCGCCGCCGGCGCGCAGGTGAACTGGGTCGCGCAGATCAGCGCCAACCTGCTGCGCGATCAAGAACTCGTCGACTTGATTTCCGCTTCGGGCGGGAAGTGGGTCTTCATCGGCATGGAATCCATCGATCCCGCCAATTTGAAAGACGTAAATAAAGGCTTCAACAAGCCGGAAGAATATGCCGCGGTTCTGCAGCGCCTCGCCCAGCGCAACGTTTACGCCATCACCTCATTTATTTTCGGAATGGATAACGATACCGTAGGCGCAGCCGAACGCACGCTGGCTCAGGTCCGAACCTGGCCGCCAGGTCTTCCCATCTTCGGTCTGCTCACGCCGTTGCCCGGAACTCCGCTCTACAAGCGTCTCGATGTCGCCGGCCGCCTTACCCGACCTAAACATTGGCAGGAATTCATTCCGTTCGCCATGGCCCACACGCCGCTGAAGATGACTATCGACGAAGCCCACGCCGAGGTCAATTACGGTTGGTCTCATGCCTACGGGCCGGAAGCCATCGCCCAGGCCGTGGATTCGCTCCACGACCAAGCCCTGGGATACCGCGTAAACATTCTGATCGCCCGCCTCTGCTTCCGCGGAATTTATTTCCCCATGCTCGGCCGCTTTGCCTGGTGGAAAGTCATCTCGGAAAATCGCGGCACCATCTCGAAACTTGCGCGCCAGGGATTCCACGCCTGGTGGGATTCGCGCTCCAGAACCGAAGCCGCGCCCGCAGTCAGTGCCGGCGACTAAAAAGAATTCGCAAAAAAAAAGGCTCGGGAAGAGTAGGTTCCCGGAAGATTAAGGTTCGGGAAGATTAAGGTTCGGGAAGGGCACGACTTCAGTCGTGCCGCAACGGATCAAGCAAGTGCCTGCGGCTTTAGCCGCTGAGGTTAGCCGCCTTCTTCCTCACTTCCACCGCAAAGGCCTGATCCTTGATCGATGCTAAATTGATCTCCACATTCGCTAGCGCACCCGTAATCGCAGCCTGCGCCAACGCCTGCGCCGTCGTTAAATCCGACTTCATATTCGGATTCGTAGTCCCTTCCAGGCTCTCCGCAATCCGCGCTACTTCCCGCGCCTTCTCCGCCACGCCCAGCGGAACACTCGTTGCCTGTTTCAAAGCCGCTTCAATCAGCGCCTGGCCTTCCTTCTCGCTCACGGTTTTTGCCAGCTTGTAAGCCTTCATCACTGAACTGTAAGACTCCGCGTCCGCATCAATCGCCGACTTCAACTCTTCCCGCAGCGGACCTAACCTCTCAAGCGCCGCGCTCAATTCCGCTTCATATTGCAGATACGCTTTCTTCCCGCGCGACATCGAAGCCACCATCGTCGCCAGTCCCACCGCCATCGCCGCAGCCGCCGCAGCCGCGCTCCCGCCGCCCGGCGTAGCTGTCGGCGCGGCCAGCTGCTCCACAAATGGCTCGACTCCGGCGCGAAGTCCTCCGACAGCGGTTTTCCCACTCATCACCGCCATCAGCCGGTTTTCCAAAATCAGCGACGAATCAAAATTCTCCACCTGCAAAAACCACTCCGCCGCTTGCTCCAGAGCCTTTTTCGGAATCAATCCCACAATCTCGCTCGATGCCGGCATCACCCCATACCGCGCCGCCTCGCGCTTCACCATTTCAAAAACACGATGCACCGGGGTCTGCTCAAAATCTGTGAGATTCATGGAGACCTGAGCCATCCCCCGTACCAGAAATCCCGCACCCTTCACAAACCGCATTCCGCCATTGGAAAATCGCACAGCCTTGGCAATCTTCTTCGCGATCTCCACATCCGGGGTGTTTAGAAAAACGTTATAAGCGATCAGAAACTTCCGCGCTCCCACCACCGTCGCGCCAGCCGAAGGATGCAGCCGCGCTTCGCCAAAGTCCGGCTTCCGCGCCGCATTCGTCGCAATCTCCGCCCGGATCCCTTCAAACTGCCCTCGCCGGATGTTCTCCAGATTCTGCCGCTCCGGCATGGTCGCCGCAGCCTCGTAGAGATACACCGGAACCTGATACCGCTTCCAGATCTCCCCTCCAACATACCGCGCCACGGCGACGCAATCTTCAATCGTCACGCCATCAATGGGAATGAAAGGCACCACGTCGGTCGCGCCCATCCGCGGGTGCGCCCCCTTGTGGACATTCAGATCAATCAACTCCGCAGCCTTTCCTACTCCGCGGATCGCAGCTTCCTGAATCGCCTCCCGCTCGCCCACCAGCGTAATCACGCTACGATTGTGGTCCGCGTCCATTTCGCGGTCCAGCAGGTAGACTCCTTCCACTTTCATGGCGGCGACAATGGCATCAACCTTGGCCTTGTCGCATCCTTCCGAAAAATTCGGCACACACTCCACTAGCGTTGACATAAGTGAGAAGAATAGCTGGGCCGCAGTAATCGAAGCAAGGCTCGCAGCCGATGGTGCTGCCTTAGCATCACTCCCTAAGGGATGGCCGCTTCTGAATGAGTGCTAACTCCATGAGAAGGCCGGTCGGAGTCAAGTCGATCTGCGGTTCACTCTGTCCCGAGTTTCGCCGTCCCGGTTGCAATCCCACATAGCAGCCCACGTCGCGGCTCTTGCAAAACCGATGCGGATCCGCACAAACTCCGGAGCTACTACGGCGATCTGTTCGGGTGGATATTCGACACGAGCGCCAGGGTGTCCCGCTTAATTCCTGTCGCGGCCAGATTATTTCACCCCGCCCGCCTTGTCCTTGGACTATCCGCTAATACGCTTTCATCGGATCCACATTCTCCAACTGGGTGTAGGTACCGCGGAGGTAGAGGTTTGGGTTGATGTCGTTGGGATTCTGCAGAAGGATATTATTGGTGCCGTCCTGCTGCCACGCGCTGGTGCCATATTTATTGGTGACGGTGCTCACCGCTCCGGTCTGGGGATTGCGCACCAGTTGGTTGTCTCCCGCGTAGAGAGTGTAGGCCTGGGCGCTGCGGGTCATGTAGTCCATGTGCTGCTGCCATTGCTGCTGGCCGACGTTGAAGCGGTCGTTTTGGCCCTTCTGGAAGTTGGCGTTACTCGTGTTGAGTGCATTCCGCAACGCTGCGGCGTTTTGCATGATCTGGGCTTGAGCCGCTGCCGTTTGCCGTTGCATCGCGGCCTGGTT
Source organism: uncultured Acidobacteriaceae bacterium (assembly GCA_963836305.1). GTDB lineage: Bacteria > Acidobacteriota > Terriglobia > Terriglobales > Acidobacteriaceae > Sulfotelmatobacter. The sequence goes on along the minus strand of CAWIJP010000026.1, from coordinate 284,636 downwards.
GGCCGCTGTATCGCCGGCCAGCTTTTGCTGAAAGCGTTGCAACCATTCCGGTGTCGCCTTGTAAGCGTCGGCCAGCATTGGGACGAGAGTACGCATCACGTCGTCCAGTCGGCCATTGGGCGCTCGGATAGTCCGTACGCTCGCGTAAGTGGTCCAAGTGAAATTTTCCGGTCGGCGGGGAAATATGTCCTTGGTCCTAAAAGTTTGCTGACGTACGGAGAAATATTCCTCCATGGTCTGTCCGCGGTAAGCGTATTGGATGCGGCTGCAAACCGCGCCACCGCTATCCGGAGTCGTGCCAAAGGCGGCCATCGACCGCTGGTTGTAGATGTCGATCTGCTGTTGCCACTGCTGGGCATCGTCGCTCGGCTCGATGCGGCCGAGGATGGGATCGGGTCGCACTAAGGGCGCGGCATATTCCAGAAACTCCTCGGGACTTATCGGCTCCATTGTCTTGCAATGGAAGCGGCGGAAGTTGTCCATGTGGCTGGGATTGGTTGCCCAGTTCGAGCCAAAATCGGGCATCATCTGGGCACCGTAAAGCCCGTCCGGGCTGGAGATTCGCCACGCCAACGTCGGCGCGAGCCCGCAGCTGTCGTCGCGAATCAGGATGCCATCAAAATTCCAGTCTGTGGGAATTTGAAAACGCGCCGCCACAATTCCCCACGCGGGGTCCTGGATCTCCACCCAGCGCGTGCGGTTGGTGATGTTTACTCTGCCGGGTGCGGCGCCGGTCTCGCGGCGCGCCGGCGGGAGCTTGGTTTCGTATTCCGGCGCGGTGTGCGGAGCCGGATTGATGGCTGCCTGTCCCGCGAACCAGAGCGTCGCCGGCATCGCAGATAGCGCGGGAGTAGCAGCTTGCAATTCGCTCTGCGGGACCGAAGATTCGGCCACGAAAAAGCGTCCGCCCGGAGCCGCGATGCCGATCACCACCAGCGACACGCCTTCGCCGTCCTGGTCGATTCCGGTAAAGTGACCGATGGCGATGTCGAGGCCGTTTAACCTGTCCGGATCATTCTGCAGCACCTGGAAATTCTGGTACTTCGTGCTAAGATGCGCGGCCACATTTTTCACGACGTCGGTAGGCTGCCGGGCATCCCCGGAAAACGGCGCCAGAAATGCCCAGCTTCTGCCCGGCGATTGAATGTTGACTCCGGAGGCATTCTCCGGACAATTGTTCTTGTTCGGTCCGTAACAACCGACGTTTGGTCTCGCCGCCCAGCCCTCCGGGATCATGATGCTGAAAGCGCCGTGAGCATCCTTATAGAGCGTCCCGGCGCCCGCATTCGACGATGTTGGAGGCGGCGTCGGACTGTTGCTTTGCCACACACTCGAGCCGGAGCTCGAACTGGTCTGGGCCGCAAGTCCCGAGGCAATCAAAATCATCGACATTGCGACTTTGATAAACCGACCTGACCCAAACGCTATCGCGCGCGCACCTCGGCTCACTGGCATCACCAAATCCTCCTGAACTGAGGGCGGGCAGCCTGCCCTCCAAATCCGAAGGCACGCCATCGCGCCGGTAGCTTCGGCAGCACCTTATCCCACCCTTGCACAAAACGCAAGGGTAGGCCACCCGAAGGCGATTAGCGCCCCATCGCGGCGTATTCTGCTTTCGCTTCAGTATGGGATACCTGCATCGGCGTCTTTTCACCGCGCGAGGAAATCTTTACAAGCGGCGAGGGTTCGGACGCGGGCAGCAGCATCGGCATCAAGGTTTGAAGCTGGCTCCTGCAAGTCCGGGAGTGATGGCGGAAGTCGCCCGGCCTTTGCCATGGCGAACGACCGGGTTCACGCTGCCTCTCGAGTGCGGGTCCTCAACCAGCGTTTTCCACTCGATTACATGCATCGTCATTTGCTCGTCCTATCAATTCATCCCACGGCACGGATGGGCGCCGACAATCTTTTTTCCTTTTTTCGTCCGCCGCCGGACCGACTAGACCTCAACTCGCCATTCATCTTTTCTTCCAGAACCTTCCCACGCCCAATCGCACCTGAACCGTGTTCAGCCCGGGGTTGTAGTCTCCCAGTCCTGCATTCGAGATATGCAGATAGCGCACGTCCACGGTCCAGTTATATTTCTCGCCGAGAATATGCGTGCCCAAAGCCGCACTGGGCGAGAAGTTTACCGTGTTCGTATACGTAGGAACATCGTGATTGCTGAAGAGCACTCCGCCGCTCAACTCGAAGTAAGGCGAGAACCGTCCACGCCGCGCAAAATTCCACTTCAACACCAGAGGATTGAATCCCCACGCGTAGGCCGTATTTGCCGGTTGAGAGATCACATAGACCGGAACCACGTCCACCGCGTATTCAAAACGTCCCCGAAGAATGCTCGGCAAATGCGGGCCCGTGATCACCCATCCGTAGCGCGCCCCCGCATCGAACGCTTCCGTGTGCTGAGTGCCGCCCGGCACGGAGTGTCCGCCTCCGGCCCAAACTTGAATTTCATTTCCGCCTTCCTCAGGCCCGCCCTGCGCCCATCCCACTCCCATCACAGCCAGCAAAAAGATGAAAAGAATAAATCCGTTCATTCGACCCATGTACTGGAGGTTGCCCGACTACCGCTGATTTTGCAAGCGGCTCCCAGATCCGCTCACGCGGACCGCGTGATTGTGATCGCGATCACAGCCGTCTTCCCACTTGCACTCTATGATTTGTGTTGAACCTGATTTAACTCAGTCATCGTTCATCGGAGGCTCCGATGTCGACACCGTTATCCAAGCCAATTTCACAAGTTGTGTTGTTCCTTGCTGTCAGCTTTATTTTCCTGACTCTGCTTTCCGCTCAGCAGACCCAGCCTGCTCCAAAAGCGACTTCGCCTTCTTACGCGGCTGTCCCTGTCGAAGCCGTACGGCAGGCCAATCCCGTGAAGTCCTCACCCGAATCACTGGCTCGCGCCAAGAAATGGTGGGCTCTTGACTGCGCCATGTGCCACGGCAGCAACGGCGACGGAAAAGGTACTCTGGCGGCCGACATGAAGCTCAAAATCGTCGACTTCACTGATCCGACCACTCTAAAGGACCGCAGCGACGGTGAGATCTTCTACATCATCAAGAACGGCCATCAGGATATGCCACCCGAGGGCGACCGCATCAAGCCCGAAGAAAACTGGGACCTGGTCAACTACGTCCGCTCCCTTGCGAAGACAAAAGTAGCGCTATTGGTCGGAAGCCATTGAGTGTAGGGCAGACAACTTTGTCTGCCATTGATCTTGATTACATCTGCTCGGAGATTACTGCACCGCTCACGCGATAATGCCTGCACAACAAAAGGCGCGGCTCTTAGCCGCGCCTCAGAATTTCTGCACAAGTAATTGTCGCCGCTCTGGCTAAGCCACCCGGCTTCGCCTTCCACCCTTTTCCCACCACACCGCGGGATCCTCCGGCCGATTCAGCATCTGCGACAACTCTTTCTTGATTTCCGCCAGCCGGTTGGCGCGCATTTCCACGGCTGACTGATCAATCTGGCTGTCCGACCCCTTGCCTACAAACCGCGCGTTCATGTTCCGCAAATCCGTGATTTCCTGACGAAGACTGGAGAGGTGTTCCAATATGTATGGCATAGATCCAATCTTACCTTAGATTCTCGAAGCTGACCGACAATTTCCTTCCGACAACCGCTCGCGGCTGTTTTGAGCTTAAGAACGTGAGGGTGACTTCCGAATGTGTAATGAATGGTGGCCGCGCTGAGCGCTGACGCGCGATTACTTTCGTTTCGGATCGTAACCTGTCTGAAACTCGGAAATGCCTGCTCGTGGGCTAGACTCTGGACAACGACCGTCTGCAGCTTTCGCCAATCCAGTGGCAGGGCGTCGCCACAAGATACGAAGGGAATCGCATGAGTGGATACTCCGCAACCGCTGCCGCCCGCGCCGCCGTTGCACCGAAAGCCGAAACCACTTCATCGCCCGGATCGGTAGCATGGCCCTGCCTGTTTTTCTTTGTTTCCGGGTTTCCCGCGCTCTTGTATCAGATCGTCTGGCAGCGAGCCTTATTCACTCTCTACGGCGTCAACATCGAGTCGGTGACCATGGTGGTTACCGCCTTCATGTTGGGATTGGGCTTGGGCAGTCTGCTGGGCGGAATGATTTCGCGCTCCCAACGTTTGCCGCTCCTCCGGGTTTTTGGCCTGGTCGAACTGCTCATCGCTTGCTATGGAGTCTTCTCTCTGAGAATCTTCCACTGGGCCGCCAACGTCACCGCGGGCTCCGGCGCCCTCCAAACTGGATTCTTTGCTTTCACCTTGGTCGTACTTCCAACCGTCCTCATGGGTTCCACTCTTCCCATCTTAGTTTCCTATGCGGTTCGTCTCACCCGCAATGTGGGTACGTCGGTCGGAGCCCTGTACGCCGCCAATACCCTTGGCTCGGCCGCAGCATGTTTCTGCGCAGGACTGTTTCTGATGCGCTGGCTGGGAGAATTGAGAACAGTTGCGCTCGCGGCAGGTCTGAATGCCATGCTGGGTAGCGCGGTGCTGATTTGGCACTTCATGACCCGAGAACGTCATTCCGCTGGCACTCAGATTCTGCCCGTGCATATCCAGGATGGACTTTCGACACAGAATGCAGAGGATACGAAAGACCGAAGCCTCCTGAGGCCTCGTGGAATCGGCTTCGCTTTTGCGTTTATAACGGCGGGTGTCGCGGGATTTGTATCGCTCGGTTATGAAATCGTGTGGTATCACCTGTTCTCCTTTACAACCGGAGGTGTGGCGAAGAGCTTCGCATTTCTCCTGGGAGCTTACCTGGCCGGGATCGGGCTGGGATCGATGGCCAGCAACCGTATTTGTAAGACGATTACAAATCCGCAAGCTTTCATCCGGTTCTTGGTTGCCACCATCCTCGGAGCCAACCTGCTCGGGTTTTTGGTTGGTCCTACTCTGTTCAAATTAGTGGTCCACGTTTCGTATCTATGGGCCCTCCTGCCCATTGGTCTCGCAGCAGCATTTCTCGGCGCCATTTTTCCGCTGCTTTGCCACGTCTCTGTGCCTCCGGATCAACATGCGGGCGCAAGCATGAGCTATCTATATCTCAGCAACATCATCGGTTCGGCCTTGGGCAGCTATCTCACCGGTTTCGTGCTCATGGATATCCTTCCTCTCCGCTATGTCACTGTTGTGCTGACTTTGCTTGGTCTTGTGCTAGGCACCGTATTGATGCTGAGGGCTAATCTCGAAAGGCGCAGTTTTATACTCGCGTCACTCGGCGTGTTCGCCGCCGCATTGTTTGTTGTGCAGGCGCCGCAGCCTCTTTTTCGCGGCATGTATGAACGGATGCTGTCGAAGACCGGCTACGTCCCTGGAGCCGAATTTAAAACTGTCGTTGAAAACAGGAGTGGGGTAATTGCCGTTACACACTCAGGAATCGTGTTTGGTGGGGGAATCTACGACGGGCGCTTTAATGTGAGCCTGGTCAACGATTCGAACGGAATTCAACGATTATTTGCTCTCAGTTACTTCCACCCCAATCCAAAGGAAGTGCTGATGATCGGACTGTCTTCCGGGTCGTGGGCTCAGGTTCTTGCCCATCATCCACAGGTCGAACATCTCACCATCGTTGAAATCAATCCGGGATATTTGCCGCTAATTCGGCAAGTTCAGGAAGTGGCTAGCCTTTTGCAGAATCCTAAGGTCGATATCGAAATCGACGACGGTCGCCGCTGGCTGATACGGAACCCCGGCCGCAAATTCGACGCGATTATTATGAACACTTCGCACCACTGGCGTTCAAATGCTTCCAACCTGCTGTCGGTAGAATTCCTGCAGCTGATCCGGCGGCATTTGAACCCCGGAGGAGTCCATTTCTACAACACCACCGATTCGATGGAGGCCATGTTGACCGGAGTGACTGTTTTTCCGTTCGGGATGCGAGTGGCGAATTTTATGACCGTCAGCGATGCGCCCTTGCAGCTTGATGCCGGTCGCTGGCTCGACGTGCTTTTGCGCTACAAAATCGATGGCAAACCGGTTTTTGACTTGTCTCAGGATGAGGATCGTCGCCGCCTGCGCGAAGTGATGACTATGACAGGCACAATGGACCTCGACACGCGACCTGGAATTTTCAGCCTGGAATCGGCTGACCACCTCCGCGCCCGCAGTGCCGGTGTCCGCATAATCACTGACGACAATATGGGCACAGAATGGCTTCCGCTAGTCCGCTAACCCGCTGTTGAATCCCTCCCCAAGCGTCACGAAAGCTTCCTCGCAACGGTTTCCTTGGTCTAACTTTGTCCCCTTCGTGCTAAAAGTCTTCAAATAGTGCCGTTATCCTGACCCCCTTGACAATTCCCCGCTCACATCCTAAAATTAGCACTCAGTAGGCGAGACTGCTAACAGGCCGCTGAAAATCCCAACAATTCATTTGGTTCCAGCAACCATCAACCTTCTACCCAACTTTTGAAAGGAGTTGCAACCATGGCGAAATTTAGCCCGCTACATGACCGCATCCTGGTACGTCGCGTCGAAGAAGCATCCACCACCAGAGGCGGAATCATCATCCCTGACAGCGCAAAAGACAAGCCGCAAGAGGGCATCGTAGTATCCACCGGCAAAGGCCGCACCAACGACGAAGGCAAGACCTTCCCTCTAGCAGTTCACGAGGACGATCGCATCCTGTTCGGCAAGTACTCCGGAACCGAGATCAAAATCGACGGCGAAGACTACATCATCATGAAGGAAGACGAAGTCCTCGGCATCCTCACCGGAGCAGCCAGCCCGTCCAGCAGCAATAAAAAAGAAACAGTAGGCGCGAAGCGCTAACAGTCAATGTGAATTTGAAAGTGGGCGAGAAGGGTTTTTCCTTAGTGAACCTTAGTGCCCTTAGTGGTTAAAGATCTTAATATCTGAAGGAGAATCAAATCATGGCAAAACAAATCGTACACGGAGAAGAGTCCCGCCAGGCAATCCTGCGCGGCGTCAACCTTCTAGCCGACGCAGTAAAAGTCACCCTCGGCCCCAAGGGCCGCAACGTGGTCATTGAAAAGAAATTCGGTTCGCCCACCATCACCAAAGACGGGGTCACCGTTGCCAAAGAAATCGAACTCAAGGACGGCCTCGAGAACATGGGCGCCCAGATGGTTCGCGAAGTTGCCAGCAAGACTTCAGACGTAGCCGGCGACGGAACCACCACCGCCACCGTTCTCGCGCAAGCAATTTATCGCGAAGGCGTGAAGACCGTTGCCGCTGGCGCCAATCCAATGGCGATGAAGCGTGGCATCGAAAAAGCAGTCTCCCTGGTCTGCGGCGCCTACGACAAGAAGACCGGCGAGCGCGCCAAAGGCGAACTCGACAAATTCTCGAAACCCGTATCGGGAGAAATGATCGCACAAGTTGGTACCATCAGCGCTAACAACGATGAAACCATTGGTCACATCATTGCTGAAGCGATGAAGAAGGTTGGCAAGGACGGCGTCATCACAGTCGAAGAGTCGAAGACCCTGGAGACGCAGTTGGAAGTGGTCGAGGGTATGCAGTTTGACCGCGGATACCTCTCTCCTTACTTCGTCACCGATCCCGAGCGCATGGAAGTTGCTTTGGAAAACGCCTACATCCTCATCAACGAAAAGAAGATCAGCTCCATGAAGGATCTTCTCCCGTTGCTCGAGCAGATTGCCAAGAGCGGCAAGCCGCTGGTCATCATCGCGGAAGATGTCGAAGGTGAAGCACTGGCAACGCTCGTGGTCAACAAACTGCGTGGCACGCTGCAAGTCGCGGCCGTCAAGGCCCCTGGCTTCGGCGATCGTCGCAAGGCGATGCTGCAGGATATCGCCATCATCACCGGCGGCAAGGCCATCACGGAAGATCTGGGCATCAAGCTCGAGAACGTGCAGATCAGCGATCTCGGCCAGGCCAAGAAGATCACCATCGACAAGGACAACACCACGATTGTCGAAGGCAAAGGCAAGCACTCGGAGATCGAAGGCCGCGTGAAGGAAATTCGCAGCCAGGTCGAAAAGACCACCAGCGACTACGACCGCGAGAAGTTGCAGGAGCGGTTGGCGAAGCTGGTCGGTGGCGTAGCCGTAATCAAAGTCGGCGCCGCGACCGAGACTGAAATGAAGGAAAAGAAGGCCCGGGTGGAAGACGCCATGCATGCAACCCGTGCAGCCGTGGAAGAAGGCATTGTCCCCGGCGGCGGAGTGGCACTGGCGCGTTGCGCAGCGGCGCTCGATAAGCTGAAGCTCGAGGGTGATGAGCAGATCGGTGTCAACATCGTGAAGCGCGCTATCCAGGAGCCTCTGCGCCAGATCGTCGAAAACGCCGGCCAGGAAGGCGCGGTCGTGCTCGGCAAGGTTCTGGACTCCAAGGACCCCAACTACGGCTACAACGCCCTCAACGATGACTATGAGGACCTGGTCAAGGCTGGCGTACTCGATCCGACGAAGGTGGTGCGCACTGCACTGACCAACGCTGGCTCGATCGCCGCATTGATGCTGACCACCGAAGCCCTGGTAGCGGAGATTCCGGAAAAGAAGGAAGCTCCAATGCCCGGCGGACACGGCGGCGGTATGGAAGGCATGTACTGACGGCGACTAGCGGGCGTCCGAGCCCGCTGCCGTCATCCTGAGCGCGTCCTTTGCGCGAAGGATCTGGCTATCAGCTTTTAGCCGTCAGTAAAATCAAAAGCCCTGCTCGCGAGAGCAGGGCCTTTTTTGTTGATCCAGTCCGGCCTTTTGGGGATGAGTGAACTCGTGCCCTTCACGAGCTTATTCGCGCACGAAAAAGACTGGCCACGATCACGCTCGGGAAGGGCACGACTTTTAGTCGTGCCGTAATGGCTGCCCTCCATCATGCGGCTTTAGCCGCTGAGGGCCAGCCGTCCAGTTTGAATCCTGGGAACGCGGAGCAATAGCGATAGTCCGAGGCCGACGTCACAAGGCCGATCTTCGCCGGATTCTTGTGAATATAATCGCAATGAATATTAAAATCCCCTGCGTCCCGGATGCGATGGTCGGTGAATCCGCGTTGCCATACTTCGCCCTTTCGACCGAACTCCACTCCTAGCGCGTGAGAATATCCGCCTTTGATGAATTGGATCGACCGCTCTAACGCGATACCCGGCGCTGACGTCAGCAACAGGTGGACGTGTTCGGGCATTAGGACGAATGCGTGGAGTTCGAACCGTCCTTGGCGACGATAGCCGTAGAGGGTCTTGAGGAAAAGCCGAGAATACGATTCTACGACGAAGAGCCTTTGCCGTTGCCACCTCGAGAAGGTGACGAAATACGTTCCGTGTGGTTTGAGATCACGAGTCGGCTTCAAGAGCCCACCTCAGCGGCTGAAGCCGCTCTTTTCCCAGACCAATACGGCACGACTGAAAGTCGTGCCCTTCCCGAGCATTTTATCGCCGGCGGTATGCTGCTTTGGGAAATCGACAGCCGTCAAGCCGAACGTAAGGAAAGCAATACTAAACAGGTCCCGCCCTTTTTCCACAACTCCGCATGCCCTTCCAGTGACAGCCGACCTTGAGCTTCGCCATAAGCTCCAAGTAGTATGGAAACAACTGTGCAATTCTCCCAGCAATACGCTCGCGACATCGCGCCGACCGAAGACTTTCGTTCCAAGTCCAGCAAATACAATATTTTGCGTGTAACTTCCTTGTTCTCAATATTTTACTCAGATCTCACCGTCGACCCTCCCGCGCAACTCCACGCGAATCAGGAATTTAGAGCTCAAGATCTGAAATTTTTTTAATCCAGATCAACCCTGCAGGGTTTGCGCAGCCGCCGTAAGAGCCGCTTCGAGTCCCTCCGCCTTCGCCACGCCGCCCTGGGCTAGGTCTTTGCTGCCGCCGCCGCGTCCGCCGAGCGGCGTGACAACTTGTTTAAGGAGGGCGGCCATGTCGTAAGGCTGGCCGGGAGACTGAGCAAAGACAAGCGCGGGTTGCGGCGATTGAGTGGCGAGAAGCGCGACGACAGTGGGCGAAAGACGCGTGAGTTTTTGGGCGACAAGTTTTATGAAGGCCAAGTCAGGTTCTGGAAACATTCGCACGATCACTTTGCGGCCATTGGTTTCGGGAGTTTGGGCCAGCAGAGCTGCGGCCTGCGCGGAGGCAAGGTCTTCCTGCAATTGCTCACTTTGCTTGCGCAGCGACTTGATCTCGTCGAGCGACTTGCGGGCGTGCTCAGGAACGTCGTAGATGTGAGACGAAAAGAGCGCAGCGGTTTCGGTGAGGACAGAAAAATCGCGGCGAGCGGTTTTGACAGCGCGCAGTCCAGCGACGAATTCAACGCGATATCCCTGGCGAACTTTTTCACTTTTGCGCAGGAGAATGCCGGCGATTTGTCCGGTCTGGTTTACGTGCGTGCCTCCGCAGGCGGAAAGATCGAAATCGCGAATATCGATCAGGCGCAGTTTATCTCGTTCCGCGGGCGGAAGCTTGCGCAAGCCGAGGCCAGCGGCTTCATCCCGAGTTACAAAACGGATATCGACGGGGAGATTCTCAAGAACGATTTCGTTGGCCAACCGCTCGGCAGATTCGATCTGCTCCTGAGTAAGCGAGGGAGTATCGAGATCAATCGAGCAATAGTCATCGGCCATATGGAAGGAAACAGTGCGCATGTTGAACAGTTGGATGAAGGCCGCCGAGAGCACGTGCTGCGCGGAATGCTGCTGCATGTGGTCGCGCCGGCGGGCGGCGTCAATCTCGCCATGGACACGGGTTCCGGGGGTTGCATTCTTGAGCGGCGCCTCCAGGTAATGGACGATGTGACCGTCCTCGGAATCGGCAACTTCGGTGACGCGAATCTTGTCTGAATTTTCTGGCGTAAGCCAGCCCATGTCATGAATCTGGCCGCCGCTGGTGGGATAGAAGGCAGTGCGGTCGAGAACCAGTGCCGGGCGTGGCGTTTCGACGACCGTGAGAATCTCAGCGTCGAAATGGGAGAGAAAAGAATCGCGGTAATATAGGCGGTCGGTCATGTTTTCCTCAGCATAGGCATCGAAGCGAGGGTAATCAAGTCGTTCCCACCAACGATGCCTCGACCTTCACTCGGCAGTATTCAATGTTATCTTGAGTTGGTTGCGCACCCGTACACATCGCCATGATGGATGTTCTCAGAAAACTTTTTGAAGAACGGTTTCACGCCTCCCCCGCAAGGATAGAGCCTTTGCAGGGTGAATTGGGCGGCTCCGGGCGCAAGATCGTTCGACTGGCCAGCGACAAAATCAGCGCGATTGGAATTCTTTATGGAGTGCGAGAAGAGAATGCCGCATTCCTGCAATTCACCAGGCACTTTCGCAAGCATGGCCTGCCCGTACCGGAGATTTATGCGGAAGATTTGGATCACGGAGCTTATCTCGAAGAGGATTTTGGCGACACCACTCTGTTCGACTTCCTTTCGAAGAATCGCGACGGGGAAAAGATTGCGCCGGGCGCCATCGAAGCATACCGCAAGGTGATCGCCGTGTTGCCGCGATTTCAGATCGAGGCGGGGCGCGATCTGGATTACAGCGTTTGCTACCCGCGAGGAAGTTTTGATCGGCAGTCGATTGCATGGGATTTGAATTATTTCAAATATTATTTTCTCCGCCTGGCAGGAATTTCGTTCAGCGAGCAGGCACTGGAGGACGACTTCGACAGCTTGACAAACTTTTTACTGAGCGCCGACCGCGACTATTTCATGTACCGCGATTTTCAGTCGCGTAATGTCATGCTGAAAGATGGGCAGCCTTTTTTTCTGGATTATCAAGGTGGACGAAAGGGAGCGCTGCAGTACGACGTTGCTTCGCTGCTCTACGATGCCAAGGCGGATCTTCCGCCGGAGTTGCGGCAAGAGTTGCTTGATCTTTACATCGCGAAGCTGGGGGATTTTGCAAAGATCGATCGCGAAGAATTTCTACGCTACTTTTACGCCTACGTTTATGTGCGCATTCTGCAGGCGTTGGGAGCTTATGGTTTTCGCGGGTTTTACGAGCGTAAGGCGCATTTTCTGCAGAGCGTGCCTTATGCGTTGAAGAACCTACGATGGTTGTTGCACAACGTGAAGCTGCCGATCGCGCTGCCGGCCTTGATGGAGGCATTCAACAGCATGTTGGCATCCGAAAAACTGCAAGGGCTGGCTTCCGATGCCGATAATCTGAAGGTGCGGATTTTGAGTTTTTCTTTTCATCGCGGGTTGCCGAAAGATGAGAGCGGCAACGGCGGCGGTTTTGTTTTCGATGGCAGAAGCTTGCCGAATCCAGGGCGGGAAGAGCGATTTAAGCCTCTCACGGGGAAAGATCAACCCGTCATCGATTACTTGAATCAGCAAGAGAGTGTGCACCAGTTTCTGGCCAGCGTGATGTCACTGGTGGATGCGAGCGTGAACAACTATCAACAGCGCCGATTCAAGAACTTGATGGTGTCGTTCGGGTGCACGGGCGGGCAACATCGGTCCGTATTTCTGGCCGAGCAGGTAGCGAAACGGCTGCGTGGGCGAAATGGCGTGGAAGTAGTGCTGCAACATCGGGAGTTGGAGAATCTCGACGGAGAAAATTCGACCCGATGAAGGCGATGATTCTGGCGGCCGGGCTGGGTACGCGGCTCCGGCCGCTCACCAGTGATCGCCCCAAGGCGCTAGTGGAAGTTGGCGGGAGGACGCTGCTGGAGATTACGCTGGTGCGGCTACGCATGTTTGGTGTTGGTGAAGTGATTGTGAATGTGCATCACTTTGCCGATATGGTAGTCGACTATCTGAAGGTCAAAAATAATTTTGGGATGCGCATTGAAGTTTCGCGCGAAGACGAATTGCTGGATACTGGCGGCGGATTGAAGAAGGCTGGGTGGTTTTTTCTTGAAGATTCCCCGGATAGCAACGAGCCGTTCATTCTGCACAATGTCGATGTCATCAGCACAATTGATCTAGGGCGCATGGTCGAGTTCCATAACGAACATCAGGCTTTGGCTATGCTGGCAGTGCAGGAGCGTGATACCTCGCGGTATTTGCTGTTCGATGATGAGCTTCGGCTTTGTGGACGACGGGCAGGACGGGATGGGGTTCCTGAACTGGTCCGAGATTGTCAGCACGTCAAGGCGCTGGCGTTTTCCGGGGTACATGTTATTTCTCCCCGCATCTTCTCCCTTATGACGGAAGTGGGCGCGTTCTCGATCATCCCGACTTATTTGCGGCTGGCTGCGCAGGGAGAAACTATTCTTGGCTTTCGAGCGGATGAATATTACTGGCGGGATTTGGGTCGACCGGAGAATGTGGCGCTGGCGGAGCGCGATGTTGCAAGCGGATTGTAAAATCCGGGATATGAGCGATAGCTCAATGTGGGGAAGCGCGATTCCAACAGCGACCCGAGCCGTTTATCTCTCAGCAAAATAGCGGATCCCCATGTTAGAAAACTCGGTGGCCGACGACTACCTTACCTGTGCGAGGGTCTGAAACCATATCGAGTGTAGAGACAAGACAGGATTCCCTGTATGAACAAGCAGCGGAAACCTATGGTCCTTCACTCGACCGGCTGGCGCGAGCTTACGAGCTTGATCCCGAGACGCGCCTCGACCTGCTCCAGGAGATTCACCTACATCTGTGGCGGAGCTTCGGGTATTTCGACCAGCGATGTTCGCTGAGAACCTGGGTGTACCGTGTGGCTCACAACGTAGCTACCGGCCACGTGATTCGGCAGCGTCGGGTCAGGAACAGGCTGGTGAGCATTGAGAACATCGAAAGCGTGCCTGGCAACGATCATGTCGAACTCGCCGCCAGCCAGTCCGAGGCGCTGGGGCGGCTCTCGATGCTGATCCAGCGGCTGAAACCGCTTGATCGTCAGATCATCGTTTCCTATCTCGAAGGGATGGACGCCAATTCGATTAGTGAAATCACCGGGCTTTCGCCGGCGAACATTGCGATGAAGGTTCATCGGATCAAGAATATCCTGAGGCGCTGGTTCGACGAAGGAGGGCTGCATGCGAAATGAATTCCCCATGAACGATTCACGGAATATCTGGAAAGATCAAACCACGGAGGCGTTCAAAGTGTCAGCGGATGAACTGCGCCGTAAGGCGCGACAGCGTGAGAGGAAGTCACGTTTTAAAGCGGCCTATTCGGTAATCATCGGGCTCTTCCTTTTCGTATTCTTCGGATTGGGAGCTGCGAAGGTCCACGACCTGGCGCCGCGCATAGGGTTTGGCGTGCTAAGTATCTGGGGCGTCCATTTTGCGTATCAGGCATGCAAACGAATTTGGCGGGAACGGCTGTTGCCGGATGCTACGCTGAACACAACACTGCAGTCTTATCGAAGCGAACTCGAGAAGAGGCGCGACTATACCAGGCATTTCTGGCACAAGGCAGGCTTGACTTTTGTTTTTGTGGGCATGGTTTTGGTTGTGACGCCACCGCTGATCAAGTCGCTCGGGACTCCACGGCTCCTGCTGAACTTTGCGCCATTATTCGGGCTTCTCGCCGTATGGTGCGCAATATTCTTTCCCAAGATGAAACGAAATCGGCGAAAGCTCCAACAGGAGATCGAGGAGTTACGCGGGTTTGAGAGAGAGACTCGAGCGTAAGACAAAGATTGTCCACCTCTCTGTCTGCGATTGACATGGCGCTCATCGCGTCAGGCCAGGGCTTCCTTCTTGGAGATAGTTGGATAAAACAGATGTTTTACATTAATCGCAGTCTCAGTCCTATCCTCTAATACGGCCCGATGATTCCGGCGATGGCGCGGGAAGCGGGCGAGGGCGCCCGCTCCACATCGGAACTTGCGTCGTCGAGCACGTCCAGGTATTTCAGGCCCGAGCCGGTGTTGAAGAGAACGACCGTATCCTCTGGCGTGAAGAAGCCGCTGGCTAATAATTTTTGATAAGCGACAAGAGATGCGGCGCCTTCGGGAGCGGCGAAGATGCCTTCGAGATTGGCCCAGTGGCGGACGGCGGCGAGAATTTCTGCGTCGGTGGCGGCGATTGCGAGGCCTCCACTTTTTTTCAGGATGTCGAGAATCAGATAATCGCCATAGGCTTTCGGAACGCGCAGCCCGGCGGCGATCGTTGAAGAGTGCTGCCACATTTCTGATGAGGCGCTGCCTTCATCCCAGGCTTTGACGATGGGTGCGCATCCGGCGGCTTGCACGCTGATCATATTCGGGCGCTCGGGGCCGATGAAGCCGAGTTGCTCCATTTCGTCGAAGGCCTTCCACATGCCGAGCAGGCCGACACCACCGCCGGTGGGATAGATGATGCCCTGCGGAACCTTCCAGCCGAGTTGTTCGGCGACTTCGTAGCCCATGGTCTTTTTGCCTTCGACGCGGTAGGGCTCTTTCGTTGTGGAAACATCGAACCATTTGTCTTTTTCCCAAGAATCGGAGCTTTTCAGCTCGGCGACTTTGCGGGCGCAATCGGAGATGAGTCCATCGACCAGCGTGACGTGTGCGCCGTAGTAATCGCATTCGACGCGATTGGCCATGGGCACGTCTTTCGGCATAAATATGTGAGCCTCGATTGATGCGGCAGCTGCATAGGCGGCGAGCGCCGACGCAGCGTTTCCGGCGGAGGGGATGGCGAGCTTTTTCAAACCGAAGTGCCGGGCCATGGTGACGGCGGCGGAAAGTCCGCGAGCTTTGAAGGAGCCGGTGGGATTCAGTCCTTCATCTTTGATAAAGGCGTTGGGATATTCGCGGCTGCGCAGCATGGGAGTAAAGCCTTCGCCGAGCGATACCGGCGCGGCCTCGGGAAGAACGGCGTCGTAGCGCCACATGTTGGGAGGTAGCGGCAGCAGCGATGCTGGAGAAAAAGTTTTCTTGATGGTGGCGAGATCGTAGCGGGCGTAGAGGATTCCGCCATCTTTCGGACAAACGGTTTGCGGGCGGTCGGCGGGATAATGCTCGCCGCAGCGAGTGCATTCGAGGTGAGTGGGGCGGGACACGGAGGGATTTTAACAGGCGTTGAGGCGAAGTGGATGACACCAGAGAACGCGGTCGGTGCTCATTGGGCCTTTGGGTTAGCGGGGCCGAAGACGACTGCCACATCGTCGCTGTAAATCGGCTGCCAGTGTGGCGTCTCGGCCAGAATGCTGGCGAGCGCGGAGTCTTTGGGAACCAGGACATATTGAACCGGATACCGCTGGAGAAAGTTTTGCCATCCTGGTTCGACATGCATCATCTTCAAATACGTCTTAAGAAATTGTTCGCCGTAGAGATCGTGGCGATCGTCGACCGCAACTTTTACTTGCGGGTAGAGGCGATAGATCAGGTAGCCGCCCCAGGAATCGGGCGCGAAGACTGAGCCCTGCAAGTTTTGGCTTTGGAAGTAATCTACAGCGCGGGATGGGAAGCGCTTCCCGTCGAAGTGTGAGTTCATGAACTGCCTGGTACCGAGCTTACCGCCATGAAAAGCAATCCAGCATGTGATTGCGAGTGCTGCGATGGGCCAGACATGGCCGCGGAGAGCGACCTCGATGGTCTCCATTCGGCGAAAGAAGCGTGGGCGGGTCGCGGGCTGCAAGCCAGATATGTTCTGCACAGTTTGAAGTGAAGCGGAAAGCCGAGGGCCAATCACGAGAATCAACAGCAGCGCAGAGACGGGGATGTTGCGCGCGGCGTAGAGGCCGGAGTATGCCGCAAACAAGAGCACTATAGCTTCGCTGAGCCGAACTGTCTCATCACGCTTTTTCGCGGCCAATGCGACTAAGGCAAGAAGCAACAACGCGGCAAAACATTTCTGCGCCACGCCGTGAAAATTGGGAGATTGAAATTCGTCGATGTGGTCCATCAGGAAACGATTGGAAAGATAATGATAGATGTGGAGGTGTAATCTCCAGCCGTAGGGATTTGCCAGCGTAGCCAGTGCGCTCAATATTCCTACTAGCGCCAGCCGGCGACTCCTCTGCCCGGCTCTTATCTTTCGCAAGGCATTTTCAAAGCGGCCTTCACCCGATTGGAAATACTCGCGCACTGCGCTCAGCCAGTAAATGCCCAGCAGAACGAAGCCCAGCAGAAATCCTCCGTGTAGATTTACCCAGGCGAGCATCCCAATCGGGAGCAGCCACAGAAGCCAGGATCGCCGATCGCTGCTGAAAGAATCGGATTCTCTTCTCTCCGACGAATCTAGGATGTAGAACCAAGCAACGGAAAACAGCCAGCTCACTACATGCGGACGGGCAAAAAAATGGATCATCGATGCAGAAGCCGCCAGCAGCACCAGAATCAGAGCTACTGGGAAGCTGGTGCCGCGGCGCAGCAGCAAATGAAATGTCCACGAAAAAGTCAGGGCGATGATTGAGGCGGTGAAGAAAACTACGCCGTTGAGCCCAGTTGCCTGGTCGAGCCAGCCGACGAGCACGTCGTAGAGCCATTCCCATGCAAACCACGGTTGGCCTGACATGGTTGAAGAGAATGGATCGACATGCGGAATCCTATGAGCGGCAAGAATGAGCTGCCCGGTGCGAATGTGCCAGCCGATTCCAGCGTCCCCTAGCAACCGAACTGCAACGGCGCTGTAGACGAGCACGCTCAGCAAGGCGACGAAAATCAAGTCTCCTGCTGAGGGAAGGAGCCATTGACTCCAAGACGGATGAAGATTTTCTTTTTCAGAACTCATGGAGCCAATTGTCATCGCGCTGAATCTTATAGAGTGACGCAATGAACGGCAAGGCTACAACTCGAGTGGTGATTGTGGGGTCGGGTTTTGGGGGCCTGAACGCGGCAACGAAGCTGGCTGGAGCGAATGTTCAAGTCACAGTGATCGATCGGCAGAATTTTCACACGTTTCAGCCGCTGCTCTACCAGGTGGCGACCGCCGGGCTTTCGCCAGGAGAAATTGCGGAACCGATCCGCTCGATTTTGCGGAAGCAGAAAAATGTTGAAGTTCTCATGTCGGAAGTTACGGGATTCGACTTGCAGCGCCATGTAGTGCAGACCATCGATGAGGAAATTCCTTACGATTCGCTGATAGTGGCCGCGGGCGCCAGCCATGCCTACTTTGGGCACGAGGAGTGGAGGCCCATCGCGCCCGGACTGAAGACGATCGAGGATGCGCTCGAAATTCGGCGGCGGGTTTTGCTGGCCTTTGAACTGGCCGAGCGTCAGGCGGCGGCGGGCGAAGCGGCTGAGCCGCTGAATTTTGTGGTAGTGGGCGCGGGGCCGACGGGGGTAGAACTCGCGGGAACTCTGGCCGAGATTTGCCGCCACTCGCTGGCCCACGATTTTCGCTTTATCGATCCACGGCGCACGCGCATTCATCTTATCGAAGGCGGTCCGCATGTGCTTCCCGCCTATCCCGAAGATCTTTCGCGCAGCGCTCTAGAACAACTCCAACACCTGGGCGTGGAAGTGCAGACTTCCGCAATGGTCACCCAAATTGAACCAGGTGCGATTTACGTCGGCCAGACACGAATGAGGGCGGATGTTATTTTATGGGCCGCGGGCGTGGCGGCTTCCGCTCTCGGCAAGAAGCTGGGAGTTCCCGTGGATCGCGCGGGACGAGTGCTCGTCCAGCCGGATCTGAGTCTTCCCGGCCATCCAGAAGTTTTCGTCATCGGAGACCTTGCTGCTCTGAATGACGAGAATGGGAAGTTGCTGCCTGGGGTCGCGCCGGTGGCAATTTTAGAGGGCCGCTATGTAGCCAAGCTTATTCGTCGCGAGGCGGAAGCTCGGGAAAGTTCGAATGGACAACTTCCGCCGCGCAAGCCTTTTCATTATTTTGACAAAGGCAGCCTGGCTACCATCGGGCGTGCGGCCGCGATCGCGCAGTTTGGCAAGATTCATATTTCAGGATACGTGGCGTGGCTAGCTTGGCTGTTTGTTCATATTCTTTTCTTAATCGGTTTCCAAAACCGAGTGCTGGTTCTTACCCAGTGGGCGTGGTCCTATTTCACATATGAGCGCGGCGCCCGGCTTATCACGGGCAGCACGAATCTTCCTGGATGGGACAGCTTGCATTCCGAAGATCGGGGTGCGAGCGAGGGCGCGCAAGAAATTACTGCCGCGATCCGCAAATAAGAGTAAGAATATTCTTGAGGGCGGACGACGTTTCATGAAAAGCATAACGCGAATTCTCCTCGGTCTCACAGCACTTCTGGTGCTGGGGTGCGTCGCGTCAGCGGAAGTTCTCAAGATCGTCGTCGACGATACGGTGCAGCCGATCACGCAGGAATATATCGCCCGAGCCATCGACGAGGCACACCGCCGCAATGACCAAGCTTTATTAATTGAGCTCAATACGCCCGGCGGGCTGGTCGACTCTACGCGCAAGATCATCGAAAGTATCACGTCATCCCAGGTCCCGGTGATTGTTTACGTCGCTCCCAGCGGCAGCCGCGCCGGTTCGGCTGGAATCTTCATCCTCGAAGCCGCCGACGTCGCGGCCATGGCTCCCGGAACCAACGCGGGGGCGGCGCATCCCGTGTTGATTGGCCCGTTCGCGCCCAAGGTCGACGACGAGATGAAGCGCAAAATCGAGAACGACACCGCGGCACTCATGCGTTCCGTTGCCTCTAAACGCGGGCGGAATGTCGAGGCCGCGGAAAGTGCCGTGCTCGAATCCAAATCTTTCACTGAGCAAGAAGCTCTATCGCAACACCTGATCGACTACGTGGCTTCGAGCGAGGACGATCTTTTCCGCCAGATGGAAGGTAAGACTTTTAAGCGTTTCAATGGGCAGGAAGTCACATTGGAGCTTTCGGGCCAGCCCATCGTACCGTTTGGCATGACCCTGAAGGAACGCATCCTCGATTATCTGATGGATCCGAATGTTTCATTCATCCTGCTCGCTATCGGAGCGCTGGCGCTCTATGCGGAGTTCAATCATCCCGGTGCGGTGATTCCGGGGACGGTGGGCGTGGTTTTTATTCTGCTCGCGGCTTTTGCTTTAAATCTGCTGCCCACCAGATTCGCCGCGCTGGTTTTGATTCTTGGGGCCTTCGCGTTTTTTGCCGCGGAAGCCAAGTTCGCGAGTCACGGAGTGCTAACGGTTGGCGGCATAGCGTTGCTCACGCTGGGCGGGTTGCTGCTGGTTGACGCGCCAATTCCGCAAATGCGCGTCCACCTGCTGACGGCGCTGGCGGTAAGCATACCTCTCGGTCTGATCACGGCATTCTTGATGACAATCGCTCTCAAAGCTCGACGCAATAAGGCGGTCTCTGGGGTACAAGGATTGATCGGTGAGACGGGCGTCGCTCAAACTGAGCTTTCTCCACGGGGAAAGGTTTTTGTCCACGGTGAACTTTGGGATGCCATTTCCTCATGCGATGTGGCCGTGGGGCAATCCATCGTGGTGCGCCAGGTCGACGGATTAGTGCTCCAAGTCCAGCCTCTATCTGTGTCGCAACGCACGCCGGCAGCAGTTGTTTCCTAATCTGCCGGGGCATCAACGCAAGCAACCGCCTGCGTTCGAATTCCACGCCCTGGCGCTTTCCTTGCGTTACAATCCGCCTCAGCGGTAGTTGTGTCTTCGAGCAGTGGAGGCGTCATATGGAGATTTCTTTTGGCTTAGTGGTGGTGGTTATCGTCGCCCTCTACCTAATAAGCTCAATCAAGATCCTGGCAGAGTACGAGCGGGGAGTGATCTTCAGGCTGGGCCGGCTTTTGACTAATGCTAAAGGACCGGGGGTAGTTTTGGTGTTCAGCCCAATCGACCGTATGGTCCGCGTTTCGCTGCGACAGGAAGCGCTTGAGGTGCCGCCACAAGACATCATCACTCGCGATAACGTAACGCTTAAAGTAAATGCCGTCATTTTTCTGCGGGTCATCGATCCGAACAAGGCGGTGAACGAAGTCTCGAATTATGTTTATCAGACGTCGCAATTCGCGCAGACCACATTGCGCTCCGTTCTGGGCGAACAAGAACTCGACGAACTGCTGGCGCATCGAGAAAAGATAAATTTGCGGCTGCAAAGTATTCTCGACATGCACACTTCGCCCTGGGGCGTGAAAGTAACAAATGTCGAAGTGAAACAAGTGGACATGCCGGAATCCATGCTGCGGGCAATGGCAAAACAGGCTGAGGCCGAGCGCGAAAAGCGGTCAAAGATTATTCACGCGGAAGGCGAGTTCTCGGCTGCGCAGCGATTGGTAGACGCAGCGCATCTGCTGGCCACCGAACCGGTCAGCGTTCAACTGCGATACCTGCAGACTCTGACAGAAATCGGAGTGGAGAAGAATACGACTGTGATCTTCCCGGTTCCGGTAGATTTTTTCTCGGGCCTGCAAAAGATGCTGGGCAAAACTGGCGACGAGACCGCGCCCGCAGCCAAATCGGCTTAGTTTTAGTTCGTGCCAACTTTTCGAGGAGTAGTTATGGCTTCGTCACAGGACACGGAAATCACGTTAGGCACAGCCAAGCTGTTAGGGATCTTTTTTGGTCTGGTGATGATCTGTGCAGTTTTTTTCGCCCTCGGCTATACGCTGGGGCGAAAGTCGGAGTCCGGCTTGCCTTCGGCTGCAACGTTGGGTCTGGTGCCTGCGGCGAACGGCGCGAAACCGGCAAGTTCAGCTGCGGGATCTTCATCCGCGCCGATGACTTTTTATAAAGCGGTGGAGCAGCAGAATGCGAATCCGCAACTGACCCCGACAGATGCTACGGCGGCACCACCGGCGACTGATGCATCGGCCGAGAAATCGACGGCGTCTTCAACTGCAACATCACCGGATGCGACACAGGCCGCAAATCTGCCCGATCCCATGGCTCCGATCCCGGGCACCGGTTACTTCGTACAAGTGGCTGCCGTCAGCAAGCAAGACGATGCCGATGCGTTGGTCGATGCTCTCAAGAAAAAGCAGTATCCGGCATTTGTTGCCAATACTTCCACTTCGGACAAATTGTATCGCGTACAAACCGGCCCTTTCGGCGACATCAAAGAAGCTGAAGCCATGCGTGCGCGTCTGATCAACGACGGCTATAACCCAATCCTGAAAAAGTGAAAGCCCCTTATGAAGCGGGACCGCCTGTTGAACCGCCGCGTGGTGTTTAAACTACACGGCATGGATCCACTCGACGCAACAATTCTTAAACAGGATGAAACCGGTTACTGGATTCGCGGCGGAACCCTGGCGGGTCAACTGGACCAGTCCAATTGTTCTCTTCCGGAAAGCGACGTGAGATACCTTGAGTTCAACCGCATCGAATGGATGCGCGCGCCGCGGCAACGGGCGGGTTGAATCTGTTCTGCGTTGAATATTGACAAAGGTCAATTTACAGGATATTTCTGGTTGGCTTATGACGCCTGTAACGTCTTCTCTCGATAGCGCACTGCACGCGATTGCCGACCCCACGCGACGCCGGATTCTTGGAGCTCTCCGGGAGCGATGCGCCACTGCTGCAGCCAAGAATTCTGGTTTGTGTGCCGGCGATATCGAAGAACGCGTAAGCCTCTCGCAGCCTACTATTTCGCATCATATGGCGATTTTGACGAAGGCTGGTTTAGTCGATGCTGTGAAACAGGGGCAATGGCGGTGGTACCGGCGCAATGAGAAAGCACTTCGGCGGCTGGTGAAGAGTCTGCGGGCGCAACTGTGATTGGTTGATATGCTTGCGTTATCAGCTAGAAGCTGCGGCGGCCTGGGCTTTCTGCAGCAGGCGTCGTGCCTGGGAAATGAGATCTACGACCTCGAAGGGTTTTACCAGATAGGCGATGTTATTTTCCTGGAGGAAGGTCCGCTCATCGCCCTGCTCCCCGCCGTGAGAGAAGGTAAAGAGTAAGTGATTCTCCATGCCGGGGCAATTCTGCTTAAACCAGGCATAGGCTTCTTTCGCATTCCAATCGGAGGGCATTCTGCCGCTCATGATTACGGCGTCGAAGTGCTCGGAGAGCAGCCGCGTCTTTACGTCTTCACTCTTCGTAGCGGTCACGACGTTCGCGCCAGCGCCCATGAGCACGTCGCGCTCGAACTCCAGTACGGCCTCTTCTTCTTCGACTAGCAGAACGCGGCCTTGGATGGCGCCTTCGCGTTTCGCAGAAGCGGCCGGGGCGGCTTCCGCACTTGTTGTTTCACTGGCCGCCATCGGCAGGCGTACCTCAATCACCGCTCCGCCTTCGAGAGCATTGTGAGCGGTGATGTCGCCACCGTGCTCCTTCACGATTCCGTAGCAGATGCTGAGCCCGAGGCCGGTGCCCTTTCCAACATTTTTCGTGGTGTAGAAAGGATCGAAGATTCTCTTAGGATCTTTAATTCCAGGCCCATCATCGGCGAACTGGGCGGCGACAAAGCCACCGCCGCAGGAGACTTGAATCTTGAGCTTTCCGGCGCGACCGGTTTCCAGAATCGCGTCGACCGCGTTATTGATGATATTCAGGAAAACTTGTTCGATCTGATGCGGATCCGCCACCACCAGCGCGGGGTCTGCTCCCAGCTCCTTCTCAACGGAGATGTGGTTCACCTTCAGATCGTAGTCGCGGAGAGCCAAAGTGTCTTCGAGCACTTTGCGAACGTCGACTTCGGAGCGCTCCGGTTTTCTCTGCCGCGCGAAAGAAAGCAAATTCTGGACAACGCGATGCGTGCGTTGCGCTTGCTTGAACATCTTGCCTACATAATCTGTCGCGCGTTCGTTCAAGCCTTCGCTTTCGAGCAATTGCGCGTAACCCAGAATCGCGGTCAGCGGATTATTCAATTCGTGGGCCACACCGGCAATGAGCTGGCCGACGGCCGACATCTTCTCGCTCTGCAATAACTGTTCCTGAGTACGGCGGAGATCTTCGTAAGCTTTGCAGGTCTCTTCGTACAGGCGAACCTTCTCGATTGTGGTGGCCAATTGCCGGCTGATCGCGACCAGCAGATTTTCTTCACCGGTGGAATAGGCGTACTCCACATGGCTGCGCAGGCCCATCATTCCAATGGGGCTGTCCTTGCCCCAGAAGAGCACCCAGTTCCAGGCGCCGTCACTGTTGGAGCGGATGAATTCCGCCACCGCTCCGGTGAGATGCGGCAGGTATTCCGCCGTAATCACTTCGGCGCGCGATCGCATGACCAAGTCGCCAAAACCGTCGGCAAAGCTGATTTCCGCAGGCCGGGATTTGTCGCGGCTGCGCGGACCCCAGGCGGCCCGACGGCGGTAAGTTGGGGCATCGGAATCGGAGAGATAGACGGCACCACTCTCGGCGCCAAACAACGAGACGACCTGCCTCAGAGTCAAGTTGAGGATTTCATCCAGATCGAACGACTGTGTAGCCACGACGGCCATCGCATTCAGCGCGTTCAGCTCGCGATTGCGGCGCCGCATTTCATCTTCGGCCCGCCGCTTCTCAGTCACATCCAGAACAAAACCCTGGTAGCGTTCGATGTTGCCGGTCGCATCGCGAGTGGCAAAGCTGCTCTCGGCGGCCAGCAGCAAGGTTCCGTTTTTCCGCCGCATGGTGACATCAAAATGGCGGACATAGTTGTTCTGCTCGATCGCCTTGTGGAAGGCTTCTCTCTGACCGGCATCTACGCGAATATCTTCGTCCAGATTCAGGGGAAGCAATTCTTCCCGCCGTTCATATCCCAGCATATTCACGAGGGCGTCATTGCAGTCGAGTAAACGGCCGTCCGGCGTGGCAACGTAAACGCCTTCCTGAACCTGATCGAACAACAGACGATATTTTTCTTCCGCAGAGTGCCGCTCGGTGATGTCGCGAACGATGTGGATGGTGCCCTTCTGCTGGCTGCCCTGCTCGCTGTAGGACGAACTGGAGACCAGGGAAAAGCCGCCAAAACACAGGTCCGCACCTTCGGTGACTTCTTCATCTCCGCGGGCGCAGTAGGGGCATCCGGTCCACTCGCCCAGATGGTGCGGTAATACCGATTCACAGGTGCTGCCGATCACATCGGAGGACGATAGTTCCAAGTGCTCGAGTAGAACCTGGTTGGCTTTAATAACTCTGAATTCCGCATCATGGGCCAGGATGATGTCATGCACCGAGTCAAATGTGTTCCTCCACTGCCGCTGCGAGCGCAAGACTTGTTCCAGCAAGCGGAAGTTCTCGATTGCGATGCCTAACTGGCGGCCGCACGTTTCTAGA
Source organism: uncultured Acidobacteriaceae bacterium (assembly GCA_963836305.1). Classification (GTDB taxonomy): domain Bacteria; phylum Acidobacteriota; class Terriglobia; order Terriglobales; family Acidobacteriaceae; genus Sulfotelmatobacter. The sequence goes on along the minus strand of CAWIJP010000026.1, from coordinate 259,725 downwards.
AAGTCGCTTTCTTCACGAGTGAGTTTTCGATCGGCCGCGCTACCCAGATAAAGCAATCCGATCGGCGACTTCTTCCCCAACACCGGAACCGTCGTAAGATAATGAATTTTTTCGGACTTCAGCAGGCTCTGATCTTCCGGACTCGCAGAGCTTCTCGGCGCCGTCCCGGGCTTGCCGCGATCCAGCATCTGCGACACGCTCGGGGAGAGCTCAGCGATGGCTACCTCGCGCAGGAATTCTGAGGAAACCCCGACGGCGTGTGTGGCTACCAGGTGTCCGCCCTCGATCAAACGGAACCAGGCGGCTTTGCTCCTGGTAAGTTGCCGCAAAGCCTCCAGAGCCTTGTCCAGCATGCCGCCTTGCTGTTGCGCCTGGACGATGCTCTCGGTCAATAGACGAAGCACAGTCAACCGCTGGGCACGCGCTCGCGCTTCGCGGAATACGACGAGCAGCATGCTGACTCCCAGCATAGTGTCGGTGGCCGCGAAGGCGGCTGCGGGAACCACGGTGGTAAGACCCGGCCAATTCAGATGCTGCAACAGAAGGAATACCGCCAGCATCCATGAGGTCGCTTCCCGTCGACCCCGGCGGGCTCGCAATATCGCAATGGCTGCAGTAAAGAGAACGATTCGGTAAGAGACTTCCAGAGCCACACGCAGCGGCAACGAATCCGGCCAGAGAAGAACGCGGGCTACAGCAAAACCGGCAGTGCAAACGGTGACCGCGATCAATGGGGTCACTAGATCCCGCTCGCGGATATAAGCAAAGACGGCACCGGCAAACAAGCCGATTGCAATTACAAATGCGGCTTGCTCAATCGCGGGCACGTAGCGCACAGGGATTTGCGTGCGTGTGCCGTATAGCTGCACGAACCGAGAACTGACCAGCAGAGTCCACGCTGCCGTCCAAATCCCCAGATAGCGTTCGCGGAAGACTGACAGCACCAGCAGCGAGGCTGCCAGAACGATCAGCAGCGCCCACTCTGCGGGCTTCAGCCTGGCGGCAGCCGGCTGTCCGACGTGATTCCAGAAGGACCAAAGGGACGCGGTCATGTTAAGCAAATCAGTTTGGCAAATCAGTTCAGGCGAATCAGGTCGACCGTTCACACGCGATCGGTTGCGGGTGCGGCAGACGTGACACTACCTGACTTCTGAATACCACGCTTCCAGCTGATCTCAATGTTCTTTCCGGACCTCAGTGGTTACTTTCGGTATCTCACGTCTCAGGTAAAATCGCCGATAGTATCCTGAGACGTTCTGTTGGGACACTGATGCCTGATCGCATTCTCGTAGTGGACGACGAAGAGGCAATCCGCGAGATTGTCTGCGCCATCCTTGCTGCCGCAGGTTACACCTGCAAACAGGCCGGTTCCGGCCTGGAAGCTCTGGCCCTCCTGAATTCCGGGGATATGTTCGAGTTGATGCTTTCCGACCTGATGATGGCCGACCTCGACGGCATCGGGCTGCTGGAGCGCACCAAAGAAAAGTTTCCTGACATGCCGGTGGTAATGGTTACCGCAGTGCACGATATTTCGGTTGCCCTGGCCGCCATCCGCAACGGCGCCTACGACTACCTGCTTAAACCGTTCGAGCGCGAACAGTTGCTCAACGCCGTGGGACGAGCCCTCGAAAATCGCCGGCTAAAAGTAGAAAACCGCACCTATCAAATCAATCTGGAGTCTCTGGTCGAGGCTCGCACGGACCAATTGCAAGAGGCCATTCGCAATCTAGAGCGTTCCTATGACATAACGCTTGAGACTTTGGGGGATGCACTGGACCTGAGAGACCGCGAGACCGAAGGCCATTCCAAGCGAGTTACCGCTTTCACTATGGCGATTGCGAGAGCCATGGGCGTTCCCCGCGAACAGATTGACATCATTGCGCGCGGGGCATTTCTTCATGACATTGGAAAGATCGCTATACCCGACAATATCCTGCGCAAACCAGGAAAGTTGGATGAGAGGGAACAAGCGATCATGCGCGAGCATTGCTATCATGGCTACCAGATGTTGAAGAAGATTCCCTTTCTGGCAGAGGTTTGCGAGATCGTCTACTCGCACCAGGAACATTTTGATGGCAGGGGCTATCCTCGAAATTTGAAGGGCAAAGAGATTCCCCTAGGCGCGCGCATTTTTGCAGTTGCTGATACGCTCGACGCGATCATCTCTGACCGCCCCTACCGCGCCGCCAGAACTCTCGCAGAAGCTCGCAAGGAGATCGAAGAATGGTCCGGCCGCCAATTCGATCCAGCCGTGGTTGAAGTGTTTTCGAAGATGTCGGACAACATTTTCGAGGACCTGCGCCGGCAGATTGATGGGCAGAGCCTGCCGTTTACCTATTCGTCTAACGCCCAGGGCGCATCTTAGCCTTCCCCTCCCAGCGAACACTCAAATTGCAACTCAAGCGTTTCCAGACTTCTTCTCACTTTCGAGCATAAAAGCTCCGTGCGAAGCGGATAATGCGATCAGGAGGACTTTCATGAAATGCACCTCGTGTCTTCTCGCACTCTTCATCCTGACAGCCGCATCGCTCGCTCAGGAACATCCCGTTATTACTGCGCAGCCCAATTCTGTCTACGGAGGCGCGGACGGGAAATTCGAATCGGCTCCCGACACCGCTGTAATCCAGTTCAGCATCTCTGTGCAGGAGGACAGTTCTCAGGCGGCGTACCAGCACGCTTCGAAAGATGTGGAGGAGGTGCGGGAAGTGCTGCGCGCGAACGGCATCGAACCTAAATCCGTGACGATCGGATTCTTTTCAGTCCAACCGATGTATGACTGGAAGAACGCCAGGCAAAAAGTGATTGGTTACCGCGTAACCACTGACATAACCCTGAAGCTCAAGGATTTTTCGAAGATCGGGCCTATCACCCAGCAACTTGCAGATGCCAACGTCAGTGAGCGGCAGACTTTGAACTACACTCTGGAAAATGTTGACGAAGCCAAAAATAAGGCAGTAGAAGACGCGTACCGAAGGGCTCGTAACTCTGCCGAGACGCTGGCCCGCGCCAGTGGCCGGACGCTAGGCGAGCTTTCCTATGCTTCGGTCGATACATTCGAGAACCAGCGAATGCCGGTCCCACACATGGCGCGCGCCATGTCGGCGATGGCCAATGCCGCGCCGCCGCCCACCGAGGAATTCGCGCCGCAAAACGTGACGGTGACGGCGCATGTGAACGCGTTGTTCAATTTGAAGTGAGTGCGATGCGCCTCGCTGGCGCTCGGTGGACAGTGTCCCCACATGGTCCGGGAATTTCACGGCGCCGCTCTGGCGACTGCGAGGCGGTTCATGTCTACGGTGATGGGCCGTTGAATTTCCATCTCGATCGAAGTTCCCACGTCCAGCCTTACATCGCTGCCGCGTTTCAGCAGTGCCCAGGCAATACCTGCAGCTGCGCCGACGCCGGCTCCGATGCGTGCTCCGTTGAGGCCTCCGGTGGCTAAGCCGCCTGCGGTTGCGCCACCCATGGTGCCGTACACACCGCCCTTGGCTGCGTCTTCTACCCTCTTTCCGGTGTCGCTATCCTGCTGAATCGTGCCTTCCGAATCTTTCACTGACTTGTTATCGGCACCCGGCGTATTCTCGACCGATCCCGGCAGCATTACTGTATATCCGCTGGGAAAAATCATGGATGTAAAGTGCATCAGGATCTCTGCGCGACCCTTGCCATGCCCGGCACGCTCGACGCGCGCAATCTTTCCCTGAACGTAGGAGCCGGCTGGGATAATCACGCGGTCATTTATGACAAACGGAAATGCCGTTTCGGCATAGACCGCGTCGCCCTCGCGGGCATTCTTGGTGGAGATTGCCTGCTTGAGCGAGAGCGGAATCTTTGTTCCTGCGGGGATGGTGACGGTGTTGGGATTGCGGAGGGCATCGGTCGTCGCTTTCGATGACGCTTGGCTTGCAACGGCAGGACTTGCTGTTTGCGGCTCTGGCGTTAAAGGCGACTGGCAAACGGCGATCCCGGAACCTAACACGAATATCCATAGAACGCGCATCGCGAACCTCACAAGACAATCGACGGCCCAGTGGACTAATCCAGCTGAGAATACCACGACTTTTCGCGGTAAAGATGCGTCTTCGGCGCCTTATGCTGCCCGGCCCAGTTGCTCCGAAATGCTTGTCTTCCCTCGCTGAAGTATCTAGGATAAAAAACGCTATCGGTGCTAAGGGGACGACTTCCTATGTCCGCCACACGGTTCCACAATAGCCCAATTCTACTTTTGCTTATGGTTTGGTTTCCCGTCAGCATCCCGGCCCATTCCCAAAACACAGGTCGAGTTCCGGAAGGAATCTACAAGAATCGGCTTGACCAAGACGTCCGATGGATCATCAGCGACCAGGAACGCGCTGATTTTAAAAAGCTCTCTGACGACACAGAACGCGTGCGCTTCGTTGTGGAGTTCTGGGAGCGTCGCAATCCGGATCCCGGTGCATCAACAAACAGCTTCAAGGAGAAACATTACCGGCGGCTGGCTTATGTGGACCAACATTTTTCCGAGGACGTTCCGGGCTGGAAAACTGATCGCGGTCGCGTCTACGTTATGTGGGGTCCACCAGATGGTATTGAGCGACGGTCGCGTTTTGAAGGGTCACAGGCGAACGGCCTCCCGCGCCAGACTAATTCCGAGGAGTGGCGCTCGTCCTACATTGAGGGTCTCGGATGCGATGTCGTTATCGAATTTGAAGCCAGCGGCGAAGGCGGCGAATACTACCTTACGGCGCGACACGGCGAGTTTAGACCACGGTGGAAATCAAGCCCCGATTGCTTAATAGAGCAAATACTTTTTCCTTAACTCCTCAAACTTGTTTAACTCTTCTTGCCAGTCCTGGGCGATGCGCCGCGGATCTTTTCCTGCCACCAGTCCGTCGTATGCCGCCTGATTCACCAGCAACTCGGTCAAGCGTTCCATCTTATAGTCCACCGGATAGAGCTTTCTCAATGCAGCGGCTAATTCAATCCCTAACTCCGGACCGTCGAGCGCGTTGCGATCGGTGAGAACCAGGTTTACGCCTTCGCACTTTTGTCCTGCGTAATTGCTCGACGTTGGAGTGAAGGCGACTGGCACAAATCTGACTCCAGCGATTCCTCGTGCGTTCAAATATGCAGCCAGTTCGCGGCTCTTCATCCAGGGAGCGCCCAGCACTTCGAAAGGAGTATCCGTGCCGCGCCCTACGGAAACATTTGTATATTCAATCAGACCGACGCCGGGATAAAGTGCCGCCGCAGTCACGCTGCGCAAGTTCGGCGACGGATTCACCCATGTGAGTCCGGTGGAATCAAACCAATCGCCGCGCTGCCAGCCTTCGATGGCCACCACCATGAGCTTGGCATTGATGTTGCGCTCGGTGTTGAACATCTTCGCGAGTTCACCCATCGTCATGCCGTGCCGCACCGGCACCGTCCAATAATTCGTGAAGTTCTCCGCGCCCGCATCCGAAACCGGACCCTGCACAAATGATCCTGTAATCGGATCAGGCCTGTCGAGCACAATGACTTCAATTCCTGCGCTCGCCGCAGCTTCCAGAAAATATCCCAGCGTCGTTTCGTAAGTATAGAAACGCACTCCTGCGTCCTGAATGTCGATCACAACGGCATCCAACTGCTTCAGCACATCCGGCGGCGGCCGCCGCGCCGCATCCTTCGTTCCGTAGACGCTGTAGACAGGAATTCCGGTCGCGGCGTCTTTCGAATTATTCACGTCCGTGGTATCGAGAGTTCCGGTGACGCCGTGCTCCGGACTGAAGATCGCGTCCAGCGAAACTCCCGGCGCCTGCGCAAAGACGTCAATGGTTCTTTGCCCACCGGCGTCCACGCCAGTTTGGTTGGTAAGCAGGCCAATTCGCTTTTTGCGACCGGCAATCTGCAACACATCGAAGCCGTGCTCTTCGAGCACGTCGATTCCTGTCTTCACATTGCCATTGCGCACGTTCATGCGGCGAGCCGCGCTTTGGGCTTCGTTGTAGCCGGTGATGCTTTGCCAGCGCAGCGCTTCTTTCTCGGTCGGAGTCAGCGGCAAAGCCGCGGCAACCGCCGTCGCAACTTCCGATCGCAATGCGATCGCAGTTCCCTTCCCTCGAGGATGCACGGCATTGGTCAATAAAATGATGTAAGTCTGCGTGGTTGGATCGATCCACAGCGATGTTCCGGTAAACCCCGTGTGCCCATAGGAGCCGACGGGCAGGAGATCGCCGCGGTTTGTGGAAAACGGCGAGTCAATGTCCCAGCCAAAACCGCGCAGCACCGGCGCCGACGGAGGCTGTTCCGGTTGCGTCATCTTCTCCACTGACAGAGGAGAAAGAATCCCTCCTCCGCCATTCAGCAAGGCTTGGGCAAATTTCGCTAGATCATCCGCAGTGGAAAATAATCCTGCATGCCCGGCGACGCCGCCCATTCGGCGGGCTGTCGGATCATGCACCACACCACGCAGCATGTGTTCGTTTTCGTCGTACTGCGTGGGCGCGATTTTTGGACGCCAGGCCGCCGGTGGCAGGAAGCGCGTATGGGTCATTTTCAGCGGCAAAAAGATGTGGCGCTGGCAATATTCGTCCAGCGTCTCGCCTGAAACCCGCTCCACCAATGCGCCCAGCACAATAAAGTTAATGTCGCTGTAGGAAAATCTCGAGCCGGGTGGATCGTCGGGCGTTTCGCCAAACGCCATACGGTAGGCGGTGTCTTTCCCTTCCCAGAGCGATTTCAAATCAAGATCCGGAGCCAGGCCGGAATAGTGCGTCAGTAATTGCCTTATCGTGACGTCGTCTTTTCCATTCTGAGCAAACTCAGGTAGGTACTTGGCCACGGGATCATTCAGCCGCACCTTGCCTTGCTCGACCAACTGCATAACTGCCGTGGTTGTCGCAATCACTTTGGTGAGGGAGGCGAGATCAAAAATTGTATCCAGCGCCATGGGCTCGCGACGCGGCTCCAGCGCGCGGTTGCCGTAGGCCTTCCGATAGATCACGTGCCCGTTGTGCCCAACCACCAGAACCGCGCCGGGAATGTTGCCATCGTGGATGGCTTGCCCGATGACGGCATCGACAGAGTGCAGACGGATCGCAGCCGCGGGTCGCTTGGCATCCACCGAAGCCATGGCAGTTAGCGAAGTCGCCACAAGGATGCTCCAGACGACGATGGGCGAAAGAGACAAGTTTGATTTGAGAGAAAGGATGCTTTGACTCTACACAAGCACGGCCTCATGACTCAAGAAGCGCAAGTGATGGGTATCGCGGATGACATATCATGATTGCATATCATAAGAGTTCTCATGCCGTTACCAGTTGCTCTAACGCCACTACTCAACGCATCCGCGGATCAAGACCAGGTCTTTGCCTCGGCCTTCTCGGTTCTACAAGAAGCGATCGCCGAGCGCTCTTTCCCGGCGGCTTCGGTCGCGATTGCGATCCACGGAGGCGTGATTGCGCTCAAAGGCTTTGGCCGGTTCACGTATGAAAGCGGCTCGCCACCTGTCAATTCCGCGACTCTTTTCGATCTTGCATCTCTCACCAAGGTCGTGGCGACGACACCCATGGCGATGCTTCTTTACCAGCGCGGATTGCTTGATCTCGATGCACCGGTCGCGGCCGTCGTGCCCGAATTTGTAGCGGACTTCAAAAGAGATCCCCGCCGTCGAGAGGTAACGTTTCGCATGTTGCTGGCGCACTCTTCCGGACTGCCGGCGTATGAGAAATTATTTTTGAAGGTGCGCACTCGCGATGAATTGCTGCACGGCGTTTTCATCACCCCGCTCGCCGCTGATCCGGGCACCCGAGCCGAGTACAGTGACATCGGATTTATCCTTCTCGGTGTTGCGCTGGAACGCCTCGCGGACGAATCGCTTGACGGATTTTGCCGGCGCGAGATTTTTGCTCCGCTCGGCATGACAAACACAGCATTCAACCCGCCATCAGAAATGCGCGGGCAGATTCCTCCTACCCAAGATGATCAAGAATTTCGTCATCGCATCATCCAGGGCGAGGTGCAGGACGAGAATGCCAGCATTCTCGAAGGCGTCGCCGGACACGCCGGAGTTTTTTCGACGGCCGCCGATATCGCCCAGTTCGCCCATGCGATGATGAGCCCTGCTGCGCTTATTCATCGCGAGACGATTGCGCTGTTCACCCTCCGCGAGTCTGCCCCCGCGGGCACATCTCGCGCTCTTGGTTGGGATACTCCCTCTGCGCCTTCGCAGTCGGGGAAGTATTTCGGTCCCGCATCCTTTGGCCATCTGGGGTATACGGGGACATCTCTATGGATTGATCCTGGTCGGCAACTTTCCATCACTTTACTAACCAACCGCACCTGGCCTGATTGCTCGAATCAGGCGATCAAACAGGTACGCCCACGATTTCACGACGCCGTCATCCTTGCTCTAGAGAAGACTGTATAAAAAAAGTGGAGAGGGACGCCGAGCAATCGAATGAAATGGGCGCTACTGCAATTCTCTTTTAATCCGCCACGACTTTAGAAAGGGTCTCTGCTTGAAATCAACGCGCAAAGCTAAAATGAATCTAAATCCGGCCGATCTACGCAGCCTTCGCACTGAGCAATCCAATGGCGCGGCCAATGACCTGGATTGCAAGTCCTCGCTCGAGATTGCACGCCTGATGAATACAGAAGACGCTACCGTGGCAGGGGCTGTGGCTCGTGCTCTGCCGCGGATCGCGCAAGGCATCGATTTCGTTGTCGCCGCACTGCGCCGGGGTGGACGCCTCATTTATGTCGGGGCGGGGACGAGTGGCCGCATTGCCGCTCTCGATGCCGCCGAGTGCTCGCCAACGTTCAACACCGATCGCGTTCAGTTCATCATTGCCGGGGGCGCCAAAGCTCTGGCCACCGACTCCGAGATCAGCGAGGATGACGCGAAGCAAGGGCGCGAAGAAATGGCGCGCCGCAAACCGGGAAAGGACGATGTGGTGCTCGGCATTGCGGCCAGCGGACGAACTCCATTCACGGTTGCCGCCGTCAAACTGGCGCGTGAGCGAGGCGCCCGCACCATTGCTCTTACTTGCAATCCCAACTCTCCGCTGGAACGAGCCGCTGGTTTCGCCATCGTGGTTCAGGTAGGTCCTGAGGTGCTGGCCGGATCGTCCCGGATGAAAGCTGCTACTGCACACAAGATGGTGCTCAACATGATTTCCACCGGCGCCATGAGCCGTCTGGGTTATGTCTACGGCAGCCTCATGGTCAATGTTGTACCGAAGAACGAGAAGCTCACACAGCGTGCGGTTGCCATCCTGGAGCAGGCCTCGGGAGTGGATTCCGTCGCTGCCCGCCGGGCCCTTGTGGCCTCCGGGCATCGCACCCCCGTAGCGGTTGTAATGCTGATCGCCGGGGTCCCTCGTGCGCAGGCGGTCGCCGCCTTGAAAAAATCTTCCGGCAATGTGCGTCAGGCTATTTCGATCGCAAGCAATAAGTAGAACGCAAATTGAACCTGCTTGTTTCACCAGCTTCCTTGTTTGACCCTCTGGGCACACTCATTTACCTTGAGAGTGCCGTTCCCACTTCGCGCAGCGAGGTCCGCGGCGCGAGGCTTCTTCCATTAATGGATAAAAAACGAATATTGGCCAGTGCGGTTGTGTTCCTGATCCTGGCCGTTCTGGTTTATCTGCAATATCGCCACTGGCAAAGCTTCGACTGGGGCACATTTTGGGCGGAAACCCACCGCATCCGGAAGATTCACGTACTGCACGCCGTTTTGCTGATCTACATCGGATATTTCCTGCGCGCAGTACGCTGGAAGATTTTCTTACAACCGGCTCGTCCGCACGCCAAAATGATCGACCTCGTATCGCCAACGGTGATTGGGTTCACTGGCTTGGCGCTGCTGGGACGCGCAGGCGAATTCATTCGTCCTTATCTGATCGCCCGGCGCACCGATCTTCCTTTTTCTTCTCAGCTTGCGGTCTGGACCGTGGAGCGGATATTTGATGTAGGGGCATTTACGGTGTTGATGGTGCTGGCGATTTTTCTGCCCAGCGCACTGCCGGCGATTCCGCACCCGGAATATTATGTGCGGTTTCGCGAAGGCGGATTTCTGTTGGTCGGAGTTGTACTGGCGCTGACGGTCGGCGCGATCGTAATTCGCCGCAGCGGCGACGCAGTCGCACGATGGGTGGAGGAGAGGTTCGGCCATCTCTCCGCGAACTTTGGCCACAAACTGGCGCAAAGAATTCGGGAATTCGGCCAGGGTTTGGATACCATTCACGGTCCTGTATCGCTCCTAATGCTGAGTCTGGTTTCGGTTGGAATGTGGTACATGATCGCCCTGGCGTACAAGGAAGTGACGCACTCCTACGGCGTGGCTTCGCTGGATATTCCGGTGTCGCAGGTCTTGATTCTGATGGGAGCCAGCATGCTGGGATCGATGCTGCAGTTGCCGGCGGTGGGCGGAGGGTCGCAGATGGCGACCATTGCGGCGCTTTCCAGTGTCTTCGATGTTCCTCCAGAAATGGCAGCGAGTTGCGGGATTTTGTTGTGGCTGGTTACATTTGCCGCGGTGGTTCCTCTCGGACTTATTCTTGCCCGTCATGAGAGATTGTCACTGAGAAAGCTGTCGGAAGAAAGTCATCGCAGCGAAGAAGCGGAGCTAAGCGGACCTCCCGCCTGAATGCTCATCCTGTCTATTACGTAGGTACCGGATGGCGGTGTGGGTAGCACTCGCCTGTTACAATTTCTGTATTAAATCCTGAAAATCTATTTTTTGTTCGGCAGTTTCGTTTCCGCCAATATTAGCGCCATGAAATGTCCTTTTTGCGGATTTGCCAACGATAAAGTCGTAGACTCGCGCGAGAGCAAGGAAGCGGAATCGATCCGCCGCCGGCGCGAATGCCTGAAGTGCAGCAAACGCTTCACCACCTACGAGCGCATCGATGAGATTCCTTACATGGTGGTGAAAAAAGATGGTCGCCGGGAAAAATTCGATCGCCAGAAAGTATTGAATGGATTGTTGCGGGCTTGCGAGAAGCGGCCAGTACCGATCAGCAAGTTGGAGCAGATCGTGAACGAGGCGGAATCGTTCGTGATCGAGTCGCAGGAGCGCGAACGCAAAACCAGCGAACTGGGTGAGTTGATTATGAACCGCTTGCGACGCTACGACAAAGTTGCATATGTACGCTTCGCTTCGGTCTATCTCGACTTCAAAGACGTGAATGAATTCATGAATGAGTTGAGAGATCTAGTGAAAGCGAAAGAGGCCGGAGATGTTCGAAACAAGATCCAAAAGGCCTGACGCAATAGGAATAAATCATGAGTCATAAAGTAACGCTGATACCTGGTGATGGCATCGGCCCGGAAGTAAGCCAGGCTACAGTCCGCATCCTCGAAGCGACAGGTGTGAAGTTTGATTGGGAACCATTTCAGGTGGGCGCTGATGCATTTGAGAAGTACGGTGAATACATACCGAAGGATGCGCTGGAATCGATCGAACGAACGCATGTGGGCTTGAAGGGTCCCGTGACCACGCCCGTCGGTGGCGGATTCTCCAGCATCAACGTCGCGCTGCGCCAGAAATTTGAGCTATATGCGAACTTCCGCCCCATTCGGAATCTGCCGCATATTCCAACCCGTTATCCCGACGTCGATCTCATCATCGTGCGCGAAAACACGGAGAGCCTGTATTCCGGATTGGAGCACGAAGTGGTGCCAGGTGTAGTAGAGAGTTTGAAGATCATCACAGAGAAAGCCTCTACTCGTATCGCAAAGTTTGCCTTCGAGTATGCGCGCAAGAATCAACGTAAGAAGATTCACGCCATCCACAAGGCCAACATTATGAAGTTGTCTGATGGATTATTCCTGCGCTGCTGTCGCGGCGTGGCCAAGGGATATCCCGAGATCACTTACGGCGAACACATCGTGGACAACACTTGCATGCAACTGGTGATGAATCCTTATCAGTACGACATGCTGGTGATGGAAAATTTGTACGGTGATATTATTTCCGACCTGTGCGCGGCATTTGTTGGCGGCTTGGGATTTGTGCCCAGCGCGAATCTGGGCGACCACTGCGCGATCTTTGAAGCAGTTCATGGCTCAGCGCCGGATATTGCGGGAAAAAATCTGGCGAATCCCACCGCATTGCTACGCTCCGGACTATTGATGCTGCGCCATCTCGGCGAGTTCGATGCGTCAATGCAGATTCGCAATGCCCTCGAAAAGGTATACCGGCATCCCGAAAAACTGACGAAGGATGTTGGGGGCAAGGCGGGAACTTCCGAGTTTGCCGATGCCGTGATCGAAGAGATGCAAAAAGCCAAGACTGAGCCAGCCGCTGTTCACTAGAAAATTTACTTTAACTTAGGTGCCTCGTTCACGGGGCAAAAGGGGCGTTATGAAACAGAGGTTCATTGCAGCTGTGGTCAATAGTCTGACGTTGATGTTCCTGCTTGCCGGTTCTGCATCAGCGCAAGGCGGTCAACTTGTCGCTGCGGAGTACGGAGCCGGCAACCATCGGATAGATGTAACTCCGCAAGTGCGTTCCTTTATGCATGACGGGGTCCTGCAGTTCGATGTCAATGATCGTAATCTGGGAGTTGATCCCGCGCACAATCATGTCAAAGAACTCTTCATTCGTGTTCGGCACTGGAACGGAAACGTTGAGGAATTTCGCTTCCCCGAATACGCTCACGTTAATCTGGAACTTGATCCGGAGAGAGGATACGAGTGGCACGATCGTGAATTTCACATCATGCGTGCGTACTACGGGGGTGCCGGACATTTCGTGAATGTTACCGAACAACTGCGTAGCATGAAGCGCGACGGCAGGTTATTTCTCGTGGTTGATAATCGCAGCATGGGTGTCGATCCCGATCCATCGGTCCACAAGGTGCTGCGCGTTCTGTACTGGCACGATGGGCAGCGGCAGCAAATCGTCGTTCCGGAACATTCTGAGTTGCGGCTGCCGTAAGAGGCGGGCCAGGTCTGATTTTGTCTTTTGATAAATAGCCGGGCGCCAGGGTCGATTCCTGGCGTCGGCATATTTTTTGTTTTGCTTCGGACGTCGACTTCGCCGCAGATGTTTTATTTACTTTTGTTCCCATCTTGTAATTCCGCCATTGACTCTCGCCGCAGATGAGAGTAAATTCGCCCGTTCTGGGGAATCAGAGGGGATGGCGAAGACAACGCGCCGTGTGGGAGTAGTTCTTTTTCAGCTTGGCGGGCCCGATACGCTGGCTGCGATAGAGCCTTTCCTTTACAACCTTTTCTGCGATCCCGATATTATCGACTTTCCCTTCGCCCGCCTTGGCCGTAAACCTCTGGCTAAACTAATTTCGACCACGCGTGCCCGTAAAGTGCAGCATCACTATGCAACCATTGGCGGAGGCTCGCCAATCCGGCGCTTCACCGAGCAGCAAGCGCGAGCTCTCGAAGCTGAGTTGAGAGGTAAGGACTTGGATGCGCGCTGCTTTGTGGCCATGCGCTACTGGCACCCGTTTACGCGTGAAGCTATCGCGCACCTTGAGGCTGCCCGCTGCGATGAGGTGGTTCTGCTGCCTTTGTATCCTCAGTACTCCTCGACGACCGCGGGAAGCAGCCTGAATGAGTGGCGGCGGCTATTCAATAGAAATATTCCGGTACACAACGTAAGTCCGTTCTATCGGCATCCGATGTATTTAGACGCAGTTGTCGAGAAAGTGGACGAGGCGTTGTCGCGCTTCGAAAATCCGGCCCGGCCAGAGATTGTTTTCAGCGCGCACAGCATTCCCATGTCAATTATCGCCAAGGGCGATCCTTATCAGCGGCACATTGAGGAAACTGTGCGCCTGCTTATGGATCGCGGCGGTTGGCCGAATCGTCAGCGCCTCTGCTACCAGAGCAAAGTTGGCGCCAGCAAGTGGTTGCAGCCTTCCCTACATCGGACGTTGCGAGATCTGGCGGCAGAAAAAGTGCGCGAAGTCTGCGTCGTTCCGGTGGCCTTTGTTTCCGACCACGTGGAAACGCTGGGCGAGATCAATCACGAAGGGCGCGAGGAAGCGCGGCGGTTGGGGATTACTCAGTTCGAGATGAGTTCCGGCCTGAACGATTCTGCGAAATTTATTTCTGCGTTGGGCCAGTTGGTGTTGCAGGCGCTGGACGCGACCGTTCATTCCTACAGTCCGATTCATAACACCGGAGGGCAAGTTGCGGCGCCAGAGTTGCTGGCCGCTGCAGGCGATTAGTACGAATCTTTAAAGGCAGGGAGGCACTCATGGCGGTTCCGGGAACTGAACAACCGAACCCGAGTCCGAGTCCAGAAGCGGCGCAACCGGCGCCGCGGAACGCGGTCGATGCCACGAAATATGTGGGCACGCCGGCAGTGGGAACCTCAAAGGCGGCAGCGTCTGCAGGCCTTTCCTCGCCGGGACCTTCTAATACCGATGTCGATCGGCGGCGACGACGATTAGTTTGGGTGGGCGTCACCGCATTCCTCACCGCATGGTTTCTGGCCTTTTTCCGGTTCTTTCTTCCTCGCACTCTTTTCGAACCTAACTCAGTTTTTAAGATTGGCTATCCTTCGGAGTTCGCGCTTGGAGTCGATACCAAGTTCCAGCAAAAATATCGCATCTGGGTCGATCGCACGCCGGACCGCATATTCGTGATCTACGCTCGCTGCACGCACCTCGGATGCACTCCGGATTGGAAGCCCAGCGAAAACAAATTCAAATGTCCGTGCCACGGCAGTGGCTACGACAGCGAAGGAATTAACTTCGAGGGACCGGCTCCGCGACCTATGGACCGGGCCAAGGTTGAACTCGCGGCCGATGGGCAGATCATCGTTGACACCTCGAGGCTCTATCAGTGGCCGAAAGGACAGCCGACGCATTTCAACGACCCGGGAGCATTTTTGCCGGCTTAACGACGGGAGCACATAGCAGCGCTCGCAGCATCTGGCTCAGCGATAAATTACGAGGGATTCCATGGCTGAAGAGAACAACGGCAAGAACGGCAAAGTGGGACTGGTCGACCGCGTCAAAGACGACATTCAGGCGATGAAGGTCGACATTCCCACCAAGGCGAAGGAACAGATTGAAGGGCTGAAAGATCCGACGAAAACTCAGGTCTACACTTCCATCTTCCGGCACAAGCACGACGACACTCCTCGCAATCGCGCTCTGGGCGTTCTTTCCAACGTGTTCCTGCATTTGCACCCGGCGAAAATTAATCGGGATTCAGTGCGTTACAGCTACACCTGGGGCATGGGCGGAATCACTTTTTTTCTTTTTATCATCCTTACTTACACCGGCGTGCTCTTGATGTTTTATTACCATCCGAGCAAGGTGCAGGCGTTTCGCGATGTGCTGTATCTGGAACATGACGTTCCCTTCGGAAAGATTCTGCGCAACATGCACCGCTGGGCTGCTCACTTAATGGTGATCGCCGTTTGGCTGCACATGTTCCGCGTATTTCTCACAGGCTCCTACAAGAAGCCGCGCGAATTCAATTGGAACATTGGCGTGCTGCTGTTGGTATTTACTTTGTTGCTCTCCTTCACCGGGTATCTTCTGCCGGACGACCAGCTCGGATTCTGGGCTGTAACCGTGGGCACGAACATGGCGCGAGCCACGCCGCTGCTCGGACACGAAGGCCCGTTCGGGTCGATGCTGGGCATGACGCCTTACAACGACGTGCGGTTTGGCTTGCTCGGCGGATCAATCGTGGATGCGAACGCTCTTCTGCGATCGTACATTTGGCACTGCATTGGAATTCCGATCGTGGCTTCGATCCTGATGATTGTGCACTTCTGGCGTGTGCGGAAGGATGGCGGGATCTCCGGTCCGGCTCCAGTGATGCTGGAGGCGGAAGCCGACAAGCCGCGACGAGGACCGAAGGCGGCCGGAGAATAATGAGGTTTATGTGGGGACAGCCGCCCTCGGCTGTCTGCCGAGCGCAGCTCGGAATTGAGTGCCAGCAAGAATAGTCGAGCTTCGCTCGACATGGACGGCCGAGGGCGGCCGTCCCCACACGAGGTTGGTGGAGAGATTATGGACTGGCGACAGATTTGGGAGATTTGCTCGGCTCCGGATAACGTGCCTATCGTAGGCTTGATTCCATTACTTGCTTTCTATATTTATCTGGCGTGGAAACAGGCGCATGCCAATGATGTGCTGATCGAGCAACTTGAAGGCGACGCCGCGCTCGCCAAGACGCATCACCGCAAGACCTGGCCCTTCAAACCGGGCTGGCAGAAGGAAGTTCACGTCTGGCCGTTCCTGCTGCGGATTGAATTCCTCGCCGCCATCATCGTTACCATCATTCTGATGGTTTGGTCGATCACGCTGAATGCACCACTGGAAGAGCCCGCCAATCCGAACTTGACGATGAATCCTGCCAAGGCTCCGTGGTATTTCCTTGGACTGCAGGAGATGCTCGTCTATTTCGATCCGTGGATTGCCGGCGTCGTGATGCCTACCGTGATCATTGTGGGATTAATGGTTATTCCTTATATCGATACAAATCCACTAGGCAGCGGGTATTACACCTGGAAACAGCGCAAGTTTTCCATCGGAACATTTCTGTTTGGCTTCATTATTTTGTGGGTCTCGATGATCCTGATCGGAACTTTTATTCGCGGACCCGGCTGGCAGTGGTTTTGGCCGGGGCAAACCTGGGATCACAACCGTCTTATTTATGAAGTGAATCGCGATCTGCCGGATATTTTCGGCATCACGTCGAACATGGCGAAGGCGGTATTTGGCGCGATTGTGGTCGGCGGCTATTACTTGCTGGGAGGTTTTCTCGTCTACTCGCTATTTCGGCGATACATGGCGAAAGACTTCAAGCGCATGAGCCTGCTGCAATTTGGCATTACGCAGTTTCTTTTGCTGACCATGGTGGCGTTGCCCTTAAAGATGGGGCTGCGGCTTTTGTGGCACATCAAGTATGTGTGGATCACGCCCTGGTTCAATGTTTGACTGCGCCGGCACGCGTAATATGCCGGCACGGATGACAGGTTCCGCACCGAGCCTTTGGCTCAGTGCGGAATGACAAATAGATTTTCGGAGGAAGCGGTGGCTGAGAAACCCAACCCCGAGCAGGATCCGATCACAAGCAAGTCGTATGCCGCGTATTACCTAATCGCGACCGTGATTCTAATGGCGACTTTGTTCTGGGCCTTGTGGGATGAGGCGTGGGGCCAGCGCCCGTGGAAGGCTTTTCAGGAGCACTGGAAAACTCGTTACTCCGCGTTTCTGAACACCGCGCGATCGAAATCGGCAACGTCAGAAAAAGATGTTGAAAACAATCCAGACTACGTTGCCCTCAAACAAGCCTACCAAAAGACTTATCAGGATGCGAAACAGCAAGCGGATGAGGCGCGGAAGAAACTGGATGACGCCAGCGCGCGTCTGCTAGCGGTGCAGAGCGTGTTTACGGACCGCCGCGCTTATGTAAATGCGCTGACGTACGAGTACGAAACCAGCACCAGCAATTCCGCGAAGGCCAGCAAGCGAAAAGAGATTGATAAGTACAAGAGCGAGCAAGCCACGGTTGAGTTTCCCGACGGCAGCAGAAAGAAATTTACCTTTCCGGAATTGGAGGAGACTTATAACGGGATTCGCAACGAACGCACGAAAATAAGTCTGGAACTTGGCGAAGCCCTTAAGCCCGTGACCGCTGCCAAGGCGAAGATGGATGGATACATCTCCGACCACATGGTGGATTTGACGCCGCAACAGATTGACGGTTTAAAGAAGAGGGCGACGGACTGGGATCCGGCAATCGTTCAGATCAACGTGGCCGAAGCCAATATTGTGGACCGTTGCGAGTCCTGCCACATGAATGCGCGCGAGCCTATCAAAGTCACTGCTGCTTCTATGACTTCGAAAGGCGAGAAGAAGCCCGATGAATACGCGGAAGCTTTTGCAAGCCATCCTGAACCGGAGTTGCTGAAGATTCATGATCCCGAAAAGTTCGGATGCTCGCCTTGCCATCAAGGGAACGGGCGGGCTACAACGAGTGTAGAGAAAGCGCATGGGAACTACGAGCACTGGCTCTGGCCGTTGTATCCCAAGGAAAATTCAGAAGCGGGTTGTCAGAATTGCCACGCGGCAGACATGGTGCTGGCCAGCGGTGACGTGCAGTGGCAAACCATCAACAACGGCAAAGACCTCTTCCGCCAAAAAGGATGCATGGGTTGCCATCGTTATGAAGGCTATGACAAAGAGCCAGAAGACCTGAACGCCATCGGCCAGCAGATCAAGCAGATTGAAACGCAGAAGAGAGATAATTTGAAAGAGACTGCGTATCTGATGAAGCAAGCGGATGCGGCGGCGTCCAACGAAGATGCGAACCGGCTCAATGGCCAGGCGGTCGACCTGAGAGTGGCAAACAGCAAGCTGGACGGGCGTTTGCAGCAGCTCGACTACCAGTCGCACAGTTTGATGCAGGACATGAAGAAGGTTGGACCGAATCTAAAGGACGTGCGGCTGAAGCTGAACCGGAACTGGATTCCAGTGTGGCTTAAGAAACCGACCGACTTCCGACCCACTACGAAAATGCCGAACTTCCGCCTGAACGACCATCAGATCCAGGCGATCTCAGCCTACATCTGGCAATCCGCGCTCACCGATCCGCTTCCTAAACATAAGCCTGGGAACGCGGAACATGGAAAAGAACTGTTTGAGACGCGCGGATGTTTAGCTTGCCACTCCATTGGCGAAGGCGAACAGATGCATGGTGGGACGTTCGCCGCGAATCTGAGCCGCGTCGGCGAAAAAGCGAATTACGATTACCTGGTCCGCTGGATTCATAACGCGCGTGAGCGTACGCGTCCTTATTGTCCTTACGAAAAGAAAGATATTGGCCCGGAGGATTACGCGAAGAAGGGGCTACCTTACCAGTTCGATCTCGAACACAGCCGGTGCCCGAATGACGGCCACGAACTGCAAGTGCAGAACATGACCGTGATGCCGAGCCTGCGGCTTTCTCCGGAGGATGCGGAAGACATTGCGACCTACCTGATGACGCAGAAGAAACAGGAGCCTTCTTCGTATCCGGACGCTTCCTACATGGATGATCCCGCATTGAAGGCGGAAGGCAAGGAGTGGGTCCGGCATTTTGGTTGCTCAGGTTGCCACGAGATTTCCGGCTTCGAGGACGAAGGACGCATCGGAACTGAACTCACTTTTGAAGGCAGCAAACCGATCGAGCGTCTTGACTTCGCACTGTTCACAACAATTGCACAACGTGGCGGCGAAGATGCAGAACCCATCAAGAATAAAGAGGATCTCGCCCGCTTACCCGACGGTCCGGCGACTGAGCCCTGGTACAACCAGAAAGGATTCTTCGAGCACAAGTTGGCTGAGCCCAATATTTACGACCAGGGGAAAGTAAAGAGCGCGACGGAAGCGCTGCGCATGCCTAACATGCACCTGACAAAGGATCAGGTGCTCGACCTGACTACCTTCCTGATGGGAAGCGAGGAGACTTCCCTGCCCGCGAGTTATCAATACAAACCTGGCGACGCGCGGCACGACATTCAAGAGGGATGGTGGATCGTCAAGAAATACAACTGCATGGGATGCCACCAGTTTATCCCGGGCCAGCAGACCATTCTGATGGGATTGCCGCAGTACCAGGACAATCAGGAACAACTGCCGCCCAAGCTTTTGACCGAAGGGGCGCGCGTGGATCCTGAATGGCTGCGCAGGTTTTTGTCGAATCCAGCCTTAAGCACAACGGATACGAATCGCAACGGGGTGCGGCCTTATTTGAAAGTGCGCATGCCTACGTTCTCATTCTCCGACAACGAATTGCGGAAGCTGGTGCGATTCTTCCAGGCGCTGTCGCAGCAGCCGATGCCTTATATTCCTGAGCAAGTGCCGGTGCTCACGACAAAAGAAACGGACATGGCGCGAAGCCTGTTCTCGAGTACCGCGGCGCCGTGTTTGAAGTGTCACGCCACTGGCGATCCTGCGCACGACAAGATCGCTACCGCGCCGAACTTCCTACTGGCGAAGGGGCGCCTGAAACCGGATTGGGTGGAACGCTGGATCACCGATCCGCAAGCGGTAAGTCCAGGCACTTCGATGCCCTCGGGCTTATTCAGAGAACAGAATGATCAGTGGGTATTTGCCGGGCCGACGCCGCCGTCATTTCAAGGCTACACGGGAGATCATCGAAAGCTTTTGACCGATTACATCTTCCAGTTGACTCCTGAGGAACAGCATAAGGTTGCGGCGTCCATGCCACATGCAAAGACAGCGAGTTCCTCACGGCCAACGAGTCGCAGGCAGGCCGCGTCCGAGACACATCCAGCAGTCAGCGGCGGTTCGCGGTAAGATGTTTGGTTTGATGACCAGGACTTCAGAGAGATGGGTCAGCGGTCTTTAAAACTACTATAGAGAGGGCGACATCATGAATACGAGAACGGCTTGGAGGATATGGGTAAGCGCTGCGGCATTGTCCGCCATGCTGCTGACGGCGGCGTGTAACAAGAAAGAAAATACGGAGCAGTCGAATAACAGCATGGCGGAGCAGCAAGCCGCGCCTGCACCGGCCGCCACTCCGATTGATCCGGCAACAGCGGCCACTGTAAAGGGTACGGTAAAGTTTGATGGCACGGCGCCGAAGCAGGCAAAGATCGATATGAGTCAGGATCCGGCATGTAAAGGAACGAATGAAGCAGAAAATATTGTTGTCGATCACGGCGACTTGGCCAACGTTTTTGTATACGTGAAAGACGGATTGGGTAACCGTACTTTCGATGTCCCTAAGGATCCGGTGGTTCTCAACCAGAGCGGCTGTAAGTATCATCCGCATGTGCTGGGAGTCATGGCCGGACAGACGGTTGAGATCAAAAATGACGATCAGACCACGCATAACATTCATCCCACGCCGAAGGACAACCGGGAGTGGAATGAGTCACAACCACCCTCGTCTCCCGCGATCGAAAAGAATTTCGCTCGCGAGGAAATCATGTTGCCGGTGAAGTGTAATCAACATCCGTGGATGAAGATGTACATCAACGTGGTGAAGACTCCGTTCTATGCGGTGACCGACAAGAGCGGCAACTATGAGATCAAGGGCCTGCCACCTGGCGACTACACCATTGCATTCGTGCAGGAAAAACTGGGCGAGCAGGATCAGAAGGTGACGGTCGGTCCGAAAGAAACCAAAACAGTCGACCAGAGCTTCAAGGCCAGCGGCGAGTAAGTCCGTATTGGAAACGCAGTTTGATATCTGGGCGTCCACTACGTCTGCTAAAATTATGTCTCTGAGGCCGCGGACTGAGTCATTTGGCGAAGTCCGCGCCGCTGGTCCGCTGATCCCATGGGAAATACTCCAAAGGCTATTCCGACAACTTACAACCGAGCCCATCACGCCTTCGCTGTGTTCACTGTATGTGCTGCTTTCGCAGTGATCGCAGCCGGCGCTCTGGTCACAAGCAACGACGCAGGACTGTCAGTTCCCGATTGGCCGACATCTTTCGGCTATCTGGTAAAAGTTCCTCACTTTGTGGGTGGTGTACGTTACGAATGGAGTCACCGCATGGTGGCGGGGACGCTAGTCACGTTGACGCTGGCGATCGCCGTATGGACACTGCTAGTGGAACGGCGGCGATGGATGCGCTGGCTTGCCATAGGTGCATTTTGTACGGTCATTGTGCAAGCGATTCTAGGCGGCCTTACGGTTTTGCTGTTTCAGCCTCCTGCAGTTTCCACAGCGCACGCGACGGTGGCGCAAACTTTCTTCTGTATCGCGGTTGCCATAGCGCTCTTCACCGGACGCCGGTGGGTGGAAGAACAGCCGCAGGTGGAGTTTGATTCGCGGCGACCAAGCCTGATCACGCTCACGCTGCTTTCTATCTTTGTGCTCTATGTTCAGCTCGTTCTCGGCGGGATGTTCCGCCATCACGGCATGAGCTGGTGGCCGCACGTGCTGAATGCCGTGATTGTGTCGTTTGTGCTGGCCTGGACGGCGATCCGGGCGATCTCGGTCTATTCGCATATTGAAGCAGTACGGCGCCCCGCCATTATCATGATTTCGCTTCTGATCACGCAGCTTTGCCTGGGTTTCACTGCCTTTCTGACGCGTGTGGCATGGGGCAGAGACGCGGCACAGCCAGAATTACCCATGGTGGCATCGACCGTCGCCCATGTCGCCGTAGGGGCGCTCCTGCTGGCGACAACGGTGGTTCTGGCGATTCAAGTATGGCGGCATGTTCCCGTTGCCTATGAGGAGCGCGTGCCACAGGCGCAAGAGGATGTTTCGGCAGCCTGAGCATCCTTTGAGCCTTAAATTTTATTAAGCTTTGATTCATTTGCGCGATGTTCCGCTGCATATCGTCGTAAACTAATATTGGCTTCATCTAGGACACTCTTGGCTTCGAAAGTTTCCGCACTCGCTGATAACCCACCGGAAGCAGCTTCCCCTTCGGCTGCGGTCATTTCCGTTCAGAATTTGGTGCATCGATATGAGAACCGCACAGCACTGAACGGGGTTTCGTTCGACGTGCGGCCGGCGGAACTGTTCGGTCTACTTGGCCCGAATGGCAGTGGGAAGACCACGCTCTTTCGAATTCT
Organism: uncultured Acidobacteriaceae bacterium; assembly: GCA_963836305.1. Taxonomy (GTDB): domain Bacteria; phylum Acidobacteriota; class Terriglobia; order Terriglobales; family Acidobacteriaceae; genus Sulfotelmatobacter. The sequence goes on along the minus strand of CAWIJP010000026.1, from coordinate 237,226 downwards.
TTCCACGTTGATGATTCCGAGCGGCGGCCGCGCGGTCATCATGGGGTGTGACGCGGCACAAGAACCGGCGCGCCTGCGGCGGCAGATCGGCGTTGTTTTTCAAGCCCAGAGTGTCGATATGAAGTTGACCGCCTACGAGAATCTTTGGCACCAGGGACACCTCTACGGCTTGCGCGGGTCAGCCCTCAAGAAGAGGATTACGGAAATCCTTTCTCGGGTGGGACTCGCGGATCGCGCCAAGGAACTCGTCGAAACTTTCTCCGGCGGGATGCAGAGACGCATCGAGTTGGCGAAGGGATTATTGCATCATCCCGGCGTGCTGCTACTGGATGAGCCGAGCACCGGCCTCGATCCCGGGGCGCGGCGCGATCTGTGGCAGTACCTGCAGATGTTGCGCGACGAGGAGCATGTCTCGGTACTCGTGACGACGCACCTGATGGAAGAAGCCGAGCGCTGCGACCGCCTGGCCATTATGAATGAAGGCAACCTGGTGGCGCTGGGCACGCCAGCGGAGTTGAAGAGCGAAATTGGCGGCGACGTCGTATTGCTTGATGCCGCGCGCGATGCCGGATTGCTGGCCGAGCGCATCCGGGCCCGGTTTCACGTGGACACCACGGTTTTGGAAAATCAGGTGCGCATAGAACACGAAGGCGCGCATCGCTTCGTTACCGAAGTAGTGGAGGCCTTTCCCGGAGAGATCGAGGCACTTTCCATCAGCAAACCCGCTCTCGAGGACGTATTCATCCGCCGCACCGGACACAAGTTCTGGAGCGAAAAAGACAATCAAAACGAGGCAGAAGCGCCGTCTTCTTCCAAAGCTCACAGGAGGTAACGTGATTTCTATGATGCTTGCTCTTTCTCTCGTGCTAACGATTCTTCCCTTGCTCGGTGTGGTATGGATATTCGTCAGTGGCATGATCACGCTATCGCCGCCCTCCGCAACCGTGGATGGCCTGTTCATGAGCCTGATCCTGCTCGCATTGTCTGGAACTTTTGCGTTGAACGCGTTCTGGGAAATGCGCGACCGTGGCCTGATCGGTAAGAAGAAGGCGATCGCTCCGGCAGCGAAATCTCCGACAGCGAAAGTGAGTTAATTTTTGGCCACTCAAACTGCAACTTTGTCGAGATCGATTGCACCCACTTCCGCGGGAGTGTTATTACCGGCCTTCACGCTGTGGTGGCGGGAGATTGTACGGTTCTACCGGCAGAAGTCGCGGGTGGTTGGAGTGCTGGCGTCGCCGCTGGTGTTCTGGGTGGTCATCGGCGCGGGATTCGGCACGTCTTTTCGCACCGGCGGAGGGCAAAGTCAGCACTACATGGATTATTTTTATCCCGGTGCGCTGATCATGATCGTGCTGTTCACCTCCATCTTCACCATGATGTCGGTGATTGAAGATCGCAAGGAAGGATTTTTACTTTCCGTGCTGGTGGCGCCAGTGCCGCGCTCTGCGATTGTGCTGGGCAAAGTTCTCGGCGGGACTACGCTTTCGGCGATTCAAGGCATGATCTTTCTGGTTTTTGCGCCGTTCGCCGGCATCCATCTCAATGTGGTGCAGGTTTTATTGGTGGCGGTAGTCGTCTTTCTGATTTCGTTTGCGCTCACCGCTCTGGGCTTTGCCATCGCGTGGCCCATGGATTCCACGCAAGCTTTCCACGGCATCATCAATTTGTTTCTGATTCCTCTATGGCTCTTATCGGGAGCGCTGTTTCCCATGGCTGGCGCGTCGAGATGGATTCGCGCCTTGATGTATATGAACCCGCTCACGTACGGAGTGGAGGCGCTGCGAGCTCTGCTTTATCCGGGAATGGAAGCTACGTTTCCTCTTTCTTCGGCGATGGCGACGCTGCTTCTATTTTCACTGGTAATGTTTGGACTCGCATTCTTGATGGCCAACCGCCGCAGCACGAGGCCGGCCGCGTGATCGCCGAGCAATACGCTTACTTCCCTGCACTTATCGCCAGCCTGAACGGAGGCAGCGCGGTGCTTCTATTCACCGGCCGCAGTCTGATTATGCGGGGAAAAGTCGCCGCGCATCGTGCCTGCATGATCGCCGCTGTTGTCTCCTCCGCTTTGTTTTTGGCTTGCTATCTTTATTTCCACGCGCACGTGGGCGACATCCGTTTCCTTGGCAGCCATTTCTGGCACATCGTCTATCTGATCGTGCTGATCCCTCACGTCACGCTGGCTATCGTGATTGTCCCCATGGTAATCATCACGCTGATTCGCGGGTTACGCGGCCGCTATGATCGTCATCGAGCCATCGCGCGCTGGACCTGGCCGCTGTGGATGTACGTCAGCATCACCGGAGTGCTCGTATATTTCATGCTGTACCGGTGGTTTCCGCATAGTTGAGTTATTGATGATTGATGATTGAAAATCAAGATCCGACCCGGGGTGGTTTTCAATCAACAGTCAGCAATCATCAATCAACAATTGAGTTTGCTATGGCGATCGTGCGATTGAAAATCGATGTGTCCGGAACCGTCGGCGACCAGGCTTGGCGCGAGATCAAGCAGTTCGATCAAATTCAAAGCGCGGAGTTCGGTCCACAATTCGGCAGCAGCGGACGCAGTAACAAGGCTCCGGATCAGCCTTATGCCAAAGGCGAATGGATTGGCGCCGAAATCCGGCTGCAGACGCCGCTTTTGGCTCAGTACGCGGTTGCGCATTACCTGGAGCAGGATCGCGTGTTGGATGCCGATGTGGTGGAGTGAATGGCGGTAAGACATGTCTGCTAATCCGGTTCCTGACCAATCGATTGGCACCGCCAAGACTCGCAAGCCTGGCATGTCGCGCAACCAGAAGATTCTCTTCTTTCTAACCGCGTGGCTGATCTGCCTGATGCCGTTCCTGTTCTGGTGGAATACGTGGTTCGGGCGAAAACTTTCGGACCAGCAGTTGGACGAATATTTGCACGACACGAAGAAGCCGCGGCACATTCAGCAGGCGCTGGTGCAAGTGGGGGAACGCATTACACGGCACGACGCCTCCGCTAAACAATGGTATCCCGAGTTAGTGAGCCTGGCGGCCGATCCGGTGGAGGAAGTGCGCAATACCGATGCGTGGGTGATGGGACAAGACACGACCGGCGCGGGATTTCACGAGGCGTTGCTGAAGATGTTGAACGATCCATCGCCGATGGTGCGTGGAAATGCGGCGCTCTCGCTGGTGCGGTTCGGCGACGCCAGCGGACATGCGCAAATCGTGGCGCTGCTACAACCGGCAGAGATCTCGTCTCCGCAATCCGGCCGCATCGTTGACTCCGACCGCCCGGGTACTGCCATTCATCAGAACGGGTTGATTGCGAAGCTGCGATATGGGCAAGCAACGGAGGAAATCCGCTCGCCGATTCCCGGACGCATTCGCTCCGTGGCTGGAAGCGGTGCGAACATTGCGGCGGGCGGAGAAATTGCCGTGGTCGACCCTTCCACCGAACAAGTTTGGGAAGCGTTGCGGGCGCTCTATCTTATCGGACAACCTGACGATCTTCCTGCGGTTACTCCTTACGAGCGCGATCTTCCCGACATCTCCAATGATGTGCGGCAGCAGGCAATAGAGACGGAAAAGGCGATACGCAGCAGAGAAAGCCATTAACGCTAGCTTTAGACCTTATTCAACGGGCTGACCCTCGTGCAAACACTAGGCTATATCGCTCTTGTCGTCCGCGAGTACGACGAAGCCATCGCGTTCTTCACCGAGAAGCTGGGCTTTGATTTGGTCGAAGATTCGCTGGCAACAGATCGGCTGGGGCAGAAGAAACGCTGGGTACTGGTGGCTCCGCCGCATTCTCATGGTACGAAGTTGCTTCTAGCCCGGGCGTCGAGGCCCGAGGAAGAGAGTCGCATCGGCAATCAGACGGGCGGACGTGTCTTTCTTTTTCTGCACACTGATGACTTCTGGCGGGACTATCGCGCGATGGCTGCTCGTGGGGTGAAGTTTTGCCAGGCACCGCGGGAAGAGACTTACGGGACCGTCGTGGTTTTTGAGGACCTCTACGGCAACAAGTGGGACTTGCTGCAACTGAGGAATGCAGGCGACTGAAGTGCACGACCTGATCGTGGAAATGCGGCGCTTTGTTAGTCCAGGAGGATGGCAGGGATCCTTCGACTACGTTGCGGAATTCACTTCGTGAATTCCGCAACTCCGCTCAGGATGACAGCGTGTTAAAGAGAGCTGACGCTTGATTGCAGCAGCTAGATTGCCATCGGCCCGACTTCTTTTTCCACTTCCACAATATCGAGCATCACAATGGCGTCCCATGGGCAGCCGTCGAGGAAGCAGCCGTCGGGGCCTTTGCTCAGGCATTTCTTGCAGCCGATGCAAAGAATTGGATCGATGGCGATGCGGCCGAAGGGCGTGCTGTCTTCGTCGGGAACCCAGAACATGCAGTCTTCCACCGGACAATACTCCACGCAGGCCGGCGAACCGGCGCATCCGGTGCAGCATTCGGTGATGACGGCTAGCTCTTTCGGCTTCTTCTTGCGTGGCGTGGTCAAACCTTTAGACTTAGGTTCCCACTTGAGTTCCTCGGGAACCATCCCAACAGCTTTAGGCGCTCCGGGTGCGGCAGGCATGGCGGGATTATACCTCAAGATGCCGTCAACTCTTAGCGTTTAGCGGTTCGGGTAAAGGGTCAGTGTGATAAGGAAGCGAGCCAAACGCGCGATGATTGTGTCGCAAAGGACGCGACACAACGCGCGGCTCGCCCCAGATCCTTCACTGCGCAAAAAGCGCTTGTTCAGGATGACAGTCAAACTGACCCACTACGTTGTTCCATCCCACTAGCCCAAATTGGACTCTGCCCGTCGTTTTCTGACTTGGCACATCATTTCCACCTCACCAATTCTGCTATAGTGAACCCCTGCAAAGGAGTTTCTGATGGCTGGAAAAAGTCTCAACCGGGTTCAACTGATTGGAAATTTGGGCAAGGATCCCGAAATCAAATACACGCCACAAGGTACGCCAGTGGCCAAGCTCACGATCGCCACCAACGAGCGCTTCAAAGATAAGGCCGGCGAATGGCAGGACCGCACGGAGTGGCACAATGTGGTGCTCTGGCAGCGGCTCGCGGAAATCGCCGGAGAATATCTGAAGAAGGGCGGCAAAGTTTATATCGAAGGCCGCCTGCAAACCCGCTCCTGGGACGACAAGACTAGCGGGCAAAAGAAGTATATGACCGAAGTGGTGGGCAGCGACTTGATCCTGCTCGGTGGACGCGGCGAAGGTGGTGGCGGAGACTTCAGCGGGAGTTCGCGCGGCGCATCGGCAGGTGGCGGCAACAATTTCGACCAGCGAACGCCAGAGCCCGAGCATGCGGGCGCAGCGTCAGGACCGATTACGGATGAGGATATTCCGTTCTAGGCTTAACCGAAGGCGATTAAATGTCTCTCAGTTTTGTGCGCCTTCATAAACTGTCATAATATGAAGGGATGGCTATGACATCGCTGAACATTTCCCTTCCGGAACCCTTGAAACAATATGTCGAAGCGCAGGTCGCCTCGGGCGATTGGGGCACTCCGAGCGAATACCTGCGCGAGCTGATTCGCCAGGATAAGGAGCGCCGGCTCCACTCCCTTGAAGAGGATCTCATTGCAGCAGCCAAAGGTCCAAGGATTGAACTCTCTATCACTGAAATACGAAGGAAGGGCTTAGTGGCGGCGCTGCGCGCCAAGACCAGGCGCTCTTGAAGCAGTCCGCGATACGAATTAGTGACGCCGCCGCGAGAGATATCCTTGAGCAATCTGATTGGTACGATCACCGCTCGGGCCAAGGGTTAGCGACGCGATGGGAACGGGCAGTGACCTTAGCTTTGATCCGAATCGCCAAAAATCCTGATTCAGGAGTACGATGCCATTTCGCCTCTACCGACCTTGTCGGACTTCGTCGGGTGGCTATTACGAGATTTCCCAAACATCTGGTCTTCTACCGAATCGAGGACCAGCGAGTAGTGATTCTCCGAGTGATTCACGGAGCTCGTAATCTCGAAGACCTGCTATAAGACCTCAGTGCGCCGATGGCGCCGCACCTTTCCTCCCTACTGCCTTCTTTAGCGCGAAAACAATCGGTACGCAGCCGAAGCAGGCCAATGCCATATAGCGGAAATCATCCACGTAGGACCACAATCGCGCCTGTTGATTCAGATCGAAGTTGAGCAGTCCATAGGCTTGCCGCAGAGCGTCGGTGGATGAGGCTCCGCGAGAGCTCAAAAAGGCTTGTATTCCATGGAGGCTTCCGTAGACGGTAACCCGTCCGGGATCGAGCGAACCCGCCAGTTCATTGCGATGGACCTGCTCATGCCGGGAAACGATCGTATTCACGACGGAGATGCCAATGCTGCCTCCAATATTTCGCAAGAGATTGTAAAGGCCGCTGGCATTGCCGATTTCTTCATTCTTCAGGAACGCCATCGCGGTGGTCGAAAGCGGGACAAACACGCAGCCTGAGCCGAAGCCGCTGATCAGAATTGCCCAGAGGAATGTCCACTGACCGATCGCGAGATTCACCTCTCCGAACCACAGGCTGGCCGCGCCGAACATCGCGAAGCCGAACGCGATCAGCCAACGGTTGTCCATTTTCGCAGTCAGGTATCCGATGATGGGCATGGCGACAATCGCTCCGACGCCGCGCGGACTCACTGCCCAGCCCGCGGCCAGTGCCGTGTAACCCATCAGTTCCTGATAGAAGAGCGGCAGCAGGGTAACCAGGCCGTAAATGCCGGCGCCAAACAGCCCGATCAGCAGGCATCCTATGGCAAAGTTGCGATGACGAAAGACGCGCAGATCTACCAGAGGCTTATCGTGACGAAACTCACGAATCAGGAACGCGATGAAACTTATGATGAGAATTCCCGCAGCCCAGCGAATCCAGGTGGCGCCAAACCAATCGTCTTCCTGTCCTTTGTCGAGGATGATCTGCAGTGCGCCCAGCCAGACCGCCAATAGCCCCAGCCCGATGCCATCGAACTTACCGGGATGCGCGTCCTTGATATACGGCGGATCCACCACGTAGCGGGAGATCATGAATATGGCGAATGCTCCGACAGGAATGTTGATATAGAATGCCCATCGCCACGCATAAGTGTCGGTCAGCCATCCTCCCAGAGTGGGCCCCAGAACCGGCGCGACCACTACGCCCAAGGCGAACACCGCCATCGCGAACCCGCGTTTTTGCGGAGGAAACGTTTCCAGCAAAATCGATTGCGACAGCGGCTGCAGGGCTCCGCCTCCAGCGCCTTGCACCGCTCGCGCGATCAGAATCATTGCCAGGCTGGTAGCGGAGCCGCACGCGAACGACGAAACTGTGAAGATGACAATGCAGGTAATGAGAAATCTTTTTCGCCCGAAGCGCAGCGAAAACCAGGAACTTGCCGGCAAGATAATGGCATTCGCTACCAGGTAGCTGGTCAGCACCCAGGTGGCTTCGTCGTTGGTAGCCGATAAACTACCGGCGATATAGGGCAGGGCTACTGCGGCGATGGAAGTATCCAGAACTTCCATGAAGGTCGCCAGCATGACGGCGATCGCGACCAGCCAGGGATTGCCTCCGCCGGGGGCGGAACCGCTTCGTGCCGGTTGTGCTGTCATTTATCGGTGTGCCCCAAAACCTTCTGGTGTGGAATGAGCCTTTAAAGATGCGCTGGCAAGCCCCGAGGTTTCAACGTGTTTTGGTTTCCGCTGCGTTTGTCTAAGAGGCGCGTGGTGAGATCCGCTTTCGGATATCATGATTTCTGGAGACTTCCATGGCCGAACAACTCGCCGATAAGAAATGCGTTCCCTGCCGCGGCGGAACGCCGCCGCTCAAAGGAAAAGAGCTCAAAGATCTTCACCAGATCGTACCCCAGTGGAATGTAGTAGAAGAGCACCACATCACCCGCGAGTATAAATTTCCCGACTTCGCCCAAGCACTCGAGTTCGTAAATCGAGTGGGAGCGCTGGCTGAGGAACAGGGACATCATCCTGACATTCTGTTGGCATGGGGCAAAGTCGGAATCACGCTTTGGACGCACAAGGTCGACGGCCTCACGGAGAGCGATTTCATTATGGCCGCTAAGATCGATCGGGTTCTGGGTGCGTAGGCGGCATCCGGCTTTCGGCATCTGTGTCTGGATATTGCAGCGGCGACACGCAGCTTAGGCTTCCTTTCTAGCACGCATGGCTAACGCCCATAGGCCAGCCGGAATAAACATGATGAGCCCTGTATAGGTTGCGAGTGTGCGAGCCGACGCTCCGGCATCCAGCAAGCGACCGCACAGGTAAGCGCCGGCAGCGATGGTCAGCATCGAAAAGCCCAGGTCGGCAGAAAAGACGCGGCCGCGGAATCGGTCGTCGGTGTGCAGCTGCAGCAACGTGGTGGAAAATACCCAGACGGTCGATCCTCCCATGTGCGCGAGCATGGCGCAAGCACTGGCCATCCACACGGTGCGACAAATTCCCAGGGTTCCGTATCCCAGGGCAACAACCAGGTAACCAAACAGAATGCCGAGCTGCAAGCGGCGATCACTCCGTCCCGCCCACCGCGCCGAGATGAGCGGGCCGACAAGCGCTCCCAGACCGCGCCCGCCGAGCAGGATGCTCATGCCGAGCATCGCCCCGCGGGCAGCATCCACATTGTGCCAACGGACGGCAAATTCGTGCGCGCCCATCACGGTGAAGATCACCCAGCTCGGTCCAATCATTAGTTCGCCGGCTTTGGCAAAAACTGTGGGCAGCAGCGTGCGGTGATTCCGCACGTAGCGGATTCCTTCGAGCACGGGAGTGAAATCGACAAGATCGCGCGGGCGCAGCGGAGAAGCCGACTCGGCATGTGGCTCGGCAAACCGCATACCCGCGATAAGCAGAGCTGAAGCCAGGAATGAAAGAGCGTTCAGGATGAATACTGCGTCTCGTCCGAAGAAAGCGGCGACCACTCCGCCGACCGAAGCGCCGATCAGCAGATTCACTGACCAGGTTGCCGACGACAGCGTGTTGGCGATGAGCACTTCGCCCTTCGTCGCAATGTTTGGGATTACGGCGCTGCGGGCAGGCTCGAAGAACGCAGCCATGACGGTCTCCGCTAGCAGCAACGGATAGACCAGCCAGACCATGGAGCGAGAACGCACGAAAAGCATGGCGAGAACCACAAAGACGCGCACGACATCGGCGGCGATCATCACGTACTTGCGGCGCAAGCGGTCGTTGATGACACCGGCGGTCGGGCCTACGAATGTCTGCGGCAGAACCTGAAGAATCAAAGCCAGCGCCACCGAACTGGCGTGGCCGGTCAACTGCAACAGCAGGGTATAGATGGATAGGGTGTAGAACCAGTCGCCAATCTCGCTGACAATCTGCGCTAACCAAAGGCGGCGGAAATTCCGGTTGCCACGCACTAATTGCAAATACGATGCGAGAGAGATCGACGGAGCCGCACGTTCTGGTTGTGGTTCCATGCGAAGAGTTAGGGTAACAAAGATTCACTTGCGGCTTTTGTGTTGCACCATCCGAATGAGTTGGCGGCGACTCTGAGATGGGATTTGAAGCTTCTCCTCGTTGACTCCGTTCCATCGACGTCCTAAGATGCAGCTGCCATTCGCTAACGGAAGAGTTGCCCCATTCGTCGGAGTGATGGAGGATCTAATCGATGAAACGATGCTTGCTTCTGGTCGCCGTTATTCTCTTCGTCGGCTTTGTGTTTGCGCAGAGTGATGACATCGTTCCTAACGAGAACCTAGTGGTGGAAGGGACACCAAAGATTCCCGCTACTCTGGCCGACACCGTGGGACGCTACAGCGATTTTCGCGCGGCCAGCTTTGAGAGCTGGGATCCGGACCGGCGCGAAATGCTGATCGAGACTCGCTTCGGCGACACGGCGCAGGTGCATCAGGTAAAGGTTCCAGGAGCTGCGCGCACCCAACTCACTTTTTTCCCCGACCGGGTTGCTGAGGCGATCTACCCGCCCGTTAAGAGCAACTCGTTCTTGTTCATGAAGGATGTGGGTGGAGGCGAATTCTTTCAACTTTATCGCTATGATCTTGCCACCGGCGATGTGACGCTGCTCACCGACGGCAAGTCTCGTAACGTCGACCCAAGGTGGTCGTATCAGGGCGATCGCTTCGCCTTCGGCTCGACGCGGCGTGATGGCAATGATGTCGACATCTGGGTGGTGAATGCAAACGACCCCAGCAGTTCACGAATGGTTGCACAGTTGGAAGGAGGCGGATGGAGCGTTGCTGATTGGTCGCCCGACGGCAAGCAATTGCTCGTGACAAACTACGTATCGGCCGCCGAGAGCTATGTGTGGCTGATGGATGTAGCCTCGGGCAAGAAGGAGTTGCTGACTCCGAAGTCTGGCACGGAGACCGTGGCATACAGCAACGCGCGTTTTGCGAAGGACGGCAAAAGCGCCTACGTGACCAGCGATCAGGACTCGGAATTCCAACGCTTGATCAAGATGGATTTGGCAAGCCGCAAGGTCACCGTTCTCACTTCAGCGCTCGACTGGGATGTTGATGAGTTCGATTTATCCCAGGACGGGCACTGGATCGCATTCGAAGCGAATGAGGATGGGATCAGCATATTGCACGTGCTTGATACCACAACGAACAAAGAAGCTCCGGTGCCAAAGTTGCCGGTCGGCGTGATGTATGGCATTCAATGGCGCAACAACAGCCGCGAGCTTGGGTTCTCGCTGAGCACTGCCAGCCAGCCTTACGATGCATATTCCGTGGACATGACTTCGGGCAAGGTCGAGCGCTGGACTTTCAGTGAGACCGGCGGGCTGAATACTTCCGGCTTTGCTGAACCGCAGTTGATTCACTGGAAATCATGGGATCAACGATCCATCTCTGCTTTTCTTTATAAACCGGGGACAAGATTTTCTGGCAAGCGGCCGGTGATCATTGACATTCATGGCGGCCCAGAAGGGCAGGTGCGTCCGGACTTTCTCGGGCGTGACAACTACTATCTGAATGAGCTAGGCATCGCGATGATTTACCCCAATGTTCGCGGCTCAACTGGATACGGCAAGAGCTTTCAGAAACTCGACAACGGCTTTCTACGGGAAGGATCATATAAGGACATTAATTCCCTGCTCGACTGGATTCAGACCCAGCCCGATCTCGATGCAAACAAAGTGATGATTACCGGCGGAAGCTATGGCGGGTTTATGACCCTTGCCGTCGCGACCAATTACAACGACAGAATTTGCTGCTCCGTGGATGTAGTGGGACCGTCAAATCTGGTGACATTTCTGGAACATACTTCCGGGTACCGCCAAGATTTGCGGCGTGTGGAGTACGGGGATGAGCGTGACCCTAAGATGCGGGAGTTCCTCGAGCGGATTGCGCCCGCGAACAATGCCAAGAATATTACCAAGCCGCTATTCGTAATTGCAGGGCAGAACGATCCGCGGGTGCCGGCCAGCGAATCGGCCCAGATGGTGCAGATTGTGCGGAAAAATGGGACGCCGGTATGGTGGCTGCTGGCAAAAGATGAGGGCCACGGCTTCGGCAAGAAAAAGAATAGGGATTATCAGTTTTACGCCACGGTAGAGTTTGTGAAGGAGTATCTGCTGAAGTAAGTTCGGCCTCTTAGGATTCCGGCCGCAGTTTAATCTTCAGGTCTTCGGCAATCTGTTTGCCGTGGAAGCGGCCGTTCTCGATAAAGATTTCATTAGTGCGCGATCCGGCTACGATCACCCCGGCTACGTAGATTCCCGCCACATTGCTTTCCAGCGAAACCGGATCGCAGACCGGGCGATGCTGGTCCTCCGAAAGTTCGATCCCCATGCTGCGCAGAAAATCGTAGTCAGGGTGGTAGCCGATGAGAGCGAGAACAAAGTCATTCTTCAGTCGCAGAGGGCCGCCCGGAGTCTTAATCACCACATGATCGACTCCGATTTCCTGTACCGTGCTGTTGAAGTACGCTTCGATCTCGTTGTTCTTAATGCGATTCTCGAGGTCGGGCTTGATCCAGTACTTCACATGATGGTGCAGCTGCGAACCGCGATAGACCAGCGTGACGCGGGCGCCATGCCGCCAGAGATCGAGCGCCGCAATGGCGGCCGAATTTTTGCCTCCGATTACCAGCACGTCCGTATCGTAGTAAGGATGCGCATCGCCATAATAGTGAGAGACCTTGGGCAGATCTTCTCCGGGAATGCAGAGTTGGTTCGCGAGGTCGTAGTAGCCGGTAGAGACGATCACTTTACGGGTACGATAGTCATGCGGGCGACCGGCCCGGTCAGTGGCGGTGATGCTGAAATTTCCGTCTTCGCCCATCACAGTTTTGACCCATTCATATTGGCGAATATCGAGATGGTAATGCTCCGAGACCTTGCGGTAATACTCCAGAGCTTCTTCCCGTGTCGGTTTTTGCCGGGCCGTGGTGAAAGGAATGTCACCGATTTCGAGCAGTTCAGGCGTGGTAAAAAATAACATGTTGGGCGGATAGTGATAGAGCGAATTCACCAGACAGCCCTTGTCGACGACGATGACGCGCAGTCCAATCTTCTGCGCTTCGATGGCGCAGGCAAGGCCAGTAGGTCCGGCTCCGATCACCAGCACGTCGGTGCGTTCCTCTGGGTCCAGACGAACTTTGGCTCTTGGAAGTGTTTCAACATCCTCGGCGGTAAGAAAGTCGGGCATGGATTCTTTGATCGTTACCGTCTCCAGAAGCACGCGAACACTGAGCGGAGACCGATGATTCTAGCATGCGCACATTACGGATTCCTCTGCCTCACAATTCAGGGTGAGGCCGGGCACAGCTCAATCCGCACTCCGCGTTATAATTTGCGGTTACCTCATTCATTTCCAGCGCTCTAGTCAGGACAGATTATGCCAACCTCCACCGAATTCGGTACCAGCATGCGCATTGAATCCGACAGCATGGGGAAAATTGAAGTCCCGGACAACGTCTATTGGGGAGCGCAAACGCAGCGCTCCCTGCTGCACTTCAACATCGGCCGCGACACCATGCCGCCTGAACTGATTCGCGCCTTCGGAACATTGAAGAAGGCAGCCGCGCTGGTGAATCAGGATCTGGGCAAACTGCCCGCTGACAAGGCGAAGCTGATCGTGCAGGCTGCGGACGAGGTGATTGCGGGCAAATTGAACGATCAATTTCCCCTGCGCGTCTGGCAAACCGGTAGCGGCACTCAGACCAACATGAACGTGAACGAAGTCATCTCGAACCGTGCCATCGAAATTGCCGGCGGCGAGAAGGGATCGAAGAAGCCGGTCCATCCCAACGATGACGTGAATATGTCGCAGTCGTCGAACGATACATTCCCGACCGCGATGCACATTGCGGCTGCGGATCGAGTGAAGAACGCACTGATTCCGGCAATCAGGAGCGTGCACGATGCGATTGCGGCGAAGGCGAAAGAATTCCAGAATGTCGTTAAGATCGGCCGCACGCACCTGCAGGATGCCGTGCCCCTAACTTTTGGCCAGGAATTTGGCGGCTGGGCAAGCCTGCTGGAGCGGGATATCAAACGGCTGGAGCAAGCGCTGGATGGGCTTTACGATCTCGCCATCGGCGGAACCGCCGTGGGCACGGGATTGAACACGCATCCTGAATTCGCGGAGCGCGCTGCGAAAAAGATCGCCGAACTCACCGGACTTCCGTTCCGATCTCATGGCAATAAATTTGCGGCGCTTTCAGCACATGACGAGATCGTCTTCGCACAGGGCGCGATGGAAACGCTGGCAGCATCTCTGATGAAGATTTCGAATGATATCCGCTGGCTGGCTTCCGGTCCGCGCTGCGGCCTGGGCGAACTTTCGATTCCGGAAAACGAGCCTGGCTCATCGATCATGCCGGGGAAAGTGAATCCCACGCAGTGTGAAGCGATGACAATGGTTTGCGTTCAGGTGCACGGCGCAACCGCGGCCGTGGGCTTTGCGGGATCGCAGGGAAATTTCGAACTCAACGTCTACAAGCCGGTGATGATTTACAACTTTTTGCATTCAGTCACTTTGATCGCTGACGCTTGCCACGGCTACGTGGAGTACATGATCAAGGGCATCGAGGTCGATCGAGTGAAAGTAGATTGGTACGTAAAGAACTCGCTAATGCTGGTTACAGCCCTGGCGCCAAGAGTGGGATATGACAAAGCGGCGCAGATCGCGCACACTGCGCATGTGGAGCACAGCAGTCTGCGCGAGGCAGCATTGAAGCTGGGTTATCTTACCGGCGATGAATTCGATCAGTTGGTGCGGCCGGAGAAGATGACGCGGCCGTAAAAAAATGAGAATTGCGGTTCAGCCAAATTACGGTTCAACCAATTCGGCTTCTCTCTCCAAGACTACTTCGAGTTTCTTTTTTGGCGTGGTCGTGATGACGACCACACTGATCACAATCAGCAGCGTCCCGGCTATCGTCCGAGCGCTAAGTGACTCGCCAGCCAGAGCGTATCCGAGAAGGACTGCTATGACCGGATTAACATACGCGTAGGTCCCCACTTTGGTTGGCGATTCGTGATGAATCAACCACACGTACGCAGTAAAGGCGACAATTGACCCGGCTACGATCAAGTACAGTAACGCGATCCATGCGCCGAAGGTAACTGCGCGTACATCGAAGCCGTTGAATTCGCGTAGCCCGGCCGAAGTCAAGACTAGTAGGACTCCTCCGACCAGCATCTGAGCGCCTGAACTCATCACTTTGGATTCCGGCAAGGAAACCTTACGGGTAAGAATTGTGGCCGCCGACCAACTGATTGCAGCCACGATCAGGGCTATGGCTCCCGAAGTATCAATTGCCCTTTCGCCAGCGGTCGATAACGGGCCGACGAGAACCAGCACTCCACCTGCTCCGGCCATTAGTGCTAGCGTAAGCCGGATGGTGAGTTTCTGCGTGCGCAGGAAACAAATCTCGGCAATGGCCATGAAGACCGGGATTGTCGCCATCATGACCGCCGTCACTCCCGAGGCTACGCGCTTCTCTGCCCAAAAGATCAAGCCGTAATCGAAGATGAAAATCAGTACGGCTAAGAACGAAATAGCCGTCCACTGGCGGCGAGTCGGCGACGGCGTTCCTCTGATACGCATCCACGCATAGAGCACGATTCCAGCGATGAAGAAGCGGATTCCAGCGAGCAGGAATGGCGGCACTTCGCGGACGCCGATGCGAATCGCGAGAAATGTCGAGCCCCAAACCAGATAGATAATGGCGAAGGCCGACAGAATCTTCCATCGACTTGGCCGGAGCACCCTGTCCATATTGTTTCCGCCATTTGTTTCACAAGCGGCTACTGATTCTAGATTGGATTGACGTCGGGTGTCAGCGTGCGCAAATTCCGGCTATGGAAACTTTTGATGGAACGAATCGCTGAATTAGGTTTATGCGAGATAGTTATCTTATTTTGGAAGTTTACTTCTTCAGCAGGCTGGTATGGCTGGCGGCGCATTGCCAACGGCCTTCAGTGAACACCCAGGTGTCGGTAAAACGTCCGAAGTGTTCGTAAGGCTTGCCCTGGTAGGTCCCTTTGGTGTGATAAATGCCAACCACCACGGCCGAGTCGGCGTACATGCTGACTTTCAGATCCTGAATGGTCAGGGTGGTGGGTTTGAACTGTGGGTCTTTGATATCGGCGAGGAATTTTGATTTATCACTGATCTCGCCATCCCACTCCGTGTTAACAAAAGCGGAACCGAGCATGCCATCGAGTGCGCGGGAGTCGCGATTCACCTGGGCTTCGTTCCACAGGTGTTCCATCACCAGCAACTTCGTTTGCTGGGAATCGTCTTTCGATCTTTGAGCGGCCGCGTGCCCCATCGAAAAAAGAGCTAATAGCAGGCAGCAGCATGTAGAACGCAGCATGGTCTTGCTCGTTCGCCGCATCCCCACGTGAGGCGAACGCTGCGAAAAGATAGCAGCCGGCGCAGAACTATTCCATAGAAATGCCTTTTAAGAGATTACGAACGTCATGAGGAAAGTGGTCAATGGAACACCTCGCTGTGCTCGGCAAGACGGCCGAGGCGGCCGTCCCCATATGAGATTCATCTAAGGTAGCTGACAGTCAGAACGCCCAACGCAGGAGCGCCGCACCGACTGTAAAGCCCGCCCCCACAGAAGCCATCAGGACGAGACTTCCCTTCCTCAGTTTTCCTTCTTCAATGGCCGTATTCATGGCCAGGGGAATGGTTCCGGCGGTTGTATTGCCGTAGCGATCAATGTTGACGATTACGCTTTCCGGGCGGAGACCAAGGCGCTCGGCAGTGGCATTGATAATTCTTAGATTGGCTTGATGCGGAATGAAGGCGTCAATGTCCGAACCTTTCAGGCCATTGCGTTCGAGCAACCTCAGGCAGGCTTCGGTCTGTTTGCGCACGGCGAACTTGAAGACTTGCTGGCCATCCTGGTGGACGTAATGCATTTTTTGTTCCACCGTTTCGCGCGACGTTGGATTCAGACTGCCTCCCCCGGGCATGTAGAGATAGCAACCACCGGAGCCATCGACTTCGTGAATGAAATCGACCAGGCCAACCGAGTCGTCCTCAGCGGCTTCCAGAATCACAGCTCCCGCGCCGTCGCCAAAAATTACGCAGGTGGCGCGATCGGTGTAATCGATGATTGAAGACATGACATCGGCGCCAATCACGAGAATTCGTTTATGCGTGCCCGCAGCGATGAATTGCGCTCCGGTCTGCACGGCGTAAATAAATGCGGAGCAGGCGGCAGAAAGGTCGAATCCCCAAACCCCGGTCGCGCCAAGTTTATGCTGCACCAGGCAGGCGGTGGAGGGAAAAAACATGTCGGGCGTGACAGTGGCGACGATAATGGCGTCGATGTCGTTCGGCGTCAGTCCGCGCTGAGCCAGCGCTTTCTTGGCGGCCTCGACCGCAAGGTCGCTGGTGGCCATCCCTTTTTCGACAATATGGCGTTCGCGAATGCCGACGCGGGCGAGAATCCAGTCATTGGTGGTGTCAACCATTCTCTCCAGGTCGGCGTTAGTTAAAAGACGAGGCGGAACATAGGTGCCGAGGGCGCTGATCTTCGCTCTGATGCCGGCTCTGGCGCGGGTAGGTGTGGTCAATGAGAGCTCCTGAGTATAAGAATCAGTATTTTGCAGGATTGGGAGCGGAATGTCTAACTGAAGAGAAATAATCCGTCTGATGCCGAGCAGCAGACGCATCGAATTTCGCGGCGGTCAGGCAGCGCCGGCTAGCCAGCATTATTCTGGCAAGTGCAAAAATAACAAGTTGGGCAGCGGGAGTGCGCCAGTATTTGCAGAGTTGCTGTGGCTCGGATTACTTCGATAATTCAATAGATACAATATCTCCGGCGGCAAAGGTGTATACAGCGCAAGGTGCGCGGTACTGCTCGGGACGCGAGCTTTCCATCAGCGCAGCAATTATGTCCTCGTCCTCCTCATCAACAAAATTCACCTTTACCTTGGCAGTTTCGCCGTCCATCATGTGGAGGGTCACTGTCCTCTCGACAAATTCCTTTAGGTCGGTGATTTTCATGGATTGTCTCTATCCACATTATGCCTCACAGTTCGTCTAAACCGGGCACGCTTCTGCAGACGAAGTCGTGGACGTTGGGCGTCAAGCCGCCTGACTTTCCTTTTCATACTGCATCCATTCGCGGATAAAGTTCGGGCAACCGACGATGCCAAAGTGGCGTCCCTCTCCGTTCAAGAGATAGGTAAGGGCATCATGATCCAGTTCGATCAGATGCGCCAAATCGAGCAGTGGCCATAAGGCGCACTCGATTGCGGAAGAGACGAGTTGATCCACGTAGGTAAGATGGCCTTGCGAGAGCGAGCCAGAGATTCGGATGGTGACAGTTGGCGAAACGAAATTGGATGGAATACGAGCATTGCGCATGTTTTGTACTGCACCTCGCGATAATCTGCCGGCCCTCACTAGATAAGATGAGGCGGCGAGGCGCTTCTTGCGCAAAGAGTTGTAAATTATGCGTAAAGCCAGGTTCGGTGGGCGAAAATATAAAATAAGCCAGGCACCGGGGACCCACTGCACACGCAAGAGCCCGTTACCGTTGCTTCCTTCCGGACCTGGCGGGGTTGGCGAGAGTACGTCGCGTGAGACCGATGCCTGACCTGAATCATTCTAGCAAAGCCGGGGAGATTCTCGGCGCAACCAGCATTGAGCTCGGCGTCGGCAAAGGGATGGTGACTTTTGGTGCAAGAAAAACTCACGAAGCCCTTCCCTTTCTGATGGGATGTGTCGAACAATAGAAATCTGACCCGGAACCTGATGCGATCACGGGTTCGGTCGAGCTTTATCAAAAAATAATGCCTCAGCCTTCTCCACTACCGGGCATCATTCCGCTGCCGCAGGCGATCAACAAATACTTCGAGCTTTCCCTCTATTTGCTTGTTTTGATGGGATTTGGTGCTTTGGCGAGCACCGGAGGGCTCGACATTCCAACCATCTTACTGGTGGGATCGGCACTGGCTCTCCGGGGTTTCTTGCTGGCGGAGCGCCGCCGCGTCGTAATTTCCGAGCGCTGGACCACGCCTCTGACGATCGCGTATTTCGTTTTCTACGCTATCGATTACTTCCTGCTCTCTCGCGGATTTCTGGCGGCTACGGTACACCTGGTTTTATTTGCGGTGGTTGTGCGAACGTTTTCCCTGCGGCGTGATCGCGACTACGTAACTCTGGCGATTCTCGCTTTTCTAATGGTGCTCGCCTCCGCTGTACTGACCGTGGACAGCATTTTTCTTTTCTTCTTTGCCGGATTCATGCTGATGGCGGTAGCGACGTTCATCCTGATGGAGATGCGCCGATCGGAACGCTCCGCGAAATTTCAGGCACGGCACTCCAACGATGCGCACGAACACCGTCACCTGGCATTTGCGCTGGCAAGAACGACCCCAGGATTGGTACTGATGATGTTGGTGGGCGCGGCGGCAGTATTTTTTCTTTTGCCTCGCATGTCGGCGGGATACCTGGGCGGCTATTCGTTCGGCAATGATCTCTCCACGGGCTTCAGCGATCGCGTGCAACTGGGCAGCATTGGACAGATTCAGCAGTCTAATTCAGTGGTAATGCATGTCCAGATCAATGGTGACAGGCACGGCCAGTACGCGCTGCACTGGCGGGGAGTATCGCTGGCAAAGTTCGACGGCAAGAACTGGTCGAACCCGCGAGAGCAGTTCGTACTGCAACGGGAAGGGGACGGGGCGTTTTCTGTTCCGATATCGAGCCAGGGCGTCGCTTTAGCCGATGACAGACAACGCCAGGCTGCGCCAGGAACCAAGCCTCATCTCATTCATTACCGCGTGCTGCTTGAGCCCATCGGCACGAATATTTTCTTTCTCGCTCCCTGGGGGCGCCGTGTCATGGGAACTTTTCGCGCACTGGGGGTGGACGCCGGGGGAGCCGTTTACGATCTCGACAGTCAGCACACCATCAATGTCTACGAGGCGGATTCGGATATCGCCAAACCATCTGCCGCAGATCTTCGGGTGGCAGGAAATTCGCTTCCGCAGTTTGTCTCGTCTTACTTACAACTGCCCGCGCTCGATCCCAGAATTCCGCGGCTGGCGACGCAGATTTCCGGTTCGGCTTCCAATAACTACGACAAGGCGGCCGCGCTGGAGATTTATTTGAAAACGCATTACGGATATACCCTGCAGTTGCTGCGCACTCCGGTCGCCGATCCTCTGGCCAACTTTCTTTTCGAGCGCAAACAGGGGCACTGCGAGTATTTTGCCTCTTCGATGGCGGTGATGTTGCGCACGCTGCATATTCCGTCTCGCGTGGTGAATGGTTTTCGCAGCGATGAATTTAACGACGTCACCGGCAACTATGTGGTCCGGGCCAAGAATGCGCACTCGTGGGTCGAGGCTTACTTCCCTGGCTATGGCTGGATTACTTTCGACCCAACGCCTGGTGGCGATGTGGCCACACCGGAGGGTTGGGACCGGGCCATGCTGTATCTGGATGCGGCGCAATCGTTCTGGCGGGAGTGGGTAATCAGCTACGACTCTTCGCACCAGTACATTCTGGGACATGCGGCGCTAAACGGCACGCGCAATTCGTGGGAGAGATCAAGAACGTGGGCCAGGTTGCACTATGCGCGACTGCTGAATCTAGTGCGGCGCAGCCAGCGGAGCGCGGAACAGGCCCCTACGCGCTGGTTCTGGGGAGTGGGCGGGATCGCATTCCTGGTGCTCCTGTTGGGGAACATGGGACGGATTGCCCGGATGATTCGAGTGAAACGACTGCAGGCGCATCCCGAACGATCGCCGGATGAAGCAGCGGCGATGTGGTACGAACGTATGGCCCGATATCTGGCACGGCGTGGGGTAAAGAAATCTACCACGCAGACGGCGCAGGAATTCGTTCGTGTGATCGAGGATGAGCGCTTGCGTCTGCGAGTTGGGCGCTTCACCGACGCATACGAATCGGCGCGGTTCGGAAATTCCTCTAACGATGCGCAGCGCCTGCCGGAGTTGTATGAAGAAGTGGAGCTGGCGAGTGAAAAGTAAATGTGACTAGAAATGCCAGACCATGCCACCGCCGAGAAAATAGTTATGCTGCCGCGTCTTGCCGGTATCCGCTAATGGAAGATCAGGAGTTCCGGACCAGAAGTCGCGAACCTCGCCGCGAATGCTGAAGTGCCGCATGCGTTTGCCGAAGGGACTCACATCCAGTCCTACTCCGGCCTGTAGCACACCAGAAGTCGTAGAGCCTCCAGGATTGGTGCCGTAATAATTAAGATTACTGCTCTCGCTGAAGTGCCCAAACCCACCACCGAAACTCACCCAGGGTGAAACTTTTGTCGAAGGAAACAAATTCAGGCGAATCGCCGGAGTCACGAAAATCTGCTGGTAACCGGAGGGAACAACGTCGCCGCCGGATCCCAGGTCTTCGTCCAGATTGAAGACAGCTGGCACTTCGGCCGAGATGGCATAGACCTCAGTACCAAAAAGATGGCGCGCATAATTGACTTCAAATGTCAGCCCTTTTCCGGATCGAACAAAGGGATTGATTGTAGGCGCGCTTGCGCCGTGAATCCCCTGGTCGCTGATGAAGATGCGGCCCAGCATGCCGGTCAATTCATTCTTCTCGTCCTGGGCGGCCGCCGAAGCCGGCAGGATGGACACTCCCATGATCAGGACTGCGAGTATGGCCTGTTTCCCAGACATTTCCCCTCCAGGACGCGGGATAGCTGCTTTTGGTCGGTAGAGCAAGCGTAGCATGAAGCGCAAAATCTTCATCCACAGCTGGCTGGCTTTCGTGGTACGCGGGATCACGTATGAGAATGGGCATTCACTCCGACATCTCAACCGAGTCTGGAGCAATAAATGTTAAAATAGCTAGATTGCATGTCCTCTAAGATACTCACCATCCCGACTCCAGACGAAAAGAATCCTACCCCGATGCCGGAAGACGACGCGCAGCCAGTGCGTCCGCAAAAGGTAGGTTTTGTCAGCCTGGGCTGCCCGAAGAACCTGGTCGACAGCGAAGTTATGATGGGATTTCTGGCACGAGCCGGAGCCGAACTTTCTCCCAGAGCCGAGGATGCCGACGTCATTGTTGTGAATACATGCTCGTTCATCGAGAGCGCACAACAGGAGTCAGTGAACACGATTCTCGAGATGGCCGGGCTTAAGGCTTCCGGGCGGGCGAAAAAACTGGTGGTGGCGGGTTGCCTGGTCGAGCGCTTTCGCGACGAGATTCGGCAGCGGATTCCTGAAGTGGATGCCGTTGTCGGCACGGGGGAATTGCAAAACATTCTGTCAGCAACTGGCGTGGCACCAGTTGTTGCACCGAACAAGTCTCCTTTTGTCGTGCTTCCCTCGCGGCCCGAAGGCGATGCTCGGGCCTCGCAGGGACGATTTTCACGCGGCCATTGGGACGGCGCAATTGCCGACCTGCCCAACTACTTGTACGACGACGAAACTCCGCGCATCCTGGCTACTCCCAAATCCACGGCTTTCATCAAGATCGCGGAGGGCTGTGACCATCCCTGCACGTTCTGTATCATTCCGCAGTTGCGGGGGCAATTTCGTTCCCGGCGATTTGAATCGGTGATTGCTGAAGCTGAACGGCTGACTCAGATCGGAGTACGCGAGATCACATTAATCGGCCAGGACACCACGTGCTACGGCGAGGATTTTGGATTGAAAGATGGCCTGGCGCTGTTGCTGGAAAAACTGGCGCAGATCGAAGAGCTCCGCTGGATTCGTTTCCTATACGCCTATCCCAATAAGATCACGGGCAAGCTTCTAGAAACAATTGGAACTCACGAAAAGATTTGTTCTTACATGGATGTGCCGTTGCAGCATGCATCGGCGAGCGTGTTGAAACGCATGAAGCGCGGGGGAGGAGCGGAAGTATTTCTCCGGTCCATTGGCAAGATGCGGCGCGCCATTCCTGGTGTGACCTTGCGCACATCGTTTATTGTCGGCTTTCCTGGGGAAACGGAACAAGAATTTGAAGAGCTATGCGATTTTGTCCGCGAAGCTCAATTTGACTGGATGGGAACGTTCTCGTACTCCGACCAGGAAGGCGCAGGTGCATTCGATTTATACGACAAGCTTTCACTCTCTGAGATCGAGCGGCGCCGCAAACATTTAATGGGCATCCAGCGGCAGATCAGCAAAAAGAAAAAGAAAGCGCTGGTCGGGCAGGAGTTCGACCTGTTACTGGAAGGAAGTTCGGAAGAAACCGATCTGCTCATGGAGGGCCGCACCGCAATGCATGCGCCAGAAATTGACGGGAAAGTCTTCGTGAACGAGTTTCCCGCCGTGGCGGAACCGCAGCCGGGCGAATTTTACCGCTGTCAGATTGTGGAAGCACACGACTACGATTTGGTGGCGAAAATACTGTAGCGATCTGTTCGCTGTAAACTCTTTCTAGCCCGGCGGCACATTGATTCGCAAGGGCGCGAGGGTTCTCAAGCCATGCCCCGCAAGCGCACCCTAAAACTCCGTTGCCCGATCTGCAAGAAAATCGTCAAAAGCAGCGACCCGGAATTTCCTTTCTGCAGCGACCGTTGTCGCACGATTGATTTGGGCAAATGGGCCAGCGGCGCTTATGTGATTCCCTCCCCGGTCAGCGACGCGGAGGAGCAAATTCGGGAGAGTACTCCCGAAGATCGGGATGAGGATTCGTGAAACAAACTTCCGGTAAGGCCCCGGCAGAATCCGACCGTAGCGCCGGCGTCCCGCCGGCTGGCGCGGGGGCGTCCCGCCCCCGCTTTGGAGACGTCAAGATTCGCAACCGTGGCCGACTTCCGCACTGGGAGAAGGAGAGCGCTACCTACTTCATCACATTCCGACTCGCCGATTCACTGCCCAAGTCCGTTTTGGATCGTATCGAATCCGAGCGGCACGCGATTGCTACCACGGCCAAGCAACTCCATCGCGAGTTGAGTCCCGATGAGCGCAGGAAAATCCAAACCTTGTCTACACGAGTTAAGGAGCGCTTTCTCGATAGCGGAGCCGGCGCTTGCCACATGCGGAATCCTGTAATCGCAGAATTAATGGCAAATACGCTGCTTCACTTTGCTGACCAACGCTACCGCCTATTCGCATGGTGCATCATGCCCAATCACATCCACGTTCTGGTTCGGCTGCTACCGGGGCAGAATTTGGCAGCGGTAGTTCATTCCTGGAAATCCTTCAGCGCGAAACAAGCCAATCGGATTCTCGGTGCGCGAGGAACATTTTGGCAAAGGGAATACTATGATCACCTGATTCGGAGCGAGGAAGAGTTCGAGAGAGCGATTCGCTATGTCGCAGAGAATCCGGCCGAGGCGAACCTGAAGGGTTGGAAATGGGTCGGGGTGCGCGGGCGAGACGCCCGCGCGACAGCCGCCGAGGACGGCGGCGCTACTGGGGCGATGGGTTCCTGATCATGCAGTCGACCAAGACAAACGAGTCAGGGCGAGCAACAACTCACGACCGTAGCGACGGCGTCTCGCCGGCTGCCGGGACTCCATTTCGAACTCCGCTGTGGGCAACGGTTGTCGGTACTTTTTTTGGCGTTGGACGTTTGCGGCCCGGGCCCGGAACCTGGGCTTCGGCTGCTACAGTGTTGTTATGGGCTGCACTTGCCCACTCGCTCGATCCCTCGCTCCGCGCTCCGGTTGCGTTCGTCTCGGCCGTACTGGTCACGCTGATTGGTATTCCGGCAGCAACGCGGGTCGCCCGAGGCTCCGCGACGAAAGACCCGCAATTTGTTGTGATTGATGAGGTAGCCGGACAGTTGGTGGCTCTGATTGCCGTTCCCCTGGCATGGAAATCTTTTTTGGCGGGCTTTATACTTTTTCGAGTCTTCGATATCCTCAAACCGCCGCCGGTGCGACAATTGGAGGCGCTTCCAGAAGGTACAGGAATTGTTCTGGACGACATTGCCGCGGGTCTGTACGCCCTAGGATTTGTACATCTCTTTCTGCACTTTGGTCTTCTAACGTAAGGCGAGTGGGTTCTCATGGGATTTTCCGATCGTGTCCTCGGTAAGAAAAACGTGAATGGCGGCCCGCACATCGAGTCCGTTTCACCCGTGCTGGCGCTGGCGGGAGGAGAAGTGCGCATTGCAGGCTCGGGATTGCGACCGCCGCAGTGGCAGCGCCCGCGGGTGCAGTTCGGCGACGTGGAAGGCGGAGTCGTGATCAGTTCGGATTCGTTTCTGATCGCGCGGGTCCCAACGGGAGCGACTTCAGGTCCCGTCGTGGTTGCGACGAACGGCCATGTGAGCAACTCGCAAAATGTGAAAGTTGCCGTACCTATCGCTGAAAATCTGCATCCCGTTACCAGTCCGGCGATCGACGCCCAAGGCAATATCTACGCAACATTTTCTGGTTCGCGTGGTCAGAAAGTTCCGGTGGCAATTTTCAAGATTGATACCAATTACACGGTGAAGCCGTTTGTCGCGGAGATGATGAACGCAACCGCGATCGCTTTTGACCGCCAGGGACAGATGTATGTTTCCTCGCGTCATGATGGCGCGGTGTATCGCGTGGCCCCCAACGGAACTATGACCACCTATGCCGAAGGAATGGGAATTGCCACGGGAATCGCTTTCGATCGAAATCAAAATCTTTATGTCGGCGACCGAAGTGGCACCATTTTCAAGATTGGCCGCGATCAGCAGGTTTTTGTATTTGCCACACTTGAGCCTAGTGTGTCTGCGTACCATCTTGCCTTCGGTCCGCAAGGGGATCTATTCGTGACTGGGCCGACTACGTCGAGTTTTGACTGCGTTCACCGAATTGATCCACAAGGAACGGTTCACAAGTTTTTCCGCGGTCTGGGACGCCCGCAGGGCTTGGCTTTCGATGCAAACGGCAACTTGTACGTTACCGCCTCGCTTGCGGGCAAGCGTGGCATTGTGAAAATCACAGCTGAGGGCAGCGCGAATCTGGAAGTTGCGGGGCATGGTCTTGTAGGTCTGGCTTTCGCCCCGGGACGCAGTGTGGTTTTGGCAACTACTGACGCAGTGCATCATCTCTCCTGGAACATTCAGGGGCAGTCTCTTTTGCCCGAATAACGTGTAGCAACGCGTCCGCAGCGCTCCTGCTCCATCGGCCTGTGATTTTCATTTACACTTCTAGCCGTGAATGCCGAGATCATCGCGGTTGGGTCTGAGCTACTGACGCCCTTCCGCGTGGATACCAATTCTCTTTATCTCACCGAGCAGGTGAACCAACTCGGCGTCGAGGTAATTTTCAAGAGCGTTGTCGGCGACGATCTGGAACGTCTGGTTGCCGCCGCGCAGGACGCTCTGTCTCGCTCCGACATTGTGATTTTCAGCGGTGGCCTGGGTCCCACCGAAGACGACCTTACCCGAGAAGCGGTAGCCCAAGCGCTCGGCGTTTCTCTACATCGCGACGCACAGGTTCTTGCCGGGATCGAGCAGCGCTTCGCCGCGCGTGGCTGGAAGATGTCGCCCAACAATGCCAAGCAGGCGGATGTTCTCGAAGGTGCGACCGTTCTGCCGAACCCCAACGGCACTGCGCCGGGTCAGTGGTTCAGCGGCCAGATCGGCGGCCGCGAACGCATTGTCATCTTGTTGCCCGGGCCTCCGCACGAGTTGAAAGCTTTGTTTGAAGCGGAATGCCGGGAGCGGCTGCGGGAGAAACTGCCCACTGCGTTTCTGGCGACTCGAGTGTTGAAGGTTGCCATGCTCGGAGAATCTCTTGTGGATGCGCGCGTCGCGCCCATCTACAAACGATTTGCCGACGTGCAGACTACGATTCTGGCGGGAGCGGGAGAGATCCAACTGCATTTCAAATCGCGTGCCGGGACTATGGAAGCGGCGCAGGGGCGTGTGGATGAAGCGGCTGATGCCGTTGAGGAAGAGCTGGACGATGCGGTGTACTCGCGCGACGGCCAGTCGCTCGAGCAAATCGTCGGCTACTGGCTGCAGATGCGCAACGCCACGCTAGCCGTGGCTGAGTCCTGCACCGGCGGTTTGCTGGGCGAGAGGATTACCTCCGTAGGCGGCAGTTCGCGGTACTTTGCCGGCGGCGCTATCGTTTACTCCAATGCAGTGAAGACCGAATTGGCGGGAGTGCCCGCCGACATGATCGAGAGGCATGGCGCTGTTAGCCGCGAAGTGGCAGCCGCGCTGGCGGAAGCGATTCGATATCGCTGCGATACGACGTTGGGGATCGGCATCACCGGCGTGGCTGGTCCTACCGGCGGAACTCCAGAAAAGCCCGTGGGTTTGGTATTTCATGCTTTAGCCAGCGCAAGCGGGACAGAAGTGATCGAGCGAATCTTCCCGGGAGATCGCAAGCGCATCCGCTGGTTCGCAACCACGCTCGCGCTGGATATGGTGAGAAAACAATTAATGTGAGGAGAAGCTTTTAGCTAATAGCTTCTTATGCGCCTCTTCGTAGCGCTCGATATTAACGATGACATACGGAAGCGGATTGAGCGCTTCCTCGATGGTGTTCGCGGGTTTGCTCCAGATGGGCGCTGGGTGCGACCTGAATCGCTGCACGTAACTTTGAAATTTATCGGAGAACAATCCGATTCACAAATCGAAGCAATCCAGCAGGCGCTCGACGGTATCGAGACTGACAATTTTGAATTGAACTTTCGAGGCTATGGGTTTTTTCCCACTGCGAGCACGCCGCGAGTGTTCTGGGTAGGAATCGAAGGAGATTCGAAGCTGGCTTCGCTGGCGGCTGCAGTAGATGCAAGACTTATTTCACTCAAGATTCAAAAAGAGGAACATTCTTATAGCCCACACCTTACGCTGGCTCGGAGTGGCGGACGCTCCGGGTCGCCACGCAAGGAAAAGAGTGACAGAGCGAATCGCCGCTTTCAGCGCTTGCAGGAAAAACTATCAGCATTGCCGGCCCCAGAGTTTGGTACGATGACGGCCCGTGAGTTTTTTCTGTATCAGAGCCAGCTCACTCCCGGCGGCTCGAAGTATACGAAGCTGGCGGGATTTCGTCTGCACTAGCAAATTACCTCCATGTATATGTTCGCTCTGATAGCCGGGATCAGTTATCTGCTGGGGTCAATTCCGTTTGGCTATTTATTGGTACGCATCTTCCGCGGAGAAGATGTCCGTCAAAGCGGGAGTGGAAATATTGGAGCCACGAATGTTTCACGAAAATCTCCCTTGCTCGGAGTTTTCACTCTCTTGCTGGATGCGCTGAAGGGGGCTGCGGCTGTGGCGCTATCCTATGAAATTGCTTACCGGGCTGGCGATAGGCCTCCCGCGCTCGAACAACTGGCGCTGGGAGCATTGTTCGCCGTGCTCGGCCACGTGTTTCCGGTTTGGCTGAAATTTCGTGGCGGCAAAGGAGTCGCCACAGGTCTGGGCTCATTTGTAGTGATAGCTCCCAAATCAGTGCTCTTGGCGGTCGGAATCTTCGTCATCGCCGTACTCGTGTTTCGCTACGTGTCACTGGGGTCGATTCTCGCCGTGGCTTTCTTTCCTTTTCTTGTTTACGGATTGCATGCATATGGCAACGACCGGGTGGCACTGATCCTGATCACGGCTACTTCCCTGCTCATCATCATCCAGCATCACGACAACATAAGCCGCCTGCTTGCCGGTACAGAAACCCGACTTGGAGCCAAACGCGCGTGAGTGAGATCGCAATCATCGGAGCTGGCGCGTGGGGCACGGCGCTGTCGATCGTTCTGGCGCGAACCCGCAATCATCAAATTCGACTCTGGGTTCACGAAAAAGAAGTTTGCGACAGCATTGCGTACCAGCGCGAAAACCAAAAGTTTCTTCCGGGCCAAGAGATCCCGATCGGCGTCACTCCTTGCCACGAACTAGAGAAAGCGCTCGATGGCGCGGCCATCGCAGTAAGCGTAATGCCTTCGCAGCATTGCCGTCGCCTGTTTGAGCAGATGAAGCCGCTGTTGCGCGCGGATATGATCATTGTCAGCGCGACCAAAGGATTGGAAGAAAACTCCTTGTTGCGGATGACTGAAGTGATCTCCCAAGTGATCAAGCGGGGCGATATCCCGCTACGCATCGGTGCGCTCAGCGGGCCATCGTTCGCTTTGGAAGCCGCACGTGGGGATCCTACCGCAATCACGATCGCTTCACAGGACCGCGATCTCACGCGCACCGTGCAGCAAGAATTCAGCAATGCCAGCTTCCGCGTCTATACCAACGACGATCCCATCGGAGTGGAACTTGGCGGCGGCTTAAAGAACATAATCGCCATCGCTGCCGGCGTCAGCGCCGGTCTTGGCTTGGGCCACAATTCCGTGGCAGCTCTGATTACTCGCGGCTTAGCCGAGATGACGCGTCTAGTGGTGGCCTGCGGCGGCAAAGCCGAAACCATGGCCGGTCTTGCCGGACTTGGCGATTTAGTACTGACTTGCACGGGCGGTCTATCTCGCAATCGCAGTGTGGGCGTCGAACTTGGCCGAGGACGCAAGTTGCCGGAGATCCTTGCCGGCATGCACGGCATGGTTGCGGAAGGAATTCTCACGACAACCGCAGCCGTAGGACTGGCGCGCACCCACAGCGTCGAGATACCTATCACAGAACAGATGAATGCCATTCTTCACGAAGGCAAGGCTCCGCGCGATGCGATTTATGAGCTGATGACTCGCAGCGGCAAGAGTGAAGCGCTGAAGGCCGAAGGCTGACTTTTGGATGTTGTCTTGCCAAACCCTTACTGCGCGCCTCTTTCCGCCGAAACTTTGGTAATGGCGAGTCTCACGGTTTCCGTCTGCCAGCCGCCCCACCCACATTAAAATTCTATAGATACAAGTGAAAACCGCCGCCACTTCGATGGACGGCGCTTCCGAATCTGGTCAGGGGAGCGACTCGTCTTCTAAAGCGCCAATTCCGGCGCGCATTCCTATTCTGTACGTAATCCTCGGAGTGCTGCTGGTGATCAGCATTGTCCCCATGTATTTTTACTCTGCTCAGGTGGAGGCGATAAACCGCGACCGTCTGAAGACCAACGAAATGTTGCTACAGAATACGGTGACGCGGTCTTTGGCGGATGATCTCTCCCAGCACGAGCGTTCGCTGAGAATGATGCTGGCGAATCTTTCCTCAGCAATTGAAGTGGCAAGCGGCGGCGACATTGGCAGCAAAAATATTGAAGCGCCGGAACTACGCGCGCTTCTGGAACATTTTGTTTCATCCTCCGACGAACTCGCCTACGCCACCTTGTTGAACTCGGACGCCAAGGGCATCTCTGCCGGCCGTATCGCGCCAGATGCATTTCTGCAACGAGAGTTGCAACATGCCTACGACGCGGCGCGAGACGGCCGCGCCTATAACGGGCAGGCGCTACAGGTCGAGGATGGCACGACTTCACGGACCGTGGTTCTGGTAAGCAGTCCGGTAAGTTATGAAGGGCACTTTCTGGGTATGGTGGGCGCGGTCGTGGATTTGCAATTCCTGATTCGCCGCCTCCATGAAGTAAGCGGCGGCGGACTCATTCCCTACGTCGTGGATGCGCAGGGGCGCCTGGTGGCTGCCGGGACACAACAATACGTGACTGGGCAGGATATGAAGAGTCTGGAAATCGTCCGCAACTTCGTGGACGAGGGCAACAAAGCGCAGTTGGCAGCGACCAAGGAATTCGCGGTGCGGGAGGGCAAAGATAATGTCGAGATGCTCGGCACCTACAGTCCAGTCATTGCACTCGATTGGGCGGTGGTGGTGCAGAAACCGCAGCGCGAGGCTTACCGTGGAGTCTACGAGATGCAGCGTACCGCTCGGCTGTTGGCGTTACTTGCTGTGCTGCTCAGCATTGGGGTGAGCATTTTTGCGGCGCGCAGAATTACAAATCCTTTGCAGATTCTTACCCAGTCCAGCCGCGCGCTCGCGCGAGGTGACTTTTCACAGCGCGTTCATTTGTGGAGCCGCACGGAAATCGGTGAATTAGCCGAGACGTTCAACACCATGTCCCAGGATCTCGAGCACTTCGTTGAAGACCTGAAGCGGGCGGCAGAGGAAAATCGCGCGCTGTTTCTGGGTTCGATCCAAATGCTGGCCGGCGCAGTCGACGAAAAAGATCCCTATACTCGCGGCCATTCCGATCGCGTCACGCGTTACTCACTGATGATTGGCAAGGAGCTGAATCTGGATGCAACCTTTCTGGAGATTCTGCGAATTTCCGCGCAGCTCCACGACGTGGGTAAAATTGGCATCGAAGATCGCATCCTGAAAAAGCCCGGCGCGCTCACCGCGGAAGAGTTTGAGGTCATGAAGACCCACACCACGAAGGGCGCCAACATCTTACGTCCTGTAACTCAGCTGGCGGATATGCTTCCTGGTATTGAACTTCACCACGAAGCGCTGGACGGCCGAGGCTATCCTTATGGCCTGACCGGAGAGCAAATTCCGCTACTGGCGCGGGTGATTGCAGTCGCCGATACCTTTGACGCGCTGACCACGAATCGTCCTTACCAGCATGCGCATACCCCGGAAGAGGCCCTGAAAATCATTCAGAACCTCGCCGGCAAGCGGCTCGATCCCGAGCCGGTGGCCGCGCTGATGGCGGTTTACGGACGAGGTGAGATTCGCATACAGCGGATCGCAATCAAAAGATCAGCTGCTCCGGATGCTGTAGCTATCCCTCCCGTTGCAACGGGTCCGGCTCTTCCTGCCGCCGAAGTTGTCAACCTGGAAAGAACTCCAGTCTAACCACGTTCATCCAATTGTGTGACGAGCGCCAGCGGAGCCGCGCGTGGCCGCTATAATCAAACCTAGGCTTCTCATGATTCAAACTTTATTCGGCAGCACGGAAGAAAAGAAAACTGGGCTCTTCGACCGCATGAAGCAGGCGGTCACGCGCACGCGTGAGAACCTCGCGGAACGCATTGAAGAAGTAGTTTCGATCGGCAAAGAAATCGACCGTAACACGCTCGACGATCTGGAGGCTAATCTGATCGGCGCCGACCTGGGCAGTACGACCACGCAGGAAGTTCTGGGTAAGTTGCGCGATAAAGCCGATCGTAAGCAAATCAAAGACGTTCAGGAACTCAAGCGCCTTCTGAAAGAAGAATTGCTCGCAATTTTGAACGCGGCCAATACACGGCCCGTCGAACGTGTGGAAGGCACGCCGGAAGTGATTCTCGTCGTCGGAGTAAATGGCACCGGCAAAACCACGACCATTGGAAAGCTCTCGCAGGTATTTCGATCGCAGGGCAAGAACGTGCTGATGTGCGCGGCGGATACATTTCGCGCGGCGGCCATCGATCAACTGGAAATCTGGGGACAGCGGACTGGCACGGAAGTGATCAAGACCAAGCCAGGGGGTGATCCCGCAGCAGTCCTGTTCGACGCACTGCAGGCCGCGACGGCGCGAAAGATGGATTATGTGATTGTCGACACCGCCGGGCGCCTTCACACCAAGACCAGCCTTATGTCCGAACTGGAGAAAATGCGCCGCACAGCGCAGCGTATTATTCCCGGAGCTCCGCACGAGACGCTACTGGTGATGGACGCGACCACCGGTCAAAATGGTTTGCAGCAGGCGCGGCTGTTCACCCAATCGGCGGGAGTTACCGGTATCGTGCTTACCAAACTGGATGGTACGGCGAAGGGCGGCGTAGTGGTCGCTATATCGCGCGAGTTGGGATTGCCAGTACGATTCGTTGGTGTGGGCGAGAAGGTGGGTGATCTGCTACCTTTCGATCCAAAAGAATTTGTGGACTCGCTGTTCGAATAAAGGTTCGAGTGAAACATCTATCCTGATTCATACCCGTCACAGATGCCTGATCGTGCAACTGACGAGCAGTTTCTGCAGCGCGCTCTCAATGAGGCGCGTAGGGGCACAGGTTTGGCCTCACCCGGTCCCTACATCGGTGCGATTATTGTTGATTCCGGCGGACGCGTGGCAGGCACAGGCTTCTACACTTACGACCGCGTGAAACATGCTGAAGTGCTGGCCCTCGAGCAAGCTGGAGCGAATGCGCGTGGCGGCACGCTCTACATCAACCTCGAACCGCACTGCCATCAAGGTCGCACTCCTCCGTGCACCGATGCCCTGATCGAGGCTGGGATTCGTCGCGTGGTTGCATGCATGCCCGATCCCAATCCCAAGGTGAGCGGAAAAGGCTTCGAGCAATTGCGCACAGCCGGCATCGCCGTCGATGTTGGCGGGTTTGAGTCGGAAGCGAGACGGCTCAATGAGGCTTTTGCCCGCTACATTCGTAACGGCATTCCGCTCGTCATACTGAAATCGGCGATGACACTCGACGGCAAGATTGCTCCGCCGCCCGGTGCCAAATCCGACCATAAAGCGGGAATTCCGCCTGGGGGATGGATCACAGGAGAGACTGCCCGCGCTAACGTGCACGAACAGCGCCACCAGAGCGATGCCATCCTGGTGGGGATTGGAACGATCCTAGCGGACGATCCATTACTCACCGATCGCAGCGGACGTCCGCGGCAGCGTCCGCTCTTGCGGGTGATTCTCGATTCGCACCTGCGACTGCCGCTAAATTCGCGGCTTGTGCAGAGCGTGCTAAACAATGGGACGCCCAGGAAGGACGTCCTGGTTTTCTATTGCCGCGCCGAAGAGAATAAAAAGAAAGCACTCGAAGGGTGCGGCATCCAGATCGAACAACTTCCTCAAGCCTCTTCAGATGCGCGCCTCGATATGCATGCTGTAGTGCGACGCCTGGGGAAACTTGAGATTACGAGTCTGATGATCGAAGGTGGGGCAAGCGTTAACGGCAGTGCGCTTGCCGCTGGCATCGTGGACAAGGTTTTTCTGTATTATGCCCCGAAGATTATGGCACTGGACGGATCAATTCCATTTGCTTCCGGCGCAGCTTTGAGCGGTCCGCTTCACACCCCGCAAGTAGAACATCTGCAAATCCACCGCTTTGCAGAGGACTTCGCAGCAGAAGGATATTTGCGCGATCCCTACGATGACTGAACCGTTTCCAGAGTGGCAGCGGAGAGAATAATTCATACGCAGCATTCCCCATATCAATTCCTTACAGTAGGTTTATGATGTTGGGTTGTTTTATCGAGGTCTTCATGTTTACCGGCATCATCGAAGAAGTAGGAACTGTTACTCGCATCGAAGAGCGCGGCGAGAATCGCCGCATCACCGTTACGGCCAGGAACGCTCCAAAAGAATTGAAAACTGGCAACAGCATTGCGGTCAGTGGGGTGTGTCTGACAGCGCTCGATATTAAACCCGGTTCGTTCTGCGCTGATCTGGCTCCAGAGACGTGGGCGCGCACCTCGTTCTCGCGCATGCATGAGGGCGCGCTGGTTAACCTGGAGCTCCCCATGAAGGCCGATGGCCGCTTCGGCGGACACATTGTGCAAGGCCACGTCGATGGAGTCGGCACGCTGATTGAACTAGAACGCATCGCTGACTCCGAAAATTGGTGGCTGCATATCGAAATGCCAAGTGAAATCGAAAAGTACACCGTCTATAAGGGATCGATTTCGATCGAGGGAATCAGCCTTACCGTGGCGAAACTGAAAGGCCGAAGGTGCACCATCGCGATCATTCCGCACACGGTGGAGATGACTAATCTCCACTCTCTTAAGCCCGGCGACCCTGTCAATCTTGAAGCCGATCTGATTGCGAAATATGTCGAGAAGATGATGGCCATCGAGCCGGTTGAGAGTCCGCTCACCGTGGAAGAGTTAGTGCGTCAGGGGTTTTGAGCAGGCGCAATGACGCGGCATACGAGCCCTGGCAAAGAAGAAGAGACGGTACGCGGGGCTGGGCTGTGCAAGGATTGCCAGCATGCCCGGATCATTACATCCGACCGGCCTTCTGCTTTCTTACAGTGCCAGCTTTCATTTACCGATTCGCAGTTTGCAAAATATCCGCGCCTGCCGGTTCTCACTTGCAGCGGCTATGTGAAGCGAACGTCCACCGAGTAAGCGGGCAGGATTTCGTCGCCTGCCTAGAGTGCTCTTAACACTCGATTTTTAATTCGTCCAACTCCAGGAATTCTTGAACGATGGGTTCGCTAGATTTTTTCATCTCCGCGTAGGTGCCGAAGAAAATCGCTTTAGCTTCATGCAAAAAGACCACGCGGTCGGCCAGTTTTTCAGCCAGTCGCATATCGTGAGTCACCACGATGCTGGTCAGGTTCAATTGGAGTTTGAGGCGCTTGATGAGGTCGCCGAGCAACTGCGCCATCAGCGGATCCACCATTGTCGTGGGTTCGTCGTAAAGAATGCACTCCGGCCGCGCGGCCAACGCGCGCGCGATAGCCACCGACCGCTTCATGCCCGTCGACAAATCTGAAGGCAACAAGTCTCGCATTTCTTTTACGCCCACCATCTGCAGCAGGCCGTCGACAATCTGGTAGATCTGCTCTTCGGATAGTTCTCTGGTTTCACGCAGAGGAAACGCCACATTCTCGCCCACAGTCAGAGAGTCGAAGAGCGCTCCATTTTGAAACACCATGGTGACTTTTTTTCGGATGCCTTCCAATTGCTCCTCAGTAAAGTCGGTGATATCTTGACCGGCTGCGATCACCCGGCCGGAATCTGCCTTGAGAAAACCCATGAGAATCTGCAGAGATACTGATTTACCCACGCCGCTGCGCCCGAGAATGCAAACCGTTTCGCCGGGCAAGACGTTAAAACTGACTTGAGCGAGAACAACATTATCGCCAAAAGCTTTGGAGACCTCGCGGAAT
Organism: uncultured Acidobacteriaceae bacterium; assembly: GCA_963836305.1. Taxonomy (GTDB): domain Bacteria; phylum Acidobacteriota; class Terriglobia; order Terriglobales; family Acidobacteriaceae; genus Sulfotelmatobacter. Next base: position 202,191 of record CAWIJP010000026.1, on the reverse strand, counting down.
TCAATATATGGGCGAACAGCTTCCGGCATTTTCGAGTGGCTCTCAGGCGTCAGGATCAACTACGTTATGCCCTCCGCTGCTCCTGCAGTTGTTCGGGGGTATTCAAGTTGCGAAAGATAGTGGTCGAGAATCCCGCGCGGGCCAACTCTTCCTCGTCGATCACTCGGGTTTCAACGGCATCGAAAAGTGAATCGATTCTGTTTCGGCCTGCCAGCAGGGCCTGCTCAGCCGTGTCAGCGAACTGCGGACGGTAAACCGCGCACAGGGGCTGCCGGCGGCCTTCACTGCGCGGGACGATTACCGTGGCCTCGGTAGCAGTTCGTGCTTCGCCGATCAAATAATGCAAGAATATCTCAGAGACAAAGGGCATATCCACGGCCAACATAATATTGAGTTCGGCCGGTGAGCCGCGCAATGCGGCATGGATCCCGCCTAACGGCCCGCACTCCTGAAATATATCCTCCACCACCAGCGCGAATGGCGCAAACTTTTCCCGAGCCCCTACGATTCGAATATCCGGAGTAACCGAGCGCATCGAGGCGAGGGTATGTTCCAGCAAGGTTCGCCCTTTCAATTCGATGAATGCCTTGTCTGTGCCCATACGCCTACTTTTCCCACCAGCCAGAACAAATCCCGCCACACCAGCCTCGGCAAAGCCCCCCATGCCGCGATAATACACTGCCCTCCGCTTCAAAATAGCGCGACGTTGCAAAAGTGGAGCGACGACATGCAAGCTAATAGACATGCCAGAATTACCCGATGTTGCCGCCTATATTACCGCTCTCGAGCCACGAATCGTGGGTCAGCCTATCGAGCAGATCAGGCTGGCCAGCCCCTTTCTTCTGCGGACCGTCCAGCCCCCTCTCGAGAGTGTAGAGGGCCGCGTAGTTCGCGAACTGAGGCGGATCGGCAAGCGCATTGTGATTGGAGTCGACGATGATCTCTGGCTGGCGCTCCACCTAATGATTGCCGGCAGATTGCACTGGCGCACCGCGGGCGCGAAACTGGCCGGCCGTCAGACTCTGGCAGCCTTCGATTTTGCAAGCGGTTCTCTGGTGCTTACCGAGGCAGGCTCCAAGCGTCGCGCATCGTTGCACGTATTTGCTGGCGCAGACAGCTTGCGTTCTCTTGACGCGGGAGGAATCGACGTCTTCTCTAGCGATCTCAATCTATTCCGCGAGACGCTCACCGCTGAGAACCACACTCTCAAGCGCGCGCTCACCGATCCATGTCTGCTGAGCGGTATTGGCAACGCTTACTCGGATGAGATCCTGCATGCAGCGCAGCTTTCTCCCCTGACCCTCACGCAAAAAATGAAACCAGAAGAATGGGAGGGGCTGTTCGCTGCAACTCGGAACACGCTTAAGTTCTGGATGGACCGGCTGCGCAAAGAAGCCTCGACTGCCTTCCCGGAGAAAGTCACCGCCTTCCGCAAAGGCATGGCGGTACATGGGCGATACGGCGAGCCATGCCCCAGATGTGGCGACAAAGTGCTGCGGATTCGCTACGCCGACAAAGAAACAAATTATTGCGCGCGCTGCCAGACTGGCGGCAAAGTGCTTGCTGATCGTAGTTTGTCCCGGCTACTGGGATCAGACTGGCCCCGCACTTTGGAAGAACTCGAAGCTTTAAAGCGTCGCTAGATGAACGGAAGCCGAAGTATTGAATTTCACGGCGCTGAGTACGCTAGCGTGCACGTACGCGCTTAGTGAGCGCATCACGAAAGTAACCTATCCAAGAACTCAGGTTCGAGCGATGATGAGGTTCCGGCAACCCGCTCAGTTGGTCGGAAGGCAAGTCGAAAGTACCCATCATGCCGCAGAAAATCATGGATGTTCTTATGCTTGGGCGTTGTTCCCACGAATTTTCCTGGCCACGGCGCGGCACAGACGGGGATTATTATCAAGTTTGTCTGCTCTGCGCCGCCGAGTACAAATATGACTGGACGACCATGCGCCGCACCGAGCGTGTGGAGCATGCTAAACCGGAGTCCGGGATCAGGCGCAATCACACGCGAGAGAAGCGGCCATCCTGGACGCCACGCGCCCGCAGGCTCAAGTTGGACACGGCGCTGCGCTATCGCGTAAACAGCACCAGCACCTGGTACGAGGGGATTATCGAAAACCTGAGTCAGACGGGACTTCTGTTTCACGGCCCGCAACCGCTGCCAGTGAACGCTTTGATCGAGATGGTATTTGAGATGCCAGAGGAAATCTCCGGACAGAAAAACCGCAATGTGGTCTGCCAGGGTCGGGTGATTCGGACCCGAGGTGAACAGGCCAAAGCCAAGCCAGATCCGGAAACTGAAAACGGCGCTGGCCTTTTGGCCGCCTCGATTGTCGACTATAAGTTCATCCATTAAAAATAGTTGAGCTTCAGCTTCAGCCAGCCAACTAGCGAACAGATTCAATCCACAGCCTGGACGACGAAAAAGTCCATTCGTCGGTTAACCAAACTTTACATGCGGATTTGACTCCGACAGATAGACTGTAAACAGGCGTTTGTCGCCGTTCCCTAAGACTTCAGGAGTCCGCTCATGCATCGACGCATGCCCGTCGTCTTGTTTGCTCTCATCGCTACCCTGGCCGCAAGTGTTGGCTGCGCCAGGAAACCGGATGATGCGAAAATTTCCAGTGATATTCAAAGTAAGTACGCACAAGATTCCGGGCTGTCGACCAAACAGCTCTCCGTTCAAACCAGCGGCGGAGTCGTGACCATCAATGGCTATGTAGACAATGACGCGCAGCGTGCGGCGGCGGCCCGGCAGGCTGCATCCGTGGATGGAGTGAAGGAAGTCGTCAACAATCTGCAGGTGGGAAGTTCGTCTAACGCCTCGGCGGCGGAACCGCCTCCGAATATTGTCGTCACGAAAGCCGGGAGATCAAAAACCGATAGATATCCATCGGACGTCAAGAAGCCAAATCATTCCCGCGCTGCCAAAGACGCGGTCATGGCGGATGACTCAAGTCCCACCAGCGATGATGAAATCGCCAACGATTCTTCAGAGCCGCCGCCGGTTTCAGTGGATCAACCAGCCGACAAGGCTTCTCCTTCGAGCACATCGGCTTCGGCAACTCCGCCGCCCGTCCCAGCCGCGCCTCTGCAACCCCTAAAAGTAACTATTGAGCAGGGCACACCGATATCAGTGCGACTCATCGATAGCATCGACAGCGAAAAGAACCAGGTTGGCGACACATTTCACGCCTCGCTGAATGCTCCGCTTTCAGCGGAAGGTTCAGAAGCTTTTCCTGCAGGCACCGATGTGGCGGGCCACGTGGTCGATCTGAAGAGCGCCAGCAAATTCGCCGGACAGTCGCTGGTGGTGCTGCAACTCGATAGCATTACCTCAAATGGCAGGAGCTATAGCGTGCAGACTGATCAGTTCAGAAAAGAAGGCAGTTCGCGCGGCAAGAGCACGGCGGAAAAAGTTGGCGGCGGTGCGATTCTGGGAGGCATCATTGGGGCTATCGCCGGAGGCGGTCGCGGCGCCGCCATTGGCACCGCGGCGGGTGCGGGCGTCGGAGGCGGTGCGCAGGCCGCCAGCAAGAGTCAACAGATCAAACTGCCCTCGGAAACCGTGCTCAACTTCACTTTGCAGGCCCCCGTCACGATCATTAAGCCGACCGATAGCGACGCCGCTAGGCCAAAGCTGGGCAATTCATAGTAAGTCGAACCGGGATCGTTTTCGAATGAAGGGTGAAACGCATTCACTGCCTGAGTGCATTTCCCGATCAGGCGAAAGCCATCACCGATGCGCCCAAGCAACAGCAATTCAAAGGCTCCAATCCTAACCGCGCACCACTCGAGCGGCGGCACCACTGAGTGAGGCTGCGAGATCAATCCTGCACGGGACTTGTTTTGTTGGCCGGGGGCGTCGCTTGCGGCTCTTTCCGCTTCTCGTCGGAATCTATTGCAAACAACATGTAGTGATCAAAACTGTGCCGCCGGTAGTAGCGGTGGTGGCGAAAATCAAAATAGATCTCCGCAGTTTTCGGCAGCCACAGCTCCGTATTCTTTTTTTGGAATGGAACAGGACCATATTCCACGATCTGATGTTCGCTGAGAAGTTGAATCGGTTTCATGGGACTGACGAGTTCCGATTCAATGCGCACGATCTGAAACTTGTCGGTAGTGATCCAGGCCCGCCCCTTTAGCTTGACCGCGTATGTCTGGCCACCTACTTTGTAGTCATGAATACGGGCAGGACGATCGTCCCGCTGCCGAAAATGAACCAGCCAGACCGATTGCCCGTGCAAGTCACCCTGACCTTCGCAGGTCATGTCGAAGTTGTCCCGCATGTCGGGATGGAACACCAATGCCAACGCCGCAAAGCCGCTGCTGGCAATGTGATCAGGAAAATCAGAAAGCCCCAGGTGGGCCGAGCGATATTCATCGACTTCAAGGAAACCCGGCTTATCCTCCGTGACCGACGCTACGTAGTTAAAATCCCGAGTTTCCTTGGTGATGGGATTGCCGATCTCATCCACTTGTTCATGCAGCAGGCGTTCAATCGCAGCGATGCGCGAAACATCCGTGATCAACTCCTTCACCTGGTTGCCCGACATCTCAATCACAGTAGCCAGCGGACAGGTCACACCTGGAGCCACGGAGAGCTTTGTTTCGTCGATGCCCGGCGGCTGCCAAGGCTTCATCGTGAACGACATTTCCGGAGAGGCGAACAGAGGATCGACTCCGGCCAGAGGAGTGGAAGACGCTGGAACTCCAGTATCAGGTGCGGCCATTGCGCCGGGGCGCTCAAGCTCGGCGATTAGATTGCTCACTTTGGGCGCTGTGGGGCTCTTCGGCGATTCTTTCAAGTATGACTTTAATGCCTCAATCCCTTCCTTTTTCTGCCCCAGATCGACCAGCGCCTGCCCTAGTACGAGCTGCGCCGATGAGGCTCCGCCTTTGCCCTTGGCGATCGCCAGTTCTGCCTGCTGCCGAGCCTGTTCATATTTATTTTGTCTGAGGTAAGCGCTCGCCAGCAAATCGTGCGCCATCCAATACTCGGAGTCGGCGGCTACCGCTTTTTCCAGAACCGAACTGGCTCCGACGTAATCCTCCTTTTGAAGACCCAGCCTTCCCAGCAATGTGAGCGACTGTACATCGCGCGGATTGAGGTTTGCCGCCGTACCCAGGTAAGTCTGCGCATGGTCGAAATCTTTCTGCTGGTAACGCAGGTATCCCATCAGAAAGTTAAGGTCGGGGTTATCTGGCGCCAACTGGTAGGCCGCATCCAGCCACTTCTGGGCCTGTTTGAGATTTCCAGACTTAAGAGCGGAAACTCCATGCTTAGTCTCTTTGCGGGCCTTGCCCGGCATACTTTCGTCGACATCGAGCTTTAAGGCACTCGGGTCTGGCTGCAGCACGATATTCAAATTCACCGTGTCAATAGAGCTGATCACTTCAATTTCTTTATGACCGGTAATGTACCCCACGGCGCTGACTTCAATGTCGTAGTGTCCGAAGGGCATGTCGCCGAAGGATGCCACGGACTCGTCTGTGGTGGTCTGCCAACTGGTTGTGTGTGTGGTCTGGTTCGTAAGCTTGACCACCGATTGCCGGTCCAAGCGCTTCTTATCGTTTCCGGCATAAACCGTAAGCAGCAAAACGGTTCCACCGCCCCGGCTATCGTAGCTGGGCGTCAAATTCGTGGTGGCGCCGGTCGCATTGAAGACATCGCCACGCTGCGCTGAGACGGTTGCCGCCACGAGCAAGATGGCGGCAAGAACCGCCGGGGAAGGCCAGATCCAATGGGATAAAGGTACTGAAGTGCTGCGGTACATAGTGGCGCGAGAAGTGTCTCACGACCGCATTGGCCGGTCAATCCGGCATTTAGCCTAGCGAAGTTGCACGGTCTGCTCGTCGGGCACTTGTCGTCGTAAACTCTAGAGAGTCATCGAATCGGACTCATGCCTCCCATTACAGCATTGTTGCACACTACAACTGCCGGTCTGCGCCTGGGCCGCGCTTTGGAAACGCTGCTTCCCTGCGCCGAGATTCTGATTGTGGATCAGCATTCCAGCGACTCGACATTGCGTATCGCTCGGCAGTACGGAGCGCGTATCGTGCCCCACGTTGCACCACTTACTGCCAATCATTATCTCGAGCAAGCCCGGTGCGATTGGATTCTTTGTCTGGACCCTTCGGAATCCATTACCGAAGGCCTTCAGGCAACCTTGTTTGAATGGAGTTCGTGGCCCGCAGAAACAGTCGTGGGTAAGCCTTCTTTTTCCGTCGTCTTGCGCGAGCAAGTATCCGAGAAGTGGCGGACGAGTTCCAACCCTGAGACTCGGTTAGTCCCGCGGAAGTGGACTCAGTGGAACGGCTTCCTTCCTGCCGACAACCCCTCCTCGATCCCATTGGAGGGCGAGTTGTTGAGGCTCGGCTATCCTTAACCGCATCGTCCTTTCGGACAGTGACTTCAGTACCTTAGTTTCCCTGCTATAGCCGCCTTATAATCCACTCAAGAGTGAGGAATCTCAGCGTTCCAGGGAAAGGCTGCGCGCTAAAGCGTTTTGCCTTCCAAGAGCGCCGCGAAAAACGAGTGGATCCCGTATACGCATCATCGATTTTTGTCCTGGGGCTGGCCTTTGGCAGCTTTCTGAATGTGTGTATCTATCGGTTGCCCTTGGGGTTATCGGTGGTCTCGCCGCGTTCGGCTTGCCCGCACTGTAAGCAACCGATCGCGTTTTACGACAATATGCCGGTGCTGAGTTGGCTGCTCCTGGGCGGCCGATGCCGCCACTGCAAGGCCAAGATTTCGGCGCGCTATCTGCTTATAGAGTTGCTCACTGGAGTTCTCTTCCTCGGCTGCTACGCCTGCTTCGGGCTCACCCTGGCCACGCTGAAATATTGCGTTTTTGGATTTCTCCTGCTCGGTCTGATTTTCACTGATGCCGAGACCAAGTTACTGCCCGATAGACTTACATTGCCGGGTCTGGCGATTGGGATTGTCTTTAGTCTGATCGTTCCAATCAATGACCTTGCGTCGCAGCTTCTACCTGGAGTGCTGAATCTGCCCTTCAGCGCCGCAGTGCTCAGCCACCTGCTTTCGCTGCTCGATTCCCTGTTAGGTGCAGTTCTCGGCGCTTCTTTCATCTATGGTGCGGGCGCAGTTTATTTGCGCTGGCGCGGCATGGAAGGCATGGGTTTCGGCGACGTGAAGCTAATGGCCATGATCGGCGCCTTTCTCGGGATGAAGCTGACAATTTTCACCATCTTCACCGCCTCGCTGGTGGGTTCGGTATTTGGCCTGGCTACCGTGGGGATGGTCTGGATCAAACGCACTCACCGCTTCCAGCGCCGATTAGCCAACCTGCAGGCCGCACGCCAGCGGGGATGGCAATCCGCGCAGATGGTCTATCGCCACTACCAGATGCCCTTCGGAGTCTTTCTCGGCAGCATGGCCCTGCTCGCACTGTTTGTCGGAAACCAGTTCCTGCGCTGGTATGGGAGGCTCTGGTGGTAAGGCTGTTTACCAACCCGCTGGTGGTGCGGTCGATGCTGGTACTGTTCGCGGCCGGCTTCGCCTTCATCCTTGCTATTTTCCTGATGCGCCGCCTGCGTCGCAATATTGCTGCGGAAGCCGATCTCGATTCCGGCACCGCTCCGACTCTGGATACTTTGCCAGTCCACCTCTACAACACCGTCATCCAGCAACTGAAGCAGCAAAAGCACGAATTACAAGTCCAGACGCTCACCGAGCAACGCCGAGCCCGCATCACGGAAAACTTCAGTCAGACCGTGCTATCCAATCTTCCTTCTGGAGTGCTGGTGTTCGGACTCAACGGATTGCTGAAACAGGCCAATCCTGCCGCCAAAGAAATTCTTGGTTTCGCTTCGCTCTCTGGAATGAGTGCGGCGGACATTTTCCGTGACGCGGAGGTTTGTTCACCAAAATCCGGATTGCCCTCTTCCAACGATTTGGCAGACGATCCTGTAAGCGTCGCTGAGGAAATCCAAGCGGTGTTGCACGAAGGCAGTAAACGCCGCCACCTTGAAGCTGACTACATCACTCCCGCGGGAGCGAAGCTTCGTCTGGCGGTTACGGTTTCCGCCGTGCCTGCGGTCGATGGCAGCTTGCTGGGAGTGGCCTGTCTGATCAGCGACCGCAGTGAGTTTGAACATATTCGCCGGCAACAGCAGTTGCAGGGTGAAGTTTCCGCCGAAATGGCTCTGGAGTTACGCACATCCTTGACGACGATCGCCGGCTACGCGCAGCAATTGGCACGGAACCGCGATCCTGATCTGGCTCCACAACTGGCTGCGGATATTGCAGGCGAGGCTGCCAGTCTGGACCGCCGCATTGGAGGGTTTCTGGTGGAGAAACAATCCACGCCAGATTCCGGATCTCGCGCCAGGGCCGCAGGCCGAAACACTTGAATTCTGAACGAAACGTAAACGGGCATGATCGAATCACAGATCCGCTCACGGACGTACACAAAGGATGAAAGCTATGAAGCGCATCGCATGTTTTGCAGTCACAATCGCAACGTTCGCCGTCGCCTTGTTCGTCATGGCCGGTTCTTCAGCCCAGGCGCAGACCGCCACAACGACAACCACGCCCGATCAATCACTGGGGGATTATGCCCGCAAAGTGCACAAAGATCCGGCGACTAAATCAAAACCCAAAGTCGTCTTTGACAACGACAATATGCCGAAGGAAGACAAGCTTTCCGTGGTCGGAGATGCGTCCGCTGCCGCAGAAGGCGCCGCAGCCGATAGCAGCGCAAAAGCAACCGACGACAAAGAAGCCTCCGGAACCAAAGCCGCTGACGACGATCCCGCCAAGAAACAGGTGGAATGGAAGGGTTGGCAAGACAAGCTGTCGGCGCAAAAGAATGCAATTGATCTGTCGTCGCGCGAACTCGATGTCCTGCAGAAGGAGTATCAGCTTCGCGCCGCCGCTATGTACGGCGACGCCGGCAACCGCATGCGCAATGCCGCTGCATGGGATAAAGAAGACGCCGACTTCAAGCAAAAGATTGCCGACAAGCAGAAGGCCGTAGAAGATGCCAAGCAAAAGCTAGATGACATGCAAGAAGACGCCCGTAAAGCCGGCGTCCCGGCCGCCATGCGGGAACCTCAAAGCTCTGAATAAGGGTTCGCAGAAATCTGTTTGCTGCGCAACAAAACGCCGGCCCATGGCCGGCGTTTCAATTTTTTAACCTTCGACTACTCCGCGGCGACCCTTTCTTCACGAGCCTGCTCGCGCAGTCTCAGAATCTGCTTTACGTGATGGTGTCCGTGAATCCAATGGAATTTTCTCCACTGTGCTGCCGTCAGAGGCCCGAGAATCGGATGGTCAACGATTTTGCCATGCCCAAAGCGAGCCTCGCACTTAGCGATGATTTCGTCCATCGCTTCGAGTTTCTGCGCCACCTCGGCTCGCACTGTTTCGGGATTCAAACCGCGCGGGACAGTTTGTTTCGGCGCCTTCCTGCCATTCGGCAGATGGTTGAACCGCAGTACCACCAGCGTTCGCAAACGGTGCTTCACCGATGCTCGACCCGCCATCGGCTGTCCTGCAATGAGAATTCGTTCGAATCCTTTGATCGTTCCGGTGTAGGTGAGATACAGATGCTCCAGCACCTCCGCCGCAGACCACTTCCCGGCGGGATGCCAACCCATCTCCCGATTCGACATTCCCTCGACTGCTGACTCGAGTGCATGCTTCAACTCATCGAGCAGGGAACTCATGCCGTCATCTCGCATTTCCGCGCATTCAGGTAAAATGTTGCGCGACGATGAAATCATCCCTAGTTATAACAGGAAGGTCGCTATGAAGATGCGGGAGTTCGTTGAGCCCAAACGCGCCGCTGTAAAGAAGAATTGTGCCAGCGTTCGCTTTCGCGGAGTCGGATTAAAGTGGGCTTTCGCTGCCGTAATCTTCCTGAGTCTGTCCCTGCTGATGGGCTGCAACTCAAACACCAGCACGGCGCCCGAGGCCAAGCCTGCACCGAAAGGTCCAGAGTTGCTCACGGCACGGGCGGCATTTCAAAAGCTTTTTATCGCCGCTCGCAATTATGCGGCAGATGTAAAGCCGTTTCGCATTCAGTCCACTCCCACCACGGACGGCAACGGGCACGATGGCAAGTCGGCCATCTGGAGCGCGAGCTTCGCATCTGCGATGCAACGCGGTGTGAAGCCCTTCACCTGGTCCGGCAGCGATGCGCCCGATGCTCCCTCCCGTGGCGTTTCACCCGGCAATGAAGACGTTTACAACCCGAGCAATGCCTCCACCCAGGTGTTCGACGTTGCCTATCTCAAAGTCGATTCCGACCAGGCCTTTGCGATAGCTCAAAAACACGGCGGAGAAAAGATTCTGGAAAAAGATCCGTCCCTCTCTGTGATCTATGTCTGTGATTGGAACCACAATACCAATGAACTGACATGGCATGTCATCTACGGAGCTGACCGCGATAATGCCAAGTTGACCGTAGCAGTCAATGCCTCAACCGGCGAGTTCATCCGAGTGGAGAAATAGGTCTGGTGGTTTCCAAAGAGAACGAAGCGGCAGACGCGGGAAAATTACTGTCCGGCTTGTTCCTGCGGGTCCGCTTGCTTGAGGGCTTGTTCAACGGAAGAAAAAAAACGGCACAGCGCGTCGGCAGAGGCGATGGCGGACTTCAGTGCTCGGCGTTCGCCAAATGAAACAAGGTCAGCCACTGAGTATTGAAGACGAAGGCGGTCGGTGGCGCACTGTGCGCTCAGTAGTTCGATTTTTGCGGCGCGAAGGTCGGAAGTCAGGCGGGCAATTCCAGCTTGTTTCTGGGCATCATCGTTCGACATCAATACTCCTGATTTTATAAAGCCTGGTTCGAGCAGTTGATGGCGCATCCTGCCGGAGCCATCCGCCTTGGGGGAAGGCTTGACGAAGTCTTTGGCGGCAGCGACAGGATGCAGCCTGCGGGAGAACTCACTCGCTGTTATGCTTATATTGTACATTGTTAGTTGAACATTGTTCAAATTATTTTTGGTCACGTTATTTTTGGGCCCTAGCATTGATCCTCGATACCCGGAGTCGAGCCGTTGCCCAGACAAGCAGATCCTCAACTTGAACAACGCATCCTGGAAGCCGCCAGCCGCTTGCGCGCCAGAGGTGGAGAGAAAGCCCTCACCATGCGCGCGGTCGCCAAGGCCGCCGGGACCACCACACCAACCGTCTACGAGCGTTACCACGACCGCGATGACATTCTTCGAGCATTGCGCATCCAGACACGCGCAGAACTTTTTTCCACTCTCCGCGCCTCCCGCACTCTGGCCCAGGCTTGCCAATCCTATCTCGAATTTGCCCTCGAGCATCGCCACGCTTATGAAGTGCTTTACGACAGGTTCGCAGAGCCACCTTCTCTGCACGAACCTTGGCCATCTTTTAATTTATTGCGCGAGCGCCTGACCAGGCGCCTGGGAGGAACTCCCCGCCAACACACTCGCCTTATGCTTTCGCTCTGGTCTCTCATGCATGGCACCGCGGTGCTGTTGATTCGCGGCGGAGCGGTGGGCGCGTTGCGCACACAGATGTTCCATGCCTGCCTTGACGCTGTGGAGGTCATGGTCACAGAAGCCTCGCGATCGAAAGGAAAAATCTGCTCCGGACCGAAGTGGCCCGCAACTCTGATTCTAGGAGAGGAAGCCGAAAGCAAGGTGAGCTATAGCGAGGACGATGGCAACACAAAACCTCCGACTCGCTCCGCACGCAATAAGCAAAAATCCAAGCGGAGTCGCAATTTCCGCACCGCCCGTCCGTAACTAAGATCGAGCTATGGCGTCTTCGTGGTTCCCGACTGCGGCTTCAGCCGGTCAATCGCTTTCTGTGCCTGTGCGGATTCTGGTCCGTGCGGCAAAATCTTCAAATAGCTTTCGTACTCGGCGCGAGCATCATCCAGAATGCCCAGCTTTTCCAGACACACTGCCAGCCGAATTGTCGCCACCGCATCGTTGTCCTTGTATTGCAGCGCATCCCGATAGCGTCCCTCGGCTGCCCGGTAGTTCTTGCGTCGGAAATAAAAATCGCCGACTTCGATGCTTTTTGCCGCTTTGTGCGGATCCCAGGTATGGAATTCCGTGATCCCGCTGGCGCCGTTCGGTACGCCGGTTTCGGCCTCCGCTACCGCCGCTGAGCTTTTTGGGTGCGTCTTGGAATCGTCCGCAGGAGGATTTAAATCGATCTGCGTGTCTTTGCTCGAACTCTCACCCATTTCTGATCCCAAATCGTCCGCTTGCACTCGATCCGACCGCGGCGGCGCCAGGTTGGAATCAGAAGCCGTTGACGGCGTCGAATTATGTTGAGCCGCTCCTGGCGAGTTACGGTCTGCAGAACTCCCCTGCTGCGCCCATGCCGCTACCGACAAAAATAAAATTGCAACCGCGAAAAGCCGCAAAGTCATATTCAATATTTTACCTCCGGCGTTCCCTGCCCGAGGCCAAAAAAAAACAGGTCGCTCAGGGGGAGGATTGAGCGGCCTGTTGGCAAAGTCCTCCGGGGAGGAGGAGAAAATTAATAATGCTTACATCGACGATGGATTATTCTGCCCGGTCGTCGCCGGCTGGTTTGTGTCTCCTACGGTGTTGGTCATCAGCCGCACATCCACACGGCGGTTATCGGCTCGGCCCTGTTTGGTCTTGTTAGATTCGACCGGCTTGTCCTTGCCCAATCCGATCACATAGATCTTATGAGCGGGTACGTTGTATTTCGAAGCCAGATATTGAATCACAGAGTTTGCACGTCGCTGGCTGAGGTCATAGTTGTATTCGGCCGAACCCACCGAGTCGGTGCTGCCTTCGAGCGTGATAATGTAACCCTTCGTGGTCGAAATGCTTCCCGCCATCTGATCGAGCGCGTCCTTCGCCTGCTGCGTAAGGTTGTCGCGATTGAAACCAAACTTCACCGAAGTCTCGGCCACTGGACGATAATTGTCCAAGTTTGCCACGGTGTTGGTCAGAACGCCCACGCGGCCATTCGCGGCATCGGCCATCTGCTGCGCCTGGGTTGCGTTCTGCCCCGCGCTTTGAGCTTTCTGGTCGGCCTCAGCCGTCTTGGCGTTTACTGCCTGGATGCCGGCTTGTGCTCTGGCATCTACATCCTTGATGTCTTTGCTGTTTTTCGCCGTCATGTCATCAAGCTCGTTTGTCTTGTTGATCAGAGGCGTGGTTTGCTGCTTTACGTAATTCTTGCTGGTACAGCCGACGGACGCTACCATGCTGGCCGCCAGTAAAATCATCAACGAAGTGCGGTTCATATTGGAGAAGCTCCTTAAGGTTGTCTCGGCGCGACTGGGAGTTTCGCGCGTATTCTGTGATGCGGGCCTTAGGACACTCGTTAGTCCCTACAAGTCCCGCAGTTACTTTTGCACGGGAGGTGCCAGTTCCCCTGGTCGTCACCACCAGACATAAGTATATACGTTTTCAATGGTTTGAGTGGGCTGAGGGCTGACTACCCTTAACTGGATCGACTCTCAAGGGACGCAAAGCCCACATTCCATAGGGAAATTTTATACGGTGTTAGCCTGGCCGAAAACTGAGTATTCAGTTCCTTTTGGGCGGACAGATCAGAGGAATTATCTCCCGTTTGTTCCTGCGATAGACTCGAAAATCTTTTTCATCGACAGTAACTATGCTATGCCGAGGATGAAGCTCGCTCATTCGGATGAGACAAAGATCGGCCAAATCAGGCTTCCGATCCGCAAAACGTTTTGCCAAACTGGCCAGTTCCCCTAGGTTTTCGGAACAGTCAAATGCCAAGAGCAATAACCCATCTTCTATCAAGCGCAGCACGTACCAACTCGATTGCAGATGGAACGCCGCCTCAGCGAGAACCGCTTCGCAAATTAGCAAAGGCTCGGTGAGAACCCGTCCGATACCAAGCGCCCATTCATGGTGCTCATCATCGCTCCTCGCGAAGGCAACAATGAAACCGGTATCCGCTATGCCTCTCATGAGCGCGAAAAACCTTTGCGGGACGAAAGGTCCGGCGGACCACCGCGAATGGCGCCAGCATGCCGAAGGAATCGCTGCTTGCCTCCAGCTGATCTCGCGTTTTCCAGTTGCTCTCGTATCAGGCGTCCCATCGGCACACCGGTCTGTTGGGACTGCTTCTTCAGCCAAGACAAAAGCTCATCTGTAAGGCGAATTGTAAGCGTGTGACTCATGTGGCAATATCGTAACACACTCGGAGTCGGCTTCAACCACCTATCCACTCACTACTTCCAGATATCCGTAATCGGCGACGCATCGCGGTCTCCCTCAGCCAAAGGTTCCAGGCCGAAGTTGTCTTCGATTGTGCGCAGCACGTTGTAATGCGTGTAATGGCGGCCCAGTACCTTAGGATCCTGCTCGCTGGCTTCCTTCACCATCTCGCCAAGAAAGAGCGTGTATATCCTGTTATCGGCATTGTGGTCGGATTCATCAAATGTAACAATCACAAGCGTGCCTTTCCGCAGTTTCTCGGGGAAGGTTTTATCAAGAAATTTATGCAGCCATTCCGCGGCAATGCGCACACTCGTGTTGTGTCCATCGTTATTCATGTTCGGCGAGTAAAACGAATAGGCCACCAGGCCCGCTTTCGCATCCCGCACGAAGTAGTTATCGTCCCCCAGCAAACGATTTCCCTTGCCGGAATCGACACGGATCACGTGGTCACACCATTTCTGCTGCACTTCTTCAAAGCTCAGAAAGGGCACATGCTTCCGGGCATAATCACCCTTCCTGCTTTTTGAAACATGTTGGCTGTCGATTCGAAAGGGACAATTCCCTTCCGGCAACTCTTCGGCATAGTTCTTGAAATCCAGGCCCTTGGCAATCAGACGATCCGCAATAGTTTCATGAGCAGCATCATTCGGAAAGTTGACCTGCCTGTCAGCCAGAAATCGCCCATGGCGGTGAACCCCAAAGTCTGTCCCTGCCACCATTGCCAAATAATTCGGATATGAAGGATGAAACAAGGCGTGAAAATCCGAGAAGCTGGCGCCATGCGCAGCCAGATCGGCCAAGTTGGGATCCTTCACTGCGGCTTCGTAATCGCCGTTTTCAAGGACGATAATTACGACGCGGTCAAAATGACGGGCGCCGGGCTTAGTGCCAGCTAGAGCAGCATTGTCTTTCGTTTGCTCCGGAGGCTTGGCGGCTGTGGCTTGAGTCGTATGTGACACCGGAATTGCCCGTGCGCTTTCCGCAGGAATGCATAAGCAAAGAAAGAGACCCGTCGCGCATATTGCACAAATCAGCTTTCGAAATGATTCCGCCCGGCCCGCGCATCCAGATTCCGTCTGGCATTCATGGAACACAATAGGTTGTCTCCTCATCAAATAGAATAAATAAGATCTCCGCAATGGACCTGCTGCAGAAAATCCGCACCATCCCTACCGAGCCCGGCGTGTACCTCTATAAGAACGTCGAAGGTGAAGTCATCTATGTCGGGAAGGCGAAGAATCTGCGCAGCCGTGTAGCCAGCTATTTTCACGAAGGCCGTTGGGAAGACGCGAAGACTGGCACCCTGGTGCGCGAGGCTGTCGATGTTGACTACATTGTGGTTGCCAACAACAAAGAGGCGCTGGCACTGGAAAACAATCTTATCAAGCAGCGCAAGCCGCGCTTCAACATTCTGTTGCGCGACGACAAAACTTATCCTTACGTGAAACTCACTCTGGGCGAACGCTGGCCGCGAGTGTACGTGACGCGCCGCCTGCGCAAGGACGGCAGCGCATACTATGGTCCTTATTTTCCGGCTAACCTCGCGTATCGCATCGTTGATCTGATTCACCGCAATTTTCTGATCCCGTCCTGCAAAGTGGATCTCACGCGTTTTCACCCGCGCCCTTGTCTGCAGTATTACATTAAGCGCTGCCTGGGACCGTGTGTGGAGAATTTGACCACGCCCGAAACCTATCAGGAAGCGGTCCGCGATGTGAAACTGTTCCTGGAAGGCCGTCCCACGGATTTAGCACGCTCGCTGCAGCAGCGTATGGAGCAGGCCGCCGCCGCGCAGGAGTACGAACGGGCCGCGCGATACCGCGACCTGATTTCAACCGTCGAGCAACTGCAGGAACGCCAGCGCATCGCCGCCGCCGAAGGCGATGATGCTGACGTCTTCGGCTATCACTATGAAAACGGCATGCTGGCTGTAAATTTATTTCACATGCGCGGCGGCCGCGTGGTCGACCGTCGTGAATTCTTCTGGGAAGACTTACCGGAGTTTGCTTCGCCTTCAGGGCCGGAACCCCCCACTGACAATGTGGAGGCAGCCGCTCACGGCTGTCCAGTCGAGCAAACCTCACTTATTTCCGCTTCCACAACCACAGACCTATTTAATCCCGGCGAATTCTTCTCTGCTCTTCTGAAGCAGCTCTACATCAGCCAGCCCTACGTCCCACGGAACCTCTACGTGCCTGTCGATTTCGAGGATCGGGCGACCCTTGAAGATTTGCTCTCCGAGCAAGTAGCAGGTTCCGATCCGCGCGCCGCGCGGGTGCATATTCTGGTTCCACAGCGCGGCGACAAACGCGCCCTCATCGACCTTGCCGGCACCAACGCCAAACAATCCTACGATCAGCGCTTTCGCGTGCTCAAACCGAATGCCAAAGCCATTCAGGAGGAACTCCAGGAAGTTCTCAGTCTTCCCGAATTGCCCAAGCGCATCGAGTGCTTCGACATTTCACACATCCAGGGCGCGGAGACTGTCGCCTCCATGGTGGTCTGGGAAGACGGCAAGATGAAGAAGTCGGACTATCGAAAATTCATCATCCGCACCGTCGAAGGCGTCGACGATTTTGCTTCCATGCGCGAGGTAGTAACGCGCCGCTACAAGCGACTGCAGCAGGAAGAGAAGCCCATGCCCAGCCTGGTTCTAATCGATGGAGGCCTCGGCCAGCTGCACGCCGCTGCCGCGGCCCTGGAAGCGCTTGAGATCATCAACCAGCCGCTCGCCGCGATCGCCAAACGCGAGGAGATTCTTTATGTCTACGGACAAGAAAAAGATCCGGTGGCGCTCGATCATCACTCGCCGGTGCTGCATTTGATTCAGCTCATTCGAGACGAAGCTCATCGCTTCGCCGTAACCTTCCATCGCAAACGGCGTCAGATGCGCGATCGTTCTACGGAGCTGATGGAAATTCCCGGCGTAGGCGAGAGCACCACGCGACGTCTTCTCGAGCACTTTGGTAGCCTGCAGGCAGTCCGGCAGGCGGATGCGTCAGCGCTTTCGGCGGTCGTTACGCGAGTTCAAGCCGAGGCTATCAGCAATCACTTTCGGAAATAACAAATCCTATCGCAGAGATCGCTGAGGACGTCCGCAGAGCACGCTGTGAAGTGCGAAGAACCTCCGCAACGACCTTCCCGGCGTTCTCTGCGGAGTTTCTCTCCGTTCTCTGCGTTTTAAGGTTTTGAGTTCAAGGTGGTCAAGTTCTCCGCTTTGCTAAACTAACGCATCTTTCATAAGACCATGCCAAATAAATACAAGCCTGGCACGCTGATTGTGACCGGCGCAAGCCGCGGAATCGGAGCAGCAATCGCTCAGCTCGCAGGTGCACTCGGTTTTTCAGTTGCGGTTAATTTCGCCAAGGGAGAAGCGGAAGCTCGAAGAGTAACGGACCAAATTATTTCTGCCGGTGGCCGCGCCCGTGCGATTCGCGCCGATATTGCTCGTGAGGAAGATGTCGTTGCACTCTTTCAAACCGCCGAGCGCGAACTGGGACCAATCAAAGCCTTGGTGAACAACGCCGCTATCACTGGCGGATTTTCGCGCGTAGACTCGGTAAGCGCATCAGCTCTCGAGCAGGTCATGGCGGTCAACGTAACTGGAGCGATTTTGTGCGCGCGTGAAGCTGTGCGCCGGATGTCAACGTTGCACGGCGGGACTGGCGGGACCATTGTGAATATCTCCTCCCGCGCCGCCCGCACCGGCTCGGCCGGCGAATGGGTGCACTACGCAGCGTCCAAGGGCGCGATTGACAGCTTCACGATTGGGCTGGCACGCGAAGTTGCGACGGAAGGAATCCGCGTGAATGCAGTTGCTCCCGGCCTGATCGAAACCGGGCTGCATGCCGCTAACGGCGCGCCAGACCGGCTGGAGCGGTTGGCATCTACCATTCCCATGCAAAGGGCGGGAACGCCGATTGAGGTAGCGGAAGGCGTGCTGTGGCTGCTGTCTCCCGCCGCGTCGTACACAACCGGAGCCATCCTTGAGATCGGGGGCGGCCGCTAGTTCACTGTAATGAATCCGAACTAGTCCGCGCTGGCTTCCGGCCGGGAAGCCGGGTTCCGAGCGATCTGCAGTGCACCCGCGACTGGCTCGATTACATCCGGGTTAACCCGCAGCCGCGGATCAATCTTACGAAGCGCATCGCAGAAACTCTCGCGCACCATAAGCGCGTAGCGAAAAACTCCGCCCACCAGAGCCAGTGGGATCGAGGCGCGATCCGATATGCCTTCCGCGAAAAGGCACCGGACCACGATAGCAGCAAGTTCCGCCAGTTCCCTGCCGGCTTGAGTGAGGACTTTTCGAGCCACTTCATCTCCTGCATCGGCGGCGGTGACGACCGCGGGAAGCAATATCGCGAAGTCCGGATTCGTATTCGCGGTGCGCGCTACTTGATCTACCGATTCCACCTTCCAAACGGATTTCACCTCGCGGAAAAGTGGCGAGACGTAACGAGCCACTCGATCATCTCCAGATTCATCGGCGGCGCGGAGGAATGCAGCCACGGCGGTGCGCCCAATCCAGTGCGCCGACCCTTCGTCGGAAATAGCGAAGCCCCATCCGCCTGCGCGGGCTGTTTTTCCTTGCGCATCGCGCCCGTAAGCAATCGATCCCGTGCCAGCAATGACGACCACGCCCAGCTCCGCGCCCAGAGCCGCCTGCAGTGCAATCTGCATGTCACCTACGACTTCGATTTCCGCCGGAATCACCTCTGCAACGAGCTTACGAACGGCGTTGGCCACATCTTCGCTCGCAACTCCCGCCACTCCAACGCAAGCACGATGCACTTGACGCGGATCGATTTTCGCGGCTGCGCACGCCTGACGTATGGCCTGATGCAGCGACTCGCGCGCCCGCACTTCTCCCACGCGAATGATGTTGCTGGGTCCGGTCACGGCCAAACCCAGTAGTGAAGCCTCATCGCCCACAGCGCACGTCGTCTTGCTGCCGCCGCCGTCAATGCCAAGGTAGTAAGCCACGGTTATTTCTATCACAGGCAGTTGTATGCGGAGCTATAGCTACGATGAACTCTCAGCCTACGTCTATAAAGACGCACTCGCGTCTACTGGGAATTGCCTCCATAATTGAAACCAGAAAAATCAGCGCAACAGACAGCGGCAGAACGCATGGGCCTCGACAAACTCGATCTTGCGATCATTGCGATTTACTTGGTCGGCATCACCCTCTTCGGATTACACTTTCGCAAGCGGCAGCGTTCGATTCGCGACTATTTTCTGGCGGGCCGCGATATTCCCTGGTGGGCAATTGCTCTTTCGATCGTCGCCGCGGAGACTAGCACCCTCACCATCATCAGCATTCCCGGCCTCGCCTACGATACGAATTTAGCTTTTCTGCAAGTCGTAATGGGATACCTACTCGGACGTGTAGTGATTAGCTTTGTGCTGCTGCCCCATTATTTTCGCGGCGATCTTTACACGGCCTATGAATTGATTGAACGCCGCTTTGGCCGCGGGCTGCGCTCTCTCACCGCCGGCATTTTTCTTTTAACGCGAACCGCGGCGGAAGGCGTGCGCGTCTATGCCGTGTCGATCGTGGTGGCAATCGCGCTCGGAACCGGTGAAGTATGGTCGATCGCGATCATCACCATATTGACGCTCATCTATACGTTTGAGGGCGGCTTGGCGGCCGTAATCTGGACCGACGTTGTACAAACCGCAGTGTACGTCGCTGGAACGCTGGTTGGAGTCTGGACAATCCTGCATCTTGTGCCCGGTGGCTGGAGCGCCATCCACGCGGCAGCCGCGAGCGCAGGCAAACTGCAAGTGTTCGATTTCACTCCGAGTCTTTGGATTCCTTATACCTTTTGGGCAGGCGTAATCGGCGGGACCGCCTTCATCACGGCGAGCCACGGCACCGATCAACTCATTGTCCAGCGCTTGCTGGCCGCACGCGGGCAGAAGCAGTCTACGCTAGCGCTCATGTCGAGCGGCGTGGTGATCTTGTTTCAGTTTGCGCTGTTCCTGATTGTCGGCGTAATGCTTTGGGCCTATTACCGCGTGCCGTCAGCAAACTTCGGAAAGCCCGACCGCATCTATCCAACATTCATCGTCCGACAAATGCCGCATGGTATTTCCGGACTTCTGATTGCAGCGATTCTAGCCGCGGCTATGTCGAATTTGAGCGCGGCACTGAACTCGCTGTCGTCCAGCGCGATCCTCGACTTTTATCTTCGCCTGCGCCCGAATTCCGACGAGAAGAAACGAATGCGTCTTTCACGGCTGGCCACCTTCTTCTTTGCACTGTTGCTGTTTGGCTTGGCGATCTTGTCGCTGCACAAAGTGGGGCGCGTTGTTGAAGTCGGATTGCAGATCGCATCCGTCGCCTATGGCGCTCTGCTGGGAGTCTTCCTGCTCGGCGTGCTGACGAAGCGGGCCAACCAGCGCGGTTCCATGGTTGGCATGCTGTTCGGGTTCAGTATCGAGTTGTGCCTGTGGCGCTGGCAAGTTCCGTGGACGTGGTGGGTCATCACCGGGACGATTGTGACGTTTGCCATAGGTTATGCGGCAAGTATCCCAAAGCCCGAGTAGTCTCTCGGCGTCCTCTGCGGCCTTTCTTCGCGCCCTCTGCGATGAGAAGCGTTTCGTCGTTCCTCGCAAGCGCCCGCTACAAGCTAACGTATACTGACACACTCCAACTATGCCGCGGTTAACCCAACAAACTACAACCCGTCCCGAACTTGCCCGAGACCTGGGCGTCAGCCATGCCTCGGCGGTGGTAGTAGGAACCATTATCGGCAGTGGAATCTTTCTGGTTCCTGCGGAAATGATGCAGGCGGTGGGCTCAGCCAAGCTGGTTTATCTTGCGTGGCTGGTGGGTGGACTGCTGTCTTTTTTTGGCGCACTCACTTACGCCGAACTTGGCGCGATGAAACCGCAAGCGGGCGGAGAGTATGTTTACGTCCGCGACGCCTATGGTCCACTCGGCGGTTTTCTTTACGGCTGGACATGGTTCGTGATCGCGAAGCCGGCCTCCGTCGCTACTGTCGCAACCGGACTGGTGCGCATTCTGGGCACGTTCTCCATTTTTTCTTTTTTTTCTGAAAATGTTTTTCTGGCAAATATTTATTCCCATCCCTTCGCCATCACTTGGGGACAGCTTGTCGCCATCACGGCAGCGATACTTATTTCTGCGTTGAATTATCTGGGCGTGAAGAAGGCGGGCGAATTTCAACTGGTATTCACAATTCTGAAAGTAGTCATCATTCTCGGCATCGTCGTGGTGTGTTTCGGTGGAGCGGGCAGCGCCGCCGGACGCGGTTGGAGCAACTTTGCCAGCACGTTTGCCGAAGCCAAGGGCGGCATAGCCGGCTTCATGGCCGCGCTGGTCGCCGCTCTCTGGGCTTATGACGGATGGAACGACCTGAACATGGTGGGCGGCGAGATCAAGAATCCCGGCCGCAATATTCCGATAGCGCTGATCGCGGGCGTGGCCACCGTGGGCGTTCTTTACATGTTGATGAATGCGGGCGTGCAGTACGTGCTGCCCGCAAGTGCGATTGCCGCTTCACCGCGTCCCGCCTCTGATGCCGTGGCATTGGTGATGGGACACATGGGTGCGGCCATTGTTTCGGCGGGCATGGCGATCTCTATGCTGGTCACATTGAATGGCACCATTATGAGCGGGGCGCGCGTGCCCTTTGCCATGGCGCGCGACGGATATTTTTTCCGCGCTCTGGCGGACGTGCATCCCCGCTTTCACACGCCCTCGGCGGCAATCGTGGTGCAGGCGATCCTGTCAATTATCCTGCTGCTGCTGGGAGGAAACTTCCGCCAGCTTTTTTCCCTCGCCATTTTCGCCGAGTGGCTCTTTTATATGATCGCCGGCAGCTCCATCTTTATCTTCCGCTGGCGCGATCCGCAGGCGGCTCGACCCTACCGCGTTTTCGGATATCCGCTGGTCCCCGCGCTGTTCATCGCTGTCGCGGCGGTGCTTCTCTACTACACCTTTCGAGAAAACTGGCCGAACTCTTTCTACGGTTTGCTGGTGATTCTGGCCGGGGCGCCTGTTTTCTGGTGGTTTCGAAGACGGCGAACGGCCGAGGCCTAATCGATCTGGATTGAAAAATTTTCCAGATCTAGTCTTCCAAATTATTGGAAAATAATGACTTAGGAGTGCGGCCGTCCGTCGCGATCTGGCTAAAGTATTGGTGCTAAAGGAGTTATCCGTAAAATATTGTTTTCAAAGCGCTAGCTTTTTCAATTTTTCAATTTGAGTGCCAAGTCTGTTAATCAAATTTTCAAAGAGCGAGCCCCGTGCCTGGGTACCAGAAAGCTTCCAGAGTTTAGCTCGTTCCCGGCGTCGATTGCGGTGATGAATGAACCGTGAGTGCGTGTGAAAAAAGCAAGCGAGACGCGAGATGCGCGGTCATCGTTCCGGTCGAGGAGATGCTCGCCCCGAGCGAAGCTTGGACAGTGCGCACCCTTGGTCATTCGTGCTACGCGAGCCCGACGGTGGTCTCCCCACTTCTCGCAACAGAAGCGAGAAATGGGGCACCCAGATGTGGGCCCTCCCCCGGAGCTGTTTCGTCACATGCGATCTCAGGTTCTACTCTGAAATCATCCCAATCGTCCCCAGCCACGTCTCCACCAGCTGTGGCCATCCCGTGATCGGAAGCTCCGTGCGCCGCAGTCCAAACGCATGGCCGCCGTGCGCGTACAAGTGCATTTCAACAGGAACCGCGGCGTTCTTCAGCGCAATGTAATAAACCAACGATTGGTCTACACCATCCACGTTGTCATCCTCCGCTTGCAGCAAAAACGTGGTCGGCGTTCTGCCGGTAACAGGAATTTGCGGATTCAATTCAAATTCTTTCGTCGTGTTTTCCAGCATGTGCCCGGGATAAATCGCCACGGCAAAATCCGGACGGCAGCTGACTTTATCGGCCGCATCCACGGGTGCGTAGGTACGTTGCGCGAAGTGCGTGCTGATATTGGCCACCAGGTGTCCGCCCGCCGAAAACCCCAGCACGCCGATCTTGTGCGAATCGACTTGCCACTCCGCAGCGTGGAAGCGTACGAGCCCCACCGTCCTTTGTGCGTCTTCCAACGCCGTAGGTGCTTTCGGATGAATATGGCACTGGCAATCGTCGTGCCAAGCCGGACCGGAATCCGGCACTCGATATTTCAGCAGCACGCACGTAATCCCTCGCGATGTCAGCCAGTCGCAGACCTCCGTGCCCTCAAGATCGATGGCCAGAATTGAATAGCCCCCGCCCGGAAACACAACGACCGCAGCGCGGGTATTCTTTCCCCTTGGCGAGTAAACCGTCATCGTCGGTCGGGAAACGTTCCCCACCGCGACCCAGGGCTGGCCGGCAACCAGCGGGTCCGTTTCCGTCTTTGTTTCGTTCTCCGGGCCCGCCACAGGCTGCGCATCAGGTACCAACCCTGGCCATATCGGCACTTGCATATGTCCTAGGGATGGCTGCCAGGCATGCGTCTGGGCGCTCAGACCGCCAAACGCAAACACAACCGAGAGAGCAACGAGCAAATGATTCATCAAAATCCTCCTGGCCTATAAAGGGGGGAAACAATCAGGAAGACGTCGGGAGGGTAGTCGCATAGAGCATCTCCAGAATGCACCATTTCCAGCCCTCAGATATTTATGAGACTGGTTCCAGACGTGCAGATCCTTCGGCCCGACAACGACGCGGGCTTCAGGATGACAGAGCGTGGAATGACGGGAGCGTGGGGGATGCTCAGTCTCAGGCTGACAGCGCGGTGCAGCATTCTCTCCGTCCGCGGCTTTTCTCCTAGTCTCCACGCCCGTTTTGGCAGTCTGCCCAAAAGTGTCTTTCCCCGGTTACCTTAGGTCAAGAGCCGTGGACACGTTTCTCCCCTGTCCTTTTTCCCTTAATGTGAAATCTCTAATCCCGGTCCGCTCCCTCGGCCTGGTCTCTCATGGAGTCGATTGATAGCTATGCCTGAACAAGCTTCATCCGGACACAGTTTTCAGCTCGGGATTCTACCGGAGCGCAAGATCGACAGGCGCGCGCTGGCCGCGAGCTACGGCTTTGTCGTGTTGCTCGCTCTGCTGCTGATCAATCTCGGCATGCTGTTTCCGGATCGGCTTCAGCTGAAGCAGTATCGTGTGACGTCATTGATTCCTATGCCCGCGTTGCGGCCGGAGCATGTTCCGGCCGAGCGGAAGCCGTTAATGAAGGTGAAGCTGCTGCCTCCCGCGCCGGTTTTCGAGCAGCCGAAACTGGTTGTGCCGCATGAGGTTCGGTATATTACCGCGCCCGAACCGGTGGAAGCACCCAAGGTTGTGATCAATACGTTCAGCGCTCCGCAGCTCAAGATGACTTCTGGAGGAGCGCGCCCTCAACTGCTGCATACGGGAGATTTTTCGGGAAGTTCGGTCGCGCCCACGGTGAATGCCGCGGTGCAAAAGGTGCAGACCGGAGGCTTTGGCGATCCCAATGGTTTGAAGGGAACAGGCAAGGAAGGCGCCAAGCTGTATGCCGCGCAGGCCGGCGGCTTTGACATGCCTGTCGGTCCCGGACAAGGCAACGGATCGGGCGGAGCGAAAGGCATTAAAGGCATAGTGGCCAGCGCCGATTTCGGCAACGGCATTGCGACCGGAGGTAAAGGCGACGGCCGCAGCAACGGAAGCGGCGTAGCGACCGGGGGATTCGGCGCTGAACAGGTGGTGCACGGCGGACCAAAGCTTGCGCAACTTGACTCGGGTCCCGCCACCAATCCGGTTGAGATCACGTATAAGCCGCAACCGGTCTACACGGAAGAAGCGCGCAACCTGAAGCTGGAAGGCGAAGTTCTACTCGAAGTAAGTTTCGGAGCGAACGGGACTTTGCATGTGAATCGGGTGGTTCGCGGCCTGGGTCACGGACTGGACGAAGCCGCTATAGCGGCGGCAAACAAGATGCGCTTCAAGCCCGCGCTACGGATGGGACAGCCTGTGGATTCGACGGCAGTGGTGCACGTGATGTTTCAGTTGGCATATTGAAAAGTTTGGAAGCACGGAGGGATTTGTCCAGAAGGTTGGGTTCGCGGCCCGTGACGTGCGAACTGAATTTGCTTGAAGAAACATTGGTTTCAAGAAACGGTATTGAGAAAACGGTATTAAGAAATCTGGAGAGAAAGACATGCGCACTTTGAATTGGATGTTCACCGCCGCTCTGCTGGTCTCAGTGAGCGCCGCTGCACAGCAGCCGGCTGATGCCCAGCCCGCGGCGCCAGCGGACGCGGCCGCACCCACGCAGACGCAACCGTCGCAGGCCCAGCCGTCTGCGTCACAGTCTCAGGCGTCGGCGGGAACGGCTCCCGCGCCCACGCCCTCGGCTATGCCGGTGCCCACAACTATGGATCAGGTTGTGGACCGCTTCATCGAGCGCGAACACGGCCTCATGAAAGCTTTGGCGCAGCGTACGCCTGTGGTTGAAACCTATCTGCAGAATCTTACTGCGGATCCGCAACTCGGTCCGGTCCCCAGCGGCGACCATTATTTTCTGGGACGCCTGGATATGGGCGAGACCGTAGACCGCAAAGACTATCTGAAGGAGCAGGACAAGGGCATGGAGACGCGCCTGATGGGCGGCTTCAACAAACTCTTCAAGGTCGAGTACCAACCCATCGGTTTCTCCTGGATGGTTTATGCCGACCGCACAGATTTCGATCGTGAGCATTACGAGTTTCATTATGTTCGCCGTGAATTTCTCGGCGACGTTCGCTGCCTGGTATTCGACGTCACGCCCAAGAAAAACTCCGGGCGAGGACGTTTCCTTGGCCGACTCTGGGTGGAAGATCAGGACTTCAATATTGTCCGGCTGAATGGCACTTATTATCCTGCTCCGCGCAACTCTTACTTTTTTCACATGGATAGCTGGCGCCTCAATCTGATCCCCGGCTACTGGGTGCCCGCTTACATCTACAGCGAAGAGGGTGACTTCAGCGCAGGCGTGAAAAACAAAATCGCTTTCAAGGCGCAGACCCGCATCTGGGGCTACGACCTGAAAAAAGAAGGCAAGGATGACGAACTCACGCAGATTCGCGTCGACAGCGTGAAGGATGAAAGCGCCACCACGCAGGACGCCTCTCCGCTGCAGGCTGAGCGGGTTTGGCAGCAGCAGGCGGAAGACAACGTTGTCGAACGCCTCACCAGTGCTGGTTTGCTGGCGCCCGAAGGCGACGTCGATCACATTCTGCAGACCGTGGTCAACAATCTTGAAGTCACCAACAATATCGATCTGCCGCGTCCGGTACGGACTCGCGTATTGCTCACTGCGCCGCTCGAAACTTTCAGCGTAGGCAATACCATCGTGATCAGCCGTGGATTAATCGACGTGCTTCCCGACGAGGCCAGCCTGGCCGCCGTGCTCGCGCATGAGCTGGCGCACATCGTTCTCGGCCACAACCTGGGCAGCAAGTATGCGTTCAACGATCGCATGCTGTTCTCCGACGATTCGACTTACAACAACCTGGGCTTCAAGCATATTCCGGAAGAAGAAGCCGCCGCTGACAAGAAAGCAATCGAACTGCTGAACAATTCGCCTTACGCGCAAAAGCTCGATAACGTCGGCTTGTTCCTGAAAGCGCTGCAGGCCCGCGCTCCTCAGCTCAACGCGCTCTTGACCACGCATCTGGGCAATCCGCTGGCGGAAAATGGAACTATTACCCGCCTCGCTGCCCTGGCCACGAAAGGTCCGGCGCTCGACAACAATAAACTGGATCAGGTCGCGGCTCTGCCTTTGGGCGGACGCGTGAAGATTAATCCCTGGAACGATACGGCAGAAATGGTAAAGACTGCCCCTGTGGCGATCACTTCGGCGCGTGACAAAATGCCGTTTGAAGTCACGCCGTTCTATCCTCGGTTGGCACGCTGGGCCGCATCGAACGCGCCGACAGCCACGCCAAGCACTTCTGCCAACTCAGGTTCGGGCAACTAACGACTTTCACCCCAAGTTGCAATAAGACGAGGCCGGGATCCGGAATCACCTTCCGGGATACCCGGCCTTCGTTTTAATCTTGTCATCCTGAGCGAAGTGGATGGTTCGCGAAGCGAAGCATCTACGCAGTCGAAGGATCCCTGTCATCTTTTCTACTTCTTCGGCGCTACTTTTTCTTCCCCGGCAGCCCCGCCGGATTCTCATGCGTCCGCTCGCGGAAACTCCCTCGCATGCCAGCAGCCAGCGAAACGCTCGATTCGCCAAATTTGTCGCGCAAGCGATCCGCCGCGGCCAGAGCGTCTTTCCAGCGCTGCTGGCGGTTACTATCCAACAAATTAATCTGCTCCGTCCGCCCTTCAAATGAGGAAGCCTGCACTCCGAGGAGGCGCACTTCCCTGCCGGGCTGCCAGTTTTTGCGAAAAAGTTTCCGCACCTCTTCGAAGATTTCGCCGTCAAGCTGCGTGGGAGTCGGCAAACTGTGGGCCCGGGTAATCGTTGTGAAATCTTTGTAACGCAGCTTGAGTTGAATCGTGTGCGCGTAAAGCTTTGCTTCGCGCAGGCGGCGTCCCACCATCTCCGACAGCCGCATCAGCGTAGCTTCCAGCTGGTTCACGTCAGCAGTGTCTTCGTTGTAAGTGTGCTCGTGGCTGATGGATTTCGCAGCCGTGTCTGCGCCCACTTCGGAGTCGAACCATCCTCCGGCATCTTCTCCGCGGGCCTTGCCCGCGAGCGCCAGGCCCCACTTGCCGAATCGTGCTTCAAGATCAGACTCTTCCAGCCGCGCCAGGTCGCCCACTTTCTTAATGCCGAGCGCGTGCAGATGGCTCTCCATTACCTTGCCGACGCCGGGAATTTCCCGCACATCGAGCGGCGCGAGGAATTTGGCTTCTTCTCCCGGAACAATCCACAACACACCATTGGGCTTTGCCTGCGCGGAAGAAACTTTCGCAATCAGCCGCGATGATCCGATGCCGATCGAGCAATTCAGCTGTGTTTCTTCTTTCATCCGCTGGTGCAATTTGTGCGCGGCGCGCAGCGGCGGACCGTGCAGGCGCGCGGTTCCGGTCATGTCGAGATAAGCTTCGTCGATCGAAG
This sequence comes from uncultured Acidobacteriaceae bacterium, assembly GCA_963836305.1. Taxonomy (GTDB): domain Bacteria; phylum Acidobacteriota; class Terriglobia; order Terriglobales; family Acidobacteriaceae; genus Sulfotelmatobacter. The sequence continues at coordinate 173,974 of CAWIJP010000026.1, read as the reverse complement.
CCATCTCCACCTGCGGCGAGAATGTCGTCAACACTTTGTAAGCCTTTTCCGAGCACTCGCGGTAACGCTCCGGATGCCCGTCAACAAAAATGGCCTGCGGACAAAGCTTCGCCGCCGTTCGCAGCGGCAGCGCCGAATGCACTCCGAATTTCCGCGCCTCATAAGATGCCGCCGAAACCACCCCGCGCTCGTGCCGCTGCCCTCCGACAACAACGGGCTTCCCTTTCAGCGATGGATCGTAGAGCTCCTCCACCGAAACAAAGAACGCATCCATGTCGACGTGGAAGATGATGCGGGAGAAAGCCGGGATGTCGGAGGCCGCGGCCATGATTGGAGATTCTAGCAGCCGGGTTATCTTCTGGGCCGTTTTCATGCGATCCCGTAGAGCGCTTCCGAAACGCTGTACTGGAGCAGCACCAGGAAAAAGGCCAACATGGTACACAACGCAGCAGCGATGTACCAACTAGCAACGAATCCGCGACGCTGTCTGAGAACAAGAAGATTTGCCAGCGATGGAACGCTGATAAAGAAGAGGATTAAGTGAACAACGTAGAAACCGGGTCCGAGAATCGCACGGCTGCGCACGGCGCCGAAGGTAAGCAACATGACAAGCTCCGCCGCGAAAAATGCCAGTACGAAATACGATGTGAAACGGAGCCACCGGCGGGGTCGCTCGAACTTCAGTACCACGCGGTCCAGAAAGAGGCAGTAAAGCATGCTGGCCACAAACGCAACAGGAATTGAGAGAGCGATACCAAATAGCTCCATAGTATGAGCAATGCGATTCTCTGCCCGGACTTCAGTATGCCCGAAGCGAAGTCACCGTGCACCTACAAGTTAACCTTGCTCGAAAACGGGGCGAGCTGGATAAGGACGGTGGTTGGCGAAAGTCGCGGTACACTTGCTGGCTCGATCGCATTTGCCTCATAAAACCTAGACCAATACCCGGTCCCCGGACGCCGCGGCCGGCGTTGCACCGCGCATCTGCCTTACCCGCTCATAAACCTTTCCATACTCCCGCGCCGAGGCATTCCAGGAAAAATCTTTATTCATGCCGTTGCGCATCAGCACCTGCCATGAAGTCTGATCACGAAATGCCTGCAGTGCCTGCTTGATCGTCAACAGCAGAGACTCGCCGTTGTATTCCGTGAACTTGAATCCTGTGCCTTTGCCCGAGCGCGCGTCCCACGGTTCAATCGTGTCGTCGAGGCCGCCCGTAGCGCGCACGATCGGCACCGTCCCATACTTCAGGCTGTAGATCTGGTTCAGCCCGCACGGTTCGTATCTCGAGGGCATCAGGAACATGTCGGAGCCCGCCTCGATCTTGTGCGCTGTTGCATTGTCGTAAGCCACCTTCAACGCAATCTTGTTCGGAAACTGTTTACTGAGGCGGGTGAACATTTCTTCATACGTTTTATCACCGGAGCCGAGAACCACCATGATCATCTCTTCGCGGGCCAGCCGGTCCATGATCTGTGCGATCAGGTCAAACCCTTTCTGGGCGGCGAATCGCGAAACAATTCCAATCACCGGCAGTTTCGCGTCGGCATTCTTCACCCCGAACGACGTCAGCAGATCCTGCTTGCACTTGGCTTTGCCGAGCAAATCCTGCGGCGAATATTTCGCTACGATAAACTTATCGGCCTGCGGACTCCATTCGTCATAGTCCACACCATTCAAGATTCCAGTGACAGTCGCGGCCCGGTCGCGCAGCACACCTTCCAGTCCAAAGCCATATTCGGCGGTTTGAATTTCCTGGCTGTATTTTTTGCTGACGGTGGTTACGTAATCCGAATAAGTGAGCGCGCCCTTCAGAAAATTCACCTGCCCGAAAAATTCCATTTTTGACATGGTGAACAAATCCCAGGGCAGCATGAGCAGCGGTAAAGTTTCCGGTGGAAACAGTCCCTGGTAGCCCATGTTGTGGATAGTGAATACCGTACCCGCCTCGCGAAACGCGGGATCCTCCGCATAAACCGTGCGCAGCAGTACGGGTATCAGCGCCGATTGCCAATCGTGGCAATGAAAAACGTTGGGCACACCCAAAATCTTCGAAGCCTCGAGCACGGTGCGGGAAAACAGCGCGAAGCGTTCTGCGTTGTCGGGATAGTCGCCAGCCGAAGTGCCGTAAAGCGCGTCGCGATCGAAATAGTCCGCATAATCGACAAAATAAAAACGCACGCCGGATTGGCTTCCGCCCGTCACCACAGCGGAAAAGCGGTATTTATCATCGAAGGGAATCGTAATGCTACGGATGGCCGTCGCAGGGTCTGCCAGTTTCGTCTGCTTATAGCGCGGCAGGTAGACGCTCACCTGATGCCCCAATGCGGCGAGCGCTCGGGGCAATGCGCCCACCACATCGGCTAGTCCACCGGTCTTTGAGAATGGAACGCCTTCCGAAGCCGCAAATGCAATATGCATGAAAACCCTCCAGGTAAGACCCGATTTTCGCGGGCGCACGTTATGATGGAATACGTCGTGCCGGAGTTTACTCTCCTGCGCACAAGCACGCGGGCTGAATTTTCAGTCTAATGCCCGAGGAAAAGAGGGTCAACGTGCCGAAGGTCGTGTCCACGCGCCGCCCGCAACTCAAGCCCAAGTTGGGACAGCACTTTCTCGCCAACGAAAGTTACGCGTCGCAAATCGTCGACGCTCTCGGCGACGTCTCGCAAAATACCGCCCTCGAAATCGGCCCCGGACGCGGCATCCTCACTTCTTTGTTGGCCAAACACACTCGCCGATTGATCGCCGTGGAACTCGACCGCGTGCTGGCCGCCCAGCTTCGCCTGCGCTTCGCCATGTTTCCTAACGTCGAAGTCATCGAAGCGGATATTCTGTCGATCGATTTCGATTCCCTCTTCGGACCCAAGCCAGGCCTGAGCCGCCCCGGCATCGAATTCAAACCCACTCCGGCGAACGTGATCGGCAATCTCCCTTACTACATTACTTCCGACATTCTGCTGCGACTGTTCGACTACTCCAGATATTTCCAGACGATCGTGATCCTGGTGCAACGCGAAGTGGCCGATCGTATCGCCGCTAAGCCCGGCAGCCGTGACTACGGGCTGCTCTCCGCCACGGCGCAACTTTATGCCCGGGTGGAGAAACTTTTCACTCTGCCGCCGGGAGCGTTTGCGCCGCCGCCGAAGGTTCATTCCACCGCGCTGCGCCTGACCATGGCGGCGCGACACCAGGAACTCGGCCTGGACACGGATGGTTTCAAGCAGGGTTTCATTGACTTCCTGAAACTCTCTTTTGGCCAGAAACGGAAGACGCTGTGGAACAACTTGAAATCGAGCTACCCTGAGCCTGAGTTGCGCGCCGCGCTAGCAAAAGCGCGAGTAAAACCTGCAGCCCGAGCCGAGACGCTGACACTGGAAGAGAGTGCGGCGCTATTTCGCGCCTTGCGCCGGAGCCACGACGACTCGTAGCATAATGGCAGCGCTATTTCGCCGTGTCCCTCTTTGCGGAGATTCCTCATGGCTACGGCTCTCGTTCGCCATCCCGCTGTTGCCGGTCGGTTTTATCCCAACGATGCGGAAGCTCTACGGCAGGAAGTCGGTTGCTATCTGGCTCAGCTTCCTTTACGCAAAGCCACTTCAGCGCTGGGCTGCATCGCTCCTCACGCGGGCTACATGTATTCCGGACATGTGGCTGGCGCCGTGTTTGCGGGATTGGATGTTCCAGAACTTTGCGTTGTGATGTGTCCCAACCACACCGGCATGGGACGGCCTCTAGCGATCATGAGCGATGGAAGTTGGGAGACTCCGCTCGGGCCTGTGCCCATCGCCAGCGATTTTGCGACCAGCCTCAAGCAACGCTGCGCACTTCTTCACGAAGATTCGGCCGCACACCGCTCCGAGCACGCCATCGAAGTCGAGTTACCGTTTCTGCAAATCCGTCAACCAAGGCTGAGATTCGTTCCGATTGCACTCGGAACCGGACAGTTCGAAGCTCTCGAACAACTCGGCATCGCACTGGCGGAAGCAATTGTGGCGTACGGCAAGCCGGTCCTCATAGTTGCTTCCAGCGATATGAATCACTACGAGTCAGACGCTGTCACTCGCGTCAAGGATCAGAGCGCAATCGAAGCAATCCTGCGCCTCGACGCTCGCGGCCTTCACGATGTGGTGACACAACAGCACGTGAGCATGTGCGGCTTCGGCCCAGCGGTGACAATGCTGACGGCTGTAAAAAGGATGGGCGCAACCTCGGCTGAACTGGTGAAGTATGCGACTTCCGGCGATGTCTCTGGTGATCGCGATGCCGTTGTGGGTTACGCAGGTATCGTAGTGAGCTAGTGCGGCGGACGGTTCCTGTGGCTCGCCCGCCTGATGTTATGCCGCCAGTGGCATATCGGAAATCTGATGAGACGTTGAGAAAGCTTCCTGTTCGCCCAAAAGGACTTGCAGTCTCTCGCGCAGTTCCTGCACTCTGCCCTGCCGGTTGTAGCACTCGATCAACTGGCTATCCGTCAGCCCCTCGGGTGAATCCAGGGATTCCATCTGCTGGCGAAGCAAGGCCAGCATTTCCTCTCGTACGGCCACGATGTCTTTATCTTTAGCTTGCCATGGCATCGGATTCTCCTGCGAAAATCATGTCGCGAAATCAACATTAGTGAGCACCGACAAATCGTCATATCGAGTGGAAACTGTATTTGAAATACTTAAACCACTCTGGAAGTAGCAAAAAAAAGGCGGCCAGTTGGCCGCCTTTGGCTTTAAAAGATACTAAGCATTCCCTTACCGATGAGCACCCGAACCGGCTGCACCGGAGTGTCCCGCGGATGCAGTACCGACGTGCCCCGCGCCGGGGCTCATGGCTCCATGCGGCTCAGCGCCGACGAATCCGCCAGAGTGGAAGGAGCTCGCGGCAAACTGCGGCGCCGGACGAATCTCCGCGAAGCCCGTTTTCGCCACTTGCGTATTCAGGTGATGCAAGCCGTCTACCGATCCGCGCGGAATTCCCATCCCCGCAGATCCGCGATTGACGACGAGGCTCCTTGTTGGAGTCTGTGTGAGGACCGGCCCACCCCTTCCTACCACAACGGTCCCGACCCTGCCTTTGGGTTCAACCGGCAGTTGAAAACCCGCGACCGCCGCTCCCGTGTAGTGAACTCCGCCTCGCCATCCGTTGAATGCTCCCGGTTGCCAGCCCCAGCCCAGGCCCGGCGCATACAGCCAGTTGCCATAGTAGTAAGGCATCCAGCCCCATGGGTATGCAGAGGCCCACATGTAACCCATGCCGGGATAGAACGACCATGCGCCGTCCATAAACGGATTCCAGCCTACTCCCGTGAAGTAGGGCTGCCACAACATGCCGTAGCCGGGAAAGTTTGTGTAGCCTCCGTAATAGTTGAGGTCGCTAAGCCCGTAACCATACGGCGTAGGATTATTTTTCGCGTATTGGTCGTGATACTCGACCGCTTGTTTATCCCAGTCGTCGTAGGAGTCTTCTTTAAAACTCTTTGCTGCCGTGGAGTGATCGTCGTCATTCACATCGAAGGCGACCATTTTTTTCTTATCCACCTTCACTGTGCCCGACGGACCGATCACTTCCACGTCATTCTTGAAACTCGCAACCTCTGCGGAGCCGGACGAAGCCATCACCCGGAAATGAGCGGGCTGGCTCAAATCGACTTTCTCTTGGGAAAAACGCAGCGTAAATTTATCTCCGCTCTTCCCCAGCCAGTTCACATAGGTCCTGCCTTCTAACAGGTTTACCGCGGAGAAGCGCTGCCCAGCTTCGCTCAAGCCCAGCGTGCTGAATAGAACTGTCGTGTTGGGAGCAACTCGCAGCGTGCTGCCATCTTCGAATTCGATTTCCGCGCGCCCGTTCGCGCGCGTTCGCACTTGCGTTCCTTGGGTGATCGGAAGATTGAGAAAGGCGTTCTCAAAGCCCAATCCCGCGTTCTTGTCGATCTGCACCCCGCCGTGCACGTCGCTCAGGCGAACAATGCGGGCTTGCGAATTGGCAGTGGCCGGCAGCGCCGAAAGCGCACAGACCAAGGCCATTAATACCATCCAGTAAAATCGGAGCTTGAGCATAGAACCTCCTCATCCAACCTGTGGCTCGTTCCCGCATCCCCTAAGTTCGCTGCCGAAAAATCTTCTCTTTTCCTACTAATTGTCCTACCACTTGCCTCCAAAACAGTTGTCAAGTAGTTGTCAATTTTTCACTGCCTCGGGCACTAACGCCAATTCTACTCCCTTCGTACAAGCGCCTACCTGTCAATGTTCAGAGGCGTCACTTTCCATCTGGATCAAGGCTTTGGCCCGCGCCCGCACCATATTTATTACCGAAGTGTCCTCAACAATCTCCTGCAGCACCGGTTTCACGCTTTGGATTTCGCTCAGCTCATTATTCCTCGCCTGGGCTTCCATGCGCTTTAACTCATCATCGAGCGCCAGCTTCTGGTAGCGGTGGTAGTAAGCCAGCCGCCGTCCATAATCCAGGGTCGCTTCCATGCTCTGAAATAGCGTCGTCAACTGCCGAACGGGCTCGAGGCTCGAATAGTTGTAGCGCGCCGTATAGGATTGTTTCCCATCCTGATAGCTCAGGATCTTGTCGCCAGTGAAAGCCAGTTTCCGGTTTCCCGAATCAACCTTGCCGGAAAAATATTTCGCTTGCTTCGCCCACTCAAAAATCCGCTGCCGGTTGGCGGCAGTTACGTTAAATTCCGCCCGGTAGGATTGTTCTTCGGAGTCGTCCTGATCTTTCACCGTGCACCCATAGTCAGCGTGACCGTTCGCATCGACTGCGATTGAGTAGTGCGTGGGCTCCGAAAGAGGAAAGTCTAGAGTAAATGTGACAGTCGCAGCTGGGACGGCTTCCCGGCTCGGCGAGATTTGCGCCAGCACAGGCCCAGACGGAACAAGCAGGAACAGCGCCGCGCCAACCACCCGCCAACCCCCTATCGCTCGCATAGAAACAGCACGCATCATCGTGCCGCAGCCCTCTGCCGCTCCAACGTTCCCGCGGTATGCAAGTGGCAGATCGCAATGGCCAGCGCATCCGAGGCATCCATCGGCTCGGGAGCCTGTGCCAAACTCAGCAGCCGCGTAACCATGTGTTGCACCTGCTGCTTCTCCGCCCTTCCGTATCCCACGACTGACGACTTGATGGTCAAAGGAGAATATTCCGCCACGTCCAGCCCAGCGGCAGCCGCGGCCAGCATGGCCACTCCACGCACCTGCCCTAGTTGCAACGCCGACTTCACATTCAGCGCGTAGAAAATGCCTTCGATCGCAACTTCATTCGGATGATGATCCACAATTAAAGCGCCGAGTCCGTCATAAATTCGCGACAGTCTTCGCGCCAGCGGCTCCCGCGGCGAAAGCTTGATGGCTCCGTATGTAAGGCAGAGCAACTGGCCGCCCGAATCCATCTCGACCACTCCGTACCCGGTGTACGCGCCGCCGCAATCTATGCCCAGTACTCGCATGTTGAGTGCAGTTTATCGCGGAATGTGCTGGACATCCTAGAGGCGTCTTCCCGGCTGGTCTTACGCACCTTGGTGCGCGAGTCCTGCACAATTCTCTTTGTTTTGAACTCAGTGCCCTCATAATACAAAAATGGGGCATGCTTTCTTTGAAGAACGTTGGCTACCGAAGTCTGTCCTCTGTTTGCGCGACTACAGCGCCAATAAATTTCTTCACGATTTAATTGCCGGCATCACCGTGGGTCTGGTCGCGTTGCCGTTGGCCATGGCCTTTTCCATCGCTTCCGGACTCACACCGCAAGCCGGTATTTATTGCGCCATCGTCACCGGTTTTCTAATTTCGTTGCTGGGCGGTTCGAAGACGCAAATCGGCGGCCCGACCGGCGCCTTCGTTGTGGTCATCTCCGGCATCGTTGCGCTTCACGGCGTCGATGGACTTTTCATGTGTACGGTGATGGCCGGCATTCTCCTGATGATCATGGGCATCGCCGGCATGGGCACGGCAGTGAAGTTCATTCCGCGGCCGGTCGTCATCGGTTTCACCAATGGCATCGCGATTTTGATCGCCAGCACTCAGGTGAAAGATTTCTTCGGCTTGCAACTGGCCAAAGTTCCGGGCGTGTTCTGGCAGCGCCTGGAAGCACTGGCCGGCAACTTCCGCACTTTGTCGTACACTGCGACCGCACTGGCTGCGGGCACAGTGCTGGTTATGGTTTTCTGCCGTGCCGTTTCAAATCGAATCCCGGGCGCAATCGTTGCTTTCCTGCTCGGCACCGCAGCCGTGGTTTTGTTGAAGCTGCCGGTGGAAACGATCGGCTCCCGCTTCGGCGGAATTCCTGCTGGCCTGCCTCACTTTGTGATTCCCCGCTTCCGCGCCGATCTGATCCACGGATTGCTGGGTCCGGCTCTAACCGTCGCGATGCTGGGCGCGATCGAATCGCTCATGTCGGCCGTGGTTTCTGACCGCATGAGCAACGACCACCATAATCCCAACGTAGAACTCATCGGCCAGGGCGTAGCCAATATCGTTTCTCCCATGTTCGGCGGACTTCCCGCTACGGGCGCCATTGCCCGCACCGCAACCAATATTCGCGCTGGCGCGCAGTCTCCCGTTGCGGGCATGATTCATGCACTTACGCTGCTCTGCATTCTCATATTCGCCGCTCCGCTGGTGAGTCACGTGCCGCTGGCCGTGCTCGCGGGAATTCTAATGGTGGTCGCCTACAACATGGGCGAGTGGCGCGAGATCCCGCAACTGCTGAGACTCACCAAGACCGATATCAGCGTGTGGCTGGTCACTTTTGCACTCACCGTATTCGCCGACCTCACCGTCGCCGTCGAGGCCGGCATGATCCTTGCCGCGCTCCTTTTCATTAGCCGCGTTGCCGCCACCACCACGGTTTCCCAGGTCACTGACGAATATGTTGAAGACGGCCGCGTGCACATACTGCAAGATAAAGACATCCCCTACTACGCGACGATTTTCCGCATCCATGGACCGTTTCTCTTCGGCGCCACTGATAAAATCAACGCCGTAACACAGGACTTACACACGCTGCCGCCGGTGGTTATTCTCCGCCTGCGCAACATGAACGCTCTCGATGCCACCGGCCTGTTCGCGATCGAAGAAGTTGCCCGCCAACTGCAGGCGACGAACCGAATCCTGATTCTTTGCGGAGCGCGAGAACAACCGGCAAGCCTGATCCATCAGGCGGAGTTCGAAGAGGTAGTCGGTGCGGAAAATATTTGCGACAACGTGCAATCCGCCCTGCGCCGCGCCGCCCAGGTCCACGACGAACTGGAGGCCGCCGCTATCGGGCTGAAGAGCTAGAGATAACTTTACAATTGCTCTGGCAGCGAACATCGTCAGAGACGGGTGGCACGAGAGTAACTGCGCGAATGCCAAAATTGCAGCATCTTCGGTTAAGATCGCAGGAGAATGTTCCGTTCGGAGCTTCTATGAAACGTATTGCGACTTTTCTGCTGTTATTCGCTTTGAGTATTGCCGTATCCATACCGGTCCATGCGCAACGGGAGAACAGGAGTATCGGAGAAAATGGACGCGAGGCGCGCAGGGCGGCCAAGCAGCAGCAGAAGTACACAAAAAAGACGGCCAAAAAACAGCGGAAAGCCATGAAGAAATACCAGAAAGCGCAGAAGAAGGCGAGCAGGAGATCGCATCGCGGTCACAGATAGCCTTCGCGTTTTTTGCAATCGAACGCATTTTAGCGCCGTTATTAGCAACGCACTCTACTCTTTCACAGCCATATTATCCAGAGATCGCTTCTCCATCAGCATCATCTCTCATTAGTGATAATCTATTTCTTCCCAGTGATTGCTGAATCCCGCTTAGGGCTGCGGCTGAATGCAAGCCTGTGCCGGGCGTGCATTCCAGGGATTCCGTTTCAATTCATAGAGGGAGTGGATCATGAAAATCGGCATCCTAACCGGAGGCGGCGATTGTCCCGGTCTAAACGCGGTGATTCGCGCCGTGGTGCGCAAAGGCATTTTCACTTATGGTGACGAGTTTGTCGGATTCCTGGAAGGCTGGCGTGGGCTGGTCGAAGACCAGACCATGGTCCTTGACCTCGAAGCTGTAGGAGGAATTCTTCCGCGTGGAGGCACGATCCTGCGCACATCGCGCACCAATCCTTCAAAGCGGCCCGATGGCATTGATCGCTGCCTGGCAACGCTGGACAAATATAAAATTGACGCCATCATTGCAATCGGCGGTGACGACACGCTGTCGGTCGCGCAAAAACTTCATGAACGCGGCGCCAAGGTCGTAGGCGTTCCCAAAACCATCGACAACGATCTCGGCGGCACCGATTACACCTTCGGATTCGACACCGCGTGCAACATCGTCTGTGAGGCGCTGGATCGAGTTCACACCACCGCGGAGGCTCACAATCGCGTGATGGTCGTAGAAGTGATGGGGCGCGATGCCGGCTGGATCGCGCTTTACAGTGGCATCGCCGGTGGCGCCGATGTCATCCTCATTCCCGAACGCCCCTTTGATGTGGACAAAGTCGCGCATTCCATTCGCCAGCGCCACGAACGCGGACTCTATTTTTCCATTGTGGTCGTGGCCGAGGGCGCGAAGTTTTCCTCAGAACCGGGCCAGGGATCTCCCGTTCTGCAGGACATGGGCAAAGACGAGTTCGGCCACGTGAAACTCGGCGGTATCGCCAACATTCTCGCCCGCGAAATAGAAAAACGCACTGGCTTCGAAACTCGCGCCGTGATCCTGGGACACATTCAGCGCGGAGGGTCTCCCAGCGCTTTCGACCGAGTGCTGGCGACGCGCTATGGCCTCGGCGCAATCGATATGGTGCACCGCGGCGAGTTCGGATGCATGGCCGCGCTAAGGTCGAATAAAATTGTCTCGATCACTTTGAAAGAAGCCATCTCCCGCAACCGCGTCGTAGACGACGAAATGATTCAGATCGTCGACGGATTGTTCGAGAGGGCCGCCGAGAAACAACCGGCGTAAAACTCGAGTCGACTTTTTCTGCGGGCAATTGGCATCCGGTAAGCCCGTTTGGCCATCGCAGGAATGAACGGGCAATGCCTGGCTCGGTCACGATGCAGAACCTCTACTCGCTGCTCGCTCCGTGGCTCCTGACGCTGATCGAAGCCTTCCTGCTAATCGCCGCGGGAGGTTTGATTTTATTCTCCTCTCGAAATACTTCTCGCCACGATCAGCCCACGGGTTTTCGTCAGGTCGAGCGCGCGCTAAGCCGCCTGGCTCATCGCCGCAACCTGTCTATAGTGATGGTTGGTTTCAGCGTGATTGCGATTCGAGTGGGACTCATTCCAATCCTCGGCATTCCGCAACCGCTTAACCACGACGAATTCAGCTACCTTCTTGCGGCCGACACGTTCGCGCACGGCAGGCTCACGAATCCCACGCATCCCCTGTGGGTTCATTTCGAAAGTTTCCACATCATTCAAAAGCCAACGTACATGTCGATGTATCCCCCGGCAGAGGGCCTCGTGCTCGCCGCCGGTCAATTACTGGGTAATCCGTGGATTGGTCAAGTTCTCGCAACTGCGCTCATGTGCTCGGCTCTATGCTGGATGCTTCAAGCGTGGGTACCAGCGTCGTGGGCGTTGTTAGGGGCGGCGCTTGCAGCGCTTCGACTAGGAATTCTCAGCTACTGGATGAACGGCTACTGGGCCGCTTCGATCGTCGCCCTCGGGGGCGCGCTGGTGTTGGGAGCCTGGCCGCGTATTCGCCAGCATCTTCGCGTTCGCGACGCATTGCTGATGAGTTTGGGCCTCGTGATTCTAGCCAACAGCCGTCCTTATGAAGGATTGATATTCGCTCTACCCGTTGCTGTTGTCATGATGTTTTGGCTTCTCGGGAAGAATCGTCCGCCGTTCATCCAATCGATTCCGAGGGTGGTCGTACCGATCATTCTTTGTTTGCTGATCGCATCAATCGCCACCGGCTATTACTACTATCGCGTAACCGGCAACCCGTTTCGCATGACTTATCAGGTGGAAGCCGATACCTACGCCGCAGTCCCGGCGTTCCTCTGGCAGACTCTGCAACCCGCGGCCGAGTACCACCACGAGGTCATGCGGGATTTCTACCGTTGGGAACTGAAAGTGTTTCAGACAAATCATACTTTTTCTGGTTATTTACGCAGTCATGTGGAGAGATTCATTTCGTGGTGGAAGTTCTATCTGGGCCCACTCTTGACAGTGCCGCTTTTGGCGTTTCCTCGCATCGTTCGTCAGCGCAAGATGCGACTCCCGCTCTTCATATGCGGCGCTATGGCAGTAGCCCTGGCGGTAGAAACGTGGAACAGACCCGACTATTTCTCTCCGGCAACCTGTGCTTTGTACTTAGTGCTGGTACAGGGTATGTGCTATCTCTGGCACTGGTCTCCCGGCGGTCGCTCCACTGGTCCTGCGATTGATCGCACGATTCCCATACTTGCGTGCGCTATGATCCTTCTGCGCCTTACAGCGGTAGAGGTTCACGTCCAGATAGAACCCGGATGGCCCAGGGGCAACTCGGAGAGAGCGGAGATCCTGCGCCAGCTTCAACATTTTCCCGGCCCACAGCTTGTAATTGTCGTCTATGGACCGCACAATAACTTCTTTCGGGAATGGGTCTACAACAACGCCGATATCGATGGCGCGAAAGTTTTATGGGCTCGCGACATGGCAAATGTTGGAAATCAAGAACTGTTGAGAGCCTTCAAAAATCGACGGGTTTGGCGATTGGATGCCGACGCTTCGCCACCGCGATTGGAATCCTATGAGGCTCCCGCCCGATGAAACCACGACTGTGGCTCCTTCTCGCCTTATGTATGGCTGGAATTTCGTGGCTTTATGTACACCGCATCCTGGGACCATGGAACAGCCGCACACGGCTGGAAAACGGTTTCGTGATGGCTCAAATAAGCGACTTGTACTCGCCTTGGGTGGGAACACGTGAGCTTCTGCTTCACCGCCGCAATCCTTATAGCACCCAGGTCAGTCACGAAATACAAATGGCGTTCTACGGCCACGTTGTCAACCAGACCTACGACGAACCGAAAGCGAAGCTGGCAGACGAACAACGGTTTGCTTATCCCATCTACGAAGTTTTCCTCACGGCTCCTCTCGTGTACACGGACTTTGCGGAGGTGCAGCGCTGGGCCCCCTTCGTTTTGAGTTCGCTGATTGCCTTGAATGTTCTCTTTTGCTTAAGCGTTCTGCGGTGGAAGATACGATGGGAAGCAGGCGTCGCCATAATTCTGTTCACTCTCAGCAGTCCCCAGATTTCACAGGGCTTGCGCCTGCAGCAGTTGGCGATTGTTGATGCATACTTGTTAATGGCGGCGGCTTGGTGCGTGAGCAGACACCACTCGGCCACTGCCGGTATCGTGCTCGCTTTCTCCACCATTAAACCTCAGATGATGCTTCTGCCTCTTTGCTGGTTCACGATTTGGGCCGCGGGAGATTGGCCCAAGAGATGGAGGCTTCCTGCCTGTTTTATAGCGACCCTGGCGGCACTGGTTGCGTTCGGCGAACTGTTACTTCCGGGATGGCTCGGATACTTCATGGCAGGCCTGGCCGCCTATCGAAGATATGCCCTTCCTACGTCGACGCTTGGCATGGCTCTCGGCAATACGTTCGGAGAAGTTGTGGGAGGAGTCATCATTCTTGGCCTGCTCGCATTTGCATGGCGTAATCGAAAAGAAGCAGGCGACTCAAGGCAATTCACCTCTGTGCTAGCCGCTTTTTTCATGGGCGACTTGCTTGCGTTCCCGTTGTTTACACCATTCAACCAGGTGCTGCTGATTCTTCCTGTGATGCTGCTTTTGCAGGACTGGAAGACTCTACGCCGTTTTTCCAAACTGGTGTTCGTCATCTGCATCAGTTGGCCGTGGATTGCGTCGACACTCCTATTGCTGTTTCCGCCGCATATCGATTCGCCTAGTCAGCTCCCGCTACTGCCTTCTTTCCTGGTTCCCTTTATGCCTCTCATCCTGCCCTTGTTGCTCATGACGCGGCGCAGTCAGCTAACAGATTTCCCGGCTCCAGATTTAAGCCTCGGGTGAGCCTGACATTCGGTATCATGCGGGCTCATGACGTCGAGGATCTCCGCATCGAGGATTCCCGCATCCTGGATAACCGACCGCCGCCTGCGTGCTCACGGATTGATTCTCGCGCTATGCCTATGGTCGGTCTATCTGTGGAACATGTGCACGCCCGGGTTGATTGATCGCGCCGATAATCTCAAGGGAACGGATTTTCTCCATTTCTATACTCTGGGCTCGCTCGCACTTGTCCACAGGGGCTCGGATCTATACAACATGCGGGCGCAAGCCGAACTGGCGGCGCAACGCATTCCCGCGGCTGCTGGCATCCGATACTTGCCGCTCTATCCGCCGCAGGTCTCAATTTTATTTGCGCCGTTCGCTCGGCTGTCTTATCCGCTGGCTCTCACTCTCTGGCTCATTCTCAGCGCGCTCATCTATGGATTATGTTGTTACTCCGTGTGGCGGGCCTGCCCCAATCTGCGCAATCATGGATTCACGATTCTAATTCTCGCCGTTGCTTTCCCGGCGTTCTGGCACTCGATTGCATGGGGACAGACTTCCGCTCTTGCTCTCGCGTTCTTTGTGCTCGCATTTTTCGCCCTGCGTGAGCAACATGAATTCCTCGCCGGCCTTGCGTTCGGATGTCTCATCTTTAAGCCTCAGCTCGGTCTAGCCCTTGCCGTAGTTTTCCTGATTACACTTCGCTGGAAAATAATCACCGGTGCGCTACTCTCAGCAGGCGCTGAGTTAATCATTGCCTGGCTATACTACGGTGCCGCACCGCTTCGCGAGTGGTCCCATATCCTACTGAACATTCCAAGCGTGCTGCCGCTTCTGGAGCCAAAACCCTACCAAACCCACTGCCTGCGCACATTTTGGACCATGCTCGTTCCCGCGCCTTCAGTTTCTTCTGTGCTTTATGTCACCACTGCATTGATAGTCGCGGGATTCACTGTGGCGTGCTGGCGCAGCCGCCTACCTTTATCTTTGCAGTATTCGGCGTTGCTACTTTCTACTGTTCTGCTCGCCCCACATCTCACCGTCTATGATCTAGTTATTCTCGCGCCTGCATTCGTGCTGCTCTCCGACTGGCTCGTCACGCAGATAGACGGCAACACTGCCCGTTTCAAAATTCTCCTTTATTTCACTTTTGTGCTCCCACTTCTTGGCCCGCTTGCACGCTGGACGCACTTCCAGCTTTCCGTTCCGGTGATGGCTGCTCTTCTTTGTGGGATATGGACAACAGGCAGGAAATCAATTTCAGTTGCGAATCAATCCGATTAAGTCTAGCTCCCGAACAAAAACTGCAGGGCTTCAGGAAATCGCTCGCCCCACGCCGACTCCGTGTGTCCGGCGCCATCTTTAATGACCATTCGCAAACGGCTTTCACTCAATACTGCGCGCCGCATAATCGCTGCCAGTTCGCGCACATCGTCTACCACTGTGCGGCTGCGTTCGGGCGTTCCCGCTTCTGCTGTGCCGGCCGCCAGAAATATTTTCTCCGGCCAGATTCTTACCGCTCGGCTCTCCTTGATTGCTTGCCGGTTCGATGCCCACAGCGATGGGCTCTCCAGCAGCAGCCTGCCAATTACTCCCGGCCGTGAGATCGCGGTATACAACGCGATCAGCGCGCCCAAAGACGATCCTCCCAGTCCCGTATTTTCCGGGCTCGTGGCAATCCGATAGGTGTTCTCCACAAACGGCATTACTTCCCTGATCAGAAAATCGGGATACCGACGCCCCTGCACTCTCAGCATCATCGGATGCATGGACCGGTGCGGCATATATTCACGAATCCGATCCTTGCCCGTGTTGTCGATGCCCACAATAATCAGCGGACGAATCGTGCCTTCACAAATCAGCCGATCGGCGGTCTCATCCACCCCCCATTCCACTCCACCAAACGCCGTCGATGACTCGAACAAGTTCTGCCCGTCGTTCAAGTAGAGGACTGGATAGAAGCGATCTCCATTTTCGGCATCGTCGTAACCCGGAGGCAACCACACTCGTAAGAAACGAGTGTTCTTGAAAATTCGGCTGCGAAATTCGTGCAGCCGTAGGTCTCCGGTCGATCCAGCAGCGCGAATCGCCTCGGAAACTGCTGCAATTTTCTTTTCTTTTTGGATTCTTCCCATCAGGCAAACGTCAGACGCTGCTTCCGGCGCGCAGCTTTAAAATACCCGTCAACAAAGTGATCACTGTGATCAGCGCCAGCGAACTCAAACACAGAATGCACCAGGTCTCCAGCACGTGGCCTTCAATATATGTGAGATACAAGGCGAATAAGAGGCCCGCCAGAGATGCCCCCAGCAAGCGAACCGGCGTCGCCGTTCGCGCACGGTAAAAAGCAGCCAGCGCGAAAAGTACTCCGTACCCGGCCATGCCGATTGCAGCAACCGGAATGCCCATTACCGTCGAATACTCGCTGCGATTCACAATGTCGCAATTGAATCTCTCTCCAAAATCACAGAAGGCTGACGCCGATTTCGCGTAGTGGCGCTGCAGCGATACGGCCGAGACAGCGGTCCCCGCGAGTGCCAGAACCGCTATCAATGTGTATAAAATTCTGGCAGTCCGATTCGCGGTTGCACTCACGGCAGCGCACACCCGGTTTTATCGGAGAGCTCTTCCAAAGGAAAGACTCCCTCTTTCGGAGGGTTCGTGCCAAACTGCCAGCTCGGAAACAGCTTCACTTTGGCGGCGGCACACTCCGGCGCCAGTTCGCGCGAACCCTTGATCGCGCATTCCACATAGGGCACATACTGAAAAGCCTTTCCAAACATCGCTTTCTGCTCAGCGCAATGCGGACACCAATACAGTCCGTACATCTTGGTTTGCTTCGCCGCCAGGCACTTCGCAAACCCATCGTATCGATGATTCGTGTAGTACCACCAGCCGCCATAAGCAAGTAACAGCACCACCACAATGCCGCCCCAAATCAGCGTATTGCGCGAGGATTGAGCCGGTTCGACGACTGGGTTCTGCTTCTGCCGCTGCTTTCGCCTCTGTTCAGACATGATTTATTTTCCGCATTCCCCTTTTATAACATGCCCTCAAGCGACAACATTTAATGCTCCGGGGAGCACATCCAGAGCCTCGCAGTGCAGCGTCAGCACCTCACCATCAACCATTACATCCACCGGAGCGTTCAAATCGAATTCCACCTTGCGCACGGCTTTTCGCTCCGCCAGAGGATGATGAATGTGCGTGCCATCATAAAGTCCCGGCAAGTTGCGCATCAGTCCCAGCCGCCCAATCGCGCCCCAGCGGACGTATTCAATCAGACCGCTATTGGTCTCCGCTTTGGGTGCAATCATCATGGTCCCGCCGGTGAACTTGCTGTTATTGAAAGTGAGAAACAAGCAGCGACGACGGTCAAATTCCGTTTCTCCGTCAACCCGCACCGGAAACGGGCGCCTCTCCAATTTAACTAGCCCGAGAAAAATGGAAATAAAGTAGCCCAGTTCACCCTGTCCGCTGAATCGGCGCGCCCGCAGCGTCGCCACATCGGCGGGGAAGCCGACGCTGAGCAGATTGATGTAATGAATTATTCCGTCGCGATGTCGCAACCGCAACACATCACAGGCCTGGGTTCGGTTTGAAATCAAGGAGTCAATCGCATGTTCCACGCCGCGGTCGCTGAAATCTCGCAGAAAAGAGTTGCCCGTGCCCAAGGGCAAGAAACCCAGCGTCGGACGCCCTTCCGCGCTCGCCTGGGGGAAGAGACCGTTCACCACTTCATACGAGGTCCCATCCCCACCCACAGCAATAAATCTTCGAAAGCCCTGTCCGTAAGCTTCGCGCGCAATTTGCGTTGCCTCACCGGCGCCTCGGGTCTCTGTCACTTCAACGGCTACTCCGCCCGCTCGCAACCGCTCCAGCGCAGGCCCCAGCAGTTTGCGACTGCGCCCACCGCCTGCCGCGGGATTCACAATAGCGAGGTAACGGCCCTCTTCACTCACAGCCCAACCACCGCTCGCCGCTCTACTGCCTTTCCGATTTCTCCCGCCAGCACTTGCCGTTTCACTTTCATCGAGGCCGTACGCGGAAAGTCTTTTTCCCAAACGATGTATCCCCCGACGCGTTTGAAATCGGGCAGGCGTCGATTGCGGCTCACTATCTCCTGCAGCAGGGGGCTGTCGAAGCGCTGATTCTGTTCCAGTCGCAGCGCAACGATCAGCATTTCCCGTCCCAACTCTTTTTGCGGCCACACATAATTCGCCGCGAAAATGCAATACTCCTTCACCGGAAGTCCGTCAAACACGGTTTCAATATCTTCCGGATAAATATTTTTCCCGCCTTCGGTCACGATCATGTTTTTCTTACGCCCGAAAAGCTGCAGATGCCCGCTCTTGTCAAAGCGTCCCAAATCGCCCGTCAGTAGCCATCCATCGACGATCGTTCCCAGCGTCATCTCCGGATCGTCCAAATAGTGCGACATCACGGTCTTGCTTCGCGCCGTAATCTCCCCAATTCCCCCATCGTTCGGACTGAGCACTCGCAACTCCACACCGGGAAGCGGCTTCCCCACCGTATCCGCTCGGAATGGTTTCAGATCGTTCAACGTGAGCGCCGTTCCGGCTTCCGTGAGTCCGTAACCGTTGACCACCGGAATTCCCAGGTCGTAGAAAAACTGCATTGTCGAAGGCTCCATGAATGCTCCGCCCGTGATCAGGGCAAGTAACTCTCCGCCGAACGCACGATGCACTTGCGGCAGCAACATGCGGCTCACTTTTACGCGGGGCCGACTCCGGGTCAGTAACTTATTGACCGAGATCATGCGGTTCAGAATCGCCCGCTTCCACGAGGGTAACTCGTCAAACTTGGCGCGCAGCCCGCGCTCCAGGTTCTTCACGATCATCGGCACAAGCGAAACATAGGTGATCCGGTAGCGGACGAAAGCATCACGAACGAATTCCGGGCGAAGCGTCCGCAGGTGGACTACGCACGCACCGCATACAAATGGCCCGATGAATCCGACCATGAAATCAATCGCGTGATTTGTCGGCAGAATGCTTAAATACCGCACTCCCGGCCAGAATGGATACAACGCGGTCAGCGCCCGGCACTGCTCTAGATAATTTTCATGCGTCAGCACGCATCCTTTGGGACGCCCACCGGTGCCTGACGAGTAAACGATGCAGGCCACGTCCTCGCGCTGCCGCATCACAAAATCCGGAACGCCCTTGCGCTTGAAATCTTCCCAGCGGAAACCACCTGCAAGGTCCGCTCCCAGCGGAGCCTCCGTGACCAGAACTAACTTTGTCTTGATGTTGGGAAATTCCGGCGATTGCATAATCGCCCGCCACAAGTAATACTCCACCACTAACACCTTGGCGTTTGAGTGTTCGAGCAGCTGCAATTGCTCCGTCGCGGTTAGTTTGTAATCCAGCGGAACCAGCACGCCGCCCACGTAGAATATTGCGTACGCCGAAATCAGCCACTTCGACTGATTCGTCATCAGGATGGCGGCACGATCACCTGCATCGAATTCCGCATCCTCCAGCGCGCGCGCCAGCGGCAGACTGATTTCTTTGAAGTCGGAGTAAGTCAGCCGCGTCTTCTCGCGGTCCCGGTCGGCTTCGATCAGGCAAGTCTCAGCGGAAAAACGGTCGAGAGCATCGCGTAGAGCCGCGCCCAAGCAACTATATTTTTGGAGATCGAGCATAAGAAAATTGCCGATTGTGATGGTTAACTAGTGATCCAAAACGCCGAAATTCCCATCCAACTCTAATCAACAATCAAAAATCAGCAATCAACAATTGAAGGTCTTGACTACAGTCTCGCCTGAATCCTCCCCGCCAGCGTGCGAAAGTCTGAAACTCCCTGCAATTCATAATCTGGAAGTTCCACATGAAAATGATTCTCCAGCTTTGTCAGCAAGTCGAGCGTCTGCAAGCTGTCGATTCCCAAAGTTTTGAAAAAGTCATCGTCGGGAGAAAGCTTCTCTCGCGGCACCTTGAAGTGCGCCGCGGCAAGATTCAATATTTCGTCCAGCGTTTGTTCAGCGGTATTCATATCTCCATCCAAACCGCAATGTCATTCCGAATCGTTTCAGCCGCAAGGAATCGCTTTCCCTGGCAACCCGATGCACTACAACTACGGCAAATACGGTTGTGCATCCGTGCTCTCGACAAACTTTCGCAATCCCGCCTCCACCGCCGGACGTGCAAACAGTTCGCAGAACAAATCGATCTCCCGGCGCAGCTCCTCGTGCGGAATCGGTTTGATAAATTTCTTCGCCGCCGCTGCCGTGGCACGGTCGAACTTCTTCAACTGCGCCGCCATCGCTCGTGCCGCGCGCAAAGCCTCTCCCTCTCCAACCACCTGGCTCACCAGCCCGATCTGCTGCGCCTTCGCAGCGTTAAAACTGCGCCCCGTCAGCAAAAGATCCCGCACCACTGCATTCCCCAAATCGCGCTTCAGACGCGGAATCCCGCCAAAGCCTGGAATCAATCCCAGCCTCAACTCCGGAAAACAAAACCGCGCCATCTTGTCGGCAATAATCAAATCACAAGCCAGTGCCAGCTCGAATCCTCCGCCGAACGTGACTCCGTGCACGGCGGCGATCGTTCTCAACGGCGATGCATCGATAAGATTCAACACTCGGTGAATGCGTTCCAGAAAATCCCGGACGCCCTTTGTTGCTTCGAGTTTCTCCATCGCCTGCGAGCGCTGGTACAACTCGCGCAAATCCGCACCGGCGCAGAAGCCTGGCTTCATCTCGCTATAAATAATGAGCGCATGAGCCTGCGCTTCCATGATTGCTAAAGCAGTCACGAACTTCTCGAATTCTTCAAGCGACGCCGAACCCAGCTCGTTGCACGGGCCGCGGTGCAGCGCCAACTCAATCACACCATCGCCCAGAGACCAGGACAAAGCGCTTCCACGGCACGCGTTCTCCACTGTTGCCTTAGGCTTTCCTTCGTGCACGCTTTGTGTCCTTTGTGGTTATAGCTCTCTCGTCTCTAACTACACTGCCTGCTTCACCCGGTACATGTCCTCAATTTCATTCTTCATCCGCGCTGCAATCACATCTCGCTTTAGCTTTCCATTCACCGTGAGCGATCCGTTCTCGATGGAAAATGCCTCCGTGATTACGCGAAAGGCCCGCACCTGCTTGTAGTGCGGCAGTTCGCGATTCACCACATCCACCGCTGCCTGCACTTTCTCGGCTGTCAGGTTTCCGGTAACTAACGCCGACAAATATCCGCGGCCATTCCCCACCACTACCACTTGCTGCGCTTCTGGCAACAGTTTCGCAATTGCATTCTCGATCGGCTCCGGCGAAATTTTATGCCCCGAGCCCAACACAATGAGGTTCTTGATTCGTCCCGCGATTCGCCAGTTCCCGGCTGCATTCACCTCACCCTGATCGCCGGTGTGGAACCACCCGTCGCGCAGCGCCTCCGCGGTCTGTTCGGGGCGCTTCCAATACTCCGGGAAAATATTGGGCCCGCGCACCAGGATCTCATGATTCTCGCCGAGCCTCATATCCATCCCCGGAATCGCTGGACCCACGCGTCCCACCTCGACCCGGTTCGGATCGTCCATCGTGCAAATCGCCGTGGTTTCCGTCAGCCCGTAAACTTGCAGCACGCGAATTCCCAGCATCATGAAATAGAGTTGAGTTTCCGCACTCAGCGGCGCCGACCCGCAAATCAACGCCTTAAGATTCTTTCCTATCATCTTTTTTCGGATCGCTGGAAAAATGAGCCCCCTGGCAAGTCCTAGCC
This sequence comes from uncultured Acidobacteriaceae bacterium, assembly GCA_963836305.1. GTDB lineage: Bacteria > Acidobacteriota > Terriglobia > Terriglobales > Acidobacteriaceae > Sulfotelmatobacter. The sequence goes on along the minus strand of CAWIJP010000026.1, from coordinate 152,255 downwards.
AGACGGCATCAGATGTCTTCGACTGCTTCTCCTGCTGCCGCACCCACGCAGCTTTCGCTCGTGCATAAATTGCCTGCGGCACTCCGCCCGTCTGCCATAGTTGTTCATCTACCGCGCGCCGCATTCGCTCCAGCAATTGCGGCACATTGAGAAAATAATCCGGAGCCACCATCCGCATGTCGCTCGCGATTTTCGCCAGATCCATATTGATCGTGACCTGGCTGCGACGCTTCAAAAACGTGAGCAAAGCAATCCACGACGCAGCAAATGTAAACGGCAAATAATGAAAGATGCGATCTTGCTCCGGCGAATCCGACATCAATTCGCTCAATCGCTCGGCGGTGCGATCTAGCATGAATCCCACATTGGACGCGGTCAGCACTACACCCTTGGCTTCGCCCGAAGTGCCTGACGTGTAGATGATAGTCACCGGATCGTCTTTCCCGACCTGCGGCCGATCCAATTGAACTCCGTCTATGCCGGCAAAGATCTCGTCAAACAAAAATTGTGGAGGCGCATCCGGCCAGTTCTGCGCGATTCCGTCCCGCAGGGCGGCATCGCCACAGCACACAATTGAAGGTGTCGAATCCTTCATCATCGCGACCAGTTCTGCAGGCGCCTGCCGTGAATACAAAGGCACGACGATAAGTCCTTCAGCCATCAGCGCCAGGTCCATCGCGACCCAGCGAATACTGTTGGCCGCCAGCAAGCCGCAGCGGTCGCCTTTCTTCAGCCCTTTCGAGGCGATGAATGTCCTTGCTTTGCGGATTAGTTCCAGCAGATCTTTTCCGGTAACGCCCGTGATCTCGCCCTCTCGAATCTCGGCAAGAATCCGCGTATCCGCAGCCGCCTGCAGCTGCGAAAAAATGTCTCCGACGAATGGAATGGGTGTATTCAAGAGATAAATTGCACAATCAAAACTTCTGCCGAACGCATAGGATCTCAGTTGTAAGTCGAGACTAGATCATGTAGCCCCTTGCCCATCGGCGGCAAATAATCTTCCCAACTCCACTCGCCGCGTCGCGTCTCAAACTCTGGATATCTTCTTTGCACTTCTTCTTCAAAGTACACGCCCATGCGTGCCATCACCTTGAGATTCTTCACCACAGTTTGGGCAATGCCGGCCGCAATCGCTTCTCCCTCACAACTCAATTTCTCCAGAGCCGCCAGCAGCTTACCTTCAAGTTCCGGATCGTCCACCGTCATCAGCAAATCCTGATGGCCGCGCTCCCGCATCAAATTTCGGATGCGCTCATCCATGGTGATTCCAGCGGACGGCACCAGACCCGGCATCGAGGTAACAATGCCGTGATACCGCGATGACGCCATCATATGGCACGACCGTAGCACGCTCACTAATTCATACATGTTGTAGTCGTCCGACGTGAGTACCGGGACTCCGCCCAGCTTTTCCGCGATTCGATTCGCCGGACGCGCATCCAAACGCTCCGTGGCAGCGAGTATTACGAATACGTTCTTCTTTTTGCGAAATGCATCCACCGCATTCGCAAGCGCGTTCCAATATCTGTGATAGGCCTGATCCGCTGCCGGCCCCGAATTGTGAAAATATACCGTGCGGTAGTGGCTATCTTTGTAAGCGCCCGTCAAACTGCGTGCCGCGTACTTCGCCACCGACGCCTTCACCGGCCATTCAAACGGATTAATCGGACACACCACCAGCACCGGCGTCCGGCCGTCCCAGCCAACTTTTTTCAGAACGCTCTGTCCATACTCGGGCGGGCGCGGCTCAAACGTCCATGCTGTATCGGTTCCGAGTTCCGTGGGTACGCCCAGCTGACGCAAAACTCCACGCGACTCTTCATTCCGCGTAATCACAAATGAATTCCTGCAATAGCGTTCGCACATTTTCGCGACAACTGGGTCCATATGACCAGCTTCTGCCCCGTATCCCACCGATAGCTTATTTTGCGCGGCCGCAATTCCAAGGGACCCGATCATCATCGTGGTCAGTGCATTGGCAAACTTGCTCTTGAACATCGACCCTTCGCACGCCACCACTCCATCGTGTTGCGGCAGTTCGTTTGCCAGGAAAGGAGGAAAAATATCAGGCAAATGTACCTGCTCTGTTCCGTCGAAATATCCACGCGAGAAATCGAAGTTCTGGCTCATCACGCTGAACTCGACTCTTTCCGCGCCCAGGATATGCCGAATCTGCCGCAACATTTCTTCCACGCGGACGTCCGAGCCCATGTTTCGCGTTCCGTTGTAGCCCGCAAACAGCAACTTCAACTTCTCGCCCGGCTTCCAGCGCTTGCCCGCACCCAGCATCCATCCGGCTTTGGCGCGCTCGATCGAACTGCTCACCCAGGCTTCCAGGATGAAGTCCATCATGCGGCCGTTCCTCCCGCTGCCGCCGGCCAGGGCCGATACCGGTATGCAAAATCATTCTCGCTGCTGAACTTCAGCAGCGGATAACAGTACTCAGAAAATGGCACCGGCTTCTTTCCTAATTCAGCGGTCACGCGCGAGTTGTCGAAAACGGTGTTCCATACCAGATAAGGCATGAAGACCTTCATTAGCGACGCGCCTTTCGCAATCGATCCTTTGCGATTGGCCAAAAAATTCACTGATCCCGCGAACGGACGTTCCGCCACCGGCACGAACACCGGAGCGCGCTTGTTCTGCGCCGCTGACAATGCTTTCGTAATTTCACGAAACGTCTGCGATCCAATGCCGGAAGAAAGATGATAGGTATCGAATTGCGGACGATCTTTCTGATGCAACGTCGCAATTGCTTCGGCCACGAAATCTACATTCACAATGTCGATCTTGTCCGTGGGACGGAACGGCAGCACCGGCAAGCCCGCCAGAAACACAAACGCCTTCACCATATCGAATTGTGTCGTCTCCGCATAGCGGCTGTCGCCTAGCACAATGCTCGGCCGGAAGACGGTTTTCGGAGTCTCCGGCAACAGGACTCGCATCATGTGCTCGCAGAATTTCTTAGTTCGCGCATAGGGATCGTAGTCCGATCGATCCCAATCGATCGATTGATCTTCGCCCACTACTTCATTCTGCCGCTTGCCCGCAACTGCTACGGTGCTCACCTGGCTGAAGCGGCGCAGCCCGTGATAATGTTCAGCGCTTCGCGCCAGTGTCAGAACTTCCAAAGTACCGCGCAGATTCACATTCAGACAGCTTTTCTCCGACTTGCGGTTCAGCGATGCCGCGCAATGAATTACCGAATCGGTGGTGTGCACCAGGCGGTCGTATTCGTCGCGCCCCAGTCCGAAGCCTGGATCGGTGAGGTCGCCGCGAAATACGCGCACTCGAGTCTGCAAATATTCATAAAACTGCGGGAAATCCAAATGCAGTTGCAGAGCCTGCCAGAGGCGCGCCTCCGCGTCGCCCACATCACGAGCGCGCACCAGCACGTTCAGCGAAGCCCCATCCCGCAGCAAATTCGCGGCTACGTGCGCTCCAATGTACCCCGTCGACCCCGTCAGAAATATTGCCATTCACCAGCTTCCATTCGTACCGGTTTTTACGGTCTCACCATTCTCTAAGCTGCGCGCCGGACGCGCCTCCAGCGGCCTGCCCTCGATCAAGGGATAAGTCCACTTGCGCAGCGCCGGGATATGCACGTTGATCCAATAATCCCACCAATCGAGCATTCGCGCCTTGTATCCGAATTCTTCGCGCTCATCTTCCACCAGCGCTTGGGACAGTTTTTCTATATTGTCGGCGGCAAAATCGTGTTCGTTCAGCAGGATGAAGGGCTCAAACAGCTCGATCAATTTTTCCAGCCGCTCCAGATTTCTCTCCGCTTTCACCAGCGGCGTTTTCTTCAACGGCAGCGGCGACATGATCCGTTGGATCGACTTTACAATCGCCTTCTGCGCGGGCGCAGACATTCTCTGGTACCTCGTCTTCGAAACCGGAATCGCATCGAAGCGCAGGCGCAACCATGATTCCAAGCCCTCCTGCGCCCGATAATGTTTGCGGTGCGCCAGTGACGTTAACTCGATCGATCGTCCCATATCGCAAGGATTGGTTGCGGATGTTGCCAACTGATACAGCTCGTCGTGCCGCCGCTCAACAATTGCCGCGGCGATCAGAGTCATTCCATCGCACACCGCATCCACCGGAATGATATCCAGCCGCTTGCTCTCGTTCGAGGGCAACTGCCGGAAATATGTTCCCAATAAGTAAGAGAGCGACGCCGAGGTATTGATCCCTTCATTCCATCCCAGGAACGGCTTTGCGAGTGACGTCTCCACGATCGCAGGCCGCACAACCGCTATGGGAAGCCCCCTGCCATACTTTACGATCAAGGACTCGGCCAGACTCTTCGTGAGCGTATAGGTGTTGGGCCAGCCAAGTTCCTTCGCCCGGCGCGTTCCTTCTTCGGTCAAATAGCTCTTCAGCCATCGAATTCGATTCTTGCGGATTTGATTGTCCAGAGCCGCGCCCTGCAGGCCTTTCGCCGCATGCTCTTTGGCGAGAGATTGCGATCTCAGATCAGCCGTTACTTCCTCCCCTTCGGCTTGCGCCTCCGCCTTCGCAATCACTTGTTGCAGGGAGCGCCATTCCCGCTCGGCATCGAAGTTCGCCACATGGCGCGGCGTGTAATTGGGAATCAATTTCTCCGCCACGCGTCCATCGCATTCTCCCGCCACATAGCAAGTGGAAAGGTGCAGCAATCCCGAATGATCGGTTGCCCGCAAGAAATCCAGGATGTTCATCACGGCGTCAGTGTTCGTGCTTAGCGCATCCCGCAGATCGGGATTGAAATCCGTCAATCCCGAACTGTTCACAATCAGATCAAGATCCTTTTGCAGGCGCGGGCATATTTCCGGATCAAGCCCCAAGTCCGGGCGCGTAACGTCTCCCTCCACAACCTCTACTTTTTCCCGCAAATATTCGCCGAGCCCAACTCCGTATTTTTCGAACAGCGGATCGAATACTGGCGATTCTTCCACGATCTTTTCAAATCGACGCTGCGCCGGATTCGATTTCTGCCGCCGGATAAGAAGATAAATCCGCCCAATCTTTGGCAACTCCATCAACGTATTTGCCAGCCACACCTTGCCAATGAATCCAGTTACGCCTATCAGCATGAGGTGCTTGCCGGCGAGCGCTCGCCGTACGGAAAATCCGGGGGCTTGCTGCTGCCCTTCGAAGTGCACAATCGGGTGCTCGTGGGCCGCCGATTCCCGGCCAGATCCAATGATCGCCGCCCGCAATTCTTCGAGCGTGATGTCTAATTGCCGCGCCAGCGTCTTTGGCGCACGGCGGCCATCTGGACTTTGTTCCTGAATCCGCGCAAAGGCTCCGCGCGGACGGATCACCGGCTCCAGCAGCCGCCCTGTCGCCACGCCATCACGAAATTCCAACCGGTTCGCTACCAACCGCTTCGCTCCAAGATGCAGCGCCAGGGGCTTCATCACATGCTCAAGCCCCTGACTCACCAGCACCACATCCGCACCGGCGCGCACCAACTCGTGCACGCGCTCCACTCCACGCGTCTTCAACTGTGGTTTCAATTTGTATTGGAAATACTCTTCGCCCAGCAGATCCAGACGATCACGCGTTACTCCGCGCAAGGCTGTGTGCACTACCCGGGTGGCGAACTTGCGATTGGTCGAGTATAGAAACGGTCGCAGCAAAGCCAAGAGGAAGATGAGGCCACGGCGGCGAAAACGTTCGGTGAAGGTCTGCGCGTTCCAGGTAAAGAACGCCACGGGCTGCACGACCGTAAGGTCGAGCAGGCTCCCCTCCACGCGCCAGTACACGGCGGGTGAGATGCGGGGTGAGGCGTCGGATTTTTGCTCAGATCGTTCCAAGGCAGATCGTTTCAAAGGCACATTCGTCCGCAACGCAGGGATTCCCTGATGCGGCTAGACGAATCTACCATTGTAAACAATGTCCGACGAAACGCCGAGACCCTTCTCGACCGCCGCGCTATCCCAAACTAACATCTCTCAGGAACCAGGCTGCGGAAAGTCTGGAATTAAAAACGAAGGAGTTCCAGTTGACTGGAACTCCCCAGTTGTATTCGCTTTATTTTTTAAAACTATGATGCGCGGCGTTGACGATCCCGCTCTTCCTGCTCCTCGTTCTGAGAAGGATTCTTCTTGTTCGGATCAACGTTTCCCTTTTGCTGTTGACCGGACTGCCCAGTCTGTCCAGTTTGTCCGCTCTTCTGGCCCTGACCGTACTGGCCCTGTTGACCGCTCTGTTGGTTCTGCCCTTGGCCGTGCTGACCGCCCTGCTGTTTGTTCATATCATCTGCCATGTTTACTCCTCCATTGTTTGCAGAACGCGTATTGGCGCGCTGCTGCGGGATTTACTGGCATCTGTTATTTAGTTGCTATATTTCACGGCCAGGGTTGATGACGATTTTTGCAACCGAACACAGCCAATAAAAATCAGAATTGAAAAGTCACCTAACCTGCTTCGCCTCCAATACTTCACACTTCTCAATCACAGGAGCCTTAGCCAGAAGCGTTCCCGCATTCGCCATTAACGCCGCGGCAACGCGCCCGTTTAAATGAGCCTGCCTTCCCGCTTCGTCTTCAAAAACGTCAAAAATCCCAAACGTCGAGGGGCCCATCTTGATGGCAAACCATTCCACAGTCGCGGGCTCTTCTTGCACAAGCGACAACGCACTCCGTAAGAAACTTTCCACCTCAGATTCCTTGCCCGCTTTCGCCTCAACTCTCGCTAGCAGTGCCAACTTCACCTTAGCCATTTTCGTTCTCCTTTAGATATCTCGCATTGCCTCTGCTTGCTTTGGATGTCCGAGGCCTGGTTTTCGTTTCGCAAGAGTCGCAATCCTATTCGCCCAGACAAAGTTTTCACGGACCGGATAATTTCATACTGGCGTAACAATCGTTCCGTATAGTCACGGACTTTAGCACTCCATCCGCTTTTAACTCTGTCCGACCTGAGGAATAACCATGGCCACAGCAACCACGACACCGAGCGTCCTCGACCAAAAGCTGTCCCGCTCTCCGGGCAAGATTGGAATGTTAGTTTTCGGCATCGTGCTGGTTATCGGAGTCGGCTATGCCGGATCCAGCCTGCTGCACGATCTCTCGTTCGTGCACAACGAATCCGTACTGCCCTTCGTGCTTCTGGGTGTGGCCTTGATGGTTGCCCTTGGCTTCGAGTTCGTCAATGGATTCCACGACACGGCAAACGCTGTGGCTACGGTTATCTATACGCACTCGCTCGAGCCGCATATCGCGGTTGTTTGGTCAGGGTTCTGGAATTTCCTCGGCGTGCTTGCCTCGAGCGGGTTGGTAGCCTTCGCTATCGTCTCGCTACTGCCGGTCGAACTGATTCTTCAAGTCGGCAGCAAAGCCGGGTTCGCTATGGTATTCGCGCTGCTCGTCGCTGCCATCATCTGGAATCTTGGCACCTGGTATTTCGGTCTGCCCGCCTCCAGTTCCCATACTCTGATCGGCTCGGTCATCGGAGTCGGCATCGCGAACCAGCTCATGAACGCCAGAACCGGCACCAGCGGCGTGGATTGGGGTCAGGCCGCCAATATCGGCAAGTCTCTGTTGCTCTCGCCCATCGTTGGGTTTGGCTGCGCAGCCCTCCTGCTGCTGCTCGCCAAAGCACTTATTAAAGATCCCAAGCTTTACCAGGCTCCCGAGGGCGCCGAGCCGCCACCCTTTTATATCCGCTGCCTGCTGATCCTTACCTGCACCGGCGTCAGCTTCTTCCACGGATCAAATGACGGACAAAAAGGTATGGGCCTGATTATGCTTATCCTGATTGGGACCGTTCCGACGGCCTACGCCCTCAACCACGCAGTCACTTATAAAGATTCGCAGGACTTCATCGCCGTCTCCCAGCAGGCCGCCGGCGTTCTGAGCAAGTACGTCAGCCCTAACGCGGCTGTGGGCGACGCTCACGACGACGTCACCAGCTACATTCGCGACCAAGAGTTCACGCCCAATACCATGCTCGCGCTGCGAACCCTGGTCAGCGATATCGGCAATGAAACCGCTCTGTACAAAGAGATGAAAAATATCCCTAACGACCAAGTTCGCAACTTCCGCAATGATATGTACCTCATCAGCGAAGCCATCCGCCTGATGCAGAAGAGTCATAACCCGACTTTCACCGCTTCGGAGACCGCCATACTCGCCAATTACAAGAGACACATCGACCATTCCACCCGCTTCATTCCTCTATGGGTAAAAGTGGCGGTCGCGATGGCTCTCGGACTCGGCACCATGGTCGGATGGAAGCGCATTGTTGTCACGGTGGGGGAAAAAATCGGGAAGAGCCATCTCACCTACGCCCAGGGCGCGGTGGCCGAAATCACCGCCATGGCCACGATCGGAGCCGCCGACGGCTTCGGCCTCCCTGTCAGCACGACCCACGTGCTTTCGTCCGGGATCGCCGGCACCATGGCCGCCAATCATTCCGGCATTCAGTGGTCTACCGTGCGCAATCTAGCCTTGGCGTGGGTGCTGACGCTGCCGGTAGCTATGATGCTGTCAGGATCGTTATTCTGGCTCTTCCGCAAGACGTTTTAGGAGACTTTCTTTTCGCAAACTTTCAATAGGTCTTGTCATTCCGAACCGGGCGCGAGCCCGGTTCGGAATCAGCTTTTCTTTGCTGGAAAACTTTGCTGGAAAACTACCCTGCTTTGGCATATACTGTTGTATATGCCAAAGCAGGGCCGCAAAGCCAAACTCTTCATGAATAATCGCAGTCAAGCCGTTCGTCTGCCTAAGGACTTTCAATTCAAAACTGACGAAGTATTCATACGGAAGGAAGGCGAGGACTTAGTCCTTTCGCCCCGTCCATCCGATTGGTCCTCCTACCTGGCGGACGCCCCGGTTGCCTCATCTTCATTTATGGAGAATGTCGAGGATCTTCCCGTACAGGAACGCGAGCCCTGATGCCGCGTTACATGCTGGACACGGATACCTGCTCCTACATCATGCGACGTTCGCATGATGCGGTTCTAAAACGGCTCGCGACGGTTCCTGTCAGCGACGTTTGCATCTCGGTGATCACTAAGTCGGAACTCTTGTTCGGAGTCGAAGTATCTCCAAAACCCAAGCAGGACGAAGCGGCACTCGCCGCCTTTCTACGCTACGTCGAGATTGTGGATTTTCCCGATGAAGCCTCCTCGCACTACGCGAAAATCCGTGCCGATCTGAAAGCCCGTGGCGCGATGATCGGGGCCAATGATCTGTTCATCGCCGCCCACGCCCGCAGCTTGGGCCTGACGCTCGTCACCAACAATAGCCGCGAATTTAAACGCGTCCGCGGTTTATCCATCGACAATTGGACTCACCCTAACTAATCTTGTCGTTCCGAACGGCGCAAGCCCGGTGAGGAATCAGCTTTTAATTAGGCGCCACAAGGCCGTGCCCTCTCGATTACCCATGCCCAGCCCACTTCCCCGCTAGAATGGATTTTTGATAGGACCTCTTAACTCATGGACAAACTCGTAATCCGCGGCGGCGAGCCGCTGCTCGGCACAGTGCGCGTCAGCGGCGCGAAGAACGCCGCGCTTCCCTGCATGGCCGCCGCGCTGCTCACCGACGAACCTGTGATTCTCGAAAATATTCCGCAGGTGCGCGATATTCAAACCACCCGCAATCTGCTCGCCGCCATGGGCGCCGAAGTCGAACTCGGCTACGGACGCGCCCAGCACCGCACCACTCTGAATTGCAAAAATATCGCCAGTCCTGAAGCTTCCTATGAACTGGTGAAGACCATGCGCTCCTCCACTCTTGTTCTCGGACCGCTGGTTGCCCGCTGCGGACGCGCCCGCGTCTCGCTGCCCGGTGGCTGTGCCATCGGGAGCCGTCCCATCGACATGCACATCAAAGGACTCGAACAGCTTGGCGCAAAAATTACGCAGGATCACGGTTACGTGGAAGCCGCCGCCGATCGCCTGCGAGGATCGGAAATTGTCTTCGACAAGATCACCGTCACGGGCACGGAAGATCTGCTCATGGCCGCCACTCTCGCGGAAGGCGAAACGGTTCTTCAAAATTGCGCCCGCGAGCCTGAAGTCGCCGACCTCGCCGCCTTGCTCAACAAGATGGGTGCCAAGATTGAAGGTGCAGGCACGCCCACCATCCGCGTGAAAGGTGTAACAAAACTAAAAGGAGCGAAACACCGCATCATCCCCGATCGCATCGAGGCCGGCACCTTTCTCATCGCGGGGGCGATGACCGGCGGCGATCTCAACATTAGTGGGTGCGATCCCACTCATCTCGATGCTCTGCTCAGCAAACTCAAAGAAGTCGGCGTGAAGACGAAGTGCACTGGCGAGTCTGTCCGAGTTATGGGCGACAATCCATTCGCCGCCGCCGACATGAGCACCGAGGAGTTCCCCGGCTTCCCTACTGATATGCAAGCGCAGTTCATGGCGCTGGCCACACAAGCCGAAGGCGCATCCGTGATCACGGAGAACATTTTCGAAAACCGATTCATGCATGCGCAGGAGCTGGTTCGCATGGGTGCAAACATTAAAATCGAAGGCCGCCGCGCCGTGGTGCGCGGGAAAACTCCGCTCAGCGCCGCCGCCGTTCTCGCTTCGGACCTACGCGCGTCCGCCTCGCTCGTCCTCGCCGCTCTGGTGGCCGATGGCGAGACGATCATCGACCGCGTCTACCATATCGACCGCGGATACGAAAATATCGAAGAAAAACTGCGCGGTGTCGGCGCACAGATCAAACGCATCGGAGAAATGTTTCCTAAGAGAGCGGCGGCCGTAAAGTAAGTCAAGGCGACAATGTGTAATCGGTATTTATCAGCAATTTGAGGAGCGTGGCAGCTTGGAACTGCTGCCTTAAAGGCATTTCCCGCATGCTATGATGGTTGCCGAAATGTCGGCTTCAGAACTCCCGCAATGGCTGGACAAAGTTGATCCCTGCCGGGGCAGGTCCTTTTCATTTGCACGTTTCGTCTTGATGGCGACGCTGTTCCTCTGCATGACAGTTGGTAGCTTGCCGCTATTTTTCCTTCTGATGAAAAGGCCCTATGGATTCCAAGCGGCATCGGCGATTGTCTATACGATCTTCGCGCTGTTCTTCACATTCGCCCATACCGGAACCAGAACCGGAAAAGACATCCCGCCCTACATGTTCACCTGTCCTGCCGTCCAGCCCCAGTTTTCTCGTCTCTTCGGCGTCACCTCGGCTTTCTCGTTGTGCCCTTCGCCTTGCAGACTGCGGCACTGACGACCCGCGCAACTTTGCCCGAGTGGTGGAACGTCGAAGATAGGAGAGGTGCAACTCCGTTCGATCTCGCCCTGTTCTTGGTGTGCCTAGGTGTTGGATACGTGCAGGTTTTCACCAACCGTTCCCTTCTCGACCGGGCGCACCGGGACTTCTCCGCTTAAGGGGGTGCTGGCCCAGCCGTGCTCCAACACGGCATGGGATGCCCCACCCGTGGCAGTTTCACGGGTGGGCTGACGCGAACTCTCCCTGTATGTTCATCGGTCACCGCTAAATCGTCGCGTTCTTGATACACCGTTTCAATGCCAACCAACCTGCACCGCTGCTACGGCGCTGGATACTCCCACTTTATTACTACAAGTTGTTATCAACGCCGTCCCCTTCTCGCCACACCCCGCTCTCGCGATCTCTTCCTCGAAGTTTTGGAACAGATCCGCCAGCGTCATCAATTTGTAGTCGTCGGTTATGTAGTCATGCCTGAGCATGTCCATCTTCTCTTCACCGAGCCGGAGCGCGGAAATCCTTCGCTGGTGCTGGCTGCGTTGAAACAAACCTTCGCCCATCGGCTGCTGCGAGAACTTCGCGCCAAAACCGGTGACCGGGCAGACATGCTTTGGAGCACACCCGTCGCCGTCGGGCATATTTGGCAGCGTCGCTTCTACGATTTCATTGTGTTCACCGAGAAGAAACGCGTGGAAAAGCTGCGCTACATGCATCGCAATCCTGTGCAGCGAGGTTTAGTCCTAAAGCCTGAGGACTGGTTGTGGAGCAGCTTCCGACATTACGCCTTTGGCGAACCCGGCCCGGTTCTGGTCAACGAAGCTCAAAAAGCGGAGCTTCACTTCCGCAAAATCTCTTGATCCCTATCGGCATCGCGGCCCACCCGTGAACCACCACGGGTGGGGCATCCAGTTCCCGCTGGCTCGGACGAAATGCGCCGCCTGGGCCAGCCGCCTTTCTTTACGACGAAGAACAAATTCAACTAGCGACACTTGCTTGGCAACTGACGTAACCAAGCCGGTGACTCTCATTGTCTCCGCAAAGCAAACTCACTCTACTCCCGCGTCAACCTCTCAATCACTTCCCTATACTTGGGATAAACCCGTACCAACTCCTCGCGCTTCGCCATTTCGAAATCCTCAAAATCGAATCCCGGAGCCACGGTGCAGCCGACGAGCGCGAATCCCTTTCCATCGCGTACGCGCGACGCAAACCAGCATCCTGCCTTTACTACTGCCTGCAACGCTTCACCTGCCTCTGGATCGCTGACCAGCGAAATCTCCGAATAGCGTCCGTGCTGGTCAATTACATGCACAACTAAAGTTGATCCCACATAAAAATGCCAAACTTCATCCGACCGCAGCCGGTGAAACGCCGAAAAATTTTCTCCACTCAGCAGAAAATAAATCGCCGTCGAAGCCGCCCGTGCACTGGTAAACTCCGGCGGCAAAGCGTCCTTGGTCAAAACAAGATCAGCTCGATAGGTTTGCCGGTAATGCCCACCCTCCGGATGTGCCACCAGGCTTAGCTTCTTAATCCAATATGCCGCGTCCTTCTTCATCGAGCCTTCTCATCAGCCTGACGTTTACTCTGGCAACTTGAAACGTTTTTCCGGGCTTGCTCACTATGCAAAAGAAGCTTGGTAGCAAAAGCATTTTCCGCACGACTGCCAGCCCTTGCTTACCGCTAACCGCCGCCTGAAATGCGGGTAAGCTCCCACCTGCCAGGTCCGCCAACCTTTTGCGGGAAGGCCCACCCTTGCATCCTCTGCAAGGGTGGGATTGTTTCTTGTTGAATGATCGATAAAATTTGGTCCAGGTACGCGTAGCATCCCACGCTAGCCCGCCACCGAGCTGGCTGTGGCATTAAGGTCCAACTTGTGCGGGATGAGTTAACTCGACGGAAGAGTGAACTTCAGCGTGATCTGGGTTTCCATCTCAACCGGGCGGCCATGCACGAGCTGCGGCTTGAATCTCCATTGGCGGACCGCGGTAGCGGCCGCCGCCGCTAATTGAGCATCTCCACTCACGACTTTGACTTCCTGGACGGTCCCGTCCTGTCCGATGTGGAGGTCAAGTAGCACGGGTCCTTGCACGTGCTGCGCCAGGGCTTGCTCGGGATACTCGGGCTCGACGCGACGAAGCAAGTTACCCTCCGCCGCATCGGGAGACAATTCGACAATACTTGCGGGCTGCAGTATTGAGCTCGCGCTGTCTCCCGCCGAGGCCGTTCCCGTTGCGTCCGTCCCGGATGGTGGCATACTGAAGATCTCTCTGCCATTTTCATAGACTCGCAACGAACCTTCGGGCAGATGCCCAGTCTCTGGCCGGGACGCAATTTCGTTGATTGTGGCTCTGTTCTGGCCCGTAAGAGTCTTCGGTTGCGGAAGGTTCGGACCGGTAGTTGTCTGCTTGCCATTTGCTCGAGCTGCGGGCGATGACGAGACTGCGGCCGACACTCTTGTTGCATGATGCTGGCCGCCTGCTTTCATCCATCCCATGCGTATCGCGAAAGCCGTCCCCATCAAGAGCGCCATTCCGGCCACGATCCCGCACATCAATGCGCTGACCCAATCAAACCGCCGAAAGGTTCGAAACGTAACCGGGGCGTTCTCCGCTTCGCTGTGCGCTGTCTCCAACTCCTGGTTCGAAGCTTGGGTCTCGCCAGGCTCAGGTCCTGTTTCCGCCGTTTCCCCGAGCTCTTTTTTGGCGATCTCTGTTTCCGCGATCTCGGTTTCGGCACCTGCCTGCAGCATTTCGCCGACACTGGTTGGGGCGAGCTCGAGCGCATCCAGCGAGGATTTGCGCGCCTGAATATTCTTGAGGATGCGGTCCGTCAATACCTCAAGCGTTCTCAAGTCACGTTCGCCAAATGCAGCCACGCGAGCGGAGAAGACCTCGAAGATCCCGAGCGAATCCTCGCCCCGCAAAAGTGGCAGCACCACTACGGATCGTATTCCGAGCTCTCGCGAGGCTTCCGCGTCCACGTTCGGGTCAGTAAGGGTATCGTCGCAGCGCTGGATCTGCCGGCTGCGCAGGCAGGCGCCCGAGAGGCCTGAGTTCATGTCCAGAGGCGTTCCCAACTCCGGGGCGTTTCCGCCAGTACTGGCGCGGCAAACCATCTCTCCATCGCGGGCCAGCGCGATTGCGGCTCCGGTCGCTCCGGTCGCCAGACAAGCCTGTTCCACAATCTCGTTCAGCACGATATCAAGTGCCAGTTCACCCGAAAGGCCGGGTGGAATCTTGCCGCGACCGTGGGTGGCGAACTTGGCGGCCACTTCGGCAAAATCCGACTCCTGCCGCTCCCTTCCCGAGTTTTCAATCCCCGGGCCAACGGGCGGAGGCTGAAACTCTTCAGGCGCAGCCTCAGAAGGAACTGGACCGGCTGGAACAGACTTTCCGGAATCAGGCCGCCATATGGGGTAATGAGCCATACCAGTACGTACAAATTCGACAAGAACTCAGCGTCTGTAGCGGAGTTTCGCCCTAAAGTGCAACCTTGTCAACAAAGAATCGGCGTATCCATTAACGCTGGTTTTCTCGAGGGCGCCGGGTCCGTCGTTACGATCTGACTCTCCGTTCAAACTTGTCCGGGCCATCGCTGGCGTTCCCGCCCAAAACGGTAGAAAAGACAAAGAGATCCATCGAACCGTGACTTTTGGGCTTCCCTTCATACGGGGAAATGTTAAAATCCCCTTACACTTGGGCGCGAGCTACGAGCTTCCCAGGCTGTTATTTCTCCCCCTTGATTCTCCGTGAAAACATCTGAAAACGTTCAAGGACTTTAGATTCAGGGAGTTTGATCCATGCGCATCGCTGTCGTCGGTTCCGGATACGTAGGATTGGTTGCAGGGGCCTGCTTCGCCGATCTCGGTCACGACGTTATCTTGGTGGATAATGATGAGCGGAAGTTATCCGCTCTCAAGAACGGCCAAGTACCCATCCACGAGAATTTTCTGCCCGAGTTACTCGGGCGCCATCGCGGCCAGCGGCTCACTTTTTCCGACGATTTGCGCGAAGCGGTGCGCGCCAGCGCAGCCATCTTCATTGCCGTGGGCACACCGCCCACCGAGAGCGGAGAGGCCGACCTTTCTTTCGTCGAATCCGTTGCCCGTGAAATCACCGGCGCAGTCGATGACTATAAAGTCATCGTGGAAAAGAGTACGGTCCCGGTCTACACCAGCGAATGGATTCGCAAAATCATTCTGCGCAACGGCGCCGACGCCGGCTCTTTTGATGTAGCTTCCAACCCAGAGTTCCTGCGCGAAGGCACCGCCGTTACTGACTTCCTGTTCCCGGATCGCATCGTCGTGGGCTGCGACAATGAGCGCTGCGCCAATGTTCTTCGCGAAATCTACGCGCCGCTTACCAGCGGCAGTTATTACCAAACTGCCGGCGCCATTCCGCAGCCCGACCGGACTTCGATTCCAGCTCCGATCATCGTGACCAGCACCAAGAGCGCGGAACTGATCAAGCATGCCTCGAATGCGTTTCTGGCAATGAAAATTTCGTTCATCAACGCGGTTTCATCGATGTGCGAATCGGTCGGCGCAAATGTGAATCAGGTGTGTCACGGCATTGGCACTGACTCCCGCATCGGTCCACGATTCCTGAATCCTGGAATCGGCTACGGCGGTTCTTGTTTCCCGAAAGACGTGATGGCTTTCCGCGCCGTCGCCCGGGAATGCGGATATGACTTCCGCTTGCTCGACGAAGTCATGCGCATCAACGAAGATCAGCGCGATCGTTTCCTGCGCAAAGTCCGCAGCGCCTTGTGGACGCTCCGCGGCAAGCGTCTCGGCGTACTCGGCCTCGCCTTCAAAGGCGGCACTGACGACATCCGCGAATCTCCTGCCATTTTGATTGTCCAAGCGCTGATGCAGGAAGGTTGCAAGATCACGGCCTACGACCCCGCCGCGATGGACCGCACTCAGGAAGTGATGAACTCCGGCCTGAAGTTCGCCGGCTCCGCTTATGAAGCCGCGACGGGCGCCGACGCTCTTCTGATCCTCACTGAGTGGGAGGAGTTTGCCAATCTCGATCTTCGCCGCCTCAACGACGAGCTGAAGTATCCCATCGTGATCGATGGCCGCAACCTGTACGATCCTGAAGTGATGGCGGCCAACGGCTTCACATATTATTCCGTAGGACGCGCGGCCTCTCATCCTGACGGTGTTCCCGCCGCTCTGCGCAACGGCGCCAAGAAGGCATGAGCCAACAACGCGCCCTGGTCACCGGCGGCGCCGGTTTTCTGGGATCCCATCTCTGCGACGCTCTGCTTGGCGAAGGTTGGAATGTGGTTGTCGTCGACAACCTGCTCACCGGACGCCGCGCCAACATTGACCATCTCCAAAATGACTCGCGCTTTGAATTTATCAATAAAGACATCTGCGAGCCCTTCGACGTGGGCAAGATCGACTTCGTCTTTCATTTCGCGAGTCCCGCCAGTCCCGTGGATTACACAATCCACGGAATCCCTACGCTGAAAGTGGGGTCGCTCGGAACGTTTCACGCCCTCGATGTCGCGCTCAAGTATGGAGCAAAGTATCTGGTGTCATCGACCTCGGAGTGTTATGGCGATCCGCTCGAGCATCCTCAAAAAGAAACGTACTGGGGCAATGTGAATTCTATCGGTCCGCGCTCGGTCTATGACGAAGCCAAACGCTTCACGGAAGCCGTCACCATGGCGTATCACCGCTACCACAAGGTCGATACGCGCATTGTCCGCATCTTCAACACCTACGGCCCGCGCCTGCAATTAAATGATGGCCGTGTGGTATCGAATTTCATGAAGCAGGCGATTCGCGGCGAAGACCTCACTGTTTACGGCGATGGCAGCCAGACCCGCAGCTTCTGCCACGTCAGCGACGAAATCGACGGCTTCATTCGGCTTGCAAAATCTTCGGAACATCTGCCGGTCAACATCGGCAATCCGAATGAATTCACCATCCTCGAATGCGCACAACACGTGTTAAAACTTACCGAATCGAAAAGCAAGATCGCGTACGCGCCGCTGCCTCCGGACGATCCCAAACAGCGTCGTCCCGACATCACGAAAGCCCGGCAATTGCTCGGCTGGGAACCGAAGATCGACCTCGAAACCGGCCTTCGCATGTCGCTGGATTATTTCCGTAAGGCCGTAGCTGAAGAAGCTGCCACGACGAAATAAATATCCACGCCGTCGGAACCGGCTTCGCCGCCAGGCCCGTAGGGCAAGACTCAGCGGCTAAAGCCGATAATCCCTGAGCCGTTATTGGCATCGCTGAAGCGATGCCCTGATACGAATCTTTTTTCAAACTGCACCACTACCAATTTCGGGCTCGCAACCCCACCGAGCGAACGTGATAAATTGACTCTTCGCAATTAAAGAGGTCCAAGTCAATTTCCGCCAACGGAGAACCGCTCGATGCGAAGGCTCATCTCTAGCATCCTCACAACAAAGCCCGTCATACTAATCCTCGCAACTGTAATCGTTCTGCCAACACTGCTTCATGCGCAGGCCAAAGACGAAACCTCATCCATCAAAGTCGAAACCGCCAAAACGGAAACGCCAAAACCCGAACAATTCAAGCCAGAGCAACAAGCCAGCAAAGGATCGGTTACCGTAGGCGGAAACGTCATCAATTACGACGCATTTGCGGGTACGCTTGTCGTCCATCCCAAGGGCTGGGATGATGTCCCGCAAAATGCCGACCCCGATCCCAAGAACAAGCCAGCGGAAGCCAGCATGTTCTACGTCGCCTATTTCAAATCCGATACCAAAGGCGCACCGCGTCCGCTCACCTTCCTCTACAACGGAGGTCCCGGCTCCTCCAGCGTGTGGCTTCACATGGGTGCGTTTGGGCCGAAGCGTGTTGTCACCGCCGATGATACCCACACTCCGGCCGCGCCTTATTCCGTCGTCAATAACGACTTCAGCCTGCTCGACGTAAGCGATCTCGTTTTTGTGGACGCTCCCGGAACCGGCTTCAGCCGCCTCAGCGGCAAGAACCGCGAGAAAGCTTTCTACGGCGTTGACCAGGATGCGGAGGCCTTTGCCGATTTCATCTCGCAATTCCTTTCAAAGTACGGCCGCTGGAATTCGGCCAAGTATCTATTCGGCGAAAGCTACGGCACCACGCGCTCCGCCGTCCTCTCTTACGTGCTCGAAACCGAACGCGATATCGACTTCAACGGCGTCATTCTTCTCTCGCAAATACTGAACTTCTCGCTTGATTCCGATATCCCCGAGTTCAATCCCGGTATCGATACCGCGTACCAACTTGGTTCTCCCGACCTATGCCGCGACCGCCTGGTATCACCACAAGCTCCCGGAGCAGCATCCGGAACTTGCGCCGCTGCTGGCCGAGGTCGAGCACTTCGCCATGAACGAGTATGCTCTCGCTCTCGAGGCCGGCTCCTCGCTCCCACTCGATCAACGTCACGTCATTGCGGAAAAACTTCATCAATACACCGGCCTGCCAGTCGCCTACATCGAGAAGGCGGATCTGCGCATCAACGGCGGTGAGTTCGAAAAAAATCTGCAGGACGAGAACAACCTGACCACGGGCCGCCTCGACACACGCTTTTCCGGGCCGACGTTCGATCCGCTCAGCAAAGAAGCCGAATATGATCCGCAGTCGGCCGCCATCTCTTCTGCCTACGTCTCCGCCTTCAACGACTATGTACGAAAAGACTTGAAGTTCGGCGAGAACCGCGAATACAAGCCGGAAATAGAAATCTGGAGATCATGGGATTTCCTGCACAAAGCGCCCGGCTCACCCATGGCACTGCCGATGGCGGCAAACGTCATGCTCGACCTGGCCATCGCCATGAAGTACAACCCACATTTGAAAATTCTTTTGAACGCCGGTTATTTCGACCTTGCCACCCCGTTCTACCAGGGCGTCTATGAAATGCAACACCTGCCGATTCCACCCGATCTGCAGAAAAATATCGAATTCCAGTTTTATGAATCCGGACACATGGTCTACGCGCACCAGGCGTCACTGAAGGCGATTCACGATAACGTGGCGGCGTTCATCCTGAAGAGCGAGAATTCGAAAGCGAAGTAAGACAGGCGGAATGGATGGCCTGCGACTGGTCAGCCTTCGGACCGCCCTCTTCGCGGTCCGAGGGACCCTTTCGATCCATGCAAAGCCCGCTCGGAGAGTTAACGAGTTGTAGTCGCCCCCCGGTGGCAGTGCTACTCCGGCAAAACAGCCAGGCCCCCGGGATTTGCAATCGTATAAGGTGAGCCGGGAGCTCGGCTAAAGCTCGTGGGCGTCACTGTAAACACGAAAAGCTCGTTGGATGGCGCGGCGAGCGCGTAAAGATGGTTGTTGTTATCCCAAAAAACTTGCACGATATTCTCAGTGGTCAACAGGCCGGTATATTTCGTAATCGGTTTGGCGCCATTGTAGTGGAAGACTGCCAGTCCGTTTTCGCCGGCAACCGCCAGCAGCAGTCCTGAAGGCGAAGCCCACACATCGCTAACGGAGCCCACATCCGTAGCCGGCATGTTTTTGTAAGTGCTGGTGGTCGTCAGGTTGCCTGAGCTGCCGGCCGTGAAGACGCCGAGCTGCGTCGGTCCATCGATCGCCATGTCATTATTCGGAGTGAGCGGAACCGCAATCTGGTTCGTCGTGTTTGCGGCAACTGAGCCGGGACAGTAAGCACCCTTGCTCGGAGGCGCGACCGGAATCGGCGGGCTAAGATTCAAATCGGTCAGCGTTCCACTGGCGCTGCGGCTGAATCCATAAAGGTACGGATCACCGTGATAGCACGAACCTCCGTACGCATACTTATTGTTCGCAACCAAGCTGAGCGCTCCATAAAACTGGGCGCTCACCGAAGTAGCTCCCGTATAGCTCAGCTTGCCGGTGTCCTGGTCGACGTCGAACGACTGATAGGCGTTGTTCAAGCCACCGTCGGCGTTGTAATCCCAGTCATAAAGAGTTGCACCGCTGTGGTCGAGGAAGAGTGCCGCAGGTCCGCCGCAGTCGCAGGAGTTCAGTTTCTGGGCATTGATCGATGACACCGGCTTCAGTGCACCAGTCGAGGAAATGGAAGAGGTATAAATGTCGATGCCGTTGGTGGTGAAGAACCACTTGCTGGTCAGCGCCATCTCCCCGCCTCTGGCGGAAAAGGGCGAGCTCGCAATGGGGGTCAACTTTCCGCTCGAACTTGCCGAGTATGCGTTGATTTGCCAGTTGCTGCCACTCGGCGAGCTGGAAACGTATACATACGCAACCGGCGAACTTTGCGCGCCTGTATTGTCAAAAAAATTTGTAGCGTCCTGACCGAATGCGCACGCGCATGATACGAGGACGAAGTAAGCGAGCAACTTTGCATTCGTGTTCATAATTTTTTCCTTTTTCTCTTGGAGGGTTATTCAGGTGAACTCCTGGTAGTTGCGGAGGCTTTTGGGCCGCTTGCGGTCCGAGCATCAGATGCCTTGGACAAGTGGGCTGTTGGTCTTTCCGAGGAACTTAACCCTAAGCGTTACTACAGTGTCTCTAGCGGGGCGCGGCTTCACCGTAGACCTTCTACGGTTTTCCCTGCGGACCCCTGGGGCTCGCTTCTTTACCAGAGATGGCCGAAGCTCAAAACTGCGAGACACTTCGGGGCGAGGAGCATTTTGCCGTCGCTTGATACGAATCCAGCGCTCGCGGCGGGAGAGATTCAGGCGTGCGCCGAAACCAAGGCGCACCATCTGCCACCATCAGATCGATGATTTTGCCGACGAACTCAAGACAAACGGGAGTGACCGGCAGTCACGGCTAGCGGTAATTAAGAACTCTGTGAGGTCGCCGCCACAAAATCAATCAATTGCTGGACTCCGCGTCGGTCGTCTTTGGTGTTCAGATGAAACAATACCCCCATGCCATAGCTGGGATGGGAAGCTTTCACTACCCCGCTCAAGCGCAATTTTATTTCGTAAGTTCGCACGACTATTTCAACCGTCGTGTCCGCGGCGAAGGCCAGCGGCATTTCGAGATAGCAGCCTCCAGGGCTCAGATCGCTCAGATGGCAATAGTGCCTTACCGAACTTCCCTTCTGGTAAACCTCGGCTCCCAGGCGGCAGGCATAACGGGTTTGCCCGCGGCGATTGTCCGTTCCGTCCCGCAGCCGCGCAGCCGCTTCACCGTCGCTCCCCGTGGCATCCGGTTTTTTCCCGCGCGCGTTCGTCAGCACACCATCTTCATCAGGACGGATCGAAGATTCCACTTTTAGTTTCTCGGAAGCCAGCTGCCCTTTTGCAGCGTCCTGCGTGTTCATTTTCAGCCACTCTTGCAATACCCGCCTCGAAGTTTGTGGCACATCCACGAACTGAATTCCGGCGCGTCCGTTCCAGTCCTGCCAAACCACCTGACCGGAGAGCCGCACATTCGCCGTCTGTCCCGGCAATTGAAACTGAAAATAAACCTTGCAAGTAGGTGGCAGCCGCTTGCCGAAATTCACCGCCATGCCTTCTTCCGCCAGATTCACCAGGGTTGCCTTCGCCTGTTCGGCGCCGGCGTAATCGATGGTGGCGTGCGTATGCACGGGAGTGCGTGCCTTGCGACGCTTGTCGCGGTACAACACGCTCTGCGCCGCGCGCAGGCTGCTCAGTGCGCGCTCGTAAGAAACCGGTTTGTACAGCACGAAGTTCACGCCAAGAGAAAATATCTCGCGGATGTTCTCCTGTCCGGAAACCACAGCGACTGCCAAACTCGCATCGTTCAGCCGCGAAGAGCGGCTTTCATGCAATAAGGAAGTAGTGTCCGCCTGGGTTTGGCAGTCGAGAATGATCAGGTCATAGCGCTGCTGCGCCAGCCTTACGGCAGCGCGCGCAACCTCTACACACAACTCCACCTGGATGCCGAGTTCCTCGAGCACACGATTCAGCACCTCGACTGAAGCTTGGTCCGCGCAAACCAGGAGCGATGAGAGAGTCATACCTCCATGCATCGTAGGGTCACTGCGGTTCATCCGACAAGTTACCGGAGTCATTCCTCGGAGCCGCAGTTATTGACAGTGAGTCAGTTAACTGCAGCAGCGCCAACCAGTGACATGAGTCACCATGGTGATTACAAAAGACCAATGCTTTGGCGTTACACCGTAGTGCTTTGACGCTGCCCGCCCCCCTCCCTAGTATGAAGATCGACTAGCCATATCGAGATGCGACCAGTCTGCTTTGCAAGCGGTTGCGCTTCTCTCGACGCGGTCAGGCCTGAAAGAAGCTTATGGTATCGAGCAAGAGCACCGGGTTTTCGCTGCTGGAGCTGATGATCACCGTCAGCATTGGTCTGGTTTTGGCCGGTATCGGCTATATTGCTTTCCGCCCGCTCCTGAGTCAGGCGGACATCAACTCGGCCTATGACACTACCTTGATGGCACTGCGAAATACCAGAAACCTGGCCATCACTCAAAGCCACGAATACTACGTCTTTTTCAATCCGGTGGGCTTTCCCGCGGGCACGATCGAGGTTGAGTATCAGCCGCCAGCGGTTGGAGCCGGAGCGGCGCCGCCCTTACAGCAAGTAATCACTTACACCATACCTTCGGATGTAAGTTTCGCGGTGCAGGCGGGATTTCCTGGCAATACACCAGACGGATTCGGCACTGGAGTGAATGCCATCGATTTTGGCCAAGCCCTGGCGGGTGAGCCCATGAATTATGTCGTCTTCATGCCCGATGGATCGGCGCAAGACAATCTCGGCAACTTCAATAGCGGAATCATCTATCTGACTCGCCTTGGCGACAACGTCTACGTTAGCTCGCGGGCTATCACCGTGTGGGGAGCCACCGGAAGAATCCGCGGCTGGCGATTGGGGCAGACGGCCGGTGTGGGCGCCTGGGTACAACAATGATCAAGCGAAAACAATTCGTCAGGAGCGGTTCTTCGGAGGGCGGCTTCACGCTCATCGAAGTCATGATTGCAATTTTTGTGATGACGATTGGGCTGCTCGCCGTAATGGCGAGCTTCGCAACAGCGCTTACTGCCACAGCATCGTCTCAGGAAGACCTGATCGCGCGCCACAAGGCACTGGACGCCATGGAAAGCATCTATACTGCTCGCAACAGCCAGCAGCTTCCTTTCTCCTCTATCAATAATATCGCCAATGGCGGAGTCTTCAAGAGCGGAGCACAGCAACTACTCTGCGCCGGACCCGACGGACTTGTGGGCACCGCGGACGATGTAGCCTGCACGGCACCTGATACTGGCGCTGCTTGTCCTGGCGGAGTGGAATGCCTGGTTTTGCCCGGACCCGATGGCATTCTCGGCACCGCCGATGACGTCACGCAGGGCTTGGGCAACTTCCGGCGCACCATCACCTTCAATCCCGTGCTGCAGACGATTAACGGCGTAGTCAGTACAAATCAAAATCTTATTGCAGTAACAATTTCCGTTTCTTATCAAAAACCGGGATGGCCCGCCCGCACTTATACGGTGAATGGGTTGATCTCCAGCTACCACTAAGGCAGAGGACATTAGCAGACCATGAAGATTCCCATCGCAAAATCGCATCGCGGATTCAGCCTTCTGGAATTGATGGTTGCCTCCTCCATTGGGCTGATCGGAATCCTAGCCATGACTAGCCTTTTCCGCCAGGGAATGAACGCTACATTCATGGTTACGCAGCGGGCTGAAACCCAGCAGAACATGCGCGCCGCCATCGAATTGATGACCAAGGACCTCAGCATGGCGGGTGCGGGCTTGCCCTCAGGCGGCCTGCAACTGGCGACTGCGAGCGGCAATTCCAAAGTCGCCTGCAATCAGACTGGTACCTGCTATGTAGCTGGCGACACTTACCCCAACGGCAATTTCATGTATGGCATCCTGCCCGGTTTCGGCAATGGCGTTGAAAACGGAGCGGTCATCACCAGCGCTCCTGGGGCAGTGAACGACAGTGTTACTTCCATCTACTGCGACTACAATTTCCCGCTGACCAACTTTACATTCACCTTTCCCAGTACGACTCAAGTCAACATCGGTGTAGTGAATGCGGCCGTCACTCCAAATAACATTCTGGCGCCGGGCGGCCTCAATGTTGGGGATCTGATGCTGTTCCTGGTGAGCACGCCAGGCAACGGCAAAGGCAGCGGTGGTACCAGCGACGCTCAAACAGCGGCTGCCGTGGCAGAGATCACAGGCCTTCCCACCAACGCGCAAATCGATTTTGCCACTGCTGATCCACTCAACTTCAACCAGACGGGGGCCAATAGCCTCGCAGCGGTCGCCGCTGCCTATGTCGCGGGCACAACCATTACCGTCTGTCGCCTCAACGCCGTCACTTATTTTTTGGAGGTTCCTCCGGCGGGCGGAACCGTGCAGACGCCGCGACTGATGCGCCAGGTAAACGGCCTGAATGCGGTCCCCGTAGCCGACAACATCATTAACCTGCAACTCACCTACGACGTTATTAATTCGGTAGGCGGCACCATGAGTGCGAATCAGGCGAATCCCGTTGCCGCCGGGCTTTCTCCGGCTCTGATTCAAAAGGTCAACATGTGGGTCATGGGACAGAGTTCGCTCTCGGAAGGTAGTAAAACCCAAAGCATGTATTTGGCGAGCTCCACCAGCACTGGAAACATGAGTTTCTGCAATTCCTACAGTGCCAACAGCACGGTGTGCCAATGATTGCCTTGCTGAGGCCTGTTTGTCCGCGGTTTGGGGGGAAAGACATGAATAACAGGAGACGAGATTCGCGGGGTTTCACGCTGATTGCGGCGCTTTTGTTGACCCTGTTGTTGTCCGCCATGGCCATCGGCCTTCTATACCTCGTGAACAATGAGCAGCGCATGGGCGGCAACGACCTGGAAGGCAACCTGGCGTACTACGGGGCGGAATCTGGCATCGAAAACCTCACTGCTCAAATCTCTCAGCTATACCAAACGTCGCAAACCCCCACCGCGGCGGCGATTACCGCTCTCGCGAGCCCGGCAAATTATCCCACTGCGGTTACCGGCTCTAACATTACCAGCATGGGTTATACGGAGTCGATCACTTGGCCATCCACCCAAACCAATGGACTGCCTTGCCCCAATCTTCCCAACCCTTGCGGCGCGTGGGACATTGTCGGGTCCGGGCCAGATCAAGGCATGGTCGCGTCTCTTATCCCTTTTACTCTGCAGGTAACCGCTACTCGAGCATCTACCGCGGGCGAGTCTACTACTAATGCAGCGATTGCACCTACTGGCGCGTCCGTTAACCTTACGCGCACGGTGGAAGTTGCTCTGCTTCCGGCCTTTGAGTTTGGAGTCTTCTGCGACGGCGACTGCGATTATTTTGCCGGTCCGAACTTCAACTTCGGCGGTCGAGTTCACACGAACGGAAACTTGTTTCTGGCTTCGGGCGCAGCGTTAACTTTCACGGACAAGATCGGCGCTGTGGGCAATATCGTTCTGGACCGCCTGGAAAATGGTCACCTCACGTCCTCGGGTTACGCTGGCAGCGCTTATGCGCCCAGCGCTGCCGGCGGTTGTCCGTCCGCACCTGGAGCTGGGCCGGCAGCCAACTGTCCACAGCTCACGGCCGGCAGTTGGTCTGGGGGCATTCCCCCATCCGCCCGCCGCCAGCTGTCCCGTCTGCGGAGGCGCAGCTAATCCCGCATGGGTTGGCACCATCTCGACCGGAACATTTCACAACTTCGTTATCAACGGACTCACCGGGGCTACCGCGCTGCAGTTGCCCTTCGTGAATTCTTCTCAGATCGGCGCAATCGATATCGTTCGCCGACCCCAGGCTACCGACAGCACGCTCCTGACCAATTCGCGCCTGTATAGCGAGGCTGAGATCCGTATTCTGCTTGCCGATGACATTTCCCAACTTCACCCCGAGCGTAGCGCCGGCGTACTCGACCCGAACGACGTTCAACTGGGCACGCCTTCGACCGGCTACTTCAGACTCTCGGGAACGCCTAATACCGACTACATGTACTACGGGATGGGCAAAACCGCCACAGGAAGCTTTACCAAGCCCACGGGGTGCGCTGGCAGCCCATGGCCTCTACTTGGGCAGGTCACCTGGACGACACCGTGCCAAAGTGTATGGCTGCGGGTGGAATATCTGAATAACGCCAATCAATGGATTGGAGTTACGCAAGAATGGCTGGGATACGGCTTCGGGCGAGCGTACGGTGTATCCCCTAGCGTGCCTTATACGTCTGTGGGAGTTGCGGGGGCAAATACGATCAGCCCCGCCATCCTGATTCTTCAGCAGTTGCAAAGTGGCAAGGCTGCAACGAGCGGGTATGAAACGCCAGCCTCCGGGACGACTGAATACAACTGGATTCCTATTAACTTTTACGATTCACGCGAGGGCGAGCCGCGCGACACTCGAAGCGGCGGCACCGCAACCAACGTCAGCACGTCGGGCGTGATGAACGCAGTCGAGTTGGATGTGGGCAATCTCTGGCTTTGGTTGCAATCCAAGCCTGGTACTCCCTACGCTGCGGGTAGCGGTCACCTGGTCAACAATACCAATCAGAACGGTTACATTCTTTACTTCTCAGATCATCGCGGGATGCAACCGGATCCCGATGCCAACCGGACTGGATTCTACAACGGCTTCGTAGGCATCTCCGGTCTGGAGGATGTAGTTAATTCTGGATCCGCCACCGGAGTTCCCGACGGCGTTTTGGAAGGAAAGACTTACTATACCTACTCGCCGGAAGACGTGGATGAGAACGGGATTCTTGATACTTTTGGAGAAAAATACCTCGGAGCCGGGTTTGGGCTAACCGGGGCAGCCATGTCACAGCCCTATTACATCCCCGGCACAACCAGTGGGATCGCTGGGCCTACAACCGCCGTCTGGAATATGGTCACCGGGCCGCGGCACGTACTGCGATTGGTGGATGGTGGCATGAATGCCGCCGGAGTCAGTTATTTGCCACAACCCATTTCGCCAGCGACTTCTGGCAATGGTTTTACGGTCGCCTCGGAAGAGCCTGTCTACATTTGGGGAAACTACAACAGCGGCCCTGCCGACCCGTTCTTTCCCAGCGCAGGCGCCAACGCCACAACGCCGCACTCCGCAGCTTCGATTATTGCGGACGCCGTCACCCTGCTCTCGCCCAACTGGCAGGACAGCAACAGCTTCAGTTCACCATCCGCAATCGCTGGCAGACCCGCGACGGACAGCTACTATCGCGTAGCCATAGCCGCTGGCAAGAGCATTCCCTTCCCGCAACCGGCCTGGGGTGCTCAGGACTTCGGCACCGACGGTGGTATGCATAACTTCCTTCGCTATCTGGAAGATCGCGGAGGCACCAACGTCTACTACGCCGGATCACTGATCAGCATGTATTATTCGCAATACGCCACCGGCAACTTCAAGTGCTGCAGTTCGGTGTACGGCGCACCGACGCGTAACTATTTCTTCGACACGCAATTCCTGAACCCCTCCAATCTGCCGCCGGGAACCCCTATGTTCCAGGACGTGGTTAGTCTGGGCTTCCATCAAAACTTCACCCCACAATAAACTTAGAATTAACAACCCCGATCCGCACTCCGGATCGGGGTTTTATTTTTTTGTACTATTCCTCCAGTTCGTCCCTTTCCCGTACCATCCCGGATTAAAATCTTCCGAGTAGTTCACCCAATCAACCTATGAGCCCATCGTCATTGACGCCGCAACTCAGAGATCCATCGACCAAACCCCGGGCCTCCCGCTGGATATGGACTGCGTTCTTTTTGTGCAGCGTCGCCGCGATTGGGCTTTTTTTCGTTCCCGCCTTCATTATTCAGCCGTTTCGCCGTCAATCGCCGCGCGTACTTCTGGCTGCAATGGCGCTGTGGCAACGCGCTCCGCTCGGCACCTTGATCGCGGCTCTTGCCTGTTTCATTTTTGCTCTCGTGTTATGGAAAAGCGCAGACCGGAGGCGAAAATCCGTGCTCGTGATTACGTTGATCGTAGTCGCTTTTTCGGCGGTCATGGCTCGCCTCAACTACTTTGAATGGATGTTCCATCCCATCCCCGGAGCGCAGTTCCTGTCCCAAGCGCAAAGCAAACTCGAAGCGAAAGAAATGATCATGTCCGTGCGCTTGGGCAAAGATGCGCGCGCCTATCCCATCAGCCAGATGGCTTACCATCACGTCCTCAACGACGTTGTGGGAGATGTGCCGATTGCGGTTACATATTGAACGCTGTGTCACACCGGTCTGGTGTGGACACGAACCATCAACGGACATGTGCTGGACTTTTATCTGGCTGGAATCAACAACCAGAATTTCCTCATGCGCGATAAAGAGACCGGAACCTGGTGGCAACAGATTACCGGGAAGGCGATCTACGGCCCGTTGCAGGGCGCAGCGCTAAGTCTTGTTCTCAACGATGAACTCACGTTCGGCGAGTGGAAAACTGAATATCCATCCGGCGAGGTGCTGGCGCCGGTCGCCAAATATACAAAAAAATACGACAGCAACTGGGAGTCGGACGTTGCTAAACTGCCCGTCGTCATCAGTTTTCCCGGCACGGAGCTGAAGTCGCGTGATGTCGTCATTGGACTCACGACCAACGGGGCCGCTCGCGCCTATCCGTGGGAGGCTTTTGTGAAACAGTCCCCGATTGTGGATCGGGTCAACGGTACGCCTTTGCTACTCGTCCTCGGCCCCGATGGCAAATCATTCCGTGTCTTCCTCAGCCGCATCGATGGCCGAGAGGCTGAGTTCTTTCTGCAAGCTGACAGCAAGGACTGGACACTGGTGGACTCCACTACCGCAAGCCAATGGAACTTTCAAGGCTGCGCCATCTCCGGCCCCGCGCAAGGCAAATGTCTTGATCGAATCCCCGTCTTGAAAGACTACTGGTTCGATTGGCGCAACTACCATCCGGACACCACAGTCTACAAGCGATGAGTGCTTGGGACGGTTGAGAGCATCGATCAGGGGAAAACTTACGGCGATCTTACTGCTGGATGCGCCGGAGATGAGATCGAAAGCAAACGTCTCGATGAATAATCTAAACTGATGTTTGGAAACAAAAAAGAGAGGGATTGATACGGCTGACATTCACGCCATCTTCTGGGATGTCGGTGGAGTTCTGCTCACCAACGCGTGGGATCACAATGAGCGCGCCGAAGCTCTGGAACACTTTCATCTCGATGAAAAAGAGTTTCACGGACGGCACGAGATGGTTGTGTCGTCGTTTGAACGCGGCAAAATCACGCTCGATGAATATCTGGATCGCACCGTATTTTATACAGGCCGCCCTTTTACGCGCGAAAAATTTCGGGATTACATGCTTGCCTTGTCGCGACCGATGAACGACGTTTTGGCCTTCGCGCACGCTCTTGCCGATTCCGGCAAGTACTTCATGGGCACGATCAATA
Source organism: uncultured Acidobacteriaceae bacterium (assembly GCA_963836305.1). Taxonomy (GTDB): domain Bacteria; phylum Acidobacteriota; class Terriglobia; order Terriglobales; family Acidobacteriaceae; genus Sulfotelmatobacter. The sequence continues at coordinate 122,771 of CAWIJP010000026.1, read as the reverse complement.
ACGAGTCCCGCGAGCTAAACGTATACCGGATCAAGAAATTCGGTTTGCGGGAAATCTTCCGCGTGTTTGTCAGTTCTTGCTTCGTCGGACTGCGCAAGCCCGAAAGCGGTATTTACCGTCTCGCCATCGAGATCACGCAGATCGATCCCGAGCAATGTTGTTTCATCGACGACCGTGCTTTGAATCTGGAATGTGCCGCGCAGCTCGGCATGCGCACGATTCAGATGCAAACGCTGGATCAATTGCGTAAGGACCTGGAGAATCTAGGTGTGAGGCGGTAAGGCGGACGTCTATCCCTTGCGAGGCATTACCTTTGACGCAACGGGGACGACGGACTTCGGAACATCAGATTCCGCGCTGGTCAGCGTGAGGTCGCTCGACCAGCATTCCGAAACCAGCTTCCAATCTCCACTGCTCTGCTTGGCAAAGACCCACAAATACTTTCCGCGCTCCTCGCGGCGCTTGCCTTCAGTACCCGGAACCAGCGCACTGTAGCGGCCGACTTCGTGAGCCAGGTCGCCGAGCACTTCCACGCGGATAGGTTCCACGGCAACTTCTCCAAGACCGGATTCGATGGCGGAGAAAAAAAACTCGCGTACTGCCGCGGCTCCCCGCAGCAAGGGCAAGTTGGAGCGCACCACCACGGCATCGGGCGCGTAAAGATCAAGCAACTCATCGAGCTGTCGCGTGTTGCAAGCCAGTACCCACTCCTGGGTCACGCGCCGCACCGCAGCCTCACTGCGGCTCATCGGCTCTCCTTTTGCGGCAGCCGCAATTCTCATCCGGTCCGTTTCGCGAGCGCTGTCGGGCGCACTATTTCGCGGAGCTGCGATGCCGCCTTCCACTCCGCCCTGAAAATAGTGATGATGGTAATGATGGTGATAGTGATGCTGACCAGCCGCTGTACCCGGCGCAGGATGGGCCTCGCGCTCGGCTTCCTGTGCGTACGGTATTCGAGACTGGGGTCGCTCATCCTCGAGTCCTGCCGGCGCAGCAACTTGCAGGCCGAAGTTTGGCAACTCGAGCTCCGGCAATACAGAAGCCGACGATTCATCAGGCGCGGCTTCGACTGGAAGACCGCACATGCCGCAAAATTTATTGGCTACGCGGTTCTTATGTCCGCAGGAAGAGCAAATAATAAAAGCGGTGCCAGTGGTTTGCGTCGCACTTTCCTCAGCAGCGGATTCGGAATCCATCTTCATGGTAAGGCGCTGCATGGCCTGCAAAGCCGCTGCAATCGCCTCCTGATTGGGCTTGGGGCGCCGCATTTCAGGGAAGAGACGCTGACGGCTTTTTCCAGCCGCTGAATCGTCTGGGCCCATACCCGGCCTTGTCTCCGAAGAGTCCTCCGCCGGCGCCGTGCCGGATGGTTTTCCGAGTTGGTTTTCGCTATCCACGATTTGGGCCACACCCTGAGTGGGCAAGTAACGATTCATTCTAGTCCAAGCGCGGGCTAGCGGCGGGAAAACTCAATCTTGCCTTCGGCCTCAGTGGGCACGCCATTACAGGTAGCTGGGCGATAGCGCCAGGTGCCTACGGTTTGCAGCACGTTGCGGTCCCCTAAGGTTCCGCTGCTCTGCAGGATAAGAGGGCTGTGCACGCGGCCATCGGCCCCGATTATAAAGCTTACCTTTACCTTGGTTCCAGAAACTACCGGAACTATGAGCGGATCGGGCGTCGTCAAAGCTTCCGGGGGGTGAGTATCCTCGCAGCGAGCACGCGCGCTGATGTGTGGCACGTCGCTATATTCGGAGGCGCGAACCGGGCTCTTCCACAACTTGTGTTCCCGCCCGGACAAAACCGCCTTGCCAGAATGCGGGGCTACTGGCCGCACGCTGGCAGCGGCAGGAGACAGGAGAACTAGAAGCAAAGGCCAGATACGACGACGCATGTTGCGACCGATGAGGAGCGCGTGCCCCTCATGCCTATCCATCGGCAAGTCGAGTGCCAGCCCGTGTACATCCTAAAACACGTATTCTCAAGCGGTTGAGGTGGGCTAAAAGCTCTTACCAGGCAGCTATGTGAAGGCGGTTGCACTTCGCAGGGAGGAATGGGGGCTCCGAACCGCTCGCCGTTGGGCTTCCATCATCCGTTCTGTGCAGACCGAAGCGTGATGAACGTAATTTCCGGAGGGCAATTCAATCGCACCGGGATGTTGACGGTCCCGATGCCGGCATTGGTATAAAGGGGCAGCGGACCGACCTGGTAGGGCCCCATCACATATTTCTTGGCAAGATCGGGCAAGTAAAACAGTGGAACGAGTGGGATCCGGATCTGGCCTCCATGGGAGTGCCCGGAGAGCTGCAAATCGACAGGAAATTTTGCAGCCTCATCGGCGAAGTCTGGTTCGTGAGCAAGCAGGACGACAGCCTCATTAGCGGGGATGCCAAGCAATGTCTCCCCGACATCGGCAGTACCGCTAAGGACGTCATCCACGCCCGCCAGCCAGAAGCGCGCACCATCCTGCTCAATCGCCTGGGATTGATTCTGAAGCACTCGAATGCCCTCGGCCTTAACAGCACGCGTGACCTCCTCGGGGTCGGTCTCGCAGTCATGATTTCCCAGCACCGCCCACAACCCATGCGGAGCGCTCATCTGGCGGAGGACTTTAGCGCAAGGTTCGGCGGCAAACGCGGCTTTGGAAGGGTCTCCTACAGGAGGTACGGAAACGAAATCGCCAGTCAGGACGATCAGATCGGGACGCAGCCCGTTCACCATCGGGATAGCTGCATGCAGCGGATGAACCGAAAAATAGGGATCGTAATGAAAGTCGCTCAACAGGGCGATAGTAAAGCCGTTCAGCCGCTCCGGCCAGCGCGCCAGCGAGAACTCCCGACGAATAACACGAGGGCGATTCGGCTCCAGCAGGACGGAGTCGCCGGCAATCGCGAGCGTACCCGCCGCTACAGCAGAGTAAAGGAACTTACGTCTTGTGGTGGGAATGAGTGACAAACGCAATTATTCGGCGGACATTGGCGACAAACGCTCCGCAGTTCAAGGATAACCCGAACCGTGGACCCTGTGTAGAACCGATGGTCGCTGACTAAAAGTTGAATTTCGCAATCAAATCAATGCGGCGATTGGCCGCCCCATTAGAGAACGGTCCGTTCGATGCCAGCCCGTTCGACGTGTCAAAAAATCGCGAACCTAAAATGCCGCTCGGGTTTCCAAAATTGACTTTGTTGAAAACGTTGCGCGCCGAAACGCCAAAGGAAATGTTGTAGCGACGATCAGAGTCGCTCGGGATCCCCATTGGACCGCTGCCGAACAAGGGACCATGGCCGTGACCGCCTCCGCCCGGTCCGCCGTGTCCCTGGCTCCCCGTAGGGCCCGAGCTTTTAGGGCCGAAGCCGAATGTCCGAGTAAGCCGCAGATTCACAACCTCATGTGATGGACCGATCGCGTAGTTGATCGGAACGAGTTTTTCCCCGGCAGTCGGAGCTGCATTGAAAGTTCCCAGCGGCGTGCAGTATGTGCTCGAAGTCGGAGTTAGCGTTACCGATGAGGCGCATGTGGCCGTTGAGACCAACCCCGGCCGGTCATTGAAAATGGAATCGTTGTTGAGATCGTTCCTGGTGGTGATGTCAAACGGCAAACCTGAACTCAAGACCATGAAGGGGCTGAGACGGAAGTTATACGGAAGAGCGAACGAGCCTGCCAGGAAGAATCGATTCCTGAAATCAAAAGTAGCGCGTCCGTAATCCGCGCTGATGTTATGAGAGTTCGAGGGAAAACTGGAAACGCCAGAAGTATTGCTATTGGCGTAGTTCAAAACGTAGTAGCCGAAAAACTGTACTTTTGATCCGATTCGCCAGTTCGTGTTGGCGATCAACTGATTCTGGCGGAATACCGCCTCGGACACATAGCGGTAGAGATTCGCGCTGGGTATTTCGCAAGTCGGACTGCATGGCGTTCCAGGAAACGGAGCATCGGCATTGATGGTGAGTAATTGGTCAAAGCCGCGTGAGTTCAAATAGGTGACGTTTAAGGTTGAGACCTTCGTCAGCTGACGCTCCACACTGATGGCGGTTTGCGTGGTGTAAGGCGCATGCAGGCGCGGGCTGATCTGATAAGTCGTCGGGGTCGCAGGTGTCGCCGCTCCGGTGCAGGAAGAAAAATCAGTAAGCGACACGCATTTCGGATTGTTGATGACGAACTGCTCCTGCGTAATACCGTTCAACCGCTCGGCTTCCAGGATTTGTTCTTCCAGGAACCGTTCATAAAAAATTCCAAAGCCCCCACGCAGAACAACTTTGGGTGGAGCGCCTTTGCCGCCCACTCCCCAGGCAAAGCCAAAGCGCGGCGCCCAGTCCGCATGATCCTGAATGCCCGTCTGAGTTTCAAAGCGCAGACCGTAGCTGAGGGTGATGTTGGAACGCACCTTCCAATCATCCTGATAGTAAAGTCCGGCGTCGAAATTTCCCACCACCAAAGGCGGGCTCCCTCTCGTATACGTAAGTTGAGTCGCGATCGGCGTGGTCGTATTTCCCATGTTTTGAATCGCAGTCGCATAGGAAATGGGGCAGGGCGCTTGCCCCGGAGTCGGCACACAACCGGCCTCCTGCGCGTCGGGAAGCAGCGAGGAGAACGTGAATTCTCCGTTGAATCCTGAAGTCTGGCTGTTTGCGTCACGGATGCCGCGCAGCCTCGCTCCAAACTTCACGGTGTGATTACCGTGGAGGATGGATGTGTAGTTCTGCAACTCATAGTGATCCTGGTGATCGAGAATGTTCTGCTGATTGTTGCCTCCGCCATCGAACGATCCCAAAACGTTGAGCGTGGGCTGGGTACTTTGCGCGAGCTGGTTGTCCAGTTCGCGCAGGTATTGGAATCGAAGCTCGTTCACTATCTTTGCGCCAATAACTTGTGTATCGCTGATTTGCAGCGTGTGCTCGGTCGAGTCCGAGTTATAGGCCTGGGAAGGCAGCGTGAATTGGCCAATTCCGTCATTATCCTCACTATTTCGATAGTACTGATAGCGCACCGTCAGCGTATTGTTTTTGCTGAGCTGGTAATCGATACGGGGTGTGAGATTGGTTCGACGCCGGGGATAGGGCACCGCTTCAACAAACGGAATCTCTGTGAGCGTGGTGGGATCGAGTGTAACCGCGTTGACTGCGGAAAGATCGTTAATATTGCGTCGCTGAAAATCGAAAAAGAAGGAGGATTTCTTATTAATTGGTCCGCCGACGCTCCCGCTGAACTGAGTGGAATAGTAACCGGGCTGGTCGGCGCCTCCAAACGGATTGGGTGAGTTGAACGCTGAGTCGTTTCCATTCACCTGCAGCTGCCCGTGAAATTTGTCGGTGCCGGGCTTGGTGAAGACTTCGATACGCCCGTAGCCAAGCTTGTCATACTCAGCCGAAAAAGGATTCTGGTTAATGCGAATTTCACGGATTGATTCCTTCGGAGGAAGCTGCCCGGCGGTGAAACCGTCGATGTAAAGCTGGCCGCCATTGGGCCCGGCGGAGGGCCCTGCCAAGGCCTGCAAATCGGTGAGCAATTCATCGGGATCGTCGGGTAAGGCCTCCAGTGCTTTACCGGTGATGGTAATAGCTCCGGCGTTGTTCGAGGGACTCACATCGACGGTGGGTGCCGTCTCCTCGACCTGAATCTTCTGCTCCTCAACTTCAATCGTCATTGGAACATTGAAGACTAGAGACTGGTTTGGGGTTATCACGACATTATCGTTTTCGTAGACGGAGAATCCCTGGGCGACCGCGTTCAACGTGTATTGGCCGGGCGCGAGCCCTTTGAATTCGTACTGTCCTTGACCGTTGGCTTGCGCTTTGATCGGTGTGGAACCAGCAGCCGTGGGGGTGAGAACTACGCTCGCGTTCGGAATGGCAGCACCCGATGGATCGCTCACTTGTCCGCGCAACGTGCCCGAGGTAGTTTGAGCCCGCCCAAAAGTCGCGCAAAGCTGAAGTAGCGAGAAAACGACTATGAAATAGAAGCACTGCCTTACGTTCATCAAGTATTCCATTCCGTGAAGTGAGCCTCTGCCATATCTTTTGTCAGCTGATTCTATTGATGGAAGTGCGAACTACGGGCCACCATTATCTGCGGCCGGTGCGCCCAGGCTCCAAGGCGCAAGCATCATTGCCTGCCCAGCGTTGGGTGCGGCTTGCAGGATGGGCTCGACCCCGCTGACCAGCTGGATCGCTGTGCTTGGTGCCGACTCCGTCCCTTCGGTCGAAAGAATGACGACCGCATCGCCCTTGTGCAGATCAGCCAGTGAAGCCGCGGGAGCGTGGTTGATTACCCGCTGCAAATCCGGCGCGCCGCCCGCACGTCCGCCTATCCCGTTTGCGCCCGGGCCTTCCGGACGGCCTGCCGTCGGCGCATTCTGGTTCGTCGTCGCGGCGGCGCTAGACGATCCGCTGGACACGGCGAAGTTCGCTGCTCCCTTCAAACGCTTGGCCATCATCTGAGCCATCTCGGGAGGCAGCTTTCGCAGCTGGGAGTCTGAAGTTATTTTGATGGGCACATTTTTCTTTGACAACACATCGTGAACGTTGATTGTCGATGAACTTGTGTCGACGGAGTTGATGGTACCGGCAATATTGCGGAATGTTCCGGAGACAATTTCATCGGCCGTCAATTCAGTTCCTTCGGGGCTACGGTCACCACGCGCGCGCACTTGATCACCGGGATGAATCTGCTGCAAAGTGCTGGGTTTGGCGTCGTCAAATTTCACGGAATCCGGCGCGTAGCGGCGAATCACAGTACTGCCGGAGGTGTGAAGCACGACATCTTTGCCCCGCGCAGAAATTGTGACCGTACCCGCCGCAGGATCTACCGACTTGGCGAGTCCATCCACGCCGCGCTTTTGCCAGTCTTGCAGATCCTCCTGATGTTTCGCCTCAAGATCGGAGCGCTTCATCACCACAATGGAGGAGGCCGCGAGCGATGCGTTATCGTCAGAAAGTTTGCCCCCGACCAGAATGCGGTCGCCGACCTGAATATCCTGCAACTGAATCGGAGTTGCATTCTTCAAAGTCTTTTCGCCAGGCGCGATGCGGACAATGCGAGTTGCAGGTTGCACCGTGATGCTGACGTCGGCCCCCGAGTCAGGCGTCAGCGTGATCACCGTCCCATTTATCGTTTTGACGACACCGATACGTCTACTGACTGCGGCCGGAGCTTCCTGAGCGGCCGAACCGATCGGGACAGCGTAGGAGGTGGGAATCACGCAGGTCGCAGCCGCGGCACAGAATGCAATCGCCAGAAAGCGGTTTGTGGCTGCGTTCATACCTTCTATTAATCTACATCGGCGTAGCCCACGAGATGGGGTGTTTACAAAGTTTTACTTCGAGATGGGAAGTCTCTCACACTTGCAGGCCAGACCGGCAGGCATCTGAGATGATCCGGTTATTTCTGCGAGGCATTTGCTCTGCAAGGCGGTTACTCTGCGATCAATAGATTTTCCGCGAACGGCCACTGATCATCAAGCCACTGCACCTCGCAGCGAAAGCCTGCGGTGCTGGCCATGCGAAAAATTTCATCGGGAGAATACTTGTGGCTGCTTTCGGTCCAGATCGTTTCGCCCTCGAAAAATTCGACGGTAAGTTCAGCGGCGGGAATATTTACAGTCTGGCGACGCGTGGAGCGAAGATGCATTTCCACGCTGCGATTGTGGTGATTGATTTTGGCCACGTGCTCGAAGTGAGCAAGATCAAAATCGCCCCCCAGTTCGCGATTGATGCGAGCCAGCAAATTCAGGTTGAATGCGGCGGTAACTCCCAATTCGTCGTCATAGGCTGCCAACAGTTGGGAACTCGGCTTCTCCAGATCGGTGCCCAGCAGCAGAGAATCTCCGGGCTGGAGAATGCGGCGGACCTGGTTCAGGAATTTGAGTCCGGCCATGCGATCGAAGTTTCCGATGGTGCTGCCTAGAAAAAGTACAAGAAGATGCTGGCTGGGACGCCTCTCAGCGGCTACTTCCAGCAAGCCGTCGAGATATTCACGTTCGAAGCCGAGAATGCTGATGCAATCGATATCGCTCAATTCGCGCTCGCACATCGCGAGGGCAGTGGGAGAAATCTCAATGGGATAGTAACGGGTGCGCTGGCGGCGACACAGAGCTTCGAGAATCTGGCGAGTCTTCTTCCCGCTGCCGCTGCCGAGTTCGGCAACGGCAATCGGACCCGTGAGGCGGTCGACGATATCGCCAGCATGCCGCCGCAGCAAACGCTCATCGGCACGCGTGAGGCCATACTCCGGCAGGTGACAAATCACTTCGAATAATGCCGAGCCAACATCGTCATATAAATACTTCGACAGTAATTCCTTCTGGCCCGGCTTGGTAAGGCCAGCGCGAACATCCGCTGCGAATTCGTACTGCAGGTCGGCAGTGATAGCGCGAACGAGCATCTTAATAGCTCCTTATGACGAGTCAGCGGCTTACGCAACGAAATCCGGTGTAGATAAATTGATAGTGCGCCTGAAACCAGTTGCGGAACGTAGGCCGCAACATACACGCCGCGGTGCGCGCCGATCCGCCTTTCATGACAAAGTGTTTGCCATCGAAAAAATCGGCAGAGTATCCGCGATAGAACGGGAATGGCTCGAATCCAGGGAAGAGAGCGAATTCGGTGGAAGTCCACTCCCAGCCATTGCCAACCATTCCTTCCACTCCGAAGGCACTGCGGCTCTTGGGAAAGGCGTTTACCGGCGCGGGATCCCAGCTGCCGAAGTCAAAGTTGCCGAATTCGCTTGAGGGCGGTTCGCTGCCCCACGGATACGATCGTTCTTCACTATTGGGAGTGGAATATGCAGCTCGCTGCCATTCAGCTTCTGTGGGCAATGACTTCCCCATCCACTTCGCATACGCCTTGGCTTCTGCCTGACTTACATAAACCGGCCAGTTCAATGGCAGAGAAACATCGCTGAACATTGTTCGATAAAGCCATCGATCGCCGTCGCGCTTCCAGAATGCCGGATGAGAAATCTTGTGCTCGGATCTCCAATTCCAGTCGCTCTCATTTCCATCAGCGATCCAAAGTGAACGATTTTCGTAGCCACCCGCATCGATAAACGCGAGGTATTGCTGGTTCGTCACTTTGTACTGATCGATGGCAAAGGCAGGCACGTTGACTGTGTGGGCTGAAAACTCGTTATCCCAACCAAACCTGTTGCTGGCATGCGACAAACCAAGCGTAACCTCTCCTGCAGGTATCTCGACGCTACGAGGATGAACGGGAGCACTCGTCAAACTTGCAGTTTCTGTCTGCCGGATTTTGCGATCCAACGGCAACTGATGCAGCATGTAGGCCAGCGTCTCAGCATGCATCAGGCGGTGTTCGACGGCGACATCGAGCAAAGTGCTGAGTGGAAATCCATCCCTGCCGGCAGAATTGGACTCCAGTGCTTCCGGCAATTTTGCATCCAGCGCTGCTCGGATTTTTTGAACATAGTCCCGTACCGCGAAAACCGATGGCCACTGCGAAGGCTGATCTGTTGGCAAACCACCCCCAACCGGATCGATGCCAAAAGCAAAGAGGCGATCGAACTCTGGATCAAAACTTTTCAGTCCAAGCGCACGATCATGCAAAAGATTCCAATCGAACGCCTCGAGATGTCCGATGTAGAAAATGATGCGATGGCGCTCGGCGATGGGGCGATCATAAAGGGCGTCGGAATTCACGATGGCGAAAAGCTCATCGGTTTTCTGGCGCGCGGCGGATAACTCTTCCATCAAAGGGTGACGTGTGGCGGCTTCGCTATAAATGGCAGGCATACCCGTCTCCGAATCTGAAATCTAGTGACGAACGAGGAAGGCCTCGGCAAAACAGGCCAGACTGCAGTGTTGAGATTCTATCCGCATCTCGCTCCGCGTACCATAAGGGAATGTCGATTGCGATATTTCATGTCGATGCGTTTACTTCCGAACCGTTTGCGGGCAACCCGGCCGCAGTATGCCCCCTCGTGGAATGGTTAGATGACGCGATATTGCTTTCGGTCGCCGCCGAAAACAATCTTTCTGAGACCGCTTATTTCGTTCCCAGCGGCCAATATTACGAACTCCGTTGGTTTACACCGCGCTGCGAGGTGAAGCTTTGCGGACATGCAACGCTGGCATCCGGCTTTGTGCTGATGCAAATTCTTGCACCTGGGTCGACATCGACGCGCTTCGAGACCCGTTATTCCGGGCCGCTGACGGTTTCTCGTGATGGCAACTTGTTCGCAATGGATTTCCCATCGCTCGCTCCGTGGCCATGCGTAGCTCCGCCTGCGGCGCTGATCGAAGGCCTGGGAAAAACGCCGAGCGAGGTTTTGCAAATCGAGGACAACTATTTTGCGGTTTATCAGAGTGAGCAAGAAGTCAAAAGCATTCGCCCTGATTTCAGATTGCTTGAGAAGCTCCATCCCGCAGGCGTGGCCATCACCGCTCCTGGAAGGGATGCCGACTTCGTTTCCCGTTATTTTGCCCCCAGCTACGGAATTCCCGAAGATCCGGTAACCGGCTCAACGCACTGCTCGCTGGGTCCCTATTGGGCGAAGCGGCTGGGCAAGACGAAGCTATTCGCGCGTCAGGTCTCGGAACGCGGCGGAGAAATCTGGTGCGAAGTTGACAACAGCGGGTGATTCTCAAGGGAAACGCCGTGCTGACATTGCGCGGTGAATTGCAGATCTAGGCGAGAGCTGGATCGAAATCAGAGTTTATTGGATCAATCCCTTGCCACGCAGGAATTCCTCTGCGACGTCTTTGACATCGCGGCGCTGCCCGTCGAGAGCATAATTTAATTTCTGCATTTCCTGATCGGAAATTTTGCCTCCTAACGCAGCGATGGCTTCGCCAACTTCGGGATGCTCCTCTAAGGTCTGCTGGCGAATCACCGCGACCGCTTCGTAGGGAGGAAAATAGTGGCGATCATCCTCGAGCGCGAACAAATCGAATGCTGGAGTCAGGCCATCCGTCGCATTCCCTGCGGCGATATCGATCTGATGATCCCTTAACGCTGGAGCCAGCAGGCCCAAATCCATTACTCGCGGCGGTCCGGCAAAATGCAGCCCGTAAGCGGCAGCCAGTCCCGCATACCCATCGGGGCGTTCCATGAATTCATAGCCAAAACCGGCGCGCCATTGGGGAGCAAACGAGGCCGCTTGAGATAGTGTTCTGATATTGAGGCGGCGCGCGTCGGCGCCGCGAATCTCCATTGCGAAAGTGTCGTTGAAACCGAATGGCGGGCCAAGGGTGAGCTGAAAACGCTTTTCGTATTCGGTTTTGACTCGTTGGTAAACTGCCGCGCGATCACCTTCCACTTTCTGTTTGAGGATTGCGGTGAGAGCTGTTCCCGTGTATTCGGGATAAATATCAATACGCCCGGCTAGCATCGCCTGTTGACAGATATATGTTCCCGCCAGATAGAAACGCCTTTCAACTTTCAGATGCGTGCGCGCTTCCACGATCTGTGCCAGAAGTTCGCCCAGCATCATCGACTCGGTAAAGTTCTTGGATCCGATTACGATACGGTTCGCATGCGACGGGGCACAGGAAGGCAGCAACAAGGAGAGAAGGACTGCGAATACTGCCGTTGCGCGCCTGCCTTTCTTCATTGCGGTTGCAGGCGCCTCTCCAGCCATCCCAAACCGAAATCCGCGGATAGCGCCAGCACGGCGGCGGGAATTGCACCGGCGAGAATCAGTTGATTATTCACCATGGCCAGGCCGCGGAAAATAAATTCGCCCAGGCCCCCAGCGCCAATCGCAGCTGCAATCGTGGCAAGGCCCACGGAGACCACCACAGCAACTCGCACCCCGGAAAGTATCACGCTGACTGCGAGCGGCAACTCCACCTGAAATAAGAGTTGCCGACCAGTGAGTCCCATCCCGCGCCCCGCTTCCACGACGGACGGATCGACTCCGCGGATTCCTGTGTACGTGTTGCGAATCACCGGTAGCAGCGCGTACAGCGTAAGAGCAAGAATAGCCAGGCGATCGGCGCGGGCGCCGATCCAGGGCACGGGCAACAGAAAACCAAATAATGCGAGACTGGGAATCGTCTGGATAATGTTTGCGCTACCTAGCACTGGCTTGTTCCAGACTGGCCAGTGGGCGCTCAGTATGCCCAGAGGAATCCCGATGAGCACCGCCAGCAGCGTGGAAATTCCCACCAGCCACAAGTGCTCAAGTGTGAGTTCCAGAATTTCTTCATGGTGCTGTGTGAAAAAGTGAATGAGGTTCATTCCGTTCCTCGAGTTGCCACCGAGCTCAGTCCCTCTCCGAAAGCTTGCACATACGCTGCAGCTAATGGTTCGCTGGATCGGAGGAAGTCTTGCGGCGGTAGCACCATGACCAACTGACCTGCCTCCATCAGCGCAATGCGTGTGCCAAGGCGCAGAGCTTCGCGCAGATCGTGCGTGACGAAAACTACCGTCTTGTTGAGTCGACGCTGAAGCGCCAGAAATTCACGCTGCAGTTGATCGCGAGTGAGCGCGTCGAGCGCGCCGAACGGTTCATCCATGAGCAGGATCGCCGGGTCGGCAGCTAAGGCACGAGCCACACCCACACGTTGCCGTTGCCCACCCGAGAGCTGGTGAGGATAGCGCGAAGCTACTTCGCCGTCCAAGCCAACTAACTGTAATAACTCCGCAACGCGAGCATCGATGCGATCTGCGCTCCAGCCTTCGATTCGGGGTACGAGACCAATGTTGCGCTTCACCGTCAAATGCGGGAACAAGCCAATATCCTGGATGACATAGCCGATGCTTCGACGCAGGCGAATGACGTCGGTCGTAGTGGTATCGGCGCCGTCGACGCGAACCTCCCCGCCACTGGGCTTGAGCAGACGATTGATTAGCATTAGTGAAGTCGTTTTTCCCGAGCCACTGCGTCCCAGCAAAACCAAAGTCTCGCCACGTTGCACCTGAAGATTTAAGCCGCGCAGCAGTGGTCGTCCATCAGGCAGTGCGTAGTCCACGTCTCGGAATTCAATCACCGCTCCATTCGTTGAATTTGTTTCCATGTTCCGATCAAACTTCCGGTCAAAGTACTTCTGATCGAACTCAGCGCTCGATCTTCATGAACCTGGTTCGTCAGAATGTGATGGCCAAGCATACCGGAGTTGGCGAATATGCCGCAGAAAACTATCCAGCCCGCGCGAAGTACTTCGGTGCGAGCGGCACCCGAGGAGTAATAGACGATCAGGCTTCCTGCGGCTACGATTCCGTAAGGGCGGTTGTGGAAAATTAGTCTAGCTATGAGTGTGTCCGTTTTGCGCAATCTCGTTTCGTGGGTGCTGATCGTCCTGCTTCCTGGGTCGCTATTGGCAGCGGACACAGGTTCGGCCATATTGCATAGCAATGGCGGAGTGTGGGTAAACGGCGGGGAGGTAGCGGACTCCACCGTCGTATTCCCCGGAGATTCACTCGAGACGAAACCAGGATTCGTGGCTAATCTGGATTCTGAAGGATCGTCTGTGCTGATTCAGGGGCAATCGATCGTGAAGTTTGAAGGGAGTTATTTGACCCTGGAGCACGGAAGCGTGGCCGTAGGAACTTCCACATCGATGAGCGTGCATGTGAACTGTCTCCGGGTGGAACCGGTCTCAAATGACCGAACGCAGTACGAAGTGACAGATGTGAGCGGGTCGGTTCAGGTGGCGGCGCGAAAGAACGACGTCAATATCAAGCAGGCAGGCGGCGTCCACAAACCATCTGCCGAGTCCAGTTCCTCCCAATCTGGCGTGGTCCACGAAGGGCAGCAAGCGAAGCGCGAAGAATCTGAAGTCTGCGGAGCCCCGGCGCCGCCGGAGGGCGCCGGCCATCCCCTCAACACAAAATTGCTCGAAATTGGCGGAGGCGTGGGCGGAGGAGCGCTGGTGCTCTGTCTGCTTCTATGCAAGGGAAAGAGTTCGAGTAATGTCAGCCCGTCCCAACCGTGAACCCGCGTACGTGATTTTGTCGGTGGGGCGAAACTTCAGCAAAATCTACGAATGCAAGGTATACTGGAGTTCTTAACCTCGAAGACACCCCAACAGCGCGTTACGCCTTCGCGATTGAGAACATCCTCTGAAAGGCGACAACGTGAGCCATCTTAGTACCCCTGGAAATTACTTCTCGCCCTTCGGCCGACTATTGTCGTCAGAACGGCCAGCGAGGATTTCTTCCGCTTTTAGTTCACCCAAACGGAACGATGCAGTGCGGCGCCTCGTGCGCCGCCGACACCGCCAGCCTGGAAAATAGTCCGGCGATTGCATTGGCCAGCCAGAAAGCAGGAGACAAACATGTCAGCGATTAATGGCGACAAAGCGAGATTCAACCGGAGACGCAGGCAAAAAATAAGCCGGCGAATCAGCAATCAGAAAATGTTGAAGACCTTGGCTGAGAAGAATCTCGTTCCGGCTGGATCGCAGGCAGATCAGAAGGAAAAAACGGCATGACCTCGCCCATCGTGCCATTGCCGATCTCTTCCTCAAGCGGTGGCATGGCTAAGAAAAAACGGGTACTCCTGCTCGACACCTCGCAGACGAAACGCGATTTGCGGGCTGACGTGATGAGAAGACTCGGCATCCAGGTCGATTGCGCGGCCGACGTTATCGAAGCGCGATACTGGTGGCGGGCGGATTTATACAATCTGGTTCTGATCAACGCGAGCAGCGAAGCCGAGGGACGCGACAAGTTCTGTACCGACATTCGCGGAGCGAACCCGACTCAGCAAATCGCGTTTTTCGTGGGCGGTCCCCTGTATCTCGCGGACACGCCAAAAACTGATAGCACGCCCCCCGAGGTGAATTCGGACTCGCTCCAGAAGGAGATGGTCGCGGCGCTCCTGGTGCAGAGTTCCGGGAATCCATCGCAGCGGTGGGGGATATTGGAAGCTTGCAAAAAAATTTCCTCCGTACGCTCGGTCAGCGAGGCTCGTTCGCGTGCCATCCGGGAAACGCCCCGGCCTTCGCGCTGGGCGGAGGCAATCGAGAGGCACTCCGAACCGGAAGAAAGCCGCTCTCAACCAACCTTTTCAGCGGCAATTGCGGCGGAAACGACTTCAGCAGAAAAAGCAGAAAGAGAAGAGATCCTATGAAGAATTTGTATGTTGGCAACTTACCCCACAGCACCACCGAAGCGGAGTTGCGCGGGGCTTTTGAAGCGCATGGCGCGGTCGAGCGCGTCAGCATTGTTACGGATCGTGAGACCGGCCGTGCCCGAGGCTTCGCTTTTGTGGAAATGACCAATCCGGCGGAAGCAGATAAGGCCGTCGCGGCCTTGAACGGCACCGAAATGGGCGGGCGTGCACTAAAGATCAATGAGGCCAAGCCGAAGACCGACGCGCCACGCGGCGGGAGTGGGGGAAAGCGCTTTGGCGGTGGTGGCGGGGGCAGTCGTGATGATTATCAGGGTCATGCGCGTCAGCCGCGCGAGCCCCGCTGGTAACACAACTGATCGATGAAGTTGCAGGAATGAAGTCATATCTGAGAGCTCATTGGACGGGTTTCTCCGAAAGAAATTACCGTGGCGTGAGTTCTGCACTTTTAAGAAAAACAAAGGCGCTTTCGATGCCGAGCTTAAATACACAATTGGAGATGGGAAATGCCAGGACGAGGCCGATCTAGTTTCACCAAACGCCAGAAGGAACACACGCGCCAGCAGAAGCAACGGGACAAAGCCGAGCGCAGGATTCAACGCAAAACCGAGGAGCCGTTGGGGACGTCAAGCGATTCCAGCGATCTGGATTTGATTGAGTTGCAGAAACATGCCGCTGAGCAGGCCGCTCTTTTTCAGATGGGCGCCGACGATGCTGATATTTCCAGCATTCCCCGTGAACGCAATTCGGAGAAGACTGAACCGTAAGTGAAATTTTAATAAAGCTCGACTTAAATAAAAGGGGCGCGTCTTCAAAAACGCGCCCCTTTTACCATTTTCCTGGGCTCTAGGCGAAGATCTCGCCGGGCAACCTGGTTAAAGTCCGGCTGGCTAAAGTATTTTGAACCACACGCTGTGATCGCTCCGCATTGGCCCAGTCCACCTGTTTTCGCTCGATACGCAATTTCAGGGCGCGCTCGATATGCCGAAGCTCGATAACCTCGGCTCCCGCCACCAAGCTGGATGCAAGCCCTTCCGACCCCGCACGTCCGGTACGCCCAACGCGATGGATGAAATCTTCGGCCATCTTGGGCAAATCGTAATTAATCACGTGCGCGACGTCATCGATGTGCAAGCCACGGGCGGCCACATCGGTTGCCACCAGCACCTGAAACTTGCCTTGCTGAAAGCCACTGAGCGCCCCATTTCGCTGCGATTGCGAACGATCGCCGTGGATCATGGTTGCGGAAAAACCTTCGCGGACCAACTCTTTGGCCAACCGCTCAGTTCCCCGTTTCGTGCGCGCGAAAATAAGCGTTTGCCCTTTCTCCGCGTAGAGCAACTGCCGCAGCACGTCCGGCTTTTCGGCGGGACGGACTTCGTAAGCTTGCAGTCGAACGCTCTCGACAGGCTTCAACACTGAGCCAATGGCTACGCGGACCGGATCGCGCATGGAATCGTTTACCAGGCCAGCAACAGATTGCTCCATCGTGGCCGAGAAACATAACGTCTGCCGGCGTTGCGGCAGGATTGCAAGGATGCGGCGGATGGCGGGAAGAAAGCCCATATCCAGCATGCGATCAGCTTCGTCGAGGACGAGAATCTTGATCTCGCGCAGGTCGATCAGCCTGCGGGTAATGAAATCCTGCAAACGGCCGGGGGTTGCAATCACGAGAGCTGATCCGCCGCGGACCGCCTGAATCTGCGCCTTCTCTGAGACTCCGCCGATTACCAGTGCGGCTTTCGAGAGTTCCCTTCCCCGCAATTTTTCGTACTCTTCGTTGACCTGAATCGCCAGCTCGCGAGTAGGCAGCAAAACCAGCACGCGGGCTTTTTTCGCCGGTTCGCGCTGCAACATTTCGATCACCGGTATCAGAAAAGCCAGCGTCTTTCCGGTACCAGTCTGCGCCGTCGCGAGGACATCTTTGCCCTCAAGCGCGCAGGGTATGGCCTGCGCCTGAATGGGCGTAGGGATAATAAATTGAGCTGTCGCTAGCCTCTGCTGTAAAGCAGAAGATAGCGGTAGTTCCGTAAAACTTGTCATTCGTAATTTTCTTTCTGGAGGGGCTTGATCAAACTCTGAATACACTTGTAGTGAGTTCCTAGCCGCTCTTACTCTATTTTTGGATTTACGCTGAATAAACGGCGGGCAGGAAAAGCGGAGATGAATCTTGATCCAACAGGATCACCGCGTCACGAGCAAACCGTGGCAGTAGCGTTATAAGCATTATAGCACGGCTTAACTATTTCGTTAACAGTTACGAAAGATCGTTGTTTAGCCGCGCTTCAGATATCAAAAATTCTGTAAACCGACGATGCCTCCTGCGCCTGCAGGAGCGAGATTGCAACGTTGTGTACTGGAATTCCGCCCGCGGTTCGGCCATTGAGCTTTCCGTGATGCGCGTGCCCGTGCACGACTAGATCCGCTCCATGACGATCGACCACCTCAGCCAGCCGCGAGTTGCCCATGAACGGAAATATCTCGGGGGTTTCGCCTTGCACCGTTTCCGCTATTGGCGCGTAATGCAGCACCACGACGCGTTTTTGAGTACGCAGCTGAGACATGGCGCGTTCCAGTTTAAGGGCCTCATCGACTGACACTCGGACAAAGTCTTTGATTTCGCGTTCTCCAAACGCGGTCAGCATACCGCGTCCGAAGCCGCCGACAAATCCCTTGGTGCCAGCAAAGCCCACTCCATCGCGCTCGTAAGCGCTGCCATCGAGCAGCTTAATTCCCGCGGAAGTGATTAGCCGCGCCAGTTCGGCCTCTTTGCCACTTTCATGATCGTGATTTCCCAGTACCACGATTGTTGGCAGGCGCAATCGAACCAGCACATTCAGCAGTGGCTCCATTTCGTCGGGCTGGCCAAAATTTGTCAGATCGCCGGCCAGAACCAGCACGTCGGCGTCGTTCCGCACTCGCTCAAACTGGTCCTTCAGTTTGGCATATACCTGCGGAGTGAAATGCAAATCAGCCGTGGCTGCGATTCTCATGCCGTTCGATTCATAAGACCTTGTCAATCCGACGGCGCGACGCACTCTTGGGTTGAGCGGATTTCCGCCAGTCGCTTCTCCCGAGTCTCCTCCAGCAGGTTCGACAGCTCCCATTCGTTGAGGTCAATGGCAAACATGTTCTCATCCACCAGGCTTCCGCGAAATTTAGCCTCCGGCTGCCGTTCAGATATTTGAGTCTCGAAGCGGAGAAGCAATTTGCGCCATATCGCGGCAGGAACATAATGCGTCTGGGCAGGATAGACGTAACGAAACAGAAGCAGAGACCACAACAGCATTTCCCAATGATCCCCGACGAGCGCTAATTCCCGCTCCCAGTCGAAAGAACCCCAGGTGCCAAAAATCACATGGGCGATGTCTGCGCCATCGAACCGCTCCCGCTTGGCCACGAAAATCTTTGAGGCAACCAGCTCTTCCGGAGCAAGCACGCGTGTCTTAACCCCATACACCACAACCGGCGTGGCCCGTTCGATCCACGAATCTTCCACCACGATGACGCCATTGCTCATGCCCGTAATCAGGTCTACAAAGAATTCTCCCTTGTGGGCCTTAGCCAGCCAAACTGGATCGCGAACTTCGCAATCGAAGCCGCGGTCACGCAAGTAGGGGAAAACCTCGCAAGATGTCTTCGCGGTCATGAAGAGATCCAGATCCTTAGTGAACCGGCAAATTCCGGTATGCGCCCGCAGAGCAAAAGCACCGGAGACAGCATAGGGAAACCTTTTCTCCTCCAGGGCCATCAGGACCTCGCGAAACAGTGTGGCCTGTTCCTCTGGGACCTGCATTGGTATCGACGATGTCACCGGCAGCTCTTCAGCGCTGCGGTCAATCTTCGATGATTCAGACTTTGACGATTCAGACACGGAGCTTGGATGTGCTTCTTTTGTTTGAGGTTGTTAAAGGGCAGAGAGGAGACTATCGCCGTCCGGCGGTGCCGGGCTCCTCTGATTCGCAGAAGTCTCTCGATCGGCTGGCGTATGCGGGTGATCGGATTGTCCAGCATGAGACTGCGCCTGTGCCACGTAATTGGAATACTGATATTTCTTGGTTGAGTTTCGTGTCGCTCTTTGCTACAGCGCGCACCTTATAGACCAAAGCTGCGCTCAACTCTATTCTGTGGTTGAGCCCTCTCTTATCCGTTAGCAATGGGTTTTGAACTGGGTGTGTCATCATAATCTATGAGAATCGCGCAGGTTGCACCGCTTTTTGAAAGCGTTCCGCCGGTTTTGTATGGAGGTACCGAGCGTGTCGTGTCCTGGCTTACGGAGGAACTTGTGCGTTTGGGCCATGAAGTCACGCTGTTCGCCAGCGGTGATTCTGTAACAAACGCCAGGCTTGTGCCAGTCTGCCCGAGGGCGTTGCGCCTCGATGCGCAATGTCAGGACCCGATGGCATATCACGTGATCATGACCGAGCATGTATTTCGGGAGGCGGCGAACTTCGATCTGATTCATTTCCATCTCGACTACGTTCACTTTCCTCTGGCCCGCCGGTCCGAGGTGCCTTGTTTAACCACGCAGCATGGGCGATTGGATATTCCGGACCTCGTTCCCATTTTTCAGACGTTTCGCGCAATGCCGTTAGTGTCCATTTCAAATGCGCAGAGAACTCCCGTGCCCTGGGCCAACTGGCACGGTACCGTGCTTCACGGAATGCCTCGGCGATTGCTCAAGCGCAAAAACGGAGACGGAAATTATCTGGCGTTTCTTGGGCGAGTCTCGCCGGAAAAGGGGTTGGAAGATGCCATCGAGATTGCCTACCGCGCCGGGGTGGGATTGAAGATTGCGGCGAAGGTGGACCAAGCGGATACGGAGTACTTTGAGAATAAGATCAAGCCGCTGCTGAAAAGAGGACGAATCGATTTCATCGGCGAGATTGGGCACGACGAGAAGAATGATTTCCTGGGAAACGCCGCCGCTTTCCTCTTTCCGATCCAGTGGCCGGAGCCTTTTGGGATCGTAATGATCGAAGCACTGGCTTGCGGAACACCGGTCATCGCTTACCATCGTGGGTCGGTCCCTGAGGTTATCGAGGACGGAGTGACAGGTTTTATCGTTGCCGATGTGGACAGTGCCGTGGATGCGGTCGAGAACCTGGAACAAATCGACCGCCGAGCTTGCCGCAAGCATTTCGAGCGACATTTTTCCGATGAACGAATGGCGGCCGAGTATTTGGCCATTTACAAAAAACTGGTTCAAAAAGAGCCAACTACAATCACTCTCGACGATGGAGTTATGAGTTGGACGGATCTGCTACCCAACACTACTACATAGCGACCTCACAGTCGCCAATCGACGATCGCGCGCGCGTTCTTAAATACGGAAGGACTTTTTTAGTCTTTGACCGTCTTGGGGACGTGCAAACTACCGGCATGGGCGAGCAGGGACTCTTCTTTGAGGACACCCGGCATTTGTCGGAACTGGTTGTTCTTCTGTGGGGCACGCGTCCCCTGCTTCTCAGTTCAAACGTGGAGACGAGTAATTTTCTTTTTACCGGAGATCTTGCGAATCTTGATGTGTCACGCAAAAACGAAGTCGTGGTGCCGCGTGGAACTCTGCACGTACTGCGCTCGAGGTTTCTCTGGAGCAACACTTGCTTCGAGGAAATCGAATTTGTCAATCACGGTTTATCGGAACTAGTGGTTCCGTTCCGGACGACTTTCGAGGCCGATTTCGCTGATATTTTCGAAGTGCGCGGAATGCACCGGCCTCGCAAAGGCAAACATCTGCCCGCAGAAATGGGAGAGAACTCAGTTCTGCTGTCCTATGAGGGGCTGGACCATACGATACGCCGGACCAGGATCCAATGGGATGGTTCGCCCCATCACTCGTCAGAGCGGGAATTGGATTATGAAGTCCGGTTGCGTCCCAAGGAAAGAGCCAGCTTTCGCCTATCCATATCGTGCGACTTTAACGCAAACGTGCAGGCCAACGGCTATTCGCGCGCCATGACTGCTGCCCGGGAAGAACTCGACAGGGTAGGTGCATCTTTCCCACGAATGTATGGTTCGAATTCCCGGTTCAACGATTGGATCAATCGTTCCGTCTCCGATGTCCAAATGATGATGGTGGGAAATCCAGAGAAGGATTATCCCTATGCTGGTGTGCCGTGGTTTGGCACGGTTTTCGGCCGAGACGGAATCATCACAGCTTTGCAGGCGCTCTGGCTAAATCCAGAAATAGCCAGGGGTGTACTGGAGTGTCTAGCTTCGACCCAAGCCGATCACGTGGATGAAACCAGTGAAGCGGAGCCAGGAAAAATCCTGCACGAAATGCGCTGTGGAGAAATGGCAGCGCTGGGCGAAGTGCCCTTTGGCCGATATTACGGGAGCGTGGATGCGACGCCTCTTTTCATTATGCTGGCCCGCGCCTATTGCGAGCGAACCGCGGATTACAAGTTTATTCAGCGTCTTTGGCCGAACATCGAGCGCGCCCTGAACTGGATTGACGAATTCGGCGATATCGATGGGGACGGCTTTGTGGAATACCAGCAGCGCTCCGCCAAAGGGCTTGTCCAGCAGGGCTGGAAGGACTCCAACGACTCCATTTTCCACGCCGATGGAACGATTGCCAAAGCTCCGATCGCCCTCTGCGAAGTGCAGGGGTATGTTTATGCGGCAAAACTTGCCGCCGCTTATTTGTGTCGGTTTACCGCCGGATCCCAGAAAGCGGCTGCGCT
Source organism: uncultured Acidobacteriaceae bacterium (assembly GCA_963836305.1). Classification (GTDB taxonomy): domain Bacteria; phylum Acidobacteriota; class Terriglobia; order Terriglobales; family Acidobacteriaceae; genus Sulfotelmatobacter. The sequence goes on along the minus strand of CAWIJP010000026.1, from coordinate 101,055 downwards.
GGAGATAGAAGCGGAGAATCTGCGAGCGAACTTCGAAGAAAAATTCTGGTGTGAGGATCTTTCCACCTACGCCCTGGCGCTCGACGGCCAGAAGCGGCCGTGCAGGGTTCGTACCTCGAACGCGGGACACTGCCTCTATACTGGCATCGCGTCCCCGGATCGCGCCAAGAGGGTCGCGGAAACGTTATTCCAGCCTGATTCTTTCACAGGTTGGGGAATTCGCACTGTGGCTTCATGCGAGGCGCGTTACAATCCGCTTTCTTATCACAACGGATCGGTCTGGCCCCACGACAATTCCATCATCGCATCTGGCCTGGCGAAATATGGATGCAAGGAACTTGCAGGCCAAATATTCATGGCCCTGCTCGATCTCAGTAGCATGGTCGATTTGCACCGCTTGCCGGAACTTTTCTGTGGCATCGACCGCCGCGCAGGAGAGGGTCCCACACTTTATCCGGTCGCTTGCTCGCCCCAGGCCTGGGCCGCCGCTGCTCCCTTTCTGATCCTGCAAGCTTGTCTGGGTATCTCTATCGATGCAGAGCGTAAGCGGATTGTCTTTGATGATCCCTATCTGCCGGAAGGAATTCCAACCCTTGCCATTAAGGGTCTTTGTTGCGGCGGTATCAGCGTCGATTTGTTTCTTGAGCGAAGAGAGAATTCTGTCCTCGTCCATAAAGGCGAGACACGGAGCGCGATCGAAATTGTTACGATCGTCTCCTGAAAGGCCGCACCTGAAGGCACTTACAGGAGTCTCCATGAGGCTACCTTAGGGCATCACATGCCAACTCCTACCGGCTTCTGTTGATTGCTCCGCCTTCGCGCGAAAGCAATACTTGATCGATAGAGGAGAAGCTTATGGAAAAGATGAGTAGTTTAACCAGCCGTTTCGCGCTGATCGCGTCGCTTACCCTGTTGCCCGTCGCGATGATCGGCCAGACTAATTCAATGTCAGCGGGTTCATCAAGCAGCAGTGTGAACGCCAGCGATAAAAAGTTTGTTCGCGAGGCCGCCCAGGGCGGAATGGCGGAAGTGGAACTGGGAAAACTGGCAACGGAAAAAGCATCCAGTCCCGAGGTTAAGAAATTTGGCCAACGCATGGTGGACGATCATAGCAAAGCTAACGATCAGCTAAAAGAAGTTGCGAGCAGCCAAGGCATTATGCTTCCCAGCAAGCTGAGCGCTAAAGACGAGATGACCAAGGAGCGCTTATCGAAACTCAGCGGCGAGCAATTCGACAAAGCTTACATGTCAGATATGGTCAAGGATCACACGCAGGATGTTGCTGATTTCCAGCAAGAGGCAACATCAGCCAGCGATCCGGCTGTAAAAGAGTTTGCTGAAAAGACGCTTCCCGTACTGAAGAGTCATCTGCGAGAGGCCAAGCAAATAGAGCCGACGACTTCAGCCAACGCAAGCAAAATGCAGGGTAGCTGACAAGTTCTCACCCCGATCGCTCCTCCGCGGACGAATAATATCGGCAGCGGAGGGGCGAATTCTTATAAGCGCAACGCGCTATGGCAAGAAAAAGATCTACTCAGGTTTCGGCGAAGAAATCAGTTGATCAAGTTGTTGCCGGCAGCATTTCTGCTGAAGCGTTAGAAGATAAATTTCCAGCGATCCGCTTACCCATTCGTCCGCCTTATCCTCCCGCGGAAGCCAAGGCTGTCGACGAGATTCCGTCTGGGGATGGCTGGCTTTACGAGCCGAAATGGGATGGTTTCCGCTGTCTCGCATTTCGCCGCGACAAGGAAGTCTTGCTGCAATCGAAGGCCGGGCAGCCTCTGCATCGTTATTTTCCCGAGCTGGTAGAAGCGCTTGCCAATCTTCCGCAGTCGCGCTTCGTTTTGGATGGCGAAATCGTGATCTATGCGGAGAAACAGATTTCGTTCGACAATTTGCTTATGCGTATTCATCCCGCAGCGAGCAGAATTCGCAAATTATCGTCCGAAACTCCCGCTACCTACTTGTGCTTTGACATGCTGGTCGATGAAGAAGGACTGGCTTTGAATGAGCGTCCGCTCTCCGAGAGGCGTCGGGCTCTGGAAGACTTCTTCAGTCGAATATCTCGTAACGGCAGTGTTCGACTCTCACCAGCTTCGCCCGATCGCTCCCAAGCAGAAAAGTGGATGCAGGAGCGCGGCAAATTAGGCCTGGACGGAATCGTGGCCAAACGTCTGGACGAGCCTTACCACTCAGGCGAGCGGATCGGTATGGTCAAGATCAAGCGGATCCGGACTGCAGACACCGTCGTAGGCGGCTTCCGTTATGCTGAAAAAAGCGGCGGTGTTGGTTCTCTCCTGCTCGGCCTTTACGACCGAGAAGGCCTGCTTGATCATATTGGTTTCACGTCCAGCTTTAATTCCGAGCAGCGCCAGGAGCTGAAAGAGATCGTCGAGCCTCTCATTGGCGGTGCTGGTTTCACCGGACACGCTCCGGGTGGCCCCAGCCGTTGGAGCACGAAGCGCTCCACAGAATGGCAGCCGCTCAAACCGAAACTGGTCGCGGAAGTTCGCTACGATCATTTTTCCGGAGGCCGTTTCCGTCACGGCACAAAATTCCTGCGTTGGCGCCCCGAAAAAAAGCCTCGGGACTGTACCTTCAACCAACTGGAACAGGTCCCCTCGAAACTCAGCAAGATGTTGTGAAAATCAGCTATCGGATGTGCAGGCCAAACTGGCAGGAAAATTTCATCCCGCCGTGATTCTTCCAGTGGTACGATAGCGCCTGTTTCAAGAATCCAGACGCTGAACCTGCACTTCTGGACTAGCGATGAAGAGATCCGCGCACTCTGTTGCCTCGCCCCGAGTTGTTTGCATTGAGGACTTCCGGCCCATCGCACGTCAAAGAGTTCCGAAATCTGTATTCGATTACCTCGACGGCGGGGCCGAGGGAGAGGTTACGCTGCGCGAAAACTGCCGCGTCTTCAACGACGTCACCTTTCGGCCGCGTCACGCGGTTGCGGTGGCAAACTGCAGTTTATGTACGCACGTTTTGGGCTTTGACCTCTCTCTACCGTTTCTGCTCGCTCCGGTTGGGTACAGCCGTCTTATGCACCCGGGAGGCGAAGTAGCGGCCGCGCGGGCTGCAGGCAGGGCCGGGACCGGATATATTCTCTCGACAATTTCCGGGCACAAACTGGAAGACGTGCGAGCTGCTTCCAAGGGACCCGTTTTCTATCAGCTCTATCTTATGGGGGGTCGCGGCGCCGCCGAGGCTGCGATTGAGAGAGCACGTATCGCGGGCTTCAACGCACTCGTCGTCACCATCGACACTCCGGTGTCTGGCATTCGCGAGCGCGACTATCGCAATGGCATGAAGGAACTGATCAGTGGCGGGCCGTTCGAGAAGATTCCCTTTCTTCCGCAAATACTATCGCGCCCGGGCTGGCTCATTAGTTATCTGATGGATGGCGGTCTGCCTGGACTTCCGAATGTTATCGTCCCAGGAAAGGGACCGTTGCCGCTCATTGACGTCGCAGCCGCGCTGGCCGAGTCCGCGGTAACGTGGTCTGATCTGAGTTGGATCAGAGAAATCTGGAAAGGACCGCTCGTCGTCAAGGGTGTACTGACGGCCGATGATGCCAGGCGCTCGATGGATGAAGGGGCCGCGGCGATTTCAGTCTCGAATCATGGCGGCCGCCAACTCGATGGAGTTCCGGCTTCTTTGCGAGCCTTGCCTGAAGTTGTGGAAGCGGTAAAAGGCCGCATCGAAGTACTGATGGATGGCGGCATTCGCCGCGGCACCGACATCTCCAAGGCTCTCTGCATGGGAGCGCGTGCAGTGCTGTGCGGACGCGCCTATGCCTATGGTTTGGCAGCCGCCGGAGAAGCTGGCGTGGACCGCGCTATCGAGATCCTGCGCGCCGATCTGGACCGGACTTTGCGGTTGCTCGGTTGTTCATCGGTCACGGAATTAGATCGCTCTTACGTAAACGTACCCAGGAGTTGGGAATAAAGTAATCGTGTTTTGACAAGTCGCAGCATTGCATTTCGCGGGCTCGATCTCTGCAGGCAGGACATTCATTCGCCAGGAGGCTGTAAATGCAGTGGACCCAGATCTACGATCCTCTCGGCCATTGGTGGCTCTCCACGCTGGTGGCGGCGCTTCCCATCATTGTTCTTTTCAGTCTGCTCGCTGGTCTCAAGGTGAAGCCGCACTGGTGCGCCATTGCCGGAGCAACAACCGCCGTCCTGGTGGCAATTATTTTTTTCAAAATGCCCCCCATTCTGGCGGCCCTGAGCTTCGGCTATGGCGTGGCCTTTGGCGTTTTGAAAATTGCCTGGATCGTTCTGGCTGCGGTCTACCTCTACGACATTTCGGTCGAGACCGGGCAGTTTGAAATTATGAAGGAATCGGTGGCGGGAATCACCGCCGACCGCCGGCTGCAAGTGTTGCTGGTAGCTTTTTGTTTTGGCGCGTTCATCGAAGGCGCCGCGGGCTTCGGCGCACCGGTGGCAATTGCGGGTGCATTCATGATCGGCCTTGGATTTAAGCCGTTCCACGCCGCCGCTTTGAATCTGATCGCCAACACCGCGCCCGTGGCGTGGGGCGCGATCGGAACTCCGGTTCACGCCCTCGCGGCGGTAACCGCACTGCCTGAGTCCGATCTTAATGCCATGATCGGACGCATCCTGCCGTTCACCGCCATCATTGTTCCTTTCTGGCTGGTGCGAACCATGGTCAATTGGCGGGATACCTTCGAGGTATTTCCCGCCATCCTGGTGGTCGGCGTTTCGTTCTCGCTCACTCAGTTCTTCTGGTCGAATTACGTCGACAGCAATTTGGTTGACATCATGGGAGGCGTGGTTTCACTGGCGTCTGTGTTGATTTTTCTTCGCTTCTGGAAGCCAAAAAAGATTTGGCGCTTTGATTACGACGATAAACCGTCCACTCCGATCGAAGCGACGGCGGAAATCATCGATCAGCAAGGCGGCGAGTGGCCAGCCAAATCGTTCGATGGACTTGTGAAAACCCGTACCTACACTGCTGGGCAAGTGTTCAAAGCCTGGACACCCTTCGCAATCCTGTCGTTGTTTGTGTTGCTCTGGGGACTACCCAAAATAAAACTCGCGATGAATCAGGCGACTACTCCGGCCTTTCGAGTGGTACTGGCGAATGGCAAAGTGCGTCCCGGTCCGCCGGGATGGAATGTACCGTACTTGAATAATGCCGTCTCGCGCTCCGCTCCAGTTGTTCCTAAGCCAACTCCCGAATCCGCGCGCTACGATTTCAACTGGCTCTCCGCCACCGGTACGGGATGCTTCTTTGCCGCAATTGTGTCCGGCTTTCTGCTCGGGCTGGGCCCGCTGCAATTGATGAAAATATTTTGGAGAACGCTGGTCCGAATGCGCCTTGCCATGATCGCCATTTCATTCATGCTGGGGCTGGGATTCGTGACCCGCTACTCAGGCCTGGATGCCGTTCTCGGCTTGGCGTTCACCCGCACGGGATGGTTCTATCCATTCTTCGGCACATTCCTGGGATGGCTGGGAGTTGCGCTCACCGGGAGCGATACCTCCTCCAATGCGCTGTTTGGCAGTCTGCAGCGGATTACTTCTCAACAGCTCCACATCGATCCCATCCTTATGTGCGCGGCCAACAGTGCCGGTGGCGTGATGGGGAAGATGGTGGATGCACAATCGATCACAATTGCAACCGCAGCCACGGAGCAGGTCGGCAACGAAGGCGTTATCTTTCGCTTTGTGTTCTGGCACTCGGTTGCGCTGGGTTCCATCGTCGGAATTATTGTGATGCTCTACGCTTATGTCTTCCGATGGGTGGTCCCGCACGGATTAACGTTCGTGAAATAGGAAAGCAGGTAGATCATCTCACGTAGGCGGGAGAATTTCGCAAACCCTGTTTGAGGTCGACGATGATCGACTCGATCCTTATGTTCGATAAAAGCCCTACTGACGCCATCCAAGGTACTCATCGCGTCCGGCAAAAATATGATGAAGCTTAGCCACAATGCGATCCTTTAATGTCGCTGGCTGCGCGTTGCCGGTTTCTGCCGTGGTCTCTGTTTTTGTTTCCGCCTTGGGTTCGAGGGCGGGAGCTGCACCAGTAGCCATAAATCGTCTCCTTCGTGAAAATCAGATTTCGAGCCGGTCAGTTTACGCGCTACAAAATTCGTAAATCGCGAGTCAGGAAGCAGGGAAACCCGTAATCGACCCCAATTCTAAGAGCGTTTTAATCTGCGTGGCAGATCACGAACGGCATAGCCCTGCGGGTCTGCTATCTGGTCTGTAGGCTCACGGCGGCGCTGGCTATCTGCTCCAAAGGCATCACAACATCCACGGCACCTCGAGCAATCGCCTCTTTCGGCATTCCAAATACAATGCAGCTAGATTCGTCCTGCGCGATGGTCGCTGCCCCTGCTTCCTTCATCTCGCCGAGGCCTGCGGCACCATCGTCTCCCATGCCAGTCATGATGATGCCGATGGCCTTGGAGCCAGCAGCAATGGCCACGGAACGAAAAAGTACATCCACACTGGGTCGATGTCGGGAAACTAGTGGCCCATCGATAATCTGGATGACAAATTCCTCTCTGTTGCAGTTCACCAGCATGTGACGGTTACCCGGAGCGATCAGTGCCTTACCATTTTGAAGCCGAACGCCGTCGCGAGCCTCCTCAACCTCGATTGCACATTCCTTATTTAGCCTTTCGGCGAAGGCGCGGGTAAAGACTTCTGGCATATGCTGCACAATTACGACCGGCGGGCAATCGATTGGCAAGGCAGCCAGAAACAGGCGCAGAGCTTCCGTTCCACCCGTCGAAGCACCGACGGCAATGACTGCGTTCGGCGGCACGGCCGGAGAGGATTTGTGCTTGTGGAGCAGGCTCTCATCAATAGTGGTACGGGGAGCGGATAGCGGGCGAAGTTTCATCTGCGCTTGCGATGCACTCCAGACTGCATCTAAAAGCGTAACCGCCGACTCATGCAGAAAATCGCGCACGCCCACCTTGGGCTTGGTGATCACTTCAACCGCGCCCTCTTCCAGCGCTCGAAATGCGAGTTCCGTTCCGCGCGCAGCCAAACCCGAACAAACCACTACAGGCGTTGGCATTTCCGACATGATTTTCCGGATGAAGGTCAGCCCGTCCATCCTCGGCATTTCCAGATCCGTGATCACAACGTCGGGAGATTCTTTCTGCATCTTGGCCCAGGCAATCAGTGGGTCTGCCGCAGCCTTCACGTTGATTCTGCGGTCGGTGCTCAAGATAGCTTGCATGACCTGGCGCACCATGGCCGAGTCATCCACAACCAGCACCTGCAGGGCATTTCCATTCAGCGGCGTGTTCAAGAGACCTCTCGATCTATTGTCTTTCGGTAGATGGTGGGCTCAAGGCTGCGTAGATTTGCGGAAATGCTGGTCAAGTTTTCCGCGTGCCCCACGAACAGGAAACCGTCGGCGATGAGATGACGAGAAAGGCTTGTAACCACTCTGGATTTCGAAGCTGCATCAAAATAAATCAAAACATTACGGCAAAAAATAATGTCGAATGGACTTTCGCCAAGATTAGATTCCTGGTCCAGATTCAGCCTTTGAAAATCAATCATCTGCTGGATCTCGACCTTCACTTTCATCTCGCCATCGCGTTCAGCGGTCCCACGAAGCATAAAATTGTAAAGCAACTCAAGAGGTAGCTCCTTCGCCTTCGCGATGGGATAAATACCCTTGCGGGCTTTCTCCAGCACGCGGTTCGATATGTCTGTGGCCAGAATGCGGACGTCCCAACCTTCCTGCGCTGGAAGGTGCCTGGCCATCAACATCGCGATGGTATAAGGCTCCTCCCCGGAAGAGCATCCGGCACTCCATATCCGCACTCTTTTCGTGCGCAGCGCTTGTTCGGCTTCCGTACGCCAGCGCGGAAGCACGCTCTGCACCAGGAATTCGAATTGCCGGGGTTCGCGAAAGAAGCGAGTTTCGTTAGTGGTGATAGCGTCGATCATCCGCTCGCGTTCTTCATGTTGGTCAGCTTGCACAACACATTCGTAGTAGCTTTCCAGCGAAGTGATTCCCAGCGTCCGAAGCCGGCGGAACAGACGTCCACACAGCAAGGCCGTCTTTGAACTTCCCAGCCAGATACCGGTTTCGGAATAGATCAAAGTCTGGAATTTTTCGAACAATGCGGGGCTAACCGAGAGATGTGGGAGCTGGTCGGGACATACGTCAACGGGAGAGGACGTGCGCTGCGGTTTACCGCGCGCTGCTCCAGCGGACACAGCTATACTCCCGCGCCAAAGTGTTCCTGTTTGGTCGATGTCCCGACTGCGGAAGCACCCGCAGGGGATTCGTCGGTCAGGGTTTCCGTTACCGCTAGCAATTCGTCGGTGGACAGGACTTTATCGATGTCAAGAATCAGGCAAAATTTCTTGCCCAAGGCACCCATACCTAGCAAATATTCTGTCTTGACTCGGGTACCGAATGGAGGTGCAGCTTCGATTTCGTCCGCGGAGAGTTCAACTACCTGGCTTACAGAATCGGCCAGAACACCCATGGTCAAATTCTCGCCTTGAAACATCACTTCGGTGATGATGATGCAAGAGAACTTGGAAATCTTGCTGGATGGCAATCCGAACTTGACAGCGAGATCGACGACCGGAACAACTTTACCGCGTAGGTTTGTCACACCGCGAATCCAGATCGGAGTCTTCGGCACGGTGGTGACCGCCTCGTACTCGATGATCTCCCTCACCTTAACAATGCTGATCGCATATTCCTCGCCTGCGGTCAGGAAAGTAAGATACTGCACGGTCTTCAGAGGGAGTTGGTTCTTCTCTTGGTTCGACGCTCCCATAGTTTCAATCCTCACATTTCTCGATGCATTTCCGAAAACATTCGGCTTCGGCACGCCGTCATTCCGCGACACGAAGCCATTCAGCCGCGGCTGCGATTTTCAGAAGGGAGAGAAGTTGGCTTCTTCTTCGACCTTGGCGCCCGCGGGCTGTTTATGACCAGTGCGCCCGACATCGGCTCTGAATGCCGGCTTCAAGGGCATCGAGACTCTCTGTTTGCCGTCTCCGTTACGATGTGGATGTTGTTCACCCGCCACGCGGAAGAAGGTCATCAACTGCTGCAGTTGTTCGGACTGCGCAGCCAACTCTTCCGCCGTGCTGGAGAGTTCTTCCGCCGACGACGCGTTGCGCTGAGTGACCGAGTCGACCTGGGACATTGCCTGGTTGATCTGGGTGACTCCGCTGGACTGTTCGGTGCTGGCCGCAGCTACGTCCTGCACCAGATCCGCGGTCTTCTTGATCGATGGCACCAGGTCAGAGAGTAATTTTCCAGATCGTTCCGCCACGCTGACGCTCTTGCCCGCCAACCCGCCGATTTCTTGCGCGGCTAACTGGCTGCGCTCCGCCAACTTTCGAACCTCGACTGCGACTACCGCGAAGCCACGGCCCTGGTCTCCAGCGCGAGCGGCTTCGATGGCAGCATTGAGCGCCAGCAGATTCGTCTGATAAGCGATCTCTTCGATCACCGAGGTCTTCGATGCAATCTGCTTCATGGCTTCAACAGTCTCTTTGACCGCGTTCCCACTCTCTTCCGCTGCCAGCGCTCCTTTTGACGCCGCCTGCTCCACTTGCCGGCTGTTGTCGGCATTTTGGCTGATGGATGCATTCATCTGCTCCAGGCTGGAGCTCATTTCCTCCACTGACGCTGCTTGTTCACTTGTTCCCTGCGAAAGACTCTGCGAAGAGGAAGAAACCTGCTGAGCAGCTGATGCTACCGCGGCAGATCCTTCGCGGACGTCTCGGATAATGCCTGACAAGCGGCTGCTCATTTCGTGCATGGCTTGCTGCAGCTTGCCCGTCTCCGAACTGTTCGTGACAACAATCTCTTTAGTCAGGTCGCCCGCCGCGATGCGCTCGGCATGTTCAACCGCCTGCTGGATTGGAACCGTAATGCTTTTTGTGATGCTGATTGCAACCAACGGAGAAACGATCAAGGTAACTAACAGCAGCAACAATGCAATCCTGCGTCCCGCGGCATAGGAGTCCTGGCCCTCCTTCATGCTCTGCTCCATAGCCGCTGTCTGGAAGTCGATAAGCTTTTGCCATGACGCGCGGTAGATGTCGAGAGCCGGAATTACCTGTGCGCTCAAGGCGTCCATAGCCTGGTCCCGTTTCTTGTCCGCGAGCAGTGCCTTGGCCTTTTGCCTTGCCGAAATATAAGCCTCTCGATTGTGGGTGACCGTTTCAAAGAGTTCCCGCTCCTGCGAAGAATTAAGACTCTTTTCAATCTCGGCAACTTGCGTCGTGATCTGGTGACTGATTCCTTCGTTTTCCTGATTCAGTTTTTTCTCTTGCTCAGGATTGAGGGTCTCAAACAGTTGCAGAGTGATGCGGGCATTAGTGATCGAGTTCTCAATCGTCTGGTGAGTTAGCTCAACCGTGTTGTAGCGCTTCTGCATCGAAGCCGACATGTTGGCATTCAGCCGGCCGAGCCAGCTCAATCCAAATGCACCCGCTGCAATCACGAATAACAGAATGATCCCGAAGACAACCCCGAGTCGTGTGCCGATTTTCTGATCTTGCCAAGTCTTCATTGTTCTCCGCCTCTCAAATGTTTTCCTTCATAACTAAGCTTGTGCTTGCAGGCTCGACTGCATCACTCCCCGCAGTAAACTGGGAACATCGATGATCAAGCCGACACGTCCGTCTCCCAGAACGGTGGAACCGGCAATTCCCGGCACGGCTCGAAACGCTCTGCCCAGCGGCTTTACTACGGTCTGCATTCCGCCCAATAATTCATCCACGGCGATTCCCGCGTAGCAATCGTTGATTTTGACCACCACGACGTTTTCCCGCTTCGGAGTGTCGCCGGGCAGGCTGAAGGCGTGCCGCAATCTCACATAGGGCAAAGCCGTGCCGCGCAGACTGAGGATTCCGCTGGCCTCTGAGCTGCGCTGTTCCGCAGGCAATTCCGTGCACTCGGTCACATGCTCCAACGGAACGACAAAAGTTTCAGCGCCTACCCTCACGGAGAAACCTTCAATGATGGCCAAGGTCAAGGGTAAGCGGATGGTGATGACGCTGCCCTTACCGGAGGTGCTTGATATCTCTACCGTGCCGCGCAAACTATCGATATTGCGACGCACAACATCCAGACCAACTCCGCGCCCGGAGAGATCTGTAACTGATTCAGCAGTGGAGAATCCGGCCTGAAAAACCAGGTCGTAAATATCCTGGTCCCGAATCTCGTCCTTTGCCGACACCAGGCCGACGCGTTTTGCTTTCTCGAGAATCCGGGTGCGATCAAATCCTGCTCCGTCGTCCTGCAGCGTGACCAGGACATTCCCACCACTGTGCGCGGCTTTAAGCCTTATCACTCCACAAGGGTTCTTGCCTTTGCTCTCGCGCACATCGGGCTTCTCCAGACCATGGTCGACCGCGTTGCGCACCAGGTGCAGTAGAGGATCTTTCAACAGCTCGAGTACGGTGGTATCAACTTCGACATCTCCTCCCAGCACTTCAAGCCGCGCCATTTTTCCGTGGCTCTGGGCAAGATCCCTGACGGAACGCACAAGCTGACGAAACAACGGTCCGACCGGCACCATTCGGATGCTCATCACTTCACTTTGCAGGTCCATATACAGGCGCTCTGCTTCGCGATGCATCTCCAGGAGGGCGCGCCCCTGTTCGGTGCCAAGGTTTTCAATCATCCTGCGCAGGCGGCCCTGCGCGATCACGATTTCGCCAGTCAGGTTCAACATGTGATCGAGTTTCTCCACATCGGCGCGCAGTGTGCGAGGACCGGCATTCGGCAGCGTATCGCTCTTTACTGCTGAACCGGATTCTGCCGTGGCTCCGTTGGCGCGGACGACCCTTTTCGAGCGCTTCTCTACCTCACGCGCGATCTCTCGTCTGAGATCCTGTTGTCCATGCGTGAGTTCATGATTCCCTGCTGACGCGGTGGACACCATGCTGCGTAGCTCATCCACTGCTTTCAGTAGCAGCGATACCAATTCCCCACTTGGTTGCGTGTGCTGCTCACGAAAAAGGTCGAGCAAATCTTCAACGACGTGGGCAAACCCGGCAAGTTCGCTGAGTTCTAACGAGGTCGCATTTCCCTTAATGCTGTGAGCCACCCGGAAAATGCTGTGCACATGCTCAGGATCAGGCGGACTCGATTCCATCTGAACCAAAACCCGTTCCATCGTGTCCAGCCCCTCTTCGGACTCGGCGAGGAACGACGCGAGAACCGCTTCACGATCAAAATCAGCTGAATCCACCGTTCCTCCTTCCTGAATTTCGAATGCCGCTATGACAGACGCTTCACTACACCTGGTCAAAACTCTTAATCATCGTGACGCCATCGGCCACCTGAAACACTAGCCTGCGCCCATGTTTTCCGGAGACTTCCCTCTCCACGATTGGAATCCCGGCAGAGCGAAGAAAACTTTCTGCCAAGTCGACGTTTCTTGTTCCCACTGATTGCGACATGTCGACAGCAAACGCGCTGGATCCGCCGAAAATTTTAGCCTGCAGATTTCGCACTTCGCATCCCAGCGCTAGCACTTCGCGTAGAAGTTCAGGATTTGCGACATTGCCATATCGCAGGCGATTCGGCCCTTCGGCCTGCCCTTCAGGCAGGAGATAGTGATTCATTCCTCCCACCCGCTTGTGCCGATCCCAGAGGCAAACCGCAGCGCAGGAGCCAAGTATGGTGGAGATGGTCATCGGTTCTCTCGTTACAAACACTTGCCCGGGATAGAGAAAGTGCCGCGGCTGGTTCGAGTCCGCAGGCTCAAAATTCTTCATGACTTCAGCGGGCAGGACCGCAGGATTAAATTTGGAGGAGGTGTCTTTCATACTCTCATTCCTGATCCTTCCGCACCTGTGGCCGCATGGGCGTTTGTACCGAACAAATGCTTGGCGGCTTCCCGCGAAAGAAGTTTGAAGATTTCCATGTCTGACCGCTCGAACTCCGTCTTCTGCGGCAATAAACGAAGGATCGCGAGGACCGCGATGGTTTGGTCCCCAACTCGGATAGGAATAAACGCTTGCGCCTTGGCCATTACGCCCGCTTGGTCGCGAACTCCGAATTCCACGTGACACTCTCCGCGCATCAAGCGCTGAAGACCAGCATCCCCCAGAGTCCGCAACAAGTCGTACTCTTCGAGATCAATTCCGAAAGACCAAAACACTTCAAAAGTCTTGCTTCTACGATCAAGCTGGAACAAACCCATCTCTTCGCAACCGAGAAAATTGGCAACAATCTCGCGCACGGCCTCAATCGCATCCTCTTGCCCGCTGCTTTCGAGCAGCCTTTTACGAGCGGTTCGAAGGCGGACGTCGTTCGTCGCTTCCGCAGCAGCGGGTTTCGCTCCGTATGCATTGCTGCTGTCAGCGGTCATGAAGTCCTCGTTCATGAATATCGTGGTTCAGAAAAGCGTGGTTCAGAAAAGCATGGTTCAGAAAAGCGTCGCTGGTTTGTTTCTGTCGAATTTCCGGCGCGATTAAGCTTTCCCCAAGTAGCTCTCTAACAGGGCGACCAATTCGGTGCCATTGACCGGCTTCGTAATGTAATCGTTACAGCCGCTCTGGAATCCAGCGTCCATGTAGGACTCTTCGCCGCGAGTGGTCACCAGAACAATGGGAATCTCGCGCGTGCTTGGCTGCTGACGCATCATCTTGCACGCCTCAAATCCGTTCATACGAGGCATTACCACATCCATCAAGATCAGGTCCGGATGTTCTTGTTGCGCCTTCTCGACTGCTTCCTGCCCATCGCTCGCGGTTACGCACTGGTAGGTCGTGCGCCTTTCGAGAATCTCCCGCTCCATCATCAAGGCTGTCTTGGAGTCATCAACCACAAGAATTTTTTTGGTCATTCTTAACCTCTCACCCCCGTGCAGTTCGCGGTAGTCCCACCCGGATGGGCCGCACTGTGGGGCGAACCGATCTTCATTAGAAAGGTCTACCACAGCGTAATGGCACTCGATAGTTACGCGAGTAATGATGACAAGAATGGGAAAAACGGAAATGCGGACCACCGGCCGCGCACGACAAACATTCGGTAACTGTGCTGCGGTTAGTTGCCCCCTGTTCAGACCTTTGATCTCAGTTGCTTAAATCGCGCAGTCAACCTTCCGCATCAGATGGGTAAGGTTGTAAGGTAGAAACACCGCGAAACAATAACGGCAGTGAAATTTTCGGAGAGATCTGATGGCTGGCGAAACTGAAGTGGCTCCCCTTTCGTCCGAAGAATTGCGCAAGATGCATGCATATTGGCGAGCATGCAATTACCTCTCGGCAGGCATGATTTATTTGCGCGCGAATCCTCTTTTGCGCGAACCGCTAAAGCCGGAACACATCAAGAACCGGCTTCTGGGCCATTGGGGGTCGGATCCCGGCCAATCTCTGATTTGGGTTCACCTGAACCGGCTCATCCGAAAGTATGACTTGGACGTAATTTATATCGCTGGCCCCGGCCACGGCGCTCCGGCCACTCTTGCAAATTGCTATCTGGAGGGTCATTACTCTGAGATTTATCCCGAGAAAAGCCGTGATGAAGCGGGTTTACTCAAGTTCTTCCAGCAATTTTCTTTTCCAGGGGGAATCGGTTCGCACTGCACGCCAGAGACGCCGGGCTCGATTCATGAGGGCGGGGAGCTGGGCTATTCCATCTCGCATGCTTACGGAGCGGCGTTCGACAATCCCGATCTCATCGTAGCCGTCGCCATTGGCGATGGCGAGGCCGAGACCGGACCGCTCGCCACCTCCTGGCACTCGAACAAATTTCTGAACCCGATTCGCGATGGCGCTGTCTTGCCGGTGCTTCACCTCAATGGATATAAGATCGCCAATCCCACGATCCTGGCGCGGATTCCTCATGAAGAATTGGAGGCGCTGCTGAGGGGGTATGGCCACAAACCATACTTCGTCGAGGGCGATGATCCTGCTGTGATGCACCAGAAAATGGCATCCACTCTTGAGCAATGCATCCTGGAGATTCGTGCCATCCAGCAGGAGGCGCGCTCCACTGGAAAAGCGAGGCGGCCACGGTGGCCCATGATCGTACTTCGCTCTCCAAAAGGATGGACAGGACCGAAGGAAGTCGGTGGGCACAAGGTGGAAGGCACGTGGCGAGCACACCAGGTCCCGGTAGCTGATCCAGTCACCAATAAGAAGGACCTGAAAATCGTGGAAGACTGGATGCGCAGCTACAAACCTGAAGAACTCTTCGATGCTAAGGGAACTCTCATCCCGGAATTAGAAGAGCTTGCGCCTTCAGGCGAGCGCCGCATCTCGGCCAATCCTCATGCAAATGGCGGACTGCTGCGCAAAGAACTCGCGTTACCCGACTTTCTCGATTATGCCGTGGAAGTGAAAGCGCCGGGTGGAATGTATGCTGCGCCCACTGACGTCCTCGCTCATTTTCTTGCCGAAGTCATGCGCAGAAACATGAACTCGTTCCGCGTCTTCGGACCCGATGAGACCGCGTCCAACCGGCTCACCGCGATTTATGCTGCGTCGAAGAAAACCTGGCTTGCGGAATTTAAGGCGGACGACACCGACGGCGGCGAACTGGATGTCGCCGGACGCGTGATGGAGATGTTGAGCGAGCACACGCTTGAAGGCTGGTTTGAAGGCTACGTGCTAACCGGCCGTCACGGCTTTCTCTCGAGCTACGAAGCTTTCATTCACATCATCGATTCCATGTTCAACCAGCACGCCAAATGGCTGGAGAAATCAAAGAAAGAACTCGACTGGCGCGCGCCTATACCTTCGATCAACCTGCTCATAACGTCACTGGTGTGGCGGCAGGATCACAACGGGTTTACTCACCAGGATCCAGGATTTCTTGACGTGGTCACGAACAAGAGCCCGGACGTGGTGCGCATTTATTTGCCGCCGGATGCGAACTGCTTGCTCAGCGTGACGGATCACTGCCTGCGCTCGCGCGATTACGTGAACGTTATTGTCGCCGACAAACAGGATCATCTTCAGTACCTCACAATGGCGGATGCTGTAATCCATTGCACCAAGGGCATTGGCATCTGGGACTGGGCCTCCACCGATGACGGCGAGGATCCAGACGTCGTGATGGCGTGCGCCGGTGATATCCCGACCATGGAATCTCTCGCCGCGGTGGCAATTCTGAAAGAGCACTTCAAAGATCTGAAAATTCGTTTTGTGAACGTAGTGGATCTCTTCCGTCTCAAACCAGATACCGAACATCCGCACGGACTCTCCGATCGGGATTTCGATTCGCTGTTCACCACCGACAAGCCCGTCATATTCAACTTTCACTCTTATGCCTCGCTAATCCACAAACTCAGTTACCGGCGCAAGAATCATGACAACATTCACGTTCGGGGGTACAAAGAGAAAGGCAATATAAACACTCCGCTGGAACTCGCCATAATCAATCAGATCGATCGCTTCGACTTAGCCATCGATGTCATCGACCGCGTTCCGCGGCTGCGCTCCGTCGGTGCTCATGTCAAAGAATGGCTGAAGGGCCAGATTATCGAGAGCATCGCCTACGCTCACGCCGAGGGCATCGATAAGGAAGAAATTCGAAACTGGAAGTGGCCAGGTTAAGAATGGCAAAGGACCTAGCCAAGAGGAATGGCCTCATCCTCGTACTCAACAGCGGATCGTCGTCGCTGAAGTTTGGCATTTATCGGCCCAGCCCCACCGACGAAGAACCGCTACTGACTGGGAGTGCCGATGGCATTGGGCGGGATAACGGGTCGTTGCATATTCGTTCGACGGATGGACGCTCGCTTTTGCAGCGCGACTGCATTCACGAATCGCAAGGCGCCGCACTTGATGCTCTCGCCAAGTCGATCAGGATGCATATCGACAGGATACCTGCGGCGGTTGGCCATCGCGTCGTACATGGAGGCCCCAGGCTCACCCGGCATCAAATCATTACGCCACGCGTGCTCGACGAGCTGCGCATGGCAACTCACTTCGCGCCATTGCATATTCCCCAGGCGCTGTCGCTGATTGCTTCGACGCAGTCGATTTTCCCGTCGGCCGCGCAATTCGCATGCTTCGACGATGCTTTTCATCAGACTATTCCAGAAGTAGCATCGCATTTCGCGCTTCCGCAACGCTATTTCGACGCAGGCATCCGCCGTTATGGTTTTCACGGGATTTCCTACGAATCTCTGGTACATCATTTCGGCGCGAATCTGCCCAAGCGAGCTATCTTTGCCCATTTAGGCAACGGATCAAGCCTGTGCGCGCTTCGGAACGGAATATCGGTCGATACTACGATGGGTCTCACTCCCACCGGCGGTATTCCCATGGCCACGCGATCCGGCGACCTTGATCCGGGCGTGATCATCTATCTTCTGCGAAATGACAAACTCGACGCGGACAAACTGGAGGATCTGCTCAATCATCAGAGCGGCCTTTTCGGTCTTTCGTCCGAGGAAGGGGATGTGAAGGCGCTCCAAGAGCGCGCCCGTTCGGGAGATCAGAAAGCCCAACTTGCGCTCGATATCTTTGCCCTCTCGGTGCGGAAGACGATTGGAGCCTACGCGGCGTTACTGGGGGGCGCGGACCTGCTCGTCTTCACCGGAGGCATCGGAGAACACAGCGAATATATTCGTGCCACGGCCACGGAGGGCCTCGAAGCGCTGGGGCTAACGCTGGACAAAATCAAAATTATCCCAACGGAAGAGGAGCGACAAATCGCGCGCCACTGTCGCCACATGTTAATCGCCCAGAGCCTGTCCGAATGATTGTCGGCAAACTTCTAGCCGTCTAAAGAACTTGATTTCCTTTCTTGGCCTACGGGAAACGCACATCCAGACTATAAATCTCCTGCGTGCTCTTATCTCGCATGAGCAGCGGCGAATCATCCGGAGCGAGACCGACCCAGAATTCCCAGGGATCAAATCCCCGCGGAATTTCTTTCAGGCTAAGCAAGTGGTCGACCCGGCCGTTCGCTACATTCACGCGCACGATGTCGTCTATCTTGTCAGGATAATCTTCCGCATAGATATATTTGCTATCGTGCGACCAGTTCTCGAAAGCGAACCGTGAAACGGCGAGCTGCCTCCAGGATTTCTTTTCCGTGTCGTAGAGCATGAGCTTGCTCGAGTCGGCGGAAAGTGCCGCAATGTAGCTCCCGTCGCGCGAACAGCGTGGACTAAAAAGATTTTCCGAATCCGGCACATCCGAGACTTGCCCAGTATTCACGTCAGCCACGTGAATGTTCGGGCCGGTGGCTTTTTCGTACTCCAGCCACGGCATTCCCGCAAAAACAATCGCATCACCCTTTGGCGTCCAAGTTGGATCGCCTTGATTGTGCTCCCCTGGGGTCACTTCACGAGGCGTGCCGCCTTCAGCGGGCATCACAAATATCTTCCATGGCTTTCCCGGACGCGAGGCCATGAACGCAATCTGATTTCCGTCAGGCGACCAGCGTGGCATGTGGGCAAGCATCGGCGCGTAGGTGAGTTGCATACGCGAGGTCC
Organism: uncultured Acidobacteriaceae bacterium; assembly: GCA_963836305.1. Classification (GTDB taxonomy): domain Bacteria; phylum Acidobacteriota; class Terriglobia; order Terriglobales; family Acidobacteriaceae; genus Sulfotelmatobacter. The sequence goes on along the minus strand of CAWIJP010000026.1, from coordinate 82,604 downwards.
CATCCGCTTTGCTGCGCCAGAGTGTGAGATCGGGATGCGACACATAAACGATCCACTCGCCACTGCGCGTAGTATCGGCCTCCCCGGCCGATATGCCCGGCAGGTCGATAGAGAACTGCTTTGACTTTCCATCCAATTGGATCAAATCGAAGCGCCGCTGCTGGCCGATGACGAACAACTTTTTCCCATCTGGACTCGGCGTCGGATTGCTAAACAAAAGTGGACCCACCGTCAGTTGAGTAGGTCCCGTGTCCGCCTTGCCAAACAGATCGCGCAGCCATGACGCGCCTTCGCGCAACGCCCAGATATTCTGCGTGTGGTCGCGAGTGGATTCAAAAAGAAAATATTTTCCATCCGGCGTCCAGGTTCCGCCAAACTCCTCCGCAGGCTTGTTCCAGTCTGGCAATACCGGGTGCAGGTTCTTCCCTTGCAGCGAAATTTCCCACAACGAAGATGTACGCTGGTCGGTATTGCGGATGGTGAAGCGCAACTTGCGACCATCTGGAGAAAATCGAGGAGCGAACGGAACACCTGTAGCAGTGATGAGTTGACGCGAATCGGATCCATCAGGATTGCACGCATACAGAGTGGATTGCTTTGCGTATACGATGTGTTGGCCATCGGGAGCCCAAGTGGCAGCATGTGCCAGAATGTTCCCCACGGGACGAAGCGAGCCCGCGGGCAGCGGTAGTATCCAGACGGGCCACTCTGTCTCCGAGCCTTCGGCTTCCCCTTTCACCAGTAACTCAGACCTTCCGGGAAAGAAATCGTAAACATCCGCGCTCGCCAATGACACGGGTACAGGCGCAGTCTCGCCGCCTGCAGTGGAGACTTGCATCAACACGGAATGCCCGCTTACATATTCCGAAAAATACAAACGGGTTCCATCGGTCACCAGAGAGCGCTTCGAGGTGCCATCGCTCGTTATCTGCAACGAGGAAATCACGGAAGGTGGAGATTCGGACGACCGGAGGAACAGAATTACTCCAACCAAAGCCGTCAGCACGACCAATCCGCCTGCCACCAGCCATGGAGCCTTCGTGGGTTTGGGTTGAGGCGCAGCGGTGGTAAAAGCGGTCGCGAACATAGCACGGATTCTGTCTTTCGAATCCGGCACGCGTGGCGGAGCCGGCGAGGCGGTCAAGGCCTGCCCAGATTCCACTTCGCGGCGCAGTCGCTGCAAGTCGGCCCGCATCTCCGCGGCGCTCTGATAACGATGCCCGGCATCTTTCTCGAGCGCTTTCCTCACGATGCGTTCCAGTTCGGACGGAGTCCCGGCGCTAAATTGCAGCAGCCAATCCGGCACGCTGTGAATCAGAGATTCAAAAAACGCAGCGGTAGTTTGTCCCTTGAAAGGCAGAACGCCGGTCGCCATCTCGTAAAGAACCACGCCGAAAGAAAACAGGTCGGTGCGAGAATCGAGTGGCCGGCCCAGGGCCTGCTCCGGCGACATATAGGGGATAGTTCCCAGGGCATATCCGGGACGCGCAGGATCGTCCGGCGACTGCGTAACATCTCCAAACGTGTTCCCGCTAAGAACGGCTTCGTCACCCTCGGTTAACTTTGCCAGGCCGAAATCAAGAATCTTCGCATGGCCGCGCTTAGTGACAAAAATATTTGTCGGGTTGATGTCGCGATGGATAATGCCGTGAGTGTGAGCGGCGTCGAGGGCGTCGGCAATCTCGGCAGCCAGGGAAACGAGCGTCTTGGTGTCCACCGGCCGGCCCGCAATACGATGCTTCAGCGGCAGCCCGTCCAAAAATTCCATGGCGATGAAGGCTTGGCCATCCTGCTCGCCGATATCGTAGACGGTGCAAATATTTGGATGGTTCAGTGCGGATGCGGCCTGCGCCTCCCGCTGAAAACGGGCTAGCGACCGGGGATCGCGGGCAAGCGCATCGGGCAGGAACTTGAGCGCCACAAAACGGTGCAGGCGCGGGTCTTCTGCTTTATAAACCACACCCATCCCGCCGCCGCCGAGTTTTTCAACAACTAAGTAATGAGAAACAGTCCGCCCGATCACGTTGAAAAATCCTACGTCCCCAGCGGCGGCAAGTCAATGAAGGGTGGCGGATTTGCGCCGCTGAGGCTTTGACCCCAAGTAATTACCCTTTGCGAGCGACTCCGAAGTTCAGCGCAAAAACACGTGCTCGTAATCCTTTACGGTTATGGTCGATTTTCTACGGCTGCCATTCGCAATGTTGTACTCAACCAACATGTGATTCTCGACGATCAGAATCTCCTTGTCGTTGATCCAACCCACCAGCGTGGCGTGCGGTAAAAAGGCGAGCCGACGCGGGGCGCCTTCGCCGTTTCTCAAGTCTAAACTCTTTACCTCAACCGCCGGAAGATCCAACAAAGCTTTGCGAATGCGCTGCGACTCTTCTGGACTGGCTTGTCCCTGCTCCGCCAGTTGAATTGGCGTGTTTGGCTTGGAAGTGGCATCAATTGTGAAGGCGACTGAGCCGAGATCGGGCGCCAGTTGGCCGTTTTGCGTGTAAAAGCTCACGTCGTAGTCGGGATTTTTGTACGCGGCCAACTCATCGAATACAGTGATTATCTTGCCGCGAAGTCGCAGCAAGGTCTGATCGTCGCTCTCATTCGACCATCCACAACAACCGGTGTCAGGAACCGCCTCGAGAATGGCATCAGCATCAGCCGCATCCAAGACTCGGCGCAACGGAGGATCGAGTGGCTTCGCCGACCATTTGCCGGAGTCTTCCACGTAAGCCGAACTCGACTTGTAAACCGCTTGCGTTTGTCCCGCCACAAACTGCGTCAGCAGAAAAAACTTGCCGACTCCCTCGCCGGGAATCCACACCTCTTCGTAAGGGCATGTTTCTTCGCAAGCTCCGGTCTTGCACGAACAATCCGGGAGCGTGATCGACGCAATCTCTTCCCGGCCCGCCCCATCAAGATCTATACGCCAGCCTGTCCAAGTCAGTCTGTTAGAAAGGTCCACCCCATCGCGCTGCAGGCGGCGCGCCTGATTCGAGAACCAAAATAGATGCGCTCCATCCGCCGAAAGAAATGGCGCAGGCGCCGACTCGGTAATGGCCAAGTTCGATCCCACTGTGGCCGTGGCTCTTGAGATGTCGCGCGTTAGGGTAGCAGCGGAGTGGCCGTTCCAGAACCAAATCTTCTTCTCGGCGCCAAAATCGCCATCCGTCAGCGGCAGAGCTACGGCGGGAGCAAATATCATTTGTCCCAGAGCATTGATTTGGAAATTTTGCGGCGATGCCAAGGCTTCGACGGGAATTTTCACTGTGAGCTTTTCCGCGAATGTTGCGGGATCGTATTCCACAGCTTCGCCCGGCGCGCGCAATGCCCAGATATGCTTATTCTGCGCGGTCAGCAGAGAGACAGAAGTAAACCCGAGGCAAATTATTAGGATAAGTTTCTGCATGCATTTTTCGCGTCAAAGTCAGAATGATTGTAAATCGTAGACCCTTTGGCCCCGGCACTTTGCGTACAATGGAGAGCGAATCCAAATGAGCACCCATCGCGAGAATCCAATGACAACAGCAGCCCTTCCGCAGGGTCGTCCCCAAACCGCCCCGACAGAAATTCCCGAAGTGCCGTTGACGACTGAAGGTTACAGCGTGCTGCATCAGATGATGCGGTTTCGCTGGACGGCCTGGCGAGCCCTGCCTGAAGCCGCGAGATCATCTATCGCGAACGAGGCAGCAACAACGCTGGGTGAAATGGAACAAGGATCGGCGGGACAATCGGCACTTTTTTCACTGATCGGGCACAAGGGCGATCTGATGCTCGTACACTTCCGTAAGTCGTTTGCCGACCTTAATCAGGCGGAACTTAAGCTGGCCGGCCTGCGCCTGAGTGAATACTTTGAGCCCACATCTTCCTATCTCTCCATCATCGAACTGGGTCTTTACGACTCGACTCTCAAAATTTACAAGGAACTCATCGCGCAGGGGATCCAGCCGCATTCCGACCAGTGGAAAGCGGAGATCGAATGCAAACTGGAACGACATCGCGAGGCCATGCATCCAAGACTGTTCCCTCAGATCCCGCCGAATCGTTATATCTGTTTTTACCCGATGGATCGCCGGCGCGGCGAAGATAAAAATTGGTACACCCTTCCCATCGAGGAGCGCGCACGCCAGATGAGTGAGCACGGTCTGGTTGGACGGCGCTACGCTGGCGAAGTAAAGCAGATCATCACTGGATCGATCGGCTTCGATGATTGGGAGTGGGGAGTTGATCTTTTTGCCGATGATCCGCTGGTTTTCAAGAAATTAATTTATGAAATGCGCTTCGACCATGTCAGCGCTGTGTATGCTCTGTTCGGGCAGTTTTACGTAGGAGTGCGTTGCCCTGCGGCGTCGTTAGATAACTTGCTAAGCGGAGAATTGCCGAAGTTAGCCTCTGCTGGAGCTATTTAAAGTATTACTTCAACGTATTGAACTAATTAACTGAAGAACCTTACTTACCGGAGAACTGATGGCAACCCTCGGACTCATTGAATACAAAGATGCAAGCCCTGAAGTGCGCGCCGTTTATGACGACATCATGGCCACGCGCAAGACCGACTGGATCAATAATTTCTGGAAAGCAATCGCTCACGACCCCGCCACGTTGAAACGCACCTGGGAAGACATCAAACAGATCATGGCGCCCGGCGCGATCGATCCGTTGACCAAAGAAATGATTTATGTCGCCGTCAGCGTAACCAATCAGTGCCACTACTGCATCGCCTCGCATACCGCATCCGCGCAGAAAAAAGGTATGACTGATGCCATGTTCAAAGAATTGATGGCAATCGTCGGAATGGCGAACGAGACTAACAAGATGGTGACCGGCTATCAGGTGGAAATCGACGAGCAGTTCAAGAAGTAGTCGATGACCTTAGGGTTATCTCAGCTCTTCTTCGGACGCTGAAACTTAAACTCACACTGTTTCATATCTACTCTGCGGCCACGGAAGCGCACACCTTCAGCTTCCAATCGCAACCGCTGTTCGATAGCCGAATCACCGCGCAGCTTGATTTCTCCGCCCGCCCCTAAGACACGCTGCCACGGCAATCCAAACCCGCGATGTAAAACTCTCGCCACCAGCCGCGCCCCTCCCGGCATTTCCGCCGCGCGAGCAACAGCTCCGTAGGTGGAAACTTTACCTAGGGGAATTCGGCGTATAGCAGCTTCAATGCGCAGGCGCATCGTTGAGGATCGGTCGGCGGAAGATTCATCTTGAACCCGCTTACGGGATTTGTTTTTGCCGCGCGGCTTTTTCGAACTTTTATCTCCTGCTCTCACAGCGCAATCCACCCTATGCGAATCAACCACAGCGATCCTACAGAGACCAGCAGCCACAAGATTATCCCTTGCAGCAGCGGACGATGCCCGACTCGCTTGATGGTTGCGACCGAGATGCCGCTGCCGATCAAAAAGAGCGTTGCGGTCAATCCGACCTTGGCGACCTTCACCGCCAGCGAGTAAGCGTGTGCCCCGCCAGGAAGATACGTGTTGCAAACCGCCGCGAGGCAAAAGAGTCCAATGAACCAGGGCCACTGGATCTTCGCCTTGGCGCCGCGAACCACTGCCGTGGCAACGGAAACTGGAACAATCCACAATGCCCGCGCCAGTTTTACCGTGGTCGCAATCGCCAGGGCCACGGTTCCGTACTTCGCCGCCGCGCCCACCACCGAACTGGTGTCATGAATGGCTAACGCTGCCCACAGTCCAAACTGCGATTGCGTCAGCTTAAAGCCAGAACCGATGGATGGAAAAATTAACAGCGCTACAGAGTTCAGGACAAACACAGTTCCCAGAGCGATCGCCATTTCTTCATCGCTAGCCTGTGTGATGGGTCCTACCGCGGCAATGGCGCTTCCACCACAGATCGCAGTGCCGGTGGAAATGAGAAATGCAGGCACCTTTTGGACGCGAAGCAGTGCGCCCAATCCCATGCCGACCACCAGAGCGAAGCTGATACCCAGCATGGTGTAAACGAATCCGTGACGGCCAGCCTGGATGACTTGGTGCAGATTCATTCCAAAACCCAGCCCAACAACGGAGCCCTGCAGAAGATATTTGGAAGACTTCTTCGCTTCGTCCCCGTAAGGATGCGGCAAGGTGAGGCCAAAGAGCAGTCCCAAAGCCAATGCGACCGGCGGAGACACAAAACCGCTGGCGCTGACCAAAAGGCACAGGAGAAATATGACGCGAGAGACCATTCAAGGAAGTCGGAGCGCTTGCAGATTACGTGACGGAGAAATCAACCTGCCGCGCACGGTCACAACATGCGGGCAGACTATGCCGCCTTGCGGAATGATTCGATGGCTTCCGCTTCGGAATTGTAGACGTCAAAAACCGTAAGTAATTTAGTGACCTGCAACAAGTCGCCAACGCGTTTCGTCAAGTTCGTCAATTTGATCGTGCCCCCGGCATTTTGCGCGGTCGTGCGCAAGGCCACTAACGTTCCCAGCCCGCCGGAATCAATGTAACTCACTTCGCCGAGATTGAGCACGACGCGATTATTCTCCGAAATAGCGTGCTTCACAGTTTCCCGTATCAGCGAAGACTCTTCCCCAAACACAATTCGGCCGATGCAATCCACCACAAGAATTCCATCTTTGGTTCGCGTCGTCAGCTTTAGCTGCATAAGACTCCTTTGCCGCCCGCACCAGATTTCGCTGGAACAAACTGTTCCGCACCACGGGCCGCGCCTCAGCGTAACGCTTGCAGTGCACGATTAGCAAGCTTTTGTTGCAGGCTGGACATCTGGCGATGAGAGTGATTTATTGCTTGTGATGAGAGTTCTAATATCGGGCGCGGGAATTGCGGGACCGACTCTCGCATACTGGCTGGCTCACTACGGATTCGAGCCCACCCTTATAGAAACGGCACCGCGCTTGCGAACCGGAGGCTACGTCATCGACTTCTGGGGCGCAGGCTTTGACGTCGCTGACCGCATGGGGCTGTTGCCGGAGATCACCCGTAAAGGGTATGTGTTCCAGGAAGTAAGGGTCGTAGACCGGAGTGGAAAACGGGTAGCGGGGTTTCCCGTCGATGCATTTAGGCGGATGACGCGCTGGCCGCTACGTGAGCCTTCCGCGAGGGGATCTCGCGGCATCGATCTTCAGCAAGATCGAAGGCGAGGTGGAAACGATATTTGGCGACGGCGTGGCTCACATTGAGCAGACGGAAAAAGGTGTTTGGGTCACCTTCGAATGCGGAGCCAAACGCGAGTTCGATCTAGTCGTTGGGGCCGACGGTCTTCATTCAAAGGTCCGCGGGCTAGTTTTTGGCGAGGAAAACCGATTCGAGAAATATCTGGGATACAAAGCCGCAGCCTTCGAGGTCGAGGGCTACAGGCCGAGAGACGAACTGGTTTATCTCATGTACACGCTGGTGGGCCGGGAGGTCGGTCGGTTCGCTATGCGCGGCGACCGAACGATGTTCCTGTTTATATTTGCGGACCAAGAAGTTGCAGGAGGCGACGACCTTCAGTCGCAAAAAGCGTTGCTGCGGAAGCGCTTCGAAAGCGGCGGGTGGGAATGTCCACAGATTCTGGACGCGCTGGATACGGTCGACGATCTCTATTTCGATCGCGTGAGCCAAATACAAATGGATCCACATCAGGGACTATGGACGCGGGGCCGGGTGACGCTGGTGGGCGATGCGGCCTCCTGCGTTTCGCTGCTGGCTGGGCAGGGCACGGCTTTGGCCATGGTGGCGGCGTACATCCTTGCCGGGGAACTCCACCGTGCGAACGGCGACTATGCCCAGGCCTTCATGCGCTATCAGGATTTGTTTGGGCCGTTTGTCCGTAGGAAGCAGAAGGCCGCTCTCCGGTTTGCCGGTGCATTTGCACCGAAGTCGAAGTTCTCGCTATGGCTGCGCGACCGGATCTTCAGCCTCATGGCGATTCCTTGGTTCGCAGATCTTGCCATCGGGCGTGACCTCGCCGACAGAATCAAACTTCCGGATTACTAGACGCCATCTCATCATTTTTAAAGAAATAGACGGCCGGCGCACCGCAGTTCTGAGAAAGGATGTGCCCGATACTGGCGACCGAACCTCGCTCGCATCACGTATAATCGACTCTTCCAGCTCATGAGCTACACCGTCCTGGCGCGCAAATATCGTCCGCAGAAATTCTCCGAAGTTATCGGACAAGAGCATGTTACCCGCACTCTGCAGAATGCACTGGAGCAGGGGCGCACTGCCCACGGCTACATCTTCAGCGGACATCGCGGCATCGGGAAGACGACGGTGGCGCGCATTCTTGCGGCGGCCTTGAATTGCCGCTCATCCGATAAGCCGGTGGCTGAGCCTTGCGGAATTTGTGAGTCCTGCACCGAGATTCGAGCCGGCAACGCGGTCGACGTAATCGAAATTGACGCCGCGACGAATCGTGGCATCGACGAAATCCGCGAACTGAGAGAGGCCGCGCGTTACCGGCCTGCGCGCGACCGCTTCAAGATTTACATTCTCGACGAAGCTCACCAGATTACCGACGCGGCCTTCAACGCTTTGCTTAAAACGCTGGAAGAGCCGCCGGATCATATCGTTTTCATGCTCGCGACCACGCAGCCCGAGGATATTCCGCAGACGATCCGCTCGCGCTGCCAGCACTTCAGCTTCCGCGCGGTAAAGTTCGATGCCATCGTGGCACAGTTGCGCCATCTCGTCGGCCGCGAAAACATCGAAGCCGATGACGACGCGCTCGCGCTGCTTGCCGAAGGCGGCGACGGTTCCATGCGCGATGCGCTGTCGATCCTGGATCAAGCGATTGCATCCTGTAGTGGAAGGCTTACGGCTGACTCGGTGCGGAATCTGGTGGGCGCCGCGCCCGCGCACATTCTCGAAGAAGTGATGCAGGCAGTCGCGCGCAGCGCCAGCGAAGACGTGTTGCGGCAGGTCGACCATCTCATCAGCGAAGGTCATAGCCCGACTCATTTCGCGCGGCAGATGGTGCGTTTCCTGCGTAATGCAACGGTGGCAAAGGTTGCGGGCAAGGACTCTTCGCTGTTGCAAATCTCGAGCGAAGAGCGGGATCGCGTGGAACGTGTTGCGAGGCTATTTGGTGAGGAAGATCTGACACGTCATCTCCAGATCATGCTGCGGACCCATGGCGAACTGGGCTACAAACAGGAGCAGCGATTTCATCTCGAGCTCGGGCTGCTCAAGATGACGCACGCACAACGCCTGTTGCCGATCGAACAATTGCTCAGCGATATGGCAGGCTCATCGGGTGCTTCCGGGGCGGGAGCTAACAATTCCAGAACCGTACGACCATCGATCGTAGCTTCGTCTGCAGGGGAGGCGCGACGCACGGACGCCACTCCATCCACTCGTCAGAATCAGGTTTCGCCATTCGCCGCCGATTCCGCTCGCAAAGTTGGTCCACGGCAGGAATCGTCTACTGAGATATTTTCCGGCAGTCCTTTTTCTGACAAGCAAGTCTCCGCTGAGGGAACGCGTACGGGGAACTCATCTGCCCGCGTGATCATGGGCGCGGCTGCACCCGCGAGTCTCAGTGAGAGTGCGCCGGAGCGAGAGGTTAGTTCATACCCTGAGCCTCATCGCGAGTTGCTGACATCTCCTCAAGCTGTCGTTCAGGCGGAATTGCCTCCGCAAATTTCCGAAGTCCGGCCAGTACAGAGCACGCCTAAAGTTCCTGGCGACAGACTAAAGAGCGCGGTCCTGCAGGCGCTGATGGATGGCAATCAGCGAATCCTGGTCTCAATGCTGGAAGCTGGCGAATGGTCGGTTGAAGGAAACGAAGTAGTGATCAAGGTTTCGGAGTCGCAAACCGTGGTCGATATGTCTCTGGGCGCCGATGCCAGACGGTTGGCGATTGCTTCGGCCAGCGGCGTTTTGGGCCGTGCCGTCAGACTGAAGATTGTTCCTGGAGCGAGCCTTGCACCGCCGGAAGCGGCGCGCAATGGCGGAGCGTTGAAAACAGTCGAAAGCAGATCAGTCGTGGGCGGCCGTGGCCGGGCCGAACAAGATGCCGTTGTCCGCCGGCTGCAGGAGAAATTTGGTGCAGAGATTCGTACGGTGATCGATTACAAGGAGAAGCGGTAGAGCTATATGGGTGGATTCAATTTGCAAGAATTAATGTCGAAGGCTAAGTCGCAGTATGACGCACTGCAGAAGAAGATGCAGGACACGGTGGTGGAAGCCACTTCTGGCGGGGGAACAGTGACGGCAAAGATGGATGGGCGCAAGCAGCTGCTTAGCTTGCGCATCGATCCCGAGGCAGTGAAATCGGGCGACGTGGAAATGCTGCAGGACTTAGTGCTTGCCGCCGTGAACGAAGCCGCGCGCAAAGTGGATAACGCCATGCAATCGACAGTGGGCGGCATGCTGGGCGGGCTCGGCATCGGCGGATTGTGAAGCATTGCGCGATTGTGCAATCGGATGATTGCGCAATTTTGCGCGTTTCGTGAAAGCAGCTATCAATTCATCGTCGGGTTTTTAAATTGCCCGGTCACCAGATCGTACAATTACTCAACTCCTATGTCTAAATTTGCTGAGCCGATGTCGCGGTTGATCGACGAACTCAAGAAGCTGCCGGGCGTGGGCACGAAGAGCGCCCAGCGGCTGGCCTTTTATATTCTGCGCGCAAGCGACGAAGACGCGGAAGCGTTGGCCGCTGCTGTCCGCGACGTCAAAGCTAGCCTGCGGCTGTGCTCGGTATGCAACAACATTACTGACGTCGACCCTTGTGTCTACTGCACCAGCGCGACGCGCAACCAGCGACTGGTATGCGTTGTCGAAGAACCCACCAATATCGCCGCTATCGAGAAAACTAAACACTTCAATGGCGTCTACCACGTGCTGCATGGATCGCTTTCACCCCTGCACGGAGTGGGGCCAGATCAGTTGCGCATCGCCAATCTCATCGCGCGCGTCGATGCGGGGAACGTGGATGAAGTGATCGTGGCCACCAATCCTACAATTGAAGGCGAAGCCACATCCGCTTACCTTTCGCAGCAATTGAAGCGTGTCGGAGTGAAAGTGACGCGGATCGCAATGGGCATCCCGGTCGGCAGCGACATTGAGTACACCGATGAGATCACCATGCTCAAGGCGATGGAGGGTCGCAGGGAATTGTAGTGCGGCTTCTCGCTGCTGGCTGCACTCACGCATCTACGCTCAGATCGGGTTCAAGGAACACGTTAGGTTCTTCCTCGGCGGCGGCCAGCCCTTCGGGCAATGTGCCGCGATTGTATTCCGCCATGCGATTCTTCCACTTGAGGAAGTCAGTAATGCTCTGCGGTTCCACGCGGACCTCTACGCGGCGAAGGCTGGCGAGCAGCAGATTCATTTCGTAGCGAAATCCGGTGGCGGTGCGAAGATTCTTCGCCGAAGGATGCGTGGTATCGATTCGGCCGCGACGGAGTTCCAGTAATCCCCAGCCTGCGGGGAGTTCTTCGCAGCGCACGAGTCCGGCGGGAACTAAGTAGAAGCGCTCACAGCCCACGCCCTGCTCAGGCTTCACTCGGAATGGCTTGGCGCGGTCGGCCAGGAAATCAGATCGTGTGACTTTGCATTCGACCAGCACGGAGTGGCAGGCGCGCTTCCATCCGATTGCATCGGGCATCTCGCCACTGACACAGGCTTGCTCGGAGAGCACCACTCCGCAACGGTAGCTGCGCAGCCAGCGCACGGCTTTCTCGACTAGTTGGGCGTGAGTCATGAATATTCAGTTGTAACTGCTGGAATCGCACGTGGAAAGTGACTGGGAAGCTACGGACGATGAGCTCATTTTGCGTGAGATTTAATTGTTTGACGCCTCGTTGCCCGTCGGCGGACAAGCGAGGCGGCTGTCCTTACGTGAAACTTCTCAAGTCGCACGGGGATCAGAGGCCTAATAATTACTGGCCGGTGCAGAAGAGTCTCAAGCAGATGGCGTTCGGCGGCGATGGTCTGGGCGGAGGGTTTCATCGGCGAGTAACCTTCAGCGGCAATCAGTAGAGCTTCAGTCGATTTGGTCGTGATGTGATCATTCTCAATCTGAATGCGCCGGATGTGGCCGTCGTGAGCCGCATCCAGCGCGTTAGCTAGACGCAGAACGGCTGCGAGTTGGATGGCGGCTTTCTGCTCGTCGGGAAGAAGATCGCGCAGAGTTTTGTGCCTTCGCGTGGGCAGAATTCCTCGGTGAAAGCGAGCGACAATGGCGGCGCGCTGCAGGTCTGCGGGCTTCCAGCCCAGTGGATTGCCGTGAGCGCGAATCAAGTCGAACGTCGCCTTATGATGTCCCTTCTGACCTTCGGACTTGCCAACATCGTGTAGAAGAGCTGCGGCGAGTAGGCTGGAGCGAGCGGAAGCGGCGTCCACGGAAGGCTGCCATCCCCACGCAAGCAGGCCATCGTAGAGTTGAAGAGCTAAACTCGCTACTCGCTCGGAGTGCACGAAGTCGGGATCGAGGCCATTCGCCCAGAGCTTCATGCGGCGCGTGGCAAGAGCTTGAATTTGCTTGCCTTGGGGTAGCGCTGCGCGCCAGGTCTGCCACAGAGAATTCTCGCCGATCATTTTGTCGCGGTAGCGGGCGATGCGCCTGGTGCGCTCGGAAACAATTCGTTCATGCCAGCGCTTGCGTGAATCTGCGTCGGGAAAGACCTGGCACTCGACTGCCGTCGACCAAAGTACGTCAAGGTCGTGCACTTCCCCCAGCAAATCCTGAATTTCTTTCAGGTCGTTGCCCCAGGCTTTGTGCTCGACGGGAAGAAAGTTTTCCACGATGTAGCGGAACCGCTTGATGCCGATGCGGAGACTGTGAAACGCGACTTGGGAACGATTGCGCAGGGCTCGATTGTGCAGTTCGCGGGCTTCGGTCCAACGCTCGAGAGCGAGATGTTTGAACAGGGCGCTTCCCAGCCGTATACGCGAAGCTCGCACCGGAAGAGACTTGCTCCACTGCCGCCACTGTTTCGAGTCAAACTCTTCAAGCGCCGATCGAGCTTGGCGCTGCTGCTCCAGCTCGCGACGGTGGAGGACTTCGAGAAGCGCCCCGGCGACCGGATCGCTGCTGGTAAAGTGCAAAGGGCTTGAGCGAAATCCGGATTCAGCATCTTGTTGAGATTGCGCGGACCGGTCTTCGTCTCCTAGGCGCGTTTGAGCGTGGCCAAGTTTTTCCACCCATTCCATCATCACCTGCACGTCGCGCAGTGCGCCCAGGCGCTGGAACAGGCGTTTGCCGGCCTTCTTCATGGACTTCCAGTCAGGATCGGGATCGAGGGCCTTCAATCCGTCAGCAAGAGAGCGGCATCGGCGCAGAGCTACGCGGAGATCGTGAACCGGATCAGCAGCAAAGTTAGCCGAGACATGCTCGCACTCGTCGAGAACCCGCAACATCCAGTAGCGCAGGCCGGTAACTTTCTTCGAGCGCGTTGTGTGAGGAGCTGAAGGAGGCACGGAAGTTCCAGAATGGCGCAATATTCGGATCACTATATATTCGCCGGAGTTTACTACGATGGCCAGTGACTGTGAGGGTCCCAGAGTTCTTCACGGAGGAAACCGTCCGACTCCACTAAGCCCGGTGTAGAAAGAAAGACCGTGAAGACAAGGAAGAAGACTCCCGACAGTTGCCAGTTACCTCCGTAATGTGCGCCCCCTTACTGTCTGGATTTAACCTTTTACTTGCAGAGTGTGGTTCGAGGAGCGCTTTATCACGAACGCAAGTACATTCCATGCCAACCGGGCGGCATCGGCGCGAGCCTTTGTCCATAGCCTGAACATTCTTATCAAGTACGCGAGGATGTACGGCTACGAACATAAGCGAACGGAAGCGCAGTTCGAAGTCACTTGGAATGAATTGCAGCAGGGTTTGCCCGCAGCGGGAGACGGCGGCTTTCTGCTCGGCGTCTCCGATAACAAATTGCTGCTGGATGGAGTGCCCCTTGAGACCGGTCAAACGGAACGTAGCTTCGGGCAACTCTTATCGACTGCCGGGCTGGCTAGCCTGCATTTTTCCAAAGACGTTACGATCGATGATTTCACCCGCCTGGTGCGCGCCTTTACAGTAGCCGGCTCCAAGGCCCAGGACGTATCCAAGCAGATCAAAGAAGCTCTTAGCAGCGCTGGCAAACAGAGCACGATAAAAATAAATGAAGTGAAATTTGTGGCTGCCGATCCGTTGACTGGCGACATCAGCGTGGCGGCGCAGATTGCAGCGCAAACGCTCGGGCCGGAATTCAAGCAATGGTTGAACGATCCGCAGAAACTATTGCAGTTGATTGCTGCGGCGGAAGGGGCGAATTCTGGAGGAGGCGGCGGGCAAGGACAGCCTGGAGGGACGGTAGTTCCCTTCGGCAGCGTTCCAAATATTCCCGGCGGTCACTGGGTTGCAGGGCCAGCCCCGGATGGCAGCACGGGAACGGGAACCGGCACAGCTCAAGCCTGGGAAGGCGGCGTGGTTCCGCTCCAGGAAGCAGAAGTAGTTCAGGCCATCCGCCTGTTGACGCGATTCGGCCAGGTACAAGGAGATCCCAGCGCCAGTCCGGAAGACCTGCAAAAGGAATTGGTTCAGACCGATCCCAACATGCGGCTGAACTTGCAGCAGCTATTGGGCAGTCTGGCCGCAAAAGCCACAACCGAGCAGGAAGACACGCCTCTGTTGATGAAGGCCGCCGAGCACATGGCGATCCGCTTCGCCCTGGAGCGCTATTCCAAAGGCGAAGTCAAAGTGAATGCCGTGCACCAAATGATGGAGCACATGAGCCGGCAGATGGATTCGCTGCGTCAGATTCTGAAGTTGCAAGAAGAGAAGATGAATAAGGCCGGCATTCTGGTGGAGTCGCATGCCGACATCCTGGACCGGATGTTCTGGTCCGAAGTGCCGGAGTCCGGGAAGAAGACGGTTCTACTCTCCCATGAAGCTCCATGTGTACCGCCGCGCAACCTGCGGCAGTTTGTTGAAGTATTGTTGGACCGCGACGATAAGCAAACATCCGCCGAAATTCTGAACAATTACTCTGGCTGCCTGGGTACCAAGGAAATCGAAGCACGCCGCAAAGTCGCCATTGGATTGAGCCAATTGGCCGATCTGTACGCGAGATTGGGCGGCGAAGCCATGGGTAGCGCCATCCGCAAAGTCGCTGAGCAGCTTTGTGTGGAGAAAGATGCCGAACTGCAGAGCCTGCTGAGTGCGGCTTTTGTAAGGCTTAGCCAGGAGTCCAGCGCAGCCAAGAATTATCAAGCGGTGAATGCAGTATGCGCCGGGATGGAAATGTTGCTGCAACAGCGTCCCGTCATGGTGAATGATCTGCGGCCAAGAGTCGGAGTGGAAAACCGCATCCCGGAATTCATTGAGGAAGCATTGCGCTGCGATCCCGTGCCGGCGGATCTGTTGGTGGTGTTGCGGAGGACTTGCCAAACTGGGGCGGAGCACCTGGCCGACCGTTTCTTCCGCTGCATGCGACGGGACGAATGCGATCGCATGGTCGAACTCGTGAAGGAAATGGGATCTCCAGCTCTGACCCAACTGCGAGAGATTTTGCGAACCGGGCAGCCGAGACAAGCCTCAGCGGTGGTTGGATTGTTGAGCCGGCTCGATGTAGGCACCTTGCTCGAGTTGCTGCCGATGCGCTTGCCGGAGTGGAACCGCTTTTATCATGACATCGTCGTCCGGCAAATCGCCTATGGCGCAGCACCGGACCGGGGGCGAACGCTGCTGGAACTGGCAGAGGTGCTCGATTCGGTAGTCCTGCCGGAGGCCATTGACGAGATAGGAATGAGCGGCGATCTGACTGCGGCGCATCCTCTGATCGCCATGGCCAAGCCTGGAGAAGCTGCTTCACGCTCACCATTCGTGCAGCTGAAGGCCATTGAATCTCTAGGCCGGTTGAAAGATGCGGAAGCAGTGACCCTTCTGCGCGAGATTGTGGAGACAAAAAAGCGCTTTGGATGGGTTCATCATCGCGAACTTAGAATTGCCTCAGCCCAGTCCTTATCCAAAACGGATCCGCGCTATAGCGCCCAGATTCTCTCTGACAGCGGGATTGAACCGGCTGAACTGGCGATCGCGCCGTTAGATACTGCTCCGGCATGCCCTTGGGTACGGCAACGCCGCTACGAGCGAATGGTTCTCTCGCGCACCGTCGCTGCCACGATTGGCAGTTCGTGGGGAAAATCGAAAATTCTGATCCGCGAGCTGAGCCTGGGCGGCGGAATGGGTACGAAGGAGGATAATCTTCGCATCGGCAGCGAGGCTGATTTGGAAATCTCACTTGGGATGCGCTCAAAGATTCGAGCGCACGTTTTGCTGCGTCGGGCTCGCGTGAATGAAGTAGGATTCGAAATTGTTAATACCGATCTCGAAAGTCGTTATCGTCTACGCCGGCTGCTGGTGGATGCGCTAAGCCATACTCCACAAAAGAAAGAACCAGATTGGGGAGGAGACCGCAAAGGCTAGGAAAACATCCTGAATCAACCGTAGTCGAAAGGAAAGAGGAAAAAGCCTCTGCTGGAGCAGAGGCTTTTTGTTTTTCGAAACTCGAATCGAGGTATTTACTTCACCTTGGCGAAGATGATGACCAGCGTGTAAAGCGCGAGCGACTCGATCAGGGCCAAGCCCAGAATCAAAGCCAGCTGAATGCCCGGACGTGCGGCCGGATTGCGGGCCAGACTCTCTGCGGCGGAAGCCGTCGCTTTGCCTTGCGCTAACGCGCAGATGCCGGAGGCGAAGGCCATGGAAAATCCAGCGGAAATAGCGACCCAGTTGACTCCGCTCTCGGCTCCGCCCTGCGCGAAGGCCGGAACCGCGAACGCCAGTACGGAGAGCGCCATAAACAACTTGCTTAACTTACTCATTGTGTTTCTCCTCGTATGAAATACCGCCAGTGGGTGGTTGACGCCATACCTTGCAGACGCCCTCACGCTGCGGCTTGTGCTAGTTTCCGGTTTCTAGTTTCCGATAGGTCTGCCTTCCGAAACTAGATACCGGAAACCAGAAACTTAATCAATGCTCTTCCGACACCGCCCCTTGCAAGTAGACAGTAGTCAGAAGGACGAAAATGTAGGTCTGCAGCAACGACACGCCGATATGAAGTCCCAGAAATAGGATTGGAACGCCGATCGGAACGAGCGAAAAGAAAACCAGGGTGACCATATCCCCGGCATACATGTTAGCGAAGAGACGGATGGTCAATGAGAGAACCCGTGCGAGATGGCTTATTATTTCGATGGGCAACATCAACAAAGCTAAGGGGATTCGCAGAAAAATCGACATCGTTGGATCGGAGGGTCCGAGGAAATGTTTCAGATAGCCAATCCCTGCGTGCTTGAATCCCTGAGCCTGGTAGTATACGAACGCGCAAATCGCGCAACCCAGGGGAACTACGGGAATGGCGGTCGGCGATTCGAAGCCAGGAATCACGCCGATCAGATTACAAAATAAAATGAAAAAACCGAGCGCAGCGAGAAACGCTGTATACGGCTCGCTATGGTGGCCGATGATCTCGTCACTCTGGCTCTGAATGAATCCCTCAACCCCTTCGAAGGCGTGCTGCAGTGGGCCGGGACGATCCACCGAAAGTCGCGACCGGACCAGCAGGAACACAATCACCAGAAATCCGAAAACCAGAATCTCCATGGCAAACGAATCCGAAATAGGAGCCGCCGGGTATCTAGGCTGGATATGTAATGCCCGCAGCAACGACGTAACTGGGCCGCCGAAAAGCCGGTTCAGAATCGCCGTGAACCAAAGTTGTTCATGCATAAAATTGCCAAGCGTAGTTTTCTGCGATCAAGCTTCCGGAACTAAATTCTCTCACCCAAGTTCCATGAACTAAATCCCCTGAAACAGGGCCGCATACAATTCGTAAGCAGCTTCACAGCCGATCGCGGCGACGGGCAAAAATAAGCCCGCTAGAAGCCCGTTCAGGCTCGCGGGTGAAACAGTCAATATAACATAGGCGCCCACTGCCATTAAAACGTAGCGCAGCAGGAATCGAAAGACGATTCCCTGTCCCGATTGCTTCGTTGCGGCGCCACTGGCACGATCGACAAACCCAGCGATGGCTCGCTTCAACCAATAGAAATTGACATATGCAATGGCACAGCCAAAGGCCAGGCCGGCAGCTGTGCGCGGCCCAAACTTAAGCCATCCAGCTGCAACCAGAAGGGGCGCGAGCACGGCCATGAAGCGGCGGATGCGGTCGAGAGCGCCGAAAAAGAAGTGTTCCGACTTGGCGGTCTGTTCCGATTCCGGGCTCGAGATTCACTTCGTGTCACGCAGAACCGTTCGAATCAGTTCGAAGAAACCTGCCGCGATTCCCAAAAGAATCCCGGCCAAATAGAGCCACGTAGTATGCAGCCAGTGGTCCAGCGCCAATCCGACCAGCCATCCTGCGACCAGAGCAGCAGGAAGGATCAAGGCCAACTGGCTGTACCGGGCAGCTTGAACCCAGAAGTTTTCTTTGCGGCCGGAATTCTCAATGTGTGGCTCGCTGGAACGTTTCGGAGTCGGGGGCGGGGAGCTCGAATTCATTGGGAGCGAGTGTTAGGCGTTGAGTCTCTTCTGGTATTAAGGGTTTGTTGTGATCTTCCGCGCACTCGAATCAGATTCTAACCCAAGCTCAAACATTATCTTCAGTGGCCTCAAATGAAATACTTATTGGACGCCGATGCCAGCGAGCAATCCACCATCAACAAGGTAGTCTCCTCCAGTACAGAATCCTGCTTTATCCGACGCCAGAAATGCCGCGAGTTCCGCGACTTCTTCCACAGTGCCGATGCGACCTAATGGATGCGCCGCGCCGAAGCGAGCGAACGCTTCCTCTGTAGGCACGTCCGGAGAAAAATTCGCCGCCGAGCGGGCCAGCATCGGTGTGCGAATGGAGCCGGGGCTGATCGAATTGACGCGGATATTGTCGGCGGCATGGTCGAGGGCAAGAGCCCGCGTCAAGCTGTGAATTGCTCCCTTGGATGCGGCATATGCGGCAACACCGCGCTGGCAGGCGTGTCCCTGAACTGATGCAAGATTGATGATCGACCCCCCTCCTCGTTTTTTCATTTCTGGGATACCGAGATGAGCTAACAGATAGATGCTGCCTACGTTCACCATCATGCAGCGATTCCAGGTCGCAAGGTCAGTTTGCACGATCGTGCCAAAAGGATGAATCGCCGCTGCATTGACAATGACGTCGAGTCCATCAAATTGGCTGACCGTCTTCGTGATAATCGAACGCACTTGATCAAAATCGGTCACATCGCAGTTTTCAACCTGAAGACTTGATTTCACTTTTGCCGCATCGCGAGCCAGTTCCTCGTTGGCCGCCGTTTCAATGCCACAGGCGACCACTTGAGCACCGCCCGCTGCAAAACGCATCGCGATCGCCCGGCCAATTCCTGTTGTGCCTGTAACCACTGCCACTCGACCCGCAAAGTCATTCATAGAAATTGAATCCTCAGATTGCGCAACCCGTTAATCGGCTGATTCAGGAATTGCGTACTTCAAACCTTGCATGACTCCCCGCAACTCGGCGAGCCCTTTCAATCTGCCGATTAGCGAGTAGCCGGGATTTACTTTCTTGCCGATGTCGTCGGCCAAGAGGTGCCCGTGGTCGGGGCGCATTGGAATTTCATGATCTCCCCTCGCCGCCCGCCGTCGTCGGGCCTCTTCTTCGAGGAGGATGCGGATCACGCCGACCATATCGGAACCGCCGGCTAGATGTTCGACCTCGTGAAAAGATCCATCGGCCTCTCTCGTCACCTGCCGGAGATGGGCGAAATGTATGCGGCTTGCAAACTCGCGAGCCATGGCTAACAGGTCGTTATCGGCCCTCGCTCCAAATGAACCAACACAAAACGTCAACCCGTTTGCAGGTGTATCGCAGGCGCCGAGAATCGCCCGCACATCTTCAGCAGTGGAGACAACGCGCGGCAGGCCAAACAGCGGCCACGGTGGATCGTCCGGATGTATGGCGAGACGGACACCAAGTTCTTGCGCCACTGGCGCAACTTCCTTCAGGAATGCATTCAGATTGCTCCGCAAATCGTCGGCCGTAATTCCGTGATACTCCGCAATCAAGCTGCGAATCGTTTCGCGATTGTAGGAAGCCTCGGCTCCCGGGAGTCCGGCAATGATCGTAGATTCCAGATCACTCTTTCGAGCCTCTGACATGGAGTTGAAGCGAGCCTGCGCCGCCCGAATGCGTTCCTCGGAGTACTCGGCTCCCGCATCTTTACGCTGGAGGATGAACAAGTCATATGCCGCGAGGTCCACCGCGTCAAACCGCAGAGCGTAACCCGTGGTGGGCAGCCGCCATCGCAAATCTGTTCTCGTCCAATCGAGCACCGGCATAAAGTTGTAACAGACGACTGGGACGCCCGCCTTTGCTACTGCTGCCAAAGAATCCTTCCATGCATCGACAAAAGACTGATACCGTCCGGATCGAAGTTTGATCGAGTTGTGAATCGGAATGCTTTCGACCACGGACCAGTCGAAACCGGCGGCGATAATCTCATCTCTCCTCTTCAGCACATCGTCCAAGGGCCATGCCTCGCCGCGATAAAGCTGGTGCAGGGCGGTGACGATGCCAGTAGCTCCTGCTTGCTTAATGTGATCGAGAGGAACCGGATCATCCCGCCCAAACCATCGCCAGGTTTCTTTCATATCTTGATGTCGCCCTTCGCGTCCCTGGTAGCATTCTTTAGCGCGAGATGCGCGCCGATTCCCCGCGCATCACCGACTCGACTTCGGAAAGCGTTGCCGTGCTCGTGTCACCAGGGGTCGTCATAGCGAGCGCGCCGTGCGCAACCCCGCACCGGACAGCCCATTCTGCACCTTTGCCCGCAAGTACACCGTAGATCAAGCCCGAAGCAAATGAATCGCCGCCACCAACGCGGTCCATAATTTCTATCGGCCGCTGCGGAACATGGACGATTTCTCCTCCACACAATGCGATTGCGCCCCAGTCATTCTTAGTTGCCGTGTGCGCAGTACGCAGCGTGGTTGCAATCAGCTTGAGGTTGGGGTAAAGATCAGCGACGCGACGCAACATGGATTCGTAGCTTGCTATCTGTAGATCGCTGAAGTCGGGGCTTACGCCTTCGATCGCAATCCCGAGAGCCGCTGAAAAATCTTCTTCGTTACCGAACAGAACATCGACTTGCGGTACCAATTCACGGTTCACGTCCTGCGCCTTCGCTTTGCCACCAATTCCCTTCCATAAAGAATCTCGGTAATTCAGATCATAAGAAACCACGGTGCCTGAATTCTTGGCCGACTGAACAGCGGCTTTCGCCACCAATGCCGAAGAACCGGAGAGCGCAGCAAAAATTCCGCCGGTATGCAACCAGCGAGAACCGTTTACGGCAAAGATATTTTGCCAATCGAAATCGCTGGGTTGGCTGTTGGCGATAGCGGTATGGCCACGATCCGAGCAGCCTACCGCCGCTCGCACTCCGAAGCCGCGCTCAGTAAAGTTCAACCCGTTGCGCACGGTCCTGCCAATGCCGTCATAAGGCACCCATCGGATGAGCGACGTATCGACGCCGCCCTGAAGAATCATGTCTTCGAGCAATTGTCCAATCGGATTTTTGGCAAATGCAGTCACTACAGCGGTGCGCATACCGAAGCACCGCCGCAATCCGCGAGCAACGTTATATTCTCCACCGCCTTCCCAGACGCGAAAGTTTCGCGTCGTGTGGATGCGTTCTTCGCCGGGATCAAGCCGTAACATCACTTCGCCAATACTGATGCAATCCCACTTGCAGTTTTCCGCCGCCTTTCAAGTTGATCGGAATCATAGCCCAGCATTCTAGCTGTTTCGCGTGCGGCTTGTTTACTTCCGGGGCCGGATGACGCTAACTTTCATGGGTCGACTCACGACCGAGGGAAACCGGCACAGCGTATAATCGCGGCAAAAGAAATCGAGAGTGAAGATTCTAAGGCTAAAGACCGCGGTAGTTGAGGGCAACTTCGATTGGACCTTTGTCCGCATTGAAACCGATGAAGGAGTCCGTGGTCTGGGTGAATGTTTTTTTGCACCCGGACTAACTTCCATTCTGCGCTCGCTCGAACCCTTGCTGATCGGCGAAGATCCGCGCGACATTCATCGGCTGTTTCGTAAGTTGCAGCTTGCGACTTCAGGCGCCGGCTCGGTCGCGGGCATCGTGTATAACGCCATCAGCGGCATCGAAGCGGCGCTGTGGGATGTGCTCGGCCAATGGCTCGACACGCCCATCTACCGTCTCCTGGGTGGAAAGTTTCGCGACCGAGTTCGAGTCTATGCCGATTGTCACGGCGGTGAAGCACTGGAAAGCCTTGACGAAGTCTTACGTTCCCGTCCGGCTTCATGGGAGCAAAAAGCTTCTGCTCACACCGCACGAGATTACTTCGGAGAAACTAGCGATGGATCGCCTGCCTCACCCGACGACTATCGCCGCCAGGCGCTAAAGAAACGAGCAGAGGGATTTACCGCTCTTAAGTTCGATCTGGATGTGCCCGGCACCGATGGGCCCGATCCTCACAATCGGGTGTTGAACAATCGCGCGATCGATCACATGGTGAGTTTGATCGGCGCTGTCTACGACGCTGTGGGAAGCGATACTGATATTGCGGTAGATTGCCATTGGCGCTATAACGCCAGCGATGTACTAAGAGTGGCGCGCGAACTGGAACTCTTCCGGCTGTTGTGGCTGGAAGATCCAGTTCCGCCCAACAATGCGGCTGCGCTTAAAGAAGTAAGTTCGAAAATGCATGTGCCGATTGCTACTGGTGAAAATCTGTTTCTGTTCGAAGGATTTCAAGACATCATCGCGCAGCACGCGCTCAACATTGTGACTCCAGATCTGCAGAAAGTTGGAGGCCTAGCCGTCGCGCAAAGCATCGCACAGTTTGCCGATGTGCATACTATGCCGGTTGCTCC
Organism: uncultured Acidobacteriaceae bacterium; assembly: GCA_963836305.1. Classification (GTDB taxonomy): domain Bacteria; phylum Acidobacteriota; class Terriglobia; order Terriglobales; family Acidobacteriaceae; genus Sulfotelmatobacter. The sequence goes on along the minus strand of CAWIJP010000026.1, from coordinate 59,755 downwards.
GCACAACATCAGCAGCCCGGTTGGTACGCTGGCCGCAACTCATTTCTGTGCCGCGATTCCAAACTTTCTCGCGCTCGAGTTTCATGCTTCTGACGTGCCCTTCTGGAATGATCTGGTGGAAGGATTGCCGACACCGGTGATTCAGAAGGGTTTCATTTCCGTGCCTGAGAAACCCGGCCTCGGAGTCACATTAAATGAAGATGTCGCCCGTCGTTACGCCCGCAAAGGCGAGCCGTTTTTTGAATGAGTGGGCGAGGTCTTCGGGAATTTATGTCCATGACAAAGATAGAAGTCTTACGAAAAATCATCGACTCGGGCCTGATCGCAGTAATCCGCGCTGAGGACCCTACCCAAGCCGCTCGAATCGCCGACGCCTGCGCGCTCGGGGGCATCGTTGCCCTTGAAATCACATTCACCGTCCCGGGAGCCGCCGAAGTAATCACGCATCTTGCCAAAAAATGTTCCAAAGAGATTTTGCTGGGAGCGGGTACGGTTCTCGATCCGGAAACCGCGCGCATTGCGATTCTCGCCGGAGCTCAATTTGTAGTGAGCCCGGCCGTCAACGTCGAAACCGCGCGCCTCTGCAACCGTTATCAGATTCCTTACATGCCGGGGGCTGCAACTATCGGAGAAGTGATTGCGGCCATGGAGTGCGGAGCCGACATCGTGAAAGCCTTCCCTGGCGAAATCCTCGGGCCGGCGTTTGTTAAAGGTGTAAAAGGTCCGCTCCCTCAAGCGCAACTCATGCCTACCGGTGGCGTGAGCCTGGAGAATGTCGCCCAATGGATCAAGGCCGGTTCCGTTGCCATTGGAGTTGGAGGAAATTTGACCGCCGGCGCAAAGACGGGTGATTTCGACTCCATCACACGGCTCGCAAAGCAGTTCGTAGAAAAAGTCAAAGAGGCGCGCAGCCAATGAGCACGACGAAGTTATGGAATTCGGATGACGAACTTTTTGCAATCGTGCAGCGCGAGCTGTTTACCTGCGTCGTAGGCGACGTGATGGATAAACTGAACCTTCAGCATCAGTTCCTCCCGCCGCAGATTCAACCTCTTCGCGGGGATATGGTTGTAATCGGCCGCGCAATGCCCGTGCTGGCGGTCGACGTATTCGCTGAAAAGATATCCGGCAGCGCGAACAAGCTGATGGACAAGCCGTTTGGCTTGATGCTGGAAGCTCTCGACGACCTCCGCACAAATGAAGTCTATGTGAACACCGGCGCCTCACCTCGAAATGCATTGTGGGGAGAACTGATGAGCACGCGCGCACGCAAACTAGGCAGCCGCGGAGCGGTATTGAATGGATACGTGAGAGATACCAAGGCCATTCTGAGTATGAATTTCCCGACCTTCGGCTTTGGTTCATACGGACAAGATTCCGCTCCGCGTTACAAAGTCGTCGACTTCCGCATTCCCGTCGAAATTGGAGCAGTGCGCGTGCGTCCGGGAGACATTCTTTTCGGCGATATCGATGGAGTTCTGTTGGTCCCTGCCGAAGCCGAGGTTGAAGTGTTCACCCGGGCGCTGGAAAAAGCTCGCGGCGAGAAGACGGTGCGAAAGGCCATTGAAGAAGGCAGCAGCGCAGTCGAAGCCTTTGAGAAGTATGGAATCATGTGAAGAATGGAAACATCGACTTCAAAGCCGCCTTCTCGCCAGCAGCAGGTAGAGAATTTTCTGCGCCAAAATAGCTTGGCAGCCTGGATCGCATGGCGGCCCGACGAACTCCTGATGCTGTCCGGTTATTTTCCCTTCTGGGGAGCATCGTTGCTGATTTATTTTGTCGATGCCGAACCCCTGCTGTTGATTCCTCAGATTGAACCGCGCGACCATATTCCCGATTGGTTGCGAGTCAAAGAATATCCCTGGGGCGATCTCAAATGCTCTGATCCGTATTCAGAGCTGGTTTCGACAGTTGGCGGAGAACTGGCCAAGAAAAATATCAGGGCCGAACAGGTGGGGATGAATCCTAGCGTGTCTCGAACTTCGCTGCCAATCCAAGCCGCCGAGCAGATTCCGATTCCCGAAGATTTTGCGAAACAGCTCTCGGTGCTCGCGGCAAACCCTGATGCTCAGCGCCAATCGGCTTTTGCTGATCTTTATTTAAGAAAAACTGTGGAAGAGATTCAGGCAATCCGCTTAGCCAACCAGGTCGCGAACATCGGTCTCGATGCTTTCTTCGGAAACTTGAACCCAGGAACTTCGGAGGCGGAAATTGGGGCAGCGGTCGAGTCAGCGATTTATCGCCAAATCGGCCGGGATGGAATATTTCATTCGCGCGCCTGGGCCATGGTGCAATCCGGCCCAAACAGCGCCAACGCGGGGCGATTCAATCGCTCCACTGGACGGCGCCTGGAGGATGGCGACTTGGTCTTGATCGAACTCGCTACCTGCGTGAACGGTTACTGGAGCGACCTCACGCGCACCGGCGCGGTTGATTCTCCGAAGGCTGAGACGGCGGAGATACTGGCTCTTGCTGAAACTGCGCAGCAGGCCGCGATCGATGGCGTGCGCGCCGGCGTTTCGGCCGGTCACGTTGACTCGTTAGCCAGGGACAAGATTGCAGCGCAAGGGCTCTCGTCTTTCTTCCCTCACCACACCGGTCACCATGTTGGCTTCCGCTACCACGATCCCGGATTTCTAATCGCACCCGGAGTAACTGAAAAAGTTGAATCGGACATGGTGATTACAATCGAGCCGGGAGTATATGTTTCCGAACGCGGCGGGGGCGCGCGCATTGAAGATGATGTGTTGGTCACCAAGACAGGTTGCGAAGTGCTTTCCAGGGTGGAAACGAGCCGGCATTCATGATCAGCATTGATCTCACAGGCAAGGCAATTCTGATCACCGGAGCGTTGGGCGCGATCGCTGAGCACATGGTCCGAAGGCTCGTCGAAAGCGGGGCAACGCTGGTGCTCACAGATATCAAAGCGGCGGATCAGGCTACATCGACGCTCAATGAATGGCGGATTCCATCCTCTTCTTATTTTTATCTCGCCGCAGATATAACCGACTCCCGCCAGGTAGATCGAGTCGTGAGCGGAGCCTTCGAAAAGTTCCCGAACATGGACACCGTCATCGGCCATGCCGGCGGCTGTGGACTGCATCCGTTCGCCAGCACGTCGGAAGCCGACTACGAGCGCATCTTTCGCTTCAATTATTTTGCCCAAACTTACCTTGCGCGGTCGGTGCTTGCCCACTGGACCAAACGAAAGATTGCTGGTCATCTGATTTTTACATCCTCTTATGTGGCCCGAATGCCGCACAGCCAAATTCCTTCTTACTCCTCCGCGAAAGCAGCGCTGGAAAACTTCGCTCGAAGCTTAGCCCTCGAATATGCCCTGACGGGCATTCGGGTAAATGTGGTTTCGCCGGGAAACGTTGCGGCTGGAAGTTCTCTGAAAGTGTTTGACGAAGATCCCGCCTACCGCGAATTTGTCCTCCGAGTTTCACTCGGGCGGAGAAACAGTCCCGAATCGATTGCGGATGCGTTCCTTTTTCTGTGTTCGCCGCTGGCCAGCGAAATTAACGGGCAAATCCTCAGCCCCGATTACGGCGCCGGTATTGGGAATCGCCTATGAAAATTGGGCTGGGCCTTTACCGTCACATGCTGACGCGCGATTACTACGACTTCGCGCGACAGGCAGGATGTACTCACGTGGTGGTTCATCTCGTCGATTACTTCAATCATGGCCCCTCGAATCCGCGTAACAATCAGCCCACTGGCTCGAAATACGAAGCCTGGGGAGTTGCTGGGGATGCGAATCAGCTTTGGACGGTGAAGGAACTGAAAACTCTTCGCGGACAGATTGAAGACGCTGGCTTGGTCTTGGCCGCAATTGAGAATCTCGATCCCGCGCACTGGCACGATATTCTGCTCGATGGTCCATTGCGTTCACAGCAGATCGAGAAAGTAAAAACCATTATTCGCCGCATGGGCGAAGCCGGAATTCCGGTGCTGGGGTACAACTTCAGTTTGGCAGGCGTTTGCGGCCGGGTGACGGCGCCGCTGGGACGCGGGCGCGCAATCACGCTGGGGATGGATGGCCCCGCCGAAGAAGTGCCTATTCCAAATGGGATGATCTGGAACATGATCTATGATCGCAACGCGCCTGCCGGTGTTCTGCCTTCGATCTCGCACGAAGAACTCTGGCAGCGCCTGCAGAGATTTCTGGAAGAGATTATTCCTGTGGCCGAAGAGTCAGGCGTAAGGCTCGCCGCCCATCCCGACGATCCTCCCATGCCAACCATGCGGCAGCAGCCGCGCCTTGTCTACCAGCCTTACATGTATCAACGATTAATTGATCTCGCCCCCAGCCTCTCTAACGCCCTGGAACTTTGTGTGGGCACTCTTGCCGAAATGACCGAAGGCAATATTTACGATGCTGTGGATGAATACAGCAAGCAAGGCAGGATCGCATACATTCATCTCCGCAATGTCGTGGGAAAAGTACCGCATTATCGCGAAACGTTTATCGACGAAGGTGACGTCGACATGATTCGCATCCTTGCGATTCTCCACCGTAACGGATTCGATGGCGTGCTCATTCCCGATCACACGCCACAGATGACGTGTTCCGCACCCTGGCACGCCGGCATGGCACACACGCTCGGCTTTATGCTGGCAGCGAAGGCGATGATTGAATCTTCGCAACCACACGGCTCGCACCAGACAACCGCCCATGGGGACAACTAACCTGAAGAATTTTTCTGATGCGGCGCATCCGCGCGGCCCGCTCGTCATTGCAGCCACCGTCTCCACGCTCGGAGGTTTGCTGTTTGGTTATGACAATATCGTCATCAGCGGCGCGATTGGATACTTGAGCCGTTTCTTTCATCTGAACGCGGCGGGAATCGGATGGGCCGCAGGTTGCGCTCTGGTGGGATGCATTGCTGGTTGCGCCGCCGCCGGAAGCGTTGCCGACTATCTCGGCAAGAAAAAAGGCCTTGCACTGTGCGCAGTTTGTTTCGCTCTTTCTTCGGTGGGAATGATGTTTGCCTCGAGCCTCCATCAGTTTGTTTTTTGGCGTTTGATTGGTGGAGTGGGTATAGGCGCGGCCTCAGTGATTTCTCCAAACTACATTGCTGAGATCGCCCCCACTCGCGTTCGCGGCCGCTGTGTCACGCTTTACCAACTCGGAATCGTGGTCGGAATTCTTGCCGCCGTTTTCGTCAACATGCTCATTCAGCGCATGGGCGACGAAGCTTGGAACGTAACCACGGGCTGGCGCTGGATGTTTTTCGCCGGAGTCGTACCTGCGCTTCTTTTTGGATTGATGATTTTGCCCGCGGTGGAAAGCCCGCGCTGGCTCATGAAAATGGGACGCGACCATCAGGCCATCGATGTCCTCGCCAAAATCAATGGGCCCGAGGCTGCCAGAAGCGAGGCTGCTGAAATCCAAAATTCGCTGGCCACAGAAGAGGGTCACATTTCGGAACTCTTCACGACTTTTCGCCGTCCTCTGCTGCTCGGCATCATGCTGGCCGGCTTGCAACAGATCAGTGGCATCACACCATTATTTTCGTTTCTGCCGGAAATTTTTAGCTCCGCCGGAACGGCGACGAGCGACGCATTCTTTCAGTCGGTGCTGGTAAGTATTATCAACCTTCTGTTTACGCTGTTCGCTCTCTGGCTTGTAGATCGCGCCGGACGCAAAACTTTAATCCTCGCCGGCACTGCGCTGCAGTTTGTTTCCTTTGCGTTAGTAGGCTGGTTCTATCACATCCACGGCAGCGGTTTGGCCATTTTGATTTGTGTAATGACCTTCGTGGCCGGGCATGCGTTTGGCAACGGCGTGGCCTGCTGGGTCATCATCTCAGAAATTTATCCAACCAAGGTCCGTGGGCGCGGCATGTCTATCGCTACTACGGCGCTCTGGCTCGTGGGCTATTTGGGGAATCAGTTGTTTCCGATCATGCAGAAACATCTGGGATCGGACGGCACTTTCTGGTGTTTCAGCGCCGGCGCGTTGTTAACCATCATTCTGGTCGGCTGGCTGATACCCGAGACCAAAGGACGTTCGCTGGAAGAGATCACAAAGTTTTGGACACAGGAACGAGTCGTTATGGCGAGATAGAATCGGCTGGTTAAACGTGGGAGTCTGACGAAATGAAGATGATTTGGCATTATTTATTCTGCCTGTCGTTACTCGTTGTTTCCGGATTTGCCCAGGATACAACTCCCGCGGGATTTCGATCCTTACAAGTGGATGCCAGCAAAGTAATCGGCGAGATCCGCTCATTTCAGGGACTGAATGGTCCGCCGAATCCGGTAATGGCAGGACTTCCAAACCTGCTCGAACAATATAAAGATCTGCGTATTAATCAGGTACGCACCCACGATGCAATGGGTCCTTCGGAAATCGATTCGAAGTTCGTTCTCGACAACGGAGAGCTCGCCTGGCTGATTCCCGACAACGCACAGCGCGCTGGAGTGGTACAGGCGGGGAACGCCAGCATCATCTTTCCGAACTGGAGCGCTGATCCCGAAAAACCGGCGAGCTACAATTTTCTTCCAACCGACAAGATGATTGCCGCCATTCGCGCCAGTGGCGCGGAAGTCTATTACCGAATCGGCCGGAGTTGGGGCGCAAACGTCAATCCGCCGGAGGATTTCGACAAGTTTGCCAGCGTGGTGAAACACATTGCCATGCACTATAACCAGGGCTGGGCCGACGGCTACGACGATAACATTCGCTATTGGGAATTCTGGAATGAGCCGGATGGCTTATTCTGGTCTGGCACTCCGCAGCAGTTTTATTCTCTGTACGAAAAAACCGCGCGCGCCTTGAAGTCTGTGGATCCCACGCTAAAGGTTGGCGGTGACGGCAAAGCATTTCCGTCCGACGACGGCGGCTACCGCGAAGGATTCATCGATTATTGCGCCTCGCATCATGTGCCGCTCGATTTTTATTCCTGGCATACCTACGCCAACGGCTCTGCCGACCCTTACGACGCGGTTCGCCTTGCCAAAGAAATCCGCCGCATCCTGGATACACATGGCTTCCCGCACGCAGAGAGCATTCTCTCCGAATGGAATCTGAGCGCCGACTTTACCGAGGCAGAAAAGGCTGAACTTCAAGGCGCGCACAACGCCGCCTACATCGCCGCAGTGCTGAGCTATCTGCAGGATACTTCTATCGACCATGCCCACTTCTATCGTGGAGATGCAGCCTGGATGGGTCTTTTTGGCGTTGACGGCAAATATTTCAAGACGGCATATACGTTCAAGGCGATGGGCAAAATGCTGGACACGCCGCAGCGTCTTCCTGTCAACGGCACCGATACTTTCGGCTTTGCTGCGCTTGCGGGCCGCTCTGCAGATAGCAACGAAGTTCAGATTCTGATCAGCAACTATGCGATTCCAGTAAATTACAAACCGGACCTGATGCCGATGCCCCCGGAATTGCAAAAGAAGTCACCGCCCATGCCGGACATTTCGAAAGTCAAGTTCCTGCCGCCGCGCACAAACATTGTTTACGAAAATAACGCCGGCTACAATCTAGCAATTAAGAATTTGCCGTGGGGCGCGGCGCCATTCAGCGTGAAGCGCTACCGGATCAGCAAGATTCAAAACCTCGACCTGGTTCAGAACCTCGACCTGGTTCAGAACCTCGACCTGGTTCAGAACCTCGATCTAGTCGAAACGGGATCTGGAAAGGACGGCATCTTGAATTTGTCCAATTCTCTTCCAATCGATACGGTGGAACTCATCGTTCTCAAACGCCGCTGAGATTGGAACTCGGGGCAGGAAAGTGACGCGTCAAGCTATAGACGCCTTCACCTCTCCCAATCGACGCTCGAGGAATCTACGTTCACTCTCGTTAGTTACCAGTGACAACGCGCGTTCATAATTCTTCGCAGCTTCTTCCATGTATCCGATCCGGCGCAACAAATCGGCCCGGACGGCATGCAACAGATGATAGTTCTCGAGGGCACCGGTTTCAGCAATGGCATCGACGAGGGCAAGTGCTGGATGAGGACCGGTCGCCATTGCGACCGCGACCGCTCGGTTCAACGATATTACTGGCGATGGCTGCAAACGCTCGAGAATATCGTAGAGCGCCACGATGCCAGACCAGTCTGTATCCTCGGTGCGCGTTGCCCGGCAATGCTCGGCTGCTACCGCCGCTTGCACAGCGTATGGACCGGGGCGACCGCGAAAAGCTTCGTCGACCAATGGCAGGGCCTCGGCGATCTGAACCTGATCCCAGCGGCTGCGATCTTGCTCTTCCAGAACAATCAGGTCACCGGCTTCGTTGATGCGCGCGTTGCGCCGAGCATCATGAAGCAGCATGAGAGCGACCAGAGCCGTTACCTCCGGCGGGGGCTGCGGCGCCATCAACAATCTCACCAGTCGCCCCATGCGGATGGCCTCGGCGCAGAGATCGCTCCGCACCAGCGGGCCGCCGCGAGTGGCTGCGTAACCTTCGTTAAAGACGAGATAAATTACGGTCAGCACGGCATCTAGCCGGGCCGCCATATCCTTGGTATCAGGCACGACGTACGGAATACCGGCATCGCGAATCTTTCGCTTTGCGCGTACTAGCCGCTGCGCCATGGTTGTCGCGGGCACAAGGAATGCCCGTGCAATCTCATCCGTTTCGAGACCACAGAGCGTGCGGAGGGTCAGTGCTACTTGCGCCTCCGGAGCGAGCGCAGGATGGCAACAGGTGAAGATCAGGCGAAGGCGGTCATCGGGAATTTCGCTGCTGTCATAGTCCGGCTCATCTGTGGCGCGGACTAGCCCGCTGCTCGCATATGCTTCGAGTTTCTCCTCGAACCTAGCCTTGCGTCGGATGCGGTCGATGGCCTTGTGCCGGGCTGTTTGGATGAGCCATGCGCGGGGGAACTCCGGCACTCCGGACACCCTCCACTGATCCACCGCAACCGTAAAGGCCTCCTGGGCACACTCTTCGGCAAGATCGAAATCACCAACCAGGCCGATCAGGGTAGCAACAATCCTTCCCCAATCGGACCGGTAAACTGCATCAACGGCCTCGGAGGCATCAGGCGCCATGCCTGATTTTAGATTTTTTGGATTGATGTGTCGATTTGCTCGCTTGCGGTTCTCTGCGGTCGATCGAATCACCCGGCTGCTAAACTCTCAGCGCCTGTCGATTTTTATGTTTGCCATTCGATTTACCTACGGAGGCAGCAATGAAATATATGCTACTGATCTATGCCGAGGAGCAGCTCTGGACAGAAGCGGAGCGGGAGCAATGCTACGGCGAATCGACTCAACTGGCACATCGGCTGCAGGCACAAGGACAATTTCTGTCCGCTAGCCCGCTGCAATCGGTAATGTTGGCAACTAGCGTCCAGGTACGCGACGGCAAGCAGCTTGTCACCGACGGTCCCTTCGCTGAGACTCGCGAGCAACTTGGCGGCTACTTTCTGGTGGAAGCGAAGAATCTCGACGAGGCGATCGAAATTGCCGGCCAAATTCCAGGAGCGCGAAAAGGTACTGTCGAAATCCGCCCCATGGTGGAGCTACACGGCCTTCCCGCAAGTTAGTACGCTATCAGGATCGACGTTAGGTTTTCGAGACTGGCGGCCTTGGATTGATCCACGGTCCATCGCTCGCGATGAGTTGTTGCGCCTCGTCGGGACCCCACGTGCCCGGATCATAGTGGTAGAACGGCGTTACGTTGCCGAGAATCGGTTCGACGGCACGCCATTGCGCTTCCACGAGGTCCTGGCGGGCGAAGAGCTCACTCTGTCCCCGCATGGCATCACCCAGCAGACGTTCGTAGGGAGGCATATCGTTCGCGGCCTGCTCGGTAAGACTGAGTTCAACATCGCTGCCAGTCATACGCTCGCCGAGGGTCTTGACTCGCACCCCCATCCCGATGGCAATGTCCGGACTAACGCGCATACGTAGATGCGCCGACGAGGCAGGCACGACTTCCCCGAAGGTTTCGATCGGCGGTCGCTTGAATTCAACGAAAATCTCCGTTGCGGTTATCGGCAGCACCTTACCCGCGCGAATGTAGACTGGTACGCCCGCCCAGCGCCAGGTTTCAATGAATAGTTTGAGAGCAACGAATGTTTCCACCGTGGAAGCCGTATTCACGCCCGGCACGGAACGGTAACCTTTGTATTGGCCGCGCACCACGTCAGCCGGGACGATCGGCCGCACGGCCTTCAGCAACGCGGCTTTTTGATCACGGAACGCCTCATGGTCTTCGCCAGTCGGCGGATCCATAGTCAGGATAGTCAGAATCTGCAACAGATGATTCTGCACCACATCACGAATCGCACCGGTTTCGTCATAGAACTTGCCGCGATCTTCAACCCCGAACTTTTCCGCCATTGTGATCTGAATACTGCGAACGTAGTTGCGATTCCAGATCGGCTCGAACATTGGATTGGCAAAGCGAGTGTAGAGAATGTTCTGCACCGGTTCTTTCCCCAGAAAATGATCGATTCGGAAAATTTGTTCCTCGGGGAAATAGCGGTGCAGAACGCGGTCGAGTTCCTGAGCCGAAGCCAGATCATGCCCAAACGGTTTCTCCACCACCACGCGCGCATTGTCGGCGCAACCTGATTGGGCGAGGCCCTCGGCGACAGTGCCGAATAAACTCGGGGGAATCGCCAGGTAGTGCAGCGGTTGCTTGGCCGCTCCTAATTGCTTGCGGAGTTCTACAAACGTCTTCGGATCGTTGTAATCGCCGTCCACATAGCGCAAAAGTCCCGTCAACCTGCCGAATGCATCCTGATCGAGACCGCCGTTTTTCTCCAGACTGTCCTTGGCCCGGGCTTTGAGTTGATCAAGATTCCAGCCTGCCTTGGCCACACCAATGATCGGCAGATTGAGACCTTGGTCGCGAATCAGTCCTTGCAGAGAGGGAAAAATCTGCTTGTGGGCGAGATCGCCGGTGGCGCCAAAAAACACAAAGGCGTCAGACTGGAAATCCGGCATCAGTCTGCCTCCGGTTTTTCGGCGGATTTTTCTTTGTGTCCGCCAAATTCGTAGCGCATCGCCGAAAGCAGCTTGGCGGCATATTCTTCATTTCCGCGCGAAGCGAAGCGCGAGAAGAGCGCCGCGCTTATTACCGGCGATGGAATGCCCTCATCAACCGCCGCCTGCACCGTCCACCGTCCTTCTCCGGAATCGGACACTCGTCCCGCGAAGTTTGAGAGATCGGGATTGTCGCGCAAAGCGGCGGCGGTCAGATCCAGCAGCCATGAGCCGATTACGCTGCCGCGCCGCCATACCTCCGCGACCTCAGGCATGTTCATGTCGTATTGATAAAGCTCAGGATGGCGCAGCGGCGTGGTTTCAGCATCGTCCTCGCGCTTCTCCTTGCCGATGTTGGCATTCTTGATGATGTTCAGTCCCTCGGCGAGCGCAGCCATCATGCCGTATTCGATGCCGTTGTGGACCATCTTGACGAAATGTCCGGCGCCATTCGCCCCGCAGCGCAAATAACCGTTTTCTGACGTTGACGGCTCACCCGTTCGTCCCGGAGTCCGCACCGTAGAGCCAACACCAGGGGCGAGCGATTTAAAGATCGGATCGAGATGACCCACAATCGCTTCTTCACCGCCAATCATCAGGCAGTATCCGCGCTCGAGTCCCCACACACCCCCACTGGTTCCGCAATCGACATAATGGATTCCCTTGCCCTTCAACTGCTCCGCACGGCGGATATCGTCATGGTAATAAGAGTTGCCGCCGTCGATCACAATGTCGCCGGGTTCGAGAACCGGTACGAGCGATGCCAGCACCGAATCGACAGCCGCCGCCGGAACCATCAACCACACGGCTCGCGGCTTGCTCAATTTCTTTGCAAACTCATCAAGACTCACAGCGGACTGAGCTCCCTTCCCGACTAGCTCCTGCATGCTCTGCGGATGCCTCGCATATACCACGCACCGATGACCAGCGTTCAAAAGCCGCTGCACCATGTTCGAACCCATTCGTCCCAGACCAATCATTCCGAGTTGCATTTCCTTTTCCTCCTTAACAAAGCCTTCATTCGTTCCGCCATGCTGGATTTGCGTGAATATAGTGATGCTACTTCTTCGTCCCTTGCTCCACTTTTAAGAGCAAAGGCGGCATCTCGGAAACGACAGCGGCATTCCCTTTGGCCAAATCTGACGTAATCTGATCACGCAGCTGGAGAATCTCTAGCAGCACATTGTGCAGGGCCGCATCCTGGGTGCTGCTCGCAAGACGTTGGGCCTGATCGAAAAAACGGCTCGCGTCATCTCCCGAGATTCCGTAATTCCTTTGCGTCGCCTCCAGATACATAAGCGTGGCCGCATCTCGAAGCTGACATGTTTCAAGTTGGGCGGTCGATGTTGCCACTTCTTGCTCGAACCGGCGTGCACGCGAATATTGCGGGACGAACCCCATAAGAAAACCCACAACGAATAGACATAACCAGAGAATGAGATTATTTCGCATCAGTTTTCCTCGCTTCGTGCAACACGTCGTGGAGAGGGCTGCTACCAGAGACGATACCACCGACGAACCGGCTCTGTAACGGGCGCTCCTAGCGGAGTTTTTTCCAGAACCAGTTCTGCCGTCCCACTGCCATTCAACCATTGGCAGCAGATATCGGAAGAGTTTTTCGACGCGTTAATCCACACCTAAACCCAATCCCCCAACAAAAATTGCATCCGGGCTTCGTACCTTCTTGACGAAACCGTGCCACGCTTCCGACCTATCGATCCGACTCAGTTAAAAATGTAATTGTGATCCGCGTCCAAACTTAAAATTCAGCTTGAACATTGCCATCTGCTGGTTGCACAATAACGGCCCAATGGCGCCTCAGGTTCACCCCGCTTGTTGATCCTGGGACCCGATTTTGCCGGTAAAGCCTCGTGTGCAAGGAGACTCCTCGTGCGTGCAGCTCGAGCATCGCGCATTTCTTGTGCCGTTAATCGGTCCGTCCTCTCTGTAAGGTTCACTTTAGTCCTGGTCTTCGTGCTGGCATTTCTGAGCGGCAACGTGCTGCTTGCGCAGCAGGCGACAGCGGTACTCACCGGCGCCGTCAAAGACGCGAGCGGGGCTGTGATTGTAGGGGCTAAGGTAACGCTCAAAAATACACAAACCAACGCGACACGCAACGCGACGACTGACAAAGACGGTGGCTATCTGTTCAATCTCGTCCCGATCGGCACTTATGATTTGAAGATCGAAGAGGCGGGTTTCGACACCTACATTCGCAAGGGGATCACGCTCGAGATCAACCAGAATGCGCGCCTGGATGTCGCCCTGCGCATCGGCAAAGCCAGCCAGGTCGTGGAGGTTGCTGGAGATTTAACTCAAGTGGATACGGTGAGCGCGACTCTGGGTCAAGTCGAGACGACGGAACGGATTCAAAACCTTCCGCTGGCCGCACGCGACACGATGCAATTAGGCCTTCTGCAGGCGGGCGTGTTCGCTCCAGATCAGGATGATGGCTCGGGCAATCCGTTTTCGGTGAGCGGACAACGCTCTGAGTCTGAAACATTTCTCATCGATGGCGCCGATAACAATAACTTCCTTGGAAATAACATGGTCGTGGATCCCAATCCCGACGCCGTCGCCGAGTTCAAGATTTTAACCAACAATTACGAAGCGGAGTATGGACGTACTTCGGGTGGAATCGTGAATCAAGTGATCAAGTCTGGCACAAATGCTGTCCACGGCGATCTGTTCGATTACTTTCGCAATACCGCGCTCGATGCCAGCGATTACTTTTTGCAGCAAGCTCCGGTCTTCAAATACAACATCTTCGGTGGAACCATCGGCTTTCCGATCGTGAAGAACAAGATGTTTTTATTCGCCTCCTATCAGGGAGCGCGGCGCAGAGAGGGACAGAACCCCGGAATTCTCACGGTTTTGACTCCGGCCGAGAGAAACGGTGATTTCAGCGCGCTAGGCTTCCCGCTCCTTGATCCAACAGGCACGAGTCCGACCGGGTATTTGCCCAACAACCAGGTACCGGTCGATACGGTGATGAAGAACTACATGAACGCTTATCTTCCATTACCGAACTATGGCACCAACGGTTATGTGGAAGACCCCGTCGCCAGCTTGCAGGAAGATCAGTTTATTTTCCGCTACGATTACAACATCTCCAGCAAAGATACCTTCTCGGCGTTTTACATCCTTGATGACCAGCCGCAGACTTTTCCGTTTGAAGTGTTGAAGGGCGCATCCACGGGCGGAAATGTACCTGTGGGCTCGGGCTTCACAAATAGCCAGAGATTTCAAACTGCATCGCTAGGTTGGACTCGCACCATCTCTCCCACTATGTTGAACGAGCTACGATTCTCCACGAATCGTTCGGCGACTCTGGATGCGGTCCCGATCGATAAGACCCCGCCATCGGCTCTGGGATTTACAACCGTAGTTCCAGATGATCCGAATGGCGCTGCCCCCCCGCTGGTTACAGTCTCGGGAGCGTTCAACCTTGGCCCGTCGCCGCAAGGTCCCACCAAAGACCATGATGTTACTTTTCAGTACCAGGACACTTTTTCCTGGACCCGCGGCAAACACGCTCTCAAATTCGGCGCGGACATTCGCTGGGCGCAGAGTAATTTCCATTATGACTTTTACAATAACGGATCGTTTGATTACGGAAGCTACTATACCAACACGGGTAGCGCCCTCGCCGACTTCGTTGGCGGCTTCACCGATAATTATTATCAATTTTCCAGCGCGACTTACGGCATCCGGAGCCATCAATGGTATTTCTTCGGACAAGATGCCTGGAAGGTGAGCAAGAATCTTAGTCTCGATTATGGATTGCGATATGAGTACAACTCACCCCAGGAAGATCCGCATAACGAGATTATGGGCTGGTATCCGGGACAGCAGTCCACCGTTTTCCCGGCAGCTCCGCCCAACTTCTTGTACCCCGGCGATCCGGGAACACCCAATCGTGGGTTGGTTTATCCCAACCGCGACAATTTCGCTCCGCGATTTGGTTTCTCCTGGGACGCGCTGGGCAGTGGCAAGCTCGTAGTGCGAGGCGGCTTCGGAATTTTCTACGACATCGAAGATGGCGCACTCAACCTGCAGTTTGGCGGACAGCCTCCATTTGGATACGTCGCGAACAACTATCCATGCTTCACGACCGCGGCAATTGCGGCAGGAGGATGCCTGACGCCAGTCAACGGCTCTTATTCAGCCGATCCGTTTCAAGGTATCTACCCGGATCCCTATCCGTTTGTCGCCGGCGGTCACCTGGGGCAATTCTTTTCGCCTGCAATTCCGTTCGCATATGTCGTCTCACCGCATTTCCGAACCCCTTATGCCGAGAACTTCAATTATGGCTTTCAATATCAACTTACCAGGGACACAATGCTGGAAGCGGTTTACGTCGGCAGCCTGAGCAGGAAAGCAATCAGCAGCACGAACCTGAATTATCCAGAGATTAACGGCAACAACCCCAATAGCTTGATGGCGCAATACCAGGGAGCCGTCGCATCCGGTTCGAATCCGCTGAATTACATCACCCCGGATTGTGCGCGCCCTCTCGCCGCTTGCAATGCGGATTTCATCCCCACGGGCGCGACCCAGATCTTCACCAACGTCAGCGCAGGCAGTTCTTCGAGCAATCAATTGCAAGTGACGCTCGATCGAAGAATGAACCATGGACTCGGATTCCGAGTCGCCTACACGCTGGCAAAAACAATCGATGTTAGTTCAGGATTTCGGGCGCGTTCTTCCACATTCACTGATCCGACTAATCCCGCGTTCGATCGTGGTCTGGCTGACTTTGACGCTCCGCAACGGCTGGTGCTAAGCCCCATGTGGGAAATCCCCTTCGGCAACAACGGCGGCGCTCTACGGCAAAAGCTGCTCGGCGGATGGGCTGTCTCCACCATCACCTCGTTCCAATCGGGAAATCCGTTTACCCTCTTCTCGAGCAACGGAGCCAGTGAATCGGAAGAAGGCCTCGACCGGCCTGACGTTGTTGGCCCTATTCACATTTTCCACAATCCACGGCAGATGCAAACTTTCAGTCCCGGTGGCGACGGCTTGCATGGAAGTTGTCTATCGCAAACCACCACCGGACATTTCTGGATTGATCCAACCAATCTGGTTTGCTCGGTGGCGCAGCCGGCGGGCCAACCGTTCGTTGCAAACATTGGTTTGGTTCCGGGAGGCGTTCCATTGTTCAGTTACGGAAACATGGGTAGGAACGTGTTGCGCGGACCGGGAATCAACGATTGGGATATTTCGATCATGAAGAATTTCAAAGTCACAGAGAGCAAATCGATACAGTTCCAATCGAACTTTTTCAATGCTTTCAACCACACGCAGTTTTTCGGACCAACCTCGGATGGCGGCTCCTTGGGCGGCAGCGGTACGTTCGGACAGGTGACAACCGACAGCACGCCTTCCAGTTCGCCGTACTATCGGGGGCCGCGGATCATCCAATTTGCACTAAAGGCATTCTTCTAAGCAGAAACAAGGTCGCGGAATATGCTTTGACCACGTGATCATTGATGATCACGCGGTATCGTTTCTTTCCACGTCTTCTGCTTCATCATCTGTCCGTCTTTAAGCAATTCGCGCGTGTATTTGTAGAAGAAGTTCTTTTCATCGCTGGTGACGGATAAATGTCCCTGCCAGGTGAGCACGCGGTCCTTTAATTCGTAAACGGATTTCGCCTCGCCGCGAACCGCGCTCACGGCGGGATTGGCATCGTCGGCATCATAGGTCAACTGTTCGTAATCCGTTTCCTTCCCCCATGGATAATCGGTTTCGGACTTCCCTTTCCATACCACCGTGGTTTTCTGGCGACCTTCGTCCCGCTGTAGCGTCCACTCTCCAGGCCACGGGTAGCCGACAGAATGAATGTCCGCACGTTCCTCAGAAGGTTGAGGCGGAGAAAAGGAAACTGCAGTGCTGCCTTTGAGCGGGACCGTCGGCAAAACCAGGCGCGAACCACTCTCTCCTCCAAGTATCAGCGAAGTAGTCATGGGATATGGCGTGGGCCACATCATGGGCCAGAGAGCATTCGAAATCGCAATTCGAATACGATGGCCCTTCGGGAAGATCCACGAAGTCAGATGCATCTTTATGTCGAGCGGATAGGTCTTGCCCGGATCGAGGTCGCTCGGTTCGGTCATCGAGTCGCGCTGTGCGCCGTTGAGCCCGGCTCCGGTAATTTGGGTGACTCTTCCATCGGGCGCGATATCGGAAAGACGCGCAAACCAATCGGCGAGCGGAACCGGGGCCGATGCCTGCAGCAGAGCGTGAGGCCATCCCAGGATCGCGAAGTCCTCTTGAAGAGGTGAGGAATCGTAAACCAGGCTGAATGCGTCGACCGGACGCTGATCCGCCAAGAGCTCGCCCCACCAAAAGCCGGCTTCAACACCGATCGATGGAACATATTTCAATTCGTGGATGGTCTGCGCTGATGTCGAATCGGTCAGCGTGTGGTTTGGCTGCAGATAGAGAATCGAGTCCTTTGACTCCGGAATTGGCCATCCCGGTTCGATACGCCATTCGCCGGGAACTGTGGACAAGTTTGGATCGGGCGGATGCCACTCGCGCATGAAAACGATTAACTTCGGATCATTCAGCACACCGGTATCGCGACCCTTCAGCCAGTAATCCCACCAGCGTACAGCCTGGTCGCGCCACTCGACGCGCGGTCCGAAATCGGCATCGTTGGGGAAGGAATGATTCCATGGGCCGATCCAGGCCTTCACGGGAACCGAAGTCACGTTCTGCAGCATGTTCGGAATGCTGTCGCGATAACCGTCGGCGAAGCCGCCGATGAGAAAACATGGAACTCGAATTTCACTTTGCGGACGCACCGGACTGCGCCAGAAGGGTCCGTCGTGCTGATGCTTCATATACAGCAATGACCAGGGCGGAGTGTCGAAGCGCGGTCCCAGGACCTTCTCATTGAGCGTGTAATCGGGAGCGCCAGTAATGCCGGGTGCCATATCCATATTCAACTCGAACTCATCGATGTGCATCATGCCATCGATGTA
Organism: uncultured Acidobacteriaceae bacterium; assembly: GCA_963836305.1. GTDB lineage: Bacteria > Acidobacteriota > Terriglobia > Terriglobales > Acidobacteriaceae > Sulfotelmatobacter. The sequence goes on along the minus strand of CAWIJP010000026.1, from coordinate 41,804 downwards.
GTGAACGTCGTCATGGAAAAGTTCATCGGTGGCATCGACCGCGATAATTGCCTTAAGCCCCGGCGGATTTCGCATCGCCATTTGCATCGCGCTGAATCCACCCCAGGAAATTCCGAACATGCCAACGTTTCCGTTCGACCAAGGCTGATGGGCGAGCCAAGCGATTACTTGTTCCCCGTCGTTCTGCTCCTGCTCGGAATACTCACGATCTGGTGGCTTGCCTTCGCTGGTGCCGGTGCCGCGGATGTCCACGCGTACGCTGACGTAGCCCCGGCGCGCGAAGTAGGAATGCTTGGGATAATCTCCTGCAGCGGTGCCATCGTCCTTGCGATAGGGGAGATATTCGAGCAGCGCAGGAAACTTCTCACCGGCCTTGGCGCCGTCCGGCATATAAAGCGTTGCAGATAACCGCACGACGTCTTTCATCGGAATCCACGCCTGCTGCATGCGGACGCCATAGGCGGGAGGCGATGGTGGCTCAGTCGCCAGAGCGGGGATTGAACCTAGCAACCAGAGGCAGACAATTCCTCGGAATAAAATTCGTATGATCGCTGTTAGGCTTCGCGTGAGGCTCTCGCTCTTCGCCTGTCACATTCGCGCCATTGAAAGCGCGTCGTGACGTTCCTGGCGCGTCCAAAGTTATTCTCACGACAGATATCTGTCAACAAAAGCCCGGGTCGACCGGTCTTTCGCACCTTGACTCTCTTGTTGCGCTTTGTCGTCTCGAGGTGTTGAATACGTGGGACCTGAAGCGTGGAAATCGAGCGCGATGGCGACAGTAACCTAAACGCGAGCGTGAGCGATACCCGACAAGATTCCCCGATTTCACCTCGATCAGCAGATGCGCGCCCGCGACCCCGCCGGGTGATGGAGTTTGTCGACCTGGTTCTGTTCTACGTAGTCACGGGAATCAGCCTACGGTGGATTGCGACCGCGGCCAGCGGAGGACCGAGCGCGATCGTGATCTGGATTGGCGCCTGGCTCTGCTTCTACCTGCCATTGGCGTTATCCGTGCTTGAACTTTCGTCGCGATATCCGCAAGAAGGCGGTCTGTATGTTTGGACCAAGCAGGCGTTCGGCGGATTTGCAGGGTTCATATCCGCCTGGACCTATTGGACGAGCAACCTTCCCTATTTTCCGGCAGTGCTCTACTTCGCCGCCAGTAACGCCTTGTATATTCGTCCGCGGAAGTGGGCGTACCTTGCCGACAACGCTAATTTTTATATTTGGTTTTCAGTCGCCGCGCTGGTTCTCGTGACGGTCGTGAACCTGGTCGGGCTTGATATTGGGAAGTGGCTGCACAATGCAGGCGCGTTCGGAATGTGGCTGCCGGTCGCGATCATCATTGTGATGGGATTCGTTGGCTGGCATCGGTTTGGCGCCGCGACGCGGTTCTCAGCTGCCAGCTTGATTCCGCGCGCCCACCTGAAAGACATCGTTTTCTGGGCCACTCTCACATACGCTCTTGGCGGATGCGAAACCGCTTCCTTTATGAGCGAGGAGGTGAAAAATCCTCGTCGCACCATACCGCAGGCTCTGTTGCTCGGCGGTTTGATTGTGACGTTCTGCTACATCCTCGGAACGGTTTCCGTTCTGCTCGCGTTGCCGCAGAATGAGGTCAGCGGCTTACAGGGACTAATGCAAGCCGTAACCCGAACCGCGAGTCGACTTGGCTGGTTCGCGGTGATTCCGATTGCTGCAGCGTTGATCGCCCTCAGCAATCTTGGAGCTGCCGGGGCTTATCTGGCCGCCGTGGCGCGGCTGCCATTTGTCGCAGGCATGGATCGCCTTTTGCCTTCCGTCTTCGGAAAACTTCACCGCCGTTGGGGCACTCCTTATGTTGCGTTGCTGCTGCAGTTGCTCTGCGGTGTTTTATTCGTGTTTCTGGGGCAGGCGGGAACCAGCGTGCGAGGCGCATACGACGTGCTCGTGAGCATGGGGATAATCACCTATTTCGTTCCGTACGCATTTCTTTTCGCGGCCATGTTCCGCCTTCAGCGGGAGAAAGCCGGACCGGACGTGATCTGTGTGCCGGGCGGTGGAAGGGTTGCAAAACTGGTGGCGTGCGTGGGGTTGATTACCACTCTGCTCACACTTGCACTCGCCGTCGTTCCGCCAGCGGAGGAGCCCCACAAAGTGCTTGCCACGGTAAAGATCGTCGGCCTGAGCGCCATCCTCATAGGCGTGGGCGCGGTTCTGTATTATGCCGCAACACGAAAGAACCAGAGCAGTCAGCTGTGACGTTAGCGTAAAATGGTGCACTTTTGACGACACCGAGGAGATTCTAGTTGAGAGCATTTGCCTGTTTGTTGGTCGCGTTCGTAATCTGCGGATCGATGTTCGCTCAAGTAATGTTCGCTCAGGTGACAGCGCTGCGTGCCGGTCGATTAGTGGATCCAGATTCCGGAACAGTGCTTTCCAATCAGATCGTCCTGATTTCGGGAAACAAGATTCTCGCGGTGGGCCCGGAACTGACAATTCCTGCGGAGGCGAAGGTAATTGATCTTTCCGACAAGACCGTGCTGCCGGGATTGATCGATTGCCACACCCATGTTGCCGATGGTCAAAGCGACGGTGATCCCTTCAATGTTCTGAGAAAGACGGCGTCGCAAATCGTGTTGGAGTCGGTTCCTAACGCACGAAACATGCTGCTTTCTGGATTTACCACGGTACGCGATGTAGGCACCTACCGCGCGTTGAACGATATTGCGCTGTGCGACGCGATCAATCGCGGAGATGTAATCGGGCCGCGGCTGTTTGTGGCCGGAGCCTACATCACGATCACCGGCGGCGCCGGAGCGATCACCGGCCAAGCGCCAGATATTCAACTGCCGTGGGATTTGCATTATGGAGAGGCGAACGGTCCCTGGGAGGTGCGGCAAAAAGTTCGGCTGCTGGCGCACGATGGGGTGGACCAAATCAAGATGCTATCCACCGGCGCAGTCCTGACCCATCGAAGCAGTCCGAAGTCGATCGAATTTACTGAGGAGGAATTGCAGGCGGGTGTGGATGAAGCCAGCCACTTCGGTTTGCGCGTGGCCGTGCACGCAATGCGGCGGAAGGCATCAGGAATGCGATCCTGGCCGGGGCTGCTTCCGTTGAACACGCCGAAATGCTCGACGACAATTTGATTGCGCTGGCCAAACAACATGGAACTTATCTTGATATGGATATCTATGACGAGGAATGTATTCAGGCCGGTGCGAAGACTGGACAAACTCCTCCGGACTTCCTGGCGCATGATGCGGAACTCGGAAGAATTCAGCGGGAAAGCTTTCGTAAAGCCGTCAAAGCGGGAGCGAAGATGACGTTTGGCACCGATGCGGGAGTTTGTCCGTATGGAACCAGCGGGAAGCAGTTCGCATTTATGGTGAAGTATGGAATGACTCCAATGCAGGCGATTCAGGCAGCGACTTCGAATGCAGCGGACCTGCTTGGCCATGCGAGCGAGATCGGCTCGATCAAGCCAGGAAAATTCGCGGACCTGGTCGCGGTCACCGGCGATCCGCTCAAGGACATTCGCCTGCTGGAGAATGTCGAGTTCGTCATGAAAGATGGGAAGGTCTACAAGTCGGCCGGCGCTGCGGCGTGCTCGCAGTGAAACTCGATTTCGACATTTCCCGAATGCCGACATCCACAAAATCTTGTGAACTCTAGTCAACACCAGACCCGCGCAAGCTACGACGTCATTGTGATCGGCGCAGGCCACAACGGTCTCACCGCCGCTGCGTATCTGGCTCGCGCCGGACTGTCCACACTGGTGCTCGAACGCCGGGAGATCGTGGGCGGTTGCTGCGTCACCGAGGAAATCGCACCCGGCTGCCGGGTTTCGACCACTTCGTATATCGCCAGCATGCTGCGTCCGGAAGTGATTTCTGAATTGCATCTGGCCGATCATGGCTTGCGTATGATCCCGTGTGATCCCGCGATTCAAGTTCCCTTCCCGGACGGCGATGTAGTTCCGTGGTGGGCCGACCGCGAGCGAGCCAGGCAGGAATTTTCCAAAATCTCGGCCAAAGATGCGGCGCGGTTTGTGGAGGTCGATGACCAACTAAAGATGCTTGCGCGTTACTTGCAGCCATTTTTTCTCGAACCTCCGCCGGAAATTGACACCTCAAGTGTGAGCGGCTGGATGGATTTATTCCGCGTAGGCAAACGCTTTCGCAGTATTTCGAAAAACGAAGTTGCCCAACTCGTGTCGTTTCTCACCGGGAGTCTCGGCGAGTTTCTCGATCAGAACTATGAGTCCGAGAAAATGAAGACTCTCTTTCTGGCCAATAACGTTTACGGAAAACATGGCGGGCCGTATCAGCAAGGGTCGGCGATTGGTTTGCTATTTCATTTGCTCAGCGGCGGAGAACATGAACTGCAAGGCTTTTACGGACACGTCATCGGCGGCATGGGATCGATTACGCAGGCTTTGGCCGCAGCCGGGGAGAAACTCGGGGTCGAGATTCGCACTTCGGCCTCTGTGGCGCGCATTGACGTACGCAACGGCCGCGCACACAGTGTTGTACTTGAGGATGGAACAGAACTGCGGGCGCGGATCGTGCTCTCGAATGCCGACCCGAAGCGCACTTTTCTAGGACTGCTGGACTCCAAGGAACTGCCCGAAGACTTTTTGTTTGCGGTGCGTGGAATCAAGATGGCCGGTCCGTGCGCGAAAGTTAACATGGTGTTGGGCGAAGAGCCGCGGTTCACCGGCACCTCGCCACGAGCTACGCCGTTGGAGCGCACATTCTATACGCTGGTTCCGTCCCTGGAATTCGCCGAGCGCTGCTATGACATCGCGAAATTCGGTGAAATTCCGGAAGAGTTGTGGGTCGATTGCGTAGTCTCTTCAAACGCCGATGATTCGCTCGCTCCCCCAGGAAAGCATATTCTGACTTGCTTCGTGCAGTATGTCCCCTACCATCTTAAGAACGGGAATTGGGACGAGATGCGCGATATACTCGGGGATCGCGTGGTCAAGAAGATCGCTGAGTATGCGCCAAACGTTCCTGGAGCGATTCTGGCGCGGCAGGTGCTGACTCCACTCGATCTGGAACGCACTTACGGTCTAACCGAGGGCAATATTTTTCACGGCGATTTGCGGCTGGATCAGCTCTTCTTTATGCGGCCAGTGCCCGGGTGGTCGCAGTATCGCACGCCGATCGATGGACTGTACCTGTGCGGTGCGGGCGCACATCCCGGAGGTGGCGTCACCGGAGCCCCAGGCCGCAATGCCGCACATCAGGCGCTGCGCGACTGGAAAAAATTGCGATTGCAGGGAACAGGGAGGAATCAGCATGCACGCAAATATGAAGAAGAAGGGCATTCTTGAACGTTTGAAAGATGGACCAGTTCTGGGAGATGGCGGATATCTTCTGGAACTCGAGAAACGCGGCTGGGTGCGCGCGGGTCCGTTCACCCCCGAAGTAGTGCTCACGTATCCCAACGCGTTGCGTGAGCTGCATGTGGAATTTCGCGAGGCCGGTGCGGAAGTACTGCAGGCTCTCACTTTCTATGCCAGCCGCGACAAACTGGCGACCGTGGGTCTGGAGAATCGGCTTGAAGACTTAAACCGCGCGGCTGTGCGCGTGGCGCGCGAAGTTGCGGGCGATCAATGCCTTGTCGCTGGAAACCTTAGCCTCACATGGATGTACGAACCGGGCAGTCCCACTGCATCCGATCGTGTTCGTAAAACTTTCGACGAACAGCTTGCCGTGCAGGTGGATGAAGGGGTCGACTTCATTATCGGCGAGACTTTTTCCTGGCTGGGTGAGGCGCTCATCGCTGTCGAGCGTGCTAAGAAAACCGGCTTGCCCACAATGGTTACGATTTGCTTCGAAAACAAAGATGAAAGCGTCGAGGGCAAAAGCGCCGCCGATGCGGCCAAGGCTCTCTTCGACGCCGGAGCCGATATAGTCGGCATGAACTGCTTGCGTCCGCCCGAGCATATTCTGGGTCCGATGGAACAAATGCGCAAAGCTGTCTCCGGCTATCTCGCCTGTCAACCTGTCGCCTACCGCACGCCAAAATCCAAGCCTGATTTCACCAGCTTGCCTGAGTTTCCTTATGCATTAGACCCGCTGCAGCTTACGCGGAAGGAAATGGCGGATTATGCTGTGCAAGCGCGCGATTTGGGCATCAACTACATCGGCGCGTGTTGTGGCACAGTAGCAGCGCATATCCGCGAAATGGCGCGGGCTCTCAACAAACTGCCCGAAGACTCTCGCATTTGGAAGAAAGACGGGGAGAAGCCGATGTCAGCCTACGAATACTACGACCATGACACGCTGCAGGCTGAGAGCGGGAAGCCACAACTTCTATAAAACCGAGTCACGCAGGAATAAAACGAACACTCCGCGAGCATAGTTGCGCCGAGTGAGCCACGCAACATAATCACTCCGATGCCTGCTGTGCAGCTCATCTACTCAGCATCGCATTTCATTTCTGAGATCTCTTGGGTTCGCCAAGCGTAGGGTACCCACCCTAGGGATGGGCCTTGGGGCGAACGCACGCGAAGGTTTCCGTCACCAATGCTTCGGATCGTGGGTCTAGCTCAAATACGATGGTGCTCCGGGAAAGAGGGTTGTTCTAAAAAGTGCTCGAACGAATAGATTCCTCAGCCGCACAATAAACTTATCGATGCGGCTTAGCAGCGAGAAATAAATCTCCACTTCGCAAACCCCAGCCGGGCTGGCGGAATCATAGCAGCAGAGTTTCCAACTATATGGCTCGAAGCGGCGCGCGCCTCTGGAAAGCTAACGAGAAGCGTCGTGTGTAGGTCGCTCTCTTCGTTTTTTATTGTCGCGCTCTGCACTTCCTTCTGATAGCAGGACTCTCGGCGGTTTCTCGCCTTTGACTGACTGATGTGATTGATGCCGAGCGAAAAGCACGAGTGATTCAGGTTCTGACAAAGTTGCATCTGGACGCGGTCATTTGCAGTTCGGCAAGTGCAATCCTCCTTCTTACCGGATACTGGTCGGTGATCGGAGCCAGTATTGCCGCCTTTACCAAAGAAGGCGAGACTCAAGTGGTACTGCCCGAGGACGAAATCGACCTTGCCCAGCGGACTTCGGGAGTGTCCTTAATTCCTTACGAGCCGTCAGCCTTAGCCGCGCTGACTACACCAATCGAAGCGCTCGCCGATCCGTTGCGGCTACTCACGGTGCGCCTCGGACTGCGCAACGCAACCATCGGCCTTCAGTTTGATCAAGGAATGCAACCTGCCAGCTACGCTTCGTTCATGGAGTTTCGATCTTCTCTTTTCTGCTTGCTCCAGCGATTGCTTCCCGGCGCAAATTACACGAGTTGCGACCATGCGATCGAACAGATGGAGGCGCGCAAGACTGCAAAAGAATTGGACGCTATACAACAAGCTTCCAACATCGCGGCTGCGGGATTTGAGCAGGCACCCGCGGCCATTCAAGTGGGAAGAAGCGAAGCAGAAATAGCCGCTTCCGTGCATGCTGCCTTCCAGGCTTCGACAAAAGCGCAAGCGGTAGAACGCAGTTATGGTTTCTTTTTCTGCATGTCTGGACCGAACTCTGCCCTCGCATCCGCCGCTTACGCCCGCACTCGGCAACGCAAGGTCGAGGCGGGCGATCTGGTGATGATCCATGCCAACACATGCGCTGACGGCTATTGGACCGATGTCACACGCACCTACACTGCGGGTGCACCTACCGATCGACAAGACACGATGCGTTTCGCAATTCTCGAAGCAAGGAAAAAGGTCCTGTCGGCGATTCGTCCAGGTGTCGCTGCTCGTGATGTGGATCGAGCGGCGCGGCGGGTCATGACCGCGCATGGCCTTGGAGATGCTTTCAAGCACTCCACCGGGCACGGTGTGGGTTTCGCAGCGGCCAACGCGAATGCTCTGCCACGGATTCATCCGAAATCTCCCGACGTGCTTGAAGTGGGAATGACGTTCAACGTAGAACCGGCCGCGTACTTCGACGGCTACGGCGGCATGCGGCATCGTGACGTCGTGGCAGTGACTTCCGAAGGCGCGACCGTATTCACCGAGTTTTGAGGCCGACATTGTTCGATACGGGAAAAACAAAAATCACGGGATGCAGAGTCGAGGTCTTCACGGTGCCCACAGACGCGCCTGAGGCAGATGGTACTTACGCCTGGGACAGCACGACTATGGTGTTGGTTCACATCGAGGCAGGTGACGCGAAAGGCCTTGGATACACGTATGCGGATGAGGCGACGGCGAAGCTGACGCACACGCTGTTGCACAAAGTAGTTGCAGGTCGCGATGCCTTCTCGAATAGCGCGATCCTCCAGGATGTTTACCGTTACGTTCGCAATCTTGGAGAAACCGGCATCACCAGGATGGCGGCAGCCGCGATCGACAATGCGCTATGGGACTTGCGCGCGCGCCTGCTTGATGTGCCTTTGGTCAGCCTGTTCGGAATGGTGCGCGATGGAATTCCCGTGTATGGAAGCGGCGGCTTTACCTCATACAACGACACGCAGTTGCAGCGTCAGCTTGGCGATTGGGCACAACAGGGCTTCTCGATGGTGAAGATGAAAGTGGGAAGTAACCCGGAAGATGATCCGCGACGGGTTGAGGTCGCGCGCCGAGCTATCGGCGCTGAATGCGAACTCTTCGTTGACGCCAATGGCGCATACACGGTCACACAAGCTCTTCGTCTCGCAAACCGATTTGCCGAGCACAAAGTGCGATGGCTTGAAGAGCCGGTGAGTTCTGACAATCTCGCCGGCCTAGGTGAAGTGCGTGCTCGCGCTCCTATCGGAATGGACATTGCCGCCGGCGAGTATGGCTACACCGCATGGTATTTCCGCCGGATGATCGACGCCGGAGCAGTCACTATTCTGCAGGCTGATGCAACCCGCTGTGGCGGCATAAGCGGCTTTCTGGATGTCGCCGCGCTTTGCTGGGCAGCGAATGTACCACTCTCGTCGCACTGCGGGCCGAGTATGCATCTGCATGTTTGCTGTGCAGTGCCGCGAGCCATTCACATGGAGTTTTTTCACGACCATGTTCGTATCGAAAGAATGTTTTTTGACGGCTTTTGCGAACCGCAAAACGGAATCATGAAGCCAGATTTGACTCGACCGGGTGACGGTCTCGAATTAAAGGAGAAAGATGCGGCAGCTTATCGGCTCTGACTCATGACACAAGCGGGTTAGCCGAATTGAAGAAGATCATGCGCTCAGCGCGCAAATGACGAAGGGGACAATTTATGGCAAAGCAGGTTTCCGATCTTATTGTTGAGCGTTTGATTGAATGGGGAGTGGATACGATTTTCGGTTTCCCCGGAGACGGAGTTGACGGTTTCTTCGAGGCGCTTCGAACTCATAAAGAGAAGTTGAGATTCATCCAGGTGCGGCACGAGGAAGCTGCCGCATTCGCGGCTGTGGGTTATGCGAAATATACCGGACGCATCGGGGTTTGCTGCGCTACTTCTGGTCCGGGCGGTGTGCATCTTCTCAATGGACTGTACGACGCGAAATGCGATCTGCAGCCCGTGCTCGCGATTACCGGACACACGTTTCACGATCTGATTGGCATGGACTACCAGCAGGACGTGGATCTCGACAAGCTTTATATGGATGTCTCGGTCTTCAATGAGCGAGTTATGGGCCCGGCACATGCCATCAATGTCGTCGACATGGCGGTGCGTACCGCCTACGCGCGCCGCGGCGTCTCCCACATCTGCATCCCAAAAGACATCCAGGAGTGGCCGGTTTCCGACAAACACCGCAGCAATGCCAATGTTCCGCACCATAGCGGGGATTGGAGCGTGCCCTCGACGGCCAAGCCAGCGGATTCGCTTTTACAGCAAGCCGCTGACATTATCAACGCAGGATCAAGGGTGACCATCTTCGTTGGGCGTGGCGCGCTCGGCTCTCGGGAAGAAGTCACGCAACTCGCCACGATCGTAGGTGGACCGGTGGTGAAAGCATTACTGGGAAAGGCTGTCGTACCTGACCGTAGCCCCTATACCACCGGCGGAATCGGCCTGCTTGGAACCGCCCCCTCGGTGGATGCCATGAATGATTGCGACACATTGATCATGATCGGCACCAGCTATCCCTACATGGAGTTTCTGCCCAAGCCGGGTCAGGCGAAATGTGTGCAGATCGAAATTGATCCTACGCGCGTCGGCCTACGACATCCGGTTGACGTTGCTTTGGTCGGTGACGCAAAGACGATTCTCACTGCCCTCCTGCCTCTGCTGCAGCGCAAGAAGCATGACTTCCTGCAAAAAGCTCAGGCTCACATGAAGGACTGGAATGAACTCATGGAGGAGCGCGGCACTCGGAAAGATATGCCCATGAAGCCGCAAGTGGTAACCCATACTCTTAACAAATTGCTTAAGGATGATGCCATCGTCTCTTCGGACAGCGGCACGATTGCTACCTGGACCGCGCGGTACGTGGAGGTTCGAGGCGAAATGCAGTTCTCGCTTTCGGGCTCGCTGGCGACCATGGCCAATGGTCTCCCCTACAGCATCGGCGCCGCCGTCGCCTATCCCGGGCGGCAAGTGGTGTGCGTGGTTGGCGACGGCGGCTTAACCATGCTCATGGGCGAGATCGCGACGCTCGTGAAATACAACTTGCAAGTGACTGTGATCGTGATCAAGAACAATGTGCTGGGACAAATTAAATGGGAGCAGATGATTCTCGAGGGAAATCCCGAGTATGGAGTGGAACTGCAGCCGATCGACTTTGCCAAAGTAGCTGAAGCCTGCGGGGCTCGGGGTTTCACTATCGAGCACCCCGAAGAGGCCGAATCGATTCTGCGCGAAGCGCTCAGTCACAAAGGGCCTTCTGTGGTGCAAGCGGTGGTCGATCCGAATGAGCCGCCAATGCCGGGCAAAGTCACGACGGAACAGGCCATTCATTTCGCCAAGTCGCTGGTGCGGGGACAAAAGGATGCAATCGAGATTCTTAAGACGATTGCGCTGGACGAAGTACGCGAGGTTGTCTAGGCCATGCCGATCCGATCCGCGCTCTCCGTCAAGCGTACTCGTAGTAGTGCTCGCCACGACCTGGAGATCGTCGCCAATCGAATCAGAGAAGGGCGCTTCCAGCGCAGCCTTTCTCTCTTAACCGCGGGAACCAGTATTGTAAGTGGTCTGGAAGTCGCCTACGAGCATTATCGCGGCAGCTACAGTCGGCGCGTGATGTACACGCCAGTAATCTTGAGTGTCTTGCTCGGGAGTGCGGGCATCGCCGGTTTCTTAAGCGGCCGTGCAGCGAGAACTGTACTTCGATGGATTTCGGTCTTGACGCTGGCGGATGGCGCGGTAGGGTTTTACTTCCACGTGCGCGGCATTCAGCGCAAGCCCGGCGGGTGGCGGCTTCCCATGACCAACATGATTATGGGACCGCCGATTTTCGCTCCGTTGTTGTTCGGTACCAGCGCCTATCTTGGACTCATCTCTTCTTTCCTTCAACGAGAAGAAGCTTCCTGCCTCACACGATCAGAACGAGATAGCGTGCTCGCCAGGCTTTTGCCCGCGAAAGAAAGCCGAGAGTTGCTCTCGAAAGAGCAGGACATCCGTGAGGGGCGCTTTCAGCGGCAGGTGGCGATTGTGACCGGCGTGAGTTCCCTGCTAAGCGCTTTCGAGGCTTTCTACTCGCACTACAAAAATAACTTTCGTTACGCCGTGCAGTGGACCCCCATTATTCTCGCGCCAGCACTCGCGGCGGCGGCATTTGCTTCTGTAAAAAGCCGCAAGCTGGCCGTTACAGCGCTGCCCGCACTCTCCGTGCTGGCTTCCGCAGATGCTGCTGTCGGGTTTTACTATCACGGGCGCGGCGTGCTTCGCCGGCCCGGGGGCAGAAAGCATCTTCTCTACAACGTCATGTATGGTCCGCCGATTTTCGCGCCATTGCTATTTGGCGCAGCGGGAATGCTCGGCCTGCTGGCCAGTCTGCTGCGCAGGAGGCACGAATGAAGCCAAGGCTGGCAGCGGTAATAACCGGCATCGATTCCGCTTTATTACCTCGCGATCTCAATGGCGATCCGCTCGCGCCTCGCAGTACGCCAGGCTACTATGCCGGCTTCAGCGCACTTTCCCAAAGCGCGTTCTGGGATGAGGCGACGCGCCGGGTCGTCAACAGTCGCGTTGACGCAACCCATGCCAGGCAATTCTTTTCTGCGGAGGAATGGGATTTCTGGGCAGCTGTTTTTGCTCACCTGATTCCGCAAACAGACAGAACTCCGGACCGCCAGATTCCTATCGTCGCGCCCCTCGACCATCGGTTGTTCATCAACCAAACCGTAGGATATCGCTTCGAGAACATGCCGCAGGATCGTGAAGCATACCGCATGGGGCGCGAGGCTATTAATAAAGAGGCCGAACACGGCTACGGCGCAGGTTTTCTCGCGTTGCCTGACCGCGAGCAAGACTTGGTGCTTAAAGCAATTCACGATGGAGCGCCAAACGCCGCCGCGGATATTTGGGAGAAAATGTCGGTGCATCGCTTCTGGCAATTGATGATGGGAGATGCTATTGACGCCTACTATGCTCACCCGTGGGCTTGGGACGAGATCGGATTCGGCGGTCCCGCTTACCCTCGCGCCTATACACGTCTGGAACGCGGCGAGCCGGAACCATGGGAGGTAGCGGAGAAGCGCTATCAGTGGCGTGCACCAGAAGCTACGGTGTCGCATGAAGTCGAGTCGGCCGCTCATCACCATACCGAAGCCGACCAGCATAGGTCCTTGAAGATATCGTGAACGGGAAACAGCCAATTCTGGGAGCGTTTCAGCCGCCGCACAATGGCAAGCACATGCTGGGCTCACTCCAGTATTTGCATGCGCCGATGAGGAAGTTCGACGAGACAGACGAGGTCGACTACGTTATTGTCGGCGTTGGCGCGGCGGGCGGCGTTCTTCTGCAACGGCTAGCACGTGCCGGCTTTAATGTTGTCGGCCTCGAAGCTGGCCCGTTCTGGGATACTGAGCGCGATTGGGTCAGCGACGAAGCGGGATCGCACCAGCTTTATTGGGAAGATCTCCGTGTCACGGGCGGTTCCGATCCGTTGGCACTGGGCGCGAACAACTGCGGCAAAGGCGTGGGCGGAGGTTCCGTTCATTGGGCTGCGTTTACGCCCCGCCTGCATCCTTCCGACTTCGAAGTTTATTCCCACGACGGTGTGGGCGCCGATTGGCCCATCACATACGAAGATATTCGCCCGTATTACGAGCAATTGGAATTGGAAATGCCGGTCGCTGGGCCGGCCTACTATCCCTGGGGACATCCACATGGGTACGCTTATGGACCGCATCCCATGGCCGGCGTCGGCAACGCGCTGATTCGCGGTTGTACCGCGCTCAACATTCCAGTATCGATCGGGGGCCCCGTAGCCATTCTTTCCGGCTCTCATGGCGACCGTCCGCACTGCATCTACCGCGGCTTCTGCATTCAGGGCTGCAAGGTCGGTGCAAAGGCCAGCACCCTGATTACGCATGTTCCGGACGCGTTGAAAAAGGGCGCGGAGATTCGCGACCGATGCATGGTTTCCCGGGTGGAACTGGGCAAACAAAGACGCGTAACGGGCGTGCATTATTTTGACAACGACGGTGCAGCACATTTTCAGAAATCGAAAGCGGTCATCGTCAGTGGATACGCCATCGAGACGCCGAGATTATTATTGAACTCCGCCTGCCCGGGCTTCGAAAATGGACTCGCCAATTCCAGTGGCACGGTCGGAAGATATCTGATGGCGCAGGCCGGGAACGTTGTCTTGGGACGCTTTGATCAGCCGGTTCGTATGTATAAAGCGCCTCCAGCCCACGCATTGACCGAAGAATTCTACGAGACCGATCCGAAGCGCGATTTCGCCCGTGGATTCGCAATTCAAACCGTCGGCCCTTTGCCCATCGCTTTCGGCAAGCAGATCCTAGCCGCCAAGAAGGCATGGGGATGGGGCCTGCGCCGCGAAATGATGGATTACAACCACTGGGCTGCGTTTGGTCTTCTCGGTGAGATTCTTCCCTGGGCGGACAATCGCGTGACCCTCGCGCCTGAAAAAGATCGCTTTGGCCTGCCAGTCGCTCACGTTAGCTTCAACCTGCACGATAACGACAAAAAGCTGATCAAGTTTGCGAAAGAAAAAACAATGGAAGTCATGTCGGCCGCCGGAGCAACCGAGGTTGTGCAGGAGGCGCGCTACGCTCACCTTGTGGGCGCGGCACGCATGGGACCGGATCCCAGGACTTCCGTAGTAGATAAGTTTGGCCGTACGCACGACATCGCCAATCTTTTTATTTGCGACGGCAGCGTCATGCCCACTCAGGGCTCAGCCAACCCTGGCCTGACCATCCAGGCGCTGGCAGCGAGAACTGCGGACTATTTAATCTCGCAGGGCATCAGGATCTTCAACTCCGACGACCGCGATATGACCTCGCCGCCGATTCGCCGCGAACTCGCGCCTCCGGAAACATGGGGCAAGGGAATACCACGGCTGAAATAGCAGCGCCCGTCTACCTCACAATGATTTGGCCGGTCATCTTCGGATGGATACTGCAATAGTAGGAATAAGTTCCTGGCTTTGTGAAAGTATAGGAAAACTTTTCATCCGTATCCATTACTTTGGACTTGAACAGGCCATCTGTACTGACCGAGGTGTGAGGAATATCGTCGTGGTTTGTCCAGGTAACCGTTGCTCCAACAGGTACCGTTATAGTTTGCGGTCCAAAACTAAAGTTGTTGATTTTTACATCCACGCTGGCTGCGGAGTGCCTGTCCGCCACCGTCAGGATTGGAGAGCCCGTTAATGGCAGCACGAAAGCAATTACTAATGCGGATATCAAGCCGGCCACCCATACTTGTTTCCTTAGCACTGTATTAGTTCCTTTCCAGATTATTTCTTGGTCAATTTTGCTCTGAAACCGGATGCTTAGCAGTCACCGCCCACAGGCCAAATAATCTCAATTAGAATCTGCGTTGCGAACTACGTAGCTGGGTTGCCAAGTGGCGAATCGACAATCGCGAGACTGCGGCCGCTCACTACATAACTCACGTCGGTAATTCCCAATACTTGTTGTAGTTGGTCCGCTGGCACTTTCAATGGCCCGGCTGATTCAGCGGTTCCAGGCGCTGGTTGCGGGAACGCCGTTGACATCGCCGTGTGGAACGAAACTTTACCCTCTACTTTCTGCATGATTTGGTGAATGTGGCCATTCAGCACCGTCACTGAACCGAAGCGCTTTATGGAAGACAAGGCTTGTTGGCTATCATCAGTTCCCCAGCCCCAATCCGGATAGATAGTCCATAGCGGAATGTGTGCGAAGAGGACAATCGGAGTGCTGGTAGAGCGCCCGTGAAGATCGTCCTCGAGCCACTCGAGTTGTTCGCGACCGAGTAATCCCATGCCTCCAGCTTTCAGATTGGCCACATTTACCAGACCAATGAAGTGCACACCCTTGTGATCAAAGCTGTACCATCCAGTTCCCTTCGTGCCCTTCCCATAGCGTTGCAGAAACTGTTCGCCATTATCGGAAAGCATGTCGTGCTCACCCGGCACGAAATAAATCTGTTTGGCAGATGCTCCTTTTAACGCCTGGTCCAGGGTGTCGAACTCGCCCGGCTTCGAGAGTTGAGTCAGGTCCCCGGTGTGAATAATGAAATCCGGCTTCTCGGGCATCGCGTTGATCTTATTAATAGCCGTCTGCAGAGTAGCGGTGACATCCGGATTAGCCCGCTTGTTGAAGCCGATGTGGCTGTCGCTGATCTGCACGAAAGTGAAGTCTGCTCCTTTGCCTGCATCCTTTCCGTAGGTCTTGGAGAACGCGCGAGATGCGGGTATGCCGCCGCTCAGAGTCCAGACCAGCCCCGTGCCCGCCCATGCCATGCACTTCAGGAATCCGCGACGGTCGACGCCATCATCATTAAGGTCTTGCAGGTTCTGGTCGATGAAATCTTCCTTCTTGTCGAGCATTTGTCCTCCGTGCTTTGTAATGTTCTGAGTTGATAACTGGCGGGCGCTGCTTTTATTCCCGGTTAAAATGTGTTTGCATTATATTACACCTTATGGTGTAATATTGTTATGGATCAATTGACAGACGTATTGACTGCGATTTCGCACCCAACCCGGCGGGCGATTATTGGGCAATTGGCAAACGGGCCTGCTCGTTTCCTGGATGTCGCAAAACCATTCGACACCGCTCTAAACGCGGTGACGAAACACCTGAAGCTGCTCGAAAGAGCAGGACTTATCGAACGCAGGAAACAAGGCCGTGAAGTCTTCATTTCTTTTCGAGGGGAGCCACTTCGACAGGTGGCGGGATGGGTTCATGAGTACGAGCGGTTCTGGAACCAGCGCTTCGACGAGTTTGAACAGTACTTTAAGGACAAACGGAAGAAGGAGAAGAAGTGATGAAGAGTTCGGTGAAGACCATTGAAATTAAGGTTGAACGAACAATCCTTGCTCCGCTGGACGAGGTGTTCGATGGGTGGCTGAATCCAAAGATCCCGGGCAATCCCTGGAATGCAGCCGAAAAGTTTATTTTAGATCCGAAAGTAGACGGGCTCTTCTACTGGCTCTTGAAAGGAACAGCCCATTACGGACGATTCACGAGAGTAGAGCGACCGGGGCGGATTCAGCATACCTGGGTGTCGCCGAATACATTGGGACAAGAATCGACGGTTACTGTGACCTTCAAGAAACAGGGAAAAGATACCCTGATGACCCTCGTGCATTCCGACCTTCCGGACACTGACCAAGCGAGAGACCATGAGCGAGGCTGGAACTATTTTCTGGGAATTTTTCGTGAGCAATTTGGAAGTGGCTCACGCAAGGAATACCGCTGGGAAGATGCTCATCCGAAAGAGGCGACGAAAAAATGAGCTACGTCAAGGGAATCGGAATCCGCCGATTTTTCGGTGCAATGCTGGTGCCGCTGCTCGTGGCTTCCCAAGCGATCGGTGGAAATGGCCCCGACCACGCACAGACCAAATCGAAAGGAACTGTTATGAACGGACGCAACGGCGATCCAAACAAAATCGATTCAAAGAAAATCAATGGATACGCGCCAGTCAACGGACTGAAGATGTATTACGAAATCGAGGGAACCGGCGACCCGATCGTTTTTGTTCCGCCGGCTTTCGGATTTGCCGGGCGGGAATCATTTCCTGCGCTGGTTCAAAATCATTCGATCATTACAGTCGATCTCCAGGGAAATGGTCGCACGGCAGATATCCCGGATCGCCCGATCTCCATCGAGCAATACGCCAGAGACGTGGTTGAACTGTTGAATTATCTTAGAATCTCGAAAGCCGACTTCCTGGGTGAAAGCTACGGTGGCGACACAGCGGCTGTGATCGCAGTTCGCTATCCCGAGCTCGTCCGTCGTGTGGTGACCTATTCTGCAACTTTTGCTCCGCCTCCAAACACCTTAAATCCGGAGACCACGCACTATGATCACCCCCCCACCGCCGAGACCAGAGACATCCAATTTCAGAGAGAAGGCTACAAGAAAGTGGCGACCGATCCAAATTACTGGCCGACGATTTATGAGAAGGTTGGCAGCATTCAGTGGAAGGGATTTTCGAAAGAAGAGTTGGCTTCGATCAGAGTGCCGTTTCTCATCCTTCAGGGAGATCACGATTTTGTTCGCCTCGAGCACTCTGTTGAAACGGTCAAGCTTATCCCGCACGCCGAGCTCGCAGTGATCCCGGATGCGAGCCACTTCGCCTTATCTTCGGAACAAGAGAGGGTGATCCCCATCATCAAACATTTCCTGGAACGGCCTGAGAAGCGACTTCCGTTGGCAACCGCCAACACGGGCTATCACCCCGGCGAAACCAGATAAAAGCCACCCAGCAACAAGTCAAACGCCGTGTTCAGCCTCTTTTGTACGGCCGCTGAAGAAACAGGGTCGCGATGCGAAGCGATCCACGCGGGTGGGCCATCATTGCTATCTCCTTCTGGACCTGGGGCTTTTATGACACCATCAAGGTTGAGCCAGCAGCACGGCGACTGCAGATTTTCCGTCACTGTTTCAAGTAGCGAAGCGCAACACATCCTGATTTAAAAATCTTGGACTCAACCAGTTTTAATCGTAATTTCTCCAGGCTAACGCCTTCCATCAACCGTCTCCCTTCCCCGGCAACGATGGGCGTAATGACAAAACGATATTCGTCAACCAAACCAAGCTTTATAAGCTGCGAAGGGATATCTACGCCACCGACCAGAATGGGTTTGCCTGGTTCTTGCTTCAATTTAAGTATTTCATCGCGAAGGTTCGTACGAACAATTCTCGTATTTCCATCTTCAGCTCTGTCTAACGATCGCGAAAAAACAACTTTCTTTTTGGAGACAAAGGCTTGAGCAAATTCGATATCCGCTTTTGTCTCGGACTCGCTTTTTGCGATATCAGGCCAATAAGGAACCATCAATTGATAGGTTTTACGCCCATAGACGAGCAGGTCAGCATCATCTCGCAAGAGGTGCGTGTAGTGTTCAAGTGTGTCGTCATCGGGATTGAATTTGGTATGGTCGCAGCAACCATCCAGAGTAATGTTGATTGCGTAGATTACATTTCTCATTTGATTGTCCTTTCTTATGTGCCAGCGCTTGTGTACCAGAGCTTGTTCGCCGTTAACACAATTCGGCTTAGTGACCTTCTGTTCCGTCTGACCACTTTTGCACCGGAATAACGAACTGCGTCAGGTGCTCCACGGGGTCGCTCAAACCAACGACGGGGGAACCCGGCAGATTCGCTCCCCAAGTGGCGAGGTTGGTGTCCGAATAGAAAAACATGAGGTGGGGAGGCCAGTGGGGGGTGGTGTCGCCGCCGTAGCCTTGCTTCGACAGCATATAGCACATCGCTCCAGACTCCATCGCCGGCAGTTCTTTTTTGGCGATGGCGGCGGTGATGGCCTCGTTCATCCGTGCCGGCGTGTGTCCCGCCAGTCCCCACTCGGTCTCTTTGGTGAGGCGCACAAGGTAGGAACGCGCGGCTGCCGCGTTGACACACATGGGAACCCGCACTTTCGAATTCCAAAACTCGGCATCCGGAGCGGATGTAAACGAGCGTCCCACGATACACACGAAACCGTTTTTGCCTTTCACCGCAGTTTCGAAACCGTGCCGTCCGAGAACCAGGACCTCTGCATCGCGTGCAATGGACTCCGGCGCTGCACTGCGCGCCAGGGCTATTTCCGCACCCTGATCCGTCATGAGGTATTGGTCGATCGGGGCCATCTTTGCCGGGACAAGGTTCGGAGAAGGTGTCATGGCATCCTGTGCCATCGCTTGGTATCCAAAACCGAAGCTCGCGGTACCGAGCACAACAAGCAGTGCGAAGCTTTTGATTGCGATTGCGGCAACCTTCTTTTTCCGCATCGTTTTTCCTCCTGAGAGTGGGCCAAGTCCAAGACTGCGGTTTAGTCACTTCCGTTTCGGGGTGCCCAGTCAGTCCGCGGGTGGCCCAGGTTTTTGAAGGATCGCGCGCACCTCGACCGGAGCCCGGCAGGCGACGGCGGCCTTGCGCCCCCAAGCCAGCGCCCCGTCCAAGTCAGCGACCTCCAGCACCCAAAAACCGCCGATGTGCTCCTTGGCCTCTATGTAGGGCCCGTCGGTGACGAGCACCTTGCCATCGAGCTGCGGCCGCAGCGACTTCGCTTTGTTCGCCGGGTGCAGGCCGCCAACGAAAGTCCTGACCCCGGCAGCGATCATTTCGCGGTTAAGCACGTGGATCTCCTCGATCGTCGCTGCGGTTTCGGTGGACGGGTCGAAGTCGTCGGGGTGGTGAATCGCAACTAAATACTGCGGCATAATTTCTCCATTCTCCTGAAACGGCAACGTAGACGTCGCACGAGGCGTCGCAAAATCGACAAAGCGCGGAGAGTTTTTACTACTAACGCATCTCAGCGGCGACGTCGTCGCCGAACTTCTTTTGGATCTCCTTTTGGGTCTCGGGATCGAAGTCGGTTATGTCAAACATCCGGCGAACTTCGACCATTTCGTTATCCTTACCGGGGATGCGCGAGGCCCAATCGAGCGCCTCTTCGCGCGACTTCACCTGGATGATCCAGTAACCGCCGACCACTTCCTTAGCTTCGGCAAACGGACCGTCAGTAACTTTCGATTTCCCGTTTTTGAAGGTGACGCGCGCGCTCATCGTCGCGGGCGGGGTCAGCCCGTCGAGCGCGACCAGCACGCCGGCTTTCCCTAGTTCCTCGTTGTACTTGCCCATTGCTTCCATGTCCTTGAAGTCTGGTACCGTGCCGGGCTTTGCGTTTGCGTAGTCTTTCGGATACATGATCATCATGAAGCGCATGGTGTTCTCCTTGGGTATTCGGTGTTGAGTATTGAGTGTTGTGCGGACACCCTATCGGGGCCGCTATTCTTCTGAGTTTCTATTCTTGGCCCGACGGGACTTTCCGCTGAGTCTTTACATGCTCGGTGCCGGCGTTCCATCGGACCATTTGTCTGCTCCTATTAGGAAGACCGATAGTGGTGGGAAGGATTTGAGTTGTGGGTAGGATTCCCCGGAAATGTACCAGTAATTTACTGACATGACCGGGGAGTTTGCAAGATTTGCGCCCCAGGCTGCACCGTCTTTTGCTGCTTCGTAGAACATCAGGTGGGGGCCGTTGTGGCCACCGTTGTCGGTTAGATACGAGCCCTTCGACATCATGTAGGAGAAAGTTCCCTGCTCGAGGGGTGGTAATTCTTTTTTGTCTATCGCTGCTTTGATCGCGGCAATGGCTTCGGGTTTGGAATGCCCAGCCAGGAGCAGGCCGGTGCGTTTGTAGGCGTATGGAAGGATGGAACGGGCGGCTGGTGGGTTGAGGCAATCTGCGGCGCGTACTTTTGGATTCCAAAATTCCGGGTTATCGAACATGGCCAGCCAGCCGCGACCGACCCAGCAGACCCAGCCGTTCTTTCCTTCGACTGCGGTTTCGTAGCCGTGGCGGGTTAGAACGATCACCGAGGCGTCGTGGGAGATGGCGTCTGGAGCGGCACTGCGGGCTAAGGCGATTTCGGCGTCGCGATTCATTAGATATTGTTCTACCGGGGCCATCGTTGGATATAGTTGGTCGGGGTCTTGTGCAGCTGCGGGCCGGGTTGCGATCAGCGCGGAGACGAGTACGAATGCGCATAGGAAAATGCTGTGTATTTGATTTCGGGTCATCGCTCTCCTCTATACTTTTTCGTTTTCTGCTGCTCCATGCGTGTTGTGCGGACACCGTATCAGGGCCGCTACTTTTATATAAGAGCCTGGACCGCGCTGGGCACAGAAAGATGCCAGTTGCGAGTTGCGAGGCGCCGGGTTCACGGTGCGGCTCCACTTACTAGTCGAACGGGCTGGCGGAAAATCGACACGCGATTTGCAGATTTTTCGCGTAGCGTATCACCCGCGAAACCCTTTCTGTCGGGCCGGCTGCCCGGCCTTCACTACATAGTCGAACGGTCCCACCGGAATTCGACAAGCCGTCGAGGTTTTTATTTTAGCTGGGGCGATTGGCCCAGACTTTGAATTGCCGAAGCTACCGCAATTATGGGTGGCCCGTCCTTCGCGCACGTTTGTTCAGACCCATGACATCCTTTACATAGTGTCCCAAGACATCCCTTACACTCCCTTCGCCCGCACCGCGGGCGAGGGAGAAAGATGCCTTGGAAGAAGATGGACGTACGAGAGCAGCGAGTGAAGTTTGTAGTGGCGGCGGAGCGGCGAGAGCAAACGTTAGCGGCGTTGTGCCAGGAGTTTGGAATCTCGCGGCCCGTGGGTTATGAGTGGCTGAAGCGCGATCGCGAAGCGGGAGTAGCGGGGATCGCCGAACGCAGTCGGCGGCCAGAGCAAAGTCCACGGCGGACGGCGACGGCGGTGGAGCAACGCGTGGTGGAGCTGCGCGAGCGTTATCCGGACTGGGGAGCGCGCAAGCTGCGCGTGCTGTTGCAGCGCGAGGGCATCGAGTTGGCACGGAACACGGTGCATCGCATTCTGCTGCGGCGTGGCCTGGTGCGGGAACAGGATCAGCACGCGCCGGCAACGGAGCGGTTCGAGCGCGGCGTGCCGAATGAACTCTGGCAGATGGACTTCAAAGGGCCAAAGTTGTGGTACCAGAAAGTGGGTCCGCTGTCCGTGATCGACGACCACAGCCGCTATGTGATCGCGCTGCATGTGGTGACGAGCACGCACGCCGAACAGGTGCGAGAGCCGCTGGTGGCGGCCTTTTGCGAGCACGGGATGCCGGAGGGAATGCTGATGGATCACGGCACGCCGTGGTGGAGCGTGCACAGTCCGGGGGGAATGACGAAGCTGTCGCTGTGGCTGATGCGGCAGGGGATTCACCTGCACCGGAGCCGGGTACGGCATCCCCAGACGCAGGGCAAGGTGGAGCGGTTTCATGGCGAGTTGCAACGGGCGCTAGCGCGGCGCGGGATGCGCGGCAGCGATGCGCAGGTGTGGCTGGACGAGTTTCGTTGGGAGCACAATCATGTGCGCCCACACGAGGCGCTGGGGATGCAGACTCCGGCCACTCGCTGGCACCGGAGCGCACGACGCTATGAGGCGAATCCACCGCGCTGGGAATATCCGGCGGGCGGGCGCGTGCTGAAGGTGGATTCGCGAGGCAAGGTGACGCTGGCGCGAAGAAACTGGACCATCAGTGACGCCCTGGCGGGAGAGTGGGTGCAGGTGATGCCTGTGGGCAACCGGTTGCAGGTGTATTACTGCCGCACCCTGATCCGCGAAATCGAACTGGAGAACCAGCGCTCGACCATGGTCGAGCGCTGGCTCTCCAGCCCAACGCAAGATCAAAAACTGTAAGGGATGTGTTGGGACGCTTTGTAAATCATGTCTTGGGACTCGACAGCACGTTGCGAAGGGCGGGCACCGGACCGCCAACAGTGAATTGTTTCGGCTCGAGGACTCGAGCCGGTTAGAACCTATGCTATCGGCAGCATCGTACCCGCCCTTGCACAAAACGCAAGGACGGGGCACCCAACTATGTCGGTGATGTCAGCAAGATCAAAAGCCCGGACCACCGCCATTTACGAGATGGGTCGTAGTCCTTCGATGCTCTGGCAACCCTAGGCAACCTCAGCGGAGGTCTTCAAAACCGGTTGCTTCGGGGGAGCCAGTGCGACCAGCACAAGGCCGATGACTGCGAACACAACCACTCCCGCAAGTTCCCGACGTTCAATCACATTCCGGTATTCCTGCGCTGCCATTACGCCAGCATGCGCAAGATTTGCCCATCCGCCGAAGGCAATAAGGCTGCGATTCGCCGGTGGGTCACGCACCGCGAGCAGCAAGAAAATTCCGAGTGTGACATAGATGCTCATTAACATGGGCACCGCTGGCTCTTTGGAGAAAAACATTGTCAGCGGAACAACTCCTGCCGTAAAAAACAATCCCACCACCACCAACACGATCTTCAGCGCTCGTTCGCGACGCATAATGTCCTCCTCATTCCACTTCGACAGCAGGATAGTTCTCGACGTACTCCTCGCCATTTGCCGTAAATGTTCCGGGTGACCCCTGCTTGGCGAAGCGTCTCAGCCAAATAAGGAAAGCCTCCCACCCTTGGTCTGATTGCGATCACCTTCCGCTGTGTGGCTTCTCGGTTCTCAATTGGCTTGCTCATCTGCTGTTCCTCAGCTTTCTTTACTGAATATTGAGGTTAGCACTTCCCAGGTTAAGGAGCGGGGCACAATTGAGGCGAGATTCACTAAGCGAATAGCTGGGGCGAACTCCGGCTATTCATTTCCCGGCTCGTAATCCACATCGCGAGACATGCTCTGCCGCCCCCCGGAGCTGACGTTCAGGAACGGCAATGCCTCGGTCACCCGCTCGTGTCGGTCAAATCTCAAGCCCGGATCGTCGGCAATGGGGAGTAATTCGTGAGCCCTTCATGGCAAGATATTGGGTATGGGGAAAGAGAATCCGGTAATGGTGCTGGCGTCCAGAGGCGATCCGCAGTTCGCCATGCTGAATGAGCTACCACACACAGTATGCGGGGAGGTTGCCGCGTGTGCCGAAGCAGCGAAGGACGCGACGGTGGTTCTGCTATGGTCGGGGACGCGCGAGTTGCTGCGCGAATTGTTTGGAACTTGCCAGAAGGTGTGCTGGGTGCACTCCCGGGCGGCGGGCGTGGACAACCTGTTGTTTCCGGAACTCGTTGAGAGCCCAATCCTGCTGACTAACAGCCGCGGCATTTTCAGCGCGTCACTCGGGGAGTTTGTGCTGGCGGCGATTTTATATTTCGCAAAGGATTTCCGGCGGATGGTTCGCAAGCAGATGGCATCTGTCTGGGAGCCGTTCGACGTACAGGAGACAGCTGGACAGACGGTTGGGATTTTGGGATACGGCGACATTGGCCGAGCCGTAGCGAGCCGCGTGCATGCCATGAGCATGCGCGTGCTGGCGACCAAGAGGCATGTTCCCCGATCGACTGACCCGCTCATAGATCACTTCTACAAGCCGGAGGAGCGGCGGGAGATGATTGCGCTCTGCGACTACGTTGTGGCGACGGCTCCATTGACCGAGGAGACGCGGCACATGATCAGCGATGCGGAATTTGCCGTGATGAAGCCGACGGCGGTCGTGATTAACGTGGGACGTGGTCCGGTGATTGATGAGGCGGCACTTCTGCGAGCGCTAACGGCCAACAGGATCAAGGGAGCGGGGTTAGACGTGTTTGAGCGCGAGCCGCTACCGGCTGGACATCTGCTATACAAACTGGAGAATGTTCTATTGTCGCCGCACTGCGCGGACCATACGGCCGACTGGCAGGATCAGGCGATGCTCTTCTTTCTGCAGCAGTATGCCAGGTTTGAGAACGGCGAGCCGCTGAAGAACATTGTGAATAAGCGGCTGGGATATTGAGCATGAGTGCCCCTGCATCAAAAGCGGCCCCAAACGGGGTTCGAGCGACTTCCGCGAAGCCGACTTCCGGCCCATGTCGTGGAGAGTCCATCCTGCGAATAGCTCCCGGTTCGCCTATCACGTCGCCCAGAATCATTGGAAGCATTTCGTGGATGCCTGGGTACAGGTACACTTGCGAATGGTGAAAAAACTTCGATTCCTGGTGTCTCTTCACACCCGCGAGAACGATTTCCAAGTGGCTCAAGCCCAGACCGCGGAAGCGACCGCGCACAAACTGGCGAGCGCTGTGGAGATACTATTCGCCGATAACGACGCGGTGAATCAGAGCACACAACTTCTAAAGGCAATCCAAAACCAAGTTGAGTCTCGACCCGATGCGATCGTTGTAGAACCGTTTGGAGGCACGGCTCTGCCGCAGGTAGCCCGGGCCGCCAGCGCTGCAGGAATCGGTTGGGCCGTCCTGAATCGGAAGCCGGATTACTTGTCGGATCTGCGCAAACCAGCAACCGCACCCATGTTTGCTGTTAGTTCCAATCACTTCGAGATTGGACGCATTCAAGGAAGGCAATTCGCAGCATTGTTGCCCCGAGGCGGCTCTGTTTTGTACATTGAAGGACCTTCACAGAGTTCCTCGGCTCAAGAACGCGAGGCCGGAATGCTGGAGACGAAACCGTCGAACATTGAAGTGAAGATACTAAAGGCACACTGGACAGAGGATAGTGCCTTACGGGCGGTGCGTTCGTGGCTGAAAATGGCCACCTCACAAAGCGCGTCAACTAGCCTGGTCAGCGCACAGGACGACTCGATGGTCCTGGGTGCTCGCAAAGCTTTTCAGGAAATTACGAACGAAGCCGAGCGGTCGCGATGGCTGAGTTTACCGTTCACTGGATGTGATGGTCAGCCGGCGACCGGCCAAGCCTGGGTACGCGAAAAATGGCTCACGGCGACGATCCACATTCCACCGCTTACGGGGCTGGCGATGGAGATTCTCGCAAAGGCCATTCACGACGGAACCCAACCGCCAGAGCATGCCTTCACCACCTCTTTCTCGATTCCACCCTTCGAGTCATTGGTTCCGCGAAGCTTATAAATCTGCCGGTGTATTTGAATCCACTAGTTCCCACGGGAATTTTTGCCCGCGGCACGAGGCTGTTTGTGCCAGCGGTAGAAGAACGGAATTCCGAGAACAATTACTCCCAGCCCCAGCGATGAACGTACGGGCCGGGCCATCCACAAGTTGACCGTCAAAGCCATCGCGGCAGCCAAAAAAATGAGCGGCGTCCATGGATATCCCCAGGCGCGGTAAGGCCGAACCAGGTTCGGTTCTTTTTGGCGTAAACGCATCAGCGCAATCGCCACTAACCCGAAAAAGATCCACACGGCAAAGACGAACAGAGAATAGAGTTCCTCGAACGTCCCAGTGAGCGCCAGCAGCGCAGCGATTGAGCCCAGAAAAAGCAAGGCGCCGGTCGGCGTACGAAGGGACGGATGAAGGCGCTCCGCGAAGCGGAAGAATAAACTGTCGCGCGCCATGGCGTATGGGATGCGAGCGCCAGTCAAGACCACGACGTGCAGCGCCCCAAGAGCCGACACGGCCATGGCAACCGTGAGCCAAGCGGCGCCGCGCGAACCGCTCAACGATTGCACTACATCCGACGCAACATGCTGGGACTCCGCCACCTGTGCGAATGGCAACACATGAAAGTACACAACATTCGCCATCAAATACAGCCCACCTACAGTAAGCAACCCAAAAATGATGGCTCTCGGGATGGCCTTCTGCGGCTGTACAATCTCTTCCCCCAGATCTCCCAGATCGTTAAAGCCGTTGTACGCCCACATCGCAGGAACCAGCGCTGTCAGCAAGGCGCCAATCGTTCCCCAGCTGAACGACGTTATCGCTGGTGCAGTTGAGCTGGCGTGTTTTGTTCCGAACACTACGCCTCCGATAACGATGGCCAGGATTGTGCCCATCTTGAGCGACGTCAGCAGCACCTGGATAGCGCCGCCCATCCGCACACTGAAATAGTTAACCGCCGTCACGATCACTACGATCAACGCCGCAATCGGTTGGCCCGTCGTGAACGTGAATTCGTAACGCCCGATGTGACTGCTGAACAAAGGCGTGGCCACCATGGGAAACAAGAATCCCAGGAACCGCACGAAACCGGCCGCCAGAGTGGCCATAGCAACCGGCCGCTCGAGAAACGAACTCATCCAGCCAAAGAGGAATCCCCAGAGAGGGCCGAGCCCCCGGCCAAGGTAAACGTAGGGTCCGCCAGCCTTCGGAAAAGCCGCACCGAGTTCGGCATAGCAGAAGGCGCCCAAAAGCACGATGAGCAAGCCGAGGATCCAGGCGATCAACACGAGCTTGGCGGAGCCCACGGCGCGCGCCATTTCGCTAGCGACAAGAAAAACCCCCGTCCCGATCGTGTCGCCAATGACGATGGCGATCGCCGGCCCAAGACCCAGGCCGCGAACCAAATTACTTCGCTCGGAATGTTCCGACGGATTGCTGGCCAACATCGCGGAAGTCAGAGCCTACTAGCAGCCATGAAGATGGTCAACGCCATGTGGTAGTGGTCTCCATAGCGCTGATTCAGGTTGGCGCGATATGATCGAAGATCGAAGCCGCGATGGCAGCGCACAAATTCATGCTGAGCGAGTTTCCCTGGGACGAACGTCACCGCGTGGCCGGCGTTGAAGAGGTCCTTACTCCAGCGCTTGTGGTCTATCCGGAAATCGTGGCGTCGAACATTGCGCGGACGTTGCATCTGCTCGGAGGCGATCCGGATCGCTGGCGTCCGCACATCAAGACCGCAAAGCTGGCCTACACGCTTCGCATGTTTGTCGAGCAGGGTGTCCGGAATTTCAAGTGCGCAACTACGCTCGAACTGCTCGTAGCTTGCGACAGCGGAGCAGCCGACATCCTGCTTGCCTACCCCGTAGTGGGTGCAAATGCACGCCGTGTGCTCGAAATAGCGAATCAGTTCCCGCGCGTTCGGATCTCTGTCCTGGTGGAGAACGAAGAACAGTTGCGGCAATGGCGACGTAGTTCGGTCGGCATCTTTGTCGACATCAATCCGGGCATGAATCGAACAGGAGTCGAACAGGACCAGACCGACAAAGTGATTCGGCTTGTGCGTGCTGTTGAAGAAGCAGCGCTGCAATTCAGGGGCCTGCACTACTACGACGGCCAGTACGGGGGGCTCGATGAGCCCGAACGGACCGCAGCGGCGCATACCGGCTACGATCGTTTGCTGAAACTTGTGGCCGCAATCCAGGACAGTGGGACGAGCGTGCCGGAAGTCATCACCGCAGGAACGCCGACGTTCCCCTGCTCTCTCTCGTACAAAGGTTTTCACGGCGCAGGGTTCATCCACCGTGTCTCGCCTGGAACAATTATCTATTGCGATGCCACAAGTCTGGCGCAACTGCCCGCTGAATACGGCTACGCGCCAGCGGCGCTGGTGTTAACACGTGTGGTCAGCCGGCCGCACGAAGGAATCATCACCTGCGACGCGGGCCACAAAGCTGTCTCGGCCGATGCTGGAGTGCCCACGTGCGTGGTCGCCGGACATCCAGAACTGACGCCTCTCGCGCCCAGTGAAGAGCATCTTCCGATGGCATTGCGTCGTGAAACCGCAGGTCCGCAGGTAGGCGAAGCGCTCTATCTCATACCGCGCCACGTCTGCCCCACGGTGAATAACTTTGATTCCGCGCTCCTGATGCGTGACGGCCAGATCGCATCCGTAGAAAAAGTTACCGCCCGCGGACGCGAATCGCCGCTTCTGCCCACGTTAGCGTTGGCCAAGTCCTCAATGGACTTCGCGGCCACCGAGTCAGGTTAGGCAAACGTCCAGGAACAAAATTCCGCAGGGCAGGAATTTATTTGTTCCGGCGGCTCGCCTTCTTCGCCGCTATCTTTGTCTTCGTCTTTGCCCGAGGCACTGGTCTCGGGCCCGTTTTCTTCACACTGTACGCAACGCAGTCGATTTCGATCAGCATGCCCGGAGTGTGACCAAGATCGCTGCCTACCGTAGTGCGCGCCGGATACGGCGGCGAAAAACGTCGCGCATAAACCGCGTTGTAGCGCGCGAACAAACTCGTATCACTCAGGTGCACATGGACCTTCACCACATCGCGAAGGGAAACTCCATCCGCATCGAGAATGGCAACAAGGTTATCGATGGTCTGCTCTGTCTGCTGCTCAATACTGTCGCCGACCAGCCCGCCATGGACCGGGTCGATCGGACCTGTTCCGCTGACGAAGAAGAAATCCCCGGCCCGCCATCCCTGGGAATAAGCTCCTCCTGGTGGAGCACCACGCTTAGCTTGAATTGCGTATTTGTCCATCTTCTGTTCTGTTGCTCCTTCTTTCGTCATCCCGCTGACTCCTCCCGAGATGTCGGCAGCTTTCCCGGAAACTATCACAGAGTAACTCCGGAATTGTCGGCTGCTCAGAAATCATCTCCCTGAGGACCAGGCTCAAACCGAACGAGCCTACCGGGGGGCAATATGGTTTCGGGGACATGAATCCGACTTTTTTCCTCGCCCCATCGAAGCCCGTCAAGCTGATCTGGGGCGCTGGCCCAGCAATGGTGATTCCTACAGCGACCAACCAGATTCTGGGACAAGGAAAGTTGAGCGTGGGACCATCGGTCGTCGCTCTGATCCAGCCCAAGAAATGGACAATCGGCGCGCTCGTCAATAACGTTTGGTCGATTGCAGGCTCAGGCGGCCGTCCAGTCGTCAATCAAATGACGCTCCAGTACTTCGTCAACTACAACCTGAACAGAGGCTACTACATATCGGTATCACCAATTCTCATCGCCAATTGGAGGGCGAGCAGCGGCAACGTGTGGACGGTCCCATTCGGCGGCGGTGTAGGAAGAATTATGAAGCTCGGGTTCCAACCCGTGAACATCAGCGCGGCCTTTTATGGCAATCCCGTCCGTCCCCCGGGCACTTCGTCTTGGGGGATGCGTCTGCAAATTGCATTCCTGTTTCCGAAGTTAACTAAGGAGCAGCAGAAAATGATGATGGAGCAAAAGCTGAAACAGATGGAACAGGAACCTCGGAAGAAATGAATACAGGCCCACAAAAAGCGAGCCAAGAGGCAATCGCACCGATGACATGTGGGGTTTCTGACTCAACGTTGCGGCGAATCCTCGATTGCTGTCAATACCATTGAGGCTGCGCTTTTCCTCGGTGCCGACCCTATTCAGACGATTGGGCGAGCGTTGCAAGCCTGAAGGGCAGTCGGCATGGTCGTCTCGGCCGAGCCTATCTTTCTGAGCCGTTTCCGCCGCAAGCAGCCAGATCGATTTAAATATGGAGCATAAAATGACGAATTATATTTTCAGAGTTCGAATTGAGAAACGATTTTGTACTGCGCTTTCCTCTTTTATAATTCTTCTCTGTTTGCCCACGTAGGCCAAGCGAAACGACTTGGTGATCATGAAGAACGGGGATCGTCTCACTGGAGAAGTAAAAAAGCTGGAGCAAGGAGGCTCTGGAAGGCAGAGTTCGTAGTCATCATCGCTTCCTTTTGCAGAGCTTACTTCGCCAACTGCACTTTATCGAAACTGAGATCGAGTTGTTAGACGCTCGACTCGATCAACTGGGACAGGAACACAGCGACTCGCGGACGCATTGAATCGTTGGATAACGGTTCCGGGCGTGGATCGCGTGGCTGCCTAGAGTTTCATCGCTTAGATGGGAACCGATTGCAGCTCGTTCCCAAGCGCTCTGACCTACTTGCTGACACTGGAGGACGCGCATCACTTCCGCAAGAGCCGCGATGTGGGCTGCCATCTGGGGCTGCAGCCAGGACGAAGAAACTCAGGACAGAGTGAACCGCAGATGCATATCAGCAAAGAAGGCAACAGCGGTCGCGTCGCATTGTCGGCAGCCGCTTAAGAAACGAAACTTTTTCTGAGAAAGGAAAAGGATAAAGCCTAGAGCTGAGTTCCGGTGACTGCGTTAATCGCCTGGCCCAGCCTGAGATCAGAGTCCACCCCGAACGGTCCCAGAATGTGCTGCGCTCCTTGCACGAGCAGCGTCGTGCAACGGCCCGTACACTTCTCCGCTCACCCATAGGTGATGCAGCAACACCGCCAGCTTTCTCGCAGTTGCCACGATGGCTCGCTTCTTGCCGTTTCTTGCACCACGTTCCGCTAGTTTCAGGCCCCGACTGTAACTCTTGACAGGTCTGGCATCGGCTCGAGCGCCCTAGGCTGGGCTCTGGATCGTAATGTGGGCAATCAAGAGCATTGAGAGCTTTTGGCGGCTTCCAAAGGAGGATTCGATGGGCAAACTCATACCGACTATCCTGCTTGCCGGTGTGCTGTGCGCACCTGTATTTGCGCAAACAGTGGAAATCTTCGGAGGGGCCCAATACGAGCATCTACAGTCCAGTTATAACGGGGTGGGGTGGAACGCCTCATTGACTGGAAACTTCAAGCACGTTCTGGGGATTACAGGTGACTTCAGCGGTGTATACAATTCTCGGCGCGCTAATTCTTCCGTATATACCTATACCGTTGGTCCGGTACTCACCGCACGCCTGCCAGTAGTTCAGCCCTTTGTGCACGCGTTGTTTGGTGGTGCCACGACCAGGATTGAAGGGACGAGCAACAACGCTTTTCCCATATTCCCTGGAGGGGCGAGCGACACCGCTTTTGCCATGTTCCTTGGCGGCGGTTTAGACATCGGGCTTCGGAAAGGAATCGGACTTCGGCTAGTGCAGGCAGATTGGCTTATGACCAAGTTTGGCGGCCAAACCCAAGAGCGTCAGGGCAGGGTGTCCACTGGCATCGTTATAAAGTTCTAAGACTGGGCATCGAATCACCGAATTGTGAACGTGCACAACCAAGCGGTAGAAGGTCTTCTTCGGTTATTGCTGTTAACAGGCGTGGGTGTTGAAAAAGTCACGTCGATTAGCAGGCGGAGAATCTGCAGAAGCATGGTAGAAGGACGTGATCCTGCCCATGCTCTGTTGGATTCTGATCGTCGGAGTACAGGCCACGGCGGCGCGCATGAGCCAGGAGACGGTGGCTGCGCAAGATATGCTGACCCGTTTCGCCGAGTCGCAAGGACGAGCGCCCGATTCTGTGGCGGCCGACACGACGTATGGGAATGGGGAGTTCTTACAATGGCTGGCCGATCGCGGCATCGCTCCCTACATGCGGACGCGCGACAGTATCCACAGAAAGAGGAGCCCATTCTTCGGTCCCGAGCCTTTCACTTACGAACCGGAACATGATCGCTATATCTGTCCGGCTGGCCAGCCACTCAACTAGGGGGGACGAGTTTATCGGACGCGCTTACAAGTACATCGGGACCCGCAAAAAGTGTGGCCCGTGCTCGCAATGCATCAGTGCTGCCTTCCGGGGTCTTATCATCCACCCTAACGAACGAGCCCACAATGCGCGCGGGAGCTGGCTAAGATCGCCAAAGCACAGCGGCAAAGAAAGAAGGCGGAAGCCTTGTTCGCGGAACTGAAGAATCACATCGGATTGCGGCGCCAGCATCTGCGGAGACTCAGGTTCGTGTGCGAGCAGTTCTTCCTGGCAGCGGTAGCTCAGAACATCAAGCGACTGGTGCGCTTCCTCAGTCGGCCGACAACACCGGTTCTGCCGGCCACCACTTAGTCGAGCGGAGAGTGATATGGCGGCTCTACACCGACCGCATTGTAAGTTCTGACAGTTGCAGCCCGCCAATCTCTGCCTAATGCTTGGCAAGACGGCTATGCGGGCCGCTCGGTCAAGGTTCGGGCAGGAGGGCGGCATGCATTACATTAAGAAACCGAGGACGCCATGCTACGACGTACTTCTAAAAAAACGAGTGAGTGGATTATAAGGAAGTACTTGCCTTGCCTTTCCACAGTGCTGCTGCTGATTCTCCCTGTGTCTGCTGCTGACAAGCAAAAGGACGAGGACACCTTTCGGCAAGCCAATCTCGTGTTACAGGGTCTGATCGACAGCCGCGACATCTCCCACAACGTGTTGTCGAAGGCTCTTTGCGTGCTTATTCTGCCCAATGTAAAGAAGTTCGGATTCGGTGTCGGGGGAAGCGGTGGACGCGGTCCCTTGCTCTGCCGCAGCGGCCAAGACTTCAAGGGCAAATGGTCCGCCCCTGCGATGTATTCAGTCGGCGGGGCCAGCGTTGGTCTGCAGATCGGTGGCTCGTCCACTGACTTCGTGCTCCTGCTCATGACTCCGAAAGTCGTGAGCCAAGTCCTTAGCGGAAAGACCAAGATGGGTACCGATGCAACGGCAGCGGCGGGCCCTGGAGCCACCGCGGCCAGTGCGTCGGATGCCGACATTCTGACCTACGGGCGCGCCAAAGGAGTGTTCGCTGGCGTATCCCTGGGAGGCGCAACGGTGGAACCCGACAATGACGCGAACTACCGCCTGTACGGTAAAACGCTGACCGCGACCAAGATCGTACGTGGAACCGATGTCAAGCCATCGGGTGAAGGTGAGTCTCTGGTCACCGTGCTTAACGGCAAAATCTGAAAGAGTGACCGAGAAGGAAGGGAATGGTCTCGCCTGTCGGGATAGTTGCCGAAACTAGGCCATTGCACACAGAATCCCGGTTCCGAGCATTTTGAGTGGGGGCCTTTCAATAACGCGTACGCGCAGCCGCGTTCAGTTATCTCTAGCGGGGCGGATATCCGGCGTTACATCTGGGATTCTGACAAAAGGTATCTGGCAAGGAGGCAAAAATGGGATTCCTCGTTTGGATCGTAGTTGGGCTCATCGCGGGATGGCTGGCTGGTCAGTTGATGAAGGGTGGCGGCTATGGGATTGTGGTCGACATCATTCTCGGAGTCCTTGGCGGAATCTTGGGAGGCTGGATTTTTGGACTTCTGGGTATTTCATCGGGCGGCGGGATGATCGGTTCTATTATTGTGGCATTTGTGGGCGCAGTGATCTTGGTTGGAATTACTCGTTTGTTGAAGAGAGCATGAGCTGGGCTTGGACCCTTCACACCATCGAAAATCAAAACTGTCGTTTGCAAACTGCGGAGATCAAGAACGCTGCACGGAACTACACAGGATGGGAGGGAACAGAAGGAGCGGGTCAGGGCGTTGCGGCTAACCCGATGAGCACCCAAGCCGGACAGATCCATAGTATTCGACGTGAAGGATCGGCCGTCTTTGAGCTGAGTATTGAAGAGCGCATGAGCGCGGGAAAAGCTCTGCGTGAAAAAATCTTCCGGAATTCCCATAGCGAGTGGACTGTTCCCTTGGACCGCCCCGATCCCATCGCTGTGCTGCGGGAGTCCGACCGCGGCCGACTCTCCGAACTCCTGCCCGTCCGGACGGCCGGATACAGCAATCACCTTTTGCGTTTTTCCGAGGTTCAGCAGTAGTCATGGCATGAGATCTGTCAAGGACTCCGGCCACAGGGATTCGTGTGCAGGCGTGCGGCGATTGCCACGCTTCGAATTTCGGCGGCTTTGCCAGCCCTGAGCGGCAGTTGCTGTTCGACATCAACGATTTCGATGAAACCTTTCGGCGCCTTGGGAATGGGACAGTCAAGCGACTGGCGGCGAGTATCATCCTCGCGTCGCGCGAACTCGGCTTAGCAGGCGGGCGCTCCCAGGATGCCGTGAAGACAATGGCGTAGTCGTATCGCAAGCACATGCGGGAGTACGCACACATGCGCGCTCTGGAAGTACAGTATTCGCATATGGACGCCGAGGTGCTCATCGAAGAAGCGACGACGGCGGCAGCGCTAGGACTTTCACGAGTCACGGCAATGAAATATTCGCGAGGGCACGAAGATGAACCTATCCGAAGAACTTCCGACGCATCTCGATCTTCAGACTCCCTCCACCCGCCGAAATGAATCAACAGCAAAATGGAGGTGTGCCAAGGGCTTCTTGTGTGTCCCGCTTTCGGTTGTGACCGCAGGAGCTGACCTTTGCACCCCCATTGCATCCCCCGTTCTTGCAAAAAGCGGACATCAGGCCGACGTGAAGGACACCTCCGCTATCGATCCAGATGCAATGGACGCACTCAATAAGATGGGCTCCTACCTTCGCACCCTGAAGTCCTTCCAGGTCACGGCGGACGTCGCTACAGATAACGTTCTGGACGATGGCCAGACGCTCCAATTCAGCACCAAGGTCGATCTCGTGGCCGTCCGGCCCAACCGCCTCCGGGCCGAGATCATCGGCGACGACGAGCACCGCTTCCTTTTTTTCGACGGGAAAAACTTCACCATCTTCGGACAGGTCGTTAACTACTACGCCACCGTTCCCGCCCCACCAACCCTCGCTGAATTGAATGACCGTCTCAGCGAAAAGTACGGCATCGAGCTCCCCTTGGTCGACCTTTTCCAATGGGGCACGAACGATGCCACTATTTAAGAGGATCAAGGCGGCAGCCGACATCGGCCCCAGCTCCGTAGAGGGTGTTACCTGCGAGCAGTACGCTTTCCGTCAGGAAGGTCTCGATTGTCAGATATGGATCCAGCTAGGAGAGAGAATTATGTAATCCACTTCGATCCAGGAAGCTTGCCTCGTTAGTTCTGGACCTTCTCTTTCTCTCCCGCCTGCTGGAGGACTTCTTTCCTGGTGCCGTTTCGATTCACCAAGGTTGAGAAGTCCTCCGCCTTGAACGGGTACTGATGAGCCGATTCCTGCCCGGTTGTACTCAGGGTGATATCCACGCGGCGGTTGTTCGCCAAGACGAGGGTTTCGAGTTTTTCCAGAGCCTTCTGTCGCTCTTCGTCATTCAGCTCAGGATTTTGCTGTACCATTTGCTTGACTTGATCGGCCTTCAGGTTTTGATCGTCGCCTACGCCCTGGGTCTCAAGGTGATCGGCCGGCACTCCGTGGCCGACCAGGAAGTTCTTGGCAGTCTCGGCGCGCCGATCCGAGAGATCTTTGTTGTAACCGTTCGGCCCACGCTCATCGGCGTGACCAACAAGTGTTAGGTGGGCATCAGGCTTGTTCTCGAGATACTTCTTAAACGCATCAGCGATCGAGGTAAGCGCCGCCTGCTGGCTCGGCACCAGGGCCGTTTCTGTTGTGATTGCCCTGGGGACATCCGTTTGGAAGTAAACGCTGTTGAGGGCGAGGCCGGTATCTGGCACTTCGATCAAACCAACAATGTGCAGGGTTGCCGTCTTGGTGTCGGAACCGCCGCACGCGTTCGACGCGCTGAGCGTGTAGGTGACAGTCTCATCGACGGGGCCGGCATCGGTCTTCTTGGGAGTTATCGATAGAGTGCGGCTACCGTTGGGATCAACCGTGCCGAGTGGGTCAATCGATACCGATGAGGCGTTCGCCGCGGTCCAGTTGAGCGCAGCATTGCTCCCCTCGACTACCTTATCTCCCACGCGCTTGTAGCGAACCTCGGGAGACGCTAAGCGGAGATCGGCTTGGACAGCGGTGTTCACGTTAACTGTCGCGCTGGACGTAGCCCTGCCACCCGGACCCACGGCGGTCAGTTGGTAGGTCGTGGTTTGTTTAGGCTGCACAGACTGATCGCCGGACGTCGCAACCGCGCCAACCGGAGTAATCTGCACACTGGGCGCATCCGTAGAAGACCACTTGAGCTGCGACGCGTCCCCGCAGTTGATTTGTGCCGCGTTCGCAGACAGTTCTGCGGTCGGCTTGGCAACTGCCACCGTGGCGCTCGCCGTACCCACCTTGAAGCGTGGCAACTCGCCGAGTTTTTCCCCACGAGGCCAAGGGACAGTCTTGACTACTCCTTTGGGGAAATGGAAGACCGTGCGCTGGTTTGCTGAAACCTCGACAGGACCGGACCAACGTTCGCCCTCTGGTCCGAGAATCGTCATCTGGTAGGTACCCGGAGGAACCACCAGTTCCTGCTTCCACCCCCATTCATGGTTGAACTCATCACCATGGCCGACGAAGAAATCAGGCGTCTTGCCGTTGAGCAGTATGGCAGATTGGCTAACACTCTCAATAGTGATAGCGCCATAGGCTGGAGACACGGTGGAGGCAATGGCTTGCAGGTCAATTTGGAGATCGGTGACTTGCCCGCCGGTGATGGTGACGCTCCGAGTTAGAGGCGCGTAGCCGTAGTTGACCACTTCCACCTTGTGCTCGCCGGGACTCAGTTTCACCTTGTGATGTTGGCTGGCTTCGCCCACCGCATGGTCGTCTACGAAGACATAGGCTTGTTTCGGAGTGACCTGAATGGTGAGTTTGCCGTCTTGACTAAAGCAGGGCAGGCCGCTGGCTAAGACTAGCATCACTGCCGCTATAGCGATGTTGGGAATCCGGCCCTTAATCGGCATGGTTTTCTCCATATTCATCTACACAGGCTAAAAGCTATCCACACGAAAATCTCGCTACAACTGGCAACGCTGACAGGAGGGCACGTGGGGTGGTCGCATCCGATACCGTTCCCCCGAAAAAAGATAGGAGAGTTGGCTTATGTTTGGCACTCTGCCAGCACGTGGGGCGGGGTCAACTTGCGGCACTGAGGGGCTAGACGTCGAGAGACCGAAGCAATAGTTCACCACTGTCGCAAGAGCTTAAACGATCGTTAAACCCTCGGTAGTGTGGAGGATGATTTTTCCGCGTGATTTCGAGAGCGTACCCTTGCGACGCCATGCCGCGAGCAAGCGGCTAGTTGTGAAGCCGCTGATATCCGACAAGCTCCCCAATTGCTCGTTAGTGGCATGTATCTCGACTCCATGAGGCTGTACGAATCCTGTTCGGTGAGCCAGGCCTAACAATGTTACGGCCAGTCGCTGTTTACCGATTCCGCTAACCAAACGGGCATGCCGATCCGAATACCTTTTGAGGTACCCTAAAGAGATCCGCAAGGCATTTTCTGCGAGCACTGGATGCGCTTCGGCAAACATTCGTATTCTGGTGTGCTCCCAAACGAGCAGATTGCAGTCCGAGATCGCGTCCACGTTCGCCATGTAAGGCATCGGACGCGCCAACAGCGTCACGAGACCGAACACGTCGCCCGGCACAAGTATTCGGAGCATGATCTCGTCTCCCGATTCGGTCGTTTTGTAATAACGAGCGCGTCCCTTTCGCAGGATGCAGAGATGTGTGCCCAGATCTCCCGTGGTCTGGAGTATCCGCCCTGCCTTTACTTGTCGTTTCTCCGCTTCGGCTAGGATTGCTTGGACAGTTTGTTGATCGAGCTTTGCCAAGAGGGCTATTTCATGCTGTGATCGGTGCAGGTTCATGCAAGTCTGATGCTCCAACTAAAACGGCCCACACGTTTACAAAGATGGTCAAACCTACACACATCGTCTGTCCGGTGGAACCTGCCAATCCTTACAGTCAACCTGATAACGCTGTTCGTCGATGAGGCAGGCAATGCGCCTGGTAGGGGCGCGTAGCGCCCAATCCCGTGCTATCGCAATTTTTCCCCAACAATTCTGGAACTGAACTGACACTCCTACCAGTTCATTCTTTCTTTGCCCGACTGTACTTTATAAACAGGCGCTTGCAGTGGATAGCCGTTGTGTTGCCGCCACCAGACCGCTCTGTGGAAACAGTCGGGCAGAAGGCGGTCATCAGATCATAGAGTTGGGCGTGAATTGGCCACCGACAAACACCCGACTGGAAGAAACTGAAGGAGATAGGAGGTCGTTCCAGTTGAACGAAAACCAATGAATCGCTGGCTTGCAATAATGTTTCTGTGCGCGGCCCCAGCCTTTGCTGAAAAGACCAAGACAAGCATTCTGGTCGGCCATTGTGTGACGACTGAAAATGACCGTTTCGTTTACGGCTTAACCACTGGCTACATTTTGGGCGTTTATACGGCGGAAAATTTCACCGCGCCCCCCGGGACAACCGTCGGAGACATTCGTGACGCGGTTTGTGATTATCTCGCGGAGCACAAGGACCTCTGGGAGCTGCCAGAATCTAAAGGCGTCGCATCTGCGCTCAAAGCGCTTTATCCAAACCGCGGCGAAAAAAATCCGTGAAGGTTTGGCGAACCAGCTGCGTATAAAAAGCTTGTGCCCGTATCCTGCCAATCGCGATCATGCCCGTCAAGTCTGTAGCGAAATTTGGGGAATGAGAAGACTCGGCGTTGCTATAGCCAATTTGGAAATCACGAGTCAAAGCTGGAAGCGAAGATCTTCTTGTGGTTTATATTGCTTTCGGTCAGCAACAATGGCCTCGCCGTAGATCGGAGAAACAGTCCCGTCACCAGGGAGATGTGACCGGTCGATCATCTGAAGAACCATATTGTTTTACAAACCAGTTGAAACCATTCCAACATTTGCCTGGGCCGCTCTGCCTGACGACGCAGTGGACTTCGTCAATCGTCACTGGGTGGAATATACGGGTTTGTCCACGGAGAAGACGATGGGCTCAGGATGGAAAGCCGTTCATCCTGCAGACTTGCCGCGCTATGAACAGACACAGTTAACTCGGTGATCGGGCCCGTGCGCAAGCAAAATCAATAAGTATGGGAATCGTGCTGCTGAGATCATTGACCGTATACGTTCGTTCTACAAAAAGTCTTCTCCACAACGTGCAACCTTTCATTTCACTTTACCGATCCAGGCCACGGAGTCGTCATCTTTGGTGGCCTAAGGTGTTTCGGTCCTCCTCTGAGTATTTTCCCTTTGATCCGGCCGCCATCTCTCATTTTGTAGTTCTTGCCCATTGTTGCTAGCGGCTCTCCATCACCTTCATAAGCCGGTTGTGAGTTTTGATTCGGCCCGTATCGCACTGGGAACGAGCGTTAATCAGGTCGGCAGGTTGAGCTTCTTCAAGAACGCGGTGTATCGCGGGTCGTTGTGCAAGCTCTTCAATAGAGGGCCAGATCGAAATATTGGCAATCAGCGGCTTCTTGTCTGGTTGCCATGGAACCACCCTCACATAAGGAACTAACATTCCGCGAGAAATCCGAAAGTAAACGGGTAGCACCTCGTGCCGGTCACGTTCGCCGCTTTCAGTATCTGTCAATTCTTACAGGGGTGGTGGGACGATGCTCTGCTACTTCTGTCAGTTTCAACTCTCCTCTCATCCAACTAGCCTCGACTGAACGGAGGGCACCCGCGAATCGTGACGAGGGTTGCCGCTGGCGATGTGTTCAGAAAGGAAAGCTATGAAGTGCATCCGTATCCTCTTATTCGTCTCGCTGCTAGTGCCCCATTTTTTCGCATCTGCTCAGGAATTCAGTGGTGCTTGGGCCCACATTTCAGGGGACAATGGTCTCGACGGCTTTGACGCCGGAGCAGCCCTTTTTCCTCAGCGGCGGGTTTCGCTCGCCTTCGATTACGATAGTGCTTGGGATACCTCCAGCCTTGGGGCCTTTGCACTAACCTCGGTAGGTCTCATTTCGCTTCACAGCCACCTGCAGAATTTTCTCGTCGGTCCGCGGATTCATTTCCCGATCTATCACCCTAAAAGTCCGTGTGGCTGTAGCGGGAGCGAAAAGTATTTAGCCCGTCTTTCGCCTTTCGCTGAAGCTCAGTTTGGTGCCTCGCACCTAAGTGAATCGCTGAATGAAGCGGTCTCGGGTGAGAGTGTGTCGGCATCGGATAACGCTTTCACATGGATGTTGGGTGTAGGTGGCGATTACCGTATTACCCCACACTGGGTGGGTCGAATCAAAGCTGACTTTCTGCGTACTCACTTCGTCGATGCGGGACAGAGTCGCTTTCGTCTTTCCGTGGGAGTCGCCTACACCCTCCGGCCTAAGCAATAGTCGGAGCTTACAACTCGGATGGCTCAAGTAGACGATGCCCCGCGGGTCTTGGGGCTTAGGACTAAAGGGGGTAACCAGAACTTCCGACTGGGTGAAGGCAGTACAGTTTTTATGGGCAGTCCCATCTGCATGTCCTTTGATTACCGTGGCAGGGCTAGTATCCTGGTTCATTCTCACATTGTTTCGTCGATACAGACCTTAGTTTGGATTGGCGGTTATTAACGTGCTAAAGTGCTCGCGGAGGCGGTAACTGAAGCGTGCCAAGGTTCTTTCTCTGGAATATCCAAGGCAAGGCTCTTCAGCAGTCAATAGCCGACTTGGCACGGGAGCATGCCGTAGACATCATCGTCTTGGCGGAAAGCACCGGATCGGCTGGGGTATTGCTTACCGCGCTCAATCGAGACCGCTCCACGTTCGAGCTCTGTTCTGGAATCATTTGCAAGAGTATTACCATCTTCGCAAATTTCCAGGCAAGTTTTATGGCGACCCGGTCGGAGAGTGCCCGAGTGTCGATTCGACATGTTTCGCTTCCTGCAAGACAGGACATTCTATTGGCAGCGGCCCATCTACCCAGTAAACTTCATCACTCGGACGATAGCCTGATCTTCGAGTGCGCGAATTTGGCGAGAATGATTGCTGATGAAGAACGAGCTGTTGGACACAAACGAACGATCCTATTAGGAGACCTAAACGTAAACCCTTTCGAATGTCTGACCATCTTCCGATTTTGGCAGATCTGGATTTTTGAGAGGGATTCATGTGCGCAGACGACTTCTGGCCCGATGATATTGGAGAATCGAGTGTGGTCACTCCAGTGTCGATATTAAAGGAACAGGCAGCGGCCCTCGGCCCGAAGACAAAAGGTCTCGTCACTGCCGAAGTAGTGCCGACACAGAGCGGCAACCCCCAATATTTAGCATACATTTTTTCCCTGGTTGCCCCGGCCGTGAGCTACCGTTATCAATTGCTCACGGTGACTCATCCGATTTCTCTTTACCCTGTCAACGCTGCGTACAAAGGTATAAACAAAAACCTCCTTGGCGAAATCGAATTTAAGGCATGGCTTAAGGAAGTGCTCTCTTCAGAGGAGACAAAGAGGATTGTGGCAGCCCTTATTGCGCAGAGCAAGCAGTAAAGTCCCCTTCCCTTTTTTATTCGCCGGAGAGCGTCGGGGTCGGGGCTGCTCCCGTAAGATGCCACGAAGCTGCGTTCTGAGTGCCACCTCTGTATCGGTATCCTATCGGTATCTAAAAGCGTACCACGCTAAACTTGGCGTCCCCGACGGGATTTGAACCCGTGTTACCG